>JAIPIH010000051.1 GCA_021734835.1 Candidatus Cloacimonadota bacterium | reverse complement strand
ATTGCTTCTGAAATTCAAAGAAACTTATCGTTTCATAATGTTTCATTAATAGACCTCCATTGAATATTTGATAGCAAATTTCCACCGAGTAATCTTATTGTCAAGTTTTACGGAGACAGCCGGATAGTCATTTTTCTTTTTGACTCATCTCCTAATAAGTCAAACAATTCTGATTTACCCATAGTAAATAGTTCTTTTTGATTTTTTAATTGACCGTAAAATACTGATGAGAAAACCCTTATCGCTTCAATTGCGATAAAATCTATGGGATTAACTTCAATTGATCCTTTTTTACACATCAATGAAAGATTAAACTCCAAACTACTTATGTATCGTTTTACATCTCTCAAAGTTTTAAAAAGTAACTTATAACCAGAGTGATAAGTTTTCGACCAGTATTCTATCTCAAAATAGTCTTCATAAGACTTAGGAAGGAGTGATAGGACTCTGTTAAGTTCCTGAAACAAATAATTTGCTATTTTGTTATGGCTAATGCGAGGAATGTCAAAATTAACTTGCACAATTTTATCGATATATGATTTTCCATCAGTAATATCTTTGATGTTGATACATTTTTCAATTATTTCTCTATCGTATGCGAGTACATAGATAGTATTTGGAAAATCGGCATTCACTCTTACAAGTTTGAACATCTCTTTAACTTCCTCTGGTGTCAGCCTATCAATATCATCTATGATTATCACCAACTTCTTGTCTCTTTTTTTCATAATATCACTAATATCATTTTTTATCCCACTTATTGACTTCTTTTTTACATCAACCTTCTTTATCAATATATTGGAGACTTGTTTAAGAAGACCAGCCAGAAGTGATACTATACCTAAAATATAAAAAGTGCCCTGTATTGCTGTTTCTGAAATGTTAAAGATATCAATTAATTTACTGAGCGAAACTCCTAAAATACCCAATATCATCGTTAATAAAGAACTTAGGCTAAAGATTTGTTTTGTAGAAGGAAATATATTCAACAAATCAGAATAAAGCGAAATCTTCTTTGCTAATTGCTTGTCTTTCTCCGAATCATTCTTAATATTAAGTTCCTTTGCCAATTCATTGAAAAACTGACTACTTAGATTATGAATATTTGAGAACATCCATGGATTAAAGTCGATCACTGTTGGCTTTTCATCTAACTTGTCTTCTTCAATATATTCTTTAACTAAATTGATAATAGAACTTTTACCAGTACCCCATTTCCCTGTTAAGGATATGACTAGACTTTCCTCTTCTCTCCAATCATAAAGTGCTTTTGAAAGTTTTTCAACAAAAGGATATCTTCCTAATACATCTTCTTCTTTTCTTTTAATTGCTCTGTCATTAATCATATTTTCTCCTATTAAGAATAACTAGTATTATAATGTGTGATATGACCAGAACGATTCCATCACGACGAACGGTCCAAACCCTGAATCGAAACGATTCAAGAGAAAACCACTGACCAACTCTAATCCTACAGGCTTTTTATGCCTGCCATATTTATTTTGCTGGTTTATAAAGTATTCTTATATTTTTTATATAAATTGTTCCAGAAGTGCCTTGCAAAGCTATTCTAAAGACTGTAGTAAGATTCTTATTAGTGTTGATTATTGGGACCACTTTAGTTGTCCAATCAAAGTTAGTTGAAAAATCACTCGGACTCCAATTATAACCAGTTGAATTAGGATTTCTATTTTTCTTTACCTGATACGCATGAAATTTGCCATCAGCAAAAGTACCTTGTCCAACTTTAATTTTTTCAGTTTTTATTTGGGCTAGGAATTTGAACTCTCCTAATTTATTAGTTCTTTTACAAATATATGAATTACCCAATGTACTATTGCGATTTATTATAATCATATTGGTTTCTTCATCTCTTTGTAATGTCATTTCGTTACTATCATCATATCTCTCCCAATCTTCTAGCTCTTCAGTAATGTCAATCCACCCTTCTTTCAAATAGTTAGTATTAAAGTCATTAAGCACACCTTGATTCTCTTTTGATACTTCTTTAAAAGTAACTTTAACTGTAGCTCCAGCGTAACCAGCTTCAACTGATCCAATACTTGAACATCCGAACAAAATAAATAGCATTGATGAAAAAATAATACTACTTTCGACGAATTTCATAATATCCTCCTTTTATATTTTTTCGGCTAAAGGTTCGCGTGTGAGGCGGGGTATGAATAGTCACTCCAAAAGACTAACAGTCCAGACGTTTGATTTAGTTGATTCAAACAAAGAGCCCTGACCAACACGAGCGACGACACGCTTGTTACATGCATAATTTATTATTTAGATAGAGCATTAGAAAGTTCTTTAAAATCATCCAATGGACAAAGTTTTGATAATTGCAATCTTAAGCTATTTCTATTGAATTTTTGACCTTTATATATTGAATTAATCTTAAAGAAAAGTAGTGGAATAAGAAAATCTTTACCTGAAACAATAGTTATTAATGTGCTTGAATTAATCGGCCAATTTTTTGATCTTTCCATGAGTTTAACTAAATATTCATCTTCACTTATTATAGTTAATATGTCATTCTTTATCTCATTGATCTTGATGTAAACTTTATCATCGCTTAATTCTGTAATTTTATTTTTTTGAATACATAAATTACCAACACCAGCTGCAACATTTTTTTTATGAATATGTTTTGGAAGTTTGATCTCTGTTGCAATTGCAAAATGAATAAATAATTCTATTAATGGCTTCTCAAGAGATTTTAGCCAGTTGCTATAATCAAGCCTGTCCCGAATAGTATCTTTTGAAAGAACATATAAGTTGTGTAAGATTTCAATTATAGATAACTCATCAAATAAATAGTTTTCTACACAATATTTATTGTGAACATGTAAGTATTTAATATTTTCTGGAATACTCCCATTTATAAGATCAAGATCTCCATCAATGATATATAATCTCTTTCTAATTTTGTCTTTTTGATCTCTGATACAAACATTGATTACTTCTTGCTTACAACCCAAGGATATGAGTTTAGATATTTTTGTTTTTTTAGGATCAATTAGCCGATTTAAGAGAGTAATATAGAATTCATAATCATCTCTATCCTCTACAAAAATATCGATATCATTTTTGTATCTATAAAACAATGAAATAATAGGTTTAATATGAGGTGCATATTTCAACATATTATTTTCCCTGAGGACTAAGATCTTGGCAAAGAACTTCATTATTAATGTTGCCAATTATTGTAGGAGAATGTGTTGCTAAAATGTATTGAGCGTTGGGATTTGCTTTTAGAAGAGAATCAACGAAAATCTCTTGCCAGAAGAGATGAAGCGATATCTCAGGCTCATCTATTATAAATATGCATGAGCTAGATTTATTTTGAATATTATAATGATTAAATACAAGATGAGTTATCATTATCAGTATTTGTTTTTCACCAGAAGATAGAGTATTAATAGTTGTTTTCGTTCCATTTGGCAAAATTATACGGATAAAACCGTTATCAGAAATTTCAAGCACTTTATTGCTCTCACCTAGAAAATTATTTATAATTTCTTCAAGAGTATGAATTGGGTCATACAAGTTCGATATTTGCTTCTGATACATTGTGCTGAGTTCAATAATTTTATCTATTCTTATCAATTGTGAATTATTTATTAACCATTCTAATGTTAATCTGAATTCATCTTTGTTTTCTTTAAGTTTAATTTTTTTTGACAAAGCTTCAATGTTGTTAAAGAATACTTCGATCTCATTTTGCAAATTCGTATCAGCAATTAATTCTATCGCCTTATTCAATTCTTTTCTTTTCTTCCCAATTTGAGATAAATCGGGTTCAAAGCTAGATATTGAATCAAATTTAGTATATTCAAAGGACTTCGATAAAACACTATTCTTGAAATTGAAAGAATGCTCAGCCTGCTTTTTAGGTATAGTTCGATAATAATCGTTAACAGTTTCTTGTGCTTCTAACAAACTAATTGATAAGCTGTCATTAGCAGAGGTATGTGAAAATCTTCGCGAAGTTCTTTCATTATAAATAATGTTTCTATGGTTTTCTGATTTAAATATTCTTCTATCAAGGCCCAAAAACATTGGTGTATGTAATTCTCTAATTTCTCTAGTTGTTTCCATTAAATCAAAATTATCAGCAAATTTATCATCAAGTTTTTTTTCGAAGTGTTTACTTATTTCATCAAAACAATTAAATCGATCAGTAGATACTTTTTGATTTCCGCGATACAATGATATTTCTCGCATATCTTGATTTATTTTTTTTGATTTGATTCTAATTCTAGTATTTTCTTGGGATAAACAATAAATTTCAATTTCATCATATCCGATATTAGCAAGATACTTATAACTCGGAGTTATCAGACCAAGTATTAATTTTAAAACCGTAGTTTTCCCAGATCCATTTATACCAATTAAGAATGTCACTGTTTTCTCAAAAGATATATCGAAGTCCATATAACTATGTATTGCCTTTCCTTTAAAACGAAGTATTTTCATTTTTCCTCCTTAATATGCCTTTTAACATCAAAACTCACGTTACAGTTTGTATTGTGCATACCAACTGTAGTTTTTCAAATTCATTGCTAATTATTATAAACTTCAAATACCTTAATCATCACCGATACATTCAGTATTATCTACCGGACTCCTCAATTTTTAAAATCTCTTTATTGCATCATGAGTATATCTCTTAGTCTTTTTTGAATTCTTATGTCCTAATATTTTTTAGATATATCTCAAATCAAACCTCGAAATCTATTTATTCTTAATCAATAAATAATAATATTTCTGTCAACATAAAAATCGTTTGTTAAGGAAACAGATATATAATCATTGATCATTTATTATATTCTTCAATAGCACTTTCGATCTTTTCAGGTTTAGCGAAATTTGGGATCCAGGCTAAGGAGGCAGTAATACCACCAAGTACCATGAGACTTTTTCCACTTGAAGATAATCCTTCTTCGTTATCTAATTGACTGAGACCAGCAATAATAAGTCCAATTCCTGAAACCACCGATACCCACTGCATAGTATTTAAATTCTTATACTGCCTTAAATATTCCATGCTTTGGGGATTATCATTTAATGCAGATTTAAGATTGGAATAGTTTGCTTTCAATAATTCCCCATTTCCCTTTCTGACATCTCCCTGAATTCAAACAATTTCTGCAGCTAAGTCATACGTGCACCGCTGGGTATTTTCAGGGGCGTAGATGACGACCATTATCAGCAGATTCCGGCAACTAATTTTGAATTATGAATGGGAGCGAGCTTTGCTCGCTAAGGAATATTATAAGGTTAGTATGGAATTATGATAAATTAGTACAAAACTGGAACTGAAGGTCATCATTAAAAAATTCAAAACTCAACACTCAAAATTGTTGTATAGTCGTAGTTCTCGCCCCACTTTCGGAGTACCGCCAGCGGTGCAAGTCCTACTTATCTGGTCAATTATCATTAAAATTCCTGCTATGAAAACAAAACAGGGGGAATGCCGTGTTTAGTCATATTTCTGGAATCCCCCGGAAAAGACTGTTTAACCTAACCGATCGAAAAGTAAAGCTAATTCAATTTGTTTAAGGGTTGTAGTTTGCTACAGCCCTTATTGTAAGTTCAAAACACCTTAAAAAGATAACTAATGTAATGCCATATATTTCAATATATTATCTGTTATTTGCATTTATTTCCTTGCCAAAATTAAGATTTATAATTGGACTTGCTTAATTAAAATTGTGAAGATGAGAAAATGCGAAGAGGTGATGAGTGAATTGAAATGTAAAACCAAGACCAGGATGGTCTTGTTACAATGTAACCAGTGCTTCCAGCTCTGGGATTAAAGAAGATTCCTGGACCAGGATAGTCGCATACAATCTTTACCCGGCTCTACGTTTATAACCATTCTTACTTTACATTCGTTAGCGTCTGTTTGCGGTGTTCGCGATTGATAATCTTACATTACATTATATCCAGTGAGAATAAACCGAAGATGCGAAGAGGTGATGGGTGATGGGTGATGAATAGAGCAACAAAAAAGCCGCTGCAGGCAGCGGCTGGTATATGGTGGGCGTTGAGGAGCGTAACCCCTGACATCTTGCTTGTAATGCCGTATTCAAAATCATATCCTTAAACTGTACAAACCTGGAATCAACAGGATTCGAGATATTGCCCTACGAAGCAAAAATTTATGATGCAAATATTTGCATTCTCATATTCCTTTCATAATAAATGAAATATAATATATGATTACGCATTTACCAGGGTAATAAACAAATAATTAAATATCCCGTAAATCAAATCCAACCCAAGTACGCCCCGCTACACCTGAAAGACCTTCTATATCGAAGAATTTTTCTTTCCCACGTATTTTAATATTGATACCATAGATATCAACTTCTTGATTAATTGCTTCTAGAACTTCAAGAACACCTTTTTGCGCATTTTTAAATATAGTTTGATTATTAGTGCGATAGAGAAATACTTTTCCACCACCTTGAATTTGAATGGATTCACTATTTCCGTCAACAAAGAAATTACTTTCTGAAGAAAGTATTTCTATTGCGTTAGAAACAAAATTTTGTAATTCATCCATGCTAAGCTGTTCTGATCGCACAGTAAGCTCTGTGAATAACCGTATAGGAACATCGACATATTCTCCATTATTGATTTGGGCTAAAAGATCATTGATTCTTTGTAAATCATCGACTTTTAATTGTGATTTAATATTATTGAACTTTTGGGTTTCACTGAAACAAAAATCATTTGTTAATGATGACGATTCCCAGGGTATTTGTTTATTATTTGTTTCACTTTTAACAGATTTTCTAACTTCTTTAAATACTCTTTCAATATTCAAATCAGTTTTCATTTGAACAATTAGGTTTTTTGTATAGGGACTATTTCGTCCAGTACCATCTTGGGCAGTAGTACCTGGAGCTGTTGAATAAGCAATAAAGGTTCCATCTTCTTTTGTTGCAATCTGAGCTAAACCTTTGCTAACGCTTCTGGTGCCTTTGTATGGGTTGTCACGACATGCATCCAAAACAACGATTTTCATTTTAGCTTTCTCTAAGCAATTGATAATTCTATCTAAACAAACAGCTTCATATTCAACATCACCTTCTTTATTAATTTTAGAGTCAATAGGAACCAGATAGTTGGCTCCTCCTACCTGCATACCATGACCACTGAAATAAAACATTACTTCATCATTTGAGCTTATTGAGTTTTCAAAACTATCAGCAATTTCTATCAATTCTCTTTTGTTCAGATTTGTTCTTTTGATCACTTCAAAATCCAGTTCACTCAATGTAGTAGCAATATCATTTGCATCATTCACTGGGTTTTTAAGTGGGTTTCCTTTGTAATTACTGTTCCCAATAACGAGTGCTAATCTGTTAGCGAAGCATATAGTGTTTAAAGATAATAATAAAATTAATATAATCCAAATAATTTTTCTATTCATATTTCCTCCAATTTAGTTGCTACTAACATATGTAAGCCACGCCAGTTATAATTACTATACATGACTAACCTATAATTAATTACAGAAAATAACTGTATAATAACTCCAAATCGAATAGTTATTGTACAGCTCATCAATCATCCATGTCCATTTCATCTAATGGATTCTTGATTTTCGAAATTCCTTTTTTTTGTAATGTGAGTATATATCTCTGTCTTTTTGGAATTCTTATGTCCAAAATTTTTTGTATATATCTAAAATCAACTCACAAAATTTATTTATACTTAAATAATTAATAATCGAATATTTGTCAACAAAAAAAGCCGCTGATTACAGCGGCTGGAAATATGGTGGGCGTTGAGGGACTTGAACCCCCGACATCCTGCTTGTAAGGCAGGCGCTCTCCCAACTGAGCTAAACGCCCTTTATAGGGTCAGATATGGTGGGCGTTGAGGGACTTGAACCCCCGACATCCTGCTTGTAAGGCAGGCGCTCTCCCAACTGAGCTAAACGCCCTTTATAGGGTCAGATATGGTGGGCGTTGAG
>JAIPIH010000050.1 GCA_021734835.1 Candidatus Cloacimonadota bacterium | reverse complement strand
CTCTGTTATTCCCAGATTAGGCAGCTTCCCTCCTAATTCCATTGGCGGTGTGGCTTTACCTTTTTGCATATCAAGGACAATCACTCCACCAACTTCCCTGTATTTTACTCCGAGCTCTTCCGGTGTTAATCCATTAAGTGATTGTTCATCAAATATGGCTGTGTTCTTCGCGCTGGTACCCATAATGAAATCCCAGAGAGTAATAAGCCGGTTTATATACTTTTGCTGATCAATAACATCTTCTATCGGTCCCCAGACTTCACCGTTAATAAGCGGATAAGGGTACATGATATAAGGGTGCATACCATGTTTATAAGGCGTTTCTCCTTCACGTAATACATGGCCGAAGGGAGTTAGGTATTTATAAAACCACTTAAAGACCGTGTTTGTATCATAATGGATATAAGGACGCTTATCTTCCGGTACATCATTAGCTTCATACTCAACTTCTCTTAACTGGTTTATTTCTATCAGCTCATCAAGAGTTCCATCCCAGATGCCTTCACTTCCGTCTACCTGATCCCAGTACTCGATAACATCAACAGCCTTTTTCTCCCATACTTCTATTACACGGCAAATATGCGTTTCATTAGGAAGATAAAAATCAAGGTTTTCGCCTCTTTCTGCTGATAGCCCGTATTGAGAAACTATTTCATGCCTCGTAATATAACGATAAAGGTCTTTGAGCACTTTTTTATCTTCTTCTGTTTTAGCAAAATGAACAAACAATTCGTCCATGGTTATATCATGAAGTTGTCCTATTCGTCTTAGATCATTTCCCCTAACATCTTTAATATCCGTATTAAAGAACATGTACTGTCCGTCAACGTAATCAATGACAACATCATACCGGCCATATTTATCAATAAAATCATAACCTACTTTCTGTATTGGAAGCCCGGAAAGAACAAATATATCAAATGTTCTCGGGTCAATTTCTCTTGCTTCATTGACTTGCAGGACATACTGAATTGCATTAGATAACATTTTTTCAAGCTGTGCTGAATCTGGCTTGCGGCTGATAACAACAGACTTTCCTTTTTCGCTGCGGAATAAACCTTCCAGTGATTTTGCCAGAGGACGAATAATATTCTGTTTTAACGGTAATTTACCCTGTTCCTGAATATAAGTTTCTTCGGTAACAGTCTGTCCATCATCATTGGTAGTCTTATCACTCCACTGATCACCACGATGGAATTTACATACCCTACGATAACGTTCCCGGAAGTCATCCAGAGAATCCCAGTCCTGACGATAGGTCTCCATCATATTCATATTAGCAGATATATTGCTATATGAAGTATCTTTTATAGTACGCCGGGAGGTTTTTGTGTTTCCCTGTCTCCGGGCAATCCTTTTTATATCTAATTTTGAAATATCTGTAATCATGGCTTATTGATATTTAATTTATCTAATTCTTTAACTGCATCTTTACGTAATTCTATCATCTGATCACCTAATTCATCTACATTTTCTAATCCAATAAGATCACTGCCTCGTTCATCTTTTTTTTGTTTAAGTTTTCTTTCACATTTATCAAGTACTTTTATTGCATCCCTGTAATCACCGGATTTATATCTTTCCCATTGCTCATCATCACGTTCTGCCTTTGCTTTATTCCTTATTATTTTAGCTCTATCAATATGCTTTTTATATCCATAATATTTATCAAGTATAATCCATTTTTCATCAGGGACACTACGGACAAAATCATTAATGAATGGCCAATCTTGCCAATTGTATTCTTCCTCTACTGTTACAAAATCATTTAAAGTATTTAAAATATCATTAATGAATTTTCCCGTACCTCCTAAGTAACCACTTATTAAATGTTCTATTTTTGAAGGATTTACATCCATAAAACTGGGAACATATTTCAGTTTTCCATCTTTGCCCATCCTCATTTTATATTCAGATATTCCGCCACCAGATTCAAATAACACATCAGTTATAAACTTCGCTGCTGGATTGACATATTTTTTATGTAATCCCGAATTTGCCAAATCTTCTTCCAATTTTTTTGTAAATGCTTCATAGGCTATTTTGTTACCCATAAAATCTCTATTGACAATAATTTCCTGTATTGGTTTTGCAGGTGTAGGAACAAGTGGCCCCCAAGCATGAAATTTACCTTCCTGGACAAAGGCAGTAACATCTATTGGCGCCATTCCTGCAATGAAGTTGCTTATAATCCTCCCTAAAGCTTCTCCTTCTGAAACTCTGTCATTAAAATAATCATACATTGTAACTCCCATAGCATGGAACCCACGCCAGAACTGTGATAATGGTAATCTTAGATAAGTTTCTTTTTTACCAAAAGGAAGTACAATATTTAAATAATTCTCCCTGACATAATGATTTATTCTTTCATATTTAGACATTTCGTCCTCATCCTCATCCTCACCAGTTGCCCAATCATTTAACATCGCTTCAATTGCTCCAAAAACAAGAATAGTAACAGCATTTCTCCAAAATTTTTTAGAATTTATTTTAGGTAATTGAAGATTTTTTTGTAATGCAGCCATACCGACTTTATAAAAGGCGTACCATGCTTCTATTGGTCTTGTTCCTTTGCCCTTCATATTAAAGTCAACACTGGCATTCCGGCTTTCAAATGCAGAATCTTTTATTGATAATCCTTTATCTCTTGCATCAAGATAAACGCCGAAACGAGTTGTGTCCTCAAATAATCTGTTATAATATTCAATAAACCTGAATATTCCTGTCAACTTATCCCATGTTTTACCTACTAATTTATCGCTTCTTAATGATCGCTTCAATTCACGCTTCAATTCTCTTTCAAGTTTAGCAATTGTTTTTTCATGTGTAAATCCTGTAAATCCTCCAGCTTCCCTGCAATTTCTCATTTCAACATCATATCTGTTTTTAGGATCATATTTGCCGGACATATTTCTAACAATTGCCCTAACAGCCACAGGTATATTTTCAGGAATTTTAGTCATTCGGGTATTGAGCCTTATATTTTGAGTTAAAGCAGCTTCAAATTGGTCACGTGGTAAATTTCTTAAAGGAAATGTTGGATTATAACCGGTAAACATAGCCTTCATGAAGTTAGTCCATGCTCCCAACCATCTGAATATCCATGTTTCACCCAGTTTTCGAGCATCGAATACATGCCCCAGAAACTCTACCATTGTATTTTGGTTATTAAATGCCTGCGCTACGGATAGTTGTTTTTCAGGAAATACGATTACAGCAAAATCACCGTTATTTCTGACAATAACTTCATGTTCCTTGGCGTTCCATACGGTTCTTAATTTTTCGTGTTCCGAATTAGTTTCAGTTTTTACCTTTCCTTCTTTAAACATTTCTGCTGGTGGCCTGGTAAGATTACCGTTTTCATCCCGGTATAATGACCAGGCATTTTCATATATCTGATCTTCTTCATTCCAAATTTCTTTTTCTACCAGGTATGCCTTTTTAAGTTTATGAAGATCATTAAAATCTTTCCCGTAATTTTCAAAAACTATCTTAAGAGCTTCCTGTCTTACTTCATTTGTAACCCTTTCATTAATAGCTTTGAATCCTACTGATTGTATGTAAGCTATCGGATTGTCAGCAAGACTTAAACGACCAAAGGCACGTTTCAACGAAGCTCCTATTCCGTGTCCTGCACTTTTATAGCGTAAAAATTTGGCTGCACCCTCTTTCCATCCTCTAAGTGGAATAAAATTATCATATTTCTCTTTCAAATAATCATAGGTTTTTTTACTTATCTGCCCTCCTTCGAGCCATGTATCAAGAGTATAATCAGTTGCCTTACGTGTATTATTCCATAGCTCTTCAACAAGTTCAGAAGGTACCTGTTTTTCAAATCCTTCTATAATTGCTTCCGCCAGGTCATCAACATTTTTAAATTTTCCTTCCGAATCAAAAGGTTTCAGTCCTGCAAAATCCTTATTAGCCAGTTTATCTTCATAATCAAACAATTCATCCATTGTTGCATCAGGGTTATTCTCCATGAATTTCTCCATTTCCTCCTCTCTCATAACCCGATTGCGTTCTAATCCATGTTTTGCTATCATATATGGAAGAATGCCTTCGGACTTCATGCCTGACTTGATAATTTTCGTAAAACTTTCGATTACTGGTTTAATATTTTCCTGTTGAAATTCTTCATATAATGCCTCCATCCGGCCAAACATATTACGGATATCCCTGTAAGCATCAATTTTTGTTTTTTCTCCTTCATATTCGGTTTCCGGTAATTTACCTCCATGTTTTATTATAGCTTCCTGCCAGCGTCTTATTGGAAGATTATCATCATTATAAAATTCCCTCATCTTATCAATAGTCTCCTTGATAGGAACTTTCTCTTTTTCTTTTTCCGAATAGACTTCCATCGCTCTTTTGTGGGCCTCAATAGTTTCATCAACTAAACCATTATCCTCAAATACTGCGTTTTGAGCTTGTGTTATTTTTTGTTTAAGCGGGAATGCCTTATCAGGATTTTCCTTGTAATATTTTTCAAGGTCTTTTAGATAATCTGACATTAATGGGTAATCTTCTTTTTTAGGTTTTTCAGGAGGACCGTATTCAGCTTTAGGCTCAAATATAGGCATACCTTCATAAAGTGCTGCTTCTTTCATTCCGACAGTAACAGGAATATAATTCACATCCAACATTTTATCACGAAGTTTCGTAACTGCTTCGGTTGCCAGTTCGAGATTTACATCACCTTGATTTAAGTCAATGGTTGTTTCACCTACTTTTGACCCGAATTTCTTAAATATCTTATTGGCCTGTGCCGGGACTATTTTGTCATAGAATATTTTTTGCCCTTCGCCGCCTACTTTTAATCCTTCACCGCCTACTTTTAATCCTTCACCTGATAATACACCCGCAAACTCATAAGCGGACCTACTATACCATTTTCCCTCTGTATCAAATCCTTCATTGTTGATTATTTTAGAAGCTACATCTTTGCCCACATAATCTTCCAATTTATTTTCAGGAATATTATTGATTCTTTCTGTATCAGGATCTCTATTTTGTGCAGTAGGTTTTGGTAATATATGTAAATTATAAGTACTGTTTTCTTTATTTTTAAAATAAGTCAATTGATCTACCTGTTTACTCAAATCATATCTATCTGCCTGTATCTCTCCTGGGGTCCATGCAACACTATCAAAACCATTTTCGGCTGCATACCTTATCATTCTCCTTAATGCAAGATTTACCCATTGGGGAGTTGTTTTGAATGGCATATCGGGAGTAAATCCTTCATTCTCCAAATCACTTCTTTCCTGCTCAATCTCATCAAGTTTTCTCCTTAAATCTTCTTTTTCTTTTACATTCTCCGAAGATTGAATTTTTTCACGTAATTTATCTGCTTCAATGCCCAACTCTGCAAAAGTTTTTCCAGAAGGTTTTTTAAATCCTTCCTCTCTACCTTTCTGCGCCCAGTCAGATTGTATTTCTTCCAGGAATAATACTTTGTTCCCTTCACTGTCTGTTCTTTCGTTAAAACGGATATGGGCTAATACGTTGGTTTCTTCCCAATGGGAGGATTTAAATTTTTCATTAAAAAATTGTGGATAAGTATTAAAATATATTTGTAATGCGTCTTCTTTTGATTTTGCTTTAATTGGAATACTTCTTTTTCCGTCTGCCTTAATGATTTGCCAAATCTTCTTCCAATTTTTTTTACCTTCTTTAATTTTCCATCCCTTTGGTAATTCTGTAGGTTTTTCCCAAGGCATTGTCAGCAACACTTCCTTGTAATTCTCTCCTCCGGGTAACTGATATTGGGAGAATTTGGTATCGCCTTTTTCTGTCAACCCCCATAATTCCGCTAATCTTGTATTTATCTCCTCCATTCTTTGATAGGAGTCGCCGAAATGTTTATTATATACTTTCCTCATTTCAGCCTCGGCCTCATCTCTTTTTTTCCTATTCTCTTTTGTAAAATCTTTAATTGCTAAATCTGCTACTTTTTGGGCCTTGGCCTTTGCATCTTCAACCTCTTTTATGTTTGATTCTTTAATTTTATTGCGGATTGATTCTAATTCTGCCTCTAATTTTTTTCTTTCTGTGATATATTTTTCGCTTCCCTTCTCCACTTCCTCCACTTCCACTTTATTCTGATCAATCCATGCCTGAATATCCTCTTTAGTAACAGATTTTTTACCTTCAATAAATTCATCCCATCCCATCCAGTCTAATTCAGCCTGTTTTGCGCCATTTTTAAGCAACATAGCCTTCATTTGATCAGGAGTACCTTTTTTCTGTTTTATGCTCTCAAGGGCTTTTTCTGTGGGTGAATAGAAGGGCTTTGCAGAACGATATCTTAATGCTTCATCCCAAAGGGTTATTATGTCATCTTCTGAAATTTTCTTTTTTCCTTCTGATTGAAAATACTCACTTACTCCTTTTTCGGTATTGATAACATCTAAAGTACCATAAGGCATACTATAGCCCCAAAAATTATAACTTCCGTCATGTACGAAGGCTAACCTACTTCCCAAATGGTTTTCGATACCATCATTGGCTATTTTTATGATATGTTGATTGTTTGCATTTTTTGGGAAAACATCATAAGCATTAATATCAAGGCTTTGTGAAAGATAAATAATTGCTCCCCTATATCCTTTTTCTTTAAGAAGTGCTTTTGAAATTTCTATCAGTCTTTTGGGAGCATCAGAACCAGAAGGTAACTTTTCTCTTTCTACAAATAATTTAGGGACTGCATTTTTATAATCAATTTCTTCTATTTCATTTTCAATATAATCTTGGAGTTCTCCTATTGAATTAGTTCCAGTATAAGGTTTATTGGTAATATTAATATAACTGAATTTTTTATCGTCTATAATAACATGACCGATAAGATTAACACCTCTGGGTGATAATTCTTTTTGTATTTTTGAAGTAGTATATATATCAGCGATAGAGGGTTTGTGATTGCCGGATGGATGGTTGTGAAGTAAATACATTCCATCGGCATTAAATTTTTTATACAGATTCTTTATTTGTTCATTTTTTGCAAACGAGGCTTCGGCAGTATGAAATAATGTTGCTGCTGTGGTGCCAACAATCTTATTATCTTTTGTAAAAATAACATGTGATTTTTCAATATAGGGGGAACGATGAATAGTAAAAATATCTGCAATATCTTGTGGGGAATTAATCCGCAGACCTATAAAATCTATTTCGCCTGATTCTTTGAATCCTTCGAATACCGTTCTTTCCTTAATCCTATCAAGGAACGATGAAGTTCTTTCCGTGCTTCCAGCTGTTTCTTCCCGTTCCCGTACAGTACCTCGTCCTCTATGATAATTCCCAGAGAGGCTTCTTTTTTCAACATCTCTGGCGGTACTTTCAATAGCCTGTTGTCTCTTTTCTTCCGAACCATAAGCTTTATTTATTTCATCTTCTTCAAAGATATGATAATTTTCAATAGGTTCTTCAACAATATCATCAGGTTTTAATTTGACAGTACCATATTCTTCATCAGCGATGACATCAATTCCTGTATATTTTTTAATATTAACAGCAACGGCTTTTGGATCAGCTACCCTTATAGAGCCTTTTTCTTGGATTTCTTTTAACGTATTATCAGCAGAGGCTTTATGAATACGCATTGCCTTTTTCCCTGCTTCATCGCTTGTTATATATTCATATTCAGTAAGAAGCTTGTCGATATCCTCCTTATCGTATTTACTTTCTGGGTCATATGTTTCACGGAAATATGTATAATGTAATAAATGATCAAAATCTTTTTTCAGGAAGGGAATAATATCCTTCTTTTCAATCTTGTTATCTTCGATTCTTATGCTCGAAATATTACCTTGCCGATCTTTATTTATTTTTTCGACAATTCCCTTATGTTCTTCCCCAAAAAGATCATATTTTACTTCATCGCCTTTTTTAATACTATTGATATAATCAAAAGCTGCTTTATTTAATTCTCTAAATTTAACTGCATTTTTACCGTTAAAAGCAATGTTGCTGCCCACGCCAGGGTCTATTATTGCAGTAGTGCCATCATCAGAAACAAGTTTCCAGTGTTTGTGTTTATTGAGGATTTTTTCTAATTCAGTTTTATGGATAGGTTTTTCAGCCTTTTTGCTTATCTCATCCAATTTCTTTT
>JAIPIH010000049.1 GCA_021734835.1 Candidatus Cloacimonadota bacterium | reverse complement strand
TTATTGCAAGTTTTTTTCTAATAAGATGGAATATTGGTTATTATTGAGAAACTGACAAATACTTGTTGCTATTTACCAAATATATGATTATTATCTTGTATTTCAGGTTTCATAGTCTCACAATGTGCTTGATTCATTCTATGAATCGTGCATTTTCCCTTCCTCCTTCCGTTTTTCAGTTGCTTGTAATGTATGTGTCCACGCAAAATCAAACAAAAAGTTGCGTGGATACCCATTAGATTTAGACTTTCAATTTTCATTATTTCTCTTTCTCCAAGTCTAAATTGTCCAGCCGACTCACAATAATTTTCTTAGCAAAAAGCAGATTTATTATCTCCAAATTTTAATAAATTCAAATTTAGCTTTTTCAAGTTATTGTAAACAATACGTAAAATAGTTATAAGTTTTTGTGTGTCAAATTGTTTGTGGAAAGTATGAAATGTAAAAATAAAAAAAACGCCCGAAGCTTCGAGCGTTTTTTATGACAAATAATATGAGTTATTCGTCGTATCCTTTCATCTCTTTTTCCAATTCCCCAAATGCTTGAGAAGCTTTGAATTGATTATAAAGAGCTTCTTCATTCTTGATCTGGTTCATGAGATTCTTATTAACTGCTTCTTTTGGAACACTTACGCGTACAAAGGTTTGATAACGATTATCATCTGTTACAATAGTCTCTTGTTTAGTAACCATTACATTTGCAAATTTTGCTTTTGCAACTGCTTTCACAACTTTGCTGGTTAGCGCTAGAACTTGTGGATTTTCTACACCAGCTTCTTCTTCATAGTTTTTCACCATACCTTTCACATAAGTTTCAACATACTGAGCTGCTTGTAACATGGCATTTGCATAGGCAGCATCATAAGATGAATTTTGAGAAACCTTTGTAGCCATTCCATAAGTCTGTACATATTCTTCATTACCTTGAACTTGCCACCATTCAGGATAGTATAGTTTTTTTACTCCTTTACCTCCACCTTTGCCGCAAGCTGTAACGAGAAGTATTACTACAACTACCAACACTAAAATTTTCATTAACTTCATTTTCCCTCCCCTATTTATTCTATCTGTGTATTTCTGTCGCATCTTTCACAAAATCTATTTTATTAATTGTAATGATCTCATGTCTTTCGTTGATTTCGAAAACGTGCCAACAATTTCCACGAAAATTATTAGGAACTTGAAAATTGGCAAGTAATTTATTTTCACCATAAATAAAAACCCTGGCATCGCTTCGTGAGAGCTTCTTACTACGTTTATCATCTTGATTAGAGTAGTCATAAACGGAATAGAGGTAATTACCAATAGCTGGTTTATAAATAGTTACAGTTTCAGGACCGTATTTGGTCATATCATCCCTATCTAGAAAATCTCTTCCTCCAACGGGATGCCTGTTTCTATACCAAATATGGAAGTTTCCCCCCTCCGGATCAGGTCCGGATAAATGAGCATCTAGATCATCCGGGCTGCTGCCCCATGTAAGAACGATACGAAATTCCTTGATGTTCGGTGATAAGGCGCAAACGATCTCTCGGGGTGATTCATCCGCTCCCATACGAACCTCGGCAAATGAGCTAATATAGCCATCTTTAACAATATCGAGCCTATATCCACCAATTTCTACCTCAAAAATAAAAACTCCGGTCTCATCCGTAACAGTCTGCCTGGATTGTTTCATATAATCAATGATATTTATGGTAGTATTTTCCAGTGGATCTCCGGATACAGCATCCACTATCTGACCAACAATTATTCTGGATTTTGGATAATATTTTATTTGACGATCAACTTCACCTGTTGCTGCATCAAGGGTAAAGATCTTACAGGTCAAACCTAAACCCTCCGGTACTTTAATAAGGTCTATCACGTTTCCGTCTTTGAAAACCCAGATCATCGGCTTACTCATACTGATCAATGTTGGATCACTATCCATATCATCATCGGCGAATTTATCTTTCACCCAAAATGTAAAATATCCTTCCTCACTATCTATTTTGAATATCTGTTGAGCTTCTATCGTCATTCCTTCTCCAACAGAAATTAATTTGCCGTTCAAAGTTGTGGCGGCTCCTGCTCCACTTAGAAAAGAGTGCTCTTCTCCGATTGATCCGCTAATAAATCCGTTACATTCGCCTTCAAATTCATCCCAGTTTAAATTTATCTGATATTCAGCTGCGGTTAAGAAACTCATCGCTATAAATAAGGTAAGAAAAATATTTAATTTCATTTATGCTCCTAGGAAAAAAAACTAATTTGAAATAGCGGCGTCAAGAAAAATTACTGTTCGGATAATAATTGTTAAAGGTCAATATCTTCTTCATGATTCCCAATAATATTATCTACTCTTATTAATTGGATAAAACCGACTCCTCTTTTATCAAGATCAATACCGTTTTCTTTGAGGAGGTCTGCTAATTTATTAACGGTATTTTTATTTTCGACATGTGCGATTATAACATTTGATTTTTTGTTTTTCCCTTGAGCCATATAACTTAAACCGGCGAAAACAGGCATCTCGTATGCCAATTTCCTGGCCATTGATGTTGAGTCCAGTATAGAAGCATTAGTAATACCCACTTCTATCATTGAATTCATAACTTCATCAGATTTATCAGTATTATTCAATGTCATTATCAATATGTATTTCTCTTTTTCTAAAACAGTTTCCTTTTCTTCATCATATTTTGCCAGTATATCGATCACGTTCTCTTTTGTTTTACATAATAATAACGCATCTCTAAATTTCTTTTTTCTCAGTAATCTGTTCGATTGTGCCAGTAACTGTAAATATTCTTTATTATGAGCTTCAGAACAGCCAAAGAAAAAAATGATTTTAGCCGGTCCCATTTCTTTATTACCATAATCCAGCCCTTCCGAAAATATGATAATGGACATAAAGATCTTTTCTACTGAATCACTTCTCGCATGAGGAAGAGCTATTCCCTCTATTAATTCAGTGTTCGCCATTTCCTCTCTTTCAATGAGTGCTTTTAAAAATTGCTTTTTATTGCGGATATAGTCTCTATTATAAGCATGATTGACCATCGCTTCAAACAATTCTTTTTTATTTTTAACATCCGGGTTAATGATAATTAAATTTTTATTAACAATATCTTTCCACATAATATACTCCTCAATTATTATTTAGGATCTAATTTAGAAAGAATCCTTTTCCAGAGCTGAAAAACTGAATTTCAATATTATTGGTGTGATAAGTGCACTAATAATTACCATGAGAATTGTTGCAGAAAGTATAGCGGTGGTGATCACACCTTCCAACAAAGCCATATTTGCAACGATCAGGGCTACTTCACCCCGTGGGATCATACCCGAGCCGATCCTTAAGGAACGTGTAATATCAAAATTAGTTAATCTGGCCCCTACAGTACTCCCAATCATTTTACTTAATATTGCCAGGACAATAAAAATGACTAAGAATACAGGATTTGCTTCAATTTTAAAGAGATCAAATTGCAAACCAATACTAACAAAAAATACATCAACAAAAAAAGATTTCCCTAGATTTGTTATTCCTGTTTGAATCGCATTCTTATGATAAGTTTGCCCCAGAAAAAGCCCGGCAAAAAAAGCTCCTGTAATAGCAGCGAGGCCGGCCATTTCTGCTAACCATGAATATAGGAGTACAACAGAAATCGCTAAAGAGAGAACGACATTATCCAACAATATTTTTTTTAGATTTAGAAAAAAAGGCTGCAGGATGAACAAACCAATAATAAATATTATTATAAAAAAAACTATTATTTTCGCAAAGGATATAGTGATACTGGGATTTACATCAGAATTACCGGAGATCAACCCAAAAATAAATGTCAGAATAATAATTCCTACGATATCATCAATAATAGCAGAGTTAACTATACATCTACCTTCAATACCATTAAGTTTACCCAGATCAAGTAACGTCATCACGCTGACACTAACACTTGTGGCAGTAAAGATCACTCCTACGATCAAAGCCTGAGCTAAATTATGATTGATAAAATAGATAAGGGCAAATCCGAAAATAAAAGGTAAAAAGATACCTCCAAAAGCTGGTAATAACGCTTGCTTCGATTCTTGCTTGATTCGCTTTAAATTAGTTTCTAGCCCTGCTTCAAAGAGTAAAAAGAGGACACCGACTTTTGCAATCCAACTTATTACTTCATTTGGTTCTATAAAATGCAAAACAGAAGGTCCTAAGAAAATTCCAAGCAGCAGCATACCAACTACAGGAGGTTGTTTTAATTTTCTGGAAACAGCGCCGAGTATCTTTGAAAAAAATATTATTATTGCAAGATGTAGAAGTATATGATCTTCCATTATTTCCTCAGAGAATTTTGTTGATTGATATGTTGTTGATAAGTTTGATTGAATTCATGATAACCATTACCATTTGCAAAGAAAAAGAAAAAATCTGTTTCCTCTGGATTTAATACCGCTTGAATGGCACTTGCTGAAGGGCTGCAGATCGGAGTAGGCGGTAACCCCATATACATATAAGTATTATACGGTGACTCAATTTTAAGATCACGATAGTAAATTTTTCTGCGGATCTTACCTTTTTGTTCCAAAGCATAAGCTATGGTTGGATCAGCTTGAAGTTTATAATCATACTTTATCCTATTTAGATATACACTTGCAATCGTACCAAGCTCTTCCTTGAATTTTGCTTCCTTTTCCACGATAGAAGCTAAAATTATGATCTCGTAAAAATTGAGGTTGTTGGTTGGAGCAAAATCCAGATCCTGAGTTTGTTTGAAAAAATTCTCTACTAATGCCTTGATGATGTATTGTTCACTAGCTTCATAAGGTAGATGATATGTTTCAGGAAATAAGAAACCTTCTAACGACGGAATTGAAAATCCAGTTAATTTTTTTACAAATATAGAATCATTACTTAAAGCTACAAATTTTTCATAATCTATAAATCCCTTTTGAGATAAGAGTTTAGCTGTTTTTCTTATTGTAAGCCCCTCCGGAATTGTTGCTTTTCGTAGCACTACATTGCCTTCATGCAAAGTTCTTATTATATCCGGAATTGATTGTTTCCCTGAAAATAGATATTTACCATAACTGAGCTCTTTTTCAATATTAGTTAATTTAACATAAAAGTAGAAAGTTAATTTATTTGGAATTATATTATTATCATATAGTTGCGCCGCAATCGCTCTAGCACTTGCACCTCTGGGAATATCAATAATGACTTCATTAAGTTTTCGGGGAATAAGGGCATGAACGGCTAAGAGCAGAACTGTGACGACCAGCAAAATACCTATTACGGATGTTATTTTAAGATACAATTTCATTTTTGATCATCCATATAATTTTTTAAAATAATTGAAGCTGCAACTTTATCGATCACTTTTCTGCTTTCTGCAATATTATAACCCATTTGTTTTAATTTCTCGTTTGCTTCTACAGAAGTATATCGCTCATCCCAGAAAATTAAAGGGATATCTATTTCAGTCTTTAACAGTTCGGCAAAATTCCTGACTTCAATAGTTTTTTTAGTATCTTCGCCATCAAGATTTTGCGGTAAACCTAAAATTATTTTTTCAACATTATCTGTTTTTATAATACTTATTATTGTTTTGATAGTTTGCTCATTATTCGGAATTACCTTGTAAGGTTGAGATATTATCTGAAGAGGATCACTTAGTGCAAGGCCTATTCTCACATCACCATAATCTATCGCCATAAGCCTAAATAAATTCATAGTATACATTTACGCTGTAAACAAAGTAGACAGATCAACCCGTCAGGAAGCAGATTGATGCTTCTTACTTTTTGCGTCGTTATCTTTATTTTTGTTGGATGCTGAAGTAATTTGTTTTTTCAGTGCGGATATTTGTTCTTCCATCAACTTGATCTTATCAAGTCTTTGTTTCAAATCAGGAAATTCTAGAAATTGTTTTTTATGCGATTTAACAAATTGACCAATCTCACTTTCTTGATGATGTATTTTATTCTTGAGGCTGCTTATCCTCAGCTTTATCGAAGTTATGTCTCGAACTTCTTCAACTTTATCTAAAACTTGCGAAAATGTATTATGCACCTTATTAAAAAGCTCATCTCTATTCATATTTCACCTCACACAGATTTTTAAATTCAAAATAAATGAATTTTTGTCAATTGATTATTAAAATCCATATCGAAATCGATGATTTGTATTGAGAGGATTAATATTTTTTTATTGTTTGGTTTCAATTTTGCGTCATTTGCTATTAATTAAATAACCGAGGAGAAAAAAATGAAAAGAAAATTATTAATATTTATCTTTGCTTTTGTTACCTTAAGCTTATTTGCAAATATGAATACAATCAATCTTTCCACGTCTAAGACTGAACTTAACGTGCTAAGAAGTAACGATGATGGAATCCAGTTAAGTTTGAATATTCAGTCATTATCAAGCTTTGATGTTGAAACCGAAATAGGCGAGTTTACACAGATTAATATCGCTAATTTTGCACATTCAAATGACATTGGAAATCCGAAACTGCCGATCATTAGAAAGATCATTGCTGTTCCTTATGATGCTGAAGTTTCTGCAAAAGCGCAAAATTACCAAACTGAAATATATAAGCTGGAAGATTATGGGATCACTAACAGGCTTATGCCTACTCAATTACCGGTTCCCAAAAGCGCTGATCCTTCCACAATCAAATTTATGTTTGAGCAAGAGTCCTATAAAAAAGACCAGTTTACTTCATCTGAAATCATTAAAACTGAAGAATTAGGAATTTTGCGAGGAGTTAGACTATTTGTAGTGGAAATAGCACCGATAAAATATAATCCGGTAGAAGGCACAATATTAGTTTGTAACAATATAGATCTGGAAGTTAAATTTAACGGCGGTGATCTTGTAAAATCCAATTGGAAAAGAGCAAAAGTCTATTCTCCTTATTTTGAATCAACTTTTGCAAATTCCATTTTAAATTATAATCCGCTTCCTAGCAGAGACCTTATTACTCAATATCCCATTAAATACGTAATTGTTGCCGATCCTATGTTTGAGACTCAGTTACAACCATTTATCCAATGGAAAATAGAAAAAGGATTTGAAGTAATAGAGGCTTACACTGATGATCCAAATGTAGGTACGACCACGACATCTATAAAAAATTATTTGCAGGACATATACGATGCGGGGACTCCGGAAGACCCAGCTCCTTCCTTTGTTTTGTTTGTTGGTGATGTAGCTCAGATCCCGGCTTGGAACGGATCCATGGGAAGTCATGTAACAGATTTGAACTATGCCAAACTGGATGGAACTGATTTTGTTGCTGATATATATTATGGCAGATTCTCAGCAAATAATATCACTGAACTTCAGCCTCAAATAGATAAAACTTTAGAATATGAAAAATACGAAATGCCGGATCCTAGTTATCTTGAGGAAGTAGTAATGATAGCAGGAATGGATGCTTCGCACGGTAATACTTGGGGTAATGGACAGATCAATTACGGTACAAATTATTACTTTAATGCTTCTCATGGTATCGAATCTCATACTTATTTGTATCCTCAATCCGGCAGTAACGCGGCGAACATCGTTCAGAATGTAAGTGATGGAATTGGATATATTAATTATACAGCACACGGTTCTCAGGATAGTTGGTCAGATCCATATTTCTCAATAAGCGATATAAATAGTTTACAAAATGAACATAAATACGGGTTAGCAGTTGGCAACTGTTGTCTTACAAATAAATTTGAAGTATTGACCTGCTTTGGTGAAGCGTGGCTTCGTGCAGAAAATAAGGGCGCTATTGGCTATATCGGCGGTACTAACAGCACTTATTGGGACGAAGATTACTGGTGGGGTGTTGGAGCCGGAGCTGTTGAATCAAATCCTACTTATGAAGATCACGGACTAGGTGTTTATGACGGATTGTTCCATGATCATGGTGAAGCTTTCACCGACTGGTACACTACAACTGCCGGAATGATATTTAATGGTAATCTTGCTGTTACGGAAGGTAATGGAATGATCAACTATTATTGGGAAATTTATGCAATTATGGGTGACCCTTCACTCACTGCATATTTAGGTGTACCGCATGAGAATATTGTTAACTATCCTGAGGTTATATTCCTTGGCCTTGAAAGCATTCAAGTAACAGCAGAGCCTTATTCTTACGTTTCTTTAACAATAGATGGAGATATTCATGGTAATGCTCTGGTCGATGAAACAGGTATTTTAAATCTTGATTTTGAAGCATTTACTACTCCCGGAATGGCTAAATTGGTTATTACTAAACAAAATTGCCAACCAGTGATAGCAGATATTGAGGTAATTCCAAGCGGAGGACCATACATTGTGATCAATTCCTACGAGACGAGTGATGACAACAACAACCTACCGGAATATGATGAATCCATAGCCTTAAGCGTCGATCTGGAAAATGTCGGAACGGACAATGCAACTAACATCTCAATGACCCTTACTACCACAGACGG
>JAIPIH010000048.1 GCA_021734835.1 Candidatus Cloacimonadota bacterium | reverse complement strand
TACCTTGATCAATGGAATCGCAACGGTTTCATTTCCGGGAATTACAACAATCAATATAGTGACGGCTTCCCAGATCGGCATGGGGACTGGGGCGCATGTATAGTAAATGCTGGAGACCCTGAATGGCAACGATTTATTATTGAGGAAGCTGAACGTTTAGCTGATTACAACATAGATGGTTTTTTTCTCGATACTCCGGAAACTGCAGACCCTTGGCAAGGTTACGGTTGGACCTCTGAAGGTTTCTACTCTCTTATACAACTACTAGATATATCTTTTCCTAATCACTTATTGCTGCTCAACAGGGGAGTTTTCTTCTTCAATCCGAATCACCCGCATCAATATACATGGAACCCTAACAGGTTGATAGATATTGCACTATTTGAAAGCTACCTTTTCGACAACAGCTATGCATCAGATGATTCAGATTATATCTTTTCTCCCTTTTTCTATCACAACAAGTACTATCTGAGTCCTAAAATCCAGATTGCCTTAAGTGAATTTGACCATAATATACCCATGATACAAGTTGATTATACTAGAAACCCATTTACTTTCCCTGAAAAATATGCGGTTCTGTATAGTGAATATATTAAAGAAACTGTAGAAGTATTCGGAAGAATACCATATATTACCGATCGTTATTTAAATGAGATATCTACTGTTTTTTTTGATAATCAACCGGTTGAAGATAATTCTCCGCCAATATGGCAGGATTCAACGAGAGGACACAATAATTTATTTGAAGAATACATGTATTTTAGCAGTATTACTGACATAACTCTCCCTGAAGAAGAATTCAGAAAGAATCCATATATTCCGCGAGTTGGCATCCAGAAAATGATCCCTTCAAACGGTAGTTTAAGAATTCTCTGGGATGTCGCAACAGACCAGTCCAGACCTGTTTCCTACAATATTTACTATACCGATCGCATGCCTTTTGATTTTTCAACAGCGAATAAAATCCGAAATGTTCCTTACATAATAAGTACAGACTACACTATCAGGGGGCAGGTCAATGCCGATAATGCCTGTCCATATGAATATACCTTGACAGGTCTGGAAAATGGAAAAACATATTTTGCTGCCGTAAGGGCAGAAGATTCCTCATACATTTCCAAAGGTGGAACCCTTGGTTTGAGTGATGGCAAAAACCATGGATACGAAGAACAGAATATGGAAATTCTCGCTGCGATACCTGTTGATGATGACTTAATGCACCGTCCGACTATAAATATTGACGGAAATCCACTTGATTGGAAAAAAATCCCTTCAATATCATTTAATGAAACTCTTCCAGCAAATAATTCAACGTTCAAAGAACTAGCTGTGCATGATGATTTTGACTATATTTATATAGCCGTTGAGAAAAACGGTTCTCCAGATTTCAATCAAACAAAACTGCTGATCAATTCCGACTTACTTTCATTCACCGGAGATTCTGATTTCAGAGGTGCTGACTATCTATTCCAGAACGGTATAATGTATAGATATGAGGAATCATGGATCCCCATGAACAATACCCAAAACATACGCTACGCTTCAAATGGTTCTTTTTTTGAAATTGCAATTCCCAAAACTATACTAAAAAATCTTTTTATGGATCATATTATTCTTAATCTCTATGACGAAACTGAAGATATTTTCTTTCCCAAGTCTGGCAGTTCGGGAATCTACTTCATTCTTGCAGCATCAAACATTGATAAGGATCCACCTGTTTTCACATCAGAAAAATATACTATTGATACTCAATCTATATCCGAAACAGTAATCCTTTCATGGGCGGAAGCAGAAGACGAATCAGAGAAAGTAAGCTACACTGTCCTTAACAGCGATACAGGCATTGTGCATGTCAACAACAATGGAAAACCTTTGACAAGACTGGATACAGCTTCAGCAGTTATCACTGGACTCCCACAGGGAAAGAACACCAATCTGCTCATCGTTGCTGAAGATCAGTATGGAAATAAAACTCAGCTTCCGGAATTAGCTGTAAAACCTAATATATTATTCGCTGAACCTGAATGGGTGCCATGGCGTTCGCCCCCTGAAATACATACTGTAGAGCAGATTCCAGTGCTTTACTTCAGTGCAGCGCTGGAAAACCGAAGCCCTGCAAACTATAACCTCAAAATAGAAGAAATCAATACAGACATGAAGGATATTGTCCTTGAGAGTATCCAGAATAAACTATCGGACAAGAAAGACTTTGATTATTCATATGCCATCCCCCAGTTGGAACCTTTTACTGATTACATTATTAAGCTTGAAGCAGTGGGCACTCATGGGTTACCAAGTAAAGACGTATTTGTAATTCCCTATTCCAAGCCTGGGTTCCACACGGTTTCTTTAGAATCTATAGATGGTTTTTTTGAGGATTGGGAAAATGATTCACAAGCACAGAAACTGGTTCATTCTCGATATAAGATTTTCAAGGACAAATCGAAAGTTCCTGAAATCATTGCTTTGTACTACGTTTTCAGAGATTCACATCTATTTTTTCATATTATTACTGAAAAACAGAAAAATCTCAGCAACAATCTCCTTATTCTTCTTGATATTGATAATAACAAATCCACAGGTTTTTCAAGTTTGATTGGAGCAGATTTTGCTCTTTCAGGCAGCGGACAGTTGTATAAGCTAGCTAGCGGAGATGCTTGGGACCCTCTGTTTATGGGAAACATACCCTATAAACAGGGGGTGAACGAATCATCACACATTGAGATGGCACTGTCGGAAAAACTTGTTGGAAGTTTTTCTGATCAGTTGGCTGTTGTTTTCAATAGCTTCTTGGATTCTGAAAAAAGTGAAAATAATAATACTTATGGCCCTTTGGAATTATATAAATCGAACACTCCACCCACTCCAGATAGAATATCAATTATAGTAATAATTGCTATTATAATGTTGTTTTTACTTCTCATATTATTTACTATTCCTGACTTGATTGAAAAAAAGAAAATTTCATAAGTTTTGTTAAAGAATCATAAAAGGACAACTTGGGATCGAAACTCTCATGTGCGGATGATAGGGGAAATGCAACGAGTTTGAAGTTTACTTGAGTATTCTCACACTGAATGATAGAATTCGCTATCGAAATTATTATTTCATAGTATCAGGATCAGTAGTAACCTATGGTTAAAAAAAAAGCCATTTATGAAAAGTTCAAAAAAACTACTAATTTTCTATTTTTCATTATTCTGTTTCAATTGTCTGGTTTCTATATTTATACCTGTTTGATTAAGCTATTTGCTATTAATACCCATTTAATAGAACTACAATTATTCATCCTTGTCAGCTGCTTGTTTTTAACAATAAAGCAATTTAAAAGAAACAACTTATCTCTATTCAATAATTATAGATATATAGTGGCATCAATAATCATCGTTCTAATAATACTAGCATGGCAACCAACACTAATTCCCACATCGGGCAATGATTATTTCGAATCCCAAATAACTATATCAACGATATCTGAGAAAAATGAACATTCAAAAGCTCATCAAGTATGGATACTTAATTATTCTAAAGGTGAGCTATACATAGATGTAACTAAATTCAATTTATCAGACGGTTGGACAGTTTCTGAAAATGCGATTGGAACAGAAGGTTTTAGCCCTCCGCTTACATTACCCATTTATAATTACCCCACAAAAATTATTTTTGCAAAAAACGACTGGTCAGGAAAAGTAAGGATACAGGATGGTAGGAATGATACAATTATTGATTTATATAGTGATACTTTTTCTACCTTTGAGTATAAAGTCTTAGGAAATTATTCTCCTCCTTCAACAAATGAAAGATATTTCAGCCTTCTTTCAACCATATCATTCTTTTTTATAATTGTTTTTATGTATTTTGTTAATTGTGAATTTTGTCCTGAAAAAGTTATCTTATCTTGGATTCGCAGACAACTGATTATAATATCAGAAAAAAACAATTTCAGGTGCTATGCCAAAAAAAAGTCAAGAAATACTAATCTCTCTTGCTCAAGTATTCGTTCTTATAATCTCTGTAAATTACCTGTATCCTATTTCTTTATTACCCTGACACTTTCAATCATCACTGTGCTATTGCTTAATCTTTTTTTAACTCTAAATATTACATTGTCAACAGTGTTAAGGAAAACTATACTCATATCAAGCTTTTTTTGCTTCAATATTTTATTAAATATCATATATTCAATAAAGCATCCGAAAATCAATTTGAAAAAATATCTATCTTTAAAAAAAATAGCAACAGCAGCTATTTTTTCGGTATTGTTCTATAATAGCCTGTTTGAAGTAATAATCCCATTGCACGATAAAACTACTATCTCAATTCAATCTTCACAAGAAAAAAACATTGCATCACTAAATCATGAAGTATGGATAAGTAAAATCAAGTTGAATGGTAAAAATCTTGACTTGTCTCTTATCTCTCTTCCATCTAACGGGTGGCTGTATAATGGTAATATTGTTGCGGTAGTACAAGATATACCGCTGCAACTGGAAATAGCGAGTAAAAATGCTGAAATTCATTTCCTGACCACACAGTATTCGGGGATAGTGAGTCTGAATGATGCAGATTCTGTTGAAGAGATAGATTTATACTCTGAAAAAAACGTTCCAGCAATTTACACAGTTAAAGAGAGTTTTGTTAGTTATGATAGTATGCAACTTTTCTTATACAAAACACTGATTGGCTTATCACTTTTTATTTATAGTTTATTTTTCGTTTTGTTCTTACCCACTTCTTCTTTTCTAAGAGGTCTTGCTTTACCACTTTTGTTCTGGAACTCAATAAAACTGATACAAACAAATATTCCTTCTGCATGGTATTTAGTATTACTACTGCTGTTTTTTATTATCAGCCTCTATACGCTACGAAAAAAAGGTCCATTCATTAAGCTGGTTCGATCAGACAAAAGCTTTTTCTCTCCTCTTGCTATTTGCTTAATTAATTTGTTTGTTACGTATTCCCTTTTTGCAGAATCGTTATTTTTTTCTAATGGCATTCTTATTTATACCCTGAGTAATTTATCTTTCTTGATATCATTCTGTCTTTTTCTGGTTCTAATAGAAGTGTTTATTTATAATATTTTTTTTAAAACTATCAATAAATACATATATTCTTCTTCCATAACACCATCGAGAAAGGAAGTATTAAAACTAGCTTCAACAGTCTTTATAATATTAGTAACAATCTGGGGGGTTTATCTTTATGGATACTTCCCGGCTAATATGAGTGCTGACTCGTACGTTCAATACTTCCAAGCAACTGGAGAATGGCCATTAGATGATTGGCACCCGATTTATCATACACTTTTTTTACGACTTATTCTTAATTTATGGAAGCATCCTGCTGCCATTTCATTATTCCAAATAGCTTTTCTTGCCAGTATAATTACACTGCTGCTTTCTCATTTCTATAAAAAGGGAATACACGCTGGTATAATCATAAGAATAGCTTTACTGATAGGTATTTTACCGTCTAATGGAATATCCATAGTTACTCTCTGGAAAGACTATCCTTTCACAACAGCATTACTATGGTTAACTTACGTTTTCATACGCTATTTGGATAACCCTAAGCAGTTCAACCACTCCATTTCTCTTAATATACAGTTATTCGTTGCTTCGTTGTGCACTGCCTTTTTCAGACATAATGGTATTTTAGTTTTTTTTACAGTATCTCTCTTTTTTTTACTGAGTTCCCTCCGCAATAAGCGTTATTGGCTACTTCTAAATGCAATTCTTATGACTTTTACAGTTGTATTCTTTCAGGGTCCATTATTAAACCATTTAGATGTTATTAAAACTTCAAAACCTGCACGCTATATTGCGCCTCTTCATGATATTTACGGCGTTTATGAAGCAGGTTATGAAATAACGGATGATGCAGAGAACGCATTATTTTCTGAAGTACCAAAACAGTATTGGGTTGACAATTACAACCCCTATACTGCGGCTACAATCATGTTTGGTAATGACTATAGATATATAGATAGCCTTTCTTCATTTTCAAGTCTTGATATTATAAAAATATATTTAAAGAATTTTCTTAGACACCCAATTCCTGTCATATATAATAGACTTAGAAGTTCATCTTTGCTTTGGTATATAATTCAGCCAAGTGATGGATACAGCTTTCGCTACAGTACCTCAATTGATAAAAATATTGACATAGGTGTTAACAAAGCAGCAAATACTATTACCCGTATCTTGAATAATTATTTACTGTTCTCACATTCAAATATATTATTAGACGTTCTTTTCTGGAGACCTGCAATCTTACTATTTATACTTCTTTTTCTGGCAGTGTCGTTTGCTGATGCATTTTCAAAACAGGTCTTTATAATTCTCATACCACTTCTTTCAAATCTTATTACTTTACTTTTTTCAATGAGTTTTCAGGATTTCAGGTATGGATATTTTATAACTCTCCTTACCCCATTCGTTATAGTATCATTCGTAATAACTGCCAAAAATACAATAGCGTTAAAAAAAACAGTCGCATTGTCAAAAAAAGAAGTGACAATTGGATATACAGACGGAAAGAAACAAACTTCCAATGATAGACTTGAAAAAAAACCCACAATGGGAATTAATGAAAAGAAAGAAGTGGGGGTAATCATTCATGGATGTTCCTTATCAATAATCTTGCTCTCCTTAACACTTATTAGTAATTTTCAGTACCTTTCAGAATTCTTTTATTTTTCAATCTTTATAGTTTATATCATTGCCTATTATTTCCTCACAGGAGTATCCCCATTAAAAAACAAGGAATACATTTTTTTCCTTTTACTTGCCTTTTCTTCTCCGGTTATAGTCAACAGCTTTTCTTCCGCATCTCTTCATTACCAAGAAATTCTTAATGTTTTGTGGAAATTGAGCTTAGCTTTTCTTGTTATTCAATTATCAGAAATACATTCGAACAAGAAATCAAATACTCACCTGCCTAAGTCAAAATCAGTAGATGAATCTATTATTGCAATTTACCTATCAATTATTTCAGCAATAGTTATTGATAATTCAATGCATGAATTTCAATACATAGAAAACCTTATTACAAGAATAGCAGGAGTATGTACAGCTTCTATTCTCTTGTTTCCGTTTTGGTTGACTCTTATACATACAACAGGATTGTTATTGGATTATTTGCATTCTGACCACTCAATCAGCAATGGAGATAAGTTTTATAATTATTACCCAATCCCGATTAAGATGTCTTCTTATTCTATTAACAACAGCGACAGTCCAAGCAGAAGAAAAAAAATGTTTTACTTAGTTCTATCCAGCATCATTGCATTATTTGTATTTCTTTATGATGTAGAAACTAATACATACTATCAAATAGTTCGTTATTCATTATCGGTATTATTTATTTATTATACCCTTTTTCTTTTTGATAAATACTTAGCTTTCCCAAAGACAAAAGTTCTACGCTTTTTGTTGCTTTTTTTATCCTTATTAGCAGGATTTGCTGCAAGTTTCTATCTTCCTGAGAAGGCATCGCACCAACCATTTTCCAATAATCAATTGACTATAACCTTACAAGAAGAAGTCAACACGGAGAGTAAAGGGAGGGAAGTATGGATAAAAAGCATAAATGATGAAAATGGTCTAAATCTTGATTTAAATCCTGAAACATTACCTGAAGGTTGGAAAGTTCAGCCAGAAAATAATTGGTACTATTCAACAACAGCAAACAAACCATTATCAATTAATACTAATGGCCCTATAAGTATCGATTTCTTAAAGCATTATTGGTCGGGAAAAGTCCGTATTGAAGAAGAAAACAGTAGAAAAACAATTGATCTGTTTTTCGCAGGGTATGAAAGTGAGATTTATAAATCTAATGATATTCAAAAAACAGATTTCTTAACCAAGGATTTGTACCGGGCAATTGTTTTCCTTGTATTTGGAATAATTACCTACATAGTTTCCTTGTTGATTATTCATACTCCTCTTTTTATCATTCCGATCATTGGGTTTTTCGCGTTTGCAATGCCTAACGGATTTTTTCTTAATGTTCTTGATAATAAAGCCAACGTATCAAGTTTTGAAAAAAAATATATACCACCCTTTGATAATCTTTCCAATTATAATCATTCAACTCCAACGGTTACTGTTCCGAACAACCGATTAAGTATTGACAGAATTATAAGTGAAGGCTTGCTAAATGAGATAATATATAAGTCATTACTATTTCCATTAATTTCATCGTCCAAAATCAAGATGACAGACTTGGCTCTTATTGAATTTAAAGATAATGTTTATTTCACAGATTATGATTTTAGTAATAGTTATCAATACTATTTTTATACTAAAGAAACTCCCTTCATCTTTTCTGAAGACAAACCGTTAAACGGGTCAAAATCTTATATTTTCTCTAGGCCTTCAACAGACATAGAGTCAAATAAAATCGATCGCTTTGATATGATTGTTAGTTTACCTGTAATAAATCTAAACCAGAACCGTGCTTTTCTTATCAAAAGAAAAACAGAAGATGGTATTATTG
>JAIPIH010000047.1 GCA_021734835.1 Candidatus Cloacimonadota bacterium | reverse complement strand
GATCGAAGACAAAGCAGAAAAGGGAAGTCCAGTTCTTATAGAAGGGAACCTCAAACTCAATCAATGGGAAAACAACGAGGGTAAAACCATATCAAAAGTTCTCATTAGAGCTGATAAAATACATGTTCTTGAGCATGAGAAGAAATAGGTTGTAATCCCTCCCCCAAAATCTAAATCTAAGCAATAAATCTTATCAGGTTTCGTCGAAAAAACTATTGATAAGGATTTAGTTACAGTATTTGTTATTTAATAACCGAGTAAAAAGCGGGAATGGGTGATTTTTATCTAAAACTGAGTGTAAGTTAATCAAAAATTAGAAAATGCCAATCATATTACTATTTTCCTCCTTTCTGATATTATTGAGTATTTCACTTGTTATTTCCTCTCATAGAAATAATTCTCATCAACATTCATTTTCCATAATTATTGCATGCAGAAACGAGCAAAACAACCTTCCTCTACTCTTTCGAACTTTAGATGCCCTTGAATACCCAAGGCATTTGTATGAGATAATTCTTATTGACGATGCTTCACAGGATGATACTCACAAATTAATAAGAGCATATTGTCTGGATAGAGAAAACTGTCAGAGCATAATCATAGAGCAAAAAAGTGCAGATTACAAAGGGAAGAAGTATGCTTTGAGAAAAGGTATCGAAAAAGCTCAATTTAGCAATCTCTTATTTACTGATGCTGATTGTATGGTGCCCTCTCAATGGATAGACAGTTTTAATAAATGCATATACAATGGAGTCGGAATGATTGTTGGCTACTCGCCAGAAAAGGATGTGTCATCTTTCAGAAGATTTTCACAGATAATTACTGCGGATTTCTATTGTGCGACGATCAATCTTGGAGTTCCTTTCAGTAACAATGGAAGAAATCTCTATATAAACAAGGAAGCTTACGATCAGGTTGATGGATTTGAGAAGATCAAGAACTTCACATGCGGTGAGGATAAATTATTACTTAATCTTATAAAAAATACTGAGTATAAAATAGCTTATAATGCAGACTGCAAGGTTTATACACATCCTCAAGTAGAGGATCATGTGAACCAACAAAAACGCCGTTACGGACAATTTCCATTATCATCCCCGCTTTACAAAGTTGTCTCCTTGTTCATACTCTTATTCTATCTGTATCTGCCGTTCCATATTATTTTTGTTAAAGATTGGCTGGGCTTTGGGATTTATTTTGTGTCATTTATTATTTTTTGGATTGTTGGTTTGATTAAACATAAAGAGTCATTTTACATTTTTGATTTATTATATATTCTTGTATATCCATATTATCTGATCTACTATTCTTTGTTTGGTATGTTCAGTAAATGGACTTGGAAATAACTTCATTTATAAAATATGAAATTATCAAATACATCAAAAACGATTATTATTATTCTCAAGGTAGTTATAACTGCATTTATACTCTATTTCATATTCAAAAAAATACAATTTCAGCAGCTCATTCATGATTTTATTTCAATCAAAATATGGATAATCCTCGTAATAATATTCACGACTATCATCAAGCTTCTTATTCAAGCATATAATTGGGGAAAATATCTTAAACTGAATTCTGACTATGCACCAAAGAAGTATGAAGTGCTTAAATCCTATTTTGTTGGATTGGCATTGCGATTTCTTGGTCCTGGAGGGATTGGTGTTATAGGGAAAATATACTTTGTCAATAACAAAAAAAAGGCAACGTTAGCTTCAATTGGGGTCGAGCGAATATTCCTCACATGGAAAAATCTCTTCTTTGCAGCTTTTGCAGCGATCTTCTTTTTCACAGATATTAGCATGATCATAAAAGTAACAGTGTTGATTGCTGTAGTGTTTCTTCCATTCATAATTTATTTATTTTCATATTTTACTAAGAACGAGAATATCCAGTCATATTTATTCAATTATTTAAAAAGAACGCCCGGAATTATGCTTGCTCAAGTCATTTTTGTGTTAATAACTTTCTATCAATATTTTATCCTTTTAAAGAATTTTGTTGATATTAATTTTTTCAAGATCATGATATCCGTTCCGCTTATTCACATCTCTCATATCATTCCTCTTTCTTTTAATGGTTTCGGTCTTCGTGAGACTTTTGCGATTGAAGTTTTTTCCAAATATGGTATCAGTGCAGAGCTTGCAGTAACGGCAACATTTCTCATTTTTTTCTTCAACTCAGTAATTCCTGCCCTAATTGGCGTTTATTATATTTTCAGGATAAAATATAGCAAAGAAGCTATTGTATATCAGAAATAAAAATGCTATTTTTCATTATAAAAATGGCGCAACAAATCATTTATTTTTATGACTTAATTACAATATAAATATATAGAATTATAAAACAAAGTAAGAAAAACTTGACATACACATGTCTAAAAAATAAGAAACATCTAAACATACTCTGAAAGGAGATCGTATGGGAAAGAATCTAATTAAGATCATAACTTTTTTATTGATCGCATTCTTTGTGCTGTCAGCTTGCTGTCATAAGCCACCTCCGCCTATTTCCCAGACTGAGCTGGATGACCTTCGCGCAAAAGTCGAACAATGCGAAGCACAAGTAGGTGCACAAAATGCAGAGATTGAAGCACTCCAAATGGATTTGCAACAGAAAAAAGTTGAACTTCAAAATCTACAAGATTACGAACAACAGCTAAAAGACGACGGTTTTTTAGGAGAGGAGTAACATGAAAAAGTATATCGCGCTATTCGTTTTAATAATGATACTAGCTTCTTTTCTGCAGGCAGAAGTCCGTTATCTGACAGAAGAGGAATACAAAGACCTCTCCAAAGAAGAAACCCTTAAGTACTGGGAAGCTCTGGAAAACGAGATGATGATGCTTCAAGTGCGTCAGGCAAATACGTGTCCTCAAGTCGCCGAGAATGAGCTAAAGATTGCAGACCTGAAAGAAGAAATTGCTCTTCTCGATCAGCAATATAATGTAATCTATACCCGAATAATGAACTCAATTGGTACAGTCTCTCATAGCGATTTGATCAATTTCGAACAACAACTGAATGAGATAAAGAACAAGCTTGATTACTATGATCAACTTCCAAATTCCGAGCTGTATAAAAGCAATCAGGAAATTAAAAATTTCATTGCTCAGTATGAAGATCTGAAGGGTGAAAATCTTGCAAAAGTTCCACAATTCCAACAGGATTTTGCAGAAATTGATAGCAGAATTGAGATGCTTCAGGAAAATATGTATCCTTATGGCGAGTACTATGAGGATGAATATACTGTCGTGAAAGGTGACTATTTAGTGAAGATCGCTGGTTACGAACATATTTATAATGATCCTCAAAAATGGGGAATCATTTATCGGGCGAATAGAGATCAAATAAAAGATCCTGACCTGATATACCCTAACCAGGTTTTCAAAATACCTCGTGGACTTCCTTCAAGCTGGAAAGTTTATAAAGGTGAATGCCTTTGGACTATTTCAAGTTATCCCGAGATATATAATGATCCGTTCCAGTGGCCCAAAATTTACCGGGCAAATACAGATCAGATCAAAGATCCTGATTTAATTTATCCAAACCAGATTCTTAGAATACCCCGAGACTGATATATATTCTTTAAAGCCGCTTATCTCATTATTCGGAATAAGGGGCTTTTGTTGTCTTAAGATTATATTATGAAAACATATATTCCTCTAAAAAAGATTTCACAAGCATTTATTGCTGTAGGTATCTCCACAATAGTCATCTTTCTTGTAAATTTCTTTTTTACAAGAGAAAAAATTTACGAAAGGAAATCAACATTCAATGTTGGTCAGATTTCGAATCAGACTATCGTCGCTCCATTTAATTTCTACATTTATGAAGATCCTGAAGTCCTTAAAAATAAGCAGACAAAAGCAGAAGAGCGGGTATTATCAAAATATCAATTATCTGATGATGTCACTTTTGATGTTCAGTCCCATATTAATGAATTCTACAATTTGTTGGATAAAACATTTGTTCGTGATTCATTAAATTCAGATAGAGTATTAAGTTTCCATCAAGACGGGTACGATTTCAGCGAACAGGAACTAAACTTTCTTGAAAATAAGGATGCCCGAGAACAACTATCTGAATTTCTTCTTGTGCAGGTAGAGAGTATTCTTGGAGTCGGAATACTTAAGGATGAGCCGACGAGTGAAAAAATTTCTCTGATTGAGGGTAATACTGAAAAAGTAGTTTCTGTAAATGAGCTATTCACAAAGAAAACTGCACTCAACTATATTCTCAATCAGCGTACTCCCAGATTTAGCTCCGATGAATGGAAAAACATCATTGACAAGACCCTTAATAAAATTTTACAACCTAATATCATCTTTGACAAAGAAGCTACAGATGTTGCGAAGAAAAGAGCCAGTGAAAGTGTTCCTCAAGTCCTTGGAGAAGTGCTTAAAAATGAACTGATCGTACAAGAGCATCAGAAGATAACAGGGGACATCCTGCGAAAATTGAACGCTCTTGAACAGGCAGAACAAAAAAGGATAGCCACAGAGCATCCGGGGAGACAGGTCTTCTCCCATATTGCAGAATTTATTTATATATTTCTTGTGCTTTCACTTTTCATTATATTATCGTATTTCATGTACCCGGAAATCCTTATAACATTTTCATTCTTCAGGACATTTCTACTTTTCACCGCATGTAATGCACTCATGCTCATTCTGATAACAAATCTCACTAGCTGGTCTGTGTATGTTCTCCCTTTTGGTTTGCCGATTATTCTACTTGCATTTCTTATCAATGTACCGGCGGCAATAATCTTTGGCTTTGTTAACTATTTTCTTGTAACGGGTTTATTGGATTGGAAGATTATCCCCGCAACAATAATTTGCCTGTCCGGCTTGAGTGCGGTACTTCCGCTTGAGAATCCTCGAAGCCGAAGGGATTTCTATAATGCTGCATTCTATATGCTGATCTTTTTCATTGGACTTGTTTTTATTTTTGGAGCAATACAACATACAAAAATACTCGAAATTTTGAATGATGTCAAATGGGGTGTTCTTGGAGTATTGATTTCTCTCGTTGGCAGCATGACCCTTCTTGCTCCGATAGAGCAACGGTTACCTGTAATTACAAATATTCACCTGCTTGAACTGGGAGATTTCAGTAATCCATTATTAAAATCTCTTACAGAGGTCGCCTCCGGAACATATCATCATTGTATTATAGTGGGAAATCTTGCCGAAGCTGCTGCTAAAGCAATTGGTGCAAACCCGATTTTGTCACGCGTTGGGAGCTATTATCACGATATTGGGAAATCCAAAAATCCCGAATACTTTATTGAAAATACTAATGAAGAAAACAGTATGCATGACCAACTCACTCCTCATCAAAGCGCACAAGTAGTAAAGAAACATGTTGAGGACGGGGTCAAACTTGCACGGGACCAACACATCCCCAAAGCGATCGTCGATATTATACAACAGCATCACGGCACTTCGCAAATCAGTTTTTTCCTGAATGAAGCACTTGAAAAGGCAGAAAAGATAGACGAAAAGGATTTTCATTACAATGGTCCAAAACCTCAAAGTAAAGAAGCTGCTATCGTCATGATTGCTGATATTGTGGAATCAACAACCAAATCTCTGGACGAACCCACAGTTGAAGAAATAGAGAATACTGTGAAGAAAAGCATCAAGCGTTTGATTGATACTGACCAACTTTCAGAGAGCGGAATTTCTCTTAAGGAATTAAAAACTTTACAGCAAAGTATGATACCCATCTTACTTGGTATCTATCAAAAACGTATTGCATATCCGGAATAAATGGAAGAAAGTAATCAACAGATAATTAATGAGACAGACGCCGAAATAGATCAACGGCGAATACAAAAACTCGTTACGTATATTATTGAAAGTGAAAGATTTACATCTGATACAATTCTTAATATAGTCTTTACTGACAACGCATATATTCACGAACTTAATAAACGCTTCCTTGATCGCGACCGTCCTACAGATGTTCTTTCTTTTAATCTTCATACAGAATATTTACCCAGCGAATTGCAAATTCTGGGCGACGTCTACATCTCTGTTGAGAAAGCCCTTGAGCAGGCTGAAGATTTAAAGGTACAACTTCAGGATGAGCTTGAACGGCTTGTTGCGCATGGAATCCTTCATCTCATTGGATACGAACATAACGATCCTGAGCAACAAGAGAAAATGGAAGCTCTCACTGAAAAGTATCTCGCATTTTCACAACGAGGGAAATAATAATGGCTTTTAAGATCATATTGATGGCGGTGTTTCTCGTGCTCTCGGGATTTTTCTCATCATCAGAGACTGCTCTTTTTTCGCTTTCAAGAATGTATCTGAAAAAGTTGGAAAATTCAAAAAAATGGTCGAATAAATATGTTCCACAGCTTCTCAAACATCCACAGCAGCTTTTGATTACAATACTCCTTGGTAACACCATTGTAAACGTTACCTTTGCTTCTGTTGCCGCGATGATAGCACTCGACATAACTCACTCAATACCAGGAACTTCTGCTGTCCTTGCACTTGTTGTAGAAATTATTCTGGCAACAGTGATCGTACTTATATTTGGTGAAGTGGTTCCCAAAGTATTTGCTATCCAGTATGCCGAGAAATTTTCGACAATAATAGCACTTCCAATCGGATTTTTTAAAATTATTCTGTTCCCAATAGTAAAAATATTGGAGCTATTTACTAATATTTTCACTAAAGGCACGAATCACGGTTTGATGGATTCAAATATAAAAATAACTTCAGAAGATATAAAAAGCATCGTCCACGATGAAGCTCCTGATCTGGTTGATATTCACAAAGAAGAGAGGGAAATGCTCAATAGCGCTTTTGAGTTTTCAGATACAAAAGTAAAAGAGATACTTACTCCAAGGATCGATATTACTGCAGTTGAGATAGAAAATGGCTTTGATAATCTCATCCAGGTAATTAAGGAGACCGGTTTTTCCCGAATTCCGATCTACCGCGGAACGATCGACAATATCATTGGGATGGTGTACAGCAAGGATATCATACTTAATCTCGGCTCTCAGAAGCGAATAAAAGATTTAATGCGTCCATGCTACTTCATTCCGGAAAACATGAAATTGAGTTTCATCTTAAGTTATTTCAGAAAGAATAAGATCCACCTTGCAGTTGTGGTGGATGAGTATGGTGGCACGACCGGTTTGGTTACTTTGGAAGACGTATTGGAAGAAATCGTTGGTGAAATTCTCGATGAAACAGACATTGAAAAAATAGAAATCAAGCCAATTACAAAAAATGAGTATGTTATCGATTGCTCAACAGACTTTAATGATGTATGCAAAAAATTTGGACTGGAAGTCGATGATCAGTTTGATAGTTTTTCCGGCTTTTTATATCATCTTTTTGGCAAGATACCTAAGGTTGGTGAGACGGTCATATTTAAGGATAAATACAAATTTACAGTCGAATCCATCGATGGGCAGCGAATGACGACTGTGCGACTGAATATATCATAAACTCTGCATGAAGAATAAGTTCTGGTTTGCCTTATTTATTCTTATCCTACCCTTTACATGCTATTCTGAAGAAACCGTTTATGAATATAGCGTTCATTATGCAGGACTTCCAGTTGCACTCGTTAAGATATCGCTTGCTACAACGGACTCATTACAAACTATCACACTTGAAAGTACTTCAAGAGGACTTGTCTCTGCATTATTTTCAATCGAGAATACATATGTGAGTTCTTGCAACACTTCTTTCCTGCCTTTTTATTATTGGAAAACTATCTACCAACAAAATGTACATGAAAAAAAAGTAGTGCTCTTCAATCAACAAAAGGGGAGTATTACAATTCGAGACTTATTAGCAGAGAAAGTAGATTCACTTCATTGCGACAGTCCGATTTATGATATTATTAGCATGACTTTCTCGCTCTTAGCAGATCTTCCGGAACAAAAACAGTATATTTGTTATGGTAATTATCGTATATGGCAGCTTAATGCAGTAAAGTCCAAAACAGTACCTTTCCTTTACCAGAAAAAGAATTTTAAGTGCTATGAGTACAGGATCAACTCTGAAATTCAGTACGACTCAAAGATCAGTTCCAAGACGGATATACTTACGAATAATATTTTTAAAAACAAGGGAATGACCTATTACTGGATCAGTCAGGAAACTCCACATTTGTTACTTAAAGCAAAATACAAGCGTTTTCCTTTTAGTATATATTTATATCTTACTGATTATTTTACTCAATAGTGATTCAGGGGACATTTTTTCAAAACTTGACATATTAACAATCAGTTTCGTTTTATCAAAAAATGAAAATGGGATTTAGAATCGCGTTAGTTATTTGGACAATTCTTATGCTGACATTGTCCTCTATACCGGATTTTCAGGCTCCGGAAGGCTTTCCAAAATATTCTGACAAGGTTGTTCATTTCTTCGAATATGGAATCTGGGCAACCCTCTTTCTCCTGATGTTAAAGCAGGAAGACAGGATCAATAAACTCTTGGGTGCTTTTATCGCAGTTCTTATTTTAGGTGGCATCTTGGGTGTGTTTGATGAGATACATCAAAGTTTTATATCCGGTCGTTCTATGGATAAATATGATTTTCTCGCTGATCTGATAGGAATTACGGCTGCGATAATAATATTCCGTATTTTTTACAGGAAACCACGATATTATAT
>JAIPIH010000046.1 GCA_021734835.1 Candidatus Cloacimonadota bacterium | reverse complement strand
AAAAAAACGATGAAGCGAGCCTCAGCAGATGTAGGGTTAATGTTTGTTGCCTACAACCTCCGCCGAATACTGAATATCATTGGTAAAGAAGCATTTATGAGTTATATTCTTGCATTTTTTGCTGTTTTAGGGTCAGTTTTGGTCTCCATAGCGCCGTTTTGGCGAGACCTAAAATATCTACCCCACATTTGCTATCAAAAATTTGCATATCGCAGAATGGATTTATTCCCTATTTTAGCAGGGCTATTTTGCAACAGAATTGATATTAAGAGAGGTTATTAGACGGACTGACGTTACCTGCAAGTGTAGGACGACACGCACAACGATAAACAAATATGAAATTGACAATAATTTTTGGACTTTTAATCTTAACCACAATAGGACTTTTAGTAGCTTGCAATAATAGACCAACAGACAAGTCCGACAAAGAAATTTTTGAAGAAATACTTAACGACCCACGAGTAAATTCTAAAGAAGTTGGAGAACGTGAAGGCATTAAATATTTTCAAGTTAAAAAAAACGGCAAAACAGGGTTTCGAGACTTGGACGGTAATATTGTGATTGAACCAATTTACGATATGGCTGAAATGTTTTCAGAAGGCTTCTCCGCAGTTCGAATTGGTGACAAGTGGGGATTAATTGACGAATCTGGAAAGTATATCATTGAACCGAGATTTGAATATTTAGGTAGCATTCATGATGGACTTGCAAGTTTTAGAACAAATGATAAATATGGTTTCGTAGACGTAACTGGACAAGAAAAGATAAAACCTGAATTCGACTGGGTTGATGAGTTTTCAGAAGGACTTTGTGTTGTAAGAAATGATAATGGAAAAATTGGCTATGGAAAAAATGGTTACATTGACACTACAGGTAAATTAGTAATTGACTGTAAATTCAAATATGCTGGTAAATTTGAAAACGGAATAGCAAAGGTACAAGATGACAAAAACTTTTTGACTATTGATAAAATGGGAAATAATATTGACACAGAGAATAACAAAAATTGAAATGATTAAAACACCAGCAGGTAACAATGCATATACTTTATGGCGGGTTACGTTATGAAAATGAATATTTTAGTTCCAAATATAAATCGGTGTGGGCAGAAAGATTTATCTTTCAAAGTCCGCCACAAAGCATATGCTTCCCGTTAGCGTTCATGCTAAGAGACATCTACGCAATCTAAAGCGAAATATGCAGCAGCCGATATTTTACCTTCTGTATTTCGACAAAGTTCTTTTCCTTTATCAACCCTTTCTTTTTGAGAAATGGTTGTGTTTTGAAGAATTTGTTCAAGTTTGAAAATGAATAAATCTTCATCTCTTTTTAGTTGCTTCTTTTTGTTAAAACTTAGGATATAAGCTAATCCCCAATCTAATGCCATTACAGCTAAAATAATTAATACAATTTTCATTTTGATTTTATTTTAATGATTAATAATTAGTTAAACAAAGCATGAAACGCTAACAATGTGTATCATCAATAAGGGTTTCAGTGCGTAATTGTAGGGCAGTAGCCCGCATTTAGTTTAGTGTATTTCGACAGTGTTGTATTCCGCAATCCCTTCCTGAATGATACACTCAACGTTACCCACCATTTACAAAATAACAGCCGAATAAACACATTGCTAATGTAAATCCTGATATGAGATAAATATTTGAAAATTGACAAATTTGCCGAAAAATAATTGACAGAGAATCTGACACTTAATTACCGCTTGCTTGAATAATAAAAAATGAGAAAGACAATATCAATGCTACTAATATTTATTTCACTTTGCTCAATCGGACAAGAGAAAATGAAAATGAGAGTCAAAATATTAAGTACAGATACGGTTAATAGGTGTTTTAACACTTACACTTTTGACTCACTTTGTTATCCAAGAGAAAATCTAATAAAAATTAAGAAAATCTGGGTGGACAAAAATGACAGTTCATTGATAAAACGACTTAAACCAAACAAATATTATAAAGTAATAATCAAAGACGTTGCACCAGGAGTATTGTCATTAAGATATGACACAACCTGCCGAGGCGGTCATGAACAAAAAATTGTGGGTTTTATAGATCCAGAAAAGGTATTAAGAGAAGAGGAAAGACAAAAAACATCAGATTTTATACCTGACAGTGCTGGCATTAGAATAAATTATTATAAACTATTAGAAATCAAATAAATAAACGCAAGCTAACAATGCATATACTTTATGGCGGGTTTCGTCTTGAAAATGAACATTTTAGTTTCAAATGTAAATCAGTGTGGGCAGAAAGATTCGTCTTCTGAAATCCGCCACAAAGCATATGCTTCCCGTTAGCAACTAGGCAAAGTGAACACGTCAAAATTAAACACTTTCTAATTAAAAAGAACATAAAAAAGGGTTCAAGTTCGGAAAAACGGAAAAAAATGCTGAAATGAAAAACACCAGTAAAATACTTTACCTAACAATTTTAATGTTGCATATTAATATTGCTATATCACAGGATTATTGGGAAATACTTAATACACCTCATGGATTAAATCTTTCATCAATCGTTGTTAATCCGAATGGCGTCATTTATATTGGTCTTAGCTACAATTCAGGTGGTGGCGTTTTAAAGTCGTCGGATGATGGCTTAACCTGGGCTAATGCAGGATTGTCGAACCTGGGTATAATGTCGATAACAACACCTTCTAATGACACAATTTATGCAGGATCCGATTATGTATATCGTTCAATAAATGATGGAGATAGCTGGGAAATTATTTCACCATTATTAGATCCCATTACTTTATTTGTAAGAGATAACACAAATTTATATGTTGGTATTTGGGGTGGGATTTTTAAATCTGAATCCATTGGGTCAAACTGGGAACAAGTTTTGCAACTCGAAAATACTGAAGTAGTTAATTCAATAGTAGAGGACATAATAAACGGAATATTATATGCGGGTACTATAAATTTCATTGGCGGCGGCGGTGTTTACCGTTCTGTAAATGGAGGTAATACATGGGAACATATTGGTTTAATCGACAACTATGTTTCATCTTTGGCTTTAAACTCATCAGGAGATTTATTTGCAGGAACCAGGGGTAATCAAGATACGGGTAACGGGGGAGTTTTCGTTTTACCTACAGGACAATCGGAATGGATTAATGTAAACAATGAAGAATTAGTAACCTCAATGATCATTAATTCCGAAGATAAAATTTACATCGGTTGCTCAACCCTTGATTGGTATTGGGGTGGCGTGCGATGCTCTTTGGATAACGGGCAAACCTGGGAGGATATTTCTACTGAAAGTATGCACGATAAGGATATTGAAAGACTTATTTTAGGGCCTGAAGAACACTTGTACGCCCTCGCTTTTAACTCTACAACCCCACTTTATAAAAGCATTAATTCAACTATTACATCAATGCATGATCATCCAGTGCAGAAAGGGCTTATAACGTATAACTTCCCGAATCCCTTCAAGGATGAAACAACGATATATTTTTCTTTTCCTTCAAATATATCCTTTGATGCAAAAATTACTGTCTATAATTCAGTGGGGAGACAAATAGAAAAAATGAATTTTCCAAAACATTTAAAAAATGAGCAATCAATAATGTTTAATTCTACAAATCTGCCAGGAGGTATATATTATTACGAACTATCTGTTGGTGGTATTCGCACATTTAGAAAAATGGTATTACAAAAATAAAGAAAGGAGGAATATCATTTTCATTTTCAACATTAGCCAAATAATATCATGTGCTTTTACACAGCAATGAAGTTAAAGTTGATCAATCTATTTATGTTCTATCAAATTAATTAATCTATTTAAAAACCATTCCAATGAAAATCAAAATTTATTTATTATCAGTATTATTAGCATTGTTTACATTAAGCGTCAATGCACAAATTATTAATTTAAACCCTGACCCTGATGGCGAACCCTGGATAGCAGGTGACTTACCCGAAATTACACCAAAAATACAGGCAAGACTTGATGCTATACCAGAAATGGCTTTATCGTCAATTTCTTCAACGCTTGTTTTACCAGAAGTTGTCGATAATTCGCAAAATATCTTCATGAGACCAATATTTTCGCAAACTGGTGACTGCTGCGGACAGGCTTCTGGTGTTGGATATGACTTTACTTATGAAATTAATTGTGTAAGAAATATTTCTTCAAGTATTTTGGAAAACCAATATCCCACACATTATACATGGAATTTTTTAAATAATGGTAATGGTTCCGGTTCCTGGTATTATGAAGGTTGGGATATAATAATGGAAAATGGTTGCCCTAATGATCCTACATGGGGTGGAATGGCAGGTAATTCAAAACGTTGGATGACGGGATACGAAAACTATTACTCAGGTATTTATAACAAAGTAGATTCTTATTGGTTTATTCATGTGGGTACTCCAGATGGTCTTGAAACATTTAAGCATTGGATATATGATCATAATAATGGTTCTGACAAAGGTGGATTGGGGTGTTTTTCTATTTATATGTCTGGCAATATTTATGACGTATTACCACCTGAAAGTGCAGAAGCAGGAAAAAAAATTATTGCTGACTGGAATTATAGCACGGGAGGATATCATGCAATGACTTTTGTTGGTTATAATAATAATATCAAATATGATATTAATGGAGATGGTTTGTTTACAAATGATATGGATACCAATGATGATGGTATCATTAATATGAAGGATTGGGAAATTGGAGCCTTAAAAATTGCAAATAGTTGGGGCTTATCATATCCTGGTGGACAATACTCTGATGGATATGTATACTTTCCATATCGTTTGTTAGCAAAAGCAGGAGCAATAACAAGTCATAAGGTTCATGTATTAGTTGCAAAAGCTGAGAATAATCCTGCATTAACTCTTAAAGTAAATATTGACTATCCATGCCGTGATAAATTAAAGGTTAGAGTAGGCTACGCTAACAATGCAAACCAGTCAGATCCGATAACGACCCAAGTGTATAGTTCCTTTAATAATCAAGGTGGGTGTTGGCCTATGCAAGGCATAAATAATGAACCTATTGAGACAGGATTCGATTTCACCTATTGGTATCTAAATGAAGATGTTGGTAAAATATTTTTCATCGTTGATGAGAATGAAAATGGGACTCCTTCCGATGGGACAATTGGTTCCTTTTCTATTGTTGATCATCGTTGGGGGCAAGAATTTGAACTACCTTGTGAGGAAACTAATGTTCCCATTGTTAACAATGACCAAACCACTCTTTATGTTGATTATGATCTTCTTGTACCCGGAGATAATGAAACGATAGACCAAAGTACACTTCTATCAAGTAATATGATAAGTCGCTTTGCACCTACAGTTACTAATAATGCTACATTAGCTGTTCAGAATCGAGTTAATATTGACATGTACAATAGTACAATTACAATAGATGAAGGAAGCAATTTCCTAATTGGGAGCAATGTAACAATAAACGCAAAAAGAGGTGTCAGCAAAATTATTATAAATGGCAATTTACAAGTTGGCTCCAATGTAACTTTTACAGCCGACGAAGGAAGTACAATTGAACTTTATTTAAATAATCAACCTGTTAGTATTTCTGGATGCCATTTCAATAATTGCAATATTATTAGTTGTGTTAATCCATTAACAATTTCTCAGTGCTCTTTTAGCAATTCGTATTTAAAACAATCCATAAGCAATTTATCAGTTTCCGGGTCAAGTTTTTCGAACTCTTCAGTTTTAGTTGCAAACCCAACGATGGGACCAATGCAAATTGACAATAGCGTTAGTATTTCAGATTGTGATTTTACAACAGCATTCGATAATGCAAACTCAATTATTGAAGTCTACGGATACAAAAATTATGAAATAACGAACAATACTATCGACAACCTCAATAATCCTGACAATACCTATCATGGCATTTCTGTTCATTATTCGGGATCAAACGAACCTGGAACCATACATGAAATCTCTAACAATGAGATTATGTGTACATACGGTTTTTGCGATAATAACCTAAGTGGCATTACTATTTATTCCAGTATAGCCGATATTAACGCAAATTATATTCATGCGAATTTGATAGGGTTACAAAGCTTAGGAAACAGCGAGGTAGCAATTCTTGGTAATGAAAATGCTGTTAATGAGAATGAAACGCAAAGAATAAAAAATAATTTATTGTATCAGATTTATGCATCAGTTAATGCTTTCCCCATACAAGTGCACTGGAACGCGATTTACAGCAGTAACAATGCTAATTGTTTTGTTTACCATGATGTTGATATGTCAACGAACCCTCCTGATGTTGATGTTAGTAACAATTACTGGGGTCCAGTATTTGACGCAAATGCAAATTTATGCCCAACGAGTCATTATATATACGACCCTATCTGGAATTTAACTAAATATCAAATCGCTTCTAGTAACGTTCAGCAACTTTTTGAAACCGGAATAGGTCAGATAGCCGATAGCAATTATTATGATGCGAAATCTACTTTTCAACAGGTTGTAACTTCATATCCGGACGAGGAGCAAGCTTATAGCTCCTTAAAAGAGATATTCTATCTTGAGCCACTTGCCGGGAATAATTTTGAAGCATTAAAAAATTGGTATTTATCTGAACCCGCAATTTTGAACCATGAACAATTGTTAAAGCTATCTCAAAACCTCGCTAATAAATGCAATGAAAAGTTAGAAAATTATCCTGATGCAATTGAATGGTACGAAAATATTATTGAAAACCCTGAGTCCCTTGAAGATTCAATCTTTGCAATTATTGATCTTGAGCATCTGTATTGGCAAATGGGTATTGATACTACTTTACGGTCCGCAACATATGTTGGCAGGTTGGGTCTATTTAAACCCAAGTCATTTAAAGCATTTATTGATCACAAAGATGAACTGCTTACATTATTACACGGTGGTCAATCAAATTCATCCGAAGATGAGGAAATAGAACAATTTAATCATGAAATTACAATGAATGGCGAATTGGGGCAAAATTTTCCCAATCCTTTTAATGGAACCACTCAAATCTCATATCATCTTATGGTCGAATCTAATGTTAAATTAAATATTTACAATTACAACGGGCAATTGATAAAGTCAATTGAAGAGGGATCCAAGTTGAAAGGAACTCATGTTGTTTTATTTGATTCAAACGGTCTTAAGAGTGGTATTTACTTTTATTCAATCAATATTAATGGACAAACCACTGATTCAAAGAAAATGACAATACTAAAATAGTACACTTTCAATAAGTGCTTATTTTTCTTATATATACATATCCCGCCTTCGTTGAATATTACTCTATCCCAAGAAGGCAGGATATGTATATCTATTCGAAAGCTAATCAGATATAAACGCCCAGTTGCTAACATTGCATAATACTTTATGGCGGGTTACGTTATGAAAATGAGTATTTTAGTTGCAAATATAAATCGTAGTGGGCAGAAAGATTTGTCTTCTAAAGTCCGCCACAAAGCATATGCTTCCCGTTGGGCTCAATTTAAGATATGGCAATACTTATAATTTTTATATTAATAACTTTAGGAGTTGCGATATTACTTCTACGAGATTTTAGACAGAAAAGGCGACTTTCATCTTTGTTTGCAGCAATACAGCTGTTGATTAGTATAATAGCGATAATTTTTGAAATTATTATTGCAATAGCAACACAAGGATGGGGTATTGGAGCATTTATTATAATTTGGGAAAATCCTATTTTTAGAATTCTTTATCCAATTACGTTTATTGAACCTTTATTTCAGGAGACATTTTCTATTGCTTCTTTCTTCATAGTTTTTTCGCATTTCGGGGCATTACAATGGTATCTGTATGGTTACTTAATAGACAGATTTAGAAAAAGGAAGATTAGATTAAATAAATACAAAACAATCGGTGCAGCATTATATTTTGCAATTCTTACCATTATATCACTTATTGACGTTGTTAAAATACATAAACCAGAATTATTATTTTCAAATCAAGTTTTTAATTCTGTTAATCTATATGAAACAGGTAGTAATAGGGTAATATCCGACATTATTAAGGTAAATAATAATTGGTATCTGACAGACAAAATAATGATATATCAATTGGATTCTCAATTTACAGAAATATCAAGGTTTCCAATTGACATTCAAGTTTCAAATGTTAGTGATACTATGAGGTTTATTTCAAATGCCAAGATTAAATTTTGTGATTTTTATAATGACGGGAAACCTGAGTTCATAGCATATGATTATGGCGACCCTTTCTTTGATGCAAAATATACCGATTTACAACATGGGATTTCATTTTATGACCAAATAGGAAAACGACAATGGTTTAAAAAACTAAACATCGAAAACATCTCATTGAAACCAGAATCTGATTCAACTAAAGCATCATTTCTTGCTGTTAATAATACGTATCCTGACAACTCATTAATTGAATTTAATCTAAACGGAGAGATTCTGAAAAATGATTCAATATCAGGTAATGAAAGGTATAAAATGGAATATGAAGTTGAGAGTTTCAATGAAAAGAAATATGAATGGGAAGACTTCACTTTGTTTTATGTCGAAGACGTAGTTCGGGATTATCATAAAATTGAAATTCTTGATAAGAATGAAAATGTTATTCATAAACAACACCCAAGTGAAGTAGGTTGTATTTATGTATCAGATAATGGATACCTGATTGGTGAAGAAGGGAAATTAATAAGATTTGAAAAGAAGAAAAACTGAGCCCAACAATGTATAAAAATAATAGCCGAGATAGTAGTAAATTAAAGAGTTGTAGCCTGCTTCAACTTTCGTGTAACTTTACAGGAAATCGCCCGCAATCGGCAACTTTTCATACCGCCAACGTAGCAAACAGAATAAAGAGAAACCAGACTAAAATATTTTGACATGAAACAGGTTTTAACAATTG
>JAIPIH010000005.1 GCA_021734835.1 Candidatus Cloacimonadota bacterium | reverse complement strand
AAAGTTAAATAAACATAATTTAGAAAAAAAAATAATTTTCTATATTGCCTCATTTATCCTCTTTGCTGCCATAATAGTTGCAATTTTGATAATAGTAGGTGGAGAAAAAAATCTTATCTCGCGTGAACAAAAGCAGTTATTAATAGTTTCAAAAGCAATTTATAAAGATTACACAACTTTTTTCCAGGATGTCACTGATGTCGGTTTGGCTTTAAATAAAAGTCTCAAGCAACAAATCCTCTCTTCAGATCAAATACCTGATTTTGAGCAGAAAGCTGAGACTATAGTTAGATCAGAAGATGGAGCTATAAGAATAGATGATGGTGTATCAGGAGCTTTTGTTGCCAAAGATACTAGTCTTGATGCTGATCTTTTGAAAGATATTATTAATACTCAAAAAACATTTGAAATCATAAGCGATGTTGCTAAAACCCACTGGTTTAATCTTTATTTCATCTCAAAACAAAACTTCATCAGAATCGTTCCCAAGGATTGGGCGTTAGAAATAGAAGCTGATCACAGCTTCAATAAAGATGTTTTTTATCAAATTGCTGATCCGGAACATAATCCTGAAAGACAACCCCGCTGGACTCCCGTTTATTACGACGAGATCTGGAAAAAATGGATGACTAGCTTGATCATACCGATTTACGATGGTGAAGAATTTATCGGGATAACCGGATCGGATATATTTTTGGATACATTATTCGAAAAAGTATCAATTCTGTATGCAGAAACCTCTGAATATAAAGCTGTGATCTTTGATGCAGACGGTAATATTCTGGTCCACCCCGAATCCAGAAATAGCATACTTTACCAATCCGGAAAAATGAATACATTATTGAACATGAGTGATTTGAATGATCCGATCCTGAACAAACTTATACCCGAGATAATCTCAGCAAAATTTAATTTCGGAATGATCAATACAACCGACAATATGATTAACAACTATTATTACTATGTCAATAATATCCCTTCTATAGACTGGTATTTATGTATTTATGCTGCTAAATCGACTCTTTTGAAAGAACTCAATATCTATATCATAAAAATCTTATCTTTTGCAATTGGTTTAAGTATAATCGTTATATTAATTATCCGCTTGTATATTAAACGATTTTTGTTAAAAAGGATCACCAACTTAAATACTGCTATTTCCAAGATATCTTCCGGAGATATGGATGCAAAGATAGAGCAAAAGTATAATGACGAAATTGGTGTTTTAGAAAAAGGTTTTTCTGAAATGCAGCTTTCATTGATCATGAAGTTTGCAGAGTTAAGAGAAGCCGAGAAAGATATTCAGGATAGTGAGGAACGATATCAAAGCTACGTTAATAATGCGCCCGATGGGATATTTATTATAAATGAAATCGGAGAGTTCAAATTTGCCAATCAAACTGCTTTTGTAATTACAGGTTATAAAAAAACTGAGCTATTACAAATGACAGTTAATGACCTCCTGGCCGAGGATTCTAAGCGTGAGGGAAAACAACATCTTGATTTAGTTATTAAAAATAGTAAAGCAACTACCGAATTGCTCTATCAAACTAAAAGCGGAGAAACAAAACATTGGAGTGTTTCTTCAGTAAAACTTTCGGAGATAAGAATTCTTTGTTTTGCGAAAGACGTCACTGACCGCAAACTTGCTGAATTAAAATTAAAAGACTATTATCAAAATTTAGAAAAAGCGATCAAAGAACGTACTCATGAATTGGAAGAATCCCAAACAGCATTGATCTACATGCTGGAAGATGTGAATGAAACTCAAGAAGCTCTGAAAATTTCAAACAATCAAATTTCTGAAGTAAACAAAGATCTGGAAAGTTTTGCTTATTCAATCTCTCATGACCTGCGAGCTCCCTTGCGTTCTATCATTGGATTTTCTGAGATAGTCCTAAAAAGGCATGCCGCTAACTTGAATGAAGAGGGGAAAAAATATTTAAATTATGTTGTGGAAGCCGGTAATCACTTGGCAAATTTGATAGATGATCTTTTAAAATACTCGCGTATTTCTAAGAAACCTAATAATTCTGTAAATATGACAAATGAACTACGCAAAGTGATCAATAAGTTGAAGGGAGATATTTCTGCAAAAGATGCAAAAGTCATCTTACCAAAAAAATTACCGATATTAAGAAGCAACGTAGGTTTGATAAATCAAATCTTTTCAAACTTGATCTTGAATGGTATTACCTATCAAAATAAAGGAAGTAAACCTATTGTAGAAATATCAGTAAAGGCAGAAGAGGATAATTTTATCTTTATGATCCAGGATAACGGAATAGGAATAGACGAAAAATATCAGGAAAAGATATTTGATATTTTCCAGCGACTTCATACTCAGGAAGATTTCCCAGGTTCTGGAATAGGTCTTGCATTAGTTAAAAAAGCTGTAAAGAAATTAGGTGGATCTATCAGACTTAATTCTAAATTAGGTGAGGGAACTACCTTTATAGTGGCATTGCCAAAGTGAGAGTGAATAATATGAATGATAAGAATGTAAACATTTTGCTAGTTGAAGACAACAAAATGGACATTGCCTTAACACTTGATGCATTCAAAGTGATAAGATTGTCTAATCTTGTTAGAGTAGTTCGTAACGGTGAGGAAACAATTGATTACTTAACAGGTGCAGGGAAATACACTGATCGCGATGAATACCCGCTTCCGGGATTAATTCTCCTTGATCTGAAATTACCCAAAGTTAGTGGGATAGAAGTTTTGAAGTTCATAAAAACAACCCCCGTAATAAAGCGGATACCGACTATCATACTAACTTCTTCCAATGATGAAAGTAATAGAATAAAAACCTATGATCTTGGTATTAACAGCTACCTGGTTAAACCAGTTACTTTTGAAGGCTTTATCAAAATAGTTAACAAAATATCTGATTATTGGATAACCCTTAACATGAATGCTCCTCTGAGAGGAAAGAAGTAATGAAAAAAGAAAAGATCAGAGTTTTATATATTGATGACAATCCCATGGACCGTGCCTTAGTGCGTGATTCTTTAGAAAAAGAACACGGCGGTTTTATTTTAATTGAAGCAAGCACCGAAAATGAATTTGAGAAATTATTAAATTCTGGCAGCTATGATGTAATATTAACTGATTTCAATATACTTGGATTTGATGGCTTGCAAGTGATAAACATAATCCAAGAAAAATTTCCCGAGATACCAGTAATTGTTGTAACTGGTACAGGTAATGAGCAGATAGCTGTAAAAATGATGAAAAAAGGTGTATCAGATTATATAATAAAATCTTCTGAGCAAATTATCAGGCTGCCTAGAACGATCAATAATATCTTGGAAATTAAGCAGATCCGGATGCAAAAGAAAGAAACTGATAAACTACTTAAAGAAAGTGAGGAAAAATACCGCTCGATTTTTGAATCGACCGGAACGGCAACAATGATCGTGAATGCCGATACTACTATCGAGATGGCAAATAGTGAAGTTTTGAATGTTACAGGTTATGATCGTGATGAACTGAAAGGCAGAAAATGGACTGATTTTGTTGAAAAAGAAAGTCTGAGTAAAATGCAGAAATATCATAAATTACGCCGGGAAGATCACAGTAAAGCTCCCAAAAAATACGTAGTAAAACTGATAAATAAAGCCGGGCAAACCAGATTTGCCATACTCGATATAGGAATGATCTCCGGCACTTCCCAAAGTGTTGTTTCTATACTGGACATTACTGAACGGATTGAAGCTGAACAGAAACTTAAGGTTTCTGCAAAACATTGGAATTCCACCTTCAATGCGATAAATGATATTATTGCTGTCATTTCAAAAGAGCATGAAATTCTGGAAATTAACCAGACTGGTTGTAATGCTCTACAGAAAAAAAGAGAAGAAATAATCGGGAAAAAATGTTATGAGTTGGTTCATAATACCACTATTCCCTTAGCAGAGTGCCCTTGCAGTTATTCCCTAGAAACAGGAAAGACAGAAGTGTCTGAATACGAAGAAAACGGACAGCATTATCTCCTTACTGCTTGGCCAATCTTTGATGATAATGGTAAAGTCTATGCTTTTTCGCACAGTGTAAAAAATATTACAAAAAGCAAAGAATCTAGTAGGAAATTAATGGCTAGTGAGAAAAAATATCGAACACTTGTAGAGAATATGAATGAGGGTATAATCGTTGCGGATGTAAAAGAAAATATAACTTATACTAACGCTGCTGTTTGTAAGATATTGGGTTATTCGGATGAAGAATTACTTAAGATGAATATAGCAGATATTGTAACTTCTGGAGACTTTGAGAAAGTACTTACCCAAACTGTTCAACGCAAAAAAGGGATTTCGAGTAAGTATGAACTTCAAATCTTACGCAAGGACAAAACATTGTGCAACATTTTATTAACCTCTTCACCCTTATTTGATAATGATGAAAACTATCAGGGTTCTTTTGGTATTCTAAGAGATGTTACTAAAGAAAGGCAAGCGGATAAAAAAACACAAAAGAATAAAGAAGATGCAATTCGGCAACGTGATGCCATAGTAAGGATTTCACTAGATAAAGTAATTTCTTTCGGCTCGGAATCTGCTGCTTTCGAGAAACTTGTCACTGAAGCTGCTAAAACATTGAAAGTAGGAAGAGTAAGTTTATGGTTGTTTACTAAGAATAAAAGTGTATTGAAATGTTCAGCTATTTTTGATAGAAAGGATTCTAATAACAAAAGCGGAATCGTTTTAAAGAGCTCTGATTATTCAGAATACTTCAAAGCTATTCAAAATAATGCTGTTGTGGATGTTTATGAGGCGAGAACAGATCCCCGAACCAGAGAATTTACTAAGGGGTACCTGATCCCTTTAGAAATTCAATCTATGCTTGATGTAGGGATAAAAAATGAGGGGGAATTAGTTGGTTTAGTGTGCTTCGAACATAGAAGTGACAAGCGTAAATGGTCACTTTCAGAAGTATCCTTTGCCAACACTGTTGCAGCGATTGCCGCTCAAATTTTAACCAATACCAAACGTAAAGAATCAGAAAAGATTCAGGAAACAATTTTTAAAATTTCAAATGTGATTAATAGAACTGATAAACTGCCTGTAATCTATAGCCAAATACGGGATACCCTTGATGCTGTTATTGACACAACATCTTTTTATATTGCTATTTATGATGAACTTAAAGACGTATTCACCCTGAATTATCACAACGATAAAGAGATAGTAAGGCAGATTTTCCCGGCTGGGAAATCTTTGACCGGTTATGTGATACATACCGGTAAACCATATTTTGGTTCTGCTGAACAAATTGAACAATTGGCAGAGAAAGGTGTAATTGATGGTACTAAAGCAGGAGCACGAGCAAAACAATGGATAGGCGTTCCGCTGAAAGACAAGAAAAAGACCTTTGGTGTGATTGCGGTTCAAAGTTTCGATAATCCTGATCTGTATGAAGAAAAAGATATGCAAATTCTGAGTTTTATCGCTAACGAAATTTCTCAAGCAATTAAACATAAGCAAGCCATAAAGCAGATTGAACAAGATTTGGATGAAAAGCAACTTTTACTAAAAGAATTGTATCATCGCACCAGAAACAACATGCAGCTCATCGCTTCTCTGCTGAAGATGCAAACCCAAAAACACAAAGATGAGTCAGTAAAGAGCATCTTTCAAGAAGTAAATAACAGGATTAAGGCTATGGCACTGGTACATTCAAAACTGTATCATGCTAAAGATCTGTCCCGTATTGACCTCAAAGGGCTGATCTTAGATCTAGTCAAATCACTTTCTGCCAGTTTCAAAATTACTAAAGAAGCACTATCGATAAGTTATGATATGGATTCTGTTGAGCTCCAGATTGATTCTGCCATACCTTTAAGCATTGTCTTGAATGAATTGATCTCAAATATTTTTCACCATGCATTTGAGGGAAATAAAAACAACGAAATGAAAATAAGTTTACACAAAGATAAAAATGATAATATTCTCATTCAGTTGTACGATAATGGAAAAGGTCTTTCTGATGGTTTAATTTTGGAAGAAGTTGAAACAATGGGGCTTCACACAGCTTATTCACTGGTTACAAGTCAGTTAAAAGGTAATATCGATTTTGCAAATAAAGAAGGCTTAACCTGGAACATAAGTTTTAAAGATAATTTGTACAAAAAAAGAGTGTAAAGATTCAATTAGTAATTATATTATTGTGCAGTATTGTTATTGATAGAATATAAAGGAATATTAATGAAAAAAATAAAAATTCTGATAGTGGAAGACGAATATTTAATAGCACAAGCTCTGAAGATGGATCTGGAGAAATACGGTTTTAAAATTTGCGGGATTGTTGATGGTGGAGCTGAAGCAATCATGGCTGTTCCAAAGATGAAACCCGATCTTATTCTGATGGATATACAGTTATCAAACCATATTGATGGGGTAAGTGCTGCAGAGGCGATAATTTCTCATCAATATATTCCTATAATCTTTATGACTGGATTTGATAAAAAGGAATATTTAGAAAGAATAACGAAGATCAATCCAATCGCTTTTCTACAAAAACCTGTTGAAATAGCCAATCTGAAATCTGTAATATCGAACTCATTTAACGGTATTTAGAGGTGAAAAATATTAAAATGCTAATAATATTTTTTAACTATGATGGAAAATAAAAGCAAAGGGCAATTACAAAATGAGATCTTAAACCTAAAAAAAAGGTTAAAAGAGCTCGAAAAAGCAAAAAAGAAGTTATCGGCTTCAGAAACTTATTTTAGTACTCTCTTCAAAAACCTTACCGATATTATTTTTGAAATTGATTATCAGGGAAAATATATCAGCGTAGCTCCAACATCACCCGATCTTGTAATTAAACCTCCAAAAGAATTGATCGGTAAAAAACTTCACGAAGTCTTTTCTAAACAAATGGCAGATAATTTTTTAAATTATATTCAAGATAGTATAGACAATAAGAAAACAAATAAATTTGAGTATTTTCTTGAGATAAATAAAAAGGGATATTGGTTTAAGGTGACAGTGAATCCCCTTTCTAAAAATAGTGCCTTGTTTACTGCTCACGATGTTAGTGAAAGTAAGGGAAAAGAAGAAATACAGAAAAAACTAACGGAAGAATTTACTTCAATGTTGAACAATCTTAATGGTTTTTTGTACCGCTGCTCCAATGATAAGAATTGGACAATGAAATTCATAAGTGCCGGTTGCTATCAACTTACAGGTTACAAACCCGAAGATTTGATAAATAGTAAAAAAATAAGCTTTAATGATCTGATATTACCGAAATTCCAAGAGTATTTATGGAAAGAATGGCAAAAGAGACTCAAAACTAAACAACCTGTGGAAGTGGAATACCAGATCAAGACTGCTTCCGGAGAAATAAAATGGGTTTGGGAACGAGGTCGCGGAGTTTATGATAACAATGGAGAGTTAATTCATTTAGAAGGCTTTATAACTGAGATAAGTAAGCTTAAGAAAACAGAAGCGGCTCTCAAAGATAGTATTGAACAATTTAAATTTCTTACTGACAGCACGATCGAAGGAGTTTTAGTTCACGATAATGGAGTAGTTCTTGATTCAAATGAAGCTTTTTTGAAGATGACCGGCTTTACTAAAGAAGAGGCTGTGGGCAAAAGTGTGTTTGATTATATACCAGATCCACTTGATAGAGCTAAAGTCATAATGAATATGAAGAATCAGAAATTAAAACCTTATACCATAACTGCAAGGCGTCAAGATGGAAGTACATTTTTAGCGGAATTGGAAGGGAAAATTGTTCATAAAGGTGATAAGAAGCTGACTATTGTGGCTGTACGCAATGTAACAGAAAGGGTCAATGCGCAAAAGAAGCTACAAGAGAGTGAAAATCGTTTTAGAAACCTTCTCAATTCATCTCCTATATCTATCTGGGAAGAGGATTTTTCAGAAGTATATCGATATATTCAAACCTTAAAGAAAAAAGGGATCACAGAAATAAATGCATTTTTAGAAAAGGATCCAAGGGAAGTTAAAATTTGTTCTGAAAAGGTAAAGATACTTGATGTAAATAACACAACTTTAACGATGTTCAAAGCAAAATCAAAGGACCAGTTGATAACAAATTTAGATACGATTTTTACTAAGGATTCCTTGAATAAATTCAAAGATCAGGTGGTAGCAATAGCAGCAAACAAAACTTTTTTCAAGGGTACGTGTATTAATAGAACTTTTGATGGAAGGAATTTAACTGTATCACTGCAGTGGGTAGTGTTACCCGGCTATGAAAAGGACTATTCGAGGGTTATCACCTCTTTGATGGATGTAACAGAAGCTGAAATAGCAAGTAAAAAGTTGGAAAAAAGCGAAAAAAAATATAGGTCTCTAGTTGAGCAATTGAATGAAGGAATTGCTATAACAGATGAGAATGAATGCTTCACTTTTGTAAATCAAGCAACTGCAGATATTTTTGGTTACAAAAAAAACAAATTGATCGGCATGGGTTTAAATAATCTTACAGATAAAGAAAACTACCAAAAGATCCTCGAAAAGCAGAGAGACAGAAAAGCCGGAAAATCCGGTAATTACAATTTACAGATAATCAGGAAAGACGGTAATTTTGCAACTGTGGAAGTTAATGTAAATCCCATTTTTGACGAGAAAGGTAAATTCAAAGGTTCTATTGGTGTTATTACTGATATCACTGAAAATTTAAAAAATCATAAAATTCAACAAGCACTATATAATATTTCCAATGCTGTCAACACAATTGATGATATGATGGAATTCTATGAAATGATCAGAGATTCTTTGGGTTTGATAATCGATACGACAAACTTCTATATTGCCCTCTATAATGAATCTAACGATTCAATTACATTACCTTACAATGTAGACCAAATAGACAGTTTTGAAACTTTCCCGGCAGGTAAAACACTGACCGCTTACCTTATAAAGCAAAAACGTCCACTTCTGGTTACGGCAGAAGAACAGGAGAGGCTGCAAAAAGCAGGTATAATTGAACAGATCGGAAGTTCTTCCGAAATTTGGCTGGGTGTTCCCTTGAAAGTTGAAGATAAAGTTGTTGGCGCGATGGTTGTACAAAGTTACCAAGATAAAAATGCCTATAGTGAAGCAGATGTGGAGATGTTAGAATTTGTTGCAAATCAGATAAGCACTCTGATCGTGAAAAAGAATGCTCAGGAAGATCTTAAGCTGATCAAAAAACATTTGGAGACAGCTACTTCTATACTACGACATGATATCACAAATGATTTGGCGGTTATCAAAAGCGGCATTAGACTTTATCAAAACCAGGGTAAGAAAGAATTATTGGATGAAGTTAACAAGAGAATTACAAAAGGCCTTGATATGATAAAAAGGCATAAAACATATGAAAGCTTCATCGAGGAACATACATCTCTGGAAGAATATGAAATTGCAGCTGTTATTGATTCAGTTATTACAAATTATCCAAATCTTGAATTTGCTATTACCGGTTCAAGTAAGGTTTATGCAGATAGCGCAATTTATTCTGTTTGTGATAATATCATTAATAATGCGGTTAAACATGGAAACGCTACTAAAATTGATATTGAGATAAGTTCAAATGAACATAACTGCGAGATCAAATTTATTGATAACGGACAAGGGATATCAGATAAGATCAAAGATAAAATATTTGAGAAAGGCTACTATTATGGCAAAGCAGGTCACACTGGTATTGGGTTATACATTGTGAAGCAAACTGTAGTGGATTATGGTGGAGAAGTTTCTGTAGAAGATAATGAAACTGGTGGTGTTACTTTTGTAGTTAAATTGAGAAGAGTTGAAGTTATAATTTAAGCTATTATTATTTCAAAATTTAAACGACCGTTCCAGCATAATTTCATGAGTATTCGTCACTGCAAATGGTAAAATACTATATTTATATGATATCCTGAATTTATAAGGTAGTTGATAGCGCAGTGAAATATCATGAAATATTCCCATTTCACTTTTAAACGCCATTTCCTGAGATCTTTCAATCCTGGTTTCGTAATCTAAGAAGAGGTCGCGAGTTAAATATCTTCCCATACTTACTGAAAGATTATTCAATAATAATGTTGAGGAGAATCTATCATATTCGGTGGCATCTTCGGGAATTTCATACTCAGCATTATTATAGGAAGAATAACTGTAAAATAAATTTTGGACAAAGCCTGTCTGAAGATGAAAGTAATCAAGTCTCGTAACTCTGCGGATCCAATTTTCCACCGGAGATAACAACGGATCCATAACTGCGCTTTCCAAACCCATTCCGGCGATTTGTATAACTTCATCCTGCAGCAGAGTTTTTCTTTGATCTGGAGAAATTTCATCCATTGACCGATTATATCGTAATTTAGCTAAGATATCCGTTATACGGTCATTGGGATTATCACTGTTCAAGGAAAATTTTAGCGTTCCTAATTCATCATTCTCCGAGATCTCATTATAAATGTTAAGAGTGATAAGAGAACCATCGGCTGTCTTTTTATAAAATGTTCCTGAGATATTTGCAGTTTCAGTAAACCTACTCAGCTGGATCTGCATATAATCTAATCTCATCTTTGTTCCAAAGATATCGACTGTTCCAATTTCTGCTATGAATAGAGCATCCTGAACTTTAAATTGTTCCTCACTGTAGATCAGATTAATATATCCATCAGGATTTACTTTGATATCGACCGGATATGTTACATATTTAACATTATCTCCAATCCGCAGCATAATATCAAAACTTAAAGGTAAAGGTGCGCTTTCACTCTCCTTTTTCTCTCGTACTTTATTAAACAGTTTGAGAATATTTTCTGTGTTGGGCGGAAAGATCACTCCGGTTTTGGAGACAATAAGATCACCCACAAGATTGATATTATCAAAAGGACCGGTTATTTCAAAAAGATCATTATTTCTACCCTGAATAACCACTTTGGCAATATCATTCTTGGCAATGTAACCCGGTATATTCAAACTGATCCCGCTGAGGTTTGTTTTAACCAGAAACTTACCCAGATTCATTGTTCCTAACAAAAATTGATCCTCTTGGTTAGTAATAGCATTAGAGATCGTACAAGTTCCCTCCCCCATACGAAATTTGAAGCGATCAATAGTGAGGACATTGTCACTGATGCTAAATTTTACAATTATTTTATCTATATTTTCCGGCTGACCGGCAAGTTTAATAAAGCCGTTTGATAATTCAAATAAACCATTTTCAATGAAAATTTGATTTTCTCTAGTCCCGACTTTAAACACAAAATCCGTTTCGGAGGAAGCTCCTGAAATACTCTTTACTTGTGATGAGATTAAACTCAGCAGATCACCTTCGAAATTGAATTTAACGCTGTGTGAATCGGCAAATGCATTTGAATTCAAAATGTTATACCCAATAGCTCCATTAGCTGATAAATCAAAACTTCCTTTTTTATAAGCTCTGATTTCATTTACATACAACAGACTGTCTTTTTGCAGAATATCAAATTTCAATCTATCAGCTTTAAATTTGTTAATCTCAAAATTAATTATTCCTATATCAAGTTGAACTTCATTGTTGTTTTCGCTCCTGGAAAACTCTAAACCGCCATCGACCAACCCTTTTAGATTTAAGGATGGGAGAATATCCGCAACCTGAATTGAATCGATCTTGCCGCTAAGAGTGATCAATTGATTAGGCTTTCTGATAAGAGCTCCCTCAAGATCAATTAGTTTTAGCTCATCTATATTCACGCTGCCTTCTCTGATCTTGATCATGGAATTATTACCGCTCAGTTCAAGGGCTACATCAAGCGCAGTCATTTCACCCATTCTAAATTTCTCTATTTGGATGGATGCTTCGACATTGCCGTCTTCCGAGTTGCTTACATTGCCGGTGAAACTAAGGTTTCCTTCTAACTGTTGAGATGTATAATAATCTACAAAATACTCAGAAATATCTCTGATCTTGATGTTATTGCCGTTTAAGGCCAGATCATACTCAATTTCAGGCGATCGCTTTATCCATCCATCCACGTTCAGCATTTTGTTTATGTTAAATTGTTTAATCTGCAGACTGTCCAAAGAACCTTCAGCCAGAAGATTCACATTAAAAGGTTCATAATTGTATCTGGCATTATAGGTCCGTAAATTCACCAGTGAATGTTTATTGGAAAGATCAAACACGATATTTGTTTTTAGGCCGCCACCAAGTTTCCCATAATTTCTGTCGTAGACTATGATATTAGAGTCTAATGCCATAATATATTCATTTGCATCAATATTCACAACGCCATTTACAATTGGCAGAACCGTTCCGGCAAAGATTGAGTTAAGATCCAAGCTTCGAAAATTCAGTTTGCCTTTTAACTCTTTTGTTCTTAGGTTCCCATAACAGGCAAGACCGATCGTGTTTGCCGGATGAGTGAGATCAGCAGCAAAGTCATCACCGGAAAGAGTAGCGATAAAATTTAATTCTGCAAGGGAAAAAGAGCTGGTTTTAACCTGCAAATTACTCAACTCAATTGAAATATCCGGTTTATCACGATAAGTAATAGTAGAATTCAGATCGCCTGATACAAGTAGATCACCGTTTTGCCAGCTGAGATCATCAGAGAATAATCTAAACTGAAATTCATCCAGAATTATGTAATATCCTTCTCCCTTTATCAGATTACCCTGCCAATCTGCCTTTTCTAACTGCAGATCAATCTTATTGCTTTTCATTTTTGCCAGTAATTTGATATCGGTAAGTTCCTGATCAAATGTAATGAGTTTATCTGAAGTGATCAGCGCATTGATCTGTGGATCCATCAGCTTTCCGGAAATATTTATTTTAGTATTTGCTGAACCATTTAGCTGTTCCAGGTAATTTTGTAAGAACACATTGGCTATTTCGATTTCTGAATTGATAGTTGGGGAATCAGAGAAAAGTCTGTTTATCTCGGCTTTACCCTTGATCTTGTTCTTATCAAAAATAGCTCCATGAAATTTAGCATAAGTTTTTTCTAAATCTCCGAAAATGTTCAGAGAATCAACTGAAGCTTCTCTGCCGGATAACTGAGTTTTCAAATTACTTAATTTAGTAGAATAGTTAAGTTTATTCTCACTAAAATTTACTTCTGCATCAAAATAAAATCCCAAAGCCTGCAAATGTTTTACTTCAATTTTATCCGGTCTAAATTGCTCGACCTTAAATTTAACACTTTCAATTGTGCCTTTATCTAACTTAGCGGATGCCAGCAGGTTGGAAGCTTCATAGGACTTAGCGCTCAGCTTAACATTAGATTTATCCGAATTTATGATCGAAAGCTCTATATTTGACCATTTGTGAGAAAACTCGATATTTTCACTTATGTATTGTAAATTGAATGTACCATTAAAAATATCCAGAATTTTAAAAAACTCTGTTAAATCGGGAATTTTAAACTCCCTCTTCTCTCCCATCCCATTTCCCGGTTTTATTATCAGAACGAACTCCGGATCATAGATCTTTATATGCTCAATAGATTTAAAGTTTCTGAACTTGGAGAAGACAAATTTTACAAGGTTATATTCTATATATACTTGATTGATCTTCAATTCATATACACCAGGTTTTGATATTGTTATTCCCTTTATGTTAGCCTGTTTATCATTAAAGGTAAATTCTTCTACCTTAATATCTGCTTTCAGCATTGTCGATAATTGATCTGTAATTTTGGTTTGAGCCAGTTTATCTACTTTGGCTAATCTTACAGCGATAAAGAATGTAATATTTAAGACCAATACGATCACCACAATTGTCAGCAGCCAGGTTTTTTTTTTCATCTTAATAATTCTATTTTGTTACTTCTTTGAGAACTCCATTAGCTAATTCAAAGCACTTTTGCATTTTAGCAGCGATTTCCAGGTTGTGAGTAGCAATTACAAAAGTATGTTTCTTTGTTTTATTAAGTTCGATCAGCATATTAATAAGTTCTTCACTATGTTTTACATCCAGATTTCCCGTCGGTTCATCCGCTAAAATTATTTGGGGTGAATTTATCAATGCACGTGCAACAGCTACTCTCTGCTGTTCACCACCGCTTAGTTCATTGGGATAATGATCTTTTCTGTTATCTAGATCAAGCGCTTTTAAAAGTTCTCTGGCTTTTATTAAACTTTTTTTGAAATCTTTTGTGTTGATGAACATTGGCATTGCTACATTTTCTTCGGCTGTAAAATCTTCCAATAAATAATGGGATTGAAAGACAAAACCAATGCTTTTATTTCTAAATTCATTTAATTTATTATAATTAAGGTCTATCAGTTTATCGGAATAATAGATTTTTCCGGAATCATAGTCATCTAGCATACCCATCATATGTAGCAAAGTGCTTTTCCCGCTTCCTGATTCGCCTGTTATCGCTATCGTATCACCAGTGAAAACTTCCAGATCAACTCCTTGTAATACTTCCAATTTCCCTGAGGCTTCCAGATAACTTTTAGTTAATTTTTCAATTTTTATTAAACTCAAAATTTACTCCTGATCTTCTTTTACGCTTTCCTGATTATATTTGTAATATTCAAACGCGAAATATTTTTTATTGGGATCAAAGATGCAAAAAATACAATAACGATCGATACACCCAGAATTATCAACCAACTGGTTATGCCAAATTGAACATTTATCTTATCAAGAAAATAAACATCACCTTTTAACACAAAAAATCTTTGCCAACTTAAAAATTTAGCAATTAGGACGCCTAAGACCTGTCCAATTGAGACAGCCAGCAGAGCCAGGATCAAAGTTTTGCTCACGAAAATATTTTGGAGCAGTTTATCTGTTGCTCCGTATGCTTTCAGAATACCCAGTTCCATACGTTTCTCCAAAATCGAGGTTGATATCGAACTTACCACATTAAAAGAAGCTATCAGGATAAGAAAGCTTAATATTATAAAAATCACCCATTTCTCCATCTTCAATAAGGTAAACAGGTTACTATTGAAATCTATCCAAGATGTGATCTGGTATTTATAATCAAATTCATGTTGCCATAAATATGCCAGGTAATCCGCTTTTTCGATCATTTCCGGTTTTAATTTTACTTCAACCATGGTAAATTCGTTCTGCATTGAATTAAACTCAGCCATATCCCGGATGTCAATATAAATGAATTTTGTGTCATATTCATACATCCCTGATTTGTAGAGACCAACAACTGTGAAGGTGGATTCTTTTGGCTTTAAACCCATTGGAGTCATTTTGGAATTCATAGTACTGATGAGTTTAAATTCATCTCCTATTGTAATGTTCAGTTCTTTTGCAAGTCTGAAACCTATAACCGCAGAATTTTCTTTATCAAGTTTCCAGCTTCCTTCCCATATTGATTCCCGATATTTATTCGGCAGATCATCTTGTTCCCAATTTATTCCACGAACAATAGAGCCCTTAATTCTATTTCCTTTTGCTGCTATAACCTGGGAAATTATAAGTGCGGAACTAGAAACAACTTCACTTTTATTTTGCAGTTTTTCCTGAATAAGTTCTACATCTTCATTCTGTAAATTCCCTACCTCAGAATTATAAAAATAAACGTGGGAATTGACGCTGAGAATCGTATCTTTAAGAACAGTTTCATATCCTTCAAAAATCGATAAGGCTATGGTTAGTGTTGCCACAGAAATAATTATACCCAGGATCATGAAAACAGAATCAAATCTGAGCCATTCCTTTTTGGGTGAATTTATATATTTTTTCAAAAAAAATAATATTATTTTAATCATAAGTGTGTATATTTTATTAATCAAGTATTCTGTCAATATTTGTATGATTGTTGTTTCAGGTTTAATGCTTGTCAAAAAAAAACAGCATTAATTAATTGTTATAGATTATGGAATAGGAGTAATTTATGATTAATAGATTTATTTTGGTTCTTTATGTTTCGCTTATTATCACACTTGGATTTGCTCAAACACGTGAAATTCCAATTGAGGATTTTGAATCGGGTGAGATAATTTTTTCTTCTTATCCGGGACAGGATATTCAGCCTGATTCCTGGGAAATTACTACCGAGAATACTTATGATGATTCTTCTGAATTTGCTTTAATGATCTTTGGCAATACCTGGAAAGTTGAGAATATCGAGCCTGTTTTGCTGGAATCGGAAACAGTCTGGCAAATAGCTTGTTTCATTCAGGATAAAGGTGAGATACAGGGTATCGGATTTGGAGATGGCGAAAATGAGCTGTTTTATTCTTTGGATGGATATGAAGTTCTTAATATTGAGGAATGGATCCCTGTTTATCAAGGTGCTTTTGCGGAAGACGTTTGGAATATCTTTCAACTTCCAATTGCCGATGATTGGATGGCCTGGTATGAATACTTACCTGAGATCAATCAATTAATTTTTATCAATGATAACGATGGCGGCTCCGGTCTTATGTATTTTGATAATCTTGTAGATATTACAGAAGACCTGCCGATAGCACCGCATGTAGAGATCAGTTACGACATCGGTAACATCTTTAGAAATTCCGAAAATCTGCGTAGTGTTGATGTACAATTTTACAGTGAAGTAACCGATCCGGACAGTGAAGAGCATGAGTTTCTCTGGTTGTTTGGTGATGATTCTACAGCTACAATACAAAATCCAACTCATTCCTTCTTAGTAGAAGATGACCATACTTATACTGTTCATCTGCAGGTAACGGACGCTACTAATTACTGCGGTTATTCGCAATGTCAGATTGATGTAGAGGAAGGAGATAGTACTTTCCCGCTAAAAATTAATTTTGTGGGCGATATAATGCTGGCAAGAGGTTATGAAGGAACTGGCGGTATAATACCTACTCAAGGAGTAGAGGCAATTTTCGAACCTACTTTGTCAATCCTGGGAGATAATGCTGATATTACAGTTGCCAACCTGGAATGTCCCCTCACAAATCATAATATTCATCATCCTACAAAAACTATATATTTCAAAGGTTCTCCGGAAAATGCTGCGGGACTAGCCTTTGCCGGTATAGATCTTGTGAGTATGGCTAATAATCATGTTAGTGATTATATGCTGGAAGGAATGCAGGAAACTATGAACACACTTGATCAATATGGAATATCATATTCAGGAGCAGGAGAAAATTCCTACGAAGCCTACAAACCGCAATATATTTCCAAAAAAGGTGTTAATCTGGCATTTTTAAGATCGAGTGACAGAACAGGGCAATATAACAATTATCAGCCTTATCTACAAGCCGGATTCAATAAATTCGGATTTGCCTATATGACACCCTATTACATCATGGAACAGATCGCAGCGGTTGAAGACAATTCTGATCTGATCATAGTGGAGACTCATTCCGGAAGTGAGTATTCAACTGCTCCCGGAGCAAACTATGATTCGATGGACATTTTTGCCGGCTGGGATGAGAAAGACTTTGCTGAAGATGAAGATTATACTCCTCGGATTGATGTTCCGCATATGTGGGATATTGAAATCCGTCATCATATGGTAGATTCAGGCGCTGATATAGTCATTTGTCATCATCCCCACATTATTCAGGGATTAGAAATTTATAACGGAAAATTGATAGCTCATTCATTAGGAAATTTCATATTTGATCTAAGTTATTTTGAAACTTTTCCTTCCATGATCCTCAATGCAGAAATTGATGAAAACGGATTTGATTCATATAGTATTAAACCAGTTTTTATTGACGATTACATACCCCAAATTGCTATTGGTGAGTTAGGGCTTCACATTTTAGACTATATTAAAATGAGATCAAGGGAGTTAAATACTTATCTTAGTATTGATCAGGATGAAATTGAAGCAAATATTATTATCGATACATTAAATATGCTGATCGACAATGAGCAATATAATGAAGGATTGAACTTCACACAGGAGGGAAGTGAATACCATTCGCAAATAATTACCCTGCCACTGTGGGGTGATGTATCAAGTATAGACATCATTAATCCAGGTAATAATTTTGAATTCAGAGTGGGACGTGAACTTGTCTGGTTTGGAAACTACGAAGATGAAGGCGCTAGTATTTGGAATGTGAATAGTAATGATGAATGGTACGATGAAAGTGAATTTTACGCCGGTCAAAGATCATTATGTATTCATCAGAATGCCGGAAACGGATATAATATTATCACTAATTTTGAAAACCGTATGAAAAGATCATCAACCGGGAAATATTCTGTACATGGTTATCTTAAAACAGAAAATTGCCAGGGTGCTACAGTACAAGCCAGATACTACTATAATAGAACTGGAGGTGCTCCATTAGCAATTGATAGCTTCGAATTAGTTAGTGGTGATACAGACTGGACTTATTATTGGGCTGAGATAAATGTAGATGAAAATACGAATTATTTTGATATTGTAGCTAATAATGATCCTCCCACCTCTGGAGATTCTTACGCCTGGTTCGATAATATCGGTCTTATCGAATGGGAAGACTGGCAGGAAAAAACTCAAAATTCCGATTCTGTGATCAATCCTAACGATTACCATTATTTACAAATTAGAACTGATGAAATGCCTATTATTCCAACCGAAGTACAATTCACACACACAGGCTATGAAGAAAATCCCGTTATTGCAGAGGAAAACTATACTCCAAGTTGTATTAAAGCTGAATTAAAAGTAAACTATCCTAATCCTTTTAATCCTGAAACTACCATCCAATTCTCTCTTGCAGAGAACGAAGCCACAATTGACATTTCCATCTATAATGTTAAAGGTCAGAAAGTTAAAAAGCTGATTGATGAAGTTTTCACTGCCGGTCAACATGAAATAATCTGGGATGGAACTAATGATTCTGGGAAAAAAGTATCTTCCGGAGTGTATTTCTACCGAATGGAAAGGAATGGAAAATATGTTGATACCAAAAAGTGTTTACTATTAAAATAGTCCCCTGCAATCATTTATAATTTTAATTTTGCATTTTTATACTATAAAATGGTTCAATTATTGCATGTAAAATTGGAAAAATATTAAGGGAATTAACAATGAATAGAACAATTTTAATTTTCGTTTTTATAACTTTTCTTACAATTTCATTTGCTGTGAATATCGATATCATCGGTAATACAGTAAAGATATCAGGAAATTTTGCTGAGCTGAATATTAGCGATAAAACAGTGAACGAAGAAACTTTTATAACATTGCAAAGCAGCGAATGTAAAAATTCGGGAATGTATGGTGCTCCTGAACTGCCTGTTTACTCAAAATTGCTGCAGCTTCCTGATACTGGAAATTATCGAGTGAAGAACGTTTCATACGACTTTAATATTATTGATCTTGATAAACCTTTGATTGCTGTTGGTCAATCTGAGATGAAAGAATCGGAGTATTGGGAACAAAAAGATGAGTGGTTTCCTTCTGAAATCATTAAGATAAATGATCCGAATATCATGGGTGCTTATAGATTTTCACAAATAGCAATTCGTCCGGTGCAATATAATTCGGCAAAAGATCAAATTAAAATATTAAAAAATATTGATATTGAATTGATCTTTGATGAAAGTATTACAAAAAATACAAAAACCAAACGGCATAATGCCAACACTTTTTCTGACCTAGCCAATGCTTCCCTGCTTATCAACAGGACTGGCGAAACAGAGCAGAATGGGAAATATCTATTTATTGTGCTGGATGAAACTGCATCCTTGCTGGATCCACTGCTTCGTTGGAAAGAGAAATTGGGTTATAAAACAGTTGTAGCTACGTTATCGGAGACCGGCCCTACCGCTGATAATATAAAAGATTTTATTTTTGATGCTTATCATAATTGGGAAGTTCCTCCACAATATGTGATTTTAATTGGAGACGTGGATGGAGCGATCACCATACCATCTTTTTACGTAGAAGGCTATTACACACCTTGGGATGTCAGTGACCATAATTACTCACTATTAGAGGGTGATGACTATTTTCCCGATGTTTTTGTCGGTCGATTATCTGCTCGTTCCACTTTAGAATTAAATACCATTATCAGTAAAATAATCAATTACGAAAGGAATCCCTTGATCTCAGGAAATTGGCAAAATAAAGCTCTGATGATGAGTTATGTAGATGAATGGATGGAGTATTATTCTGCCCGAGAAACTGTTATGGAAGTTCGAGATAAATTATTGAATTTTGAATTTGCTGTTGTAGATACTTTCATTTCTCCTTACCAAAGTGGTACAAATATTTTAGCAAATATGATCAGCAGCGGTTACACATTTTTGAACTACCGCGGTGCCGGTGGTCCCGGATATTGGTGGGGAAATTATGGACCGCTTTTTGATGTTTATTCCATCGGAACCTTAACAAACGGTTTTAAATTACCAATGGTTACCAGTATCACTTGCGGAGGGGGAAATTTTGCTGATAATAGTTATCCTACATGTTTTGGAGAAAAATGGCTTACAGCCGGTTCCCCATCCGATCCGAAAGGCGCAATAGGCTTTATCGGTCCCAGTGAAATAGATACTAAAACCTGGTTTAACAATACGAATGATATGGGTATCTATCAAGGCATAACGCAAGAGGGAATTACCAGATGCGGTGAAATGATGCTACGTGGGAAAATGGAACTTTATAACAATTTCCCGGAATGCCACGGTTGGGGTAATTCTTTAAATTCTGATCAATTTTACTTTTATGTTTATAATCTTTTAGGCGATCCCGGTTTGCAGGTTCTCACAGATGTGCCAGATGTCTTTGACATGACTTTTCCGGATGAAATCCCAGCAAACTCGAATCACCTGAGTATTCAGATCGAATCTTCCGAATTGGATAAATCAAGCTATACTGTTGCGGTAACTAATTCTGACAGCTTGATCACTATCGGCACTACAACTGCTTCCGGTAACGCTATTATTCCTATTAACTTAGAAGCAGGTATTTATGAAATAACTGCTTCAAAATATATGTTCGTACCTGTTACTTATGAAATGAATGTCGTTGATTCAGCTATTGTAACGTTGGAAGATTATAATTATTCGGATACAGCTCCAGGACAAATTGTTACGATCACAGCTACAGTCCGCAACCTGGCTTCGGAACAAGTTAATGAATTACAACTTGAATTAATTTCTGAGAACGATTTGATAACCATCATCAGCGGTGATAATTTCCTCTCATCATTGCCGGCAGGTGAAACTTTTACCTGTGATTTTGAAATTGAGCTGGATAATTCATGGATTGATGGATTAAGGGGAGATATCTTTTTGAATCTTACATCTGATCTGGGTATAAGCTCTTTCTTTATGCCAATTGGATTGCTCTCACCACTTTTTACAGTTTCTGAGATAATGGTAATCGAACCAAATGGTTACCTTCTGCAAAATACGATCTCCAGCCTGGATTTTGAATTTTTGAATACCGGATCGTTGACTGCAGACGAAACGACAATACAATTGTTATCATTGTCTCCAAACTTTGAAGTGATCACAGGTGAAGTTCAATGCTTATCTCTTAATGCAGGACAAAATGGCTGGATAAGTAATCCTTTTGAAATTGAAGTTGCTGATGTGATCTCCGGTGAACTAGCAAAATTCAAACTCTTGGTTTCAAACGGATCTGACATTTACCAGGAAATCTTGTATTCTTATCCAATTGGAATAATTAGCGAAGAAAGTCCTACTTTCAGCGATTATGGGTATATTGCCATCGAATCCTCGGATACAGGTAATTTCACAGCACCCGATTACAATTGGTATGAAATAGATCCAACCTATGGTGGAGATGGAAATCTTGTTTCCGGCGGACATGTAACAGGTAATGACGGCTTTACAAAGACAATTGAGCTTCCTTTTGAATTCCAATATTTCGGCTTAACTTATAATGAAATATCCATTTGCTCGAATGGTTGGATCGCAATGGGAGATTATGATCAAGTATTTTTTAGAAATAAAAATATCCCTTCTGGGGTAGGACCGGCAGCCATGATAGCACCATTTTGGGATAATCTCATCAATGGAAACATTTATTCACATTTTGACGACAGTGAGGATGTTTTTATAGTAGAGTGGTCTAATTGCAGAAATTATCAAAGTTACTCCTATGAAACTTTTCAAGTGATCTTTTATGATCCTGTGCAATATCCTACAATTACCGGAGACGGAGATATTTTATTCCAATATAAACAAATTTATAATAATGATCAGGCTGATAATTATGCTACGATCGGAATTGAAAATGAAACTCAAACATCGGGACTGCTAATTACTTTTGCTGATATCTATCCTGTAACTGCTCATGAGATAAGTTCAGAAACATCTATTTTATTCACAACTAATAGCAGTTCTCAGGTTTCCTCAGATGATATTACTCTAAGCAATGCTCCCAAATTACTGCAAAATTATCCCAATCCTTTCAATCCCACTACCACAATTTCCTTTGAATTGAATTCAACCGATATTGATAATGCTGAATTGATAATTTATAATATCAAAGGGCAGAAAGTCAGAGAATTTGATCTTAAAACTAGCGGTGGATTTACAGAAAGTGTAGTTTGGAACGGAGATGATAAAACTGGTGATCAAGTATCATCCGGAGTTTATTTTTATCAACTTGTGATAGACAATAAAACTTTTGATACACGAAAATGCATATTGATCAAATAGGTAAATATTAATGAGGAAGTTCATTGCCATTTTCTTCTTAAGCGGATTTTTTGTATTACTCAATGGCTTAGAATTGGCTAAAGTTAATAATTCCCTTTTTATCTCAGGGGATTTTAATGTAAAAGAATTAGTAACCAAAGATATTAATAATGAGCCTTACGATCAGGTCTTCATTGATGACTGCCTTAATAATCCGTTATCTGAATTTTTCACATTGCCTGTTTACACAAAACTGGTTTCGCTACCGTCAATCGGTAATTACAAGTGTGTAAAAACCGATTTCAGCTACGATAGTTTTACGATTCCGAATAAACTTGCACTAAGTTTTAATACTGAGCAGGAAGATGTTTATACTAGAGATGAGTGGTTTCCGAAGAACATTATAAATATTGGCAAACCTGCAATAATGCGGGAAATTAGATTTTCTCAAATCACTATCTCCCCTATTCAATATAATCCGGCCAGAAATGAAATCCGCTTGATAAAAGATATCGAATTTGAGTTTACAATCGAGAATTCCGATACCAGAAATCCTCTGATCGTGCAGCCGGTAAATTCAATTTTTACAAAATTAACTTCGGAAAAAATATTTGGTACTTCCGCAAACAGAACTTTTCAGGGAGGGAGTTATCTGTTTATTGCACCTGATAATGCGGCTGCAGTTTTACAGCCTTTACTCCGCTGGAAAGAGAAATTAGGTTTCAATACCAAACTTGCTTTACTCAGCGAAACTGGATCAACTGCAGATGAAATTAAAGCCTATTTACAGGATGCTTACGACTCCTGGGATATTCCACCTGAATTTGTAGTTCTGGTTGGTGATGTCTCCGGGAATTATCAATGCCCGGCTTTTTATGTTGAAGGTTATTTATCGCCCTGGAATGTCACAGATCATAATTACACTTTACTTGCAGGAGATGACTATTTTCCTGATATTTTGTTGGGTAGGATTTCTGTGCAAAGTCAGTCTGAACTTCAAACCATAATTTCAAAAATTATCAACTATGAACAAAATCCCTTCACAGAGATCCAGTGGCAGAATCGTGCCTTAATGGTTGGTTTTGTACAAGATTGGAATGGTTATTCTCAACGCGAGACTCTGATGGAAATACGCAATAAACTGTTAAACTTTGAATATTCTGTGGTAGATACATTTATCGCTCCCTGGCAGCAGGGACAAACTCAGCTGGCAAGCAGTATTAGTGCTGGGGAATCTTTTGTTTGTTACCGCGGAACCGGTTCACCTACTAACTGGGGAGGTTCGAACGGCTCAATGTTCACTCTCGAGGATATTGATCTATTGGATAATGGCTTCATGCTTCCTATGATAACCAGTATAACTTGTGGCGGCGGTGATTTTGCTACCGAGCAAGCAGCTTCTAGTTTTGGTGAAAAATGGGTTTTAAGCGGTAGTCCTGCAGTTCCTCGGGGAGCCATCGGATTTATTGGCCCGAGTGAACATGATACAAAAACCTGGTTTAATAATGCTTATGCTATTGGTGTTTATCAGGGAATTACACAGGAAGGACTATTCCGCTGTGGAGAAATGTTGTTACGTGGTAAAATGGAACTATATAATAATTACCCAAATTCTCATAGCTGGGGAAATTCTCTGAATTCGGATCAATTTTATTTTTATGTTTATAATCTCCTGGGTGATCCGGGACTTCAAATTTTTACTGATATTCCCAAAGAAATAGATGTCGTTTATAATACTCAGATCACAAGCTCAGAAAATTTTATTGAAATTAGAGTGGAAACATCTGCCGATGATCCTTCTGGATTTACTATTGCTTTAACATCAGAGGACAGCCTGATAACCACCGGAATAACCGATACAGAAGGTTTAGCTGTGATCCCGATAGATCTTCCGGAAGGATCTTATGAAATTACAGCCTCAAATTACGGCTATATACCTGAATCTGGTAATCTGATGATTTCATCTGAGACAGATATTATCTTAGAAGACTATTATTTTTCCGAGCAATTAATTTCAGGAAGCATAGTAAATTTATATTTTACTATCACAAATATCAGCCAAGCAACTTATGAAAATTTAATTTTAACTTTCGTTTGTTCTGATGATCATATTAACATTTCAAACAGCACTATCAATGTTGACTTACTGGAAACCGGACAAAGTTTATCAGATCAGATCAATTTACAGCTATCGCCATCTTGGTCGGATGGTACTGAGATCAACCTTTTCTTGGAAGTTGTCTCGAACGAAAATGAACATGAATTTCTGATTCAGTCTGAAATCATATCCCCCAAGTTATCAGTATCAGATATTATTATACAAAATGAATCTAATTGTCTTATCCAAAATCAAGAAACAGATATGGCAATTCAGCTGACAAATATCGGCAACTTTCCAAGTGGAGATTTTGAAGCGCTTCTAACCTGCACAAATGATAATGTGGAGGTCATAAATTCTGCCTGCAATTTTACTGATATCCAGCAACAAGAATCTGCGTTGGGATTTTTTACAGTTTTTCCGGGAAATGTTAATTCCGGAGAAATAGGTCAATTCAACCTGGATATCACAGATGATGGCGAAACTTTACAACAACTTAATTTCGAAATTCCAATTGGAATAATTGATTCCACTAGCATAACATATTCCTTAAATGGTTACTATGCAGTTGAATCATCCGATAATGGTGATTTTGAGATACCAGAATATAACTGGATTGAGATAGATCCGAATTATGGTGGTGACGGTCTACAACTTGATTCCGATCATACCATCCCAGACGGCTTTACTAAAGTTATTCCGCTACCTTTCCAATTTAACTACTTTGGTACTTTTTATGACCAAATTTCCATTTGTTCCGAAGGATATATCTCCGTGGCGACCACACCGCTGGTTTTTCATCGGAATCGCAATATCCCTTCAGGTGTGGGGCCGTCAGGAATGATAGCACCTTTTTGGGATAACTTAGAGGATGGTAGAATATATGTGAAATATGATGAAGACAATAATTATATGATCATTGAATGGTCGGATTTTGTAAATCTTCATAATGGCGACGCTGAGATTTTCCAGGTTATACTTTATGATCCGGAATACTATTTTACACCAACTAAAAAAAAACTTATCAAATTCCAATATAAAGAAATACACAATACCGACCAGGAAGACAATTTTGCTACTGTAGGTTTGGAAAACTTCCAACAAAATGAAGGTTTATTGATCACTTTTGCTGACGTATATCCCACTACAGTTCATCAGCTACAGAGTGAAACAGCTATAATATTCTATCAAAATGGACAATACGATCTGCCTTTCATCAGTATTCTACCTGATAATTTTATTTTTTCTGTTCCTTCGGATTCCACTTTCTCGGCAGATATGATGATCTCCAATTCGTTAGGATCTTCTGAGATTTCGTATTCTGCGGAGATTTCTCATTTTGCTAAAATACCGACAGGAGCACAACTTGAGTTTAATGAAGAATTTTCCAGAAGTATCGCGAATACTATGATCTTTAATATGACTAATACATACATCCCGATCGAACCGATGAATTTTCTTTTCTATCTTATCCACAACGATATTGATGGAGAAGCAGTAAACGGTATTACAATAGATTTTCCACCCGGATTCCATGTTAACAGCGCTTCAGATGTTTCAGATTTAAGCTGGAATAACGAGACCGGAGATGGTGCGGAAGTCAGTTGGGGATATCAACCCGGAGTTAGTATTGCTCCAACATTTGCTGTTGCGATTATAGTTAATGTTACAATAGATGAAGAACAAGTATCACCTGTGAACATTGCTTGGGCTATTCAAGGTGATGGGTCCGGAGAGGCTCCCCACCAGGTTAGCGGCTCTTTCGTAGTAAATCCTACAACTGATAATTATTTCTGGATAACTTATCCAAATGGTGGAGAGACAGTAGTTCCATCTCTTCAAGATACGATAAAATGGGATAAATATGGAAATGCGGAATTTGTAAAACTCCTTTTATCAAGACAAGGTGGACAAGATTTGGAAACTATTGCCGCATCAGCAGATAACAACGGAGCATTCCCTTATATTTTTGACGGACCGCTTTCGGATGATTGTATAATTAAGGTATCAACTCTCGATAATAGCGTTTATGATGTCTCTGACAGTGTTTTTTGTATTTCTGCTTTTAATATCACACATCCAAATCAGAACACTATATTATCCTATGGAACAATAGATACAATACGCTGGCAAGAGACCGGAATTTATGATAATGTGAAAATTGAAATTTCTACAAATAATGGATTCTCCTGGAATTTGTTGGAGGAAAATGCCTCTAATACTGGCTCCTATGTATATAATGTGCCAGGACCACCTTCAGAATATTGTATCTTGAGAATTAGTGAAATTGATGGCAGCGTGAAAAATACTTCGCAACTTTTTACAATAGTTGATTCCCCAGTTAACTGGCTTTCACTTGAAAATCCATCCGGCATTATCCCATCAGGCGGAATTGTTTATAATACAATAACTTTCTGCAGTGATGATTTAACTCCAGATATCTACGTAGCAGTTATCAAAATAACTACCGATATTGGTCAAATCCTTAATATTCCGATAACTATGGAGGTCTATGCTAACATTCCGCCAGTGGAAAAACTCTCTCTTAGCCAAAATTATCCGAACCCATTTAACCCATTTACTAAAATAGATTACAAAGTTCCTCAGGCCGGAAAGATCTCGATAAAAATTTATAATGCTAGCGGACAGTATGTTAAAACACTTGTAAATGATTTCAAACAAACAGGTGAATATTACACTTATTGGGATGGAACGGATGAAAGGAATCGCAAAGTAAGTTCAGGTGTTTATTTTTATCAGTTAAATTCTAATAAATCGGCAAAAGCAAAGAAAATGATTTTGATCAAATAAAAAAGGAGAACCTAATGAAAAAAATTGTAGTTTTGTTTATTTTAGTGTTTGTTTACGGATTACTTAGTTCAATTCTGTTTGCAAATATGATTACTCCTCAGTTAACAGAGAAGATGAATGATTCTTCTGATAATGAATTTATTAAAGTTAATATTTTTCTAGAAGAAACTTATCCTCCGCAAAAATTGATATCTGAGTCTTCAGGTTTGGCAAAGCTGGATAAAAGACAATATGTAACTTCTACTTTAAAAGAATTCAGTGTAACATCTCAATCTGATCTTATTTGCTTTCTCAATGAAATGAAGACAGCTTCAGAGGTTAAGAACATCAAGCAGTTGTGGATAGTTAATGTTGTGAATTGTGAAATGACCAAAAATGCGATCGAAATTTTGACAACAAGGGAAGATATCAGGTCAATTGATTATGATGAAAAAAGAAATATTCTTTTAACACCGACCGTTAATAAAAATGTATCGAAATATCTGCACGAACAAAGAGATTGTCGGGAAATCACTTGGAATGTACTCAAAGTCAATGCCGATGATGTTTGGTCTCAAGGTTATGACGGCAGCGGAGTTATTGTTGCAGTATTGGATACAGGAGTTAACTATAATCACGTCGATTTGAATGATCACCTATGGTCGCACCCGGATTATCCGAATCATGGGTACGATTTTGTTAATAACGATGATAATCCTATGGATGATCATGGTCATGGTACACATTGTGCCGGAACAGTAGCAGGAGACGGAACTGCCGGATCTCAAACTGGAATGGCACCTGAAGCTTCAGTTATGTGTGTAAAATTATTAGATTCGTCTGGCGGAGGCTTGGAATCTGCATGTTGGAGTGGAGTAGAATTTGCTGTTGACAACGGAGCTGATGTGTTAAGTATGTCTTTTGGTTGGCAGCATAGTTGGGGTACTGACAGAGCATCTTGGAGAAACGCCATGGATTACGTTTATGCTGCTGAAGTTTTTGCTTCTGTAGCTGCCGGTAATGAAGGTGCTCAGCAATTTTCCTACCCGATCCCTGATAATGTTAGAACTCCCGGAGACTGCCCTCCTCCCTGGCTTCATCCTGATCAAACACTTTCCGGTGGATTTTCCTCAGTCGTTTGTATCGGAGCTACTGATTATAATGACAACTTAGCAGGTTTTTCCAGTCGCGGACCGGTAACCTGGGAAGCTATCGCACCTTACAATGATTATACCTATAGTCCTGAGATGGGCTTGATCCGTCCCGATATTTCAGCTCCTGGAGATAATATTAAATCTTTAGCTTATTACAGTAACACAGGCTATGAAGATGGTTGGAGCGGAACTTCTATGGCAACACCTGCTGTTGCCGGTATTATCGCACTCATGCTTTCTAAAGATTATAGTCTTACACCAACCCAGATCGATCAAATAATTGAAGAGAATGTAGAAGTTGCCCAAAATCCTAAAAACAATAATTACGGATCGGGTAGGATTGATGCACTTAATTCTATAAATGCGATTACAGAGCCAAATACACCTCCTAATGAACCTGTTAATCCTACTCCGGGAAATGAACAGGAAAATGTTTCTATTACTACTAATTTGAGCTGGATGAATGGAGGTGGAGCTACATCTTATCAAGTATTTTTCGGAACTAATAACCCACCCTCAAATCTTGTAAATGGTGACGCAGTTGATGAATCTTATTTCGAAATTGCTGAAGCACTGGATTTCGAAACTGAGTATTATTGGTGCATTAATGCTATCAATGATTTTGGAAGTGTTGTGGGTCCTATTTGGAGTTTCACAACTGCTGCTCCGGCTGACGAAGATTTTGAAACAGGTGATTTCTCGCTATTTCCATGGGATTTTGCTGGTAATCTTGACTGGACAGTACAGTCAAACGAAGTATATGAAGGTAGTTATTCTGCAAAATCCGGTAGTATCACTCATAGTCAAACCTCGGAACTGTTATTGACGTTTGATGTTGAGGAAGATGATCAGATCTCATTTTATGCGAAAATTTCTTGTGAAGAAGATCAGAATGATAATTGGGATTATTTAGCGTTCTATATAGATAACATCGAGCAGGAACGCTGGGATGGTGAAGTTAACTGGGGTTATCATAGTTATAACGTTTCCAGTGGAAATCATATCTTCAAATGGAAATATCTGAAAGACGGCAGTGTAAGCAGCGGATCGGATTGTGCCTGGATAGACTACATCACATTCCCGGCAGAAGCACCTCAACCACCTGAATTAGTAATAGAGCCGCAAGAATTAATTTTTGAAGCTTTTATTAATGAAACTATAACCAGTGAAATTACAATTGAAAATATCGGAGAAAGCACGGGGATCTATTCTATTGAACTGGATTATACAGATGATTGGATGGATCTGGATATTTTCAGTGGAGAAGTAGAACAGGGCGAAATAGATACTATTAGTGTAATAATCGATCCTGATGGATTAGAGAATGGTGAATACTCTGGAAATATCAACATTTCTGATAATAGAAATACTACTATTATTCCGGTAACTCTTACAGTGAATATGGTAGGAACTGATACTGAGATCGTTCAGGTTAATCAGTTACTCGGAAATCACCCTAATCCGTTTAATCCGACAACTATGATATCTTTTACAACTGTAGAATCTGGTATAGTAGAAATTTCCATTTACAGTATTAAAGGTCAAAAGATCATCACTTTGAATAATGATAATCTTGAACCGGGTTTACATTCTGTTATCTGGAACGCACGAGATAGATCTGATGATCCAGTAAGTTCTGGTGTTTATTTCTACACTTTGAAGTTAAACGGCAAAACAGAAGCAACCAAAAAAATGCTCCTTCTAAAATAAATTCTCATACAGCCCGGTAATCCGGGCTGTTTTTTTTTAAAAACATTTTGGAGAAAATTTTAGTAAACACTTTTGATTATTAATTTCTTGTCATTTCTGCCTATCAATTATTTTTTGCTCTTATAAAAGAATATTAAGGAGTGATAATAATGGCTTATAATTTACGGAATCGTAATTTTCTGAAATTGCTTGATTTCACACCCAGAGAGATCGAAACATTGATTGATCTTGCTTTAGATCTTAAAAAAGCTAAATATGCCGGTACTGAGCAACCAAAACTAATAGGTAAAAACATTGCTCTGATCTTTGAAAAAGCCTCCACGAGAACAAGATGTGCGTTTGAAGTTGCAGCTCTTGATCAAGGAGCGCATGTTACTTATCTTGGTCCAAGCGGAAGTCAAATTGGCACTAAGGAAACAATGAAGGACACAGCCCGGGTTTTAGGCAGAATGTACGATGGTATTGAATACCGTGGTTATGGACAAGATGTAGTGGAAGAATTAGGTAAATATGCCGGAGTACCGGTATGGAATGGACTTACAACTGAATTTCATCCCACACAGATCCTGGCTGATTTTCTCACAGCTAAAGAACATCTCAAAAAACCATTTAATAAGATGGTTTTCTCTTATGTTGGTGATGGTCATAACAATATGGGTAATAGCCTTATGGTGGGAGGAGCTAAGCTGGGAATGGATTTCCGAATTGTAGCGCCAAAACAAGTTCAACCCGCACGTGAATTGATAGATTTATGCAAAGATATTGCAAAATCGACCGGTGCCAAGATCACAATAACAGATAATATTACATCCGGTGTGAAAGATGCAGATGTTATCTACACAGATGTCTGGGTTTCTATGGGTGAGCCGGCAGAAGTATGGGAAAAGCGTTTTCATCTTCTCAAGCCGTATCAGATTAATACAGAAATACTTCAGAAAACAGGTAATCCAAAAACAATTTTTATGCACTGTCTTCCTTCCTTTCACAATACAGAAACATTAGTCGGAAAAGACGTCGCAGAAAAATTCGGTCTTTCTGAAATGGAAGTAACAGATGAAGTTTTTGAAAGTGAAGCATCAGTTGTTTTCGATGAAGCTGAAAACAGATTGCATACGATCAAGGCTGTAATGGTAGCCACACTGGGAAGTTAATTTAATACCTGCTGTAATAAAATACAGCAGGTTTTTTATTTTATGAAGAAATTTAAACTTCTTTTTTTACTGATCTTTATTCCTCTACTTTTGAACTCTTATGTGTTTGAAGTTAATAAAACTGAATCATTCCTAGTTATCTCAGCGTTCTTAGCACTTGATCTTAGTAACAATTACTTCGACCGCCAGATAATAAGCAAACCCACAGAACTTGAACTGAGTAATCTCAATCAAAATGATGTTCCATTTTTTGACAAGATAGCATTCCAACCCTACTCAAACAAACTAAAAGATCTCAGTGACTATACGGCTTACCTAACGATCGGCACAGCTATTTATTGTTTGTACGATAATGACACTTCTACCCTATTGGATAACCTCATTGTTTATGCTGAGATCATGACTGCTCAAAGTGCTATTGGTAAATGGACAAAGACCTTAACAAAGCGCTTTCGGCCTTTTGTTTATGATCCAGATGTGGATATCATCAAAAAACAACAGCGTAACAGCCAACACTCTTTTTATTCACATCATAGCTCTACAGTTTTTGCAGCAGCAACATGTAGTTATTATCGCTATTATCAGAAATATGGCCACAATTACTTTTTAGCTTCATTACTTTTTAGTACAGCCAGTGCCACAGCGATTTTGCGTGTAGCTTCAGCTCAACATTTCCCTTCCGATGTTGTTATAGGCGCGTTGATGGGTAGCTGTATAAGTTTTGGCATCAGTAAATATCACAATAATAACAAATTAACTATTGGGGCGGATTTTAATTCAATAAAATTAGAATATAGGTTTTAATAAAAAAAGTCATCCCAGATCAATAGGATGACTTACAGAATACTAACTATCTTATTTACCGTTATCTTGTCTCTCCCGACAAATTCTCTCAACATCTCGGAAATCTACTTTTCCACTTCCCATTAAAGGGATATCTTCGATAACATAAAACTCTTTAGGTACGGCAATAGAAGGAAGTTCTTTTGCCATTTGCTTCAAGATCTTCTTCTTTTCAAATTCACCGGTTGCAACCGCAGCAACAACATCGGCTCCTTTTTTAGGATTAGGAACATCAACAACACAGCATGTAACTCCGTCTGGCAACAGTTTGGTAAGAATTTCTTCAACTTTTACCAATGAGACCATCTCACCGCCTACTTTGACAAACCGCTTCAACCTTCCCCGATGCCATAAGAAACCATCATCATCTATAATACCCATATCCCCGGTATCATACCAGCCTCCATGCATATGCATAGAAGTCTCTTCAACATCACCAAGATAGCCTTTCATGATCAGATCACCTTTTACTAAGATCTTACCCTCTTTTCCCGGAGGTAACACTTCATCAGTTTCCCTATCCAATATTTTTACCTGAACTCCTGGTAATGGTTTTCCGATACTTCCCGGCTTATTAGCGCCCGGTACATTAACCGATACAACCGGACTGGTTTCTGTTGCTCCATATCCTTCTAATATTTCGATATCATGATCTCTTTGGAAAGAAAGACGCAATTTTTCTGTCAGTTTATCTGCACCCGCTATAGCATATCGCACTGAAGCTAAATCTCCGGGCTTTGATCTACGTTGATACCCCAGAAAGAAAGTAGGAGTTCCGATCAGAATTGAAATTTTATAATCTGTTATCGATTTTACAATTGTACTGTAATCCAGCGGATTGGCATGAGTCACAACCGATGCACCGAGAGAAAATGGAAGCCAGAAATTAGTTGTTACACCAAAGACATGAAACAGTGGTAATGTTCCTGCGAAAACGTCATCTTCGGTAACATCAATGATCTGAGGAATAGTATCTAAATTATGAAAAATATTCTTATGTGACAGCTGAACTGCCTTAGGTTCTTTTTCACTACCACTAGTAAAAAGTATCACAGAAGTTGCATCATCATCACCGTGCTGAACTCTTGATTTTAAAGCTCCTGTGGGTAATTTAGATTTAATAGCAGCTTTTAATTTTTCGGGTGCAGTTAAAGAAGCCATGATATCTTCTAAATAAATCATCCCGTCAACTGGTTCTATGTTGAGTTTTTCCAATAACTTTTTACTGGTTATAATTGTTTTAAAGCTGCATTTTTCCTGAGCATAAATGGAATTTTCATCAGCACCTGTGGAATAATTTATCATCACTGGTATCTTACCTGCCATCAACGAGCCTAAGATAGAAAGCATACATCCAGCAGAAGTTGGTACCATTATTCCTAAGTATGAGCTTTTTATTTTTTTAAACCTGGCTGCCAATATTAAGGCCGCGATAAGCATTCGATCATACGTTAGATCTTTGCCGGTAGCTTGATCATAAACTGCTATTTTGTTTGAGTATTTTTTTGCAACTTCTACAAATTTTTGTTGTAATTGCATATAAACTCCTTTTTTCTCAATTAATACGCTACCTTCCAAACCATTATTAGCGGTTTATGTCAATAAATATTTTACACTATCAAATAAATTCAAGGGAACGACCTTAATTCACCTTTATTAATAAAGTTTTGCCTGAAACTAATTATTTATTGTTAATTTAGCAAAAATAATTTCCAGTAGGGCAATTTATTGTAAATCAATCAGTATTTGACAAAATAGTAGAATATTAAAACCTGTTTTCAGTGAGGTGATTTTGAAGAAAAACCTGGTTTCAATTGAGAATTTAGAAAAATCTTTTGTTGATAAAATTATCTGCAGGAAGAGTTCCTTCGGTATCTTTGAAAATGAAAAGATTGGTATCCTTGGGATCAACGGCTGCGGTAAATCTACATTTCTCAAACTATTAGTGGGAATCGAGCCTGCCGATTCTGGCAAGATCACGTTCCGCAATGACTTGCGGATAGATTACTTACAGCAAACTCCAAATCTTGATCCTGATAAAACTATTTATGAACAAATTTATTATAGTAGTCACCCTAAATTTACATTATTACGAAAATATTACAGTAATCTTAAAAAGCTGGAGATCGCTCCTAATGAACTTATCCGGGAAGAACACGATAAACTAACTAAGAAGATAGAAACTCAGGACGCCTGGAAAATTGAAGTTAAAGCCAAGAGCATTCTAGATAAATTTGGCTTTTTTGATCTTAATCGCAAAACATCTACACTGTCCGGAGGTGAGAAAAGACGTATCGATCTAGCAAGAGTGCTGATGGATGATCCTGATCTATTATTGCTGGATGAACCTACAAATCACCTTGATATAGATACTCTTGAGTGGTTTCAGGATTATTTAACAAATTATTCTGGCACTATTCTGTTTGTTACTCACGATCGTTATTTTCTGGATGCTGTCTCGGATAAGATACTAGAGATGGAAGATGGAAAGTTCAAGTTCTATCAAGGAAATTATTCTTATTACTTACGCAAAAAAGAACTGGAAGAGATAGATCTTCAGCGTAAACAAACCCGTCGCAAAGCCCAGTTAAGAAAAGAGCTAAAATGGCTGAAGCGCGGTGCAAAAGCCCGAACTTCAAAACCAAAAGACCACTTAGACCGCGTGAAAGAGCTGATCGACAAATCCTACCTTACTGATAACAAGGATCTGGATATATCCTTTAAGACTAAAAGGTTGGGAAAAACAATTTTGGAGATCAAGGGGATTTCCAAGCAGTATGGTGATAAATCACTTTTCCATAATTTTCAGCATAATTTTCAGAAATTAGAGAGGATAGGTATTATTGGAGCAAACGGTTGTGGAAAAACTACTTTATTGAAATGCATCATGGAAGAAATAAAACCGGATGAAGGATCAGTTAAAATCGGAGTGAATACTTCATTTTCTTATTTTCAACAGAATATAACAGAATTTGATAATGACCAAACAGTTCTTTCTTACATACATAATTTTGCACCCAATATCCGTACTGCTGATGGAAAGTTACATTCAGCTTCCGAGATGCTGCAACGATTTTTGTTTGATGGAAAAATGCAGCAAAATAAACTCGGAAATTTATCAGGTGGTGAAAAGAAGCGGCTCTATTTATTGCGTTCTTTGATGTTCGGTAATAATTTCATTATCCTGGATGAACCAACTAATGACCTTGATATCCGGACACTGGAAATTTTGGAGGATTATCTGGATGCTTTCAAAGGCTGCATTATTGTTGTTTCTCATGATAGATATTTTCTCGATAGGGTAACTGATCATCTTTTTGTGTTTGATCAAAATAGAGTTGTAAAATTCCCTGGTAATTATTCTGACTTTCTTTTGGTTAAAAAATATCGAGAAGAGACAAAAAGAGAAATTAAACAGAAAAGTGGTGTATACAAAGTCAAGCAGCAAAAAGTAAAATTCTCTTACCATGAAAAACGTGAGCTTGAAATGATTGAAAAGGACATTCCTGAACTGGAAAAACAAATACTTATCCTAAATAATAAAATTGAGCAGGAAGCATCATCGCTTTCTTCAGCAGATTTTGCTGAAATTACATTACAAGTACAAACTTTGCAAAATAAACTTGATAATTTAGAGCTTCGCTGGCTCGAACTGGACGAGAAAAGTAATTGAATGGAGTTTTTCCTGAAAATATAAGTGATGCAAACTCAATCTTAAACGATTAAGTTTGCATCAAAAATAATGACTCATAAACACTCAAAAGCTGTTTTTTCTTTAACTCCTTTTTTTTTTAGAAAACTTGAAATTATGGAAAATTTACTTTTGTTTCGCTTTAAACAAACCGGATGTGATCAATTCAATTAAGAAACCGTAGATCATACCCATAATTAAAGTTGAAATGAATAACATCTTGGGTGTAAAATCTGGATTATCTGCTCCCATCATTGCTCCAAAGGCAGCCGGTAAACTAAAGACAAATCCTAAAACAATGCCATGAATAGACCAATGTTTACAAGTAAAACGGCTTATGCCAATAGCCACCCCTATCATCGTTCTCCCTAAAATAATGTTCAAGGCCAGAATTGTTGAAAATTCTGCCTGTCCGTTGGAGGCAAAGCCATAACATACAAAGCCGAATACAACACCCAATATTGTAGTAATGATCAATCTTTTTAGTTTCATAAAATCTCCTTATACTCTTTTTTTTGATCTGTTTTTATGTTTAGAGCTGATACCTTTTGGTTTTTGTTAAGATTTGTAGGTAATCATTTCAGTTCTAAATTTTTCTACATCTTCAACAACGCTTTCAATAATATCATTAGCTTTGTGAAATTCTAAAATATCGATGTCCTGCAGTCGTGGTTTTATTAAAATATCAGGTTCATTTATCTTCATTTGGTATCTTATTATCGAATCCTGCAGGATTTCAAAACTTTGCATAATACTGTCAAAAACATTAGGAGCTTTGATTTTTTTTGGAATGCTGCGCGTTCCTGAAACATCAATCGCTATTGTCAGTTCGCATTCATCTTGAATAAGATCATATGGTAAATTGTTGGTTATACCGCCATCAACTAAAACCATTTTGTCGATGATCACCGGTTCCAACACTCCCGGAATGGAAATACTGGCACGAATAGCAGGAATTAGATCACCCTTTTCAAAAACTACCTGCTTCTGATTCCAAAAATCTGTAGCTACGATTTTCAAGGGAATATTAAGTTCTTCAAATGTTTTTACCGGCAGATTTTCTTCGAAAAATTTTACAACTCCTTTTCCCTTTAAAATACTTGTATTGTTAAAAAAGGAAAAATCTACCATTTTATGGATATTTTCAAATTTTTGGTAATAATCCTTTAGTTCAGCAATTTTTTCATCAAGAAATTTTTCTAATTTGTTTCCTTCTTTATTACTGTTAAGCAGATCTTTATGATCTTTCTTCTTACTGATATCAATTTTATCAAGAATATCATTGATCTCTTGACCGGATGATCCCGCGGCGTAAAAAGCTCCTATAATAGCTCCAATACTTGTTCCGGAGATCACATCAGGCTTGATCACCAATTCGTCTAACACTTTAAGAAACTCTATTTGACAAATCCCTCTTGCGCCACCACCACCTAAAGCTAAACCAATTTTTTTCTTTTTCATACTTTCCTATCACAAATTATTACTGTTTCCAAAATAATTATAAACAGCCAACTTGACAACAAATTTCTAAAATCAATTTTGGATATAAGAAATTTTATAAGGAGAGTTGGTCGTGGCTAAAAAACCAATCGGTATATTTGATTCAGGCGTTGGCGGATTAACTGTTTTCAAAGAGATAAGGAACCGCTTCCCTAATGAAAATATAGTTTATTTTGGTGATACCGCCCGCGTTCCTTATGGTCCTAAATCACTTAATACCGTCATTGAATATTCCATTCAGAATGCTAGATTTCTAATGCAACAGGATGCTAAAATAATTGTTATCGCTTGTAATACTTCTTCAGCTTCAGCGTTACCCACACTGCAAAAATTACTTCCGGTACCGGTATTAGGCGTGATTGAACCAGGTGCAAAGGCTGCTCTTAAAGCTTCGAAAAGTAAAAGGATCGGAGTTATTGGTACAGAAGGTACTATCCGCAGTCAGGCTTATAGAAAAGCGATCAAAACTCTTGATAGAACCTCCCTTGTATTCAGTAAAGCTTGTCCTTTATTTGTTCCATTGGCAGAAGAAGGATGGGAGGAGCATGATGTTACTCAGCTGACAATTGCGGAATATCTGGCTCCACTTGTACAAAATAATATAGATACTTTAGTACTCGGTTGTACTCATTATCCCATTTTAAAGGTTCCAATCAAACAATTTACAGGCGATAAGATCAAACTAGTGGATAGTGCACATGCAGTAACAGATAAACTTGTGGAGATCCTTCCTAATAAAGCAAAAAGTGGTATTGGACAAAATCGGTTTTATGTTAGTGATAATGAAAATAAGTTCAATAAGATAGCTTCGAAAATCCTTAATATAGAGATAACAACTTTAATAAAGGTGAAATTGGGAGAAGGCTGGTTTTTGAACTGATGGAGAATTTTTCTGAATTAGCTTTTAACATTATCAATAATCTTTTACAAATAAAACAGAATGATGTGATCTCAATTTCGGGTGAGATCCATAACGATTCAAACGCTAATGAGCCGTTAGCTGAAATTCCACTAATTGAGGAACTCGCTGTAGCGATCAGAAAAAGAAAAGCCTTCCCAGTGTTGGAAATGTCAACCGAAAAACTTAAAAAACGCTTTTTTGCCGAAATGCCGGATGAAGTCTTTTCTGTTCCACCTAATTATTATAAGAATTGGATAAATGCAATCGACATGTTCATAGAGATCAGTTGGGAAAGTTATTCAAGCGACTTTCACAATCGCTCAGACCGTCAGATGAAACAATTCAAAAACTCTACGAATTCGATAATGATGCATCTATTCCAACAGAAGAAAAAGATAATATTTTTGAATTTTCCAACTCATGAACTTGCAGAATATATTGATATCGATCATCAAAAGCTATTAACGACCTATATGAACGGAGTTAATTGCAATTATAATCTTCTAAAAATAAATGGGGAAGAATACAGGGATCGTTTTTTTGCTTTCTCTAATTATAGAATTACTACTCATAATAACTCGCTCGCCTTAAAAATAGATAAAGCAAAGCCGGAACTCTTTACAGGTGATACGACAGAACATCCGATTATTGTTCTTCCTACGGGAATAATAGAATTTCCTATTGTCCGTGAAAGTATGAATGGCATTTATTTTGCTGAAAAAATATATTATAAAAAACGAAATTATAATAATGTAAAGATAAAATTTGAAAACGGCTCGATCAGATATGTTGCATTTAAAGAGGATAAGAAGGGAAACTTTCACTTGCAGAATGAACTTATAAACAGTAATAAAGAGTGTTTCTTAACTCTCGGTTTTAATAAAGACATTAAGGAATATACAAACTACTTCTCTTATGATCGCTGTATAGACGGAAATATTTCCATGAAATTTCTCGATAAAGATTCCAAACCGATATTTTTATCGAACCTGAATAGCAAAATTGATAAAGAAAAATAACCAGGAAAAGGAGATTCTTTGTGGCTAAGCATATTTTTGTAATTGGTGGAGTTCTTTCTTCATTGGGAAAAGGTATCGCTTCTTCTTCCATCGGACTGCTTCTGAAAAAGATGGGATATAAAGTAGTTATGCAAAAATTTGATCCTTATTTAAATGTTGATCCCGGTACAATGAGCCCTTTTCAGCATGGTGAAGTTTTTGTTACAGATGATGGTGCAGAGACTGATCTCGACCTCGGTCACTATGAGAGATTTATCGGAAATCCTCTCAATAAAAATTCGAACTCTACTTCAGGCCAAATTTATGAAACTGTGCTAAAAAAAGAGCGGCGCGGTGATTATCTTGGTAAAACCGTTCAGGTTATTCCACATATTACTGATGAGATCAAAAGCACAATTATTTCTGTGGAAAAGGATAGTGATATTGTTATCACAGAGATCGGAGGTACAGTAGGTGATATTGAAAGTCTGCCATTTCTGGAAGCGATCAGACAATTCAGAATGGATGTAGGATTAGAAAATTCACTATTCATTTTCCTTACGTACGTACCTTTTATCAAAGCAGCCGGAGAGCTCAAGACTAAACCAACCCAGCATGCTACAACAAAGCTTCGGGAAATCGGTATCCAACCGGACCTTTTGCTTTGCCGTTCCGAAATGCCACTGAATGAAGAGATCGAATCTAAAATTGCCCTATTCACTAATGTTCAGAAAAGCCGTGTCATTAATGCTTATGACGTTTCCACAATTTATGAAGTACCCAAAATTCTAATGCAGGCTAAAATCCACGAAAGAATTTGCGAACATCTTCATCTAAGACAAAAAAACATAGATTTTTCCGATTGGTCTAAAATTATTGATAATATTAAACACTCCACATTGGAAGTAGAGATTGCCATTTGCGGAAAATACATAGAACATCAGGATGCCTACAAAAGTGTTGGAGCTGCTTTAATTCATGCTGCTGCTGCTAATAGATTAAAACTGAGCATTAAATGGGTCGATTCTGAAAAGAATTATTCTTATAAAGATATAAAGAAGCAACTTTCAAATGTTGATGGTATACTAGTTCCGGGCGGATTTGGAATTCGTGGTATTGACGGCAAGATCAATATTGCAAAATTTGCTCGCGAAAATAAAATTCCTTTTTTCGGGATTTGCTTGGGAATGCAAATTGCAGTTATAGAATTTTGTAAAAATGTTTGCGATTTGGAAGGAGCTTACAGCAGCGAATTTATTGAAAATTGTGAACATCCGGTTATTCATTTGATGGATGATCAGAAGTATCTTGATAGAATGGGTGGAACAATGCGTTTAGGAGCTCAACCCTGCAGATTACAAAAAGGAAGTTTAGCCAGAAAGATTTATCAGAAAACTGATATTTCGGAAAGACATCGCCACAGATACGAATTTAACAATAAATATCGAGATATTATTAAAGAACACGGTATGCAAATCTCCGGAACGTCTCCAGATGATCTACTTGTAGAAGTTGTAGAAATTCAGGATCATCCATTTTTTATTGCTGTTCAATATCATCCTGAATTTAAATCAAGACCTGATGATCCACATCCAATATTCTTTGAGTTTGTAAAAACAGCCAGAAAGAATAGAAAGAAATATAAAACCTAACTTAATTGTCATAAATTATTCTGCTGAATTCTTATAAAATCTGGTTGTTGGATAAGCAAGTGTAATGTCCTTCTGCTTGGAGAAACGTACTAAAACATCTTCCCAAATGGCTTCGGTATATCCTCTCCTTTTTCTGGTTTCACACAAATGACGAATTGTTAATTTTACTCCATTTTCAACAACACTAGTATAAACTATAGGAGTTAGATTTTTATAATAGATCATATATTTTCTAGCAGCTCTTTTTACTTGATTTTCCACTGTTTTAGATAAATGCTCACCCTTATCGTTAACAACTTCCAATAATATTTTTTTTGCTTTCTGCCAATCACTTTCAAATGTAATAACCACAGAGATTTCATTCCACAGATATTTAAAACCTTCATCATAATTTGCTAATTCCTGATAAAATACTTTACCATTTGGAATATGAATCAATCTGCCTGTACTTTGATCGGCCTGAACCCAATTATTGATTTCTAATAATGTAAATTCAAAGAAACTTTGATCTATCACATCACCTGAGTGCTCTCCGATTTGAATTCTATCTCCAACTTTGAAAGGTCTTCTGGTAATTATATAAAGCCAGCCTACCAGATTTGCCAAAACATCTTTTAAAGCAATTGCTATTCCTGCAGAAAGCAGTCCTAAATAAGTTATCAGGGATTGAGTTCCCTGGAACCAAATCCTGATTAAAATGACAATTGCAATCATAATCGTTATAACATTTATTAATTTTCGCCAATGGTATTGAGTTTTTAAACCTGATATTTTTTTGTTGATCAGTTTAACAGTAATTAAATTAATCAACCAGAGTATAAGTAGCCAGATTAAAGTATGAACGATCTTGAAGGCAACAGGAGAATTGTAAAGTGAATCTATCAGCTCTTTTACTAAGGTTAGGGTTGCTTCCATCAATCTCTCCTGTAACTATTTATCAATCTGATCTCTACTCTATTATTCTTTTTCCGGTTAGAGAATGTTTCATTAGGAACCAACGGTTTGAATTCACCATAACCCATAGCCTGCATTTGTTCAGGCGGAAAAAAATTATTATCGATAAAAAATTTTACAACATTAAGAGCTCTGGCTGTAGAGAGCTCCCAATTGGAAGCATAAGTACTGCTTAAGATCGGTAAATTATCTGTGTGTCCTTCTACTCTGACCTGCCAGCCCGGTTCACCTTTGATCTTAACATGAATATTTCTAGCAACTTGGGCCAATGTTCTTAATGACTCCCATTTTAAAAGAGCTTCACCTGCATTGAATAACACTTCACCTGGTATCGTTACACACTGCTCATTCATTTCTAAAAGTGTATCTAGCCTGGCAAGCTCCATCAATCGTTCGTTTTGCTCTACGATTTGTTTATTCTGATCGATTATCAAACGATTTTTTTCATAATCCATTGTAATATAGAAAAATACAAAGAAAACCAGTAGAAGAGTCATCAGATCTGCATAAGGGATCATTACATCCAGGAGATTCTGATTTTCATTAACCTCGTCACTGAGGTCTTGTATCCTGCTCTGTTTAGCAGGTAGGCTGCTGGCCAATTTATCTTCTGTTATCAATTTAAATATCCCAGCAATTTTTCTTTAATTTTATGTGAGTTTTCATTTTTCTTAATTAATATCACTCCGGCAATGATAATCTCTCTTGCTCTTGTATCTGTATTATTTTTATCTCTGATTTTACCGGATAGAGGTTTAAAAACTAAGGCAGCCAGGATTAGACCGTACAGTGTTGTAACAAGTGCCAAACCCATTGCTGCGGGTATAGCAGCCGGATCCTTAACCTTGTTCAACATTGCGATCAAGCCAATTACTGTTCCCATCATTCCGAACAAAGGAGCAAAACTACCGGCTATACGAAAAACTCTTTCAGCAATGATATTCTTTTCTGTGATTGATCTGCTGTCACGTGACATAACTTCATCAATATGCTCTATATCTTCTCCATCTGTAACGAGGGTAATCCCTTTAAGCAGAAAAGGAATAATTTTAACTGATCCTTTTTCGATAATACTTTTAAAGCTGGTTTTTTTGGATTGTTTGCTAATATCCACCAATAGCTCTATCAAATACATTTCAGCATATTGTTTCTCTTTGAAAATGTTGATTATCGCAAACCAGGCATTCTTTAAAGCCTGGGGAGAAAAATAAATGACAACAGCAGAAATAGTCCCTCCCAAAGTGATAACCACAGCTGACCAGTTAAGATATAAAGATGGTTCCTGTTTGATAAAAATGACTGATATAATAATGCCAAATCCTAATAAAAAACCTATAATAACAGATAATTTCATATTTATTCCTTAATATATTTTAATATATTTCTGATCTTGATAAGCATTTGAAACTTAATATTTTCCTGTTCATTCAAATCTAGAGGCTCTAAAAAATTCATATCCTCTTTAATAATGGAGGAAGCACGTGAGGTTAAATTACTAAAGAATTTATCTTGCACATCTCTATCAGCAGATTTTAGGAATTTCACCAGAAAGTCATGGTCTGTTGATAAAACAATTTGCTCAATATCATACTCTTTTAATTTGATTATATCGGAATATAGGAAGACATACTGTCGCATTTCTGTTCCTGATCCGCTGTCCATTTGATTGATCTGATCCAGATATTTCTTTGTTTTTTCCACATCCAGCTGATTGAGTACGTTGATGAGGACCTGCCGACTATTTACTTTTAATTTATTATCTTCAATCAGCTGGTTAAATTTTAACAGTAATATTTTTTTAAGTTCGATGATCTCTTTCTTTGTTTTACTTACACCCTGCATCATCGCATCGATGATCTTATTTGTTTCACCCAGATATGAATTCAAAAATTTACTTATAAATTTGGAATTCAAGTTCGCTAAGATAAGTGCAAGATCACTTGTTTTCAAATTTTCAATAAGTTTTGTAAAACTCGGTATAGAGAGCTCTTCCAAAAAGCTGAAATCATAAGGATCTATCTCTTTCTTGTCATCAACTAATCGTATCGGAATAGGTTGCTTTTTCGAGGTTATCAAATCCCAGTCTGCATTTCTAGTTTCTTTACCGGCTGTGATCATATTACCTTGAATTTGCAGGGCTTTTTCAAAATCTTTTACATTAATATTCTGCATGGAATTACTAATCTTAGTAAATCCTGATCTTAAAATTAACACAGATATGAATATTATCAATAGTAAAGCAAATCCTAAATATAAATACAGAAAGTTATTTACTTTTTTTTCCGTATTTTCTTCTGCTACACCGGTTTTGAAATCCATAATGTTTTTTATTTGCAGAACATCACCTTTCTCAGGATTAATATTCATCCAAAGAGCCACATTTTGTTCAATAAATTGTAATATCTCCGCTGTAACATCTTTTTTGAGATAGATAGTAATTTCTTTTCTGGCTACAATTGTAGGATAAGTCTCTTGATCATCGATCATCGTAGGCATAACAGATTTTGATTTAGCAATAGGTAATCCAGGCAAGCTCTTTTCTCTATCCAATGTTGAGCCATAGACCTGTAGTCTGCTGGCAGGATAATCCAGTGTAAGATTAGCAATTACAATAGTTTCACCGACAATTGGGAAAAGCATTGCTTCAATCCACTCGGCAAGTTCCCTTTCAGCCTGGATCTCTTTTACGGTCTCAATAACAAAATCCTGAGCATAGAGTTGAATAATCAAAAAGAGTAATAGAGTTAACGACAATTTTTTCATAACATATCCTTTATTCTTGATCAGTAAGTAATCTCATCATTTTCTTTATCTCTACATTTTCCGGATCTATCTTTTCAGCTCTGTGTAATTGATACATTGCTTCTTCGATATCACCTAACCTATAATAGATGGAAGCAAGGCGAATATATGATAAAGATAGATCTGGAGCCAAATTGATAGCTTGATTACATTCATCTATAGCCTTATAATAATCTTCTGAGTAATAATATTCCAGTGCGGCGATCAAATGAACACTTGCTTTATTGATCTTCTCAAGATCCGATTTTCTGATCTTTTTGGTTTTTTCCTGAACTTTTTCATCTATCTCATGTTCATTTACAACTTGTTCTACTATTCTTAGGGTATCATAAACTGTTCTTGTATGATACACTGTATCAACTCTGACTTTTTCTATATATACAGTATCAGCTGCGGTATTTACTCCAAATTGATCCGGATACAATACTTCAAGTTCTTTTCTGGTATTATGCGATCGAATGAAATCTATTTTAAGACCAAAGAAATGTTCACCATAATCAGATTCTATACTATTCCCCATTGGGATGATGCCATTATCATGAGATTCTCCTAAAGGATATTGAAATGCATAGTCTATACTAAGTTGAAGAAAGCTGAAATCTACTGTTTCGCTTTTTGATCCGGAGTAATTACCTTGCCAGTTTTTGGAATAAACCTGGACTCCAAATCCGCCAGTAATATCATGATTGTTCATTCCTATTCGAAGCTGAAGATTCTTTGCCAGAATATACTCAAATCCAAGCCCGAAACCAAGATCATTACTATTTTGATATTTTTTCAACAATAGATCTGCGGAAAAATTTAATCTGTCAATACCGATACCGACACCTAATCCTAAACGTATGGGAAGCTTATCTTCATTGTTTTCATCCAAAGCCATATCTGCGCGTAATATGTTTCCCAGGATACAGCCGAATTTTATTTTTTTATTCAATGTATAGGATAATCCGATATCCAGATCAACAGCGTTTTTCCTCTGATTGATCTCAGAAAAAGATATATAATGATCTAATACACCCAATCCTGCAAATAATTTTCCCGGAGATTTTTGAGGGAACAGATCGGTTCCATAATGAACTCCAAATCTTCCTTCAGTATAATCATTTGAATTAAAAGAACTACCCGTGAAAGCAAATGTTCCAGAAATCGTGTTCATCGGTATAGATAAATATGCAAAATTTTGCGAAATATTATCATTATCCATCTGTATCAAATAGGGTCTGGAATCTGTAACCAATTGAAAATAATTAAATCGTGCTAAACCGGAAGGATTCCAAACTGCTGAAGAAATATCACCGGATGAGGCAATGCCAGTTCCTCCCAGAGCTGAATTCCTAACTCCTCCATTTTCGAAATCGTAGCCATAACAAATCATCCGAAATATTATTAGAATAAAAACGAGAATTTTAATTTTCATTATCTTACCTTGCTATAATTATACTACCTTGGAAAATTCTGTTATTGATCTTTATTTGATAAATGTAAAATCCACCATCTACTAAATTTTGATCTAAATCATTTTTATACCATCTGGCTTGTTTATTGTCTCCATATTGTTGTATGTTTAATTTATTAATTAATTTGCCCTTTCTATCGAAAATCTTTCCTGAAATTTTATCCAAAGCTACCTGACTATAAATAGTGATTTCACAAAATTGGTCATTCCAATCAACAGTGTGAGGTTCAACTGTAATTTTTTCATCCGGAATTTCCGGTATTACAGATACTGTGATTTGTTCTGAGCAAGTAATACGAGATACATTGTCATCCAGGATAACAGTTAAAATCTCAGAGCCAGTCCAGTTATTAGGAGCAGAAAAAGTAACGATAAATTCAGATATATCGACATTTATCACAGTATTCCCGCTAATTGACAATGCCAATTCTGAAGATGTTTGTTCCGGATCGAGCACTGCCGTTTCAAAATCTACAATTTTGGTAGTATTCTCTGTAAAAATAATCGACTCAGGGAAAATATCCAGATCGAAAGAAGGCGGATCATTTACTCCTATTACTTTTACAATAGTATAATCACTTGCCAGCATGAAGCCCTGATCATCTCTGATGATGAAACCAATATTCTCAGAACCGTTCCAGTTTAGATGCGGTTGTATTGTAACCATATATCCATTTATACTGATATCCAGATTATTGCTGACTGTAGAATCTAAAAATGGTTCATCATTTTCAGGATCAGTGATATATAAACTGAAATTTTCGATGATAATTTCATCTTCAAAACATACTAAACTATCGGGTAGATCAATTGTGGGAGGTTGATTCTCCTCACAAACAAAAAAGAAAGAGGCATCACTAAGAACATTGGGAATAACTTCCAGATCTGCAGCTGTTATTTCAACAGTTACATATTCATTATATTGGAACGGAACATAAGGTTGATACGTAATGATAAATCCTGAGCTACCCATAAAAGTTACATTTTCTAATGTGAAATCTTCAATTTGCTGACTATTCACATTCACCTCGATCGTTGTAGAATCTACGCTGCTCCCACTATCAAGAATATAACAGCTTATTAGTGTATTAATGGAGACATTCACAGCACCGTTAGCAGGAAAAGGCTGCCAGATAAAAGGTGGTTGAGTGTCGATTATTGCACATTCAAATGAGTAGCTGTAGGTTCCCATTACATTAGCCGGAGTAGCTAGATCTGTTGCATTGATCGCAACATAGACTGTATCACCGGAAGAAAAATTTTCCACTGGATCAACAATTATAAGATAGTTATCTATTTCTCCACTATAAAACAAGTTCCCATTAGTTAATGAGTAATTAATTCCCTGAACATTCACAGTTACATTGTTTATATCGACTCCAAACCCATCATCGTGAACATGAAACGAGATAGTGGTATTTAAGGGATTATTTATAGAGTAAGGTTGGGGTTCGAAGTCAGTTAAATATGGCGTTGCCTGGTCATTCACACATTGAAAAGAATAAGCAAAACCTGAAAGATAATTTGCCGGAGAAGCCAGATCAGCAACATCAATTTGGATATCTATGATCTGTGCAAAATCAAAATTTTCTGTGGGGTTTATAGAAACAAGGTAGTTAGCAGACATACCTGAATATGAAAGATTACCATTAGCAACTGAATATTGTACACCTTCAATATCTACTAGCAGTGTGTTTATATCAACTCCGAGCGCGTCATCATAGACATGAAAAGAAATATTAGAATCTATTGGAACTTCCTGCACACCTGGTTCAGGGTCATATTCCCCGGTATAAGGTGGAGCAATATCGATGATGCATTGGAAGCTGTAAGAAAAAGTGCTCATTACATTTGCAGGCTGAGAGAGATCAGCTGCGTCAATTTCAACATTGACCATTTCTCCATAACCGAAATTACTATTTGGATCGATTGTAATAGAATATCCATTTGGTATTACAAGATAAGAAAAAGTTGTATTAAGATAATTATATTGAACTCCCTGTACATCGACAATAATTGAGGTAATATCTACACCTTCAATATTATCATAAATATTAAAGCTGATGTTTGTATCTACGGGTATTCCAACTGCACCCGGGGAAGGCAGCCACTCCCCTGTAAAAGGCGGTTGAATATCATCTATTATCTCAAATGAATATTCAAAGGTCGACATGACTATTCCATTTAGATCAGAAGCATCAATTGCTACTTCAATTACTTCCGCTAAATCAAAATTTACCGGCACATCAATAGTGATCTGATAAGCATTAGCGTTCCCGGAATAAAAGAAATTACCATTGTTATGTGTATAAGTAACACCCTGTATTTCAACTACAACAGAAGTTAGATTTACACCTATCCCGCTATCATAAATAACAAAACTTATATCAGTATCCTGCGGTACATTCACTTCTCCAGCCCGAGGATCTAATCCGCCTATGTATGGCGGTTGCAGATCTTCGATAGTTTGGAAAAAGTAAGAGTAAGTTGTCATTGTATTAGCTGGGATTTCCAGATCGGAAGCATCAATTTGGATATCTATCTGATCATCAAAGGCAAAATTCATGGGAGGATTTACCGTAATAATATAATCAAAAGGTGTTCCACTGTAAAAGAAAGACTCATCTCCATTTGAATAAACGATTCCCTCAATATTAACTTCAACTGAATTAATATCAACACCATCTGCATCATCAAAAATGTGGAATGTAATATCTGAATCTACCGGAATACCACTTGATCCGCCAGTTGGGTATAATGGTACTACGTAAGGAGGGATCGCATCAGCGAATAAAATGGAGATAAATACTAATAATAATATTGATAGAATATATTTCATTTTAGCTCCAGATCTTGATTATGATAAAAGTGAGAAGATTAGGTATTTATGTCAATATATAAAAACAATGAATATCTATTTTTTACTTAGAGAGTAAATATCGAATATTTCATTATACACAGCTAATATTTCCGCTGTAATAGCAATAGCGATCTCCTGAGTAGTGGTTTTTCCTATATTCAAGCCGATAGGGGCATGCACTGAAGTAATCAGATCACCTAAGTATTGTTTTTTGCTGATCCGTGAAATTGCATCTTGTGCTTTAATTTTTGAACCGATCATGCCAATGTATTTTACTTGGAAATTCTTTTCACATATTTTATCTAAAATATCAAAATCATATTTATGTCCATGTGTGAAAATAACAATTGAATCATTCTCTCCCGGTTTGAATGTCTCCAAGAATTTAAAATAGTCTACGGCATATACTTCCTTAGCAAGTGGTATTCTTTCCTTGTTACCATACTCTTCTCTGTTATCGAGTACAACGCAATAAAATCCAATCGAATTAAATATTGGAACGATGCTTCGACAAAGATGCCCTGCTCCGAAAATATACATTTTCCTGGTTGGAGGATAGTATTCAAGATATACTTTGGCAGTTCCTCCGCACATCATGCCGATCCCTTCCGAAGTTTCTGTAAGTAAAAATTCTAAGAGAGCATTTTTTTTAGTTTTGTGAATTTGCTCACATTTATCAAGGACCATCCTTTCTAATTTGCCTCCGCCTACTGTACCTTCCGATGTTTTATCCTCATAAGCAATTAGCTTGAAACCTGATCTGCCAGGTGTTTTTTCTACACCTTCCACTACAGTTGCCATCACAAAAGGAATGCCTTGTTTTTGATTATCTACGGCTTTTTGTAAAATATTGAATACTGCTGTTTCCATTATTTATTCCTTATTCTTTTTAAAAATTCCTTTTTAGTATTTAAATTATCTAAAATTGCTTCATGATTAATTTCAATGAATTTTCGGTTATCATTATTATCATTGATCACTTCATTGAGTTGAGATTCCAGCGGATATGAAAGTACGATCTCTTTAAAGTCAGGAGCAAATAGCAGTGGATGTCCTCCATGTTTAATACTATTTTTAGTATAAGAAAGTTGGGTGATCAGAATTTCAGGATCGTAATTTTCAATCAATTTTTTATAAGCTACTAGAGGAATAAAAGGTTGGTCGATCAATTGAAATATCACTGCATCAGAATTTTTTAAGCTGGAAAATCCCTTTTGAACAGAAGAAAACATACCCTTTTTATGCAGTTCATTAAAAATAAAGGAAATGTTTATAGGATCAAAATCTTTGAGTACTTCTTGTTTAACAGCATCCAGATTATCACCAAGAACGATGTAGATATTATCAGTGAACTTCTCCAATTTTCTTAGAATGTGTATAATCGCAGGTTTACCGTTAATTTCAAGAAGTGCTTTATCACTTCCCATTCTGCTAGATCTTCCTGCTGCTAATATAATCGAGTTGAACATAAGCACCTTCTAAGATAAAATATTTGACATATTAAATCTATTTCATTTAACATTCCAATAATTAAGGATCGCTTGATCGTGTCAAATAATTAGGTGATGAAGGTAAATTATGTTAGGTACTGAGGAACTCATAAGGCAAATTAAGGCTTTAACAAACATCGGAATTGCTATATCCGGTGAAAAAGATATCAACAATTTTTTCAAATTGGTTCTGGACGAAGCTATGAGATTTACAAATGCCGATGGAGGAACCATTTATACTTTATCAGAGGATAAACAGCATCTCGATTTTAAGATCATTTGTACAAAATCCAAAAAATTGAATTTAGGAATAGCCGATACAGCAAAGTGGCCTAGTGTACCGCTTTATGCTAACGATGGGCGTAAAACATACAAAAACTTTGCGTCTTATGTTGCACATTCCGGCAAGGCAAACACGGTAAAAGATGCCTATCATCAAAATATTTTTGATAACAGCGGTACAAAAAATTATGATAAGAATAATGAATACCATTCCAAATCTATGGCTGCGATTCCGATGAAAGATCACGAAGATCAGCTTCTAGGTGTAATTCAGCTTATTAACGCCTATGATGATAAAGGCAATATTACAGATTTTACAGAAGAGCACGTTACAATGCTGTCCTCTCTCGCCTCACAATCAGCAATTGCATATTCGAATAAAAAGCTGATTGAAAGCTTAGAACAATTACTCTATCAATTTATCAAAAGCATTGCTGCTGCGATTGACCGTAAATCCAAATACACCGGAGATCATATTAAACGAGTTGCTTCACTTTCCGAAATGCTCTCTAAGGAAGTTAATTCGGATACACAATTTTTTAAAGATGTTAACTATAGTGCTGATGAGCTTCAAGAGATAAGTATGGCAGGATGGATGCACGATATTGGAAAAATAACAACTCCAATTTATATCAGGGATAAAGCTAAAAAATTGGAAACCATTTTGGATAGAATTGAAATGATTAAAGTTAGATTTGAATTAATTTTTGCACTGATCAAAAAAGATTTAGAATACACAAACGACGACAAAAAGAAAGAGAAACTCAGACTGCTATACAAAAAACTTGAAGATGATAAAGTTTTTATTACCAAAATAAATACCGGCGAAGAGTTTATGAAAGATGAATATCTCTCTAGAATTAATGAAATTTATAATTTCAGATACAGCTCAGGTGGCCAAAAGTATAATTTGATCTCGGCAAACGAAAAAGAAAATCTTTCCATTAGAAAAGGAACATTATTAGCCTCGGAACTTAAAAAGATGCAGGAACATGCCTTAGTTTCTTATGAGATGTTAACAGAGTTAACTTATCCCAAAAAACTAAAAAACGTGTCATTGTATGCGGCATCACATCATGAAAAATTAAATGGTAAAGGCTATCCCTTCCAGAAAACAGCAAAAGATTTACCGTTGCAGGCACGGATCATTGCTATTGCAGATCTCTATGAAGCTTTAACTGCTTCTGATAGACCTTACAAAGATGGTAAACCCCTAACAGAAACCCTGAAAATAATGGCTTTTATGGTTAAAGATGGAGAAATTGATAAAGATCTCTTCCTGCTGCTGCTAGAGTCGAAATTATATTTTAAATATGCTAAGCTATTCCTGAAACCAAAGCAGATTGATGATGTAAATATTGCCGCAATTAAAGCTATGTTAAAGAAATAATGTATCCCAAGATATCAAATAATAAAGTTAAAGAATTAACTAAGCTCAATCAGAAGAAATATCGTCAGGTAGAAAAGAAAACAGTAGTTGAGGGTGTACGATTAATTGATCAATTAACTGATTATAAAGTCACTTTTGAGGAACTTATTTTCTCACAGGATAGCAAACTTGACATCAATAAGTACTCTGCAAAAAGGATCTTAACTGCTAATGAAAATCAAATGAAAAAATTGACTGAAACAAAAACAAACCAGGAAATCGCAGCAGTGATATCAATCGGAAATATTCCTATTAGAGATTCACTTTTTTTAATTTATTTGGATGGGATCAAAGATCCTGGTAATTTGGGCACAATATTTCGAACGGCAACTGCGGCAGGAGTTTCCGGAATAATTCTTTCTCCTGACTGCTGTGATATTTACAATCCGAAAGCTATTAGAGCTTCTTTGGGAACAGTTTTCAAATTACCTTCGGAAACTCATGAGCATAGCTGGCTTAAAAGTATAAATAATACTATTGTTTCAACAACCTTGCAAGATTCACAGAATATTTTTGAAGTTAAGAAGCCAGCCAACCTAATGCTCGTTATAGGTTCAGAAGCAAATGGCATTCGTGAGGATATTCTGAAAATTTCTGATTATAAAGTGAAAATACCAATTTTGGGTGAGATTGAATCTATAAATGCCGCAGTTGCAGCCGGTATTGCGATTTATCATTTCATTAATGAATAATGCAGAGTATAATTGAAAAACTTACCGATCATAAAATCTGGCTTGCTCCGCTCGCCGGGATCACAGATAGATCATTTCGCAGTATATGTAAAGAATGCGGTGCGGATGTTGTGGTAAGTGAAATGGTAAGTGTTGACGGACTGCTCTATAACAAGGAACGTAGTTTGGAATATGCCAGATTCGATCAATCGCAGCGTCCTTTCGGTTTGCAGCTCTTTGGTTCTAATCCAGAGATATTCCTAAAAGCCCTGGATGTTGCACTTAGTATAGAACCAGACTTTATAGATATTAATATGGGTTGTCCTGTAAAAAAAGTTGTTAAACGTGGAGCTGGATCATCAATGATGACCACACCTGATATAGCAGCAGAAATTGTTAGTAAAGTCAAAAATAAACTTCAACCAAAAGAGGTTCCACTTTCTGTTAAATTCCGGGCAGGTTGGGATAATAGTAGTGTTAATGCTATTGAATTTGGTATTAAAATGCAAAATGCCGGTGCTGATGTTTTATGTCTGCATCCTCGTACCAGAAGTCAGATGTATTCCGGGAAAAGCAATTGGACTCTGTTAAAAGAATTGAAACAGAAAGTTAGTGTACCGGTGGTAGGAAATGGAGATGTAAAAACAATTCAAGACGTATTACAGATGTATGATGAGACTCGATGCGATTCCATTATGATAGGTCGGGGAGTTATCGGTAAACCCTGGTTTTTTACAAAAATCAAAAATTTCATGACCAATAATGATGAGAGTGAACCAACAACTGAAGAAAAATTGAAGATAATTCAAAAACATTTGAACTTAACGATCAATGATAAAGGTAAGCAACAAGCCCTTTTAGAAATGCGAACTCATTTTTCTCATTACACGAAAGGATTCCAAGGTGGAGCTAAGGTCAGAGCCAGCATTAATAAAAGTGAAGATGTAAACGAAATAGTAACATTGATCAAAGAACTTTATCGTAACAAATTGTCCATAGGATAATAAATGTCAGAATCAAAAAAAATGCAAAATATTATTTGGCAAGCCAAGATGCAATTAGACTCTAATTGGCTTGAATCTACACGAATACTACAGCGAGGCTTAGTTCAATTCCCCAAGAGTGAGGATTTAAAGCTATTTTTGGCAGGAATATATTTCAGCAAAAAAATCTTTCGTAAGGCTGTAGGCATATATCATCAAGTATTGAAAGATGATCCTGCCAATGTAACTGCTATCTTCCAGTTAGCAAATTCATTCCTGGGCTTGAAAGAATACAAATTGGCTGTCGATTATTATAACATGATTCAAGCTACTTTTCCGGAACTAGACTATAATAAAGCTTTTGCTTATTCCAGATTAGGACAGAAAGAAAAAAGTATCGATATCTTGGAGAACATACCTTCTCAAAAAATAACTACATCACTACCTGTTATTTTCTTATCAGAAATGTATTTATTAACTGGAAAACTTGAAAAAGGTATACAGACTTTAGAGAAAGCACAAAAAAAATTCGGAAAACTTGGATCAATAACTTTGTTAAAAGGTTTAGCTTACTTTGACCAAAAAAATTATCTAAAAGCTTTTTTGGCATTTGAATCTGCGGAAAAACTAAAAGTTGACATGACAAACTCCTACTTAATGTACGCATACACTTGTTTGCAAGTTGGGAAAATCGAAAAAGCTATAGAATTGATGCTGCAAACTATTAAATACTACCCCTCTAACAGTAAAGCCTACGTTCAACTTACTCATCTTTATATGGATAATGAGAGATATGAGGAAGCATTTTCAATAACAGAACTTGCTCAGAAAAATCTCGGTTATAACGTAGTGATATCGCTTTTGCGTGACAAATTGTTGAAAATACTTGGTAAAAATATTGTGAGGAGCTAATGTTCATTGATGGAATAAAATTTTTCTTGTGGTTAGCATTGATCGGATTCCACATACTTGGCTTTATAGCTGCACTTGATGCGATCTGGAAGGGAAGGACATCTCAAGGTTCAGTTGCCTGGGCAGTTACACTGATATTATTCCCATATTTAGCTGTTCCTCTTTACTGGCTGTTCGGAGACAGAAAATTCTATGGATATATCAACGCTCGGAGATCAGGTGACTTGAAAATCAATGCACTTGCTCAGAACTTAAGGCTTAAATTTCAAAAGGATAATCTGATTTCTCATGATGAGCAACCCGATATCAGCGTGGTTGAGAGATTAGCAGATATGCCATCCACCTCTTATAATAAAGCAGAATTACTTATTAATGGTGAGAACACATTCAAAGCAATTTTTTCTGGAATCGATCATGCCAAGTGTTACATTTTAGTACAATTTTATAAGATCCATGATGATAATCTTGGTAAAAAACTGCAGTCCAAATTGATCCATAAAGCTAGAGAAGGTGTTAAGATTTATTTATTATATGATGATATAGGCTGTACTGGTTTACCACAATCATATTTTAACAAAATGAGAAAAAATGGAATCCTGGTGAGTAATTTCAAGAACCGGAAAGGTTGGGCATACAGGTTAAGACTTAATTTCCGGAATCACAGAAAAATAGTTGTTGTAGATGGTGAAATCGCCTATGTTGGTGGACTTAATGTAACTGATAAATATATGGGTACACAAAAAAAATACGGTTTTTGGCGCGATACTCATGTTAAAGTGGAAGGACCTTCTGTTTTAAGTACTCAATTACCTTTTATTTCAGATTGGTATTGGGCGACAAATAATGTTCCTGAGCTTAACTGGGAACCGAAGTACAACAAAAAATGGAAAAATATTGTTCTCGTTTTACCAAGCGGTCCAGCAGATGAATTAGAAACTTGCGGTATCTTTTTTGTCCACTCTATTAATTCTGCCAAAAAGCGATTATGGATAACAAGCCCGTATTTTGTTCCGGATCAGCAAGTTCTTTGTGCTTTACAATTAGCCGGCTTACGTGGAGTTGATGTAAGATTAATGATCCCAGAAAAATCTGATCTCCTGATAACAAATCTTTCAGCCTTATCCTATTTGGATGATATCACTAAAGCGGGAGTTAAAGTCTATCGCTATTCCAAAGGTTTGTTGCATCAAAAAACTATGCTTATAGATGATGAAAGATCTATGGTTGGTACAGCGAATCTGGATAACAGATCATTCCGCATCAACTTCGAGATCAACATGTTGTTCAGCAATAAAGAATTTGCTACTAAAGTTGAAGCCATGATGTTGGAAGATTTTTCAAACAGCTTCAGAATTACTAATGACGACTATACAAAAAAACCTTTCTGGTATAAACTTGCTGTAAAAATAGCTAGACTTCTAGCACCAGTACAATAATTTATTAAAAAAAAATTTGATCCTAGAGGTATCATCAAATATCTTTCAACAATTCTTCAATAGCTTTTTTCAGCTGCACATCATCGTCATTTATTATTTGTTCCGGTGTGGGATCTATATAAATATCCGGCTGAACACCGTTCCCTTCCATATTTTCTCCATTTGGAGTAAACCATCCGGTCGAAGGCATACGCATACTGGAACCATCCATAAAAGTATGATGCCCGGTACCGATAACAGAACCGCTGGTCGGCATACCTATAACTTTTCCCAGTTTAAATTGTTTAAACAAAGTTGGGAAAATCTCTGCATCTGAAAAAGAATTTTCATTGATCAGTAATACCATTGGCACATCAACTGTATTCCCCGGATTGGCGTACTTCATATTACCGTCAAATGATCTGTAAGTACTAAGAGCATAAGGCTTTTTAGTTAATATCTCCACCAGCATATCATGTATATATCCTCCTCCATTATTCCTGACATCAATGATCAAAGCTTCTTTATCAGCATTTTCAGCAAACAAGTCCTGAATAAATCTTCTATAACTTGTGTGATTCATACTGCGGATATGCAAATAGCCGATTTTACCATTAGATAAATCATCGACCTGCAATCGCCTTTCTTCAACCCAATTATCATAATAGAGATTAATATTTTCGCGAAATGTTAAACCTTTCACGGTAACAACTTTCATTTCTTTACCGCTTCGAATCCCCAGTTTAACTTTCTCCCCAATTTTATCTTTAAATAGTGGTACAAAATCCATTCCTTTACCAACTTCATTACCGTCTACAGTTAATAAAATATCGCCGATTTTTATATTATGCGGTTTATTAAGTTTGGATTTCATATAAACTTTTGTTATGGTAAGTCCATGCTTGGGGAAGTATTCCCAGTCGAGTTCAATTCCGCAGTAGGCTGTATGATAAGTTACAAAATCAGACTCGTCTCTCGGATAAAATCCGGTATGAGATGCGTTTACTTCTCCGATCATTTCATCAACGATCTTTTTCAAGATAGCAGTATCATCAGCAAATTGCAGATATTTTGAAAATTTGTCCCTAGACTTCCTCCAGTTTATGCCATGCATATCAGGATCATAAAAACCATTTCCGAATTCTACCCAAACTTGATGGAAAATATCACTGTTTAATTTATGATTATCATAAGTATATTTATAATCCATGTTTATAATCTCCGCTTTCTTACTTTTCTTTGCAGCCTGCTTATACAATTTCTTTTCTAGAATGTAGTAAAATACTTTGTTTTCCTCGTTGAATTGCAAATTCTCCGGTCTATTTTTGTACAAGGTTATAAGTTTATCATTCTCACCCGAATAATCACTTTTTCGAAGACTATATTTTTTTTCAAAGTTGTTTAAATAGTAAAGTGTTGAATCATCTTCTACCTGTACTACCCAATTATTTCCGGGTTTTGAAATTATCGTAGATATCCTTTTAGAAAATCCTTCAGAGTCGATTATAATAGGTGTTTTATCTACCTCTTGTGATTTGGTTTTCTCTTGTTTCGGCAAAGTTGGATCTAAAATTTCTTTCCAATGGTTCTTTTCTTTGTAGAAATCTTCCCTGGCTTGTAAATCAACTCTCCTGATGTTACCGTCCTCAGTAAAGAAAACTGATTTATGATCTTTACCCCAAAAGATATTATCCAACCAACCCTCATGATTATATAAAAGTTCCTTTGTTGCTAATTCAATATTGTATAAATAAACGTGATTCGTCCACATTTCAGGTCGAGTCGCCTCGTATAACAAATATTTTTCATCGGGGCTGATTTTAACATTCCCAAACACATACTGGTCATTAATGATTGTTTGGATGTTATTACACATGCTGTCTGCCAGAGCTACTTTGTGTTTTTTTTCATTATCAGAATAGCCAATGACGATCGTATTTTTTTGTCGCTTCAACCAATTTACATATTTGCTTTCACTCCATTTAATCTCTTCAATTTTAGCGATATCCTTGATATTGAATTTATATAATCGCAATTCACCTTCAACTCTTTTAGTAAAGATAACAGTTTGATTATCAGCTAGGATCTCAACCTTATCAATACCTCTCTGATCTTTAGTTATCTGTACTACATCTCCACCTTTTTCAGGTACTGCAAAGAGATCGAATTTATAGGCGAAAACTACTAACTGACCATCATCTGAAACTGTAAAGTTGGAGGCTGAGTTTTTCACATTTTCTCTTTTAACAGGATTTACATAGCAATCCTGATCAAATTCTATTTTAATTTCAGATACTTTTTCAGTCTTTGGATCGAATCTCCATAATTTATCAAACAACTCAAATACTAAACGGTTATTTGATTTTGCAATGGAAAGTTCTCTGGCAGACCATGTTTTGAATTTTGATAACTGTATTGGTCTTTCAAAATTGTTATTTTCCACTTTATTGAGCTGGAATACATTTCCGTCCGAACAAGCAAAATATACTTCATCAGATATTGATGAATAAACAGGATATTGCTCTGTAAAATCAGTATTTGTAAATCTTGTGAATTTATGTTCAATCAAATCATATTGCCAGAGTTCACCATTGTAGCTGCCCGTATAAGATTCGCGATAAACTTCACCACGCCTGTCAAAAATTATCTTGTTCCCATCTCCGGAAACTGAAGCATTCCTACCTGCAAAGGCCGTAAGTAATTTGAAAGAACCATCTAAATTAACAATATAGAAAATGTTGCCTTTACCTGGTTGATAGCCTCGGGCGAGTATCCTTTTATTATCAGGAAACCAATCCAAAATATTCATTTCTTCTTGATTAATTGTCTTGATCATTGCATTTTCAAAATCATAAATGTATAAACCTGACCAGCCGTTCCGATTAGAATTGAAGGCAATTTTTTTCCCGTCCGGAGAGAATTTTGGTGACCACTCACTTGCTGATGTTGCGGTTATACGTTTTACTTCTCCACCACTAAAAGGTACTAGGAAGAGATCGTTCTTATAAACAAAGCATATTTTTTCTCCATCAGGAGAAATAGCGGGAGATGTCATAAAATGCGGTTCAACAGCAATTAGTAATGTTATTGAAAATAATAACAGTATAAAATATGTCTTTTTCATTTTTACCTCTCAATATATTTTTTTGTCTCCTCATATACTGCTACGACATAAGGATCTGGTTCTTTATTAATGAATTCAGTAAGCCAGACTCGTTTTTTTTCAGTAAAATTCATCAATATGGATCGAACAGCTTCTGCTCTAACCCGAGAATCTTCATTTTTTAGCAGTTTTACAAACAATTTATTTGCTAGCTTTCTTTGTTCTTTATAATTTACTGATGTACTATCAGCAAAACCCGCTTGGATCTTTGCTAAAGTTCTTAAAGCAAGCTCCGGATAAACAAGTTCTTCATTTATTATTTTTGAATAGAGTTCTCTAGATGTCTGCAAGTCTGCTAATTCGATTAAAGCAGAATAAGCTGCTGAACGTACAGTGAACATATCATCTTCGAGAGCTTTGACAAGAACGTAATTTGCAGTTTTATCCTCTAATTTCCTCAGAGCTGAAATTACACTTATCCGACAAATTTCTTCTTTATCCTTGATATGATCGGATATGACTAAACTGGCGCTTTTATTACCAATATTACCAAGTGCTACAATAATAGTACGTTTTATCTTATCATAGTTATTGCTCTTTAACATCTTAATCAAAGGTTCATATGCTGCTTGATATTTGGCAATCCCTAATAATCGAATTGAATTTTTCTGGATCTTTAAATTCTCATTTTTTAAATTATCCAGCAATAATGACCCCATAAGATCTGGGTATTCATTAGTCATAGTTTCGATTAATCTGAGTTCTAAACTGCTATCAGTTCCCAACTTGTTTGCACAGATGTAGTCTATTCCTTCTTTACTGCTTCGTAAAAAGGCTTTCTTTGCCCGTGCAACTTTTTTCTGATTAGATCCAACTCCCCATAAAGATGCTTCTGCAAACAATTCTTCAACGGACTTTAGTGTATCTTCCGCTGTGAGAATGATTTCTTCAACAGATTCTAGTTCAGGTTTTGTGACAATATTCCGATCAAGATCAATTCCTATGCCCCAGTCGTTATTAAGCCAAAGTCCATTATCTTTCGCTGCTTTATTTCTAGGATAAGTATCTTTCCCTTCCAGATCCATGAATACCCCGCAACCGGCGAAACCTCTACCCCATCTAACCGCACCTAAACTATACTCCTCCCAGGTAGAATACATATCATCACCCAATTTATCAATAAAGAGTGCAAATGAATTTGTAAGGGAAACTCCGTAGCCGCCGGAAACAATATAATTATCATCTCCTTTTTCATCAACCAGCATCCCTACCGAATAATCGTGAGCAGTTCCTCCCACTACTCCTAAGCGAGAGTGATATTGATCGTCACCATCCTGCTCCCACAGTGCACCAATTGCCAGATGTACACCAGCTCCCTGCGCATATTGAGCTGCACTGTAAGAATCATTACCGCCTCCATCAATCAATAATCCCAGGGAATACCAATAAGATGAACCTTCACAAAAAACTTCACCATCATAAAAATCATTTCCTTTTTCATCAAGCAGAACTCCGATGCCACCACCGGCACGCGGTCTCCAGCCCATACCAAATCCATGACTGAAAGATTGATAATCGTTCGGTAATAAGGGTGCATGCAGGTATTCTCCACCTGTTTTATAAATTTCATCTCCTCCAGTATCATGTAAAAGTCCATATCCAAAGGTGGAACCGAAACCCTGAGCGCAAAGTTTGGCAGAATATCTATCATCTCCTTCTCCAAAATCCCGTAATAAACCAAATCCGTAATGGCCAGCTCCTTGGGTAAAACATCCACCTCGGTAATCATCAGTTCCGTCACTATCATTTAAAATTCCAATGCCACAGATTCCACTACCTTGCGTATAGTTCGCTCCGCGATAGACATCATTTCCATTAAGATCGTATAAAATTCCAATTCCCAGAAAACCTGAACCAAAGCTGATTGATCTGTCTTCATTGAAGTAAAAATCATCGCCCTCAAGATCAAGTACAAAGGAGAATGGATTGCTTAATACTCCTAAAGCTCCACCCGCTCTGCAACGATAAGTATCATTCCCACCAACATCAATCATAAAAGCAAAATCGCGGGAATAAATGTTATCATCCGAACTTCCAATGATTATTTCACCATATTTTGTATTAGCATAATATAATATATTGCCGCTGACACCATCTACAGCAAAATCAAGATCATTGTATTTACCGAAATCAATTTGTTTAAATGCTTCAATCAATCTGACATTTATTAATCCTGCATTATATAATGCTGTTCTATCGATTTTTTTCATAATGTTCAACAAGCGGTTTTGGTCAACAGAACGTGACGTATCAACAAAAGTATGAAATTCTCTCTGCCAGACACCTCGCAACGATTTATTTTCTTCTTCATTATCACCGCACCACATAGCCGGTGCTGACATTATCAGATCATGTAATTCTAACGAATCCAATTCAGCATAGAATTTCATTATATATGGAAAAGCCTTGTCCAATTCTTCTTCGATAATTGTTTCTAACGGCAATGACCCAGATATTTCCAACGTCTCTATTTTTTCAATTTTTGTATCAAGCTGTGCAGCAATAAAATCTGCTAAATTAAGATTATCTAAATTTTGAACATTATCTGCCGTTGAAAGTAAGTAATCCGACAATTTTAAAGGTTCATCAAGTATTTGCTCAACAATTTGTAGTTTAAAAGTATCATCTTCAACTAAAGCTTTTTCAAAACCAAGCTCATCCAGATCCAAATGTAAATAGTTCAGACAAGAATCCAAAACGGCTGTACTGAGCGAGTCTAATACCTGTGCAGATACCAGGACAGGGAAAGCATATAACAAGAACGATAAAAATAAGTTTCTAAATTTGGACATATCCTACCTCAAAATTAAATTTTAATTAAATTCTGCATATAAATTATTCCCTAAGAAGTCAAATTAAAAAGCTCACCTATTATAAATTCTTCTTGATTATTTATTGTTAATTTAATTTATGTACTTTAATTAAGTTAATAAGGATTGAATAAATGAAATATTTTCTTGTAGTATTGTTGTTGATGTTCTCATCTTTATCATCATCTAGAGTAATTGCCGAAATTGGAGCATATAATATAACAAGTGAAGAACTACAGGATGAGATGGAAAAATATGAAGACAGCTATCAATATTCATATAATACAATTCGACAAATTGCTTTTAACAACCTGACAGAAAAGTACTTAATAAAAAATTATGCGCTGGAAAAAAAGATCAGTGTAGATAATACAGAATTAGAAGCTTTTTTTATTCATCAACTAGGAGATCATCCGCGTTTTCAAACAAACGGAACTTTTGATCGTACAAAATTTATTGCCTTCAAAAATACAAATAGCGGCCAAGATATCCTCAGACAAATGAGAGAGGAAATATTAATTTCTAAAACCAAGGAGATTCTGGAAAAATCTTTCAATATAACAGAAGATAAACTGTTAAAACAATATTTCGTTGAAAATACGAAGATTGATCTTGGTTACGCCATAATTGACAAACAAGATGTTGATTCTGATATAGAAGACTATCAAAATGATTTTGTTTGGTATTACAGACATAATAAACATAAATATACTAAACAAATTAAAGTTAAGCTAAAATTATTTATTGTGCTGGATGATGAATTCAATGACTCCGTAAAACAGATAGTCAGCAGGAGAGTTACAGCACTGATCTTAGCTGACAGCACCCTAAACGCCGAGAATACAATAAAATTGCGCGAAGAGATAACTAAGGAGGAATCTTCCAAACTTGCTAAACAAAAAATACTTCAGTTAAAGGAGCTGCTAGAAGCCAATGCTAATGTTACACAGAAAGCTATCGAAACATCTTATCTCAGTAGTAATGACAAGCTGGGCAAATTACCAGATATCATTTTACAAAGTGCATTTAAAATGGAAGAAGGACAATATTCAGAACCTATCGAACTTGAGTCAGGTTATTTAATATTTTCAGTAGTGGATAAAAAGAAGGATGCCAGAGAAAACACTACCGAAATTGCCAATGAGATGTGGAAAGATTTTCTTTCTGATCAGAAAAAAAGCACTGACGGAGAGAAATTAAGAAAATATTTCGAAAATAATTTTGAAGATTTCATTGTACCTGTTGCAGTAGTTTCTAAAATCGAAATCTCGAATCCGCCTCTATTTTCATCAATAAGTCGGGATGAATATCAGCAAAAGATCAAATTTCTTTTAGAGAGAAGTGCTTATGAAGAACGTGATTATAGTAAGATCTTGAGAGAAAACAATTTAAAGGAGAAGAATGAATATATTTACTTAAAGAAATTTGAAAACTCAGACTTAGTGAACGAAATGATAGCACTGAGGTTGAACAGAGATGAGAACTGGGGTTTTCTATATTTTGAAGACAAATTAATCTTTTATAAAATTATCTTATACTTTCCCGAGTTCATTCCAAGCTTTGACCGAATTAATCACCAATTACCACAATTGGTAACGTTTACTCACGAAGACAGTTTGGAACTAAAAAATTATTTTGAAGCACACGAAAGTGATTTTAGAACACCTGATAGTTTACAGATCGGGGGTGCAATTTTTTTTGTTAAGAGGGCATTAGAAGAGCTTGAAGAAACAATTTCGGAAAGTGAGTTAAGAAAAATTTATCAAACTAGAATGAATGAATTTTATCGAGAAAGATCTGTTAAATTTGATTATATTTTTTGCCACGATCGTGATCAGGCAGAAGAAATTTCAGCCCAAGCAAACAAAGGTATTGATGTATCATTTCTAAAAATGATCTTTAATTTTGATATTCCTTTGCCGGGAAATTCAATAGTACCATACGATGAACTTCCAAAACAGATTACAGAGCCACTTGAAAATCTGCAATTGTTAACATGGTCACGACCCATTAAGTATAATGACGGGTGGATAATACTGAATAAAAAACAAAATTATAATGCGGGTATTATTCCATTTTCCGAACTCAATAAAAAGTTACGTGATGAGGTACTGTACAGCATTGCTGAAACCAAAACTTATAATAGGACTAAAACTGTGTTTGATTCAACTACTTATTTTTCTCATCTTAAAAAATTTGTTGATGATGATAATATTTTTGTAACTGAATTTCAGGATGCGAATAATGAATTTGATGTACTCGGCAATATTTCTAATTACAGAAGCGAACTCCTCAGAATGTGGAAGAATGAGAAATACTCCGGAATCATTAACCTGGAAGACGCTTTTGCAGTTATTTTTCAGCTTAATATAAATCGATCACGCCGACTCACCTATGAAGAAGCATTACCGCAGATCAGAGAGATACATAATTCAAAGCTTCTATTTGAAAAAGCAAGATCAAATTTACTAAAGATAAAGGATAGAATCGCTTCCGGTGAAGATCCTGAGTCATTATTGTTTTATTTGGGAGGTTGGAAATTAATTCAGGATCTATCATTAACAAGCACAATTCCCGGGATAAGTTTTAGTGAAGCAATATTTGATGATATTCTTAAACATCAAGAGAGTTATTGCAGCTCAATTATTCCTGTTAATTCTGAGAAGTTTCTTTTCTATAAATTAATAAAGTTAAATAAACCTTCAAAAAATGATTTTTACTCAGATATAGAATATTATAAAAATCAATTACAAAAAAAAGAATTTGAAAAATGGAAAGATAAGTATAAAGTAAAGTTAGGCGTAAATTAATTTATTATTTGACTTAATATAAGCCGATGTTTATTTTAAGTAATGATTCATTTTATGATCTTTCATAAAATGACTTTATCAGGGGGATAAGTGGCGGGTTTAAATTACAGAAATCTAATTGAAAATCTTTACGAAGGTTTATTTTATATTGATAAAACCGGTTTGATCAAATACTGGAGTAAAGGTGCTGAGAAGATCACAGGATATTCAAGTGAAGCGGTTTTAAATTTCAAGATTTCGGATGAACTGTTGAGTCCAACTGATAAAAATGGTAACAAACTTTCCGGTGAAAAAAGTATTTTTCATTACACTCTGGCTAAAGGTACAATTAAACAATTTGAGTTATTAATTACTCATCGAGATGGTTATAAAATTCCCATTTCGGCTAGAATTGCACCCATGTATGATCATCAGGATAATATAGTTGGTGCTACTCAATTGTTTACAGATAATAAAGAGCATATTGAACAATTAGTCATGGATTCCCAAAAATATCGCGATTCTTACTTTGATCCGATAACTAAATTACCAAATCAGCTAAACCTGGAAATGTCGATAGATGCCAAGATAAGTGAATTCAGAAGGTATAATAGACCTTTTGGGATATTATTTATCAAAATAGATGACTATGAGAAATATAACGAGATATATGGAGATGATTTCAAGATAAAAACCTTGGTTCAAGTTTCAAAATTATTGGAGAATGATCTTCGACCTTTTGATGTTGCCGGAAGGTGGTCGGATCATGAATTTACTATCATTCTGGTAAACGTCAGAGAAGACTCAGTAACAATGATCGGAAATCGTTTGAAGGAGATAATAAAAAAATCTGAGTTTACTATCGGAAAAGGAAGTTTAAGTTTAACTTTATCGGTGGGCGGAGTTACTGTTTCCGCAAAAGATAACTGTAATACTCTGGTAAAAAAACTTCACTCAACATTGGAAAAATGTGAGTTAGAAGGTGGTGATCAATTTTTACTTTGGTCGGAAGTAAAATAGTATCTTTATGAATAATCTGAAAGCGGTAATTTTCGATATGGATGGAGTGATAATTGATAGCGAGCCATATTATTATAAAATTCAACAAAAATTATTTAATGAACTCGGCTTTACAGTGTCTAAACTTGAATACAGTAAATTTGTTGGAGCCGGCTTACACTTTATGTGGAAGGAGCTTTCTAAAAAACATAACTTAAAACTGCCAATATCCCAACTGTTAGAAATCAACAATGATCTAACATACAATTCATTCAAAAACAAGGATGATCTTGTCGCTATAGAGGGATTTCTTGATTTTTTTAACTATCTCAAAAGGAATAATTTTAAAACCGCAGTTGCTTCTTCTACTCCCAAAAAAACAATTGAAATTATTCTCACCAAACTGAATATTCTTGATTCTTTTGATGTTATAATAAGTGCAGAAGAAGTTACTAATGGGAAACCAGCACCTGACATTTTTCTGAAAGCAGCTGATTTATTAACCTGTGATCCGACGGAATGCGTTGTAATAGAGGATTCCCAAAATGGTGTAAGAGCTGCTATTACTGCAGGAATGAAATGTATCGGTCTGGTAAATCCTAGTTCAGGTGATCAAGATCTCTCTTTTGCGGATATAAGAATTAACAAGTTTTCTGATCTCAGCCTGAAGGAGCTTGTCTAATCTATTATTATATTAAAAGTTTGCAACGATTAAATAAAAGGAGTGGAGGCAATAATGAAAAATAAGAAATTATTACCCTGGTATACAATCTCGATTTTTCTAACAATTTTAGGTGCAGTATCTATATTTTTGTTGTTTGGTGTAAAATATTATAATGATAATGGTATAGTTTTCTGGGCGATTATAATCGCTTGGATAACTATTCTACTTGTTACTGCTTTAGAAGTTGGCAGACAAGAAAGAATAAGAAGAAAAATAGAAAAGGAAAAGGACGAATTAATAAAGAAATTAACTGAGAATAAAACGATAAAAGAAAAATAGTATATAATTTGAGCAATACTATTTTAAAATTTAGGACTAAATTATAAATTTTAGATAATGATCCGATCCCTAAGAGTAGTTACTGTATTAATAATTCTTATTATCACTCTTTTGGCTGCCGAGCCGATTGATGATAAAATTAACTTTCTTCCCGAAAAAGACAGGGCAGAATATTTCTTTGATCAGGGATTGGGTTATTATAAAGTTGATGATCAATTAAAAGCGTTGAATTCCTTTCAGGAAGCATTAGAAATATATTTAAAAAGAAATGATAAAGCAAATATTGCGCGATGTTACAATAATATGGGAAATATCTATAACAATATTAGTATGTATAACAAAGCGATGGAAATACATCTAAAATCTCTCGAGATTGAGGAAGAACTTGGAGAAAAAAAAGGAATAATCAGTTCTTTGAATAATATTGGGAATATATTCAAAAATATAAGTGAATTTGATCAGGCTCTTGAGAATTACCAAAGAGCTCTGAATTTAAGCTACGAAATCCAGGACGATAAAAGTATATCAATTACGTTAAACAATGTTGGTAATATTCATTTATGCAAAGAAGACTTCGAAAATGCTTTGGAATTCTATAGTAGATCTCTGATCCTAAAAGAAAAGCTGCAGGATAATCAAAGTATAGCATCAACTTATAATAACATTGGTATTTCCTATCAAGGATTAAAGATGTATCAGAAAGCTCTTCAGAATTACAATAAATCATTGAATATGATGAATCTATTGCAAAATGGGAATGGGATCGCAACAGCTTATCTGCATATCGGCATAATTCATAAAGAACAAAACGATACGAAAAATGCTTTGTTTAACCTGGAAAAAGCACTGAATTTTGCTCAAAATCACAATAATAAACAAATAATGTTATCGTGTTACAATTTGTTATCAGAAATTTATTCTGAGCAAAAGGATTATTATAAAGCATTCACTGCTATGAAATTATATGCTCAACTAAAAGAAAATATGGTCTCTGCTCAAACTCAAAAAACGATTTCTGAGCTTCAAATAAGTTATGAAACTGAAAAAAAGCAAAATGAGATCGAAAAACTTCAAACTGATGCCGATCACAATAAATTAGTGTCTAAAAGAAACGATCTATTCTTGATCATTTTAGTTATAATTCTTATTGTTGTCGCGGTTTTGGGATTTTTTGGTTACTTTGAATTGAGACAAAAAACATCAGCTAACAAAATAATTGAAGAAAAGAATGTTGAGTTGACCGTTGCGTACAAGAAAATGGAAGAACTTGCTAGAACAGATATGCTGACAGGACTTTCTAACCGCCGCGATATGTATCAAAATATCAAGCATGAAACCGATCGTTTTGAAAGAAATGAAAATCCTTTCACAATCCTCATGGCTGATATTGATAATTTTAAAAAGGTGAACGATACTTATGGTCATGCTGCTGGTGATTATGTTCTAACTTCAATCTCAAAACTGATGATCTCTTTTATGAGAAAGCAGGATATTGTCGGACGCTGGGGCGGTGAAGAATTCCTTCTATTGCTTCCAGATACAGATTTAGATGGTGGTAAGAAGATTGCAGAAAAATTAAGAAAGAGAATCAAAAACGAAATTATTAATTTCAAAGATTATTCGATCAATATTACCGTTACAATTGGAGTAAGTGTTTATGATCGAATACACGATGTAAGCGAGAGTATTAAGGAAGCTGATAAAGCTATGTATTTTGGAAAAATCAGAAATAAAGATTGCGTTATTTCAACAGAAAATATCTAGTGTGTTTTATGAAAAAAGAATTAGATTTATCGGAATTTATAAAGCAGCTACCGAAAGTAGAACTGCATTTGCATATTGAAGGGACTTTCGAACCTGAATTAATGTTTAAAATTGCTCAAAAGAATAAGATCAAGATCAAATATAAAAATGTAGTTGATCTGAAAAAAGCATATAATTTCTCAAATCTGCAGGAATTTCTCGATGTTTATTATGCTGGTTGTAAAGTGCTGCTCAACGAAGAAGATTTCTATGATCTTACTTGGGAATATCTGACAAAAGCTAAAAGTCAGAATATTAAACATACAGAAATTATGTTCGATCCGCAAACACATACTCAACGCGGAATAAAATTCGATACAGTGATAAAAGGAATTCACCAGGCAATGAAGGATGTAGAAGAAGAACTTGGAATAAGTTCAAAACTTATCATGTCGATTCTCAGGCATCTCCCAGAAGAATCAGCTTTTGAAACGTTCAAACAATCTGAACCGTACAAAAAATGGATTGATGCTATTGGTCTGGATTCTTCCGAAGTTGGTCATCCTCCCTCAAAATTTACAAATGTCTTTGCTCATGCAAAAAGAGAAGGTTACCTGATCGTCGCTCATGCCGGAGAAGAGGGACCGCCGGAATATGTTAAAGAAGCGTTGAACATTCTTAAGGTGGACAGGATTGATCACGGAAACAGGAGTTTGGAAAATGACAAGATCACTACTGAGCTTGTTAATCGAAAAATGGCATTAACTGTATGTCCACTTTCCAATCTTAAACTAAAAGTAGTAAATAATCTTAAAAACCATCCTCTGAGATCAATGCTGGACAAAGGCATTATAGCAACAATTAATTCCGATGATCCAGCTTATTTCGGTGGTTATTTAAATGAAAACTTCATCGAGATACAAAAGGCGTTAAATTTGACAAAAGATGAGATCATTAGGCTTGTGAAGAATTCTATAAATGCTTCATTTTTGGATGATATTGGAAAAAATAAACTTTTAAAATTACTGCAAAATCATCTCGATAACTATTGATTTAAGTAATTATCTTTTTTTTTATTTGACACAAAAACCCGATTTTTTGTTGAGTCCAACAAGCGTGGCGGGATAGCTCAGTTGGTAGAGCAGAGGCCTGAAAAGCCTTGTGTCCCCAGTTCAAGTCTGGGTCCTGCCACCATTTCTTTTCTGATTTACTGAGTTTTATCTAAAAACTATTTGGATTTTTTTTTTAATTTATTAAAGTTTAATTAAAACTCAGGAGTAAATAATGGCTAAGAAAAAAACAAAAGAACCAGGAAATATTAACAAATCGGATATCGTTCCTATTTCTGAAATTCTCCCTGAAAACCTGATAATACTTCCCTCCACCCTAAAACCACTTTTCCCAGGAATTATGCTACCGTTGACTTATAATGATAGTAGTATAATTGAAGCAGTAGAAAATGTTTACGAATATGAAAACAGGCTTTTAGGAATTGTCTTATGGAAAAATGAGGATAAAGAAGATGTCTGGAATTCTGAATATTATCAAGTTGGCACTGTTGTAAAAATATACAAGATCAACATTATAGAAAATAACTCAATTCAGATCATTGTGCAGGGATTAAGAAGATTTACACGTCAAAAAGTGCTAGATGATCAAAAGGTTCAGCGTTGGAAGGTGAATTATTATTCTGAACCTGAGAAGAAAACTTCAGAAGAACTAAAAGCTTATTCTCTGGCTATTATGTCATCATTGAAGAAGCTTCTGAGTTTAAATCCAATTTTCCAAGAACAGCTTAAACTTTTATTATCTCAAGTAACTTACAATAATCCAAGTTTACTTTTGGATATTGTAAGTTCTATGCTGAATGCCGAACCTGATAAACTTCAGGAAATATTGGAAGCATTTGATTTGATTGATCGCAGTAAAAAAGTACTCTTACTTCTTAAGGAAGAGATCGAACTCACAACTTTACAAGCGGATATACAGAAACAGATTGAGAAAAAACTGTCTAAGCAGCAACGTGAGTTTTTCTTAAGAGAGCAACTTAAAATAATTAAAAAAGAACTCGGATTGGAAAAAGATGATAAATCAGCAGAATTGGAAAAAATTGATGAGAGATTAAAAAAAATAAAACTTAGCAAAGAAGCCAAAGATACTATAAATAATGAGATAGATAAACTGCAAATGCTGGAACCATCCTCTCCTGAGTATAACATTACCAGATCATATTTAAATGTATTAACTGAATTGCCTTGGGGAATTTATTCTAAAGACAGACTGGATATATCGCAAGTAAGGCGTATCTTAAACCATGACCATTATGGCCTCAACGATGTAAAAGATCTTATTCTGCAGTTTATTAGTACAATAATTAAAAGAGGTTCTGTAGCAGGCTCAATTTTGTGTCTGGTAGGTCCTCCCGGTGTTGGTAAAACCTCTGTGGGCCGTTCAATCGCAAGAGCAATGAATAGAAAATTCTTCCGTTTTTCCCTGGGCGGCATGCGAGATGAAGCAGAGATAAAAGGTCACCGAAGAACTTATATCGGAGCCATGCCGGGCAAGATAATTCAAAGTTTAAAGCGGACTGAAACGGCAAATCCAGTCATAATGCTGGATGAAATTGATAAACTTAGAATCAGTTTTCAAGGGGATCCGGCATCGGCTTTATTGGAAGTACTTGATCCGGAACAAAACAAAGATTTTCTGGATCATTACCTCGATGTAAGATTTGATCTTTCTAAAATACTGTTCATTACTACAGCAAATCAACTTGATACAATTCCCAGACCTTTATTGGATAGAATGGAATTAATAAAATTATCGGGATATATTTTACAAGAGAAGATTGAGATTGCTAAGAGATTTCTTATTCCGAGACAACTTAAACAACATGGATTGAAAAAAAGTGAGATAAATTTTACCGATAAAGCTTTGACAATGATCATCGATCAACATGCAAGAGAAGCTGGAGTTCGAAATCTGGAGAATAAATTAAAAAAGGTAATGCGGCAAGTTACTTTGAAATTGGCTGAATCTACGCCAAAAAAATACTCAATTTCGAGTAAGAATTTATCAGAATTTTTAGGAAATCCTGTCTTCATTCCAGAAACGCTTTATAAAAAGCCAATCCCGGGAGTGGCTATGGGTTTAGCTTGGACCTCGATGGGTGGAGCAACACTTTACATCGAGGCATCAGCCATCATATCCAAAAATAACGGTTTCAAACAAACAGGCCAATTGGGAGGTGTTATGAAAGAATCTTCCGAAATAGCATTTTCCTACATCCGCTCATTCCTATCTGAAGATAAAGATCTTAAAGAATTTTTTAACGATCACTTCATACATCTTCATGTTCCGGCAGGCTCCACACCAAAAGATGGTCCTTCAGCCGGGATCACTATGGCTTTAGCTCTTTATTCTTTGGCTTCCAGAAAATCTGTACCTGCAGATATAGCAATGACGGGGGAATTAACTCTTACAGGTAAAGTTCTCCCTATTGGCGGATTGAAAGAAAAAACGATTGCTGCCCGCCGGGTGAAAGTGCATAAATTAATCTTCCCAAAAGAAAATAAACAAGATTTTGATGAGTTACAAGATTTCATTAAAGAAGGATTGCAAGTTCATTTTGTTGATTATTTCCAGGATGTGCTGAAGATTGTTTATCCAGATTAGTACAATATCTTGTAAATGGTAGAAATACAGCATTTCAGATAAATTCAGAAACGCACTTGGCAAATCCGTTTTGCTCATTTGAGGCAATTACTTTATACAGATTTTTTAATTCTACTGGAGCATTCATAACAACACAGCTTTTTGCAGTAAATTCAAGAAGATCAAGATCATTAAAATCGTTGCCTATACTCAAAGTATTTTCCTGGTTAATTCCCAATTTACGGCATAACCATTCCGCAGAATGCCCTTTAGAAACGCCTTTAGGTAGAACTTCCAACCATATCGATTTATGATCAAGAGGTGAAGTTGCCCTTAAAATATTCAGAAAATTAATTTCAGATATGATTTTATTAAATATTGTGATCTGATTTGGCTTAAGGATCGCGATAAATTGACTAGCTGTACTTGGTGCATCAACTAATATACTGCCATAAGAACCATAAATAGCTATTCTTCGTTCAAAATCTTCATTGCCTTTATTAACATTACTGAAGCTGAAATAATGATTATCCGGAATAGGATGGTGGATCATAAAATCAATATTATAAGTGAGTAAAATATCCCTAACTCTTATTATTTCTTCACTTTGCAATTCCTTCTGATATATGATATCTTGAGTCTTCCAATTAATTATTCCGCAACCCGAAGAGAACAGCAAATAGTCAAATGGAAGATCTTTCGGTAATACTTTCCGGGCAGAAAAGATATTCCTGCCGGTAGCGATGACTAACGGAATTTGCCTTCTCTTTAAATCTACGATAGCCTGTATGTTTTTCCAGGACAAAGTATTATTATCTCTCAACAATGTTCTGTCAAGATCGGTAAATACTATTTTGATATCACTTTTATCCATAACCTATCTGAATCACTTGACAGAAACTTTAGTCAAGAATTTTAAATTATATTAATTTTCAATGGAGGGAAATTGTATTTAATTCGAAATGTGTTAATATCATTAACTGAAGAAATCGATCTTACAAAAGCTTTAGCAAAGAAACTTAATATCCCTCAAAGAAATATTCGTAAAATTATTCCTCTCAGAAAATCCCTAGATGCGCGTAAAAAGAACAAATTGAAATACAATTTTACTTTGAAAGCTGAAATTGACTTTAACTTAAAATATAATCATGAAGTACAAAAATATAAGAAGCCGCAGGAGTATATTCAAAGTATAAATAAAATAACTGATGCTCATCCTTTCATCATCGGCTCAGGTCCCGCCGGACTCTTTGCAGCATTAGCGCTGGTTGAGAAAGGCTTCCAACCCTTTATATTTGAACGCGGTGATAAAATTGAGAATCGAATTAAGAAAGTTAGTGAATTCTGGGATAATGGTACACTTGATCCAGAGAGTAATGCACAATTCGGAGAAGGTGGAGCTGGTACTTTTTCTGATGGGAAACTAACAACCAGAAAAAATGACGTTTATACCGATCGCGTAGCAGAATATCTAATTAAATTCGGGGCTGACCAAAATATCACATATGAAGCTCTTCCTCATTTGGGAACCGATGGACTTCGTAAAATTATTCTCAATATTAGAAACTTTCTTCAACAAAAAAACTGTAAATTTTATTGGAATAACAAACTGGAAAATATTGTTGTAGAGAAGAATAAAGTAAGATCTGTGCTGATAAAAAAGGAAATATATTCACCAGAAATAGTAATATTAGCTCTGGGTAATTCGCCCCGTGACACAATTGAAATTCTGTCGGAAATAATTCATATTGAAAATAAACCTTTTGCCGTAGGATTCAGGATAGAACACAAACAAGATTATTTAAATGATACATTTTACGGTTCTCAAACTGATCTTAATATTTCCGGCCCAGCCACATATCGGTTAACAGCTCAAGCAGACAATCGAGGTATTTACAGCTTCTGCATGTGCCCCGGTGGCTTCGTTATCGGAACTGCATCTGAAGAAAATTCTGTCGTAACTAACGGTATGAGTTTTGCCAATAGAGAATCTAAGTTTGGGAATAGCGCAGTTGTTGTCACTGTAAATGATAGAGACTACGGAAAACACAGATTAGCAGGATTGGATTTTCAGAGAAAAATAGAAAAACAATGTTTTACTTCTTCGCATCCTTATTTTGCACCCACTCAGCCTGCAGCGAATTTTATGAAGTCATTGGCTTCCGGTAAGCGGTATGAAACTAGCTACCGGCCGGGAACATATGATTTTGATCTTAACTCCATTTATCCGGATGATATTACAAATGCTCTAAAAATAGGATTGAAAACATTTGACAAACGAGCTGCTGGCTTTATTGAGAATGGGATATTCATAGCGGCTGAAACCAGAACATCTTCCCCAGTCAGCATAATCCGTGATCATAGAACTTACAGTACAAAAAACGTGATAAATCTTTTCCCAGTTGGAGAAGGTTCCGGTCATGCGGGAGGAATAATGAGCAGTGCTGTAGATGGCTATAAATGCGGTTTAACATTTTACAATTCTGAAAAATAAAAAATTGACTAAATTAACAAAGTAATTTTGATACTAATAAGAATGCGATAATAATTTATGGAATTTAATATGGACAAAAGTATAGTGCAATGAAAGGAAGTCGATCTAGTAGTAGCTGATATAAAAATATATTTGTTTTTCAGAAAATATTCATTTTCAGAAGAAGACCTAGAGCTTGTTTTGAAAAATTACGATGTAAATTTCTTAAGCTTGAAAATCTTGGTCTTTAGGAACGTATATTGCATTTAGCATTATGATAATGTTTAAATAAATAAGAGGTAACAATGCGCAAAATTTTTTGGATATTTATTTTATTTGTGTCCCTTCTTACTTATCTTCATGCACAAGCTCCTAACCCAGAAGAAGTAATATCAGCGAAGATCGAGGATCATCAGATCATTGTAACATATTCAATTCCGGAAGGAATGCATCAAACACTCCAGGAAGATATGTTCTATATTGACTCTGATGACATCGATGGAATAACTTTTGAGCCAACTATATATCCGGAAGGGAAAGTAACAGAAGACGGCTATGTTGAATATCATGGTGTCGTTACATTAAGGAAACCCTTTACAGTTTCGGGAAGCTTTAGAGGCGATCCCATGATAAAGATTTATGCGGGCTATCAACTCTGTCTTGATTCCGGAACTTGTTTTATGCCTGAAGAGTTGGAGTTTGATCTTCAATTTATCCCGGATAATATTATACCTCCGGCAGCAGTGTTTAGCTCATGGAGCGTTATCAAATTCTTATTAATGGCTTTTTTCGGTGGCCTTATCTTAAATATTATGCCTTGTGTACTTCCAGTACTATCGATAAAAGCAATGAGTTTAGTCAAACAAAGCCATCAGAACAAAAGTCAAATTTTTAGAAATTCCATGGCCTATACTTTGGGAATTTTAGCTTCTTTTTTGATCTTAGCACTGGTTATTGTTCTTTTAAAAACTTCCGGTGAAATGGTAGGTTGGGGCTTCCAATTTCAGAGTGCAGGTTTTGTAACTGCATTACTTATTGTAATTTTTATTTTTGCACTTTCAATGTTCGACGTATTCATAATTCGAGCACCCGGCATGACCATGGCAACCAAAGCATCATCTAAAGGTGGATATTCTGGATCATTTTTTAGTGGCATTTTTGCAGTTCTACTGGCAACTCCCTGCACAGCTCCGCTACTGGCTCCAGCACTTGGTTTTGCTTTTTCACAGCCGGCATTGATGATCTTTGGTATCTTTATCCTGATTGGATTAGGATTAGCTTTTCCGTTTATATTGCTGGGGATCTGGCCAAAAGCTATTAAAGCAATCCCAAAGCCGGGAGAATGGATGAATATTTTCAAAGAAATAATGGGCTTTTTATTATTTCTCACTGCACTCTACCTTCTCAGATCACTCTATTTTTTAGTAGGAGGAACAAACCTTATTAATGTCTTGTTATATCTCATAATCTTAGGGTTTTCAGTCTGGATATATGGTAGATTTGCACGCCCGGAATTTTCTAAACGAAAACAGTGGATTGCTACTTTCATTGCGCTTATAATTGCAATCGGAGCAGCTTTTATAACTTTGAACTATAGCAATAACGAAATCGGCAATGAACATAGCGAACTGTATCCTCGTGAATGGCAGAAATTTTCACCGGAACTGGTACAACAATATCGCGATGAAGGAAAACCAGTTTTTATAGATTTCGGAGCTGAATGGTGCCTAACTTGCAAAACAAATGAGACAGTTGTATTATTTACCGAGGAAATTGAGAAAGCTTTCCAAGAATACGGTGTACAGATATTGCGAGGTGATAACACCAAAAAAGATGATGTGATCGGAGAATGGCTAATAAAATTTAATCGTGCAGGTGTACCCCTTTATGTATTTTATTTACCCGGTGAAGATGAGGCTATCACCCTGCCAGAGATAATTACCAAGGATATGGTATTAAATATGCTTAAGAAATTAGACGAGGAATAAATGAAATTTCTGAAAAGTATATCAGTTATATTTCTTTTGTCAATTTTTGCCTGTGATCGATTTGAGCATAATTTTGAACCAACTTCAGGTAATATCAGCTTAGTTGAGTTCGCTAACTCTCTCACGGTTACTATCAATAACACTAATCAATTTAACTATTTGCAACTTGGCAACTTGTTTTCGGAAGATTATTTTAACTCTGATGAGACAAAGGATAGTCTGATAGATTATTTTGCAGAATTTTTCCTGATAGATCCAAATACAACTTTTACTGCTGATGATGTAATAATATCTCCCTCATTAAACATCACCTGGCATTTTGTAGCCACCGGCAGCGATCAGGAAATCTTAGAGGATAAATTATTTAACGATTATCTGATTGAAGAAAATGAAGGTTTTGTGCTTTTTGGAGACCAATCCAATAAGCGAAAGTTCATGGTTGAACTTTTTACCGGTCAATGGTGTAGCAATTGCCCAAATGCGGAAGAAGCATTACATGAGTTACGGAAAAAATACAGCAGCAGGTTTAATTACGTTGAATATCATATCGGTGATCAGCTTGCCGGGGAATTTGCCAATTTATTCAGCTATTATCCTGGAGCAGGAACTTTACCTATGGGTGTTGTTAATGGCAACGGATACATTCTTACTGAAGCTCCAAGTGTCGAGTATGTTCAATCCTCAGTTGAATCTGCTATTTTACCGCACCTGCAAGAATCACCCGAGATTACCTTCTCAGATATTCAAACTACTTTAACCAGTACACAATTAAACGGATCCGTTTCTCTTAGCTTGGAAAATTCTCTTTCAATCGAGAATTTATTTTTAGTAGCTGTTTTGATGGAAGACTATAATGATGAATATCCAAATTATCAAGGTGAACCTCACCATAATATAGCTTTAAAAAGAGTTAAAATAGATCTATCTACTCTCAATCTTTCTGATCCTGTCTCATTTGATCTACCCGGATTGGATGAACTTCCTGACTGGTATGATAGTTTACCAACTGATCTGGTTTTAGTTCTCTGGATACAAAAACTCGAAAATGAATATGATCAATCAACTTGTGCAGTTTATAATATGATAGAAATTCCAATGTGATAAATAGGAGCAAATTATGAAATTTTATATGATAATTATCCTAATTTTAATTTTTGGCATTCAACTTAATGCCGCTGATAAAGTTAGTGATTTTAAGCTGGAAGATATTAAAGGTAAACAAGTTAAATTATCTGATTTTCAAAAAGATGGTCTGGTTATTCTTGATTTCTGGGCAACCTGGTGTGTTCCCTGTAAAAACAGCCTTCCTAAAATGAATGAACTACATGAAAAATATGATCAGGTGAATGTAGTAACAATCTGTACGGATAAACCACGTAAAAAGAGCAAAGCAATCTCATTCATAAAATCCAAGCGCTTTAGTTTTTATACTTTATTTGATACTAAGAAGGTTGTGCAAAAGCAATTTAATGTTACCAGTATTCCCTATTCATTGATCATTGACCAGGATGGGAAAATTCTATATGAACATACAGGTTATCAGCGTGGAGATGAAAAACACTATGAAGAGATCATCCTACAGTGGTTAGAAACCAAAAGTCAGAAAGATAAGCTAGAAGACACAAATGGTAAATGATGAAGAGATCACTTTTAATTTCTTTGGGTATTGCATTTCTGATTAATTCACTTTTGGCAGATCTCAATATTTCGGGAGTAAATGAATTCAAATTTATTCATTCCAATCGCATCTTAGAATATCGCAGTTATTTCTCTGATAAAATGCAGCTTCAAGCACAATTCAATAATTTCAGAGCTTATATAAAATATGATTTCTACAGACCACACTTCAATAAATTTGCCCTTATCAATGACAATATGAGCAATTCTACTATTGAAACACTATTAGCTTCGGAAAAGAATGAAAATTATTTCGATGATTATTATTTACAATACGAATCGGATTATTGGTTTGTACAAGCAGGTAAATATGAAGCAGTTATTGGATCCGGAATGGTTCTGCATAATTTTTATGATGTTGATTTTGAACTTGATTCCCGATTAATTGGCGGGTATCTTAATCCTGTTTTTGATAAATGGCAGTTGCAACTTTTTGGTGGACTTCTGGAAAGTGATGATCCCATGCTACAAGATAAGTTTGATCAATTGGGTGCAATAGATCTTGATTTAAATTTGATCGACAATTTAACATTCGGTGGAAGCTTTATACTCCATAAAGAACTGATCAATACGTCAGAAGAATATAAGAATCGCTATGTTTTTGCCGGTAAAATAAATTACTATTCCAGTATCTTTGATTTTAATACAGAAATTGCCACAAGCGATGATTATAACAATGTTCAAGGTTCAGCAATTTTCACTAATCTTACAACTTATCTAGGGAAATTCACTTTGGCAGGAACGTATAAAAAATATCGTAATTTTAATGTGAGAATTTCTGATCTTCCCATGGTCAATCATGCTGGTCAACAGCTGGAACACAGTTGGGATCCGGGTAAAGATGAGGAAGGTCTTATGAGTGAAATCCGTTTTCTGCCTGACTATGATAATGAATTTATAATTAATTATGCTGAAGGCTGGAGCAGTAATTATAACGTCAGACTTTCTAATCTCTATACAGAATTTAAACACAACTTCGAAGATTGGTCGTTAAAAACAGAATTTGAAACCCTTGAGCAACTGAACAAAGAAGATAGCAAACACTGGTATAAGGAGATCACTCCAGCGATAACTTTAGATTTTTTGATTTACAACAATCCTGTTCTGATCAAAACAGAATACCAGTATAAAAAAGAAGATAACTTTGCAGGTGTACAATCTCATTACGAACCTCGATTCCAAAGCGATCTTGCTTATCGTGATATTTCACTTTCCTTCACTCTGGAATCTCAAATTGGCGAATCTTTGGCGACGGAAGATGGAGATAATGGAGAATTCTGGATAGGTGGAGAATTTGCTGTAGAGGTATTCACTAATACTGATATACGAATATTTTATGGCAAAGAAAAAGGCGGTATTGTCTGCAGAAACGGTATTTGTAAAAATCAGGCTGAATTTGAAGGACTGCGCGCGAGGATAACAACATCATTTTAAAATAAGGAGATAAAAATGAAAAAAATGTTTATGATCGTATTATTTTTAACTATTTTAGCTATTTTGTCCGCAGAACTGGAAATTGATATTCCTTTCGATCTGGACATTATCGGAGATGACTTTTCAGTTTTTGGTGATTATACTTATGAATCGGACTGGATCACAATAACAAATATTGGTCAAACAACAGAAATCTATACTCTTGAATATTCAAATATGAATCTACCAGTAGGATGGAGTATGAGTTTATGTAATGATCTGGGAGCCTGCTATATGCCTAATTTTCCGGTTGAATTTACCTTAGAGTCGGAAGAATCGCTTCAAATTCATATTATTATCAATGTAACCAGTACAGGCGGTTATCTATTTGATCTCACTTTCGATAATGGTGACCTCAGCCAGCCTATTAACTACACATTTACTTTTAATACTAAAGATAGTGTAAGTGCAAATGATGATCTAGTAGTGTTGAGTGTTCTTAAACAAAATTATCCGAATCCCTTCAATCCAAGTACTACGATATCTTACGAAATCACTCCTGAAGAAGCTCCCTGTGCAAGTATTTCTATTTATAATTTAAAAGGACAATTATTAAAAACTTTTCTTGACCTTGAATTAACTGGCAGCATTGTTTGGAATGGAAAAGATGAAAGTGATAATATCGTTAATTCTGGTGTTTATTTTTTTAAGTTAGAGAGTAATAAAAATTCGCAAGTAAGAAAAATGGTTCTAATTAAATAAGGAGGATGTATGAACAAGAAATATTTATTCGCAGGATTACTCCTTCTAATGGCAATATCTGCATTTGCAACTCAGAGATATGTTGTTGGAGAAGTATTTACGGAAACGTGGTGACCTTATTGTCCCGATGCACGTGCTGCATTATGGCAAATGAGTCAAAATCAAGATTATTTTATCCCAATGATATGGGAAGGTGATGGATCTCATCCAAGTCCCAATTATGGTAATAGGTATGACGAATATGGTGTCTCGGCACTTCCATCAGCGGCCTTTAATGGTGATGTTTTTGATGTTGGAGGCGGTTCACCCTATAGTCGTTATTTGAATATTTATAATAATGTCGTTAATTTATCCAGCCCTATTGAAATTAGTTTGGAATTAGGTTCTTCAGGGGGACAGTTTGCAATTACAGCTGATGCATTAATGACTGAAAATATCCCGACTGATGATTATAGGATCATCTTTATCCTGACAAATTACTTTAGCGAGACTTATAACAGCACTGTTGTGAGATATGCTGAAGAAGATTTCAATTTGACTACAATTGGTGAATCTGAACAATTCGTTCAAACATTTACAATTGAGCCAACCTGGGATATTGTTAATATCAAAGGTATTGCCATTGTGCAAAATGTAAACACGACTGGCACTTTTACTGTGAGCGGTTATACATTTAATAAATATCCTATTCTCCAAGCTGCTTCAACTCAGTATACAGGATTGCTTCCTATGTTCTCATCAAATGTTACTGAAGGTCCGGCTTATCTCGGTGTTCAATTCACAAATAATTCTTTCCCGCAAACTGGTATTGACAGCTGGGAATGGGATCTTGATGGAGATGGTACATTCGACAGTACTGTAGAGAATCCTTATCATCTTTACACAACTCCCGGTGTTTATGATGTTACTTTAAGGATCGGAGTAGGTGGAGAATATGAAGAAACTACTGCCGAAAACTGTATTACAGTTACTGATGGTTCAAATGTTTCAGGAACACTTTCTGGTGCATTTGTTTCTGAATTCAGTCCTTATATGATCACTGATGATATTGAAATTGCAGCAGGTGATGAATTGCAGATATCACAAGGCGTTGAATTACATTTTTCTCCCGATGTACAGCTGTTGGTTAAAGGCCGTATTGATGCAGATGCCTCTGAATCCAGGGGTGAACCTATAATTTTTACTTCTGATACATCCTGGAGCGGTATTAGATTCTACAATACTCAAGACAATAATATACTAGCTAATTGTGAAATTTCTAAAGCTAGTGAATCTGCAATTAAAGTTGAAGGCGATTCCAAAGTTGATGTTATAGGATGTAAGATCTTTGATAACTCTACTACAACATTAGGAGCAGCATTGGAAATTATCGGCTCAGATGACGTTTTGATCCAAAAAAATATGATCGCTAACAATACAAGCGTAAGTAATTCTGGTGGAATTGCTTGTACTGCTTCCTTACCTGTAATTGATAATAACATTATCGTAAATAATACAGGACAATGGGGAGCTTTCAGTTTGAAAAACGGTTCTGATGTGGAACTAACTAACAATACGATTGCCAATAACGAATCGACAAATAACACACCCTATCTTTTCTTCCTGCTTAACTCAGTCCCTGTTATAACAAACTCGATCATTATTGATAATGGTAATATCTATTTCCCACAAAGTACACCGGAGATCACTTATACTTGTGTTACCGGTGGTTTTGCTGGTGAAGGTAACATTGATGAAGCTCCCATGTTCATTGCACCTACAGAGGGAGAAGGAACAGTTTATAATGGACTTGTAGCTGATTGGCAACTACAAGCTGGTTCTCCCTGTATCAATGCAGGAGATCCGGATGAAATGTATAATGACGTTGACGGCTCCAGAAATGATATGGGTGCTTATGGTGGACCGAACGGTATGGAACCAACAGGTTCTGAAAACAATACTGTAGAGATAGTTACTCTTAACTCTATTTCAGTATATCCTAATCCATTCAATCCATCAGCTAATATTGCTCTCTCAATTAACGAGAATGATATTCTGCATCCAGTATCAGTTGAGATTTACAACATTAAAGGTCAGCTGGTTAAAACAATTGTGAATAATGCAGTAATTCAAAATACAAACTTTGTCTGGAATGGGAAAGATAACAATGGTAATTCAACTTCCAGCGGTATGTACTTTGTTAAGATGACAACAGCGTCAAACAACGTTTCTAAGAAGATGTTGTTAATTAAATAATACTGCTTATTCCTAAACAAATTAAAGCGCCCCAGAAACGGGGCGTTCTTATTTGACAGATATTACTAAGAGGTATCAATTATTCGTATGATAAAAATAAAATTCTACAGTCTTATTCGACTACATCTTGGAATTAACGAAATCCAGATCGAAGCTGATAAAATATCGATATACGATCTTCTGCAAATCGCTGAAAAACAACTAGATAAGTTACTTCTCCATCTGCTGATCAACGCTGATTATGAGATCATTCCAGGTACAATGATCTTGATCAACGGACGCAATATTTTTCATTTGAAAAAACTCGATACAATTGTGCAGGATGGTGATGTGGTAAGTATTTTCCCACCGGGAGGAGGTGGATAATATGAATATGTTCCAGCGTAATGTCCAGTTCTGGGGAAAGGAAAAACAGCAGAAATTATCAGAATCTTCGGTTCTCGTTGCCGGAGTGGGCGGTTTAGGCTGCCTTGTTGCAGAAGGATTGACCAGAGCAGGTATCGGTAAATTGATACTGATCGATAATGGGAAGGTAGAAATCTCAAATTTAAACCGCCAGATCTTATTCGATCAAACTGATTTTGGTAAATCAAAAGTTAAAATTGCTCAACGAAGATTAAAGGCTATAAATCCGGAACTGGAAATTGAAATTTTTCAAGTGGATATTGCAGAAATGAAAGTTAAGGATCTCCCCCTCTACGATGGTATTGCAGATTGCCTTGATAATTTTGCTGCCCGCTTTTATCTAGAGAAACTTCTATCGAAGCAACAATTCCTTGTTCATGGTGGAGTACAAAATGATTTCGGACAGGTCACTACCATCATACCGGATAAAACGCAATCTCTAAAAGAGATATATCCCGGAACTCATATTCCTGTTTCTGTTTCCGTTATTCCGCAGATTGTTATGCTGATAGGCTCTTTGATGATTCAGGAAATTATCAATAACCTTTTTGATAAGCCATTGCTCATTAACTCAATGCTCATCTTAGAATTAGAAGATTTTTCTATGTTCAAAGTGGAATTGAAGAAATGATCCGCCACTATCCGATGCCAGGAATCAAAATTAGTATTTTGGAATCAAGCTGAGCAGCAAATTAACAAGCAGGATGAAACTCAAGAAATAGAGACTACTCTGTAATCCAAAAAGTGGGAAAATACAAATGCTTACAATTATCCCGCCTGTCATTGCACCGAAGCTATCAAGAAAATAAAATGTGCTTCCTTTTCCCATAATGTTACTCTTCTTATCCAGTAGTTTGGTCAGTATGGTTCCTTCCAGAAAAGCAAAAATAATATTTAAGATAAAATAAAAAACTGCCGGCAGGCGGATGTTGTATATAATTATCATCAATAGAACCAGAGACAAGTTTATAAACCAGATCTTTGTAATTGAGTTCTTTTTCAGGAAATTATAATTTGAAAATCCGGCTGCTAATCCTATCATGAAACTAGCTGTAAAAAGAAAGATCACAAAATAAACATAACCGAATCTAATTTGGAAAAGATATATCAAAACAAGCTCGATCACAAAATTTATCAAACTTATTGAAAAAATATGCAGATCCAGTCTTCTTTCCGGTGATCTACTTATCAGAGATGCGAACAAACCGATTGTGAATATTATAACAAAAGCAATAAACATCACTAACCAGCTTTTCGACTGCAGAAAATCCACAGTTTTTTGCTGTCTTAGATCAACAAGATCAGTCCAAAGTAAAATTGTAGAAAGGTAGGCACGAGGATTTGCAATAGTGTTCATCTCTGCTGAACTGGAACTTATGGATTTCAGTATTTGTTCAATGCGAAGCGAATTACATTTTTCATAGATCACTGTTTTATTGAACCAGGCGCTTTCTGTTTTATTGCGTTTCTGCAGTATTTCATACTGATTTGAAATAAAATTACCTTTGCTGCCGATGAAGATATTTTTTGTGGCCGGTATCAGGATCACATTGGGAAATTCAGCTGAAAATGTATGTAATATAGTTGCATTTAAATCCTTTATCTCTTGAGTCATAAAGTTTTTTCCGTTGCTAAGTGTTATTGCAACGATAGAAAGCGTGTCTTTAAGATTTTCTTTAAGAATATTGAAAAAATCGCGAGTATAGAATCTATTTAATAATAGTGAGGATGGATCCGGCAAATCCAATAAAATTAGATCATATTTTTTTTCGGTATTCTGCAAGAACCACACCGGATCAGCATGTATAAATTCTACTTTCTTGAATTTCTGAGCTTGATCTAAAATGTTCTTATCCATCTCCAGATAATCTATGTTGTAAACATATTCATTTTGCAAAATTTCCTGCATAAATCCGTTTAACAATCCACCTACAATTAATAATTCTCGTGGTTCTGGATGCTGCAACATTACAAAATTCACCATTTGCTGACTATACATTTCATTGCCTGAAGAGGCAAAAAGTTCTCCATTCCAATAATAATTTTTCTGACCCGACATTTCTGTGAGATCAAATCTCCCGAGATGAGAATCACGAAAAGCAATGAGTTTCTGAGGCTGGTATTTTTTACTATAACTTTTTTGATAAAATGAAGTTGAAAATGGAATAATAAACAGGAATATGATAAAAGGGATCAGCAGAATTTTCTTCCTATAGACATAATACAAAATTAGGAATCCAACTGCACTCAGAAAGCAGAGTAAAATGATTTGAGAAATGATTAACATCGCAACAGCAAAAACAATACTACCTAAAACTATTCCAATACACTCCAAGAAATAGCCTTGTCTGAGAGATCCTTCCCGGGCATTAAGCTGATTGCACAATTGTGGGAAAAGCCAGCCGCTCAAAAGGCAACCTGGTAGAAGAATAATAAATCCAAGCAAAAAAACTGAAGGAAGATCAAGAATCTGATTTGAAACGAAAGTGAATAATGAAGATAAACTGCGCACAAGGTAGAATTGCAATGGCAAAACGACCAATAAAGCCGAAAAACCAATTATTGTTTTATTTTTGGTAGTTTTAACAAATCCTGACAAATAACTACCACTAGCAATAAAAAAAAGCCAGAGTGAAAGGTAAATAGAGAAAATGATCTCGTTTCCGTTCACCTCCACTAGCATTTCACGTAATAAAATTGTTTGTGACAGAATGGTTATTACCCCTAAGACTATAAGTGGAATTCTATTTTTTTTCATTTATAAACAATCCCGAAATTGTTTCTCCACAGAATTTGCAATTACCTTCCTCAAGATTGTTTTCCAGAATTGTATAACCCGAACGGATGATCACTCTTTTACGGCAATTCGGACATATAGTATCTTCCGAAATGGTACTTATGTTACCGACGTAGACAAATTTTAAACTTTCTTCTAAAGCTATATTATAGGCTTGTTTTAAAGTTTTAGCCGGCGTTTGAGGACAGTTTGTAAGCTTGAAGTTGGGGAAAAAGCGGGAAAAATGTAAAGGATATTCGTCTCCCAAATTTTGTTTTATCCATTCACACATAGCACGTATCATTTTAGGATCATCGTTGCCATTTGGAATTACGAGGTTCGTTATCTCGAAAAATATTCCCTCTTCTTTGGCAACTTGTAAGGTATTCAATACAGGATCAAGGTGACCTGTTGTATAAGTTGTGTAAAACTCTTCTGAAAAACCCTTCAAGTCAATATTAGCCGCATCTATAAATTGTGCTAGTTTACGCAAAGGTGCTTCATTTATATAACCACAGGTAACCCATACTGTCTTGAGATCATTTTCCTGCGCTATTTTTGCGATGTCGTACATATATTCAAAGAAAACTGTTGGTTCAGTGTATGTGAAGGCAATGCTTTTACAATTGTAATCCTTTGCCATCTGCACAATTTCCTCTGGTGTCGCTTCGTATGTCTGAACTTCATGTGGTGCACTTTGGGAAATCGTCCAATTCTGGCAGAAATTACAATTCAGATTACAGCCTACTGTTGCCAGTGAAAATACTTTTGAGCCAGGCAGAAAATGATAAAGTGGTTTTTTTTCGATGGGGTCAATATTTAGTGATACAGGTTGATTGTAAACTAGAGAGTAGAGCGTTCCGTTTAAATTTTGCCTAACATTGCAGGTTCCCGTGTCACCGTCTTTTAAGACACATGTATTCGGACACAGATCACAGCGGACAAAATCATTCTTTAGTTTAGTATAGAATTCAGCTTCCCGCAGCAGTTCACTAACTTTGATTCCGCCAGCAAGGAAGATTGCAGATAAAAGAATAATTAAAATATATCCACTTTTCATGTTGTAAACTGCAAGTTAATGATAGCAGGTGTCAATTAATATTGTAATATCCTCGTGTATTTTCACAAACCCCTAACTTTATAATTCCGGATGGATAATCTTATTTATCCTTTTTGTTAGCTATGAAACTATCTACTTAACAGATTGGTAAGTTCTGTTTTTGATTAAATTTTTCCTTGTTACTTTTATTAACTTTTAATAATTTACATCAGTAAGCATGAGGAAAAAATGAAAAGAATAATTATTCTTGCATTAATTATTGCTATTGCAATGACAATTTGTTCACAGACGCTCGAACCTGTCGTTGCAGGTACTTGGTATCCCGATAATAAGGCGGAACTTGAAATGATGCTTATGAATTTCTTTCAGAACGTTGAAAATATTCCAACAAAATCAGATCCTCTTGGTTTAATCTCACCTCATGCCGGATTTATCTATTCCGGACAAGTTGCTGCACATGGTTATTCAGTTTTGCAGAACAAACATTACGACACAGTTATATTACTCGGCAGCAGTCATCATTATTTAGAGGATACAATAAGTATTTATAATGGTGATTTTGCTAAAACACCTTTGGGAGATATTCCCATCAACAAAATGATTTCCGAAGAATTGATCAAAGCAGATGATAGATTTGTATTCAACAAAAAAATTCACTCTTCGGAACACAGCCTGGAGGTTCAGCTACCTTTCTTGCAATATCAACTCCACGATTTCAATATAGTATTGATCTTGACTTCAACAAATAACTTCCAATTACTCGATAAACTAGCTGATGAGTTAACTCGGATAACTAGAGATACAACCAGCAATCTGCTCTTTATCAGTAGCAGTGATATGTCTCATTTTCATAGTTACGCATTTGCCAATACAATGGATAAAAGAACTTGTGATCTGATCTTAAATGAAAAATGGGACTCTTTAAAAAATGATATACTCTCTGGGAAAAGTGAACTTTGCGGTTTTCATGCGATGTATTCATTTTTACAAATTATGGAAAACTTGCAGACAGATAATCCTGTATTACTGAAGTATGCCAACTCAGGAGACGCTGTCGGGAACACACATTCAGACCGTGTAGTAGGTTATTGTTCTATCATTTATCCCAAAAAAGAAGAAACCAAAATAAAGGACGAAACTATGAAAATTTCGGAAAAGAAATTCCTGCTGAACTTGGCAAGACAGAGTATCCAATACTACCTACAGAATCACAAGCAATTGCAAATAACAAAACCGGACAATCCAGAATTGTTGAAAAAACGAGCAGTATTTGTAACCTTGAATTCTAAAGGTGATCTCCGTGGATGCATTGGACATATGCAGCCCAGGCTGCCGCTTTATGAAGCTGTTATTGAGATGGCAATAGGAGCTGCCTTTGAAGATCCGCGTTTCCCGATAGTTCGCAATGAAAAAGAGTTAGAAGAAATCGAGATAGAAATTTCTATACTTTCACCTATGGAACGTATATCTGATTATAAAACGATCAGATTGGGAATCGATGGTGTCTGGGTAAAAAAAGGTTTCCGTAGCGGAGTTTTCCTGCCACAGGTTGCTACCGAAACCGGTTGGGACCTTACAACTTTCCTTGGTAATCTCTGCTCTCATAAAGCCGGACTTCCATATAATGCTTTTAAGGATGATGAAACTGAGATATTTATCTATCAGGTAGAAAAATTCAAAGAAGGTGGGTTGGTAAATCAACATTGAGATTTTTTCGGGTTATGTAAAACGTTATCTCAGAATAAGGGATGATTTAGTGAAGTAAAAATAATTTTAGAAAACGGTAAGAACAATTCGAACATTTAGCTCCGACTCAGGCTGGGTATTTGCAATTATATTTGATCTTTGTTTTTTAATCGTTCAAAATGATCCTTTCCGCCTGAATACAGAAACGTTCTGGGAGCAACCTTTTTAGCCAGAGTCAACATCCTAGTGGCAGTTTTTTTAATATCCCATTGCGCATGTTCATCTTCCCTCAGTCTGGAAATGTGGTAAAGTTCTCGCGGATTCGTAGAAACTAATACACGACGGCGATGTGCATTAATGAGACAGTATTCAGCTGCTTTGCCGAATTTAGGCAGAAATTCATAATAAAGCTCCTGACTGAGATTAGCCACTTCCATCAACTCATTCCCAGCATTTATAGATTTGATCGATGCAGGAATAGTAATTCCCAGGTTGGGATCATAATCCTGAGCTAAGATCGTCATTAAGCGGTGACGTTTAAGTTGAGCATAATTACTGGCACTTACGATAAGTTCAAATTTTAATTCTCCCGTAAATTCAAATTCACGCGGCAGCGGATCAAAAGCAGAGATAAAGTTCATTACTTTTGCGAAGAATTCTTCCCCTTGCTCATCATCTGCTAATATTCGTTCTGCGATACTATAAGATTCTTTGCCTGATAGTTTTGAATTATGGTGAAGAACAGCTGCTGTAATGTTGAGATCTACATTTGAATTATTGATCATTATAGCCTCTTCAACTGCCCTACCTTCTATAGTTTCAGGATTAGCCTTACTGTAATATTTTTTGATCAACTCTTCTACATATTTTTTTAAACTTGAATCAGTATATTTGAAAAAATCGTCTTGCAATTCTGTTTTGAAAGTTTTCATGAATTCGTCCGGATCTGTTAAAATAATTAGAGAAGGAGCAATTTCTTTAGTAACAGCAAAAAGTTTTTGTGCCAGATCCCGACATTCTGCTAATTCCGAATACCGCATAATTCGGATCGCATGTTCAAGAGTTCGCGCATTGAAAGACATACCAAGCTGTGCTTGAGTTCCTAAACTAAGTGCATAACGGGCATCTTCTTTTGCCCATCCCTCAAGTGTATTCTTTGCCCGGTTCATTTTATCCGAAACACCCTTGGCTGCAGCTGTTATAGCTTTCTCTGCTAATTGTGGATGTGATCTGAACTGATATTCTGTTAACTTCTTCAGATTCTTTTGATAAAATTCATTCTGTAACTTTACTAGTTCAATATATTTTTTGCGATCATTATAATTAAATTCCTGTGGAATTACATAATCACCTTTCAGTGTAATGTAACGCTGCGATTTTTCAGTGTAAGCAGCCCCTATACGTCTTGCCTCCAATTCTTCCAGAGCAAGTCGTGATATTTGTAAAATATCAAAATTAAAATATGCATGTTCCGCTACCGAGTGATGACTCATACCGAACACGATAGATTGATTGGAGCGTCTGGCTTTTTTAATTTGCTTAAGTGCTTCTTGACGAAGTTCAGGAACATCGCGCGGATCACGGCTAATACGAGCATACGCAGCGGAAATTGTTTCCGGTGTCGCTATAGAATCTTTCGGTAATTTATCTATCAGGTTTTTATCAATATTAAACCCTGCTAAATTGACTTTCATAAGGCCTCACAAAATTTTTACTTATCCCGCTCTTGGGATGCCAATATTATCTATTGTTATCTACCTAGATCACCAATATTTCAGAGTTTCTGCTAAATGATCAGGCTAGCGTTTCACAAGCGGTCTTTAAATCAAAGTCCTAATTCCTTCATTATTTTATCGGTTGGAACTCCGTTTTTATCCCAATTTCGGTACTCATAATATTTATCCAACATTTCATCCAGTTTTACCAGTCGGTTTCTAGAAGCGCCTTCTTTTAGTTCTTCTTTGAGGAATCTGGCCGGTAATGTATCATCTTTACGGTCAAATCCGGCTTCGACATTATATTTTCTTTCCAGATTATAAATCCTGGAACCAACTTTCAGAAGTTCATCTTCGCTGTAATCTGAACCGGTTACGATATTTAATATTTCCTTGAATGTATCCAAACTGACTGCAAACTGAAGGAATCTGCAAAGTACCAGAGAATCAACAGCAGCGGAAATATCCTGCAATAAAGCTACGATCTCAGCCTTGCCGTCAACAGAATACCTGTCAGTAAAAACTGGAGAGCCCAAAATCTCTGAGGAAATCATATATGCCTGCATATGGCAACCACCTCGGTTGGATGTGGCAAAAGATAAAGCTTGTCCTTGAACTCCTCTTGGATCGTAAGCTGGGATTTCCATACCTTTAACCTGCATAGCAATTTCAGGTTTTCCATATTTTTCGGCCAATTTCTTGGAGCCAAGTGCCAGATCTTTTCCTATACCTCTTTTATATGCGATATCTTCTACAATTTTGACAAGATTATCTGAATCACCCCAAATAAGCTTTTCCGGAAAAGCATTTTTTTCATAAAGTTCCATCGCGCAGCCGATCGTACTTCCTGTTGTAATTGTATCTAAACCCAATTCATTACAAGTATAGTTAGCTTCAGTTATCTTTTCCAGATCATTGATGCCAAGTTGAGCTCCTAAAGCCCAAACACTTTCATACTCGGGACCTTCACCACTTCTTGTGCTGGTTCTGGTCTTCCTACCGCAAGCAATTGGACATTTAAAGCAGGCACTCCTTCCCTCCAGGATAGATTCTGCAATCTTCTCACCACTAGTGCCTTCAGCATCATTAAATACTCCTTTTTGAAAATTACTGGTTGGATACATTCCATGTTCATTGATCACATTAACCAGAACTGAAGTTCCTAAAAGTTGCAAGGATTTCCCGGTAACCGGATTTTTATCGATCAGAGTATTTAAAGTTGAGATCATCTTTTTCAGAGCTTCTGGTTCATGAACGGAGATATCTTTTTTTCCAAAAGCGGAAATGGCTTTTAAGTTTTTAGAACCCATAACTGCTCCGATACCACCCCGACCTGCGGCTCTGTCTTTATCATTCATAACTGCGGCGAAAGGCACCAGATTTTCTCCTGCCGGTCCGATACAAGCAACAGATGCACTTGAATTTATCTCTTGTTTGATTATTTTCATAGTTTCATGTGTATCGGCACCCCAGAGATGTGTAGCCTGTTTGATAGTTATTTTACCATCATTTACATCGAGATAAACTGGTCTCTCAGATTTTCCTGTAACTATCAAACAATCAAATCCTGCTTTCTTCATTGCTGTTCCAAAGAATCCGCCTGAACTGGAAGTTATAATTGTGCCTGTTAATGGTGATCGCGAAGTGATCTGGTAGCGACCGGCGGTTTGGATCAATCCTGTGATCGGTCCTGTCGAAAATATCAAAGCGTTCTCTTTATCTAAAGGATCTAACTTAACCGGACACATATCAGTGTATAATTTTACACCTAGTCCTCTACCGCCAATGAATTCTCGCTTTATCTTCTTACTAATTAAAATTTCTTCCTGTTTACCTGTTGTGAGGTCAATCTTAATAATCCTATCCATATATCCATTCATAATGTGACCTCCTATTCGTAGAACTTATTATATTTTTCGCGGTATTCACATTTCATACACTTATTTGTATAGTATTGATAAAGTGCTTTTGGTAATTTTGCAATAGAAGCGCTTCGAGCCGGGCAGGTATGACAAGGTATTTCCGGTTCCAACCAGGAATCTGTAGCATATTTCAATAACTTTGCACCTTCGAGGATCACAATTCCTGCACTGGTACCAAGTCTGGTTGCTCCAGCGTTTATCATTCTCATTGCATCTTTGATATTGGAGATACCGCCCGAAGCCTTCACACCAATATCCGGACCTACCGTTTCACGCATCAATTTTACATGATGTGCAAAAGCGCCAAAAGCACCAAAGCCGGTTGATGTTTTCACAAAGTGAGCTCCTGCTTCAACAGAAAGTTCACAAGCTTTGATAATTTCTTCATCCGTAAGATAACAGGTTTCTAAGATCACTTTAACATGAGCCGGAGCACTAGCTTTTACCACTGCTTCAATATCTGCTTTTATATAATCGTGTTTCCCATCACGCATAGCTCCAACATTTATTACCATATCGATTTCCGCTGCACCTTCTTCCACCGCTTTTTTTGCTTCAAGAGCTTTTATTTCTGTAGTGTTCATCCCAAGTGGAAATCCAACCACACTGCAAACCAATACATCACTATCCTTGAGTTGTCCTGCTGCAAATTTTACATTAACAGGATTAACACAAACAGTGATAAATCCAAACTGATCAGCTTCCACACAGAGATCCTTGATCTTACCCTCTCCGGAACTTGATTTCAGTTCAGTATGATCTATCATTTTTGCAAGTTTATCAATATCAATATCCCTCATATTCGCTCCTTAGTTTAGTGGACATTCTTAGCAGCCAGCTGTCCGCATGCTGCTTCAATATCCTCACCTCTGCTTCTTCTGAAAGTAACAGCTGATTTTTGAACATTCATTAGTTTTCTAAATCTCTCTACTTCATTTCCGGAAGGTGCTTCATACTTAAGACCATTAACAGCGTTCCATTTTATCAAATTCAATTTACATGAAATATCGCCCATGAATTTAATAAGAGCATTCGCATCTTCTTTGCCTATGTTAAAATCCTTGATCATTACATATTCCAAAGTTATGCGATAGCTAGCTTTTTTCCTGAAATCTATCAAGGCTTTTTTTAGTTCTGTTAGTGGATATTTTTTGCTTATCGGCATTAATTCTTCTCTTTTAGTTTGATTAGCAGAGTTTAATGAGACGGCTAATTTTATCTTTAAACCTGTGTCAGCTAAGTCTGTTATCTTGGGAACTACACCGGAAGTTGAAACTGTAATTCTGCGGGGACTAAAATTAAAACATAGATCATGCTGCATAATATTTATTGCTTTCACCAAATTGTCAAAATTATCTAAAGGTTCGCCCATTCCCATAAAAACAAGATTTGTCAATTTCGTTTCCTTGAGTTCATTTATCGCTAAAAAAACCTGTGCTATTATCTCATACGTTTCTAAATTCCGGGTGAATTCCAGAGTTGCAGTTGCACAAAATTCACATTTTCGGAAACATCCGACCTGTGAAGAAATACATAGGGTGTTCTTTTTTTCATTGGGGATCAGCACCATTTCAATTTTAGCATCATCTGCCAGCGATAGTAGATATTTAGTTGTGCCATCTTGTGAAATACTTTTTTGTTCAATGATCGGGAGGTTGAAAGAAAAATCTGAATTCAGTCTCTCCCGTAAATTTTCCGAAAGCGAAGTCATCTCATTGAAATCGGAACTTCTCTTATTATATATCCAATTAAAAATTTGTTTTGCTCTATACTCTTTTTCACCAATACTGATTAAATAATTTGTTAACTCAGTCGGTAATAACTCAAGAATTTTTTTTGTCATCTTGTACAATCTTTCTAAATTCTTCCAAAGTAACAATATAGCGATCGTGATCTTCTGCTATCAGATTTATACGATTATTATAAAAATCGTTCTTTTCCACATACATTTTTTGGTCTTTAAACCGCACAACCTGACCAAGTTCAGGAAAATCCTCTGATTTTTTTAAATAGAAATCTTCTTCATAATGCAGACAGCAAAGTAGTCTCCCGCAGGGACCTGAGATCTTAGATAAATTACTAAGAAGATTTTGATCTTTTGCCATTTGAATAGTGACTTGGTTAAATTTAGTTAAGAAACTAACGCAACAATAAGTTTTCCCGCACATACCTAATCCGCCTAATCTCCTCGCATCTTCACGGCCGGAAGTTTGATGTAGTTCGATCCTTGTTTTAAATTCAGAAGCAAGTTCTCTCACAAAATCACGAAAATCAATACGTCCATCTGCTGAAAAAAAGAATGTCAATTTGTTGCCATCCAGCTGGTAGATTGCTTGCAGAAGTTTCATTGTAAAAGGCTGTTTTTTTAGTAATTCAAGAAATTTCTTTTCAGTTTCTTTTTCCTTTTTATTAACAATTTCAAGTTGATTTATATCTGCATCGGTAGCTATACGTTTAATCGATGTAATGCTTTTTTCATCAAGGTTTTGGTCAATTTGATCTGCTTCAATTGCACAATTGACAACCTTGGCAATATCCTCTCCGCGCTCTGCTTTAACGATCACTTGTATATCCGGTTCGATTGGATATTCTTTTTCATTAAAATAATAACCGCTTCTACCGGTACGGAATTCTACTTTTATATATTCTTGCATTTAAGCTCCATTGATAAATTTAATCTTTCAGGACAAAACCTTTTAGTCTATCTGGCTGTAAAGCTCTTTCTCAGAACCGGAAAGGTCTAAACCTCTACGTTTTTTTACCAGTGCGGCAGTTTCCAGGAATTCAGTTACAGTATATTTTACCGTTTTAGAACCTGTACCAAAACTAAAACTAGGTTTATGATCTCTTATCAGTTCAGAACCGAATAAGCTGCATCCAACCCCGATAACCGTTCCAGTATTAATAGTTGCATTGATACCTGTTTTCGAATGATCACCAATAATGGTTCCCAGAAAATTCCCTTTTGTATCAATCTTTTTATTTTCAGGATAAAAATAAGCTGCAACCGTTTGATAGTTATTCTTCAGATCACTGTTATTTGTTCCAGCACCGATATTTATCCATTCTCCCAGGTAACTATGACCCAGAAAACCATCATGCTGTTTATTAGAATATCCCTGGAATATTGTTTCTTCAATTTCACCGCCTATCTTGCAGACTGGTCCAATAGATGTGCCGGCATATATCTTCGCTCCTGACTTGATTGTCGAACCTTTCCCAATGTAAACCGGTCCAATGATAACTGAATTCGAGAGAATCGTAACATTTTCATCCAAAACTACCGGCCCATCCGCAGCATCGATAACTACACCGGGTTTAATGACAGTTCCTTCCCCAATCCACACATTATAAGGATTTATTACAGTTGTCCCCAATTCGGTTTCAAAATAGTTATCTTTCTCGTAAAAGAAATAGTTGAAATCCCGATTGATATAATGAGAATTAGCTTGGATCAGATCCCATAAATATTTCCAATAGCCGATTTCGGAAGGTTCGATCTTTGTAAGATCAGAAAAAATTTTCTCTACACTTTCTGCTTGATATTTTCCTTTTTTAGGCTGTAATCTAGCAGCTAGGATCACATTATCCTTTATCAAACATTCACCTTTCTGTAAAGCCAGGATCTGTTTTTTTACTTTTTCATCTATTTTAAGGCGGCTATTAACAAAGATCGTATCTACAGCTTCTAACTCATTCACTTGCCAATCTTTATGTCTTTCTTTGTAAATAGCCTCCAATTGTGAAGATACAATTACATTTGATATAATCATATCTAGATAAGCGGATATTCGTTGTCTTAGTTTTAAAATTCCTACCCGCAGATCTCCTATGGAACGTGTTAGTGTTATCGGGAAGAAATTAGACCATTTAGCATCGTCAAAGAGTACACATTTCATCTTAACTCCCGCTATTTTTGCAGTTCAATTATCTTAGGTTTTACATCTTTGAATTGTGGCATCGTCATACCAATATTCGCATTAATATAGGTAGGATCACATACAACAAAGTTTCTAGAGTTATATTCTATTTTATCTCCCTGTGGTTCAGTGTTAAACCAAACTGCGGTAGAAACGTGGCCAGGATAATCCAAACCGATAACCTGCAGATCCAAAATGCTCTTAACTAAAAAGGAATAAATAATTGATCTGTCTTCGCAATCGGAATAAGGATAAAAGAGTGTTTCATCTGAGAATAAGCTCTTTTCGCTGCCGAATTGTTCTCCGTCTGTTTTATATTGGAAGGCAGTTTGAACGAAGCGTAGAAGCACATTTGCGGCATCTATTTCCGATCTTCCTTCCAAGATAGGTTTCAATCCGATAGTGAGAGAATAAGTAGCTTCTTCCGAAAGAGGTGCTTTAAAGTATACTTCCAGATCTGTCTGAGGATAATTTTTGAAATATTCTGCACTAGCCTGATTATAGGTTACTGGAATGGAGTATTCCTGATCATTATATTTGAATTTCAGTTCTTTTTCAATCAGTGCACTTTTAATTTTTGGAGCATTGCTAACATTCAAATCAATCAGATCATCTGCCTTGGGATATTTCCCCTCATAAGTATTAATAGTAATATTCAGCTGTTCTTTTTTGTCGAAGGAAAGAGTGTAAAATCTTTTGTTATCTATGATCACATAGGATACACCATAAATTTTATTTTTACATGGAAGTAGAAGATATACATTATCCTCTGCAAATCCAATCTTTGCTTCATAACCGGATTTAGATAGTAAAAACCATAAAATGAGTCTAGAAAGATTTTGAGATCCGCCGGATACTTCCTTTGATATTTCGTTAAGCAGCAGACAATATCCCCAATCATTTAATTTCAATTGTTCTCTGTAATCTTTTGTTTGAGTTAGTAATGTGGCATAATCCTTATTGCTGATAAAATACCAGAAATCAGAAATGCCTTCTTCATTCATAGGACTTTTAAGTTGTATATCCATTTGAGGAGTGTAGTTCATCTCCAAGGGTAAGCCAAGATAATTTATTTGAATTCTAGGATCTGCTGTCATTTCAACATTTACAAGGCAATCGTCCTGTTCTTTTTCTTCGATCTGCATTTTAGGAGGAATTTTTATTTCTTTGATCTTATCTGTAACTTTAATCTGCTCAATCTTTTTTGGCTCAAGTACCGGGATCTCAACAGGTTTTGGAGTCGGATCATAAACTTCAGCTTTGAATGTTTCAAATTCTTCCCAGTTTTTTTTGAGAAAATCTGCAAATGCCTTATCTTCTTCATTTATGTATTTTTTCATACTGGAATTTTGCTGTAATTTCCAACTCTCATAGTCGTCTTGAGCATTAACAATTGATAATACTGATGCAAAAACAACCATAACAATAATTTTTTTTAAAAGCTTCATTATAACCTCCATATTACTTCTTCCAAGTGAAAATATTCAATCCACCCATAATTGCAACAGTGACAATGTATAATGGTTGCAAAATAAACCAGGTAGGATAAAACATCAACTTATTTTTATCTTCGCTAAAAACATCCAACCCATATCTTAAAAAGAGCAATTCAGAACTGATCTTTAATAACAGAACCCCTAGAGCCAACTGCCAAAATACAAACAGCAGGATAAAAGGTAAAAATGTGATAAAAAACACACTCAAAAGATAGAGAAAGAACTCCGGATTCAAAATAATTTGCCACTTGCTGTTTGATGACCATCTGCTGCGTTGACTCAGTAAGGTGTAAAGATCCTTTACAGGCTGAGTGTAAACGTAACTATGATTAGTAAAAGCAAACATGACCTTCATATTCATTTTTCTAAATAACTGCATCAAGTTAACATCATCACCTGAGATGAGATGCTTTATTTTTTCAAAGCCTCCCACTTTTTGGAAGGATTGTTTACGGTAGGCTATGTTTTGACCTGAGCAGGAAAAATATTTCCCAGAAGTTATAGCGCCTGCCGCAGCAAAGAACATGGCAAGGAAATCAAAGTGCTCGAACTTCTTGGTCAAATTTGTTTTTTTCCAGTCTTTCAGTTTAGTTCTGGAAAATCCTATCATCATATCATTTTCATCAAAACTGGCGATCATCGATTCTATCCAATATTTACCAACCAGACAATCAGCATCAGTAGAAAGGACAATATCGCCTTTAGCTTTTTCAATTGCCTGAGATAACGCATTTTTTTTAGGAGAGATAACTTTATCTCTTCCAATTACATTCACTAACTTAAAATTCTTCCATTTATCGCAGTATTGTTGTACAATAGTTTGAGTTTCATCTTGTGAATTGTCATCGGCAATGATCACTTCATATTTTTCAGCTGGGTAAGTTTGATTTGCTAATGATGTCAACAGGTAACTGATATTTTTCGCTTCATTCCTTGCTGCTATGATCACTGAAACGTAAGGTTTGGAATGATTAAATTCTGTCTTTCTGTTTTTTAATCCTAAGTAAAACAAAATCATATAATACAGGTAAATGATCAGAGAAATAACGGTTAAAATGGATAAAAGCTGAATAATCACCTTCTATCCTTGATCAAAGAGTCCATTAGCTTATCTATCGCATCGAGGGAATCAGGTTGATTTTTGAGCCATATAGGTCCTTTCCATAAAAGGCTATCTGGTCTGTTAACAATTTTCTTGTTTTGAATTATCAAAGCACCTCTCATGTCTATCGGATCAGGTTCATGACGCGGCGCCATAACCATATGATCTGGTCTGGTCGTATCAGGATAAGTTGGTTCTAAAATGATAGAATCTGGCCAAACATAAGCAGGGCCGCCCAGATCTACTACCAGTGAATCCTTATCGTGTTCACGGTAAAAAGTCGGATAAAAATTGTAGTTCAAACTATCACTAAGTGGAGTAGGCTCAGTCCCAGTAATAAATATTTCCTGCATAGTCTCTTCATAATCACTTTTTGGGAGCAATCCTGTTTCTTTTGAAATTTCTACTGTAACAATATCAGCAGGTTTTGTGAACTGCAATTCCTTACCATTCACAATTGGATATCCTTTGCTATTCACCGGTGAATCCAGATAAACAGCTTTTTTCATGATATAAGGCCAGGAAGGAAGTGCAGCGGTTGCTCCGGATTGACCTTTTCCCAAGGTGGAGTTGTCGTCAAATCCTACCCAGATTCCAGTAACAAGTTTTTTATTATAACCTATAAACCAGGCATCTCGGAAATCATCGGTTGTCCCTGTTTTACCGGCTGCATTCCATTTGTAGCTGATAGATCCCAAGGTTTGATATCCCGATTGCCAGCGTATTCCTACACCGGTTCCTGTTTCACAAACTGATTGCATCAGATCTGCCATAACGTAAGCAACCTGCTCATTTATCACTCTAATTTTTTCTGGTTCATTAGATTTCAGGATCTTCCCATGCTTATCTTCAACTCTTCTGATATATATCGGTTTAACGCGCTCTCCCCCATTTGGAAAGGTTGTATAGGCAGTTATCAATTCAAATGGTTTAACTTCCATACTGCCAACAGCCAGAGTGTAGTAGGGATAAATTGGAGTAGTGATTCCAAATCGTTCTGCATATTCTACAACTTTTCTGGGATCGACATCATAAATAGTTTTTGCTGCATATACATTTCTCGATCTCTTTAATCCTGTCCGCAATCTTGTATAACCAAAATTTTTATTAGAGTAATTTTTCGGAGACCAAAATAAAGTATCATTCTGTATAAATGAGAATGGCTCATCTTTTATTATCGTAGCTGCTGTATAACCATTAACCAAAGCTGTACTGTAAAGTATTGGTTTGAAAGATGATCCCGGTTGCCTGATAGATTGCATTACTCGGTTCAATTTACTATGATTGAAATTTCTACCTCCTATCATAACTCTCACATATCCAGTTTCAGGTTCTACTGAGAATACAGCGCCCTGAACATAAGGTGTTACTATATTTATTGTATCTGCTGGGAAATCATCGTATTTGAATTCATAGTTATTTTTATTTTCAAATTTCCTTAAATTCATGTTCAGTACTGAATCTGCATACTCCTGCAAATCCATATCCAGAGTAGTATAAATCTTCATCCCACCTGTAAATAACTGAGTTGTTCCGAACTCATTTTCCAGTCTTCTCCGAATGAATTCTATAAAGTAATCTTTCGCTCCAAAATTTCCGGTTGGTTCAAAAAGTTCCAGTTCAGTTTCCAGAGCAGAAACAAATTGTTCTTTCGTGATCACATTTTCTTCCAACATACGTCTCAGGACAATATTTCTTCTTTTTAATGCTCTTTCTGGAAAGCGGATTGGATAATAAGCACTGGGGAGTTGAGGCATTCCGATCAAAAGTGCAGCTTGCGGGATAGAGAGGTCTTTAGCTTCAATTCCAAAATATTTTTTTGCTCCAACTTCAATACCGTATAATCCCGGTCCAAAGGGAGATTTATTAAGATACATTTCCAGAATCTCATCTTTTGAAAAGTTGCTCTCAATTCTTATTGCAAGGATCAATTCTTTGATCTTGCGCGGTATTTGTTTATCAAGTGAAAGGAACATATTGCGGGCAAGCTGCTGCGTAATAGTACTTGCTCCTTGGGAAAAATCTCCTTTACTAATATCGATTATAATAGCTCGGATCAAGCCTAACTGATCCATACCCCAATGGTTGTAAAAATTTTTATCTTCAACGGCAATTATACCTTGAGTAAGATATTCGGGTAATTCACTTAATTGCGTTAACTGTCTCTTTTCAATGTAGAAAATATGAATTAAATTATCGTTACGGTCATAAATTTCTGATCCTACTTTCATTTCATAACTTTGTAATTCCGAAAGCGGCGGGAGTTCCCTGCTGAAATAATAGAAAAGCCCAAAGCCAATACCAGAAAAAAATACAACAATTGCGATGATGATAAATAAATATTTAAGAACTTCTTTTTTCATGTTCTCCATTGAGCCTTCCCATGAATATTTTTGCCAGATACCCTATTATAATACCAGTTACTATTCCCAATATGATTAGCAGCGGCGTCAAACAAAATATTGTATTTTCTTTGATTAATACAAAGCGTACAATAACTATTTGAGTGATGTTATGTGATACAGCTCCTAACACACTTATTCCAATGATACTGAATGGAATTCTGGATTTAATAATAAATACCATAACACAAAATGAGATTAAGCTTCCTCCTAGTGAAAGAAGGGTGGTCGGACTGAAGAGCAATCCAGAAAAAAAACCGCCAATAACTGTTTTACCAAGGATAACAATCAAGGCAAATCTGCGATAGTCATTAACTAAAAGTAAAAGAACAACCAAGTTTGCAAGCCCAAGTTTAATAAATGGGAATGGTCTGGGAATGAAACTTTCAACAACATATAAAGCGATAGCAAGAGCTGTGAAAAAAGCAAGGTGGATCAGCCTCAAATTAGAGAAATCGAAATTGTTTTTTAAAGTTGTTTCTACTTTCATAAGATAATACGGGATCCCCGTACAGTCGGGGAAACCCGCATAGATTAATTGGTTTGCTTACTTATTTGCCTTTTCAAAATCAATCATAAATTTAGCTAGAGCTCTTGCTGAACTCATGGGAAGTGAATTATAAACAGATGCTCTACAGCCGCCAACACTTCTATGTCCTTTGAGATTGAACATCTTATTTGTGATTGCTTCTGATACAAATTTCTTTTCCAATTCTTCTGTAGGTAATCTAAATGGAATATTCATGAAAGATCTGTCTTCTTTTACCACAGTACCACGATAAAAATCTGAATCATCTATAACATCATAGATAGAGTCAGCCTTTTCCTCATTTATCTTTTGCATTCCTGGTAGTCCGCCATTGCCTTCAATCCACTTTAATACTTCACCTAAAACATAAATTGAAAATGTCGGTGGCGTATTGAACATAGAATCTTTGCTTACGTGGGTATTATAATTCATCATAGTTGGGAGGTTCGGATTTATTTTATCCAACATTGCCTTTTTAATTATTACAAAAGTAACACCTGCTGGTCCAATATTTTTTTGTGCTCCGCCGTAGATCAGATCATATTTACTGAATTCGAGAGGTCGGCTCAGGAAATTTGAACTCATATCTGCAATAAGTGGAACATCAGACGGAACATCAGGATCAATCTTCCATTCTGTACCGCGAATTGTATTATTTGTCGTAATATGCAAATAAGCAGGATTATCAGAAAGTTGCCAGGTTTTGGGAATATAGGTAAATTCTTTATCCTGAGATGTAGCTGCGATATGTAAATTCTTGCCTAATATTTTTGCTTCTTTTATTGCTTTAGTACTCCAAGCTCCTGTATCAATGTAGTTTGCTACTTTCTTGTCATCGCAAAAATTCAACGGGATCATAAAGAACTGGGTGCTGGCACCGCCCTGTAGGAATAAAGCAACATAATCATCTCCCAGTCCCATTATCTTAAGTATCCTTGCACGAGCGCTTTCTATTATCTCGATATATTGACTTGAGCGATGACTCATCTCCATTACTGAAAGACCATTTCCTTTGAAATCCACTAAATTCTCTTGAACTTCTTTTAATACTTGTTCCGGTAATACAGCCGGACCTGCACTAAAATTATGAACTCTCATTTTTCCGCCTCCAATGATATATTTTTGTGTTAAAATTATTATTCTGAGATTATAGGCAAGTTTTTTTTAAATCACTCTAATAACCTACTTTGATCTGAACAAGCAGTCGATGAATCGAAGAAACTAATTTAATTTTTATTAAGGAAAAAGCCAATAAGATCTTTTCTGCCAGACTTATTTAACGCTTCGAAGATAAGTTTTTTGTTTTGTGGGACAAACCATTGAACAAGTGCCTTCTGCAGCCTGACTTCTCTACCTTTGGGAACATAGATATTCTGCCCGTTCAGATCACTTTCGACATAATACATTAATGTACTTTCCGTCATTGGAGTAGGTGTAAATTGTTGGATCTGTTTTAATTTAATATCCTGCTTTTTAAGATACACGGCCAGTTGAATTGTATCTTTTAGATTGGACCCTGGATGTCCTACAATGATATAAGGAACTATGAACTGCTTCTTTCCCAGTTTTTGGCAGTATTCACTAAAGATTTCATGAAACTGTTCATAAAGGGCAAATGAAGGTTTATGCATCAGTTTTAGAACTTCGTCACTAAGATGTTCAGGAGCAAGCTTGAGCAGTCCGCTGGTATGATATTTAGCAACGATCTCTATATAATCAACGTCTTTTAGTGCCAGATCAAATCTTATACCTGAGGAGATAAAAGCGTGTTTTACTTTTGCAGATGCTCTAATTTCTTTCAATAGTTTTTTCTGCTCAATATGAGATGTATCAAGTTGAGGGCAGATAACGGGATAAAGACAAGAAGTTCTTTTACAAGTTTCACTAATCTCCAGGCGACAGTTCATTCCATACATATTTGCCGAAGGACCACCAATGTCACTAATCGTTCCTCTGAAACTTTTATCTGAAGAAATGTTTTCAATTTCTTTGATTATTGAATTAATACTTCTTGAACGTATTGTCTTCCCCTGATGAGATCCAATTGCACAAAAACTGCAGCCGCCAAAACAACCGCGGTGGACTGTAATGGAATTTTTTATCTGTTCAAAAGCCGGGATTGCCTTACCATTATAATCCGGATGCTGCTTGCGTGTGAATTTGATATTATATACTGTATCAAGTTCCTGAGTAGTTAACGGTTTTGCCGGTGGATTGTGAATCAAATATTTTTTCTCAAATTTTTGAATGAGTACTTTATCCTGAAAATTTTCCCGGAATATTTTATGCATATTAAAAAAATCCTGTTCGGAAAACTCAGTGGTGAATTCCGGTAAAGTTACAGCATTCTCTAGCTCATCACCCATGACTACCGTTCCCGGAATATCATGCATAGTATTTATCTCTTCACCTTTTTTCAGTCTTGACGCTATGGTTTTTATAGTTCTTTCTCCCATCCCGTAAACCAGAATATCAGCTCTGGAATCGAAGATGATGGAATTTCTTAGTTTATTGCTCCAATAATCGAAATGCGGAATCCGGCGCATACTGGCTTCGATACCACCTAAAATAACCGGAGTACCCTTAAAAATAGATCTTAGTTTTTGGGTGTAAACTATAGTCGCTCGATTTGGCCTAAAACCGCTTTTCCCTCCGGGAGAATAAGCATCATTTGTTCTGATCTTACGTCTTGCAGTATAATGATTTACCATCGAGTCCATATTACCGGAGGATACACCAAAAAATAGCTCGGGACGACCAAGTTTTTTAAAGTCGGTATCACTTTTCCAATCCGGTTGCGAAATAATACCTACTTTATACCCCTCTGCTTCCAGCGTTCTGGCGATGATAGCAGGACCAAAACTAGGATGATCAACATAAGCATCTCCTGTAACGACGATGATATCGAGTTGTTTCCAACCTCTTTTTTCTAAGTCCTTTTTAGTTACGGGTAAAAAATTGCTCATAAAAAAAGCGACGTCAGAACGCCGCAAAAAGTTCTATTGCTTATCAGGGATTCAACCTGATCACATTAATTGCTTGTATCCCTCTGTCTGTTTCAATTGTATCGAATTCCACATCTTCGTCAGGAACAAGTGTCTTCCTACCCAATTCAGAGACGGTAACAATTGATTTCCAGTGAACAAAAAATTCCTTCCCTTCATCTGAGAGTATGAATCCGTATCCTTTACCTTCATCGAACCATTTAACTTTTCCCTTCATTTATCCTTCCTTGTCTTTTTTTACACTTTCCTATTTATGTTAATTCAGGCAAGTGTTTTATTCTGAAGCAGTGCAAAAATGATCAAGTGACCTTTTCCTCTTCGAATAATGAACATAATAACAGAATTAGTGCCGTTAAGTTTAAACTTCTTCCGGAATTTTTCTTCTTTTTCAGGGAACCCGCGTGTTTTAATTATCAAGTTACCAATAGAATGCTCTCGGAGATATTTCCGGGCAGATTTCAAATTAAATGGCATTATTTGTTTAACATTATATGTCTTTCCAAATTCATTAAGGATCATTTTTGATCCTGTCAATAAGGCAATTTTTTTATCGATAAGCTGATATCCTATCATATTTCCAAGTTCTTTTACTAAACCGGCTCTGATAATAGCAGCATCAGGTTCGTACAAATAGTTTTTAATTTCGCTAACATCTAGATGCGGTCTTGATTCATGGATTGTTAGAAGTGATGGCAAAAGGACGGCTTTAATTTGGCAGTTTTTTGTTGCTAATTTTCCCATACAAAGCAGGATTTCTTTCAAATTTCCGGATTCCGATACAAATTCTAAAGTTGAATCTTGTGGTAACTTAAGTTTGTGATAATCATGTGCAGGAGACAGCTTAACAGCAATATCAGGACAAACATATCTCAGCTTAATAACTGAAGATAACGGTGGAGAATACTTTTCAGGAGCTATTTTGCGTGTTTTCCCTGACCGTCTGTCCGGATCGATAAAGATCGCATCCACAACATCGGCAAATTCTTCAGCTCTTCTATTAATAAATTTGATATTCTTCAATTTGTTACAGTTGTATTTAGCGATTTGTAAAGTGTCTTTATCCAATTCAACCGCATAAACCTGTTTTTTGTTTTGAGCTAAATTAATTAGATCAATACCAATCCCGCAACAGAGATCAGCAATGATATCAAATTTTTGGAATTTATCTGCGTGGTATTTCGCCAGCTGCTGGGAACTTGCTTGTTGTGCACCTTTTCTTGATAAGAGTAAATTATTAGCTGATGGGATCTTTTTAATATTCTCTTTTTGCAATTGTATTTGACTTAGAAGTTCTTTGATCGGTTTATCCGGATTGGCTGATTCTAAATTTTGAATTTTGTTGATCGATATTTCATCTAATCCCTGTAAGATTTTGAAAAATTGTCTGTTATCCTCAGAATCTAAAAATTCAGTTAATCCCTTAATATTCATGAAATGATGTTTTGGTGTTCAATTAATTATGTCAAATAATAAACGGACGGTTACCCGCCCGTTTTATTTTTATAACAGTCTATTTAAGCAATATACACTTTTTAACATCAACTGCAGCATTATTTACTTGTAGTTTGTAGAAATAAATCCCTGAACCGACATTTTTCCCGTTATTATCTGTCCCGTCCCACTGGATGACCTGTTTTCCTTTCGTCCTAAGTTCATCATTAGCAAGCTGCTTGACCTTTTGTCCACGAATATTGTAAATATCAAGATCAACTCTACTTTCTTCAGGTAAACTAAAAGAAATATTTGTTCTTGGGTTGAAGGGATTAGGATAATTTTGCTCAAGTATTGGAACGGTTAATAACTCGTGAACAGGATCCGCTTCTGTGAGAACAACATTATCTCCGTAATATCCGGTTCTTCTATAATTTCCACGATAAGTTGACCATGGTATCTTAGTACCTTTTGGCAATTTGCAATCAATGATCAGTACACCGGAACTGATCCCGGATACAAAATCAAAATCACCATCAGCGTCAATATCTTCAACGCTTGCCGGCCCATAACAGCCTATAGCCACTGTAACCGGAGCAAATTCTAATTCAGTGCCATCCTGATGGAAAGCATACATATCATTGCTATCTGAAAAGGCAACTAACTCCAGAGCATCATCATTATCAAGATCGACTGCTAAGGGAGGCTTAGAAAAAGATCCTACAATATTAACCGGCCAACCCGGTAATAGATCACCGTTTTGGTGAATTACAAAAAATTCTCCGTTTTCTGTTACAAAAGCAATATCAAGAACTTCATCGTTATCATAATCAGCTGCTATAGCAGAGCCTGCAACTTTAGAGTTAAGCACTTGTGTAAATAGCAGATCCCCTCCGGGGCTTATTATATACAATTTTTCATCAACTGTACCAATAATAATTTTTTTGTTATCAAGAATTATTGGCTCAGTTGCAGATATTGCAGAAAGTTCAAATGGAAAACCTTCAAGATTTTCACCGCTATCATTGAAAGCATATAATTTCGCATCTAACAAGGTGATTAAAATTTCATTTTTCCCATCTTCATTCAGGTCAACAGAGGCCATGTCGCGGAAAAGAGTATTAGAAAGTTCTACCGGGAAATTCGGGAGCATATCGCCTTCATTATTAAATACCGAAAGCTTATTCCCAAGATCAAATGTAACAACATCAAGCTGGCCGTCACCATCAATATCAGATATCATCGGTGTGAGCAGATTTTGCGATTCTACGTTTACTGAAAATATTTGAGACCCAGCAGAATTCAAAGCATAGATCTCTCCATCTCTGTCGGCAATTACAATATCATCTGATCCGTCAGCATCAATATCTCCATAAGCAACACTTTTCCAGATATTAGCTTCTCCGCTCCAAGGGAAACCACTTACCATTTGAGCATTAGGCTGCAGCAAATTAATATTTGATTCTGCATCAATTATCAGTACGTTTTTTACTCCATCCTCATCAAAATCGGATATTATTGGATTAGCAAAAACCTGATTACTGCCATACCAAGGCCAATTTTGCTGAAAGAGTGAAACTTCAAATTCCATCTGGTAATCCATTTCAAACGTAGCGCCTCCACTAACTGGAGCTGTTATATTTAAAGTATAATAATAGGTGTCATAATTACAATCCTGTGGAGTTTGAATTATAAAGGAGGGACCCGTTACAGATGATCCAACCGGAATATTCCCAAAATCAACAACACCATTAATAACTTCAATAGTTTCATCATCGAAAATAATAGAAGCAGTTACATCCTCTGCATCTGCCCAACCTTCCATATTTTCAAGTGCAATAAATACTTCTATCTGTTCACCCGGATTTGGTGTATTGTCATTATCACCATAAATCGAATCATCATATTGAACTCCGGCAGGTTGGATAAAAGGGAATGAGCCATTAGCGTATTTAACTTCTAAAGAAGGATCACCCAGCACTACAAGTTCATAATGAACCCAGCGCATTACAGAGTTTTCCAAAGCCATATTAACCAAATCCACCCGCGAGGAAGCGAGTGATTTTCCCAGTTGTCGCAGATCATTGTTGAACATTGCTTCAAAAAAAGCAATGTCGTAATATTGGGAAGCACCATTTGTGTTCCCGGGACTATACCATCCGTATCGTGTGTTTCCAACAAAGGCAAATAATCCATGTTCAGACATAACAAGATTTTCCGCGATACTTTCATTACTTAAACTAGTAAGTTCATCAAACGCAGCCGGATAACAGCCTTGAGAATAGGCAAAACCGTAATGTGTGTTTGTATAAGCGTTAACATAGCTGGTAGTTTGTCCAAAAACTATATTTTCATTTGAATGTCCCATGTGATTGATAACCGCAAGGCCATCATTAATAGCAGCACTTACCCAATCAGGATTGTAAGTTCCATCTCTCTGATACAGCCTACTTACATGATAATCTGCATCTAGGCTCGGTGCTAGATCTGCTACTTCATCTTTGTAATCTCCACCCCAGGTAAGCGGATTATTGTTAAGATTCTCACCCAGTAGTACAACAACATCATTAGTAAATGTTTGATTATCAATATAATAGGAAGTCTTATTAAAAATATTATTAAATTCACTTTCTGTCTCAGCCGGGAATCTGCCGACTGAAACTTCCGGGATCATATCTACAACATCTTCCACTTCACCGTATATTTCATTACCATTTCCATCCCAATCATTATCCAAGCAGCCGTAATAAAGATCGCAGGGCATATTATAATCTAAAGTTCCCCACCCTGTATCTATAAATACCGTTCGGATCGGGACTACTTCGTCATCACCGCCAAGAAGTACATATTCCAAGGGAGTAGAAGTTCCAGAATAAGTTTGATAAGCATCAATTATAAAGTTCTTTATCATTTCTTGTTCATTAACACCCGTATAGTCAGCATATATATCTGAAGTTAGAAAAGTTGCTGTGGGAACATCATGATCGTTTTTCCAGGTTACAAAATCCTGCAGATAAGCTTCCCTTTCACTATCAGTGATCACTACCATGCTGTAGGGCTCAGAAGGACTGACCAGTGTGCGGTTTGGAGCTGCATATGTTTTATGATAATTTCTTAATGCTTTGGGATTAATTATCAATTTCTCAATCTCGCTCTTTGAGCCTTCCAGCATCATTTTATTCTGATTGTTGTAGATTTTTTTGTCATACGCTGTTTCCAGATTGATCTCAGCATTTTTAAACCAACTGATCTTACCCGTAACCGGATTAAATTTATAAGGATATATATTGATGAGGACAAGATCGTAACCTTTTAATCTTTGTGTTCCGAGTACTTCGTAATCAGTGTTTGGATAAGCACTGTTTTGTCTGTAAATTGTTTCATCTTTACTGGTATCATCCGGCACTGATTTCGAAATAGGCTGCATCTTCCTGCTATGATCGATCTCATAAGTACCTTCTAAATAATTCTGATCAGATAGAACTGCATCGGTTGATACAAGTTTGTGCCCCATCGGCAACAGTAATTTTACAGGGACAAAACTCATTTCTGGTTGTCCCACCCGCATCATCTTTGGAAGTTTATTTTGAAATTTACTTCCGGTTATAACAGGATCATCAATCTTGATATTAATTGCGAAAATCAACATTGGTAATAATAATGTCATTGCACATAATTTTATTTTCATTTTCTTCTCCTAAGCTTTTTTTATTAATGGTTTTTATGCAAATTTCGCAACAATATCAAGTCAAGTTAATTGTTTTTTTTATTTTTCCAATAATTTTTAGCGGATTTATTGACATATTAACCACACTTTAAAAAATGTTCGCGTCGGGATGTAGCGCAGTCCGGTAAGCGCGTTCGGTTCGGGACCGAAAGGTCGGAAGTTCAAATCTTCTCATCCCGACCATTTTTTTTCAATGAACCAACCCTAAATTTTCTAATTTTATAAAAATTAGTAATTGTATAATCTTTTTTAATAAGCTACTTTTTTTACTGCAATTATTAGGCTAAACAAATAGCCCGATTATAAAGACCGGGCTATCTATATTCTTCTATCTGAAGTAAACGCGACTTCAAATTCGTATTATTTCATCAAGATCATTTTCTTTGAAGCTGTATAGTTACCAGATTTCATTTTATAGAAATAAACACCGCTTGCAGCATCCTGCGCCTGATCATCTTTCCCATTCCAAACTACACTATGTGTGGTAGCTTCTAAATGTTGATTGATCAGAGTACGGATTTTTTTGCCTTTCACATTGTAAATTTCAATACTTACGTGACCTGGATTCTCCAAAGAAAAACTGATTGCTGTACTTGGATTAAAGGGATTGGGTATGTTGCCAATCAATTGATTTGCATCCACATTAAAGACATCATCTGCAGCAACTACTTCAACTACTAAATCGCCTGTCAGGTCAGATTCATATAGATCATAATATAGAGCACTAACATTATAAGTATAAGTTCCGGTCGGAACATTTTGATCAGTGTAAGTAAGTTCAGTTCCAGTGTGTATTATCGTAAGATCACGATATACATTGTATCCGGTCAATCCCTGTCCAATTGGGGCTTGCCAGGATAAGATCACATCCGGTTCAATAAAGTCCCAAACCAAAGTATGAGGCGGATTATATAAATGCTGCAATTCAACATCTATCGAAACCGTTTCTCCAACAATAACCTCAACATTTTCCTGAATATATTCTTCATATCCTGCTAGGTTGCAAGAGAGAACGTATATATCCGGATCAACATTCAAGTTGTAATATCCAGTTTCGTCTGTGGTTGTAGTATTTGTACCAAGTGTAACCATCACGCCTTCCAGAGCAGAACCTAAATCTGCATCATTAATAAAACCGTCAACAGTTCCCGTTGTTGTTTCTCCACTTACAAAGTAAATAAATCTAGCACTAACATTATCGATTTTTGTTGAAACAAGAGTATTATCCCGATCAATTTCGAACACACCATTACCGTTAGTTACAAGAATATTTCCATTCCCAAGTTCATAGACACCTCTGAGACTTGTAATGACATCGTAATGACCTACAAAAGTTCCGTCACTAGTGTATTCATAACATCCACTAGGAGTGCTGAATTCTGCTATAAGTAGATTACCGGAAGGAGTTATTGAAAACTGTTCCAAAAAATTCAGTCCAGCTACAAGATCTCCAATGTAAGCTCCTGAGTTATCGTATTGATGTAAGGCATCACTGGAACTAGCTGACACCAGATAATCATCCTGTGTTTCGCGGTAAAGTACACAGAATGGTCCATCCAATCCACCGGCACCGTTAGCAATAAAATTACCAATGTGATTACCGCTTGTATCAAACTCGACTATTGCATCAGAATTAGATCCGCTTGCAGTAGTAACCAGAATGTTCCCGTCAGCTTTTATATCCCAACCGCGAACATTATCGAGAATTGCATTGTTGACACCACCAGCCGGAGCAAACCAGCCCATAAAATTACCATCCAGATCATACTGTAGTAGTCCATCCTCAATTTGATCAGAGATCAGAATACTGTTTCCATCAGGATGTAGAGAAGCAGCTATCGGTGTGGAAAGATTTTCCGGATCAGCAGGAATAAAATCAGCATCAACAAGATCACCCGTTTCAGGATCAAATGCCATCACTTTGTCATCACCTGATTCCGGTATTAAAAGAAGTCCGCCCTCTGGAATGTCTCTGAGTGTACGCTGTTCTGATGTTCTCGCTTTCCGAATCGTTTCAAAACCATTTTCTTCGAGATATTCCTCATCATTAAGAGCAATTAACGCAACAAAAATAACTAAAAAAGTGATTAAAAATACAATTTTTTTCATTTCTCCTCCTTTTTTTTCTTACTCGTAATGTATTTAAACTAAATTAATTTTGTCAAAGTAAAAAAACCCTCCAGCTGGAGGGTTTTTGCTTTCTAAAAACTATCATTCCTTTAGAATTCTCTCAAAATGATGCTATTTTATTTCAATAAGATCATTTTCTTTGAAGCTGTATAATTACCAGATTTCATTTTATAGAAATAAACACCGCTAGCAGCATCCTGCGCTTGATCATCTTTTCCATTCCAAACTACACTATGTGTGGTAGCTTCTAAATGTTGATTGATCAAAGTACGGATTTTTTTGCCTTTAACATTGTAAATTTCAATACTTACGTGACCTGGATTCTCCAAAGAAAAACTGATTGCTGTACTTGGATTAAATGGATTTGGTATGTTACCAATTAATTGATTTGCATCCACATTAATGGCACCATCTGCAGCAACTACTTCAACAACAAAATCATCTGTCAGCTCAGATTCATATAGATCATAATAAAGAGCACTAACATTGTAAGTATAAGTTCCGGTGGGGACATCAATATCAATTTTCAAGGTCGTAGATCCATTCACAACGTATAGTATTTCACTATTACGGTAAATATTGTAATTTGTGACATTTGCTTCAGTTTCCGGAGGCGTCCATGTGATCAAAACGTTACTTCCTGTAACACTGCAATTTAAGTTAGTAGGAGGCACATATTGGTTTTGTAAGGCAACATCTATTATTTCTGTTTGATCTTCTTCTATTACGACCCCAGCCTGATTGTATGTATCAAATCCTAATAATTCACACGAATAATCATAAGTTCCAACATCAACTAGCATTTCATATTCTCCATTACTATTGGTGGTAACTGTATTTGTCCCTAAAGTAATAAGTGCATTCATGAGGAGAGTTCCGGTGTCAAGATCTGTGACAACACCGCTGATAGTTCCCATAGGTTGTGGTGTTAGATCACCTGTATAAGCATAAACACCCATCAAGTTTGGATTTGTTTGATCATTAAAGTCACCTGCCCAACCTGTAGTTCCGTCTATCCAGCTTGTAGCAAGGAATTGTACACTTGCAGTTTGATCAAAATCTATCCAATTATGGCCGCCGTCATAACTAAATGAAGCACCTGAGAAACCAGTTGCAGCCCCTGTAGACACATAAGTATTATCGGTTCCGGGAACATAATCCATATCATTGGTGAAACAGTTTCCCGTATGAGTTACAGCTTGCCAGGTAAGTCCGCCATCACTTGTTTCACAGATAGTTCCTGTTGATGCGACATTTTTATCTTGTGCTATTCCATTTAAAGCATCTTTAAAGGTTACATCAGTATAAACAGCGGTTCCCAAGGTAGTTTGAGTAACCTCCCAAGTATATCCTTTATCATTAGAATAGAAAACTCTGCCTTTTTGAGTTCCCCACCAGATATTGTCACCATAAGCATCGTAATATCCAACAATCCCCCACTCTCCTGCTAAAGGAGCTGGAATGTCTTCCTGAGGTACTCTTACCCAGTTTTCTCCACCATCAACGGTTGTGTATAATTCAAAGTATCCAGCAACCGGATCACCTTGAGCAAATCCTTCATTATCATTGAAGAAATGAACTACATTCGGAAAAGAGCCGGTAAGGTTATAATCTGCTGATTCCTGACGAGTCCACGATGAACCGCCGTCATCCGTGTAGTAAATACCTTGCGGTACACCTGTATGAATTGGTACCCAAGCTCTATCACCGTCAACCGCAAAGATCATTGCAGCATCACCACCTGTAGGCGCTGTATTGATCTGTGTTGCAGTCCAGTTAGCACCTCCGTCAGTTGTGTGAGTTACAATTTGATATGGTGCAGCTCCACCACTTCCGTCATAGCCGGATGCCCAGACTACATTAGAATCAACTGCATGCATAAAATTGATCCCGGTTGAACCGTTTGGAAATCCAGAGTTTTGCTGATCCCAATCAAATTCTCTGTTTTCTCTGAGATCGTTAAGGGTAACAGTGTTTGCTGCCGGGCGACTTAAAAGCATTGTCGCCATTAGAATTGTTAATAAAATAAAGAAAATTTTTTTCATTTTCTCCTCCTTTTTTTTAAATTATTTAAATATTATAATTTCATAGAGATAAACTACAATCAATTTTATTTAAACAGTTACTATTTTTGAATCTAAAGCCACTTTTTAAAGTATAGTCCAAGAATAAGCATCTCCTCCTCTTTTTATGATCAGTTTATTTTTTTCTTCTTTCACTTCTTTTACGGCGTTCTTTATTATTCATTTTCCACAACGAAGAATCCAGAACGCCCTTTTTTCGTCTGTCTTTCAATCTGAAAGTATGTCTTCTGTCTGAGAATGCATCATGTTTATTCTGCACTTTCTCAACTAAATCAAGCTCAATTTTTACCGGAGTTCCAACTTCAATTGAATTATATAAATGAATAATATCATCATTTTTCATTCTAATACAGCCATGCGATGAAGGGGTCCCGATCTGCCATTCAGCGGGAGTTCCGTGGATCCAGATATTCCTTTCAAAGGAATCAATTCCCTTTCCCTTATTGATCCCATTTTCCAAACCGTCTAATTTTAAAATTCTTGTTGTTATAAGATCATGCGAAAGTGCTTTCTTTGTATCCACTTGAGCAATATCTGTTGAGAATTTACCATCTTTATAAACTGAATTTTTGGGAACATGTTCACCCACTTTTTGCTTGATCACATGATTACCAAGAGGAGTCATATAACTGTCTTGATCGTTCCCAATTCCAAATTTAGATGTTGAGATAGGATATTCAGCTACTTTCACATTATCCTGAATTAGAATTATTTTTTGTTCATTAATACTGATCAAAATCATTTTTTCGTATTTAAGCATTTGTTTTCACCTCTCTTAACAGAATTTAAAATTTGTTTAACCGTTTTTTGGGTTTCATATGAATCAGTATATAATACAGCTTTTATGCCTAAACCCTCTGCTGTTTTTACATTCTCAACTTTATCATCTACAAAAATACAATCTCCCGATTGAAGATCAAATTTTTCCAGAGCTCGGTTAAAAATTTCTTTATTAGGTTTTACACTCTTCAATTCGTAGGATAGCATAAGATTATCCTCAAAAAAATGAAGTTCGGGAAAATCCTGCCAAATCCTTCTAAAGTGCAGTTCATCCGTATTTGATAGAACAAAGACTTTATGATCTGCATTTAATTCTCTGGCATATTCTACTAAGGGTGTAAGATCGGTAAATATACTACACCACACATTCTCAAATTCTCTAAAAGAATGTTGAAACTGATATATCTTTTTGAGCTGCAGATAAAAATCATAACTTGAAAGATTCCCAGATTCAAATTCAATGACTGGGTCACAATATTCTGAGATTAAGTCAGTTTTTGTATCATACTGTAATTCACTATAGAGATTAGTAAAATCGAGTTCAACCAATACTTTACCTAGATCAAAAATTATATTCATATTATTTTTCCAAGATCATAGTTACGGGTCCATCATTCAGCAAGGTTATACTCATGTGTTTGCCAAATTCTCCAAGTTTTGGTTTTATTCCATTCCGTTGAAGTGCTGCGGCTAGTTCCAGATAAAATTTTTCAGCTTTTTGAGGTTTCGCAGCATCTAGAAAATCAGGTCTGCGTCCTTTCATACAGTTCCCTAACAGAGTGAATTGGGAAATCAGTAATATTTCTCCCTTTACTTCTAAAACTGATAGATTCATTTTCCCTTTTTCATCTTCAAAAATTCTCAAATTAACAAGTTTTTTTGCCATCCATTCAATCTGTTCTCCATCATCCTCGTGGGATATACCGATAAGTACCAATAATCCTTTTCCGATCTCTGATATTCGCTTATTTTCAATTTCTACCAAGGCAAATTTTACTCTTTGAACAACTGATCTCATCTACTCGCCTGGTAATTTTCGGGAAACAATATCCTTTCGACCATTTCAATCATTATGTGTAAAATAGCAATATGCAGTTCCTGAATTCTGTCCGTTGTTTTTCCTGGAACAATTATTTGATGATCTCCCATTTGGTTGAGTTTCCCCCCGTCTTTTCCCAAAAGGCAAAATGTTAACATTTTCTTTTCTTTTGCTTTTTTAACTGCCTTGATCACATTTTCCGAATTACCACTGGTAGATATAGCTATTAAGAGATCACCCGCCTTACCATAAGCTTCCACGCCGCGGGCAAAAATTTCACTAAATCCATAATCATTACCAACACAGGTAATATGAGCCGGATCTGTTAAAGATATAGCTGGCAGAGATTTTCGTTCATTGCGGAACCTTCCAGTTAATTCTTCAGCAAAATGCATCGCATCAGTTGAGCTTCCCCCATTACCGCAAATAAGCACAAAATTGCCATTCCTGAACAAATCAGCTAAACTCTGAGAAACACTGCTTATAGTATTGAGAGCATCCTTATCCTTCTGAAATTCAATAAAGTTATCGGCACTTTTCTTAAATGCTGATTTGATATAATTTTCCATGCCTTCCTTCCTTCTTCAAGCTGGCTTATTTTTTCAATAAGCTAAGAACTACGTCAACAGTATTTTTACTTATTACCAAAATATTATAATTCTGCTTTTAGTTCAAGACTCACTCTATGGTTCTGTTTTTCGCCCGGATAAGCATTACCAGAATATTGTAAATTCATTAATGTGAAGTTACTTAAGTTATAACTCAGATTAAAATCCCATTTAAAAATATGCCCTCCTTTTTTTTCTGATAAGAAGTTCAAAAAATTAGAACCGGTTCTCTGATTTTTTTTATAACTCAATTTTACAAAAAATCTATATTTATTCTTAAAGAAATATGTAGCAGATTCGCCTAGCTCAAAAGCACTAATTGTATACTCACTTTGAATTGTATCACTCTTACCTTGTTCGAATGAAAAAGCCGCCGATGATCTTAATGTCAGATCAGAAGACATTCTGTTTAAAATATCCACTCCATAAGTATCCAGTAACAGACGTGAATTGTAACGCGAATCTTTCTCTATTGAGTGATCGTAATGAAGTTCCAGATTTGTATTTTTGATTGCTGAAATCCGTAGTTCCGTTTCCCACAATTTCTGCTCTTTATTGGAAATTTCTTCATTATAGCGGCTGTCAAGGGTCTCTTCTATTTTATATCCGAGTTTAGAAGTTATTTTTCTCTCCAGTATTTGGTACCATAAAGTCTGTTTGATGCTTCTGCGTCCGTAAATGGTTGTTTCCTCATCCATCATTGCATTTTGATCAAGGAAGTAAATTGATCTTTTATCTTTACTCCGAGAATTTTCAGTCAGCAATAAAAAAGTTTCACTTTGAAATTTCTTCAGAAAGGAATCTGTAATCATTTCCGGTGATATATGAAGAGATAAATTGGTATTTACTTCCACTGACATTTCAGGATTATCATAATCTATTTCGATCACTCTCCACTCATAATCACCTTGAAAATAACCGACAAAGAGTGTGTCAGCACTATAAGAGCCTAGATTTTCTCCCACAAATTGAAATTCTTTGATCTTGGGATAAAATTCAATATTTCTTAAAGAATAATTGGTGTTTACATTTATCAAGTTGTCTAGGAGATTATTAACAGTTGAAATATCTGCGAGATCATATTCTTCTACTTTGTTTTCTAGATCATCTACAACTTTTCGGTGAGTAAGAGAGACATTTATTCTGTTCTTAGCAGAATTCACAAAAGTCTTTACGCCATAAGTGTACGTAGTTTCATCCTGAAGAATATTGTTCTCTTCATCTGAAGCCGCTGAAAAGAGGTCTTTTCTTTTTTCATAAAATAATCTTGATGAAAACCATTTCCAATTTATTGTTTCAAATTGAAAACGAAGGTCATCATTATCTTCGGTGGAGATAATAATACCCACGTTATCTTCTACTCTGTTTCGCTTAAGTAAGTTAAATCCCAAAGCAAATTTACCAAACTTGTATTGACTTTTCAGCTCGTGTTGATAAATTTTTGAATCAGGTTCCTGGTTTTGAACAAACATTTGTTTGATACGAAGATATCGATGAAATATTTTAGGGGAAAACTTCTGCTGCTTTAAATGTGAAGATATTGAAATATAGTGTTGATCGGCATAATCAGAAATATTTTTCTTACGATAAATGAACTTCGGAGCATAGCATTCCAAAATGTCCATATTAACTTCAGCCGAGAATTCTGAACTATTAAGGCTGTCCGGAAGCTGCGTGAATTCATAAGAATCAACCGCACTCTGCAACTGTGCAAATGGCGAAAGCCTGCCTCCCAGTCTTTCATAAATCAATTTGATCTCCGGATTAATTTTATCATAGTCAGAAAACATTCTGACACTATACTTGGCAGCAAGATCGTTATTATCTTTATCATCAAGATCAGAAAAAGTATTTTTATCATGAGAAGTAAATAACCCTTCCGCAGACAATTGATAAAATTCCCCCAAGTAATTCAAGTTCAAACCCCAGTTCAATTGCTGCTGAGGAGACTTCAATTCTTTTATTGGAAGGTAATTACCATTTCCAGCTCCGGAGTATTCGTAGTAGCTGCCATCCGAACTTAAGATATAATCTCCGTTACCCGAACCTACATTCACAAAGTAGATGTTATAGTGACCTGCAGTTGTGCTGTCATTTCCAACATAATAATAGAATATACCGTCTTCTGATATTTCATAATTTCCGTCTTCTGATTCCATGATCCCGGTAACCCAAACTGGTTGATCACCAGCTGATTTCAAAGCAATAAGATCGTCATCTGTATAAACATCCTGCAAAGGATTGTTTTTATCATCATTTTGAATTATCAACCCGCTTGTAAGTTTGAAATCATCTATAATCTTTATTTCACTTGAAGCTAAATACATATTTTGATTATAGTTTTCATCAGAATGCTGAAAAACAACCCGAATGTTACTGGTAGAAGCAATAAAATGCTGATTGGAAAAAGTTATACCGCCTTCAGAATAATCTATTGTATAATCTACCCCACGCTGCATTTGTTCTCCATTGAGAAACACTTCTTCTGAACCTGGTATTACCAGCACTCCTGAGATTCCATCTACGGCAAGATAGTAGGGACCTTGTTTAGCTTGAATTCCGGTAAATGTCCAAACGGCTCTCTTCCCCTTTGCAACTGCAAGGGCACCTGTAACCTTATTATAACCATCCCAACTTAATTTTAATCCTTCAAATTGGGTAGAATATTTCATATACTCTAAGTCAGGAAAATCCATTTCCAGATCGCCGAAAGCAATCTCGTATCTTTCACCATAAAGCCGGATGAATATTTTATCCAAATTACTTAGTTCACGTGAATCCCCCTCCGGTGTGATAGGAGTTTGACTATCAGACAACTGTGCTTCAATGCTCATCTCATCACTCAATTTCCCGTTAATTTTCAGGAACAAAGATTGATCCAAATCAAGATCTTCATTATTTGCAACTGATACTGAAATTGTCTTACTGCCTGTAATATCAAGGTTGGAATTGTACGAATATCTTCTCGAGCTTATCTTTCTTACTTTGAAATCTGTTGAATCTGAATACTCTTGTGTCTGAAAAAGAAAATATCTATCAATGAGCTGAGGCGGGTAAATATAGTATTCAATTATACAATTTCCCAAAGTTTCTTCAAAGTTAATTGTACCGGTTTTGTAATCAATATCATATTTTTCAGGACTGATGATAATAGAATCTTGTACTACTTTCTCTGAATTTTCGATAATGTTTTTTGCCTTTAACTGAATTGATGTTTCAGGTTCAATAATAGCTAAATATTCCCATTTAATCATTGGAGAGAAGAAATTATAAGAAAATAATACTGTTTGCAGTAAGTTCATTATGATAAATAATTTTATCTTCATATAATAATATTATCCAATTCTTTATTTATTATTAAACAAAATATATATATGAAAGTCAAGAAATTGTTATTAAATTGGAAAATTTGACACAAATTATTAGTGAGATAAAATCATTAAAAATTAACTTTTCTTTGCTGAGAACTTTAAGTTTAATTTTCTAAATTTATGAATGCTGATAATTAACCTAAACTTCTTCCGCCGACACCGAAATTCTCACGCGGAACTTCATCCAATCGCACATAAACTGCTGCTGCAGGTTTCCCGGTAACTTCTGTAACAACATCGGTCAGTTTCCTGATGAGTTGAGTTTTTTGTTCAGCAGTAAGTGTACCGGCATTTTCTAATGTTATTATAGGCATTTTTCCTCCATAAATTTATTCTTCGTTTGGGAATATAAACCAAAAAAAGAAATACAAAAATATTCCAACACCTCCAGCAAAAGCCATTGCAATAAAAGCAATTCTGATCAAGCTGACATCCCAACCCAAATATTGAGAAAAGCCACCACATACTCCTGCGATCATTCTTTTTTCCCAGCTTCTTGCTAATTTTGTTTTTTTTTCTGTTTCCTCAACATCGATCACCGTAGGTTTTTGTTCTCCTTTAGGTAATATGATGCCTAGAATTATGTAGCCAGCAATTCCTACGAATCCAAAGAAAGCAGAAATTATAAAACCAATCCTGAAAATATTAGCATTCACACTAAAAGATTCCTCTAATCCGCCGCAAACGCCCAGAATCATCTTATCTTCTTCAGAAATATGTAAATTTTTCATAATCCCTCCTAATTTGTTATTATTAATATTTGCATTGATGACCTATCTTATTTTAAGTCAAGAAAAATGATAAAAATTGACATAAAACCTACTAATAAGATTTTGAAAATCGATAATATTTTGTAAGGATTGTTTATGGCCAAAAAAATTTCAGTACATTCTAAAAAACGAGAAGAGCTGATCAATATTACATCTGAAGTTAAAACTTTTATCAATGAAGCTGGCATCTCAAATGGTACGATCGCAGTTTTTATCCCGCATACTACAGCCGCTGTTACTATTAATGAAAATGCCGACCCGGATGTTAAACATGATCTTATCTTAGCTCTGAATAGGATTTCACCGGATCTGCCAGCCTTCAAGCATACGGAAGGTAATTCGGATGCTCATACAAAAAGCTCCCTGATTGGATGTTCTCTAAATGTCATCGTTAATAACGGAGATTTGATCTTAGGAACATGGCAGAGTATTTATTTCTGTGAATTTGACGGACCGCGTCATAGAACAGTTATTTTTCAGGCAAATTAATGCAGATTTGGTTAAGTTTTTTAATCGCATTAGTTATCATTTTATTCATTGCAAGAAAAAGTTTGTGGTTAGCTTTATTCATCGGTTCACTTTTTTTGGGTTCTGTAAATCTATCTTTCCGTGATCTTTATAGTATAACATTTCACACTATAACTGATCAGCAGATAGTATTACTTGCAACCGCCGTAGGGATTATATCCCTGATCGGAGGCGGACTTCAGATCTCAGGACTTTTGCAGGACCTGGTTAATAATTTACAGGTAAAGAGAAAGGTTTTTCTTGGTTTCGCTCCGGCTTTAATGGGACTTTTACCAATTCCGGGTGGTGCTTTACTCTCAGCGCCAATGCTAAACAGATGCGGAAAAGACATTTCTCCCGTAACCTATACTTCTATCAATATCTGGTTCAGACATATCTTAATTCTGATCTATCCTTTAGGAGCACTACTTCCATGTAGTAAAATGGGGAATTTCAATGTTTATACAGCAATGCTCTATATCTTTCCAATCTTTATTATACTATTCTATCTTGGATATTATTTTTATCTACGCCAAATCAAAGGAGAAATGCCCCGACCTTTTAAATTTGATAAGAAAAAATTAATTATCCCCTTAATGATAATTCTGAGTGCTCCAATAATTCATACTATATTAAATTTTGCACCGATCCTGGATGAAGCTGCTTTAGTAACTGCTGTTTTAATTACACTAATTATCACATTCCTTTTTGGAAAACTAACTTTCAGGCATATCCTACCTGTGATAAACAAAATGAAACCATGGAGATATTTTTTGATCATAATAAGTATTTTCTTATTTTTGAAAATTTTCCAGGCAACTGAGATTTCTGCCAGAATATCCCTGCTAAATTTTTCTCAAGGATTTTTACTGATAGTCATTGCCGGAAGTCTTAGTTTTGTTTCAGGTCGAGTTCAGCTGGCAATCTCAATTTTGATACCGATCTTTTTAGCTAAGTTCGGAGCGGAACAATTTACAATTAAAGCCTTTGTTATTATGTATACTGCCGTTTATTTGGGTTATATGATATCACCTATACACGCTTGGGTAATTGTTACTATGGAGTACTTTAAAACTACTTACTGGCAATTCGTCAAACAAGCTTATCTTCCAACTTTAATAGGTTTTTTGATCCTTTATTTACTGGCATTATTAACTTTGTAAAGAGGGTTAAATGGAAGAACATACAAATTTAAAATTTACTTATACTTTTTATTGGGGAAACGGAACTCAGAGAGTATTTGAGATCAATTTAGATCCGGAATCTTTTACCTTACAACATGAACCTTATAATGATCTTCCGAATTGGACTGATCTTGATTTTAATCAATGTCCAAATTGTAGACTTAAGAAAGAACGATCACAATACTGCCCAGTTGCAGCAAATATAATCGGGATCTCCGAGTTTTTTAAAGACTTCAAATCATTCGAGAATATTAGCGTTAAAATAAAAACACCGGAAAGAGAATACAGTAAAAAAGCATCTCTCCAACAAGGTGCAAGTTCTATCTTAGGAATAATTATGGTTACCTCTGGATGCCCGATACTTATACAATTGAAGCCAATGGTAAGGTATCATCTTCCCTTTGCAACTATTGATGAGACAATATACAGAGCAGTTTCAATGTACCTGGTAAAACAGTACCTGAAAAATAAAAAAGGGGAAAAACCGGATTGGGAATTAACTGGTTTGCTGGATATGTATAATGATATCCATAAAGTTAATAAAGCATTTTATGAACGTTTATCCTTTCTAAAAGGTTTCGACGCGAATGCAAATGCACTGATAATTTTAGACAATTTTGCCAACTATATTAATTTCAGTCTTGATAAGAACAAACTCACAAAGATAACGAAGTTATTTAATGAAGACGAATAATAAGAGTATTAAACGCGTTTTCTGGATTGCTGGAGAGAATTCTGCTGATCTGCATTCCTCTATAATATTGAGGGAACTTAATAATGAGAATATTAATATTAAGAATTTTGGAATCGGTGGAAAAAAAATGACAGCCGAGGGTTTTAGAGCTATTTTCCCATTTGAACGTTTCTCAGTTATGGGATTTATAGAAATTGTAAAACATATAACTTTTTTCTTAAATGTTGAAAAACGAATTAAGAAAATATTTAAACATAACCCTCCGGATCTAGTTGTCCTGGTAGATTACCCTGGTTTAAATATGAGAATTGCCAAAATAGCAAAGAATCTCCAAATACCGGTTTTATATTATATCGTTCCTCAATTTTGGGCTTGGAAATACAAGCGGATATTTAAATTACAAAAATATGCTGATCATATTGCTTATATACTGCCTTTTGAAGGAGAACATTTTAAAAAACACAAGATCACTGCCAGTTTTACCGGTCATCCAATCTCAGAAGAGATCATTATTCAATGTTCCAAGGCAGAATTTGCAGCAAAATACAATCTGGATATCAAGAAAAAATGGCTGGGCTTTCTCCCTGGAAGTCGGGAAGCTGAGATAACAAATATGTTACCTAATTTCATTAAAGCAATAGAGTTATTCGACCCGGCCAAATACGAGTTTTTAATTTCCAAAGCATCATCAGTCTCATCTAACTTGCTTGAATGTTATGCCAATAAAACTAAAAATCAGGTTCATATTATAGAGGATATGAATTATGATTTGATGAAGCATTGTGATCTTCTTACTATTACTTCTGGAACTGCAACAGTAGAAGCAGCATATATTGGGACTCCTTTTATCATTGTTTATAAGACCAGCAAAATATCCTATCAGATCGGTAAGAAATTCGTGAGAATCGATCAGATAGGACTTCCAAATTTAATATTAAATAAACATGTAGTTCCTGAATTGATCCAAAATGATGTTAATGAAATAATAATCCATCAGGAATTAAACAATTTATTATCCACAAGTACTAATTACGATAAAATGAAAGCTGAGTTGAAACTGATCCATAATGTCCTTGGAAGTAAAAAGCCTTCTGTAATAGTTTCCAAAATAATCAGGAAATTTATTAATGAATAAGATATTATTATTTCTGGCAAAATATTTCGGAGCTTTTTTGGTGAAACTCATGGGGTTAACCTGGAGATACAACTTGAGATCACCAAAACCGGAAGGAAAAGTCATCTATGCTTTCTGGCATAGGAATATGCTTCCTTTAATGTATTTACATCGCAATCAGGATATTATCATTATGATCTCCTCTTCTAAGGATGGAGACTTCATTTCCGGTCCGGCTGAATTACTTGGTTATCAAACTGCTCGCGGTTCTTCAGGTAGAAAGGGCAGCAAAGCGACAAAAGAACTCATCAAACGCTCAAAAGATCATCCTATTGCCATCACCCCAGACGGACCTCGCGGTCCTAGTGAGAAAATAAAAGAAGGTGTTCTCTTTCTGGCCTATGCTACAGAACTTCCTATTATAACGGTAGCTGTTGATGTATCAGCAGAAAAAACCTTCAAATCTTGGGATAAGTTCAGACTTCCCTATTTTTTTGCTAAAATTAATGTAACTTATGGCAAACCATTTTATATTAAAACAAAAAATGATCTAATAAATAAAAAAACTCTTTTACAAAATATATTTGATGAGCTAAAAATAGAAAATTCAATGAGGTAATTATGAAATTATCCAATCGTGCAGTTGATGTTCAGGAATCACCAATCAGAAAATTGATGCCCTATGCAAACAAAGCAAGGGAAAAAGGAATTGATATCTACCATTTGAATATCGGACAACCAGATATCGAAACACCAAAAGAAATTTTAAATGAATACCGAAATTTTGGATCTAAAATACTTGCGTATGGTCCCTCACAAGGGTTAGATCTTTATAGGAAAAATCTGATGAGATATTATAAAAGGCATAACATTGAGTTGGAAGTAGATGATATTGTCGTGACCACTGCCGGTTCAGAAGCAATCGTTTTTGCACTATTATCAACTTGTAATTATGGCGATGAAATACTTATTCCTGAACCTTTTTACACTAATTATAATGGTTTTGCAACAATGACGGGAGTGAAAATTATCCCAATTACAACCTTCGCTGTGAATGGCTTTCAATTACCTGATAGTAATGTCATTAAAAAGCTGATAACGGCTAAAACGAAGGCGATTATATTATGTAACCCCGGCAACCCTACCGGCGTAGTATATTCCCGTGCGGAGGTTGAAAGAGTAGCAAAGATTGCCAGAGAAAACAATCTCTATATAATTTCAGATGAAGTTTATCGTGAATTTGTTTATGACGGCAGCTCACACACAAGCATCTTGAATATTAAAGGATTAAAAGATCAGGCGATCATGGTAGATAGTATTTCAAAGCGTTACAGTGCTTGCGGAGCCAGAATTGGATGCCTGATCTCCAGAAATAAAAAACTAATAGCATCTGTCATCAAATTTGCGCAAGCACGTTTGTGTCCTCCAACAATAGACCAATTAGCCGCAAATGCGGCTATCGACATTGAAGAAGAATATTTTAAAGATATTCTGGCAGAATACAATGAAAGAAGAAATTTAGTTTTCTCAGAGTTACAGAAAATTGATGACATAATCTGTGTTAAACCAACCGGGGCTTTCTATATAATTGCTAAACTGCCAATAAAAGATTCAGAGGATTTCACACGCTGGATGCTGGAGAAGTTTTCTTATGAAAATGAAACCGTGATGGTAGCTCCTGCACAAGGATTTTATACTACAACAAATTTAGGTAAAGATGAGATTAGAATTGCATACATATTAAATGTGAATGACCTAAAAAGAGCAATGTTGATTTTCCGCAAAGGTCTTGAAGAATATAAAAAAATCAGGAAAGAATAATCAATTGCGAATTCTTTTTAATCCGCAATTGACCTATAATAATTATTTAAAAATTAATTCTATTTCCCTTTTTGCGCTTTTGATACTGTCTGAAGCATGGACAGCATTTTCACCTTTAGACTTACCGTACATAGCTCGAATAGTACCAAGTGCAGCCTTAGTACTATCTGTATCTCCTACAAGTTCACGTAACTTTGCAACAGCCTCTTCCCGGTTCAGCATAGCAGCAACAATCCTGCCTGAACGCATAAATTCGCTCAATTCTTCATAAAATCCTTTGCTCAAATGTTCTACGTAAAAAGCATCCGCTAGATCACTATCCATCTCGAACATTTTAAGTCTCTCAATTGTAAAGCCATTCTTTTCAACAATTTGTAAGATCTCGCCAATCTGATTCTTCTTGGTTGAATTGGGTTTGATCAAAAGTAAAGTATCTTGTTTCATTTTATCTCCATACATTAATATTATTAATTACCTCTTTCATATAATTCATGTCAGATTTTGTAATTGTAATCTTTTTGCAAGAAAAATGTTCAAGTTCGATAAATAAATTTATAATTTTAGGACACAACAAATGACTAATAAGTTTATAGATTAGCCAAGGAATCTCAAGGATAGAAAAAATATAGAAAACACTTGACTTATCATTATTAGTATAAGATTTGAACATAATTATTTATTAAAAAAAGGAGGAAATATAATATGTCCGAAAAAAAAACAATCACTTCGTTAGCGCAAGAAGGTAAAACATTCCCACCACCAGCTGAACTACAAAAAAATGCTTACATCACGTCTGAAAAGCAGTATCAAGAAATGTGGGAAAAATCGATCAAAGATCCTGATGGATTTTGGTTAGAACAAGCAAAATCTTTACACTGGTTCAAAAAACCAACAAAAAGTCTCAAGTATAATTGGGATACAAAAAATCGGCTGATTGAACATTCCTGGTTTGAAGATGGTGAACTCAATGTGAGTTACAACTGTCTTGATAGACATTTGGGAACACCTACTGAAAACAAAACTGCAATCTTATGGCAAGGTGAAGCTGAAAATGAAGTTAAAAAATATACCTACAAAGAGCTTCATACTGAAGTGAGCAAATTTGCTAATGTTCTTAAATCAAAAGGAATTCAAAAAGGTGATCGTGTTGCTATCTACATGCCTATGGTTCCGGAACTTACAATCGTAATGCTTGCCTGCACAAGAATTGGTGCTATCCATTCTATCATTTTTGGTGGTTTTAGCGCTGATGCTATCCGTGGTAGAGTTAATGATTCTGATTGTAAAATGCTTATAACTTCGAATGTTTCTAATAGAGCTGGAAAGCATATTCGTTTAAAAGATATTTCTGACCAAGCTCTTAAAGATACACCTTCAATTGAGAGTGTTGTTGTTACTAAAGTAAATAATGAAAAATGTCATATGGAACCGGGAAGAGATTTTTGGTATCATGATCTAATGGAAAAAGCAGATGAAGTATGTGAAGCAGTTCCCATGAAAGCTGAAGATCCTCTTTTCATACTTTATACTTCAGGTTCCACAGGCAAACCAAAAGGCGTTGTTCACACAACTGCCGGATATTTGATGCACACAACTCTTACTCATAAATATGTATTCAATATTCACGAAGATGATGTTTATTGGTGTACTGCTGATATTGGTTGGGTAACTGGACATAGTTATATTGTGTATGGTCCTTTGGCCAATGGTTCAACTTCTGTTATGTTCGAAGGTGTACCTACTTATCCTGATGCCGGTCGCTTCTGGCAGATTGTTGATAAGTTCAAAATCACTGTCTTCTACACAGCACCTACAGCTATCAGAGCTTTGATGAGATTAGGCGTTGAGTGGGTAGAAAAATATAAACTGGATTCATTAAGGATTTTAGGTTCTGTTGGTGAACCTATCAATCCTGAAGCCTGGATGTGGTATTATGAAAAGGTTGGACATGGCAATTGCCCAATCGTTGATACTTGGTGGCAAACAGAAACTGGTGGATTTATGATCACACCACTCCCTGGTGCTCATACTCTGAAGCCGGGAAGCGCCGGAAGACCATTCTTCGGTGTTGAACCTGTGATATTAAGAGATGACGCTTCAGAATGTGACCGTAACGAAGGTGGTAAACTATGTATTAAAAAACCTTGGCCGGGAATGATGAGAACTATGTGGGGTGATCACGATAGATTCATCGACACATATTTCACCATGTACAACGATACTTATTTTGCCGGCGATGGTTGCCGTGTTGATAATGACGGTGATTACTGGTTAATGGGAAGAATTGATGATGTTGTTAATGTTTCTGGTCACAGGATTGGAACAGCAGAAGTAGAAAGTGCACTTGTTAGTCACCATGCAGTCGCAGAAGCTGCTGTAACACCAGTTCCTCATGAAGTAAAGGGACAGGGGTTATACGCTTACGTTACTCTCGTAGGTGGCGTGGAAGAAACAGAAGAACTAAAAAAAGAACTGATCAAGCACGTTAGATCTGAAATCGGTCCCATAGCAACTCCGGAAGCTATCCAATGGGCTCCATCTCTTCCAAAAACAAGATCAGGTAAGATCATGAGAAGAATTTTGCGTAAAATCGCAGAAAAAGATACAGGCAATCTCGGCGACATTACAACTCTGGCAGATCCAAGTGTTGTTGAGAAACTTATACAAGATAGAAAATTGATAAAATAAGTGAATTAATTAAAACTAGCCGGGACTAATAAGTTCCGGCTTTTTTTGAGAAGGAGTCAATATGACTGGAAAAAAAGTTATGAATAGGAACCTTGTTGTAGTTGGAGCAATTTTAATACAACTTTGCTTAGGAGCTATCTACGCCTGGTCAGTATTCACAAAACCGTTAGTTGATGCCGGTTGGACAAAAACCCAAACACAAGCTGTTTTTGCAGCAGGTTTAGCTTTGTTTGCAATTGTTATGGTAATAGCTGGAAGGCTGATGCCCAAGCTCGGTCCGAAAAAGCTTGCCATGTCAGGTGGCATTGTGTTAGGCCTCGGCTACTTATTAGCTGGACTTTTTGGTGGAACTAATTTCTGGCCGATATTCTTTTTCGTAGGAGTTATTGGCGGCTCGGGAATCGGCTTAGCCTATGTTGTTCCAATAGCAGTTGGAATGAGATGGTTTCCGGATAAAAAAGGTCTTATCACAGGTTTAGCAGTTGCAGGCTTTGGTTTTGGAGCTTTGTTATGGGTGAAACTTGCAGGAACATGGGGAGCTTTGATCGAAAACTTAGGGCTTAGTACAACATTTACAATTTACGGAATTGTGTTTTTTCTGGCTGTTTTCATTGGCAGTCTGTGGATGGTTTATCCTCCCGAAGGTTGGAAACCAACCGGCTGGGTTCAAAGTGAAAAAGAGAAGAAATTCGATGATACTAAAAGTCAGCTGAAAAGCGGACAAATGCTTAAAACACCACAATTTTATATGATCCTTTTCACATTTGCTTTCGGAGCAAGTGCTGGATTGATGAGCATTGGATTGATGAAACTATTTCCTATGCAGGCTTTGATGGCAAATGGTTACTCTGAAATTGTCGCTTCTGGAATTGCCGGCACTGCGATGGCAGTTTTTTTCTCTTTGGCAAATGGTCTTGGCCGAATTGTTTGGGGTGCTGTCAGTGACAAACTTGGAAGAAAAAAATCCATAGTTGTTATGATGACAACTCAGGGTATTTTTGTGATCTTATTCCAATGGATAGCGGGAACACCGGCTCTACTATATTTAGGAGCAGCTTTGATCGGATTTAATTTTGGCGGGAACTTTGCTCTCTTTCCTACAATTACTGCAGAAACTTTTGGTACTAAATATATAGGCCAGAATTACGGTTGGGTTTTCCTCGCATATGGAATCGGCGGTATCTTTGGTCCGATATTGGGAGGCAAACTGGGAGATATGAATAATTTTTCCCTGGCATTTATAATTTGCGGTATACTTTGTTTATTCGCTGCTGCTATAATTATGGGTGTTAAACCACCAAAAGCTCAAAAAGTTTAAGTTTTAAATTCTCAGGAAAGGGGTTTTTTAAAAAACCCCTTTTTTATTTTTACTCAACAGAATATTTAGCTTCATTGATCGATCAATCTTAGATTTGTAAAATTTCAATACTTTAATATATTCTGTAATTTCTTGACATTTTAAACAAAATTCTATTTTAGTAATAAAAAATTTCGGAGGAACAATGGCGATTACTAAGTTAGACCAGTTGATCAAACTTGTCAGGACAAAACCCAAAAAAACTGTTGTTGTAGCCTATGGACAGGATGAGTTAACAATATTAGCTACCAAAAAAGCAATAGATTTAAAATTTGCAGATTTTATTCTTATCGGAGATCGAGAAGTTATTAAATCTAACTGCAAGAAGCACAATATAGATCCACGAATTTATGAGATCATACATGAACCGGATGAGATAAAATCAGGAAAGAGAGCACTAACAGTTTTAAACAACGGAAAAGGTGACGTCTTGATGAAAGGTTTGATCTCAACTGATAAACTGCTGAGATGCATTATAGATAAAGAAAATGGCATTATGATACCGAATGCAACTTTATCACATATTTCAATCGCAGAAATACCAAATTATCATAAACTGCTCATATTTACCGATGCTGCCTTCATTCCAAGACCAAATATTGATCAAAAGATCGCGATGACAAATTATGCAATTCAAATCGCAAGAAAAATTGGAATAAAAAGACCAAAAGTATCAATTATTTCATTTTCCGAAAAAACAAATCCAAAAATCCCTTCAGCTGTTGACGGAGCATTTATTTCCAAAATGGCTGATCGGAATCAGATTAAAAATGCCGATATTGACGGACCTCTTTCAATTGATCTATCAATAGATCCGGAAAGTCTAAAATATAAAGGTGTTACAAGTTGTGTTCAGGGAAATGCAGATTGCCTAGTCTTTCCATTTCTCGAGGTAGCTAATGTTTTTTATAAATCATTAACCTATTTTGCTCAAGCCAGGATGGTTACTTATATTGTGGGTACAAAAATCCCTACAACACTTTCATCTCGGACTGATAGTTTAGAGAATAAATTATATTCACTCGCCTTTGCATGTTTAATGGCAAACAAAGATGAAACAGAGATAGAGGAGTGATCATGAAAATAGCTATTGCCTCAGATCATGCTGGTTTTGAAATGAAAGAAAAACTTAAAAAAATGATACCGAAATTACAATTCATCGATTTTGGTCCTGAAGATCCTGATCCAATGGATTATCCGGACACCGGATTTAAAGCAGCTACAGCGGTAGCACAAGGAGAGTGTGAAAAAGGTATCCTGATCTGCGGAAGTGGAATAGGAATGAGTATAACTGCAAATAAAGTTCCCGGAATCAGAGCTGCTCTCTGCCAGACACAACAATTTGCTGAACTGTCAAGATTGCATAATGATGCCAATATTCTGGTCTTATCCGGAAGATTTATTTCCGAATATCTGGCAAAAGATATAATCAAAGTATGGTTAAAAACTGATTTTGCAGGAGGACGTCACTCCAGAAGAGTAAATAAAATTTTAAAATTTGAAAAGGAGAATTTATAAATGAAATTTATTAAGAGATCTGATCCAGAATTATATGAAGCAATGTATAAAGAATTAAAGCGCCAAACTGAAAACCTGGAACTGATAGCTTCAGAAAATTTTGTTTCCAGAAGCGTGTTGGAAGCTGCTGGTTCTGTTCTTACAAATAAGTATGCCGAAGGTTATCCCTATAGATATAGTAAGAAAACCGGAAAACTGAAATATAAACTTTATGGTAGATATTATGGCGGGTGTGAATGGGTAGACGAAGTAGAAAAACTGGCGATTGAAAGAGCAAAAAAATTATACGGTGCCGACCATGTAAATGTTCAACCTCACTCCGGCTCTCAGGCAAATATGGCAGCTTATTTTAGCTTGGTAAAACCGGGTGATACTGTTTTAAGTTTAGAACTCTCTCATGGAGGGCATTTAACCCACGGTCATTCACTTAGTTTTTCCGGTAGATTATATAATATTGTACCCTACGGCGTTAAGAAGAACACAGAGCAATTTGATTATGAAGAAATAAGACAATTAACTAAAAAACATAAACCAAAAATGATATTGACAGGAGCTAGTGCTTATCCCAGAAAAATTGACTTCGAAAAATTTCGTGCTATTGCCGATGAAGTTGGAGCATCATTATTTGTAGATATGGCACACATTGCTGGATTAGTCGCTGCTGGAAAACATCAGAATCCAATACCATACGCTGATATCGTTACAACAACTACTCATAAAACTCTCCGTGGCCCGCGAGGTGGAATGATACTCTGCAAAGAAAAATATGCCAAAGAAGTTGATAGAGAAGTCTTCCCCGGAATTCAGGGCGGTCCTCTTGAACATATTATTGCTGCTAAAGCCGTAGCCTTTAAGGAAGCATTACAGGATGATTTCAAAGTTTATCAAGCTCAGATCATTAAAAATGCAAATGCACTGGCAAAAGAATTGGAAGCCAGGAGTTTCCGTTTGGTATCAGGTGGTACAGATACACATCTTATGCTTTTAGATCTCGGCGACAAAGATAGTGAATTCCCAAGTGGAAAGAAAATGGAAGGTGCTTTAGATAAAGCTGGAATTACGGCTAATAAAAACACCGTTCCTTTTGATACAAGACCACCTTTTGTAGCTTCCGGAATTCGTTTGGGAACCCCAGCCGTAACAACCAGGGGAATGAAAGAAAAAGATATGGGAACAATTGCAGAGTTTATCTATCGTGTTTTTTCTGATCATGAAAATGAAGAGAAATTAGCTGAGATAAAAAATGAAGTACGAACTTTCTGCGCCAATTTTCCTTTGTATCCCGACTTGCTTGCGGAAGATTGATCAATAGCGATTATAATGAGCCTTATTCGATAAAGAATAAGGCTTTTTTTGTATTTGCAAGGCTAAAAAGTGCTTTTATTTTTTTTGATCATCAGTGTAATTACTACTCAATTTTTTATTAACTGTTTAGCATTTAAGAAATAATTAGTTGACACCAGAACTTTATCAAATAATGATTAATTCATGGCTTATTATATCTTTTAATATAGGATATAATGCATTTTAGGCAGGAGATTATATGAATATTGAATTCCATTATTACCTGACAAAGTATTTGGCTCTAGAAGCCGGATTTGACAGTAATGAAGCGGAAATAATAGCTTACTCATCACAATATATAGATGACAATTCAATTCAATATAAGATCAAGCTTCCTGATGGTTCTGAATATAAGAATTATATCACACAAACACAGGATATAACTAAGCCGGAAAAGAAATTGATGAGAATTTATTTTTTATTTCATTTTATGCCCGGTAATCCGACCAGTCCAAAAACAAGACGTAAAGATGGCAAGATGCATTTATTGAATACAACTTCCTCCAGTACTCATGCGCAGGAAATATTTTATGATGCAACAAAAAGTGAAAATCTGTATTCTCTGGGAATCGCCTCTCATATGCTGGCTGATACGATATCGCACCAAAATTTCATCGGTAATTTTGATGAGATGAATGCAATGAAAGGTGTTTGGGAATCTCTTGTTCCAAATATAGGCCATGCTGATGCCGGAAACAAACCGGATATTCCCAATCTGATCTGGCATGATCCTCGCTTGATCGAAGAAAATGCAAATATCGATAATACAGAACGAGTTTTACTCGCCGCGAATAAACTATATAAAAATTTTTTAATGTTTACTGCCAGCCCAACTAACTGGACACAAGTAAAATCAAATATCAATCGAGTTTTACAAGACAAAATAGATGAACGGCACATATCTTCATATAAGAGGCAGATGGAAGAACGGATCATGATCTATAAGGAGCTTATTGCTGAACATGATACAGATGCTGACTATAATCCTTATAAATGGTTTAGTAATGCTATTGTAGAAGAGATTAAATTTCTTGATGATAAGAAGTTTAAATTTGATCCTATTAAAGATAAACTCTCTTTTGATGATAACTATAAAAAAACCAATTGGTATAGATTTCAGGAAGCTGCCAAAAATTATCAAAAGCGCGCTGCTGATAAAATGTATCCGATTTTCTCACAAATAGAACTTAAGGAATGGTAAATTAAATGAAAAATATAAGCTTAATTTTAATGATCATAACGATCATAATACCTTTAACTGCTCAAAATGTCTGGCTGAATGAATTTCATTACGATAATGTCAGTTTTGATGAGGGAGAATTTGTTGAAATAGTGCTTGAAGATGCTGGAAGTTATTCTTTAAGTGATTTTACCGTTACACTTTATAACGGTAACAATGGAGCATCTTATGCTTCTGAATCACTTGATAATTTTACGCTCGGAATTACGGTTGATAATTTTACATTGTACACTTGGTATCCAGCAAGTATTCAGAATGGTGAACCGGACGGAATAGCTCTTGATTTTCAAGGCTCACTCATCCCAGATCAATTTTTAAGTTATGAAGGAACGTTTGAGGCAACTAACGGACCTGCAGCAGGTATTGTCTCAAATGATATCGGTGTAGCAGAAAGCACTACTACTCCAATTGGCGAATCACTACAGCTAGCAGGCTCTGGTGGATCTTTTAGTGAGTTTATCTGGCAGCTGCCAGCGCTTGAAACTCCCGGAGAATTAAACATCGATCAAATAATCAGCAGCACACCTATACCTGTAATAATTGTTCTTAGTCCCAATGGAGGTGAGCAGTGGGAACAGGGATCAACACAGCAAATCACCTGGACTTCGATGAATTTCACCGGCGATGTAACCATAGAATTAGAACAAATTTACAGAGAACGAGAAGTTTTAGTAAGCAACACAGAAGATGATGGACTCTGGGAATGGGAAATTCCGGAAGATCTACTTATCTCGGATTATTATGCTATAATCATTAGTGATGCTGATGATGGAGAACCCTGGGATGACAGTAATGAAGCGTTTTCGATTATTGAACCAATAACAATAACACCTTATTCGATCTACGATATCCAGTATTCTACTTCGGGACCGTCACCTTTGGAGGGAGAGCTGGTCGAAACAACCGGAGTCGTTACCGCTAAATTCAGTAATTATTTTTTCATACAGGATGGAGAAGGTGCTTGGAACGGTATAGCAATCTATCCTTTGCAAGCAGTTGAAGTTGGAGATGAGATAACTATCTCCGGAACTGTCTTAGAGTACAATGGGAAAACCGAAATAACCGATATTATTGAGTTGAATATCATAGGGGCAAATGCACTTCCCGACCCAGTCATTATCAGTGCAGATGTTCTTTCAACAACAGAAGATTACGAAAGTGTTTTAACAAAACTCCAGAATGTAACTGTTTCAAACGAAAATCTTGGCAATGGCAACTGGGAAGTGGAAGATCAATCCGGATCCTGCATTATTGGCGCTTTGGGAGTGTATACTTATTCTCCGACCTTAGATGATTTAATTTACAATCTCACAGGTGTTGTCGATTTTACAGCAGGTGAATTTAAATTGGAACCTCGTAATGATGAGGACATCGATCTTGTTGGCACTTCTATTGAGGCAGATGATATGTTAAATACTACAAATCTTTCCCAAAATCATCCAAATCCGTTTAATCCAGAAACAACTATAAGTTTTAGTCTCCAGGTCAATGAGAATGGAATTCTCTCAATTTATAATGTAAAAGGACAATTGATTATGTCGCAGTTTTTTGAAACCGGACAACATAATTACATATGGGACGCTTCTAAGCAGGCTTCGGGAATTTATTTCTATAAATTAGAAACTGATTCGTTCATACAAACCAGGAAAATGATATTGCTGAAATAATTAACGATATCTTATTTCCGGAATCTGATCAACACTTTTTTCATTTTATTCAATTCAGTTTTTTCGTAAAACCTGAGTAGATAGAGCAATACCGGATACAAGGTACATATCATTAATTTTACAAGCACTCGTAAATAAATATTAGTAATTGGCAGTGCTTTCGCAGTGAAATACAATATTATCCCAACCAGAAATACCAAAAACATTTTACCAATTTCATACCGAATAGGGTAAAATTTTTGCGAAACAAAGTATGAAATCACCGAAATTAATAGTGAAGAAGTTACTGTGGCAAATGCTGCGCCCCAAATACCGTAAATAGGAATAAGCAGAAAATTCAATCCAATATTGATAAATAAAGCAAATGTCACAATGTAAGCCACATATTTTGTTTTTTTGACATAATGAAAACCCAGTAAAAACATATACTGAATACCTTTAAAGATAATTGCTATAGTAATAAGTGGTACGACTTTATAAGCAATTTGGAAGTCAGGATTTACTGTGAACACGAGTAATATCTCCCTGGCAAATAAAGAAAGACCCAAAGAGCCAAACACTAGTAACATAGTAAGATATTTAAAAACTTTTTTAAAAAATATATGAGCATCTTTTGATTTTTGCATCTTATAAGCTATTGGTAAAAATCCCAGAGCAAAAGCTTGAACTATAAAAACGTTCAACACACCGGCGATCTTGTAGCCCAGCGAATAGATACCCACCTGGGAATAATCTAGTAAATATTTAATTATATATCTATCTCCGATTGCAAGAATTTGAACCGAAATTGCACTGAATATCAGTGGTATACTATATTCCAACATCTCTTTTATCAGATCTACATCAAGTTTATAATGGAAATGAGCCAATAAAATCGGAATAGTAAAAAGCATCTGTATAGCATTAGCAATTAACTGACTGTAAAATATTCCGATTATTCCGGTTTCGGCGTAAACCAGAAAATATATATTTAGTACCAGGACGATAACTAATTTTGTAGCAAATACAATTGAATAGATCGTCGGTTTGCCTTGGAAGCGGAAAATATTCATGGGCACTTGATTAATGATCTCAAAACCTATAATACCAAAGATCACAGTGAAATAGTGAGAATAATTTGAACTTGAGAAAAACAAACTAGACAACCAATCTTTTGTTGGAATGAACAGTATATTTATAACAACAGCTGTGATCAGCAGAATCAAGTATGTATTAAAAAAAATCTTATTCTGTTCTTGAGGTACATCTGTTTCGGCACTCCACCTCATCATAGAAGATACTATTCGAAGCCCTAAAACCATTGTGAGAAACATTGTTGTTGTTTCAAGTATCGCAAATTGTCCATAATCCAACAATGATAATTTAGAGGTATAAAGTGGTAAAAGTAAAAGTCCTATAATCTTTGTTGAAAGATTCCCCAAACTGTAAATAAATGTATGTTTTGCTGTGTCTTTTAGTTTATCAAGCATTTGAGATATCCTTTTCAATAATTGAAAATAATTTTTTTGTAACAAATTGATTTCCTTGTAAAGAATAATGTATGCCGTCGGGATAATGCACTTTTTGAACTAGATCATCAAATTTCACAAATACACCTTCATTTTTTAATATGATTTGTTCCATTATTTTATTATATTCAATATATTTAACTCTACTTCCAGGTATTGCATTTTCAACTCTGGCATTGGCAGGATTGATTGGAATTGCAATAATTTTGGCATTAGTTTCTTTTTTCATCATGATAATTAACTCATTGAAGTACTTTCTGAATTTCTTTTGAGATATCCAACTTCTCTTCCCTCTCAATAAAACAAAAAACCTCCTTTTTGGTTTTATGCAATAAGTATGAATAGCAGAAAAAACAGATCTAATTAAGTTATGTCCTTTTTTATTGATCAATTCTGCATACCAATAAGGAATTTCTCTCGTCGAAGCATCACTAACACCTAAATTAATAATAAAATAATCCGGCATGGTAGCAAAATAATCGTCGTATTTTTGAACAATATTCATTATTGTTGCTCGACTAAATGACATATTAGAAACAGTTACATGCAAATCAGGATACTTATCGGACAACTCTTCTCCCAATAAAGCTCCATAGTTTTTATTATGAGGATATTTTTCCGGAGGTCGATTCCTTATCGCGACTGAATTTCCAATTATCGTAATTTTTAGATTTTTCATTTTCTAATTCTTTTGATCTCCTCTGTAACGCGTAAACAGCTGTTAGAATCAAGATAGCAATGAATTTTATTACACAGCTCAATTCGTGCAGCTGCAAAATTATCATTTCCAGCCATAATATCCTTTAAATTGTTCAAAAATTCTTTTTGATCTTTTGGCTTATACCCAGGAGTAACAGAATGATAATCGACAATAAAACCATGCTCTTTTCGATATGTATCAAGATCATAAGGAAGAAAGATGAGCGGACGATTTAACAAGAGAAAATCAAAATATATTGAGGAGTAATCAGTTACTAAACAATCGGAAATCACAAGTAACTCATTTACATTCGAGCATTGCTTTTGAGTAATAATCCTAAAATTAGTACAATTTTTAACTTCTTTCCAAAATGAAGTAGCAAGATTATCGATATCATTGTGATGAGGCCTGAAAACAAGGCAGATATTACATTTTGTACAGAATTCATTTAGTAATTTTAGATCTGCGTCCGGGAAAGGTAGAAATATTGTTTCCTGCATTCTAAATGTAGGAGCATAACAAATAACCTTTTTGTAACTTTCTAACCCAAATATCTTTTTGGTTTTTTGTCTATCTGAACTCAGTAATATATCATTTCTGGGAAGACCAGTAATTTTTATCTTGTTTATTCCAATCGGCAAAAAGTGATTTTGCAGTTCGGCTGCAAAGGGTGATGTAGAGATCATGAACGAAGAGCACTTTACCTTCTTTAATGAGGATTTTACAAATTTTTTTGGTGCATTTTCTATCTGTATCCAGCCTTTTTTTAAGGGGATACCATGTCCTAAATAAATAAATTTTGGATTAGAGTATATTGGTTCAAACAGAATCGCATCTTTAACTCCATGAGTTGAAACTGCAAATTCTGCTCTGAGAGATAACCATATACCGGCTAAAGATCTACGCTTGTAAGCACATCCACCATTTTGCTCTATCATTTTTTTTACCGGATTGCTATTTGTCATCCATACTGCTTGAAACTCCGGATGAGCCTTTTTTATATAATTAAAAAGTGCCGCTGAGCTATCACCAAAACGAACTGCAGAATAGCTTCCAAACAAAATCAATCCTTTTTGCGTGGGAATGAGTAATGCCAATATTTTTAATTTCAGTGAAACCAATTCCATGATGACTGATCTGAGGTAATGTTTAGGTTTCATCTCAATTCCTGATAAAACATGTTTAATTGTTGAGCCGACGCATTCCAGTTAAACTTGGTTTCTATTGCCTTTAGAGAGTTCTGAGATAAGCGGTGATAATCATTACCAGATCGCAAATTTAAAACTGCTTTTGCCAATTCTTTTGCATTATTTGCTTTAAAAACCAGACCAAAGTTTTGCTCTAATACTAATTTTTTTTGAGCAATACAATCACTAACGATTACAGGTTTCCCAAAAGCCATATATTGAAACATCTTATTTGCATAAGTTGTATCATGGTGAATATTTCGTAAAAATGGACAAATCCCTGTTTTTGCAGCAGCAATATATGATATTGCCTTCTCGATAGGTAACCAACCAAGTAATTCAACATTTTGTAATTTATAATTGCTGAGAGCTTTTGTTAACAGTTGATCATCTTTACTTTTACCAATTAAAATAAAATGAATATCCTCATATTTTCTTAGAAGATTAGCAGTTTGGATAATTGTAGAAGTCCCTCTACGTACACCTGTATCTCCAAAATAAACAATAGTAAATTTATCTTCGTATTTCTTGATGATATTTCTATCGATCTTCAATTTTCTAATAACTTCCAGCTCAACATAATTTGGAATTACACTTATATTTTCCACTTCTAAGCTATAATTTTGTATATAATATTCTTTTGCTTCCTCAGTAGTTAGAATAATATTATCAGCTAAATGGATATATTTTTGCTGATATTTCTGCCATTGCTTGATAGAAATTAATAACTTCCCGGGAAATTTCCTGACATGTTGATATAATTTCATAATTTCTGGTCGATTTTCGTGTAGATCAATTATCAAAGGAATTTTAAACATTTGCGAATATTCAAAAGCTACCTTGGAAAGCGGTAGATCGTGTAGATGTATTGCGTTAAATTTATCATCATTGAAAATCTTCTTAAGATATTTACGCCAGAAATTAAAGTAAAAAGGGAATAACAAGCTGACAGTACTTAATTTATAGATATACTTCGGCATCTTCTTTTTTAAAATTTTCGCGTATTCCAGATCAACGATTTGATCAGAAGATTCAATCGAAGAACAAGCAAGGGTGACCTCATGTCCACCTGCTGAAAGAGCTCTTATCTCTTTCTCTACTCTCACATCAGGATTGAAACTATTTTCCAGTATCATTAAAATCTTCATTATACTTCCGCTTTAACTACAAAAAAAATCCCAAGTGTACTAAAAACTGCATTGGGCAACCAGGCAGCTAACATTGGTGAAAGTACTTCATTATATCCCAGACTTTGGCATATCCTCAGCGCCGAAAGATACAAGAAACATACAAGAAGCCCTATCCCGAAGATCAAGCCTCTCCCTCTGCTGCGTGAAGACGTAGAGACTAATGGAATGCTAAATAGTAATATGATTAAATTGGCAAAAGGGAAGGAAACCTTAAGATTTAATTCTACTAACTCCTTACTATGTTTTTCCCCTACTTTTTTTAACCTTTCTATATATTGTTTAAGTTCAAAAAAATTCATCGACATAGGACTTTTTGCACTTTTGATGAAATCAATAGGTGAAACATCAATTTCCTTGATTATCTTTTCATCATAATGCTCCATTCCGATTAGTATTCCTTTATCAAAGGTTCTGATATAACAATCCTGAAACACCCATTCATCATTTATCCAGGATGCCTGAGTAGCTGTTATCTTCTTAGTAATTTCTCCTGTTTCATTATGAAAAGTAGTAATGTCAATAGTTTTCAGATCATTTCTATAACCATCAAAAAATCCGATGTAGTACAAATTATTATCACTTCCGAAATAGTGAATTTGCGACCGCATTTTTTTATCTTCGACTTTTTGATGCTTTATCTTCTCCTTATAGATGTAATTTCTATAATCTTCAGCTTTGGGTAATACAAGATCTCCAACAAACATAATTAGGATACTGAAAATCAATCCAAACCATAGGAGAGGACTTACCATCCTAAGGATACTGATTCCGGCACTTCTGATTGCAACTGATTCGTTGTACTTGGATAGATTGTTCATTAAAAATAAACCGGCTAGTAGTACCATTACAGGTGAAGACAACAAAACCAGATAAGGAATTCTTAGTAAAAAGTACATGATGATATCATTTGCTTCGCCATCTTTACTCAACAAACGCGGTAATCTGTCTGAAATATCAACAACTAGAAATAGGACAGAAAACGAGAAGAGAATGATCAGCAGAACTTTGATATATTCCCATAAGATATACTTATCTAACAATCTCATCTTATATTAAACCCTAAAAATTTATTAACTTTTTTCCTGATCTTAGAAAGATCTAAAGTTTTCATCTCTTTAACAGAAATCATAACCAGGTAAATACCTACGATACAGAAGACAATATTTGATATCCACATTGCTAAAAATGGAGATACAGCACCTTTATCAGCTAATTCTTCACCCAGAGTTAAAGCTCCGTAATAAATGAGAAAAACGATCGCACTGACTGAAAAAGACATTCCTACTCCACTGGTTTTTGTCATCATACCTATAGGTGCTCCGATTAGTACAAAGATGACGCAGGCGAAGGCAATAGCATATTTCTTGTGTATTTCTACCTGATATTTTCTGATTTCTGTTTGTAGGGTTGTAAGTTTATCTTTTTTCAAATTTAACCGATTATACTCTTTTCTAAGTTGTTGATCATTAACACTATGATCTTCTTTGGAATTAATTTCCTCGATCTTAGACTTGATATCCATTAACTCAGTTTCGATTATCTTAATTCCATTTTTCCTGTCATCAACTATTTGCTGCATAGCTTTTGAACTTAATTCACGATCACCTCTGTATTCAGTTCCTTCCTGATTAATCTTATAACCAAGATCCGGGAGGTTGAGAGTATATTTTTTAAATTCACTTACTCTATATTTATTCGGTTCTTTCTGATCTCTTTCATGCATTTGTCCGTTATAAAGGATCGCTTTGAGGCTGTTACCTCCGTTGGCAAACTTAACAACACCTCTTTCAGCTGATATTGTTTGGGGAAATTTTGTCTTTTCCTGATTATAGATCAATATGCCTAATAGTTCTTCTTCATTGCGCTCTTTCACATATATGGTATAATTCTTTAAAGTGTTAAAAGCACCGGGTTCTATTGCTGTTGCCGGTCGTCTGTAATTTACCTTGATCATAAGATTTTTTAACATATGATTTGTTTCAGGTAAAATTGCATTATTGAAATATACCATAAAAAATGATACTAACAAAGCAGCAATCACTGTAGGCTTCAATAAAGTGTAAATATTTATACCGCACGATTTAAAAGCGATCAGTTCATTATCAACTGAAAATCGTCCAAATGACATTATCGATGCTAATAATATAGCCATTGGTACAGTCAATGCTAAAATGAATGGTAAACTTAATCCAAAAATAGATATTACAGTAATTATATCTAAGTGCTTCTCAATTATTATATTTAGAAGGTCTATTATTTTATCAAGTAGCATTACAAAAGTTGCTACCATCAAGGATATTACAAAAGGTTTGAAATTTTCTTTTAAAATGTATTTTTCTAAGATCTTCATTTTCCAATCAATTCCAAAAATTCTGTTTCATTGATGATTTTAATAGTTTTAATTTTCCGAGCTTGATCAAGTTTAGAACCCGGGTTTTCCCCAACTACAAGGTAATCCAAATTTTTCCCGACAGTTGAGAGGAATTCTCCTCCAAATTCTAAAATTAATTCTTTAATCTCTGCTCGTTTATAATTTTCTAAAGTCCCTGTTACTAAAAACTTTGCATCTTTTAACACGTTACTGCTAGCTTGATTTTTGCTTTCCATTATCACATTTGATTTTCGCAGATTCTCGATCATTTGAAGTTTATCAGGTTGGTGAAAGAAATCAACTAACGACTGAGCAATCTTCTCGCCTATTTCTTCTATCTCTAAATAATCATCAACTTTTGCTTGGATCAGCTCATCAATATTTTTAAAATTCTTTGCTAATATTTTGGAAGTTCTTTCGCCCACATACCTGATTCCAAATCCAAAAATGATTTTATGAAACTTCTGGTTCTTTGATCTTTCAATTGCTTGTTTGAGATTGTCTGCAGATTTGTTTCCTTGCTTTGGTAAAGTTGCAAATTCCCCAAAATCCAAATGATAAATATCATCGATTTTATGGATCATGTTATTATTCAGTAGCTGCTTTATAACCGCTTCTCCCAAACCATCAATATCAAGAGCATCACGTGAGGCATAATGTTCAATACGTCTTTGTATTTGAGCAGGACAAGCAATATTATTACAATAGGTGATGACGCCGTCCGGTTCTTTATTAAGTTCGCTGTTGCAAACAGGACAGTGGGAAGGAAATTTAATTTTCTTTGCTGTTTTCGGACGTATTTTATAGTTTACGCTGATAATTTTTGGAATTATTTCACCAGATTTTATGATCGTTACATAATCACCAATTTTCAGATCAAGTCTTTTTATCTCGTCTTCATTATGTAGTGTTGCATTAGAAACTGTCGAACCGGAAATTAGAATCGGATTCAAACGAGCTACAGGTGTGATTGCTCCGGTTCTCCCAACTTGAAAATCCACGCCCAGAAGTTCCGTTTCTTTTTCTTCGGTTTTGAATTTATAAGCAATTGCCCATTTTGGAGATTTTGAAGTGAAGCCAATTTTATTCTGAAGCTTAAATTCGTTCACTTTTATAACTAGCCCATCAATGTCATATTCAAGATTATTTTTTTGATATTCCCACATTTGACATTGGCTTATTATTGCAAGTTTCCCACCTACATATCCAACAAAACCTAGTTCACGATCTGATATTTCTGTTTTAAATTTAAGATTATCAAAGAATTGCAATAGTTTATATTGTGTGTTTATTTCTCTTTTCCCGAACAAACCAACTGTATACACTCGATAATCTAAGTTCCTTGATCTTACGATTTCTGAGTTTTTTAATTTGATTGTACCAGCAGCAGCATTACGAGGATTAGCAAAAAGCTTTTCACCATTTTCCTCTCTTTCAGAATTGATCCTTTCAAATTCGGCTCTTGGTAAAAATATTTCTCCTCGAATTTCAATTGGCTCTAGATAGTCTATTCTATGGGGTAAGGAGCTAATAGTTTTAACATTTTCAGTTACATCTTCTCCTTCAAACCCGTCTCCTCGTGTTGTAGCATATTGAAGCGTACCGTTTTCATAATACAGGTTAATACTGAGTCCATCTAATTTTAATTCGGTAACAAAATAAAAAATTGAATCATCGATTTTTTTTAATTTCTCATAGAAATCTTCAATCTCATCAATAGTGTAAGCATTTTCCAAACTGTACATTGGAACTTTGTGTTGTATGATTTTGGCTTGATACTGAATATCTGATCCTACCTTTTCAGTTGGAGATAGTTTCGTTTTGTACTGAGGATATTTTTCCTCTAAATATTGAAGTCGATTTAGCAGTTGATCAAATTCGCGATCAGAGATCTCTGGAGCTGTTTTTTTGTAATAGAGATCGTTATGATAAGCAATTTTCTCTCTCAGCTCTTTGATCTCTTCTTCTATAAATAGATCGTCCAAATTTACCTCCATAATTTAGACAAATATTGGTTCAAACCATTTTAAAGCAATCTTTTTTTAGAGAGGAGTAATTTATAATGATAATTATCGGATCAATTGTTTTGCTGATTTTTAGAATAAAAAAACCGGATCAGATGATCCGGCATAGATAAGTATATTTTCTAATTACAATTTGTAAGAAATTCCTAAATTAAGATATCCAAAACCGTAACCCAATTCTACATAAACAGCCATTTTAGGATTAATGAAATATCTTGCTCCAGCATAGAAGCCATACATTAGATAACTGCTTCCTCCGCTATATGAATTAGTTGATACCCAACCCAATGGTTCTTTATAAGAAACAATATTATAGCCCAGCATCAGACCACCATAAGGATCGATCTTCTCGGATTTCAGTTTTAAGTGATAAGCGGCTCTGCCTCCTAATAAAAAATAGGTATAAGTCCATTTATAATCATCTCTGTAGTACCAATCATATTCGGATTTAGCTAGTCCTATAATTCCACCAAATGAGATCGGAAATCCTTCGATTTCTTTAGCTATATCAATACTAACACTGAGCGGTGGTATAACAACATCACCATAAACACCCATCATACCGAAGCCTAAACCGGCTTGAACGATTTTTTCACCCGGTTGGAACGCAACTGGATATTCTGCAATTTTCTGTCCGGTTTCTTGTGCAATTAAACCACTTGTGAGCATGCAAAAAAATAAAATTGCTAAAATACTGATTTTTTTCATCATTCCCTCCATTTTAGAATTTTCAATAAGTTACGTGTGACATGATATCAATTGTTCCAACAATTGTAAATATATTTTTTCTTTTAGAGCTATTTGTGGAATTTCGGTTTTATTTTCACAAAAAAAAAGTGAGAGCATATAAAGATGGCGGCGACCTACTCTGCCATTCCGTCGCCGGAACAGTACCATCGGCGTGGGTAAGCTTAACTACTGTGTTCGGGATGGGAACAGGTGTGACCTTACCGCTATAACCACCATCTT
>JAIPIH010000045.1 GCA_021734835.1 Candidatus Cloacimonadota bacterium | reverse complement strand
GGGACTGTAAATTACTCTATTTACAGTAAATTCTTCTTTGCAAAAAGGATTCATCGTTGGGTTTCTCCGTCGATGAATTTGGACATAAATTTTGCTTTTTACAAAGAAGAACCATTTAACCCACTTAAGTTGACTTTACGAAATCAAAGTAGGCTTTATATGCATTTTTTTAGAATTCCAGAAAAAATTTCACGTTGCAAAAAACGACTGCAAGCGACGGGCAAATCAAAGGTCCTCTGCAAACCGTGGTTCTCTCCACTTAAAGAAGAAATAACCGACTGAAAAGATTACAATGCAGAAACCTAAACTAATAAGATGATGCTGTAGTGAAGGTATTGTATGATAGACAAGCGCACTTCTAAAATCCTGAATTATCCGTGCCATTGGGTTCAATGAAAACAGCCATAAATATTTCTCTGGGACCATCGATATCGGATAAATAATTGGGGTCAGCCAGAACCATATTTGGGTTAGTATCCCCCAAATATGCTGTACATCCTTGAATTTCACATACAATGCTGATAGGAACATTGAGAATCCAAGTGTGATAAGCATCAATTGGATAAGATATAGGAAGAACAGCATATATGTCCAGTTGAATCCCACGCCCGAGAATATTAGGAATCCTGAAAAAACAAGCAGATTCAGGAAAAATGTTATTATCGATGTTATATTTGATGCGATTATGATTATTATCCTTGGGAAATAAATCTTCTGGATAAGCGAGCTTTTTCCAAGCAATGCACTCATTGCTGCTGATGTTCCTTCTGCAAAGAAATTCCAAATGACTATTCCAAGCAATAAGTAGAGTTGATAATGTGGTACGTCAAATCTCATCAGTATTGAGAATACAAAATACAGTACCAAAAATAGCATGAGAGGATTCAGCAGGCTCCATAGATATCCCAATACAGAATTGCTGTATCTAAGCTTAAAATCAGACAAAGCAAGCTGTTTGATAAGAAACATCCTATTCTTCATGCTTCTGATGAAATGACCGGAGTTTATATTCTTTTTGAATAGACGCTAATATGAAACTCTAAAATGCTAAATAGATATCCGCCTGCCTATTCAGACAATAATACCAATAGGAGCAGATTAGCATAGAGGCAATTTGAGGACATTTATTTAGCATCACCAATAGGGTTTCATATTAGCCGAATAGTAAAACATAAAAGTCAATCAGTTATTCATAGACGTATGAGTAAATGCCTAATTACAGGCGGCAATGGGTTTGTCGGGCAATATCTAAAAAACAAGCTTCTCCAAGAGGGACATATCGTGGAGACGATGGACCTCAACAATCCAGATAATCCTGTTGACATAACTGATCGAAAGCAGGTCTTTAGTGAAGTTGCAAGAATCAGACCAGAGAGAGTATTCCACCTGGCCGGTTTTAGTTCTGTTGCTATGAGTTTTGAAAAACCTGAATTATGCCGCAAGATTAATGTCGATGGTACAATAAACCTACTCGATGGAATCACAAATTTAGTAGACAAAGAAAAGACGAGTGAAATAAATGATGCATCTGACTATCTGCCACGCATCCTGATCATATCTTCTGCTGATGTTTACGGAAAGCCAGAGTATAGTCCAATCGACGAGAAACATCCAATTGGGCCTGTATCACCTTATGGAAACAGTAGAGTTGAGCAAGAGAAAGCTGCGCTTGAGTGGAGTCAGAAGAATAATCTGCCAGTTGTTATATGCCGCAGTTTTGCGCATACTGGTCCTGGACAACCAGAAAATTTTGTTATTCCTTCTTTCAGGAAGCAAGTCGAGGAAGCTAAAGATGGCGGGATCATTAAGGTTGGAAATCTTGAGGTTATCCGAGATTTTTCTGATGTTAGAGATGTTGTGAAAGCTTATATTGGGCTAATTGAGAAAAATGTCCCAAATTTTATAGTCAATGTAGGTAGTGGAAATGCTTTCAAACTCAAGGACGTTTTGCATTCTATGATTAAAAAAAGCGGAAAAAAGCTGGATGTTGAGGTTGATCCCGCAAGATATCGTCCTGTCGATATAATGGAACTTGTGTGTGATAATAAAAAGTTATATTCTCTGATTGATTTTAGGTTCAGGAAGCTGTTTTGAAACCTTCTCACTGGACATTTGCGCATAGAATTTATTTATCCTTAAATTCATATCATTTTATGATAAATAAGTCCACAATAAGCAAAATCATTATACTTCATAAGGATGATTCATTTATAAGTGCAATTGCTATCGAATGCTCTGTATCCAGTAATACTGTTAGAAAATATTTAAGTTTACACAATTACAAACTTAGAAAATATAATATTATAAATTCACACGTAAATGATGATGCACTAATTGGATTGTATCTTGGTCTATGGGCTGGAGACGGAACACAATATTATGATCGAGGATATACAATAAAGATTTGCTGTGACTCAAGAAACCATAAATTAATCTCACTTATAAGCAATTTAGTATATAAATTATTTCAGAAGCGTACTTTTGTACATAATTTTGTACATAATGAAGAAAGAAACAGGACTCAGATTAAATTCTACTCAAAATATATCTATTATTTTGTCAAGAATTATATGATTTACAGAAGGGACAAAGCGTTCACAGTTCGATTAAAAAATAAAATAGATAGTTATTCAATACACTTCCTCCATTCATTCCTCTTAGGTATAATGCTAAGTGATGGATATTTGAGAGAAAAATTCCTCTTCAACACAATATCAAAAGAATTAGCTAAAAATGTTTCTAACATTCTAATTAAATATGGTCTAAGTCCATCCACATATATGCACGACAGGACAAAATATGGATGGAGGAACTTATATATGGTTAGAGTTAATAAAAAAGACACAATGAAAGCAGAAAACACACTAAATAATGCACTAAAGATTCTTGGTTCAAGCGATTCTTTTTCCGAAATAAAAGGATATGGGCCCGCGGAGATTTGAACTCCGGACTTCGAGAGAGAAGTCATTGAGTACTTCTCTTCACTCGATCGCTGCCTGGGATTGGTTTCCCAATATCAGTTTTGCTACCCAGATAAATTTTCATCTGGATTCGAGCACTCCACCAGGCTAAGCTACGGGCCCTTATTATTTTTAAGCCAATCTGACTTACTTTTGCCCAATTTATGATAAATATTGGACAGGGATAGAGGAAAAGAGGTTTTTTTATAAACATTGTGGTTTTCCCATACCCGATGATCAATGAAGTCCTAAATCCAGCATGGAGGGAAGAAGAGCGAAAAGCCATTACAGATGAAGTAATGGCCGATATAACGCAGTTCAGTCGAAAAGACAGGCTAGTCAATCTAATCGGTAAAAAATATGAACCAAGTGAAGATTTGGACCATCTGAGCAGATCAATCACACAGCTTAGGATTGACCATCATAAAGCTGTTGAAAAAGGCCAAGAAGAGGAATTTCTCGATGGGCTCGAAAAAAAAGTCTATGAAGCGACTGATTATATGCCAAATTACAATAAGAAAGTTACCAAATTCTTCTATGGGGCATTGAAATTTGTTGGTAACTATTTTGTATTCAACAAAGTAACACCTACAGGGGCCTGGGAACAGGTTCGTGAGCGAGCAAAAGAGGGTAGATTAGCGATTTTGGCACGTCACGTTGATATGTTTGATACTATCCTATATGCATATCCATTTTTAGAGGATGGTCATCTTGATGGAAAAGGTCCACCGACATACATGATGGGCGATAATCTTAATGTTGGATGGAATTCGTACCTATTAAAAATGTTTAACAGCATGTTCATAAAACGAAAAAATTCGCAAAACCATGATAGGATAACTCTATCGAAAATATTACATCGACTTTTCGAAAAAGGCCATAATATGGTCATTTATCCTGATGGAACTAGAAGCAGAGACGGTAAGATAGCACCTATCCGACCAAAAGAACGCTATTTCATGGGTAAAAAACGAAAAGTTAAGGCCATGAGAACTGGATATCTTGGTTATCTTTTTGATATTAACAACAATATCAAGGAAGATATGTGGATTACTGTCGCTTCTGCATCGTCACCATTGTTCACTGATGTCATTAAGGACCATTATAAGGAAGTGGCTTTAGGCAAGAAAACTAAGAAGATCAATACCATCAAGAGACTTTTCAGTTTCATGAAATATCGTCTGGTACATCCTGATTCTGGGATAGTCGTCAGATATTCCGAACCAATACTAATACCAAAAGGCACATGGAATAACAAAGTAAATAGAGCAAAATATTCTCTGAGAGTAAGAAGAACGCTAAAAAAAAGCATTACAGCGCTTCCTGAAAATATTATGGCATACACTCTTAGATATATAGAGCAAGCTGAATCCAGTTATGAATACCTCAATCCAAAACAAAGGCGCGCGAGGATGAAAGAACTCTTTGTGAGACACACCAAACACATCATAGATACAGGTGTTCCTTATGCTGAAATCTTAGAGGATATGGACAAATCATTTGAGATTGCATTGAAATTCAATAGAAAGCTAAACATGGGCTCATGGTACCGCAGAAATCCTGCATTGACAAGAAAGTTGCTTATTAATAAAAATCCTATTGTTGAGTACAATTCTAATAGTGTGCAACATTATTTTAAAGATACTTATCCGCTTCCTCAGGAAAAGCAGACTCTTGTCAAGATGTTAAAAGCAAGCTAGCTTTTTCTATACGAATCAGACAGAAAAAAACGCCCCTGGGAAGACACAGAACGCACTTTTTATGTTCACTTACAGTGAAATAAAACCTGCACTAAAATTCAATACAGCACAAAAAATGTGCGAATTAAGAAGAGAACGTGCTTTCGCACTTTTAGTTTCTCGTATAAAACTTGATTTTTATCGTCTGTGCCTTTGAAATAGCTTTCTGGAGTGCCAAAATATGCACGTCCTTAATCGCCATACTATTTAAGCAGTGCTGTAACATATATAAAACTTGTCCTACTAAAACGCCATTTCGCCTCACTTTAAATGCCTGTCACTGAATAGGGACATTATCATTGGACATATGCCCATAGAGTATTTATATTAGTATTATATGCTAGTGCATATGGATCAAGATACAGCTATAAAACTATTTAATGATAAAAAAATTAGAGTTAAATGGAGTTCTGATGAAGAAAAATGGTATTTTTCGATTATAGATGTTATTGCAGTTTTAACTGAAAGTCCAAATCCAAGAAAATATTGGAGTGTATTAAAGACTCGCTTAAAAAAAGAAGGTAGTCAGTTGGCTACAAATTGTAGTCAACTGAAAATGTTAGCTTCAGATGGGAAGAATTACAAAACAGATGTTGCAGATACTGAACAATTATTACGATTAATTCAATCTGTTCCATCAAAAAAAGCTGAACCTTTCAAGATGTGGCTTGCAAAGGTTGGAAGGGAAAGAATTGATGAAACTGAAGATCCAGAATTATCAATAGATAGAGCAATGCAAACTTATCTTCAAAAAGGATATTCTGTTGATTGGATCAATCAAAGGCTCAAAACTATTGAAGTAAGAAAACAATTAACAGATGAATGGAATCGTGTTGGAATAGAAAAACAAGAGGATTTTGCAATCCTTACAAATGAAATTACAAAAGCTTGGACTGGTAAAACAGTAAAAGAATATAAAGAATTTAAGAGACTTAAAAAACAAAATTTAAGAGATAATATGACAAATATTGAATTGGTTCTTAATATGTTAGCTGAAGTTACAACTAAAGAAATTTCTGAAGAAGAAAATCCAGACTCATTTAGTGAAAGCAAAGAAATTGCTAAAAGAGGGGGAAAAGTAGCAGGAAATGCAAGAATAAATGCTGAAAAAGAATTAGGTCGAAAGGTTATAACTTCTAAGAATGCTAAAGAGATTCATTTTAAAAATTCCAGACATATTGATTAAAACTTGTCCCACTAAAACGCCATTTCGCCTCGGTTTTTTATAGAATTGTATGTTAGTATATTTTAATTATTTTTTAGAATTCCAAATCAAAATAACCTACTCCCACGACCTAAAGGTCGTGGAATTAAACCCAGCAACTCGCTACGCTCGCAATAACATTCATACTATTATTTCAAATTTTCATTTTAATTATTCCTAATCTAAAGAATTAATTTTAAAAAATTTAAATTTTTAAAATATTGTCAGAAGTGCGGTGGCGGTGAGCCACCTCTTTACTTAACCCAGGATTTCTTTATAAATAATTGAAGCGAAATGTCGTTTTTATACAAATTCTTCTCAGTAGGACGCTAGAAAACCCGCAGTTGTCATTTTATTTAAATAGTACTCCGAAGAGCGGTGGCTCATCGCTGGCTAGGTTGAAAATTTATTTTTAAAAATAAAAAAGCATTGAAAAAGAAAAACGCCCCTGGGAAGACACAGAACGCACTTTTTATGTTCACTTACAGTGAAATAAAACCTGCACTAAAATTCAATACAGCACAAAAAATGTGCGAATTAAGAAAAAAAACGCCCCTGGGCAGACTCGAACTGCCGACCTCGCGGTTTCATGCCCGCATAACGGGATAACAGCCGCGCGCTCCACCTATTGCTCCGCACTGGCAATCTGCCAGCCCGTCTAAGCTACAGAGGCATTTTATGATAAAAACTCGTGTGGAGCGGATACTAAGGGACATTACATTTCTTTATAAAATTTTCTATACATAAAGGAATAGTCCAGTAATTCATATTTACTCGCCTGTATTCAATTGAATTAGACGCAGCTTGTTATCAATAACGAATCGGGGCCTCCGCACCGAGGTCAAATCTCAGCTTACCTATAGAAATTTCGCATTTTAATCTCATGCTTTTCATGTATGAATAATCCTTGGATCAGCATATCAGCAAATAATTTATCTTCAGATATCTGGACTCTTGTCGGAAAATTGCCTCCTCGTTTGTATCCCAATTCTTGTGCTGTATCACGTATGATGTCAAGATAGACATGATCCCTCGAGTGTATATTGAATCTTGGCCTAGGTGGACTTCCATAAATTCCAAGTTTACCTTTAGCTGCGATGGTTCCTGCTAAAAATCCAGTTTTAACCTGATCATTGGCAAAATAAGGTGCACCTTTTATTGTCGATCCTTTTTTTCTCTTTCGTCTCATATTTTCAAAAGACATGTCGTGGCGAAGCCAACTTACAATAGCAGTGGATGCCAATCCTATTATTGGCCTTTTACTAGATCTATGAATAACATCTGTAGCTTCATTGTATGATGGTGGCCTGTTCTCAACTTCAGGTGTGTTGAAAGAGTTAAAAAGACTCCTGATTCGATCAGACAGTCCTTCATATAGTCTAAAATTAGGATGATTCTTTGATGGAATAGCTGAACCTGCAAAATTATAGTACCGTGTATGGCCATTTCCTGCGAGATATCCATCTGCTGCAAGAAACCCAAGGAATATGCCCAGATTCAGATCCTGTTCAACAGGGATTATGTAGCTGCAAAGAAAATCACTGTCTGCTGCCTTGAATCCAGGATAAATTTCAGCTGCTTCAATAAGGTTTCCAGTATAAACACCTAGATGATCCCTGTACACATGTATCAATGGTATATGTAATCTACTCTCAGGCATTTCTAAGTGTGAACGAACATAGTTGATTATGTGTTTGCTAGCAAGCTTCTTAGCGGATTCTGGGTTTTTCCAGGAAGAATCGACAATTGCTGCAAGGTTTGAATCTGTGAGCTGAGCAGATATGTCACCCACAGGAACAATAGTATGTGATGCTTCGATTATAAGATCTGCTGCAGCATGTAGATTATCAATTAATTTCTTATATTTACGAGCGCCTTTAATTCGCTCAGGATCAATTTTCAGTTTTTCTGAGATATACAAATCCTTTTGCTCTGGCATTCCTGCAAGGCTGTACAATTCATCCCTAACCATTAAGTTCTTTCTGACCATGATATTATGAATTAAAAAGAACAATATAAATGTTATTACTTGTTAGTCGCTAATTCTGCAATTATGCTTCTCAGCATGTGCCCAATCACTTCAACATCATAGAATTTACCCAGTTCATATCGTCCTTTGACTCCCACGATAAGAGGATAGGTTCCTATCTGTCGTCCAAATGTTGTATTTCCGTCGTGCACTTCCATCCTGACGTCCTTTAGCACTGTTCCGACTGGTGTCAGTTTCTTCAGGAATTCGTGATCTATCTCCTCACGTATCTTCCGCCTGAACGAGAAATAGTGTTTTTTGTTCTTTCTGAGAAATTTGTTGCCTGCTTTTTCATGCAGCATTGTGCCTTCAAATGGTACGACTTTCCTGATATTGATCCGTCTGATAAGCAAATCTTCGTCAAGGAACTTTTTCAGCCAGTCATAATTGATCTGAAATGTCTGCTTTGATTCTGCGATAAGACCCATCAAGATATTTATTCCTGGCAGGAATTTTGGCAGGCCATTTTCCCCACGTTCTCCCCCTATTTCATTGAGGATTTTAACAGCTTTATGGACTATTTCAGGTCGTGTGTTAAGGTTGTTTTTCTCACATACCACCGGATCAAAGCTTTCCACTCCAAAAGCTGCAATATTACCAGAGGTGCAGTATTTAACTATAAGTTTGGTTATTTCTTCAGTAACTCGAGCGGGATTGACATTGTCAATATGCAATGTCTTTGGATTAAGTACTGCAATAGGTTTGAGGAGTTTCTCTATTTCAGCCGGGTCTCCACCTTTGTATGAATAGAAGCATGACTGTTTTCCGAGTCGAAAGTGGTCGATTCCAACTGCCTTAAGTGCTTTGATCTCTGCAATAATATCCTCTTGATCTCGAAAACAGGGTTTATTCTTGATAGGTTCTGTGCAAAACGAGCACCCAACAGTCCTGCTGCAGCCTTTCGATGTCTCAATCTCTGCCAACCTAAGATCATCGATCTGATTAATAATGTAAGCACCTTGTACAGAGTAATCTGCTATTTCTTCATAATTAAAATCAAAAGCCTTAATTTCATCAAATTGTTCTGACAGATGGCTTTTCTCAGCAAACCTTCCTCCTTCCACTTGTGTTCCTACTATGGCAGGACCAGTAAGGATTTTGCGGCATTTGATGTTTTTTAGAAGGCTTGTTATCTCTCTAATAGTTCCTGGAACTGCACTGAGATACTTTCCAGGTGTATGGACTCCGAGAATGATTATCAAGTCAGTGGTATTTGATAAGACATCATCAACATTGTGGTTCGTTAGATTATATGTCTTTATTTTGGTTTTTATATCGTCCTTTGTGCGTCTACCCGCATACAGTATATGCAGTCGCAGGTCATCAATTGTAAGATAATTTACTGATTGTTTCTTTTCAGACATGAAATACCCCGCGATATATCTGGGATAAGTACCAATATATGGGGGAACACCTAGTCCTGCGGGTTCGTCAGTATAACAATCCAATATGGTTATTGCCATGAAGAGGGATTAATCTGACCATATTTTAAACTAATGGTTCTCGGGGGTGTGGGACATAAAGAATTATGCTAGCCAATGAAGATTATGCCACAGGCTCGTTAAAGTATTAGCAGTATCAATTCTGTCACCCCTTTTCTGTCCCAGTTTCCAACCAATTCGTCTCTTATCCTCAGCAAATCCA
>JAIPIH010000044.1 GCA_021734835.1 Candidatus Cloacimonadota bacterium | reverse complement strand
TTTCTAAAAACAAACGTACTGAAATAACAAAAACACCCAAAATATATTTTTACGATTACGGTCTGCGGAATACTATACTAAACAATTTCAATTCTCAAAGGACGGATAAAGGAGCGGTTTATGAAAACTTAATTTTCACCGAACTGCTAAAGAAAGGAAAAGAATTAAACTACTGGCGTACAAAATCGAACGCTGAAGTTGATTTTATTTTAAACGAAGAACCCATTGAAATAAAAACTACACCAAGAACTAGTAGATCGTTTTATAGCTTTATAAACAAGTACAAACCTCTAAATGGGTATATAATTTCAGAAAAAAACGCCGAACCCAGAATTGAAAGCGGATGTAAGATAAATTTCGTGACGTTTACCAAATTTCTAGCTTAGTTAAACCCAGATTGTCCATTAGGAAAATTTATCAATAACGTAATATTGGCATAACTTGTTAAATGATAAATGAGTAATCCCGACTTAGATTTTCTTAGGCTTGAAAAATTTTCTTATAGTTATGTTGAATTCAAGCTCTTAGAAAATATTAGTCGATTTGTCATTAGCGTTTTTCTAATGACAAATTAGGATTCAAATCTCAAATAAATTTCGATGCTGCCTCTTAGGTAAAAATCCGGGCGGTTGGTTAAAACAACCGCCCGGGGAGAGACAAATACTTCATCTGGAAAATCTCTTTAGATTCATCTCACATTTCTGCATGAATAGGTTGAAAAAGTAACGCAGCAACTTTTCGCTTTGTGGCGAAGGTTAACTACTTTAAAACTTTGACAGGATGAAGCGGCTGATTGTTGAAATTGCTAATGTACTCTCAAAAAGGTAAATTTATTGGAAAAATTTGGAAACAATATCATGACAGAAATTAGTATTCGAACAAAAAGCAAAGACAATCGAGAGAGCGTGAGTTGGATTATATCAACTTCTTTAGCTCGGGGAAAAAGCATTATTAAGGCTGCAATGAAAAAAACACGCTCATTATTAGCAGAATATGAGAAAAGAAATAATATTAGTTCGGAAAAATTCTTTAAAAAATATCATGCTGGCTTAGCCGGTGATGGAGGCGATGTAATTGATTGGGCGGGCGAACACCAAATTTACTTAGATCTTAAACGAAATTTGGAAGTGCTGGAGGATATTACTTTTGCTCACTAATGAGCACTTCCTTGGTATACGAAAACAAATTGCAAATTCACCATTTCTTGCTTCCTCATAAATTGAGGAAGATATTCGCACTCATAACTTAGGTTTCATAAAAGGGAGACTTAGGTTTGTTGATGATTCAGAATTAAACTTTCGAGAATACATTTCTACAACGGACTCTAAGCCAAAGAGATTTACTTATTCCTTTCATTACTTAAAAACAACAAGCTTATTTTTAGATTCGAAAATGCACCACATCATAAAGAATTTACTTCATTCCAACGTCACAAAACACATTTGAGAATACAATTGTGGTATGTACTGAGATTAGTTGTAAGTCTGTTTTGCAAGAAATCGAATATCATTTAGCTGTCCGATATTAAAATCCGAGCGGCTGGTTAAACCAACCGCCCGGAAGGAAAGGAGACAGACTACTTCAATAAAATCATCTTCTTTGAATCGATAAAATTACCCGCACGAAGTTGGTAAATGTATATACCACTCGGCAGATTGCTAGCGTTAAAATCCACCGAATGGTAACCCGGTGAGAGTTGTTCATTGAATAGTAAAACCGCAATTTTTTCACCCAACATATTGAATATCTCCAGACTAACACTTTGCGATTCTGGCAACCCAAAGCTTATCTGCGTTGTTGGATTGAATGGGTTGGGGTAGTTTTGGGAAATGAACACCTTCTCGATAGTCCAATTATTAATTACAGATGTAACTTGGGGGACTATAGTCTGGGTGCTGTCTTTTTCAGTCATCGCCCCACTACTATCAATTGCTGATATGGAATAATGAATTGTATCGCCAATACTGAAGTATTTGTCGTTATAATAAGCTTGAGAACTGGCACTGATAAAAGCTGAATCTTGCAATGTTAAATGCAGTGATGAGGATATCTGTTGTTTATAGATTTTATAGCCAGCAATCTCGGAATGTTCTATTTTATTCCAAGTCAAAATAATTCCTTCATTTCCGTCATATTCGGGTTGATCAAAAGTTGGTGGAACTAACAATTCAAAGGGGAAGTAAACATAAAATTCGCCCTCAAAATCATCCTGATTTTCCGCTCGTGAATAAGTTTCATCCAACACATCGAATGAATAAGAATATCTTTGGTTACTAGGCAAATTTAATATTGATGAAACATATACTATTCCATTTATTGGATCGTTACTCGATTCAGCAAACATTGTAAGAGTCGTATCATAGTAAGTTTGTGAACCACGAATATGTAATTTCGGGAAACTAGGTGCTGGTTGGTGGTTATCGCTATCTGTGTATACAATTTTAAATATAAACTCTGCCAAAGAGTCTTCTTTTGCATAATTGATGCCATCAGTAAAGTATAAGTTTTCCTGAACCCAAGAGATGTAAGGAGCCGAATATGAGTCATTGCCTAATTGGACAAACCTTAATTCAATTGATTCTGATGTTTCATTAATATATACTACCGCGTATCCAATTCGGCTTTCAAACAATTCGTTTAGAGTGTAACAAAACCTAATTTCACCCCCATCAACTCCTTCATTACCACTCTCAATATACAACCATTCAGATCCCTCTGTAACACTAGCAGACCAAGACATATTGGCAGTTCCAGAATTGGTTAAATTTATTGAAATACAATTTGCCTCGTGTGTAAATGGTTGTAGTTGTTGTGGATCTGGGATCAATTGGGCAATTATTTGACCAGCTGCTTGTATTACAGTCACAGAAACTTCACCATTTTCAGCTTCTGCACTTGTGAATTTAATAATAGCTTCTCTAGGTTCAATACCTCGATTTAAAGTTGACGAGAGCATTATCTCAATGGGATCTGAGGTCAAGGAACCACTTGTTTGATTTTGAGCAGACAACCAATTATTGCTAGACGTTATTTCCAGGTTCCAATTTAGGCTACCACTACCAATATTTTGAAGAATTAGTGATGCCGTTTCTTGAGTGGATTCTAGAAATAGTTCTTGCTGTGAAACTTCCAAATAGGGTTGGGAACCACTTTGCATTATTTCAATGATTAATGGAGAGTTGATAGCATTCGAAGAAGTTATTTTGATTTTTGCTTTCCTAAGGTTATTTGATGGATTTGACAGATAATTTAATTTAATGCTCCCTTCTCCATTTCCACTGCTGTTTCCGGCAAAGGAAAGCCAATCTGACCCTTCTTCAATATCTGCTGTCCATTCGTCAGCATTCGTTATACTAAATTTTATTGGAATTAAAAGCTGACCATCTCCAGCTGAGATATTATAAATGGGTTCAACAACAATACTTGAAGAGTTGACCAAATCGTTTACCGCTAAAATTGTCCCAACTTCTTGATGCAATAAGAGACTTTGGGACTTGCCTAGTCTAGTCCTTAAAATATTTATTTTACCTGCGTAGTTTTTCAGGACTGAGTATTTCTCTAAGAGGCTATTAAATAATTCTGTTGAACTAGCAATGCTTTTATAAATTTCAACCAGTTCAGCCAAGTTGCCACCAGGAAGCGAGAGGAGTTGATCTTTTAAAGAATTTTTCGCTGCGTCAAAAACGACATTCATTTGATTGCGTAAATCTCCTTCTTCTTTCCAATGCTGAGCCACCATATCTACGAAACTGTACATCTCGTTGTGAAGAATATATTCAGAATACATAAAGTAACTAGCATCCGCATACTGTGAAATGCCTAAGGATTGTTTCGACGACATAAAATTTTCGGCTTCTTTGTATTCACTTCTTAGGTAATCATTTTGGGAGAGCATAAACGCTTCTATTAAGATTTGGGGTATGTCTGTATACTCTTCAATCAATTCTTCAACAAATTTTTCCTTCTGACTTCCTGGCAAAGCAAATAGTGCCCCTAATGCAGCATCACGTACTTTAACAAGTGAGTTTTGGATGATTTGTAAAATTTTTAATTTATATAAAGCAACTTGAACTTCTTTATAATAAGAAGGATCTGGTTTCACCTGCGTTCCATAGTATGTAAAATATACTTTATAAATAGTCTCAAGACTGGTAACAAGTTCGTTCGAGGGATCCAAAATTACATCAAAGGTAGCATCCCTACTATTTCCAATAAATTTTGCCTCAACTATATTATATTCAATCCCCGAGTAATATATTACTCGTGAATTACTCATATCATACTCAAGAAAGGTATAGCCATTTTGTTTAAAGGTTTCGAGATCTTTGTCCTTCTGTTCATTAATTAACTCTTGGTTACTCCTTACGAACTCCCAAATATCCATTTTCTTGTCTGTAACTATAAAATTGTTTCTATAATTATCAATGATTCCTAATACGAACTGTTTTAAATAATCAGCAATATTCGGGTCATCTTTTGTCAATATTCCTATTCTTAGATCGCCCCCTGGATTTCCGTCATTGTCTAAATCAATAAGATTTCCGTGGATATCTGAGATACCTTCCTTTAATTCGAGTGTGTAAAGTGTGCCATATGTGAGGTCAACATTTGGAATAATTTCTATTTTTGGATTAAAAACTAAATTCCCTTTAACATAGTTTATTCTGTAATCTACGGCAGAACCATCGGCTCTTCGTAAAATAATATATTGTTGTGTTATGTTGTTCTCATTTAACTCCTCGCTAAACTTGACTTCCATTTTCTCACTTATTCCCAATCCGTTGATATTTCCATTCTTATCGAGATTTGGATCATAATCTTTAACAATAGTTAAAGTTGAAATTTCTAATTGATTTACACTCTGAGATGAATTGAAAAATTCATCCCCGCTAAATTTTACTAATAGATCTTTTCTCTCAAGATCATAGATACTTGCTAGGCCTAATGCCGACTTTGCATCCGGATCAACTTTCCAGACTAATTTTGCGACACCATTCTGATCAGTATATGCTTCACCAATCGGGTTGTTTTGAATTAGATGTTCTATGAAAAAACTTAGTTTTTTATCTGGAACTTTATTCTGAGCGAGATCCTTATCGTTTAGAGAAGCTGTTAAAATAACAGTTTCATTTTCAACCGATGCGATTTTGTCAACCAATATTTCAGTTTCATGTCGTTCAACCGTGAGCTTATCTTTTTCTTCAAAAGCTTTATAAGCGTTGTCTTTATTAAAAATAGCCTTTATCTCATAATCTTGAGCAATGAAGTTTGTTGGAATCGGATAATTAAAAGTAGCAACACCGGAACTATTAGTTGGCTTTGTATCAGCTTTTGACCCATTTACCCACAATTCAACGTTTTTGCTTGGAACTGGGTCCCAGTTCAAAAAAGACTTAAAATATTCTAATTTAGCAGTGATTGAAACTGATTTTCCCCACTTACCTTTTGCTGAAGACAAATCAATCCTTGTCTCTTTTCTTTCTCCAACTGACAACTTCCCATCGTCATTCGATCCTTCATATTGGTTATCCTGATCGAAGTATGCACCAATAGTCATACTGTAATCTTGTGGAGTAATGGGATTTGTCGATAACTCCACATTTTCGGCAACATCATTATGGGCATCACCATTTACTTTTAGATTGTTTAGTTCACTAACACTCTTTACAAGGGTGGCAACGCCACTTGAGTTTGTAAATGCTTCACCTATATATGTCCCTTTGCCTATTCCTGTCCATGGACGCTTGTAAAACAAAACTTTTTTCCCAGAAATTCCAGCATTGTTATTGTCTTTATCTCGAAGTGTGGCTTTAAGAGCAACATTGTCATCCTCAAAAGCAGTTATGTCCGGTGTTTCCATTGACGTTTCATGACGCTGAATTGTGAGCCCATCGCTATCTGTATTTTCTGTAGCAGCATAAATTCCTGATTGTTCAAATTTTGCTTTGATTGAATATTTTTGTGCCGAATTAAAATTTGTCGGTATTCTATATGTGATCGTTGCTTCCCCGCTGCTATTCGTGGAATTATCAGCACCAGCAAAATTTCCATTTACATAAAATGATACTTTTTGATTGACTAAATTATACCAAAACAAACCCGATTTATATTGTAATTTTGCCTTTAAAGTTACATCCTTATTCCATTTACCTTGGGCGGTATTGACGGTAACTCCTGTTTCGTTTAAGTATTGTTTAACATTGAAAGTCTTCGTTTTTGAATTATTTCCAGGATTGCTTTCATTTGCAACAGGGTTTACTTCAATTTTTACAGTGTGGGAGCCAGAATTAAGTTTTCCTAATGTAGTAGTTTCATAATCCTTTCTCCCTGCGGATATTCCCGAATTATTATCTGAATCTTTATTACTACCATCTAGATAGTATTTGAGGCTAAAACTTCCAGAAGATGCATTTCCAATATTTTCTATCCATACTTTAACAACGATATTATCTTCGGTCGTTGGGTTGCTTGGTGTAATTTCAATGCTCTCAACAATCAAATCTGGCTTTGGGGGTGGATTCCAATAATATGTCTCTTGCCGAGTATTGTTTGTCTCGTTACCTTCTGATATCCTGTTATCATAATCTACAATGACTTTAACAGTATGATTTCCGCTAGAATTCACTGTGGTTGAAATAGTTTCTGTATCAGGACTACCGGCATTCAAACCTCCAGAAACAGCATCAGTACCAATTTCACTTCCATCAATATAATATTTGAGATAAAAAGTACCGCAAGAAACGGCACCCTGATTCTTCAAAGTAGCAGTTATAGTTGCTGATTCACCAGCTGTCGGACTTGAAGGCGATATTTTTATATCCGATACAATTAAGTCTGGTTTGGCAACGGTTACATTCCATACGTGTTTTTCTTCATAATTCCAACTGCTGTTATATACAAGTGCTTCGATTTTAGCACTAGAAGTAAAATTATATGTGTAATCAGGGTCAGTCCTCCAAAAGCCAGAGTCGTCAGTTTCTTTCCAAGATCCATTTACATACCACTCCGTGTATTTATATGCTGCAATTGCATTAACCTCAAAATTATACGCTCCAGGAGAAACAGTAATTGAATGTGTTCTAGAACTACCGTAATTAGAATAGAAATCTGCCATTGTGTAATCTGGTCCATATTTACCCGCAACCAAGTCCAATTTCTCCTTCTCTGACAACTCAACATTATGAATATCCAATTTGTCTGCTATCCTAATTATTTCTTCATCTAACAACAAAATGAAGTACATTCCATTTTTTAATGCGTTTACTTTTATGGAATCAGCAGAAATGCCCAGATGAACTGAAACTCGTTCAACATCAGCATCGTTTATCAGGAATGGTTCCTTGTATTGTGAATGCAATGTAACAGTTATCAGCATAAAGAAGGTCATAACTCCGTACTTTAATAGTTTCATTATTTACCTCTTTTATTTGTAATAAATATTTTGCTATTTAGGCAATAATTATGCCATCCTGATTAATATTGTTAATCGAACATGGCAGCTTTTGATTGCAACTATATTAGATTGAGTATTTAACATTTCTTTTTAAATCTATCCATTTATAAATATGTTGCACTTCTGCAACATCTCTTATCTTTAAATGTTGTATTTTTGCAACCATAAGCTTATTTTAAAATAAATGCTTAATTCGTAGCATTTTATTGCCGGTTATTTAAGAGATGGCATATATAATGTACTGGATTGTTTAGTAGATTGATATATGAGGGGCTCATTAAATAAAAATATCACCTTTAAAGCCATGTTGGCTGCGGGCTTAATTATTATTAGCTGTTGTGTGCATGCATTTTGGTATAATAAGCTTCTGCCGTACGATTTAACACTGCTCAAATACACACAACATTCTGGTGGCATTCAAGATATTCTGCACGATTTAAATAATGACGGTTTTCCCGAAATAATTCACATGGAGTTTTATCCGGATTTCGATAGCCCAACCATAATTCAACTCTTTAATCAGCACATGAATATTATAAATCAAGTAAATATATTCCATTCTGAAGCGTATTATAAAAATTATGCGTTTTTGGATTATACAAAAGACGGTTGGGATGACTTATTTATAATTACAAGAGAGAAAGACTCCGTTTTTCTCAGTGGTATTGATTTAGTGAACGAATATTTTTTTCTTGATAAAGTTAAAATTATGACAAAACCGGACTCTGCTTTGAGAGATGTATGGGATACGGGAGCACGTATTTTAGGATTTTTTGATGAGGATGATCCAAGCGTTGTTTATTCATTTCTTACAGGTCATTCAATCTACCCGCGTGGTATTTATAAATTTTCTATCAATGATGCTATTGTAACTAAAAAATTTGAAAGTACCGCCGCAACTGGAGAGCAATTTTATTTTTTATTTGACGTTGATAATGATAATAGAGATGAGATAATAATTTTTGGAAGTTCTTTCGGCAACACTGAAAACTTAAAAATAGTACCCAAAACGAATGATATGACGAGCAACATCTTCGTGTTGAATAGCGATCTTGAATTATTATGGCATAATATTTTAGGGAATAAATACTCTAGTATTTACGGGGAAGTAAAAATCAAAGGTAATGAAGCTTATTTATCCGCAATTTTAACGGAAGCGGATGATAACGTTCTACCCGAGAGATTATTATTTTCAGTTGACGGCACACTTTTAACGAGAAAAATAATTAATTCTACTAATCCTCAGTTGACTTATAACACTGAAATTGTTGATAGCACGATGATTTATTCCACCGAAACAGCCATTATTATTGAAGATATTAATGGAAATATAATTTCTAAATATGATTTGAGTGAGCCCCGATTAATAAACAAACAATTACCAGCCAACTTTCCGGAACACGAAATCATTTCTGTCAACGACGTTTCCCGACTCCTATTATTTGATGGCAATCTAAATATATTGGCAGAATATTATCCGCAGAATAAATTTCCGGGTTTGATTTACAGCATTTTTTTTGGTCAGTTAAAAAACATGAATAATCCGTTGGTGATAATAAACGCAGGTTCAGAAAGCGAAACTCTTAATTTTGTCCGGAATTATCATTCGGAAGTATTTTTATCATTTGTTTTTTCCTTAATCACAATAATTCTTTCTCTAAACTACCTGCTGCCTCTATCGGAAAAGGGACTTATTTATTCCAAATTTTTCAGTTTTTCCTTAAATGCCTCAGAAAGAGCGGTCGTAATTTTCGATTCTCGAAACAAGAAAATGTTTTCAAATAAAGGGTTCGATGATTTGGCGGCAAGAACCGAAGATATTATTTCCGCAATACAAATCCCCCTAAAGCTAGATAGTTACCAATTGCCGGAAGAGACTATACGGACATCTGAATGTATTCTAAGAACCTCAGATAAAGGGGATGAGAAGAGAATTAGAGTTATTCACACCCCGGTATTTCTGTTTAATCGATATAAACTTGCAAATATGATTTTCTTAGAAGATTATACTTCGATGTTGATAAAAGAACGCTCCCAAGTCTGGTCGCATGCAATTCAAAAAGTTGCGCATGAAATTAAAACTCCTCTTTCATCAATTAACCTTAATCTTAAATACATTCAAAATACCCTCAAAAAAGATGATAAATTAAATCCGCTTTTGGAAAGTGATTTTTCCCTCATCAAAAATGAAGTTGACCGGATTTAAAATCTTACGAACAATTTGTTAAAAT
>JAIPIH010000016.1 GCA_021734835.1 Candidatus Cloacimonadota bacterium | reverse complement strand
TATCCCTCACTCACCACACTTCTATCTATCTCTTTTAAGGATCTTCTAAAAAAACACCCCCACTTACGTGAGGCTTGGCAAATTTGAAATCTACCCTTTTTATGTCAAATTAATTATATCACTTTTTATAAGTTTTTTTTTTAACTTTGACAAACAATGTTGCTAGTTACTTGAATAATTTGATATTGTGCGAATCTACAATATACGACGATTATCTAAGTATGGCATTAATGCTGGAGGAACTTTTATAGTTTTGTCTGCATTTTGATATTTTTCAATCAAAGAAATGAAGGTTCTGGGGGTTGCTAAACCGGAACCATTTAACGTGTGAACAAATTCAACCTTGCCTTTTTCATTTCTATATCTGATGGAGGCACGACGAGCTTGAAAATCCTCAAAATTGCTGACCGAAGAAACTTCCAAATATTTTTTTGATCCGGGTGCCCAAACTTCAAGATCGTAGGTTTTTGCTGAAGCAAAGCTCAAATCAGCAGTTGCTAGTTTAACCACTCTATAATGAAGATCCAAGGCTTGTAAAATTTCTTCTGCATCCTGCAGCATTTCATATAAAACAGCGTAAGAGCTTTCCGGACGTACAAACCGCACCATTTCCACTTTATTGAATTGGTGGATCCGCTGCAATCCTTTTGTCTCTTTACCATAAGATCCAGCCTCCCTTCTAAAGCAGGGACTATTGGAAACAAATTTTTGTGGTAAAACATCATACTGTAAAATTTCCTGAGCGTATAAATTTGTAATTGAGACTTCAGCTGTCGGGATCAAAAACAAGTCATCAGCATCCACACGGTACATATCCTCTTCCAATTTGGGAAGTTGACCGGTTCCAGTCATCGTAGTTCTATTAACCAAGATCGGTAAACTTACTTCCTGATAATTATGCTTCTTGATATGAAAATCCAACATGAAGTTGATAAGCGCTCTTTCTAACTGAGCACCTTTACCTAGATAACCTACAAATCCGCTGCCAGACATTTTTGCAGCACGCTGAAAATCCAATAATTCATTACTGTTTATGAGTTCAAAATGATCAGCCGGTTCAAAATCAAATTGTTCCTTTTTGCCCCAGTCGTGGACAAATTCATTTTCTGCTTCATTTCCAACCGGAACGTCTTTGTAAGGAATATTTGGTATGTTAAGCAGTTCATTTTCCAATTCAAGTGATATTTGACTAAGTTCAGTTGAGATAGTTTTAAGTTTCGTCGAGATCTGTTTCATTTCTTTCAAGATTTCAGAAGTATCCTGCGTAGTTTTTTTCAATTCGGGAATTTTTTTGGAAACTTCATTCTGTTCAGCACGCATAGTATCGTATTGAAACTGGTACTCCCTCTTTTTTTTATCCAAAGCAATTACTTTATCAACATCCGAACTTTCATTTTTATCATGAACAGCTTTTTTTACTAATTCAATATTTTCGCGAATAAACTTAATATCCAGCATACCATATCCTTTCAACAATTAAGCCCACAGTGAAAACCGTGGGCTGTAAGATTTTAGTTACCTTATTTAATATTTAAAGCCGTATCGATCATTTGTGTGAATTGAGAAATATCCAGAGAAGAGCCGCCGATGAGTCCGCCATCAATATCAGGTTGCATTAATAATTCCGCAGTATTGGCCGGTTTCATACTACCACCGTAAAGGATGGAAAGATTATCCGCAGTTAACGGGGAGTAATTTTCCCTGATCCAATTCCGGATCAAAAAGTGAACCTCTTGAGCCTGCTCGGGAGTTGCAGTTTTACCCGTTCCAATTGCCCAAACTGGTTCATAAGCTATAATGACATTTTCTTCGATTCTAATATCTTTGAAAGCGCCATTGAGCTGTTCCAGAATTACATCTTGTGTAATTCCCTGCTCTCTTTGTTCTAATGTTTCTCCAACGCATATAATTGGCACAATCGCATTTTCCTGTAGTCTTTTTACTTTTGCATTTATCATCTCGTTCGTTTCAGAATAGTATTCCCTTCTTTCGGAATGACCGATAATGCAGTAATCGATATCCATGGAATCCAACATACACGCAGAAATTTCACCTGTGTAAGCACCCAGATCTTTGTCGTTAACATTTTGTGCACCGATATAAAATTTGGAATCTACTGCTACATCGGTGGCAATTTCCATATAAAGCGAAGGCGGGCAAATTATCACATCTATCTTACCCAGATCTTTTGCTTCCAGGTTTTCGGATAATTCAAATAAAAAATCCTCAACTTCCGGGAAAAGTTTGTTCATTTTCCAGTTTCCGGCAATTATTGTTCTTCTCATCTTTTACCTTCCCAATTATTCAGATTTAATGCTCTCTAAATAGCCATTAGCGACTTTACTATATTTTGGAACCGTTGCCAAGGTCTGAAAATCTGCTTTAGCAGTTTCCTTCTCACCTCTATTGTAGCGGATCATTGCCCGATAGTAGATTGCATCACTATTTCCGGGATTATTATCCAGTAACAAAGCTATTTTTGTAAGTGCTTTATTATATGATCCATTATCATAATATTTCGTGATCAGACCCAGAACTATATTATTATTGTATTTTATTTGAAGTGATTTTTCGTAATTCTCAATTGATTTTGCATTATTTTTAATATCTTCATAAAGTTTTCCCAGATTCATATAGGTTCTGGCTAAAACACTTTCATTAGGCTTCGTTTTGATAAAATCTTCATAAGCAGTTATTGCATCGCTGTTTTGCCCCAGTTTAATATAAATTGCCGCAATATTTTTTATAACTGTAGCATCCTGTTTTTGTTGATAAGCTTTTTTATACCACACTAAAGCGTTTTCATAATCTTCTAGATCATAATAGTAAGAGGCAATCTTTTTTTCCACTTTAAAGCTTCTTTTTGCATTATTGTATTTTATCAATTCCACGATAGCTTCATCTGTTCTATCAAGGTACTTCTTTAAAATTATTGATTTATAATTTACATATTTATAATTCGTCGGGTCGAGCTTTAATTGACTATCTAAAACTTTAATAGCGTTTTCAAAACTTCCTCCTTGATAATACCCGTTAAACGCAAGATCCAGCCAGCGGGATATCTTTTCATTATCCAGTGGAATCCCATCCCTTTGGACAGCCTCTTTAAGTAATAAAATTGCCTCTTCAAAAGACTGTGCAGCCTCAGTAAATTTCTTTTCGTTAAAGAGTTTCTCACCTTCCACACCCTTTTCATTGGCGATTCTTTCCAAAGATTTATCAGCAAATAAGCTGCTCGCTATCAATCCTATCAATAATACTGTAATAATTAAACTCCGTTTATGCATTCTCTCCTCCGTAATTATCTTGATTTGTCATTTTTTTTTTCATTTCTCAAATGTCAATAATTCTGTTCAATAATTTAAAACCACCTCTCAGAAAGCATTAATTAATCTAATTTAAATTATCCCGATGTTCAAGTGCTTTGCGTTGTTTTCTTTCTGCAATTACAATCAATCATCCTCTGGGATGATAAAGTCTATGCTCTTCTTTAATAAAATTATTATCAATGTTAATGTAGATCTGAGTAGTATTGATACTGGCATGACCCAGCAATACTTGCACAACTCTGAGATTGGCACCCGCTTCCAACAAATGAGTAGCAAACGAATGCCGAAAAGTATGAGGTGAAACGTGTTTGGATAAACCAGCGCTTTTGGTTAATTTATCTATCACTTTCCAGACGCCCATTCTGCTAATTTTATCACCAAGTCTATTTAAAAATAGGATATCAGTATTATTATTTTGAAGCAACTGAGGATAAGCAATATCATAATATTTTTCCAAATAACTAAAAGAAACTTTTGCGATCGGAACAACTCTTTGTTTCCCTCCTTTTCCCAGAACAGTTATCAGATGTTGTTCCCATTGTACATCATGTATCGTAAGATTGATCAATTCGGAAATTCTAATGCCTGTAGCATACATTAATTCCAGCATCGCCTTATTCCGGATATCGGTAGGTTTGTCTTGAGGAATAGAATCCAGCAGCTTCAGCATCTGCTTCACATTTAAAACATCAGGTAATCTTTTAGCCGGTTTAATACGTGGAATATTATCAAGATCACAGGATATTTCCATATCTTCTTCCAAGAGAAAGTTCAGGAAAGATCTGATCGAGCTTCTTTTACGGGCAATTGTGGAATTAGTCAGTCCTAATCCCTGCAATGTAACAAAAAAATCAATTATATCTTTATTGGTGATCTTCTCGATATCTTTTTCTACCTGATCCAGCAGATTATAAATATCATTTTCATAGCTCTGAATGCTGTTTTCGGAAAGACCTTTTTCCACCTTAAGATGATATTGATAATTTTGGATCAAAGCTTGATTATGAGAAGATATTTTTGTTAGCATTTCAACTGTCTGCCTTGTACAACTCTTTATTTTTCATCATCTTCAATAACAGGTTTATCTTTTAATTTCACTTCTTTATCAGGATCAAGACCGGTTTGATCCTTGAATTTTTTTTGCTTTCTGCTTTTTCTGATCTCGTAAAAAATATACAAACCAAGCGGCAATGTGATGTACCAGAACCGGATAGCATAAAACAGGATAAAATTAAAAAACCGAAAAAAGATAATAATAAGCAGAAATGGCAGAACATAACTCAGAAATCGTCTCATTTCAGAACCAGAAATTTACGGAATTGTGGAGAGAAGATCGAGCCGGAATGTTCTTTCAGGAAGTTTTTACCGGCAATATCCTTCTTGCTGCTTGATTTTTCCATTTCTACCAGTTTAAGAGCCGCATAATGCTTTAGATCCTCATCGACAAATTTATGGGAAAGAAGCTCTACAGCTTGCTGATGATCACCTATCTGCATCGCCCATTCTGCTGCTAAGATCAGACAATATTCTTCTTTGGTCTCTTCATAAACCGACACCATGATTTTTATAGCTTCATCATATTTATACAATTTCTGCTTCCTTACAGCGACCATAAGATCCTGTAGTTCTTTTTCAGAATTCAGTTTATTTTTATACTGCTGTAATAAAAGAGCATCATTTGTAACTGCATCTCCGGGGAGATTGATCAGTAATTCTCCTAAAAGGCTATCCGACTTAGCATCGCCGTTAATTATTGCTAAGAGGAATGAATAATAATATCCCTTTTTATACATATCCGAACCTGGATTTTCACTAACAAGTAAAAAGTTCAGTTTGTTTTCTGCTTCTGCATTTTCACCATACATGATCAGCAGATCTATAATTTTATATTCAATCTCGTTTTGCCCTTTTTTATTAAAAGTAAAATCCTTTGCTTCTTCCAAATATTGCAGAACTGAGTTTACAGAGCCCTTCTTCATCAAATTTATTTCAGCTAGCATCTCGCGGCATTCTCTATTTGCTCTGGTTTTATATCTGTTACTTGGCAATTTTATCTCATTATCATGATAAATCCCAATCAATATCTCTTCCGCCTTGTCCAGTTCCTTTGAAGTGAGTAAAATTTCAGCAATCTTGATCTTGGTTTTAACATTAGCAATGATATCTAAACTTCTATCTAAAAAACTATTATAAGCTTTAAGAGCTATCTCTAAATTCCCGCTAAGCCACAAGCGATTTCCAAATTTCAGTAGATCATTCTCCGGAAGATTTGCATATTCCTCTAAAGCTAGGTCATACTCCCCTATCTCACCCAGGCAAAGTGCATAGATCTCCCTTATTTTAGGATCAGCATTTTTTCCTGCTGTATTCTTGACAATATTGATTACGGTCCGATCATCTGCCAAAATTACTTTTAAACTGTTGAGCACATAATATGAGTAGGTGTTCCGCTGCTCAACCAGTTTGATAAATTCTTCTACCGCATTTTGATAATTCTCTAAAGCTTGATAACTGAAAGCTAATTCCCGGCAGTATAAATAATTATCATTAGAAATTTTCCGTGCTTCTAAATAAATTTCAATAGCAGTATCATATTGACGATAATTTTCAAAAATTCTGGCGATAGCTCCAAAACGACTAACCATATTACCGGCGGTAGCTAAAATTTCTCTGCTTAATTCTTTAGCCTGCTTAAATTCAGCTTTATGCAGCAGCTTAACTAAATTTAGCTCTAGATAAATATTGTGAGCAAGATAAGGCTGATATTGCACAAGTAATGAATCTGCTTTTGCCAACTTAGATGTCTGGATCAGGAGAAGGATCAATTCACGTATACTTTCGGCATCATTGGGATTATTTTTTAGTACACTCTCATAAACACTGACTGCTTTTTCAAATTGTCTGCGGACTTTGTACTGACTTGCTCTTCGCTTCAAGACATTCAGCTCGTCCTGGGCAGCAAAAGCATTTGCAGCCAAAAAAATAAATAATACAATGATCGTTCTTTTCATAAAATCCCGATCTTACTCATGGAAACATCAAAAGTAACAAACATCATTGAGAGACTGCTCTGCCCATCTAATGCCACAAGGAGATTCCTTCAGGGAAATCCTGGTAAAATAGATCGCTCCACCGCCTGATTAATAGCATTTGAAGGGGAAACTCCAGATATTTCCTAATCCAATTGCAGAACCGATCGCCGCCAGAATAAAAGCCTGTTGGCTACTCCAATTTCGTCTATTCTCCATGTATCACTCCTCAATAAAAATTAGTTTCTTATTCTTCATCATATCGCTCATTCAACAATTTCAAATATTCTTTTATCAATTCCTGATACTCCGGCGGAAGCTCCAGAAAATCGTCTTTCAAGAGAGCTTCTTTTCTCATTTTGTCAAACTTTAATTTAATTTCTTCTGGTAGATTCCAGTTTTCTATTTCACTAATTTCCCTCTTTCTTTCTCGAGAAAATTCTCGTTTGTGGATTGATCTTTGTGCATCCAGCAATCGGGAAAGTATGCGCTGTTGTTTATCGATGAGTTCCTGATCTATTTTACCTCTTTTGATATCGTGCGCAATAGAATCCAGATCTCCGATAATTTTATTCATAGCTGAAGTTTGCTTTTGTGCTTCGGAATTGGACTGCAACATTCTCTTAAGATTTTCTGCCAGCCGCTGTTCATCTCTAGCAAGTTTTTGTGCCTGACTTCGCATTTCACGGCTCATACTGCCATTTTCCGAAATCTGCATCATCATCTGCTGAGTTATCATATTCAGCATCATTTGCTGCTGCCCCATTTGCTGAAGCGCCTGCATCATGCTTTGCATACCGCCGCCGCCACCACCTTGCTGCATGTTACTGCTGGCCTGCATCAAATCAAATATCATTAGATTCATACCTTTTTGGATATCTTCTAGATAAGTTTCCACCTTCGCTCTTTTAGCATCATTTATATATTGGAATAATTCCCGGAAAGCATTAAAAGTTGAGTTTGCATCATAGAGGAATTTAGGTCCGATCACAAGAATGATCATGGGAACTTCATATAAGTCCTTGAGAATACGATCGATACTCTCGAAAATAGAAATTTCATCCGGGAGAATTAGAAAGGGATCCTGAATGTAACTTTGTGCTACTTTTTCTTGATATTGAGAAAATATCAGTAATCTTTTAATGGTCTTTTCCAGGATTTCAGAAGCATCTACCATCATACCGGAAGCCATTGACTGCTGCATTTTTTGTAATTGCTGTTTTAACTTCATCATTTTTGAGGAAGCTTGCTGCTGACTTTGTTTTGCCTCTTCCATATTTCCTTGTTCCAAATTCTCGCTACTCTTCTCCAGATCCAAAGCCAGACTATCCTGCTGCATCATCTCCTGTAATTTTTTCAGCTCTTCCAATAATTGTGCATCCTGTTTTTCATCTATAGATCTTTCCAAATCCTGCAGCTGTTGAGTGAGATTATCCAGCTTGTCGGAAATCTTCTTTTGCTCCTCTGCTAAATTCTCATTTTGCTGGCTTCTCTCACTTGTTTTCCGATTCAATTCATTTTGCATCTCTTCCATTTCTTCCGCTATTTCAACCGCTTTTTGCAGTGACTGTTCTTTTTTTATATCTTCCAGTAATTTAAGAGTTTGCTCCAATTTTTCGGAAAAATCTTCCAGAGAAAATTTAAAATCCTGCATTGCTTTTGTGAGATCTTCGGGATTTATCTTATCCATTTTTTTCTGCATTTCAGCTAAAGCATCTTTAAGCTCATCATTCGCTATTTCCTCTATCAGCTCCTGAATTTTTTTCATTTTATCCAAAGTCTCGGATGATATAGCATTATTATTCTCGAATTTCTTGATGAGATCATTGAAATCAGAGGCAACTTGTTTAACATTTTCATTCAGATCACTCTGCTTATTTAACAGATTTTCCAGCTCTTTCTTATCTTCCCAGCTGAGTTCTTCTTTATTCAACAGCTCTCGGCGTTTTTCTTCAAATTCCTTCTGCAGCTGTTCAGAATTCTGCAAAGTCTCCTTTAAAATACTGGATTTCTCTTTTTCCTGTTGTTCTATTTCCTTATAGATTTCTTCTATGGAAGGAAATCGTGCATTATACTTTTTTGAGACTACACTATGCGGCTGTGGACAATTATCTGATATTTCTACCCAGTAAGTTACATTGTCACCTGGAATAAGAACGTTGTTATTAAGGTCAAAAGTATAGTTATGAGTAATTGTTCGGGAATTCAAAATATTCAAAATAGGTTCCGTAAACACCTGTTCATTATTAATTTGATATCGCAGATCCAGTTGCTCTAAGCCGTAATCATCAGAGGCATAAATTGTGAGTGGCAGCAGCATATTTTGTGTAAGAAGTGTGTCTTTACCCGGTTTAGATATCTCGATCTCTGGTTCTTTATCAGCCAATGTTGTGATAATATTGCTAATCTTGCGGGAATTATTTCCCAAGATATCTTCTAACCTGATATGATATGAACCGCTTTGCGTGATGACAAAATTATCGCTGAATGAGGATATTCCCTGGCGTTCCATCTCACTGTAATTTCCATTGGAAAAGATCATTTCTGCCTTTTGAAGCGGATTATTGGCATGAAGAGTTAAATTCACTTTTGTACCGATTATTGCCTTGATGCTGCCACTGGCATTCTTATGAACTTCAGACTTTAAATTAGTGTATTCGGGATATTTATAACGCACTTCAATTTCCTTAATTATAGGCAATTCATAAACTTTTACAGTAAAGGTGTCCGAGGATGCAAAGGGTGTTTTTACGAAATATGAGAAAGAAAAATCAAGATTATTGAAGATTTTTTTGTACTCGATGAGCGGTTCTTCCCGCCAATTTTCTGCGATGCGATAGAAAAAATAGTGTTCCACTTCCGGTTCTGGATCCAGCACCTCGATCATCAACTTGCTGTTGCGTGTAAGCGAAACATCACCCGGTACTAGTTCTACAAGTTCTTTATGCTGAACCTGCGGCTGACTGCGCAATGCAAAGAAATCACGGGCGGCTAAATACTCTTGCGGATTTAAAATAAAGAGGAAGGCAGAAGCTAAATACAGCAGCAGCACAACCTGCCAAAGAGGCGAAAGATAATGTTTTTCTGTTTTGATCTGCTGGCTTTGAGCTCGACTGTCTGCCCGTGTTAGGATCAATTCAAGGATCTCCGGCTCAACCACTTCCGACTGTAGTTCCAAAGCATTCTGGAAGGTATCGGTTTTGTCCTGATTGAATTCATCCAATTGCCGCGCTGTCTGCAGTTTATTTTTTACAGAGTGATTGGCTTGAAGTATCAAATACAGGAAAATGAGGAAAAGTGATATCTTGAGAGCAAGTGCAAATAGAAAAAGTTCCCGCAGATGATTACCCGAGTGGGAATGGACTACGAAAAAAAGATCGAAACTGAGAATGAAAACAGCCAGAGCAAGGAGTGCAAACTTAAGCACAATTATCAGATTCTGCTTAAATTGCAGTTTATGTATTTTTTGTTCAAATAATCTCATGCTTTATCTAATTGCAAAAGTGGATATCTTTTACAACTCCTTATTTTTTGAAATTATTAGTGGCTGCCAGCCTGTACTGTCAAGCTGTAAATGGAAAAAACATCTGAAAAATGAATTAATAAGACATCTTGATCAAGATCTTTAGAGTTGTAGGTAAGATCAAACGAGACAAGTAAATGGAACGAATTGAGATTATGAAGAAGAAAGCTCGAAGAAGATATTAAAATTGTTTACAATTAATTTCTTTATACCCTTTTTTCTCACAAGAGATTTGAGGGAAATATTGAAGTAGTGAAAAAATGTTTGTTGGTATAATAAAAAACTTGCTTATTAGAGATTTTGTTTCCGCTTCGATTAATATAAGTTAGAATTTTTGCCTAACAAGCTTGTCTGCAATCGGGTTTTTTACAGCTCCTTTTTCCCCAGTTGCATAGGGTGATCCCGCCGAACACACGCAGCATTCACACACCTACTTCAACCTGAAACTCCTGATCTCGAATGGTTTGAATTTCAGTTTGACTTCATCGGATTTATGGCAGATTTTTTGCAACTCATTTTCCAGCAGATCTGATTCGCATAATTCATTCCATTTCTCAGCTGTCTGCAAAATAATTTCGGTATTTGTACCGGCAGTTTCATAAAACCTGAGTATTTTCCCAATTCCATCCTCAGCTTGCTTGATCACTTCCAGTTTCACATTTTTCCCTATTACAATATAAAATGATCTTTGCTTGATCTTGGGAAGTTCAGCTACCGGCAGCAGCATCAGCGGACTGTTCAGGTTATGTGCTAACTGTAACACATCAGATTCGATCTGCGAGCCGTGATGAGGATAGTAGCAGAAGGTAAATTCGTGAGTATGAAGGTCTGCCTCTTTATCTGTATCTTTGGGACTGCGCAACAGGTTCAGGCTCATCACATTTCCTTTGATAAAATACCCGTATTTACAATCGTTCAAAATGGCAAATCCATAATCGGGTTGAGAAAGATCGGCAAATCTCTGTCCGGCAACTTCGAACTTAGCAGCATCCCAGCTCGTATTGGAATGATTTGCTCTTTTCAAAGTCCCGTACTGGATCTCATAAGAAGCCTCGGTTGAATGGATGTTCGGCTGAGCTGAAACACGCAGCATTTTATGTACTTCCTGCCATCTCACTTTATTCTCTATTTTTACAAGTTTGGATTTTTCTGTGATCGTTATCTTCTGCTCGATGGTGGAATTCCCTATCGGAAAATCTGTTCTAATACTGCTGAGTGAACTGAGTGACGAATTATCGCAGCAGAGATAAGTTTTGCTTTTTCGGGAGTTGTTTCACGATAGAAGTGATTCACATCCCAAGCCCCCCAGTTATTAGGTTCATCTTCCCATAAAATCAACTCATTCGCCTTTCCTGACAAAACTTCCCGCTTTTCCTGTCTATCGAAAATAGAGATGATCGTTCCATCCTTGGCAAATTTTACTTTGATCAGTGAGTTTTCTAGAATAGTTTTGGATGCTTTAATTTGATTCATTTGCTTGGGAATATCCTGCTGAGTCTGCTCGATTAGGAGGCAGGAATAACCACAGGACGGAAGTGAAAGCGGGAAATCCAGTGTGCCATTTTCGGCAAGAATGATCGAGCTGGAAATTCCATCTCCCACGCGGTAATTACCATCTGTTGCCGGCAAGTGGATAAGCTCCGTTCTCTTCCACGGCTGCGAATTATATACAATGAATTTACTGGAGGAATTGCTCTTTTCACAATGTAATTTACTCAGTAATTGTTCTTGCAGTATTTCCAGTTTTTTCAGGTTTTGACGGCTCATCTTGTTTGCATCTTTGTATACCCAGTTTATGGAAGAACCCGGAAGTATATCGTGAAATTGATTGAGCAGAGTGTTCTTCCATATATTCGTCAATTCACTCTGTTTGAAATCATCAGTAAGTGCTCCTAAGAATTCTATATTATGTAGTTTCTGCTCCAGCGAGCGATTATTTTTTTTCATCAAAGCCTGAGTTGTGTAAGTTCCTCGATGCAGCTCCAAATATGATTCTCCGGTCCAAACAGGAAGTTTTTCCGAAGGGATTTCAGCAATTTTCCGGAAGAACTCCTGAGCAAAGGCAAATTTGAATCTGGGACATCCTTCCAGGTTCTGCTGACGACGCCCTACTTCGATATGATGAGCAGAAGGTCCGCCACCGCCGTCACCAATGCCGTAAAGATTTAGAAACTCATCTGAAATATCGGATTGAGCGTAGCGTTGTTCAGATTCGATCAGTTCTTTGGGAGTATTACCCAGATTGTAATCATTAGTCGGTAGGAAATGGGTGAGAATTTGTGTTCCATCGATACCTTCCCAGTAAAATGTGTGATGCGGGAAAGTATTAGTTTCGTTCCAGCTTATTTTCTGCGTCATAAAAAAATCTATCCCGCATTTTTTCAGGATCTGAGGTAGAGCTGCGCTGTAACCGAATACATCCGGTAGCCAAAGATCATTTACTTCCACTCCGAATTCTTCTTTATAAAATCTTTTACCATACATACAATGACGTACCAGCGACTCTCCGGAAGTCAAGTTCATATCCGGCTCTACCCACATTGCACCTTGCAGTTCCCATTTTTTTTCTTTCACAGCAGTCTTCACTTCCTCAAAAAGATTTGGATAATGCAGTTTTATCCATTCATATAGCTGGGGTTGAGAAGCACCAAATTTGTATTCTGGATATTTTCCCAGCATTCTCAGAGCTGTGGAAAATGTTCTGCCGCCTTTACGGATCATCTCGCGAATAGGCCAAAGCCAAGCAATATCGAGATGAGCATGTCCGATCGAATAAGCAGTTAAAGAACTGGCATTTACCGGCATGGAAAGAAGATCGGAAGTAAATTCCAAACATTATCCAATCCCGTTTCCGTCATTCCAGACATTGCATACTTCGTTAAGTCCGAAAATTATCTTATTCCGTCGGGGAGTTTTTTTCGGCAATATCTGGAAGAGAGAGATCAGAACATCAAGATCATAAGAGAGCTTTATCACCTTATTATTCACTTCCACAATATCCATCTTCTTGAGATTGAAATCATCTTCACCGGCACCAAAAAGGCTATTCGCTCCAGCTTCTAGCAGTAAATCTATTGTTTCACCACCTTGACATTTTTTAAAAAGCGGTAGATATTCTTTAGATGAACCTAGATACCAATGAATTTTATTAGTAATCCCTTGGTAGGGAATTCCATTTTTCCACCAACAGGCTTCACCGTCCACATTGATGATCGCACCGATTTCTTTTCCTGAAGTCGACTTTGGTACTTTCCCAAAGAATTTGAACCAGGCGCAACCCCAGAGATCGCCCCATTTCTCATTCAATTTGATCGGCTTGTATTCTTTATATATTGCTACATCGTATGGAATGGGAACTTTATTATCGTAGACGTATCCAGCTTTTAGATCAGCAATTTTGGTGTACTGCTTAGTTTTGAGTAGTTCTGAAAACTTCTTTATACGTTCGATATAGATCTTTTCTCTCTGCATTATCTCCTCTTTAGTTTAGCTCTAGGATCTGCACGGATGATCGCAGCTCAAATAATTTTGCTGCGTGTTAATTTAAATATTATCCTAATTATTAACATTTTTATTAGGAAATTATCCCAGATGTCGATTTAAAATATTTTCCGGCATCATACTTCACTGCTGTTTCACTTCCCTGTATAATACCATTTTTATAAATATATTTTCTGAGATTATTCATCCATTTGGTCTTATTGCCGGGAAACTCTCCCAACGCAATCTGTGAATGGCGGATATTGGAAGTAAATAATCGTGAAACAACAACATCTCCCCTCAAATCCGGCAGTAGATTAGCCAGTATCTCTATGTAGTTTGGAATTGTGAGCAGATCTAAATTTCCATCCAGAGCTAATTTCGCTAATTCTGTATTTCGATAAACTACCAGATTATGGAATTTTACCTGTTTGATGTATTGATTTGAAGTGATATACTTTATCGTCTGTCTCATATTTTCAAATGTTTCACCCGGAATACCGATAATAAGGTGAACTCCCACATTTAAGCCTGCCCTACCGCATAACTCAATAGCTTTATCCACTTCTTCAAAAGTATGATTTCGTCGGAGAAATTCCAGACTTCTGTTATGAATCGACTGCAGCCCAATTTCTATCGTTAAGGGAACGTTAAAGGAATTAAGGAGTTCTATTACTGCCTGCGAGATATAGTCCGGTCTTGTAGAGACAATAATACCTATAATCTCGGGATGTGATAGTGCTTGTTTGAATTTTTTTTCCAAAAGGTCAATAGAGCCCGCGGTTGATGTTTCATCCTGAAAATAAGCCATCAAAGCTACATCTCCGCAGCTATCTTTTATACGGGGGATCGCTTCATCCAGCTGCACTCTGACTGAGTTCCCAAAAGCCTGATATTCACCGGTGAATGTTTCTGCATTACAAAAAATACAACCACCTGTCATGGTTCTATGCGGACAAGGAATTCCGGTACTCAATCCCACCCGAAAAACCCTTTTACCAAACTTATTTTTCAAGTAAGTTGAGTATGTAAATATTCGATATTCCAATCTCTGTTCCATGATATGTACAAAATGGAAAGTTGAAATAAGTGTCAATTATATCCTGAATTCAGATTATTTTTAGGATAAACTCTGCTGTTAAATATCTATTCGGAGTCGTATTCCTTTTTCAGTTCAAGCTTTTTGAGTATTCTTTGTTGTCGATGCCTAAGTTTTTGTAAAACTTCAGGATCAAAGAGTTGTGTTTTATTGTATGATAAAATAGCTTTTTCGGTAAATTCCAGAGCTTTAGTAAAATTTTTATTCTTATGTTCTTCCAGTTTAGCGAGTTCTACATGAGCATAAAGCTCATCATCTCCCATTGCTTTTTCCCATAGAGCCGCCGCTTTCGAGAACTCTCCCCTACTTTTATATATCATTGATAATTCTCTTATTACAGGGAGATTTTCCGGTTCAGTTGTCAAAATACTTTTAAAGATATCCACAGCTTTTTGGATGTATCCACTCTGTAAATATATCCTGCCGATCTGAAATGTATTTGCCTGACTGAAATCTTCTGAAAAAAGAATTGAATTCATTTTTCCCAAAAGAACTGCCAAGTTTAGAATATCAAGTTTATTATGCTGTATCACATTCTTCATTTCGTTAGCATTTTTATTTATCAGATAATTAAAATAAGCATCTGGAATAGCACTTCCGGGAATATCCTTTTCTCTGTTTCTATTAGATTTAAGAATATGGTGTTCTATGTTCTGCAGAGAAAATTCATTCAGTTTATCTTTCCAAATGCGACGGGAGATATGAAGCAGATCAATGTTCCCACAGCAGTTTATCTCTGTATTACATTTATGAAAAATTGATCTCGTATTTAATAGCGGAATATCAAAACTCTTACCATTAAAACTAACATATATTTTATTTAGATTCAATTCTTGAGCAAATACCTCAATCAGGTCTTTTTCATTACAAACATCCGTTAGGAAATATTGCTTTATCACAAATTTTGCTTCACTGAAATAACCCACTCCAATAAGAAATACATAAGTTCCCGTTCCGCCGGTTAGTCCTGTTGTTTCTGTATCTATGAAGAGAAGATCTTGTAATGCAGTCTCTTTAACACCAGTATATCTATTGAGTAAAGGATGCATATCAAATTTTGTTATTTTATTAGCGTGCTTTTTTGAATTTAATTGATACTTTTTTTCAATCAGGAAAACATTTTCAGCAATATATTTCCCCGGTAAGAGATCATGGATTTCCTGATCTTGCGTAATCTCTTTCTTCCGTTTGTTAGCTGGAAGAACATTTTTTAAGATCGCCTCAATCTCATTCATTACTTATTCTTCATTAGTTTTTTTATGATCGCAATCACTTGTTCTTTCGCTCCTGTTCCCAGCTCGGCAACAGGACCTACACAAGCCGGACATCCGCAGCTGCATTCACAACCGTTAACTATAGTATAAGCTTCCCAAAGTAATTTATAATGCATTTCATATAACTTCTTACTTAAACCGATACCGCCCGGCATCGAGTCGTGTATCACTATACCGGGATCTTCAGTATCCAAACCAATCTTGGAAGAAGAATGCACCCGAATATCATTTCGATCGGACATAATGAAAAAAGGGGCAATATTTCTGATAAGATAAGCCAGACCGGCTAATCCACTTTGAACATATAACATCCGCTCTGCCTTACGGTGACAGGAAGTGCAAAGTGTTATCAGATTTTCCATTTTGTTAGCCACATCGGCAGAATCAAATTGTCTGAACGGTATCTTATGATGAACATCAAATGCCTTCTTATTCTCAAAGATACTGCAATGCTGACATTGAAATTCATCTCTTTCACGAACTTTTTTTGCTATTTGTTTCCAATCTGGACCATAATTATTTTGCTGATTGTTCCACATTTTAGTTTCAGACAGTTCTTGAACTATTTTTTCGGAAATCGTGAACCAATAACCATAAGTAATTGTCTCTTGTGGCGGAAGATCAAGATCACCATACCCAAGGATTTCGTTGGTATGCCATTTTTGTTTCTTAAATCCTTTCACAATATCAATTACTTTTATCTGACCGTAAAATTTTTCTCCACCGATCGCATTTTCTTTTATTTTTAATTTTAATAGTTCAAACTCAGATTTACTAAGAGCCTGCGTGTAATAATCTGCTTTATGTTCTTTCAGTTCAACAATTTTATTAGGAACATCAAGTTGCTTAACTATGAACGCTTCACCCTGATGTAAATATACAGCCTGAGGATGAGTAAGCCAGTTAACACTATTTTCATCAACTATGCCGATCGTTTTTTCAGCACATTTCAAGACAAATTCTCCCGCTCCCGTTGAACGAAGAGATATTTCATCGGCTGGGTATGACTTGGCTTTCCAAAATACTTTATCGTTTGTTTCATAAGCCAGATCATAATTCTGTAATATTTTTAGATACTGATCTAAAATTTCATTTGGTAAGTCACCGAATTTCTCATTGGTCACAAATGGTTTTTCGAACAAAGCGCATTTCAGATGATGCAGTAAAATGAAGGGATTATCCGGATCTATCAGTGCTTGTTCGGGATTCTGCGAAAAAAGATAATCAGGGTGTTTAACCAGATATTGATCAATTAAATTTGAGCTTGCTATCAGAAGACAGTAAGCTCTTTTCCCGCTTCTGCCTGCTCTGCCGAAACGCTGCTTGGTTGAGGCAATACTGCCGGGATAACCATTTATCAATACTGTATCAAGTCCACCAATATCAATTCCCAGCTCCAGGGCATTGGTGGAAATCACAGTTCTGATCTTCCCTGCTCTGAATTGAAGTTCAATCTTCCGTCGATCACCGGGCAGATAACCGCTACGATAACCCTGAACCAGAGATTCGTTTCCTACTGCTTGTCTCAGATAACTCAAAATTAGTTCCACTGATCTCCTTGATTCAGAAAATACTAGAGTTTGTCCTTCCTGATTGAAGAGATCTGCTGCAATACTAACAGTATCCATTAAAGAGCTGCGTCTAATTCCAAGATCTTTGTTCACAATTGGCGGATTATAGATCAGATAATGTCGTTCACCGCTGGGAGCTCCATCTTCGCAGATCACATTAACTTCCGTCTCGATCAGTTTAGCTGCAAAATCCTTCACATTGGAAAGCGTTGCACTGGTCAGGATGAATACAGGATCTGCACTATAAAAGCTGGCAACGCGTTTGAGTCGGCGAATAACATTGGAGAAATGAGAGCCGAAAATACCTCTGTACATATGAACTTCATCGATCACAATAAATTTCAAATTCTTAAAAAATTCTGCCCAATTTGTATGATGAGGTAATATTCCCAAATGAAGCATATCCGGATTTGTGAACAGAAGATTCGCCGATCTCTTGATCACTCTTCTTTTTTCGGCTGAAGTATCGCCATCGTAAATGCCGGTGATGGGATTAAAACTTGGTAAATCCGTAACAAGTTCTGAAAATTTCAGCATTTGATCTTGGGTTAGAGCCTTTGTTGGGAATAAAAATAAAGCTCTAGTTTGTGTATCTTTTTGTAAACTATGTAAAACCGGTATCTGGTAACAGAGACTTTTACCACTGTCAACTCCAGTTGTTATCACAGTATTTTTCTTCTGTAAAATCGCATCTACAGCTGCTCTTTGATGCGAGTATAACTTGTTTATACCTTTACACTTGAAACTAGTGATCAATTCTCTATCAAGCTCCGGAGGGAATTCCCTAAGATCTGCTTTTCTCTCTTTTACAATTCGATGCTCACAAATATTCCGTAAAACTTTTTTGTTGAATTTTATCTCATTCCCCACCATTATTTCTCCTGTTCTTTCAGTAATGCTAGAGCCTAATTTTGTCCAGAATTTTTAATAATTGACCTCAAAATTGATATTGCTCAACTAAATGCACACGGCAAAGCACTGATGAACACTAGAAGCAGAATAAGTTAAGTAAAAGTATTATTAGCTTTAGACAAATAATTTATTCTTGACAACAAAAACTAAAAATTCATCAATACTGGCATTAAAAAAAATAAAAGCAGTAATGATAAATTAAATGTAAAAAGGGTATGTCATGAATCAAAAGCAAACTATTACAATCCTAGTTGTATTTATAATTGTATTATCAGCCCTTACATCATCTTTAGGAATTTTTTCAAATGACGGATCAGGGACATATCAGTACGAGTCTATACGAAGACAAATTGTGGATATTTACGGAAAAGGGATTTATCAACATATGTCTTCAGATGTAGCTGTGCAAGGTATCGCACAGGATTACATCACATTGTTTGCTGCTATCCCATTACTGCTAATTTCGTTGATAGGCTTTAGAAAAAAATCAAAGCGAGCACATTTTTTACTAGTCGGTACATTGGGCTATTTTCTTGTCACTTATTTATTTTATATAACAATGGCAATGTATAATATTATGTTTTTAGCATATGCTGCGTTGCTTGCATCAACCTTTTTTAGCTTTATCCTATCCCTTAAACAATTAAGTAATTTTAACATTTTTGAAGCTTTTTCTGTAAAAACTCCCAATAGATTTGTAGGCTGGTTTCTTATTACCAATTCAATATCAATTGCAATTCTCTGGTTGGGAGTTATCATCCCGCCCCTAATTAAAGGAACGATCTACCCTGTAGAACTACAGCATTACACAACATTGATTGTTCAAGGATTTGATCTGGGTTTGCTATTACCTATTTGTTTTGTAACCGGAATTTTGCTTGTCAGAAAAAAACCTGGTGGTTATCTTTACGCAACTATTTATATCGTTTTTTTATCCATAATGATGACTGCTTTAACTGCAAAAATTATTGCGAAGGCAATGTCTAATGTGAATGTCATTCCAGTTATTTTTATTATCCCTACAATTAATATTATTACCATTGTAAGTGCTGTTTTGATGATAAAGAATATAAGAACGAAAGATGTTGCCTGAAAAAACGTAGGGTAACACTTAATGTGAGTAGCGAGCGTCTTTAGCCGCGGAGTATTTGAAAAGTATGAGCAACTCATTTACAAACCATAATTAGAGATCAAAGCACTTGATCTGACTAAAGATAACCACTAGTATTTTTTGGGAATCCTATGCAAGCAGAGAGATTAAGGTTTTCTTGACTCGACTAAGTTTTCCTGGCAAGATCGAAAGGTTCACTATTAAAAACTCTAAACACCGAACAAAAAAAGCAGCTAAACTTGACAAAAATTACTCTCTCTAGCATAAATTAAAAAAAGGAGAAATTTTATGAGAAACACAATTTTAATTCTGTTGCTGGTTTTTTTTGGTAGTTTGCTTTTCGGACAAAATATTAATAATCCAAATACTTATAGCTTCTCATTAAAAGTTGGATATTCTATGATTCAACATTTGGAACCGCAAATCTATGGACAAAATATGAATACGCAACAAATGTTGGTCTCAGGGGGCGTCTTGAGTGGTTTAGAAACGATGAATGGTATAAATTTTAAAGCATACTATTTTTTTAAAAATAACTTAGGTGTTTATCTTGACCTTGGACTCGCTAATTCCGGTAATTCTGTTAATTATCAAAATGAGGGGGAGCCATTTATTCACTACGAAACAACCGCAAATTACAATAGTCAGTCTATTGGTGCAGCTTCAAGATTTTCCTTAAAAAATATACCTGTAAATATTATGTTAGGAACAAGTATAGGCCGGTTTGGATATAGTGTAAGTTATAGTCAAACAGCAGATGAAATTGGACAATGGTACGAAGGTACATACGAAATTTTGAAATTTGGTATTGAAACAATAGTCGAGTACAATATTTTCAAAGGTATAAATCTATTTTCTGAAATAAATTATTCAAGTCAACTTTCTGTCGATTCGGAAAATATTTATCTGGAGTATGCAAATGATAGCGGCGATTTGTATAATATTGTATATAACAGTCCTTCAATGGCGGCAATTAGAACGTCATTTGGCATTAATTATAATTTTTAACAGAAAAGAACAAATCATTTTATTATTAATTAGGAGGGAATAATGGATTTGAAACAAATTCTGGGATCGTTAACTGATAAGATGCAGAAACAGGCTGATGTAAAATTTGTGTTTGGTAGTCTCATCGAAGCTAAAGGGAAATCAATCATTCCTGTCAGCGCTATCAAATACAGCGTTGGAGGCGGTCAAGGTAGGGGACCGGATATTTCAAAAATCAAAGGCGTTGCTAAAGATGAAACCGAGGGTGAAGAAAAAGAAAACCGACCCGGCGGAGAAGGCGGAGGCGGTCGTTTTTCTAACAGGCCTTTAGGTATATTTGAAATTTCGGATACTAATACAAGATTTATTCCAGTAATTCCATTAAAAGAAATAGTCTTTGCTCTTTGTATTTGGATGATCACGGGTAAGCTACTCAAAAAGAAATGACAATTTATGATGAATTGATCAACTGGCTACTTTCCGGTGATGTTTCTATTAAATACCAGACGAGAAGGGATCTGTTGGAGACCGAACCGGAAGAATTGGAAAAACTGCAAAAACGGATTGCTCTGGAAGGCTGGGGAAAGGCTTTCTTAGCAAAATATAACTCACAGACAGGGCAATGGGGTAACGGTTGGTACACTCCGAAATGGATATCAACTCATTATACTTTATTAGAACTCAAAAATATAGGAATCCATCCGGAAACACCGCAGTATAAAAACAGCGCAGAATTATTGTTAGAGCATCTGTGGTACAATAAAGGTGGGATACGTCCGGATCGTATGTTAGACTTGTGCATTGTAGGAATGATGCTTGGGATTTGTTGTTATACCGCTATCAAATCACCAAAATTGAATGAGATGGTCGATTATATTTTAGCTGCTGAATTTGAAGATGGTGGTTGGAATTGCCGTTGGGAGTTGGGAGCTCATCACAGTTCACTCCACACGACTATCAGTATTTTAGAAGGCATTCAACAATATGAAAAAGGCGAATACAAATATCGGATTAATGAACTGCTGGAACAAAGGCGAAAGGCTCATGAATTCATTTTACAGCACCGTTTATACAAATCTGATAAGACCGGTAAGAGCATTAATAAGAATTTCACAATGTTATCCTTCCCCGGAAGATGGTATTATAATATTTTACGCTGTCTGGATTATTTTCAGTCGATTGATCTTCCTTATGATGAACGGATGCAGGATGCTTTGGAACTGCTGCTTAAAAAGCAGAGAAAAAGTAATCGCTGGCCTTTACAGCATAAAATACCAGGCCTTGTACATTTTGATATGGAACAAATTCGATCCGATAGCCGCTGGAATACTTTACGCGCTTTAAGAGTTCTGGAACAATATTCGGAGTTACTTCCTTACTCTAAATGACAGCTTTGATCACAATGGAGATAAGTTAATTTGATCTAATAGTTATTGTTACCTACCTTAGAAAACATAAAACTGTACGCATTTTCCAATTTACTCTGAGATAAACAGATAATTTAATTTTTATTTGCTCAAAAATAGTTGAAACGATCTCAAAGAAATTAAGCTAAAGCGAAACCTAGGGCAGTTGCATTGGAGTAATATTACAACTTCCCTCTGCAAAATTAGACAACATTCAGTTATTGGCAGGATCTATTTTATTGCTTTTTACACATCCGATTGAGATAATTTAATTTGAGTTTATTGCAAGTCTTCCAATAATTTTTTTGTGTATTTAAGAGCATCCTGCAAATTTTTCTCAGCTCTTTTGGTTAAGCCTTTATCGAATTCTAATTCCCATTCAAAACCGCGAATATGAATTGTGCTCGCCACGGGAACTTTGTTATAGATCTGCTTACATAAGCTCAGGACAACACCCGGCGAGATCGCATGCATTGTGAATTCTACTTGCGCATTGCTTAATTCCACGTCCATTATGCCAAAACTGTTTATCTCCTCTACAGTAGCATCCACAAAATAGACCAGATCATAATTTGAGATCGTGTCGGCATCTTCAATATTCAGTTGATAGTTGGATTCAAAAAAAATATTTGAATAACCTTGCTCTTCTACCCAGATCTGCAAAGCGTCTATAAAGCGTATCCCGAGAGCATCATCTTGTCTCCCGGGATTGCCGTATCCGTAGAATAATATTTTATTATCCATTCTTTAATTTTCTATCGATCACCTTATTAGTAGCATCAATTAATTTGATCTCTAAAGGCATTTTTCCCAGAGCGTGAGTAGCGCAGCTCAAACACGGATCATAAGAGCGAATCGCAACTTCTACTGCATTCATCATCCCCTCTGTTATCTCGGATTGATCGTTCATAAATTGCTTAGCCACTAAGTTAACTGCTGTATTCATTGGTGTATTATTATTAGTTGTTGAAACTATTAAATTAGCCAGATCTATCTGATCATTGTCATTGATTCGGTAATGGTGGAAGAGTGTCCCTCTGGGAGCTTCTAAAAGTCCAACACCTTCTCTGCCCTTTGTTCCTGTAGTAGTCAGTTCACCACTCATCAGATCAGGATCATTAAGCAGTTGTTTCATCATCTCTGCACTGTGTAGGATCTCGATCAATCTAGCCCAATGTTGATGCATCGACATGTTGTTAGGTTTCCCATTAGTATACGCTCTGAATTCTTCAAACTCTTTTTGAGCTAGAGGTGTAGGAATGAAATCAGCGGTATTCATTCTGGCCAGTGGCCCTACTCTGTACCAACCATCTTTCTTCCCGATAGTTTTAAGATACGGGAATTTCATGTAACTCCATGTTTTTACTTCCTCATCAATGTGATCAAGATAAGTATGAGATTCAACGTCATCCAGAACTCTTTCTCCATTTGCACCAACAGCGCGAATTACGCCATGATAGAGATCCATTGCACCATCTTTTCTCACCAGACTCAAATGATTGGAAGGGAAAGCTGCAAACTTATCAATTAAATCTTTATTCTCGGCATGATAGCCTTTGAAAAACTCCAAAGCTCCCAGTGACCAATCGATCATTTTATCAACATTCATGGGATCTTCACCATTAAGGAAAGAATCCTTTTCCGTCTGAGTAAGATGTTTGTTAATTCCTCCCGGAATTGCACCAGTCCCGTGAATTTTCTTGCCGGCTGTTGCCTTGATGATCTCTTGTCCGAACTTCCTCATCATTACTGCTTGTACAGCCAGTTCTTTGTGTTTAATGGCAACGCCGACTACGTTTCTGAGAGCTGGATCAGCATCAATCCCGAACAGCAGATCAGGTGAGGCAAGATGGAAAAAATGCAGAACATGAGATTGAAACATTTGTCCGTAATGCATTAACCGTCTCATTTTTTCACCAGTGGGAGTAAGCCCATCGCCTGTACCAGCGCCAACGATCATGTCTAAAGCCTTGGCTGCTGCCAAATGATGACTTACAGGACATATACCGCACAACCGCTGCACAAGAACAGGAGCTTCCCAATATGGTCTACCCTGTACAAATCTTTCAAATCCTCTAAATTCAACGATATGCAAGCGAGATTGCACAACTTGGTTTTGTTCATCGAGGTGAATAGTAACTTTTCCGTGACCTTCCACCCTTGTTACTGGTTCTATAGTTATTTTTTTATTCATAATATATTTTTCTCCTAATCGAATTTAATAACTTCGTACGGTAGATCCATTTCATTACCTGTAATCAGAGCTACAAGTGCATTCCAAATTAGATCTGCTCTAGGAGCACAACCGGGAAGAAAATAATCAATTTTAACAATTTCATGACAAGGATAAACTCTATCCAGGATCAAAGGAAGTTCGTCGTCATTGGGAATGATCTTCTCATCATTTGCCTGAACGGAAACACAGTTCAAATAAGCCTCTTCCAGACATTCCGAGATCGATACTACATTATTCCGTAAAGCCGGTAAACCGCCCATTATGGCACATTCACCCATTACAACCAAAGTTTTACAGTTTTTACGGAATTCTTTCAAAATATGTACATTTTCACTATTACAACAACCGCCTTCAATAATTCCAATATCACATTCTTTAGTAAAAGTCTTTATGTCATCGATGGGAGATTTATTAAATTCAACCAATTCTATCAAATCCAAGATCTTTTCATCAATATCCAACAGCGACATATGACATCCAAAACAGCCTGCCAGTGAAGTTGTTGCTACAATTGCTTTACTCATACTGCACCTCCCTGGTCTTCAATATCGCTGCCTATTGGTTTACTATCGTATTTCCTTGATCCAATCGGAACATCAAATCCCTTTTCTTTTCTGATTATAGCACCCACAGGACATGTATCCATTGCTTTCTGTGCTAACTCATCATCCATATCTGCAGTCAGTTCGTGATCTAAATTTATTTTAAGTTTATTTCCTCTATTTTCAAAGACGAACCAGGTTGGATTTTCCGGTTCTTTCTTTCTCCTGATACATCTTTTACACAGAATACAACGGTTATGATCTATCATGATCTTTGGATTAACTGCATCAACATCTCTAGCCGGGAAATCGTAAGGAAACTGAGGAACCATCATTTTAAATCTATAAGCAAGTGCCTGAAGTTCACAATTACCGCTTTTTTCACAACTCGGGCAAAAGTGGTTACCTTCGGCAAATAGAAGTTCAACAATAACTGATCTGATTTCTTCTAATTCTTCTGTATTAGTTTCAATGTTCATTTTATCTTTAGCTAGAGTAGTGCAGGCCGTCATTTTCCTGCCGTCAATAACACAAGTACAAACGCGGCAAGAACTTTGTGGTGCGATACCTTCATAATTACATAAAGTAGGAATAAATATTCCATTCTCTTTAGCTATTTCCAATACCGATTTTCCGGATTCGGTAACAATTTTTTTGTTATTGATTGTAATAGTAATTTTATTCATGATCTCCCCCTAAGTTGGGAATTCTATTGGCTGTTTTACAATACTCCTGTACTGCTGCTTCCAAATCAAATTCACTCACAAAATCTGTTGCGGTTTTAAGCTTACTTTCATAAAGTTCTCTAAAATTACGAATGGAACAGGTAATTGGATTAGCAGCTGTTTGACCAAGACCGCAACGATTTGCTTTCATAACTTTTTCCCAACTAAGCATTTGCTCCAGATCTTTGGCAACACCATTACCTCGAATTATTTTTTCTAACTTTTTCTTATATTGATTGGTCATTGCTCTACAGGGAACGCAAGAACCACATGATTCTTCCAGGAAGAATTCAGTAAAGTTAAGTACGATATCTTTTAAAAGATCGCGTTTATTACCAATTATAATAATAGAACCACCGGTTGCCAGATCTTCATAAGCAAGTTTATGATCAAAATCTATTGGTGCGACGCAAACTCCGGATGGACCTCCCACCTGAACTGCCTGAACATCTTCTGCGCCAACCATTTTATTAACATCATTAATGGTGGTTCCACAGGCTATTTCATATACTCCAGGACGCTTACAATCTCCCGAAATACTTAGAAGTTTGGATCCCGTAGAATCCTTAGTACCTACTGAACAGTACCATTTCACCCCTTTTTGAATGATCCTGGCTACGCAGCATAAAGTTTCAACATTATTCACTACTGTAGGGTGCTGCAAATATCCTTTGACTACTGGGTATGGTGGTTTGTCTCTCGGTTCACCCCTCTTTCCTTCAGCAGATTCCAAAAGGGCGGATTCTTCACCACAAACATAAGCTCCTCCTCCAAATTGAATCCGGATATCAAAATTAAAACCTTTTTTACCTAAAATATTCTTTCCTAATGATCCATCTTTTCTCATTTTACTAAGAATATTTTCTAAGTATTGTTCCATAAATTTGTATTCAAATCGAAGATATAAAATACCTTCATCAGAGCCAACTGCATATCCGGCTATCGTCATTCCTGTAAATAATAGTCTTGGGCGTTCGGTCAGAATAACCCGATCTTTAAATGTTCCCGGTTCTCCTTCATCTGCATTACAGAAAATATACCTTTTTTCACTTTTAGTATCACGGCATGTGCGCCATTTGAGAGCCGTAGGGAATCCTGCTCCTCCCCGACCTCTGAGTTTTGATTGTTTTACTTCTTCAATAACCTCGTCTGGGCTAATGGAAATTGCTTTTTTCAGGGCATCGGTAATGTTTCCTTCATTTTTTAGAATCGGACCTTTCAGTAAAATATTCGGAACAGGATCTCTTCCTTTGATATCATTTACATCCAGACCTTCTTTCATGCTTTTAACTATTCTTTCTACATCTACTTCTGTTAAGTTTGTAAAAACACGTCGATTAATTATTGCTGATGGTTCCTGATCGTTCATTCCAATACAAGATGTATTAAAAAGCCCTATCTTACCATCTTTAGAAACAGAACCGAATTTTGTACCAGCCACTTTTTCAAAAACCTGGGCAATTTTATCTCTACCCTTCATCTTGGCAACTGCACTGTCATTTAAATATACAGTATACTCACCTCTAGGTTCCTGGGAGAGGAAATGGTAAAATGAAATTGTCTGTACTACATCAACCTTCGACATGTTGAAAGCCTCAGCAATATCCTTAACTGCTAAATCAGAAATACACCCGCATTGCGTTTGAATATGGATTAGGACATCCATAAGCCTTTTTGGGTCATTATTGTATTTACCGAGAATCAATTCAAGATCATCACCGTTGCAAGAGCATTTGTTGTGACTTCTTGAATTCAGGGATTGTTTATTACCCACAATCAACCTCCTTTATTTTATATTTAACAACTTTATTATTTTTTCGGTCAAAATGCTAATTGATAATTGATTGTCAATTAGATTCTAAGACAGTCAAGTAAATAAGAATCATTTTCAGTTACATCTGATACTATCTTATTTTTTATCAAGAGTTTATAGTTTTGCAGCTAACACACAACTTTATTATTTCATACTTGTTTTTCATTAGTAATAAAACCTTGACGTAATAGCAGCTGTTTAAAGTTTTCATTCAATTATAAATTATTGGAATATAAATGTATAAATTAATGATTAATGGTATCGTGCAAGGTGTCGGCTTCAGACCTTTCATCTACAAACTTGCTGTAGAAGAGGATCTGAAGGGATTTGTATTGAACAATACTGGTGGAGTGGAAATCATTGTTGAAGGTGATAAATCAACTCTACAAAGATTTATGACAAGGATAAAATCCGAGCTGCCCCCTGCTGCTAAAATTGAATCAGTTTCAGTTCGGGAACTGCCTGATAGAGGTTATAATAAATTCGAGATAAAACTTAGTACCAAAGGCAACGGCTCCACCCTTATCTCCCCCGATTTGGCCGTATGTGATGATTGTATCAGAGAATTTTCTGATCCTGACGATTTTCGCTATCATTACTCATTTATAAATTGTACAAATTGCGGACCCCGTTATTCTATTATAAAAGAAACTCCCTACGACAGACCAGTTACTTCGATGCGTGATTTTAACATGTGTAACAAATGCAGATCAGAATATACCAATCCGCTTGACAGAAGATTTCATGCTCAACCTATCGCTTGTCAAGAGTGCGGACCAGAGCTGCAATTTATCGGGAAAGATCTTAAATCGATAAACGGTGATCCTATCCAAAATACAATCGATGCACTTAAGCAAGGCAAAATAGTTGGTATCAAAGGGATAGGCGGCTTTCATTTAGCTTGTGATGCAACAAATTTTGAAGCTATAGCGGAAATGCGACGACGTAAGAACAGACCAGATAAACCTTTTGCAATCATGGCAAATGAGTCAAATTTGGCTGAGATCGTAGAATTTGCAAAGACAGATCTGGTACTACTCAGATCGACTATTGCACCGATTGTTATATTACCAAAACGATCACCATCCATTCTTGCAACTAATTTAGCACCGTTCAACCCAAATATTGGAGTATTTTTACCCTATGCACCTCATCATTATCAGATTGTTGATGAAAAACTTCCTTTTCTTATAATGACTTCCGGGAATTTGCAGGATGAGCCGATAGCCAAAGATGCTTTCGAACTGCAGCAAATTTGTGATTTTTTTCTAACTCATAACCGGCCTATTTTAAATCGTTCTGATGACTCGATCATTTTACCTACCGGTAAATTCAATGTCCTGCTACGCCGTTCAAGAGGCTATGTCCCCACTCCAATCCAAGCTCCATTTCCTCTAATTCCCACGTTAGCTTGTGGAGCAGAATTAAAACTAACTTTCGCACTTTCTAATAATAAAGAATATTTTCTCTCACCTTACATCGGTAATTCAGGCAGTAAAGCAACTATGGATTTCTATGAGGAAACTTTGCAAAAATACAAACGTTGGTTCAATCTGGATCCTGAGCTGGTAGTTTGCGACCTGCAGCCAGACTTTACTACAACAAAACTAGCCGAAGCAATGAAGCTTCCTTTGGTCAAGGTACAACATCATCACGCTCATACAGCGGCAATCATGGCAGAACATGGTTTAGATGAGAAAGTTATCGGAATTTCCTACGATGGGACAGGCTTCGGTACAGACAAGGCGATCTGGGGTGGTGAGATTTTAATTGCTAATTACGAAAATTTCGAACGGATATATCATCTTGAATATATGCCGCTGCCGGGTGGCGATGCATCTATAAAACATCCAATCCGAATTGCTTACGCTTATTTGAGATCTGCCGGTATCGATACTTCTTTTTTAACCGGAATTCCTTCCTGGGAACAAAAAGTTATATCCAAACAACTCGTTAATAATTTCAATGTTTTTCAAACTTCCAGTATGGGCAGACTTTTTGATTGCGTAGCTGCTATGCTCGATCTTTATCCAAATATTACTTTTGAAGCTCAAAGTGCTATGGCTCTTGAATTTTTATGCGAGAACGAAGATGTTCTTCAGATCGAACCTTTTTCTTTCCACATAAAATCCGGTTTGATCGGGATAAAACCTTTACTGCGGGATATCGCTGAAGCAATTAAAAATAAAGCAGAGCAAAAGATAATTGCCAAAAGATTTCATCGTACTATATTGGAATTCACTTTAGTAACTGCACAAAGACTGAGACGAGATAATAACCTGAATAAAATCGTTTTAAGTGGTGGTGTGATGCAAAACAAGCTGATCGTGAGTGGATTAGCAGAACTACTTGTTAAAAATGACTTTGAGGTTTATCGACCTCAAAAATTGCCGGCAAACGATGGCTCGATCTCTGTCGGTCAACTAATGATCGCAAATAGGATAAATAAAAATAAAATGGAGAAATAATGTGCTTAGCAATTCCAGCTCGAGTAATTGAAAAAAATGGTGATAAGGGATTTGTAGATCTGGGCGGCTCCAAAAAAGAAATAATGTTCACTTTCACACCGGAAGTAAAAGAAGGTGACTGGGTACTTATCCACACAGGCTTTGCCCTAAATGTGATCTCAGAAAAAGATGCCGACGAGACCTTAAAACTATTTGAAGAATTTGCAGATTTCCAAAAGGAATTACCGGAAAATAATGAAAGACCCGAATAATAAAAAATTCCGTGATCCCCAACTGATCAATAAAATAGTTGCTGATCTGCAGAAATGGCAGCAACCTATTAAGATCATGGAAGTTTGCGGATCACACACCATGGCTATTGGTCATTGGGGAATCAGAAAACTTTTACCTCCATCAATTTCACTTATCTCCGGACCAGGTTGTCCTGTGTGTGTAACGCCTTCCTCACTCATTGATGAACTAATAAAACTGAAAGGCGTTAAGATCGCCACTTTTGGCGATCTGATCCGCGTTCCAGGTAAAGAGGAAACTTTAGAGCAGGCTCGCGCTCGTGGATTGGATGTGGAAATTGTTTATTCTCCTTTAGAAGCCTTGAAGTTAGCCGAAAAAAAGGAAACCGTATTTGTTGGGATCGGTTTTGAAACTACCACTCCCGGTATTGCCCAAACTATTCTCCTGGCTGCCAACCAGAAGCAGAAGAACTTTTCGGTATTACCAGCTTTTAAATTAATTCCGCCGGCACTTGACGCTTTACTTTCTGAGGAAGACCTTTCTTTGGATGGGTTTCTGCTACCGGGTCATGTCAGTGTAATTATCGGTTCACAAAGCTACAATTTACTTCCGCACAAATATGGCATTGGCGGTGTAGTAACAGGATTTGAACCCTTAGATATTTTAAGGGCTGTGAAGATTTTAACTGAGCAAATTGAGCATGGTGAGGCAACGATAGTCAATGAATATAATCGAGTAGTAAATCGGGATGGAAACAAAGTTGCCAGACATATCATAGAAGAAGTTTTGCAGGTCAATGATGCTTTATGGCGCGGAATGGGTTTGATACCAAAATCGGGATTAACTATTAATGAAAAGTATAAAGAATATGACGCCTCCAAGAAATATGAAATAATGTTGAAAGATGAAGAAGCTAAAACAGGATGCAGATGTGCAGATGTCCTCAAAGGAAAGATCATTCCGTCTGATTGCCCACTCTTTGCTTCAAAATGCACTCCCGCTAATCCGATTGGATCCTGTATGGTTTCCTCAGAAGGAAGTTGTGCAGCTTATTATAAGTATGAAAGGTAAAATCTTGCTAAGGATTAAGACAAGTGATCTATATGTTAAACTGGTGAACAAATAAAGGGATTAATATGAAAAATGATATTATTACATTAGGACACGGAAGCGGTGCCGGTCTTACTAAAAAATTAATTACTGATGTATTCGATAAAAATTTTAATTTACCTACGCTGGATGATGGAGTGGAAATTGAAAACCGCATGGTTGTCTCTACTGATGCTCACGTAGTACAACCAATATTTTTCCCGGGCGGGGATATAGGAAAACTTTCCGTAACTGGTACGGTGAACGATGTATCTATGAGCGGCGCCATTCCAAAATACATTTTAATTACTTACATCATCGAAGAAGGGTTCAGTATTAAAGAACTGAAAATGATTACTGAATCAGTGCAAAAGACCGCTGAAAAAGCCGGAGTAAAGATAATTGCTGGCGATACTAAAGTTGTCGAAAAAAGCAAAGCGGATGGAATTTACATTACCACAACAGGGATAGGATTTCTATCTGATAAAGTTGAATTATCATCTGCGAAGATAAAAGCCGGCGATAAAATAGTTGTGAATGGTAACTTGGGTGATCATACAGTTGCTATCATCAATGAGCGTCAGAAACTGGAACTGGATCCACCTCCCAAAAGCGATTGCGCTGCTTTAAATAAACTGGTTCAAGTGATGCTTAAAAGTGGAAAAGTTCGTTTCTTACGTGATGCTACCAGAGGTGGCGTTGCAACTATTCTTAACGAAGTTGCTGAAGAAACTGGACTTGGTATTATTATCAATGAAGAAGCTTTGCCAATATCGGCAAACGTGGAAGCTATTTGCAGCTTACTTGGTTTGGATGCTCTTTATATGGCCAACGAAGGTAAATTGATAGGTTTCATTGCACCGGAAAGTGAAGATGTGATCAGTGAGATGAAAAAAAATGTACTGGGAGAAAAAAGTGCCGTTATTGGCGAAACAACAGACAAGTTTACCGGAGTTTACCTGCGAACTTCGATCGGCGGCATGCGACCTCTTCTGATGCTGGAATCAGATCCACTGCCCAGAATCTGTTGATGAGGTTAGAATATGCATGAAGGAGCTATAGTTCATTCACTTCTAGAAAGTGCAAAAGAAATTAGAATTAAGGAAAAATTAAAGGAAATAACTGAAATAAAAATCGTCGTTGGGAGATTTCATCAAATTATTAAAGAGGTAATGCTGACTAATTTCGAATATATGAAAACTGAATACAATGGATTCGAAAATGCCGTTCTCAACATGACGGAAGAGGATGTGAAAGTAAAGTGTAATTACTGCGGACATGAATTTTCTATAGATGAACCGATCTTCATGTGCCCTCAGTGCGATTCTTTTGAAACTGAACTTATAACGGGTAAAGAATTGTATATTGCGACTATGGAAGGAACCAAGTGAAATCCGATCTTTCTTTTATTTACATATCCATAATTTAACAATCTAAAATAAATTGAGACCCAAGCTCTGATTTGATCAGGAGCAGATTTTCGAACACTTACTATTTTGTTAAAATTAAAGTTGACTCCCCGATTCGTAGCACAATTTTGTCATTCGTAACACGGAGGTTGTATGTCAAATTTAGTTAGATTTGGTGTTTCACTGGATAATAAGCTGCTTAACCAATTTGATCAGCTGATCAAGCAGCATAGTTATACAAATCGATCCAATGCGATAGCTGATATCATACGTGATAAACTGATCGAGCAGGAATGGTTAAGCAATGAAGTTGTTACGGGTGTAGTTACAATAGTTTTCGATCATCATCAACGTGACTTAACTAATTCACTCACTAATATTCAGCACGATCATCACGAATTGATAATTTCTTCTCAACATATACATTTAGATCATGATAACTGCTACGAGATTATTGTTGTGAAAGGTAGAGCAAACGAGTTAAATAAGCTATGCGACAGATTGAAAGCAGCAAAGGGAGTGAAACACGCTAAACTTAGCCTAGCAACAACCGGGGAGAAAGTATGAAAAAGAATTTTCCACCATATGATGAAGTTGTAAAATTTCACGGACATAGCTGTCCCGGACTAGCAACTGGATATAAACTTACAACTTTAGCTTTTGAGAAATTAAATGAATTGCGATCTCAGGATGAAGAGATTGTAGCGATTGTAGAAAACGATGCCTGTGGAACAGACGCAGTACAATATATTTCCGGCTGTACTTTTGGAAAAGGCAATTTCATTTTTAAAGATCATGGTAAGATGGTTTATACATTCATCTGTCGTAAAAGCGGTAAGGCTGTGAGGGCAAGTCGTAATCCAGTATTCCGAAAAAAAGTGGGTAATTTAACACGAGATGAAATGATTAACGCAATATTAAGCGCCTCAGCACAAGAGTTTGTGAAATTAGAGGAAACATCTGGCAAAGTTCCAGTTAAAGCGCAGCTTTATAAGAACTTGACTTGTGAGGAATGCCAAGAGACTGTGATGGAAACTCGAATCAAAGAGATAAATGGCAGAAAGCTATGCATCCCTTGTGCCAATAAAGAGATATCCTCCTAAATGATCATTGAATGTTAAATAATATTGAAATCTGATAATGAATAACGAGATAACATTGTTAGCTTTGACTGCAGCTTCGATCGGATTTTTTCATACGCTGTTAGGCCCTGATCATTATCTTCCTTTCATCGTTATGTCAAAAGCCCGTAAATGGCCGTTAGTTAAGACGATGTCGATTACTTTTTTATGCGGAATTGGTCATGTTTTGGGATCCGTCATACTTGGAATAATTGGTGTATCAATAGGTTTAGCAATTCACCGGATAGAAGTATTTGAATCATTGCGGGGTAACCTGGCAGGTTGGATTCTGATGAGTTTTGGACTTGTTTACATGATCTGGGGAATTCGTAATACTAAACGCAACAAACAACACTACCATCTGCATCAGCATCCTGAAGGGATCAAACATGAACATAAACATGATCATCAAAATGAGCATAGCCATGCACACAACTCTTCCCAAAAAAATATAACACCTTGGGTATTGTTCACCGTTTTTGTGCTGGGACCATGTGAACCGCTTATTCCAATATTGATGTATCCTGCTGCGCAAGCAAGTATCTTTGGTTTGATATTTATTACAGTAATTTTTGCTGTGGTTACAATTTCCACAATGATGTTAGTAGTTTATTTAGCTTCGTTAGGTTTGCAATTAATAATTTTTAAAAAGCTGGAAAAATATGCTCATGCTCTTGCCGGTGGATTTATCTTGCTAAGTGGAGGAGCCATAAATTTCCTTGGTTTATAAACTAAAAAGTAAAATATTGGAGAATAAAATGGATAAAAAAGAAGTAAAAGTAATGCAAAAGATCTTGAACATGAATGACAAGATCGCTGAAGAATTGAGAGAAGAGTTAAGTAAGAAGAATATTCTGTTCATAAATTTGATGAGTTCACCCGGATCCGGTAAAACTACTATCATGGAGCGAACTGCTCATGAATTTGGCACTAAAATGTGTGTGATCGAAGGCGACATCCAAACAACACTTGATGCTGAACGCGTTGCCAAAGCCGGAATTCAAACATATCAGATCAATACAGGTCCTTTTGGCGGCGACTGTCATCTTGAATCCGGTTGGATAAAATCAGCGATGGAAGAGATAGAAATGGCAGATCTTGAGATAATATTTGTGGAAAACATCGGCAATTTGGTCTGTCCGGCTGAATTTGATGTTGGTGCTCACGTGAACGCGGTTGTACTCAGTGTTACAGAAGGTGAAGATAAACCTTTAAAATATCCCCTGGCATTTCAAAATTCACAGCTCTGCATCATTTCTAAAACTGATCTGCTGCCGTATCTGGATATAGATATTAATGTTATCAAAGAAAATATCAAAAAAGTAAATCCTAAAATGGAAGTCATAGAACTATCCGCTAAATCAGGAGAAGGATTTCAAAGCTGGTTTGATTTTCTAAAAAGGTCATAATTCGACCAAAATTTAAAATTAATTTAAAAGGGCCTGTTATATCACAGGTCTTTTTTAAAAACTATATTAACACTATCAGCGATATTTTTTGCTTCTTTTTCCCGGATTGTAAGAACATCAAATAGCAGCTCTCCCTCACGCAATATCCCTAAAACAGGTTTTTCCAATTCGAGTAATTTTTGATGTATTTGCCCGACAGATTTCACTTGTTTTTCGTAAATTATTTTCACTGCATAACTTTTAATTTTTAACTGCGGTAGAGTTCCGCCACCGCATTGCCCTGTACTTTCAATCACCTGAGATCTTATTCCGAGAGATTTTAATTCCAAAAATAGCTGTTCTGCGATGTTTTTTAGATCTTCAGGTTGGCGATTCAACATTGCGAAAATTGGTAGTTTACTTAGAAGATCTGCATCATTAAGATAATAACGCATCACAGCCGAGAGAGCGGCAATTGTCATTTTACCAACTCGTAAAGCACGCATCATCGGGTCGTTTGCTATTTTTTTAATCAGTTCGTGCTTACCGGCAATAATACCGGCTTGAGGACCGCCAAGTAATTTGTCGCCACTGAAAGAAACCAGATCGCATCCTGCTTGTAAACTGCTTCTAACATCCGGCTCGTTATCCAGCGGTAGACCTGCCGGTTTACGAAGCAACCCTGAGCCGAGATCATAGACCAATAACAATCTATGTTTTTTTGCCAATGCAGCCAGTTCGGCTATTTCGACCTCTTGTGTAAAACCATCAATGAAATAATTTGATTTATGTGCTTTGAATATGAGAGCAGTATTTTTTGTGATCGCCTTTTGATAATCTGCTAATTTAGTCCGGTTCGTTGAGCCTACTTCCACCATTTTGCAGCCGCTTGCCAGCATAATTTCCGGAATTCGAAAAGAACCACCTATCTCAATTAACTCACCCCTGGAGATAATTACCTCTTTCTCTCTTGCAAAAGTCTTTAACATAATCAAGACGGCCGCAGCGTTATTATTCACAACTACAGCATCCTCAGCCTGACATGTAAATTTTAGCAGTTCAGAAATATGAGAGTTACGCTGCCCTCTTTTTCCAGTATTCAGATCAAATTCCAAATTAGAATAATTGGAAATAATAGATTTAATATCTTCAAGTACATGGTCACCTAATAGCGCCCGCCCTAAGTTTGTATGTAATACTATTCCCGTTGCGTTAATAACTTCTTTTAAACTTTTTTCACCAATTGTTTTAACTTTAAAATTTACTTTTGAGATTATCTCAGGCTTATCTAATGCCTTTTTTTTTCCGCTTAGTATATCTTTTCTAAGTTCAGCTAATACCTTACGGATAGAGACTGTAACAAGTTCTTTCCCGTACTTTTTGGCTAAAGTTTTAATTTCCGATTCATGTAATATTACATCTACACCCGGAATTTTTTTTGTATTTTCCTTCATAGCACATCCCTCTTAACCTATTCAATATGATGAATGAATATTGTTGAAGACTAAACCGTCAATAAAATGATTTATTAAATTTGTAAAAAAATGGCACGCCCGAGAGGATTCGAACCCCTAACCCCCTGATCCGTAGTCAAGTGCTCTATCCAATTGAGCCACGGGCGCACATAGATGCTAATCCAACTTCAGAGCTTAATATGTCAAGAATTTTAGAATGCAACTGAAAGTTCTTAAAAAAGTTTTAAATAATTTATATATGCTTGACATTCAGAGTACGGTTAATTTTCTTATTCAGATTTTCGAGGTTATTTATGAAGAAAAAAATATTGATTATTACGACCGGCGGTACAATTGCTATGAAGCATAACAGTCCCTTTGGTGTTATCCCGAATGATGAATTTACTGAACATTTACGTTCATTCCCCCAATTAGAAAAGATTGCTACAATTGATGTTCATGAATTTTCCAACATTCCCAGTCCTTTTATTGATCCACCTATGATGCTTAAACTTGCACAAACAATTGATGATAAGATTGAGAATTATGATGGGATTGTTGTAACACATGGTACAGATACTCTGGAAGAAAGTGCTTATTTTGTTGATCTTATCTCAAAAACACAGAAACCTGTTGTTTTTACAGCAGCTATGCGGAGTGGCTCAGAGCTCGGTCTTGACGGTCCCAGAAATATTGTCGGAGCTGTTCGGGTAGCCGGCTGCAGTAGATCTTCAAGACGCGGAGTATTAGTTGTTATGAATGATGAGATCGATTCTGCACGCGATGTCGTGAAAACTGATTCCAGTAAAACGGATACTTTTGCCAGTCCATCGCTGGGACTTCTGGGAATAGTCGATCCGGATAAGATAATTTATTATCGGAAATCAGAATATCATGAAAAAATTATTACTGATAAAATAGAATCTAACATTGACCTGATCAAGTGCTGCAGCGGTATGGACGGAAGGTTTATTGAAGCATCTTTAGAGCATAAGGCTAAAGCTATTGTAATTGAAGCTTTTGGCCGCGGAAATGTTCCCAAAACCATTATTCCAGCCATAGAAAAAGCTCTGCTGCAGAATGTACTTATCGTACTTGTTTCCAGAACTTACACAGGACGTGTACTTCCGGAATACGGTTATCCTGGAGGTGGTTTGTTTCTGCATAAAAAAGGTGTATTACTGGGCGGAGATCTGAAAGGTCCTAAGATGCGGATCAGGTTAATGGCACTGTTTGGTAAATATAAGCATGTGGATGATGTCAAAAATTACCTATTAAATAGTAAGGACAACTAAATGTTTAAGATCTTAGAAATAATGGAGCAATATTTTGCTCATCATATTATCTTCAGTGCTGGACTGCTTTTGATTGTCGGTTACATGTTCGGTCAGCTGGCTGAGAGAATCAAATTACCGGCCATAACAGGTTATATTTTGGCAGGAGTAGTAATTGGAAGTTCCGGCTTGAAAATGATCAGGCAGGAAAATATGGAAATATTGTACATATTGTCCGAAATCACATTATCTTTTATTGCAGTCATAATTGGAGGAGAGTTTTCTTTCAATAAGCTAAAAATGTACGGCAAAAATATTTTATTACTTACTTTATCGCAGATGTTATTAACTTTTTTTTTGGTGTCCTTTGGCTTATTGCTGATCGGGTTTTCTAATTATGTTGCCTTTGTACTTGGTGCTATCTCAGCAGCTACGGCACCGGCAGCAACAGTTGTAATAGTGGAAAAACTAAAAGCTCGGGGAAAATTTGTTGATTTTCTTTATGGGATAGTAGCCTTAGATGATGCTGGGACAGTAATCTTATTTTCCGTTGCTTTTGCCATTTCAGCCTCGATGATGGGATCGGCTCAAGTAACCATATCTCACTCTGTACTGCATGCTTTTAAAGAAATTTTTATATCAGTATTAATCGGTGGAATAAGTGGTTTGATCATACATTTTGTTACGATCAAGAAACATAATTTGAACGAGATCAAGATAATCTCTCTGGGATTGATATTTGTCAGTACTTCCATCGCGATCAGTTTAAAACTTTCACCACTTATTGCTAATATGACCTTAGGTATGGTGATAATTAATTTGAATAAGAAAAATGCCAGGATTTTATTTTCTTTTGAACCAATGACACCACCTTTATACGCTATATTTTTTGCCATTGCCGGAGCTGAACTGAATATAGGTGTTTTTAAAAATCCGATAATTCTTCTAGCTGGTTCAACTTTTATCATTTTAAGATTTTTGGGTAAGTACTTAGGTATCTTCATTTGTGGAACCGGATTAAAATTAGAAAAAAACATCAGAAATTATCTTGGTTTAAGTTTACTCCCGCAAGCAGGAGTTGCGATTGGATTAATGTTATTTGTCCAGGCTTCACCTTTCGTTTTACAGGCTTCTGCCGAAATACAAAGTGAAATAAGTCAAATGACAAGTATTATATTAATGTCTGTATTCATAAATGAGATTGTTGGACCTCCACTTTCTAAACTGGCTATCGAAAAAAATCTGAATAGGAGAAAATGATGGAATTTTCGGAAGTTGTTAAACTAGAATGTTGTGCAGTAAATTTCACTGCAAAAGATAAAAATGATGCTTTGCATAACTTGGGTAAACTGCTTAAACGAAGTAGAGAATTCAGGAATATAGAAGAAGAAACGATATTCAAAGCACTTAAAGAAAGAGAAGATATGGGAAGTACCGGATTCAGCAGGGGCATCGCAATTCCACATTGTCAGCTGGAAAATATTGATCATTTTATAATAGCTATTGCTACTTGCAGGAAGGGTATAATTTTTGATTCTCTGGATAATAAAAAATCTAAAGTTTTTGTAACAATAGTCGGACCAAAAGGTGATAGAAATACACATCTAAAATTGCTCGCACAGGTTTCTCAGATATTAAAAGAACCACATGTGCTGGATGAAATGCTGCAATCGACTACCAGGATAGGACTTTATGAGGAATTTCTGCGCAACACAAATAATATCAAGGCTGTTTCACAAAAGGGTAAAGAAGTCTTTATGCTGCTCTCTGTAAAAGATGAATCAATTATGCAGGATATTACAGAAGTGTTTGTAGAATACGGAATAGAGAATTCAATAATTCTAGAAACGCAAAACATGGAAAATTTACTGTCTCACACTCCATTATTCATGGGATTTTTCAATTTCACATCTGAGAAAAACGCTCTCAATAAGATCATTCTGGTGAAGCTGACAAAAGATCATATTAATGCACTCATCAAAGGACTGGAAGATGTTTTCGGAGATTTGGATACTTATTCCGCGCTGAGTATTGTTGTTTTGGATGTTTTCTTTTCAAAAGGAATTTTTTAATGAGTCAATTCGATGTAGTAATCGATAGAAAAAACACTAAATGTTATAAATGGGATTTCCTTCTACAAGAGTTTGGTAAAAAAGACCTACTCCCAATGTGGGTAGCTGATATGGAATTCCAAGCACCTGCTAAAGTAATTGAAGTTATGCATAAGCGTGCTGCTCATGGTATATTTGGTTACACAGGTTTAACTGATTCTTTTTACAAAGCTATCATTAACTGGCTGGAAAAAAGATTCGAGTGGAAGATCAAAAAAGAGTGGATTGTAGCAACACCCGGGATTGTACCTGCGCTTAATTTTGCAATTCAAACCTATACTCATAAACATGATAGAGTTTTGATCCAAACACCCGTTTACAAACCTTTTTTTCTGCGATTGAAAATAATAAACGCACTTTAGTATACTCGAAACTGAAATTGGTTGAAGATCATTATGAGATGGATTTCCCTGATCTGGAGCAAAAGTTGAAAGATAATGTCAAAATGATGATCTTATGCAGCCCGCACAATCCTGTAAGCAGAGTTTGGAAGCAGGCTGAACTGCAAAAAGTAGCAGAGTTATGCTTAAAAAATAATGTAATATTGATCTCTGATGAGATCCATTCTGATATTATATTCAGCAAAAATACCCATATTCCAATTCCAACAATATCTTCCGCAATAGCTGATAAAAGCATCGCAATGTTTGCACCGAGTAAGACTTTTAATCTGGCAGGCTTATCATTATCATATTTGGTGATCCCCAACAAAATGATCCGGACCCAATTTCAAAAAACTCTACGTAATTTAGGTTTGCATTTAGGGAATTTGTTTGGAATAGAAGCACTGGAAGCAGCATATCGTTACGGAGATGAGTGGTTAAATTTGTTGCTGACTTACCTGGAAGCAAATTATGATTTAACCAGAACTTATTTACGGGAACATATTCCGAGGATAAAACCAATCAGAATGGATGGGACATATTTGTTATGGCTGAATTGCCGAAACTTAAATCTGAAGCATGATGAGCTTATCAAATTATTCATTGATGAAGCTCAATTAGCATTAAATGACGGATCGATATTCGGCCAAGACGGATCAGGATTTATGCGGATGAATATTGCGTGTCCCCGCATAATGTTAGAAACTGTTCTTAAAAATTTAGAAAAAGCAGTTAAAAAAAGAGCTTAAAAAAAAACTCGACCCGGAAACCGGATCGAGTTGTATTTCTAACCGCTAATGATCAATGTATTACTGCATAGAGGATGTTCTCCCACGTTTCCCAATAAGTGGGATCTGCACCGGCGTTAAATATTCCGTTCCAATCGCCTGTTGCAGGTTGGGTATTACCACCGTCGCCATTTGTATCACCGCCGTGAGCATCATCTTTAAATGAAGTGAACCATACACCTGAATTATCGTAGTTGAGTAAATTGTCTCCCCGATACCAGATCGAACCTCCATTAAATTTTAGGGTAACATTATCTGCTAAAGTTAGAGAATTGCTTGTATCAATTTGTAGTTCAGTAGATATTACGAAAGGTATTTCCGGTTCAGCCCAGGTTACATTACCTTCCACATGAGATCCGCTATAGATAAAGATCCCATTTTTTGTATTTGTTTGAGATGGATTATTTAGATTGTGAAAAGTATTAGAAGCATCCAGGTTTATTTTTCCACTTATCATTAATGGTTTTATGTTATTATAAAATGAATTTCCCATAATAGTTGTATTAGCGCTGGCATGTCCGGCATTCAAAACTGTATCATCAGCACCATTATTGTAAACGAACAGGCAGCTGGAAATATTAACTGCAGTTCCGTCTCCCAGATAAAGAGTGTAATCGCTAGCATAACCTCCGCCATAATAAAATTCGCAATAATCAAAAGAGGATTGGTTATTCGCTCCAAGAATTTTGATATATTGCCAATCTCCCGGATTGGGAGAAGTCATGTCCTCATCGTGGTTCGTATCACCGCTAATTGAATCATCTTTGTAAGAAGTAAAGATAACAGGTTCGCTAATAGTACCTTCACCTCTCATTGTTCCATTAATCCAGAAGTTGGCATTTTCTCCTAATTTTAGCTTCACACCTGCTTCAAATGTAAGAGAATTCCCGGTTGGAATTAGATATTCATTTTGCAGTAATACATAGGGTACTTCAGTTTCACTCCAGGTGATTGACCCGTCAATATCGTTTCCTTCAACCAAGATGCCATTATAATCATTTAAAACAGAGTTGTCATCCGGGTCGTGGAAAATGTTTGTAGAATCAAGGGAATAAAGTGGATTAATGTTCAAAGGCCAGGTGTTATCAAAGAATATATTATGCTGGATCACAGTTCCGCTACCAGCCTGATAAGCACTTAGAGCACCTTTTTCACCATGATTATGTGCGAAAATACAATTTGTAATACTCACAGAAGTATAAGGATCAAGGAAGATAATATGCCTATCATTATAGCCGCCGCCGTAATAAAACTCGCAATGGTCAAAAGTGGATGAATTGTTATCACCTTCAATATCTATATCGTCCCAATCTCCGCGGGCTGGATCTGTTGCATTCCCATTGCCGTTAGTATCTCCACCATTTGCATCATCATGCCATGATGTAAAGATTATTGGTAACAATGCAGTTCCTTCTGCATTGATCAGACCTCCACTTGCTCCCTGAACTATCCAATTTGCACCGGATTTATATTTAATGATCGTGCCTGGTTCAATTGTTAGAATTCCTGAGATCAAGATCTCGCCATCCACTAAATAAAGATTATTGCTGGTCCAGGTTGTATTACCAACGATATCATCTACTATTGGGATGATCGTAATAGGCTGCAGTTGGAAATTTAAGGTAGTTGTCTCGCCGGCACTTACCTCTACATTTTCGGATAATTGTAAATTATAACCCTCGGCAGTACAGGTAAAATTATAAGTTCCGGCTTCAATTTCGAAAGAATAACTTCCTCCTGAACCGGAGATCGCTACTTCATTTATCCCTTCATTAATAACCGCGCCAACTATCGCTCCACCGGTATTGGCATTTGTAACTAGTCCCTCAACAGTTGCTGGTTGTTCCTGGCCGGTTGGATTTTCTTCACATCCAATAATAAGTAAACTGAAGAATGCAAAAAAAACTAAAATAAACTTTCCACTATTTAACATAATCCACCTCCTTCTTTGATTAGATAATTACGTAAATCTTTAATCATGATAACAAAACATTCGTCAAGTCATTACAACTTATAGTCGGTAGTCTTTTCGTAGGTCAAAATTTTTGCCACTGATATTTTTTTAGATCTACTTTACCGTTATGAACTGTAATTCCTTCATTTTCCAACATGGATTGCTGCATTTCAAATCCTCTACCAGGCGGTAATGATATTTTTCCTTGCGAATTAATAATGCGATGCCAGGCAATGTTATATTTTTCTGAAGCTGAGTGCAATAACCTGCTCACTTGTCGTGCTGCTTTGCGGTTTCCGCCTAATGCTGCTATTTGACTGTAACTGGCAACTTTACCGTAGGGGATCTGCTTCATTATTATGATCAAAATTTTACTAAATTCAGATATCATTGTTTAAATTTTTTGTGGTTATCGATCAGAGCTTGAATCGGTGCTAATCCTGTAACTTTTTCTTCATAAAGCGCTTTTAAAATAGTTCCTCCTCCTGTAAAAAAATAATAGGAGGAATCATCAAGAGCTTTGTTATACAGCTTGGGTAATAAGGTCTTAAATTCCTGCAAAGTATCTCCTCCACCGAAAAATTTATCACTTTTTTCATTTTCGGCGATAATTTTATTCAAAGCTATTGTACCCTCAGCAAAGTGTGGTGTTAAACCCATAACAGCGTTCACAAAAATAGTCTTAGCTTCAGAAAAGACAGATTTAACTTTTTGAGTTTGGAACGACGCAGGGTCAGCATCTAAAATGTAATCGAGTCTTTTCCCTGGAGTAAGATCCTTGATTTTAAGTGTTTTGGATTGTTCTGCAGAATCAGTTGATTTTGATTCGACAATATCTGGAATTTCAATTAGTTTACCGGGATATTGATTAGAAAAATCTACAAATTTTTTAGCAGCTGCAATATCAGCTTCTGTTACCCCCTTGATCTGAATATCATATTTAGCACATAGATAAGCATTATAAAGTACTCCACCAACGATCAAGTGATCTGCATTTTTTAATAGAGCCTGTAGCGTTCCTATCTTTGTATCAAATTTAGAGCCGGCTACGACAGCCAGGAAAGGTTTTTGAGGTGATAATATCCGCTCCAGATTTTCAATTTCTTTTTGCATTAGCAGACCTGCATAAGATGGAAGATGTTTGGGCGGCTGCACTGTGGAAGCATGCGGCTGCCAGGAACCAAAAGCATCATTAACGAAAATATCTGCTAACCCGGAAAGTTCTTTGCCAAATCCATTTGTCGTTTCTTCCTTACTTTCTTCATCCGGGAACCAACGGGTATTAGGAAGATAAATTCCATCATAAACTCCATTCCTTAATTCGGATAAATAATTTGGTCCGCTAAAATCCGGTTTGTTATCGAAGGCAATTTTAAATTTTAGTCCGAATTGATCTTTAATGTATTTCACGATTGGTTCTACAGAAGTATCATCAGAAATTTTAATCATACCGGTTTTTTTATCTTTTGGTCGTCCTATATGCGTCATCAAAATAGGTTTGCCGCCTTTTTCAATAATATATTTTATTGTCCCGATAGAAGCATCTATTCTATATGGATCAATTATAATCCCCTTTTTAACCACATTGTGATCAACTCTGATCAATACGATTTTCTGCTTCAGATCGGCATTTTGTAAACTTGGAATGTTATTCAAAATAATCCTCCATTCTGTAGACTTTGTTTAATTCGTTTTTTATCTCTTGTTTCAATTTAGGCAACTTTTTTTTACTTTTCAATAAAAAAGAAAAGCCCTGCAAAATTTTGCAGGGCTTTCTCTCATAACTTCAATGATCATTTCAATAAAATTATTTTCTTCAAACTTTTATGAGTACCTTCAACATCATATGCTTCCAAACGAGAAAAATAAACACCGCTGCCCACAAGTCGACCGTTATCATCCTTACCATCCCAGAATTTAGTGTGCATTCCTGCTATTTGTGATGAATTCACTAAAATTCGTACTAGCTGCCCTTTCATATTGTAGATGGCTAAATTAACAGATGAAGTACTTTTTAAACTGTAACTAATAGTTGTAGTCGGATTGAACGGATTTGGATAATTACCCAGCAGTTTAGTTCCGGAAATAACTGTTTCATTTTCTGATTCTGTTTGAGTAATTGTTAAAATAACCGGGATTATCGTTTCCTCTCGATCATCATTAATTGTGATATCTGTTGTATATTCGCCAGTAGAAAGGTCTGTAGTATCAAAGGTTAACTCTATTTCTTCAGTCTCTCCTGCAGATAATTCTCCTGTCTCAGGAGATAATGTCAACCAATCTGCCGAGTCAGTAATATTGTAAGTTAAAGCCATACCACCAATATTTGATAATTCTAATATCTCCAAATCTTGCTGGTTCGCTAACATTTCCACATTAAAAGATACGGGATCCACAACCAATTCTGCTGGGTTAGGATTTCCTTCTATTATGAACAGATGAGGATCAGGAGCTCCTATCAAAGGATGATTGGAACTGTGTCCGGATTCATCAGCAGCATGAATATAATACGATAATTCACTTCCCGGTTCCTGAGCAGGAATCATGGCAAGATAATTATTCTCTCCAGTGGGTATCATTATGATTGAGTTATAATTACTATCATTTACCTTATAGTTTACTAATAAAGAATCAGCATATAAAGTTTCAGAGCTGTAAGGAATGATCTGCGCAAGTATCTCAATCTCTACACCGGCAGGAACTTCTTCTATTATCGGATCATGCTGGATGTAAAGCATATTCCTGTCAGCAATCCCACGTGTTCTGCAATGTAAGGCATCAGTGTCATACCAGCCGTTGTAATAAACTCCTATCACTTCATAACCTGGCATGATCTCTTCGTAAGTAGCTATAGCTTCATCATCCCATTGACTACCGGATTGAGGTACAAAAACTTTATTATTTAATATTAGTGAATTTGTATACGGAGTCGGCTGGTTGTATCCTCCCGGAGAATAGATTCTGAATACTTCGTAATTAGTTCCCCAGGCAGATGTCTGAGTTGAAAAATAATTTGCCACAAATTCAAAATCTTCATAACGATAATCTGTTTCCGGTACTTGCCCGATCAATATCTTATCAACATCCAGGAATTTACCCCAGCAATCAATGTGTTTGATGTAGTCATCAAGAGGATCCAGAGTCACATGATAACTATCAATTCCCAAATAATCAAGTACCATCTGATCAATTTCTGCAGCATTTAAATTAGGATTCTCATCATAGATCAGATCTGTGGAAGCAGCTACAAAATTGCCGTCACACATATAATTACCACCGGCTCCTTCCAAGTCCATCCCATAAACATCTAGATCGAAATAATTCGCAATCACAATTGGAATATCATCATCATTCGGTCTGGGCCGGTTATATGGAAAATCCACAACCTGTATCTCATTATCAACTGAAATGAACCATGGACCATAGTCACGCACCCAGTAAGTGTTTGTAGGAGCATTAATAAAAACACAATTTTCCATATTTACACCATTATTTTGGTAGCTGTTTTCACATTGGCTCTGTTGAAAGCTTTCTACAATTGTATATACCAAGATATCCTGAGACATCTCCGCAACAAATTCTACCGGTAGTCCCAGTGGATAGACAACTAATACTCCTTCCATCTGTTCAAATTCTGAGGTTTGACGAATATCTCCAACCGGAGGTTCAGTAGGCGTAAAATCTCTTTCATAATCCTCATTTAACAGCATCTCTTCAAAACTCAGGAAGTGCGCCATAATGGGATTTTCAAGTGTGGTCATATTATCAATGCTATTAAGTGAAAATGCAAATGATATAAAGACCAATAATATTATCCTAATTTTCAATTTCATATTTCCCTCTATTATTAAATAGATCAAAAGACCTATTTGAATTCCAGAACAATTTTACAAAAGGATAATTTTATTCTGTAATTATCCAAACAGAATCTAATTATAAGGCAATAATTCTGCTTTCCTTCTATCTGATTTGAAGACAGAAACTCAATAATGATTGCGGAAGGTTCCCCTTCCGCAATCTTGTTTTAGCTTTATCTCAAGAGATCCAAAAGCTATTTCATCAGGATCATTTTACTGGTTCTGCTGTATTTACCGGACTGCATCTTGTAGAAATAAATTCCGCTTGATACATTCTTGCCGTTATTATCTCTACCATCCCAAACAACATCATGATAAGCTGCTTCAAGTTGTTCATTTACCAGGGTTTTTACCAGCTGTCCTCTCATATTGTAAATATTCAAAGATACATAACCTGCTTCACTTAAGGAAAAGCTAACTGTTGTCTCAGGATTAAATGGATTTGGATAATTACCGGTTAATGCTGTTACTTCCGGCAGTGACATATTGTTCGTACCAGTATGGCTGACAAAAGCGTTATCAGACATCTCTGATTCCCAACCACCGTCAAAAACTGCTACTACATTATAAATGTAATTGCCACTAGCAACGTTCATATCCTCATAAGGTGAGTCTGTTACTTCTTCTACCAGTAATTCTGTATTACGATAGATCGTGTAAGAAGCAAGACCTCGTGCGGCCGGTATATCCCAGCTTAAGATTATGTTAGGATCTTGTGATTGAGCACTTACATTTATCGGAGCCGGAAGAGTTATAGTAACATTTACCGGTGCTGATTGAGCTGATTCTCCCTCATCATAAAGTGCAGTTACTGTATACACATATTCTCCTGCATCAAGAGCTTCATCAGTGTAGGTAAGAGTCGAAGGAGAATCGATCTCTACTAACTCAGAATCATCTTTATAGATTTTATAACCCAATAACGAACGGGTTGTACGGTAATTTGTCTCACTTTTAGAAATAATTGCAGTATCATTTCTTTTCTTAGATTCCGGTGTTCTAGTCGGAGCCACTGTAATCTCTGTAGCCGGTGCTTCCCAAGTTATGGTAACATCGTTGTAATCGACTGCGGAAGCTTGTACATTGTTTGGCGGAAAGGATGGAGTTAATAGAAAATCTTGATCTGTAACTACACCTTCCTCTACAACAATGTTATCAATTGTCAAGTCGAAATAATTTTCAGCGCTGCAAGTTAGATCATAAGTTCCGACGACCATATCCATAGTGTAAGACCCATCCGCAGATGATGTGGTAAATCCTGCAATATCTGCACCTTCTATAGGAGCATTTGTCTCTGCATCAAGCACAAAACCGGATACAGTTCCAAAAGCTAATGGTGCACCACCACCATAAACTCCAACATTATCAATTACCCACCACCAGTCCCAGCCGGGCTGGACTGAACGGAAGCGGATCAAAACTTCTATTTCACCGGATGCAACATCACTAATATCAAGTTCTTCATGTGTATTTCGAACATCAACACCACTATATTGAAGCGCAATATCCCAAGTATCTCCACCGTCCGCACTTACCTCAATGAAACACAAATCATCAATATCAATAGCATTGAAGTCAGAATCAAATTCTAAAGTTATCTCGGAAAACATAGATAAATTTAAGGGTGTTGCCAATAATAATGTTGTTAATGTTGTAGTCCCTGACCCGGTTTCATCCGAATCTGCTGCACAAACATTACCAGATGAAGAAGGAGGAAGATCATAAGCATTCGGATAAGGTTCTCCGTATATAGTCCATAATCCAATACCACCGTCATTAATAACAGTCCAATTATCTATTCCTTCTTCGAAATCATCGAAGAATAATTCAATATCAGCTCCGATTTCGATGATAAATGAAAAACTAACAATTAGACCATAATCACCAGTAATTTCAAGGTTAAATTCAGCAGGATGTTCATAAGGTGTATCCGGACTTGCAGTCACACTATAAGATTGTGTAGCTTCACCTCCGGTTACAACATCACCATAATTAACAGTTCCGATAGTATTCACAGTTATATATGGATCTGAACTAGTGAGTTCGCCAAGAACATTATATGCATCTGAATCTCCCGAATTGTTAATAGTTACGTTTAGATCTACAGTTTCTTCCGGGTCAAAAAACTGATTATTATTTCCTGTTGAAGAATCATCTATCAAATTACCCGTATATTCTACGTTTGGAGCAAAAGCTTGAATAGAGAAGTAGCTTTCCCATGTTTCTACACCATCAGCTTGAATAATAAAATCTATAACATGACCATTAGGTACGTCACCGGCAACTTCAAAGCTAAAAGAACCATACATTGTATGAGTCTCGCCAGCCGGGATATCCCCAAACCAAGAAACTGAATCAGTAACGGTTAAATATTCATCTGTTGAAAATAACCAAACGTAAACTCCTTCAGCCAGCTCACTTCCAACATTTGCTAATGTCAGGTCGATCATTACTTCCTCACCATAATCCAGTACACCATTATTGTTGCCGTTACCCCAATCATCAATAATAGTATGCGAATCGTAAACAACATAAGGACCATCAGGTGGACTGACCATAATAGTAGTTTCATAACGATAATAGTTTTGTTTTGTAATAACAATATCAACTTGTGTTGGTGGGATCTGCGGTTCTATTGTCACTGCTGTGGGACTTCCGGTACCTTCAGCAAGCCCGATGATCTCACCCTCTACAGATAAAGCGATCAACGCACCTTCATCGGCAGTTACATTAAATGTACTTACTTCGCTCAGCAGCTCGGGATCATGAGAAATAGTCAGATTTTGCGGTACTTCTGAAAATAAATTTGTAAAAGCATCCCCATGATGATGAAAAAGATTATAAGTTACCTCTTTATTATTTGTGTTATACGGCCAATTTGATTGCTGTAAGAAATATTTTCCGGCAGCATTACCAAATGCCGGTAATATCCCTCGTTCTATCGGGGTTGAATCATAAGTTGGCAAAAAATCTGACCACATATTATCAAACATACCCCAGACATAAGTATCATTAACAAAAGAATACGAAACTTCTGAAGCGGCTATGATACCGAGAGCACCTGAATTTTCGCCATTATAAGTATAGCGGTGGAACTTTTCAGCAAAACATTCTCCCACCATATTATATTTCC
>JAIPIH010000043.1 GCA_021734835.1 Candidatus Cloacimonadota bacterium | reverse complement strand
GGAAAAATTGTAGATAAGATAATTGATATTATTATATCTAAAAATATCTGATTCAGAAGGAACTAAGAGATTGCCAGGTAACTATAGTGATCTACAATAAAGAAAAAAATAAATTGTCACTTGACGAGATATTGAGAGACGCATACAAACAAAATAAATTAATAGATGAGAAAACTAGCAACGATTCAGAAAATTAAAGAAATTCTTCCAATTGAAGGTGCAGATGCTATTGAATTGGCAATTGTAAATGGATGGAAGGTGGTAGTAGGGAAAAACGTAGAACACAAAGAGGGTGATTATGTAATCTACTGTGAGATCGATTCATTCCTTCCAATAAAAGAAGAATTTGAATTTCTTAGAAAGTCGTCATACAAAAAAATGGCAGATGGCACTGAAGGATTTAGAATTAAGACAATTCGTCTAAGGGGAACAATTAGCCAGGGGTTAATATTACCATTGTCTGTTTTAGAATTTATGACTGGTGGAAATATAATTGAGAAGAACGATCATAGAGTATTAATTTATTGATTTTAAGATATATAGAATAAAAACTATTAGATTGTGAAGTCATATAAGGTTTACATTATTAGAAATGTTGTTAATAATAAGGTTTATATTGGTAAAACTAGTAAATCGATTGAGATAAGATTTAAAGAGCATTTAAAAAATGCTAATACTAAAATTAATAGGTATTTTTATGATGCTATTAATAAATATGGTATTGATAATTTTACGATAGAATTAATTATAGAGGTTAATTCAAACGAAGAAGCTAATCTTAATGAAAAATACTGGATCAATAAATATAAATCTAAAGAGAAAGAATTTGGTTATAATATGACACTAGGAGGGGATGGGGGAAATACAGGAAATTATTATTATGGAAAGTCTCCTTATGATTGGTGGGTTGAAAAATATGGTATTAATAAAGCTGAGTACATCAAGGAGGAAACTTACAAAAAAGTATCAAATAAATTAAAGGAATATCTAATCGGCATGAAAACATTAGAGGATAGGTATGGGAATAAAGCATGTGAAATAAGACAAAAAATAAGTTACACATTAAGAGAAAAAATTAATAGTGGTGATATAGTTATTAATACTTCCGGTTTAAAATCACACAAAATTGGGGAATTTAAACATAGTGAGGAATCCAAGACTAAAATGTCATATGCAAAGAAGGGTAAAACCTATGAAGATATATTTGATGCTAGGACGACGAACCACCTAAAAGAAATGCACAGAGCTAATTGGACTGGTGTTAATAACCCAAATTACGTCGAAAATATAACCGATGATGAATTATTCAATGTTTTAAATCAACTTATTAATAATGATACAATGATTACAATAAGTAAGAATATTGGAAAGAGTCATTATAAAATAAAACAGAGATTGATCATTGAAGGTATCGGTGATATACAAAAGTTAAAAAGGGAAGACAAGGAAAATAAAGTATTAATTAAATTATTAAGAAAATATGAAAAATGAATTGATGTTAAATATAGGATCTGACGTATCTGAAATTTTAGGAATCGTAAAATATGAACCACCTATGCCTGCAGAATTATCAGGAGTAGCTAAAGGACTATTTCCTGGGTTCATCCCAAAGACTGATGAGGAAAGAATACAGAATCTTTCAGGAGTATTTGAGTCATGGAAAGAAGAAGAACATAAATTCTATGTGACAGAAAAACTAGACGGAAGCTCTGCTACATACTATTACAAAGATGGGGATTTTGGTGTATGTTCTAGAAATTTAGAGCTTTTAGAAACTGAAGGAAATTCATTCTGGAAAGTTGCAAGAAATTTAGATCTAGAGAACAAAATGAAATCTTTAGGATATAATGTATGTTTTCAAGGAGAGCTAATCGGAGAAGGTATACAAGGTAATCCATATAAAATATTAGGACAGACAGTTAAGTTCTTTAATGTTTTTAATATTGATACACGTGAATATGTAGGACTAACCGAATTTGTTAATACTATTCATGGATTAGGACTTGATACAGTACCCAAAATTGAAACAGAATTTACTTTACCTGATACAATAGAGGATCTTTTATCTTACGCAGACGGAAAATCTTATCATAATCCTAATTTTGACAGAGAGGGTGTTGTTATAAGAAGTCTTGATAGAAAAATATCTTTTAAAGTTATCAGTAATAAATTCCTATTGAATGAGAAATAAAAAGTCCACTAAAAATAAAGTAGAGGTTACAGAAAGAATAAACAATTTAATTAATATAAAGAGAAAAATGAGAGATAGACACATATTGTTTACTGACGATGATTTAGAATCGATAGACACACAAACACACACACAATGGTCAGTATTACAGAATGATCAATTTGCACCTTCGTATGTTTCAATTTCTCATGTTCCATCTGGTCTTTACGAAATGAAATGGAATAGTCAATTACAGTCATGGGTTATTGCTAAGCAGGCTTTAAATATTGACGAGCTTTATGAGCTTCCTTCTCCTGAGATTGAAAGCATTTTGAGTGACATAAAAATATTCTGGAGAAAGAGAGACACTTATAAAGAGTATAATTTTGTACATAAAAGAGGTATTTTACTTTACGGTGATCCTGGGTGTGGTAAATCAGGAATTATTCAACTTTGTGTTAAGAATTTAATCGAGGAGGAGAATGGTATTGTTATTAATATTAAAGAAGATGATGATTTTAAAGCATTTGTTGAATTTGTTCCAACAATCAGAACAATTGAGCCCGAAAGACCTCTTATTGTAATACTTGAAGATATCGATTCATTAGCAGGAGAGGACAGATATTCCACTACCAAATTACTAAACATTTTAGATGGGGTTAAGCAAATTGAAAATGTGGTTTATATTGCAACTACAAACTATCCAGAAAAACTTCAAGAACGTATTACAAACCGCCCATCTAGATTTGATAGAAGATACGAAGTTCAAATGCCATCTAGAGCGATCAGAGAATCTTATATCAAAAATAAGCTATCAGATGATGACCTCAAAAATATTAATCTTGAAGAATGGTTAGACTCAAGCGAAGATATGTCATTATCACATTTAAAGGAATTAGTTATTTCTGTAATAGTTATGGGTAAAGATTTTAAAGAATCATTAGCTACTCTTAATGCTCTATCTGATAAACCAAAAATAAAAGGAGGTAAAAAGAAAACTGAAATCGGGTTTGGTAACTCTAATAATTAGGTTCGGATATATAATTCAATGATAAGTTTTAGAGAAAAATATCCAGGTCTTTCAGAAGATCAACTGCGAGTAAAGTATAAAATATGGCAGAGAGAGAAAGAGATCCAAAGAATTCTAAATGAAGCTGAGGAGAAAAAGAAATATAAAGACCCATTTAGTAGAAAAAACGAGAACGGCGAAGAAGGGGCTTATGATGGGGCTTTAGATATTAACTCTAGTCATACTGGTGTAGTTTCGGATGCTGCTTTAGTTGGAGCTAGAGTGGATTTCATATATGCTTATAGCGGAGGACTAATAAAAACCGCAATTAGTGATTCAGAAGGTAGATTTAATATACCAAGTAGTTTTGGATCTGGTGAAATAGTTGTTAGCGGGGGAATAGATGCTGTTAATGGATTACCTTATAGAGGAGGATTTAGAATAGATCCCCCATTTTTTAATAAATATCAGGCAATTACCCCTTTAACTCATATTGCTAGCCACATCTGGAAAAATACACCAACTAGAATTCCTCAGGAAGCATTAACAGTTGTACTAGATTACATACCTGAATTTTTTGGAGTAAAAATGGGAGACATAGATCATTCAATATTTAGCAAAGATCCTGTATTATGCACTTTAGAGGGGGTAAGCGGAGCTAAAGAGATACAAGCCATAAATACACTTATTGAGATATATGCGGAGCTTATAAGTGGACTAAAAGCAAATCATTCAAGCGAATTAGAAAGCCTAAAGCTTATAACATACAGAGAAATAGGAGATGCTTTACTAACCAGAATAAACGGACAAGAATCAAGAAACTATTTTGAGAATGTTTTTAAATTCCATATTAGTGGTCAGGAAAAAAATCATGATAATTGTTGTTTAGAACTCATAAGCAGAGCATCTGATATTATTAAAGAGTCTTTAGATCTAGGATCTGTAGAATGTACCACTAATATCCAATCTATAAATTTAGCTGTTAAATCTGAATGGACAGATAAAGCGCTAATTATGACTGAAGACAAAGGAATTACAAGTTCAGGTGTTTGGGGAGATATTGAGAATAAAAAACCAGAGGATTTAATTGATCAGCTCAATATCCCTACGGTTTAATCTTTTTCGTGATGATCTAAAACTTTTCCGAATTTATCTAGTTTGCTCATTATCTTCTTAAGTTCATCAAAAGACCAAGGCTTAAGAGAGTTTGTATCTAAACCAATATCCATAGTTCTTCTTCTTTCTGTTCTTTTTGATGAAGCCCACCATTCGTCTGGTTGAAGATTATTATGACAGTGTCCATGTAATTGCCAAGATCCCTTATTGTACTTGTTCCATACCTTCATTGGCCAATGACTCATAATTATATGAACGTCTTCAATGTCTATTTCTAAATAATGCTGTACACTAGAAAAATAATCATGACAATCCTCTCTATTATTCTCTAAGTGATGATCATGATTTCCCAGAATTAAATGCACATTAGCACAGTTTATTCTGTCTCTAAATTTTTTAATGTTATCGAATCCACCAAAACTCCAATCGCCTAAATGGTAAAGTGTATCGTCGTATCCTACTACAGAATTTATTGATCTAACTATAAATTCGTCGTGTTCAGAAAGTGAGTTAAACTTTCTGCATCTTTTGTCATTATCCCAAGATGTACAACCAGAAACTAAATTCTTATGTCCATAATGTGTATCCGATGTGAAATATATCATAAAATTTATATCATTCTTTTACTATTTGTTCCGGAACTTTTGCCCCTTTGTTTCGTAAAAATAATATGAATTTTAAAGATTTTAAGGAGTGCATAGATAATTTAGTTGAAATGCACAGAAAAAGCGGGGAAGCTTATAAATTAAAAATAGACATCATTGATTATCATGATGAATATGATAAAGCTATTTACATATTATGGGGACAAATATTAACTGAACAAGGTCAAGACTGGTTGAGCTGGTATCTTTACGAGAAAGATGGAATATCAGGAAAGCCTAGAAAAGATATGCAGGCTTGGGACAAGGACAAGAAAGAAATTTGTAAAAATCTTAAGGGTCTTCATAGCTTTCTCGTAGAAAATTCTTACTTTCGTAATTTAAAATAGAAAAAATGGCAATACGTTTTAGCAAATATCCACCGCCACCACCACCTCCTAGAGATAGAGGGAAAAAATCGAGGAGATGCGATGATGATTTTTTTGATGATTTTTCTAAAGAGAATATGAATTCAATAATAAATTGGGAACTTCATCAGAAGATGCAAAAACCCACTGAGATTAAAACAGAATTCGATTTTAAAAAAGAACCGAAAGATAAAAAGAATAAAATTAAAAATGAAGTGGTTCCTATGAAAAAATCTAATAATGAGAATAATGGATTTTACTTCATTGGATTTTTAAGAAAGCTAATATTTAAAATATGTTAACATCAAAGAACAATCCAAAAATAATATTAGAAGATAAGGAGTACGAATTAGAAAAAATTCATATATCTGAACTAAATTACCTAATGGTAAGGTTATTTAATCCAATTGAGAAGAATTACATCACTTACAATCTTGGAGATTATAATCCGGAGAATAATTTTATAAAAGATGAGATCGAAAAAATTCAACGAGATAGAACTTCTAAATAGTGAAGGTCCAATACTCACCGCTAAAAAAACCGATTCTGATGAATATGTTTTGTATGATAAGGAAGACACAATAGTCGATATACTATCAACCGCACAATTTACTGACTTCATATACCACAATGTTCCGTTGACAGGAACTGACGGTAAACAAATATATTATGATTCATATTCACAATCAATGAAACCAAATAAGGAATATTTGGAAAATTTCATTAAGGGTATACAAAAAGGATCTCCTTTTGTTGCTTTTAATAAAGAAGATGGATCATGGATTTCTCCTGTTAAAAGTGAGAGAGAATGGCAAGAATCCGTACTAAAAGAATTATTTCCAAGCTATCCACACGGAGCTCCTAGATGGCAATATCTAAATGGGCTTCTTCATATAGCATTAGAATATAAAGAAGGATTAGAGACAGACGAGAACGAGGAAGATGAAAACGGGTAAAGAATTAATTTATATTGCATCACCATATACGAATCCTGATGATAGCATTAGAATTCAAAATTACGAGACTGTTACTAAAATAGCAGCAGATCTTGTAGCAGAAGGACACGTTGCTATTTCCCCAATAACATACGGACACGTACTATCAGAATGTAAAGAAATGCCAACAGATTGGGGATTTTGGATGGACTTTTGTTTAGTTCTTCTCGCTAAATGTGACAAAATTCTAGTGTGTAATACTATTTCTGAGTGGGAAAATTCTAAAGGAGTTGCAGCAGAGATTGAATTTGCAAAACAAAACGGAATAAAGGTCGAATATTTAAAACCATTAGAATGAAAAGGATATTTCTGATTCAAAACACCAAAGGGAGATATTATTCTAAAAAAAGTAAACTGTTTACATTTGGAGGTATTGAATTTGCTACTAGATTCTATATAAAAGAGCAAGCAGATACCACTGCAGAACTTCTGACAGATACTAATTTAGAAGGACCTTTCTTTATAATTGAAGGATTCGAAAAATTCAAAAAAGGATGAGTAAGATAAAACTTATTTATGATTTTTTTAGACTCTGGATAAAATGGGGAGATAGAAAAGAAGCATGGGAGGATGCTAAATTTATCAATGATAAGAAGATCCAAAACGAGCTAAAAGATATTGACCTGAGATTAAAAAAACATTTTGAAAATTTAGACAACGGAGTACATTAAATTATGGAAGAAGAATATAAATCCCCATATTGCCCAATATGCGAAGCATGTGGGGAAGATGGATGCTGTCCAGCAACTAGCTGTAAACAACACCCCGACGGAGATTACTGTAAAGGATATCTAGCTGAACTAAAATTTACATATTGGATGTATAAAGATTTAATGAATTTAGTGGCCGATGATCCTAAATACAAAGATGCTATAGATAAAATGTGGAATGAAAACTGGGACGTTATATTTAAAAGAGATGATGAAGATACCAAGGTAGAAGAACCAGGTGAGACATTATTTCCTGGAAAATTAGCAAAAGCAAACGAAACATTAGAAAAAAAGTATAAGAAATAAAAGATTATGAAAGTAACAGATTTTATTGGAGCGAAAGCCATATACGATAATTATGGACAATTTATTTGGGGCATTGAAAAAGATGGGGGACATCAAAAACTTGCTGATTTAAGAGGTTGGGGAGCAATTCAAAACTTATTTATCAATAAAGACAAAACTATTGATTTAGATGCGGCAGAAAGTTTTCAAGATGAAGTTGGTAGATGGATTGTCGAAGCAATAAACGAGAAATTAGAACGGGAACTGTTAAGTAATGAAAGTAAACTTTAAAGAAAATTTCAGAAACGCAATACTAATAGTTCTCGGTATTGCTTTAATATACACTCCAATCAGGCACTTTATTAATCAGGATAAGATGCAATGTGATGAGGTAGTATTTCTCGATGGTGAATTGAGTATAGACGTAAGGTATGTTTACTCTTATGATAATGGTATGTCCGTTATTCACTTATGCGATGGAGAAATTCTACGAATGCCAACTAAAAGAATAATTAAAATTATAGATAAAGATGTTCAATAAGATAGGAGTATGGTGGAGGTGGAATGGTCGATACATGCACAATGATTTTGCTAGAGGAGTGAAGAACCTATGGAGATGGTTTCCAACTATTTGGAAAGATCGAGATTGGGATGGCCATTACATATATGAATTGCTTCGTACGAAGTTGGAGTTCCAAGCCGAGTACATTGGTAGCAGAGACATCCATACTATGGCAAAGCGTCATGCTGAGAGAATGAGACTTGTGGCTCGATTGATTAAATTACAGCAAGATGAAACCTACGGAATGGAGTATATGGATTATCATGAACAAGACATTAATTGGATTGATATTGATGATCGTCCAGGATGTTTTGAAGTAGTGTTCGATCAGAAGTCAGAAAGGTTTGATGAGTTCTTTGCAAAGTACCCTAGACAGTATAATCGAGTACTTAGTGGTGAAATCAATCGATTCAACCGTGAGCGTCCTATTGAAGATAAACAACTAATTGCTAGGGAGATTGCTCACGAGAATCAATCGCGTTGTCAGAGATTGATATTCAAGTTAATGGATGAAAATATAAACCATTGGTGGGATTGACAGAAAACTATAAAGACAAAAGTTATGAAACAAACAGTAGTAGAATGGTTAGTAGATCAATTGGAACAACACTACGTTAAAATTGATATCAAAAATACAGTGGTATTTGAACAAGCTAACAAAATTTTTGAGGAGCAGATAACTGATGCTCATAGACATGGTTTTACAGAAGGAACTTGTTTTGGTTCAAGTCCAATTGGATATAAATTTACCACTTCAGAACAATATTACAACGAAACCTTTAAATCAGAATAATATGAAAAACATACACATATTACCAACGGACAAACCAAGTAGATTACATTTAGGTAATTCGGGTTTAGTCTTATGTGATTTGATTTTTAATCCAACTACTATAAATGCTCAACACATCTACATCACTTCCTCAAACGATATTGGGGTGGGTGATTATTATATAACTCCTAACAATACAATTCTTAAAGCATTGGGGTCAATGTTAATTAATGTTGAGGATTATAAAAAAATCATCCTAACAACAGACCAAGACTTAATAAAAGATGGTGTACAAGCTATTGATGATGAGTTTTTAGAGTGGTTTGTTAAGAATCCAAGTTGTGAGGAAATTGAGATTGAATCTATTTGGGTTGCAGGGAACAGTGAAGAAGATTTATATTCTTACAAAATAATCATTCCAAAAGAAGAACACAGTATTGAAGCTAAACAAAGAGCTAAAAACTATATGAGTTTAAAAGGTGCATTAGATTCTCAATATGTAGATTTTAGCAATCCAAATGCTAATAAAATAACTTCAGGAACTACAAATAAACCTTTGGAAAATAAACAAACAGCAATGCAACAACTACTTGCTCAACTAAAAGACGAAAGAGCAAAACTTCCAATGCTTATTGAATGGGATAGATGTTATCAAGCTATTGAGATGGTAATACAAAATACTTATTTACCAATTGAGAAGAAGCAAATAATGTGTGCTTATGTTGAAGGCTGCAGTGATTCTATTTTAGATGAATCAACAGATAAAACACGGTCAGAAGATTATTACAATGAAAATTATGGAAAATAGAAAAACGGCAATGCAAGAATTGTTTGATAATTTAGAATCTATTGATATAAAAGTACCTATTGGAGTTAAAAAAATATTCCTTGAAAAAGAAAAAGCGCAGATTATAAATACATTTAAAGGCGCACAAGTTCTACATACAATGAATGACCAAATGAGAGGAGAACAATACTTCAACGAAATTTATGGAAGTGAGGGAAGTGATGCTAAAGATGTAGTATTAGGATATAAAACTTCTTTAGATGCTCAAATGTTAGATAGGATTGAACCTAAACAAGAAACATTAGAAGAATCTGCTGAAAAATATGCTAATGAATTACCAGAACCTTATAATTATGGAATTAACTCAGATAAGAAAAAAGGTTTTATTGAGGGTGCTAAATGGCAAACTGAACAAAATAATACATCAAAAGTAAA
>JAIPIH010000015.1 GCA_021734835.1 Candidatus Cloacimonadota bacterium | reverse complement strand
AACCAGCATAAAATTTACCTTTACTTTAATAACGTAACTTAAAATCCTACAAATAATTAAGTTGTCAATACTAAAAGTACTGCTATTCAGGAATTGCTAATAAAGTGTAGAATGATGTACTAACCACCTAATCCTCAAAAGCGCGATCCAGAATAATATCGCTCAGAAAAATCTTGACCGAATGCAGCACTCCTGCATATTTTCTAAATATTACAAGGAGGTTTTAATGTTCGATAACATGTATGCTCAAGAAGCAAGTGCAGGACCGGGAATTGTTTTCTGGATAATCTATTTTGCTTTTATTATCTTTTTTATCTTTGTCATGTGGAAAATTTTTAAAAAAGCCGGTAAACCCGGTTGGGGTTGTATTATTCCTATTTATAACACTATCCTTCTTCTGGAAATTGCCGATCGTCCGATCTGGTGGATATTCCTGATGTTCATTCCTTTTGTAAATATTGTAGTCAGCATTATAGTACTTCTTGATGTGGCAAAAGCTTTCGATAAAGGAACGGGATTTGGTATAGGCATGATATTTCTTCCCTTTGTTTTCTTCCCAATTTTGGCTTTCGGTGCTGCTGAATATAGGAATAACTTCCAAATGGAAAGTCAGCCTTCTTTAGAATAATAAACTAATGCTTAAGTTATCACATTAAGGCATCATAAATATCATGAGAAGAAAAGAACGGGAAATAACCAATAAAAATATGATGCTGGAGATAATTGATCAAGCAGAAACTTGCTGGCTGGCATTGAATGGAAAAAACAAACCTTATGTAGTACCGGTCAACTTTGGTTTGGAAGATGATACGATCTACATTCACTGCGCTCCTGAAGGGAAAAAGATCGAAATGATCAAGGAAAATCCTAATGTTTGTTTGAATTTCTGTATTGACTGTGAGACAATGCTTGCCGGTTCACCCGACACATGGACGACTTTTTATAAAAGTGTTACCGCCATTGGGAAAGCAGAACTTCTATACAATTTAAAAGCCAGGCAAAAGGGTTTGAATGCTTTCTTAAAACATTATGCGGGTAAGTCCTTGGAATTCGGGGATGCAGACTTAGAAAGAGTGATGATCATTAAAGTAATAATCCATGAAATGACAGGAAAAACAAATCCCCGCCCAAATGAATAAACACCTTGGTGTCAGCATGATTTTCCTAAACCGCGATAAAAAAGTCCTGCTTTTCTTACGGGATAATAAACCCGGTCTGCCCTATCGAGATATGTGGGATATTCCCGGTGGTCATGTAGATAAGGGTGAAACTCCGGAATCCTGTATCATACGCGAAATGAAAGAAGAAATGGATCTTGACTTGCAGGATTTCCAGCTGTTCTGCTGCCGTGAATTTAAAGATAGGATCGAGTATACTTTCCGAATGAAATCTGACCTCAATATTGATGCAATAAAATTAACTGAAGGTCAGCGCTTAAAATGGTTTTCCCGCGAAGAAGCAGCAAACACAGAACTGGCCTATGGTTTTAATGAAATTTTGGAAGACTTTTATACTGCTCTAGAATAATTTATAGCTTAATCCGAGTCCCAAAGTTTCTCTGAATTGTAGCTCTTCAATAGATCTTTCATCGTAGATCAGCTTAAAATAAAGATTTAGATCTATCAACTTGGTGATGCTAAAACTAAAGAGATGTTCCCAATTCAGGCGGATTACTTCCCAGTTTGGAGTGTATGCAGGATTAGATTCGCCATCTGACAGAGAATAGAAAAGAGCTTTGAACAGAATTAATTTTGTATTGTAATCGACTACATTGTTAAGAAGCAGTGATTTATATTCTCCCACAAATTCCAGACCTCCATCGGAAGTACTTTCATTTTTATAGCCATCAAGATATTGCTTAAAGGCAACACCAAGTCTTGTACTTAATTCCTTGTTTTTCTCTTTGATGAACATGCGGCTTATACCAACTGATTCCGTAAAAATATTAGGATTCAAGTTTTTAACTTCTCTGCCCCTGCGATCTATAAATTGACTCTCCCACCTGAAGCTGGTATAGGGATCGACAACGAATCCAATTGTGAAGCGTAACATCGATTCAAAATCAATGATATCTGTTGTTTTGTCTGGTTTAGCCCATTTTTTCCCGGTAGTCGAATCTGCATTTACATATCGAATTTGGCTGTGTGTCTGTCCAAAAGCTAATTTAAGTGTATTTTTATTATGTAGTTTAGTTGAAATCTGTTTTTCCGCCAGCAAATTTGCATTGAGCGCCCAGGAAATAGAACCCATGTCATCTCCGGCCCAATTATCGCTGTATTCATTCTGATTAACATTTAAAGAAATATTTACTGCTTTACTCCAACTCTCTGCTGATAAAGTGGCTATAAATAAAAGACTACTTAAAATAATTAATATTTTTTTCATATAACCTCTCTTATTTCTTTTTAAGATGAACATCCATTTGCGGAAAAGGAATGCTCACACCATTTTTATCAAATTCAACTTTTACCTGCTCCATAATATCAAAGTAAACAGTCCAGTAATCAACTGTATTGCTCCAAACTCTCACTTTAAAATTTAGCGAACTATCTGCCATCTCTGATAAACGGATAAAAGGTGCTGGTTCATCCAGAATAAGTTCATGTTTAGATATAATTTCCAGAACAATGTCTTTTACCTTTTGGATATCAGTTGAATAACTCGTGCTTACAACCAGATCAACTCTTCTTTTATCTTCGGCTGTGTAATTTGTTATGGTTCCATTCATGATCTGTGAATTTGGCACAAAAACCCGTTTATTATCAAATGTTTTAAATTCTGAATTGAACATATTGATACGATTAATAATTCCTAAAACTCCTCCTGCTTCCACAGCATCTCCCGATTTAAAAGGACGTAATATCAGAATTAAAAATCCGGCTGCAAAATTGGAAAGAGAACCCTGCAGAGACAGCCCGATAGCTAATCCCGCAGCTCCGATCACAGCTATAAAAGAGGTTGTTTGTATTCCTAATTGTGCCATTGCTGCCAAAATTACGAATACCAGCAGAATATTGTAAGTTAGAGATGATATAAAACTCACTATTGAGGTATCTACTTCTTTCTTTTTTAACACCTTAACTAAGAATTTTTTAGTCAGTTTCACAATAAATTGACCAATAAATAAGATTGCAATGGCAGCAATTAATTTTAAGCCAAGTGCCGAAATCCACTCATAAAGTTTAGGTAATATTTGTTCCATTTCTCCTCCTGATAATATTTTGTAGAGTAAACCAAAACAATTTCTGAATTTGGATAATTGCAATAACAAAGTTTACTTGTCAATAGAAAATAGGTAAATAGGTTTAGTTCAGCTTAAAATTTGGAGTAATATATGAATCGATGTCCATGGGGAACTGCTGATCAACTCTACATTCGCTATCACGATGAAGAATGGGGAGTACCTGTTTATGATGATAAAACACAATTTGAGTTTTTAGTATTGGAATCTGCGCAAGCCGGCTTGAGTTGGCATACTGTATTGAAAAAGCGGGAAAATTACCGCACTGCTTATGATGGCTTTGATGTGTTAAAAATTGCCAAATACGATGAAAAGAAAATCATGAAATTAATGCAGAATGCAGGTATTATCCGTAATCGACGCAAGATTGAAGCCTCAGTCAATAATGCTCAACATTTCTTAGAGATCCAAACTGAATTTGGTAGTTTTAGCAACTACCTGCGGGATTTTGTTGATGGGAAGACACTTATTAATGAATGGTCAGATATTTCTCAGATTCCGGCAAGAACAGAACTTTCCGATCGTATCAGTAAGGATTTGAAGAAACGCGGCTTTAAGTTTTTGGGCTCAATAATTATTTATTCTCACTTGCAGGCAACCGGACTTGTGAATGATCATTTAAAAAGCTGTTTTCGTTGGCAGGAGTGTCAGGATGAAAAATGATATGAAACAAATGAGGCCATATACATCTTATAATTATATTACATTTGTTGGATTTTGTGGCTATCAGCTCACTCCAAATTTATCGCGAATACTTTGTTCATAACTTTCTTTCATACCATGCTTAATGCTGTCTGACTCCATACCTGAACGAAAATTTTCATAATTTTCTGTGATCTTATAAATGTTATCCTGCCTTGTCATCACTCGTTCTTCAATGAATGAACGTCTGATCATACAATAATCTGCGTTATATTTCTCAATGATCTCATTTACTTGAGATTCGGTATATTTTTTCCCGTATTCAAATTCGTTCAAAATCTGCTCAAATACGATCCAGCGCTTCTGCTTTTGAGCTGGGATCTGCCGGATGCGTCCGTCTTCCATAAAAGATTTCAATACCTTTTTTTTATATTGCTTTATCCTTTCTTCTTGTTGTTGTTTCTCTACAATTTCAAAATCCATCATCTCCTCCAGAGTCTTAGTAAACAACTCTTTCTTCAAATAGAAGATAGTGTAATATTGCTGCTTTTCTTTCCAAACCATACCGGCTTTCTCCAGCTTCTTCAAGTGGAAGGAAACTGTTGACAATGCCAGGTTCAGCCGTTCTGCTAACTCTTCCAGGTATTGCGGTTTCTCGCTCAAAGACTTCACTATCAGCAATCGGGAATGTTCTGCCAACGCTTTGAAAATCTCTGTTACATTTTCTATTTTCATCACAACTCCTTTTTCATTTCGACATTTCTCGAAACAAAAGAATTTCTTCCCGTTTTTTGATCAAGTTTTATTTTTATGTTTGTCGAAATGGATGGCTTTTACCCTGACTTTGTGACAAATTTTACGAATAATTACTCTGACTTTGTGACAGATTTTGCCAGATTTTACCCTGACTTTGTGACAAAACAAACAAGTTTTCTCTTGACCAAATGAACCCGGATAATTTTTATATTCCTGATAAATGGTGAGTTATGCAGGAGGAGAACATGTTTTATCGCCGGGCTTTGCAGCAACTGGAAACATGGGCACAAAAAAAAGATAGAAAACCTCTTATTCTTCGAGGTGCCAGACAAGTCGGAAAAACTACTTTAGTCAGAATGTTTGCCAAAAAATTTGAACATTTTATAGAATTAAATCTGGAATTGCCAGAAGACAGAAAAGTTTTTTCCAAAGATTTATCTATTCGAGAAATTGTTCAAAGCATATCTCTGCAGAAGAATGTTCCACTGATAAATGGCAAAGCCCTCCTTTTCATCGATGAAATCCAAAATTCACCACAAGCTGTTGCTATGATTCGATACTTTTATGAAGAATATAAAAATCTCTACGTCATCGCTGCCGGTTCTTTACTGGAAGCCGTGATCAGTAAAAAACAGATCAGTTTTCCAATAGGAAGAGTGGAATATCTATTTTTATTTCCCGTAACCTTTGAGGAATTTTTGCATGCTCAGCAAAATGAAGAAGCCATCAAAATTTTCCAGCAAATTCCCACACCCGAATTTGCTCATTCCGTTCTCTTGAAGAAATTCCATGAATACGTAATGCTGGGAGGAATGCCGGAAATTATTAAACGCTGGCTTGAAACGGCTGACATCCTTAGTTTAAAGCATACTTATCGAGATTTATTTATTTCCTATTACGACGATATTTCCAAATATGCTCGAAATCATTCCGCGATCGAAGTTATTCGCCACTCGATTGACGCCGCTCCGCTTGAAGCTGGAAAACGGATTACATTTCATGGTTTTGGAAATTCCAATTATCGTTCAAGGGAAATTGGCGAAGCTTTGCGTTCCCTGCAACATGCTCGTTTGATCGATTTGATATATCCCACTACCAGCACTGAATTACCAATAATTCCCAATAAACGAAAAAAACCAAAACTTCAGTTTCTGGATACGGGTATGATAAATTATTCGGTTGGATTATTTGAACAATATCTTGGCATCGACGACATCAGCTCAATCTACAAAGGTCGTATTATTGAGCATATTGTCGGACAGGAACTAATAGCATTACTTGCGGAGTTTGATCGAAAATTATCTTTCTGGGTGCGAGAGAAAAAGCAATCCCAAGCTGAAATCGATTTCCTGATAACCTATAAAGGGCAGATAATTCCTATCGAAACAAAATCAGGTAGTGAAGGAAAATTAAAATCTCTGCGTTTTTTTATGGAAAAATCTGATTCCTCTATTGCCGTGCGTTTCTATGCTGGAAATGTACATTTACAGCAAATCAGTACAGAAACAGGGAAAATATTCAATTTGTTGAATCTGCCTTATTACCTGGTAGAAAAACTGTTTGAATATCTGGAGTATTTTGGATTGTAAAAGCTTCACAATTTTTAAGATTACATAACCTCATCCATCAGTGTGAATCTGTAGTTCAAAACTGAACTTCCAATCCTTTTCTTGACATTCATCCCTCAATTTCTTATTTTTATCTCAAATTTAATTTAGAAGGAGGGTGTAGTGGACTTTTTATCATTAGCTATGAATACTGCAAAATCGCTGGGAGCAGATTACGCTGATATCCGTATTCAAAGATCCAGTACCGAAATGATATTCCTGCGAAATCTGAGCCTGAAAAATACATCTCTCAACGAAATTTACGGCTATGGGATCAGAGTATTCAAAAACGGTGCCTGGGGATTTGCCCACAACAATGTTTTCACTGAAGATGCTATAAATAAAACCGTAAAAAAAGCTCTCGTCATCGCTAAAGAATCAGGACGAGTTAAGTATGGAAATGGACTCACACTGGCGCATGAAAGAGGCTATATCGATTCTTACAAAACACCTTTTAACCTTGATCCATTTGATGTTCCACTCAGTGAAAAAGTAGAAATGATGATGGGAACAAACAAAACCATGCTCAGTTTTGCTGAGATCAAACGAGCGGTTTTCATGCTGGAATGCCGTAAGGACGAAAAGCTGTTTGCTTCTACTTTGGGCAGTCGTTTGGATCTTCAAACACTTTATATCGAACCAACAATTACCGCTACAGCCGTAACTGAAACCGACAGCCAAAGTCGTACATTTAGTCAGGGCGGACAAGCCAGAGGCTGGGAATGGGTGCAAAGTCTGAACTTAGCTGATAAAGCAGTACAGATTTCCGAAGAAGCCATCATGAAAGTTCATGCCGGCAGCTTAGGTGCGGAAGAGAGAAAAACACTTCTACTAGATCCCAATCATATGGCTCTAACTATGCATGAATCAGTAGGACATCCTACTGAACTGGATCGCGTATTAGGCTGGGAAGCAGATTTTGCAGGCATCAGTTTTGCTACTCCAGAAAAAATCGGTAATTTCCAATACGGCTCAAAGATCGTGAATTTTGTTGCTAATAACAAGCTGGAGGGTGGACTCGCTACTGCCGGTTATGATGACGAAGGTGTTCCCAATCAGAAATGGTATATCATCAAAGATGGGATTTTACAGGAATACGGCAATACAAGAGCTACAGCACCGATCATCGGTTTGGAGATGAGTCGCGGCTGCAATCGTGCAACCAACTATTTTGATTTTCCCATTAATCGCATTCCCAATCTTTATCTTGAACCCGGCAAAGAACTACTCACCCCACAGGAATTGATCGCCGATACGGATAACGGAATTTACATTGAAGGTCGCGGCTCATTTTCCATCGATCAGCATCGTGTGAATTTCCAATTTGGCGGTGATATGTTCTGGGAGATCAAGAACGGCAAGAAAGTGAGACCGCTCAAAAAGATTTTATACAAATCCAATAATCCCGAATTCTGGAACAGCGTCGATGCTATTTGTGACGACAGATCTTTCCAAACTTTTGGTGTAACCAACTGCGGTAAGGGTCAGCCTGGTCAAAGAGGCAGAATGACGCATGGCGGCTCTTTAGCCCGTTTTCGTAATATCCGCGTGGGAGGTTCACAATGATAACCAGGCAAGAAATGCAGAAAGCTGCTGATTTTATTCGTAACCATGTGAAGGCCGATGATTTTAATTTCAGCATCGGTGGAGCTGAAGAACTGTTTACCAGGTTTGCTCAAAACGGTATCACACAACACATTGCTGGTGATAAGATAAATGTAAATCTGAACGTTTCTTTCGAAAATAAAACAGGTGAAGCTTCTAGCAACAATCTGAAGGAAGATGCACTGAAACACTTGATCAAAACTGCTGAAAGCATGGCAAAATTGAATCAGCCTGATCCTGAATTTGTAGCTAGCGAACCGGCTCATGATCTGCCTGATGTTGATAATTTTTCCCGAAAGACAGCAGATCTAAAAGTGGAAAAAATAGTCGATGACATTCTAAAATGCGTGAAAAATGCCGAAGGGAAAAATGCCAAACTCTCCGGAATTTCCGAAAAAAGAATTCAAAATTCATTCCTCACAACAAAAAATGGTTTTGAAGGTTTCGATCAATCCACCAGCTTTGCCCATTCCATGACCATGAAACGCGAAGGTGTGGAGACCAAAGTCTCAAGATCGGTTAAAGATCACTCCAAATTCAATCTGGATGAACTGATCGGGCAGCTGAATTCCCAGTTCGGAAGCTTGAAAAATCCCGTACAGATCGAAACAGGAAAAATCCCCGTCATTTTGCGTCCGGCAGCTGTTTTGAACTGGTTGTTCTATCTGATCTGGACTTATGACCGCCGCACAGCTGATGAAGGGCACACACCCTTCACAGATCAGATCGGCAAACAATTCTTTGGCAAAGATTTCACCTTTCGTTCCCGCCTGGATGATCCCGATCTGGAAGCCAGCAAATTCGATAACGGTGGAATTCCAGCTGAAAATATCGATTGGATCGAAAATGGAGTGATCAAAAATATGAGCGCCGATAGATATTATGCCCGGCAGAATAATTTAAAAGCGCTGCGACCCTATAATATAATCGTAGAGGGAGGAGAAACTTCCGAAGCAGAAATGATGCGCATAGTAAAGCGCGGTGTGATCGTGAATAACTTCTGGTACATAAGACCGGTGGATCGCAAAACCGGCGAGTGGACTGGACTCACGCGTGATGGTGTGCTTTATTTTGAGGATGGTAAAATCCAAAAATCACTTACTAATTTTCGCTGGAATGAAATCCTGCACAAAGCCACTAAACGCATCCTTGCTTTAGGTCCTGTTGTTCAACAAGAATACTATGCTAAGATCCCGACGTTGTTGATCGATGATTTCAACTTTATAGATGTGACTACGTTTTAACTGGAAAGAAAAAATATAACCTTACGAACTGTTTCGAGGCGGGAAAGATGAATAATATATTTATTCATTATGTTGATCATCTTAACGAGAACATGATTGGAACAGATACCGGTCAATCAGATATGTAATCCATTTCTTTCCATTACAATTACGAAATAAAATGCTTTCATACTGGGAACAACTGGATTCCCTTCCCAGACTTGCCATGCAATCTGGCCTTTTAAAAATATAGTTGCTTGTAATGAAAGTGTCAGTTCACTGCATGAAAGGCTAATGACCATCTACTACTCATCAAATCTTTTCGTATAGACATGGCAATAAGGTTTACTGCCTTTCTTGTCGTAATACTCTTGATGATAATTTTCTGCAGCGTAGAAATCAGCGGCTTTTTCTAATTTTGTTGCAACTTCATATCCTTTGTTTTTTAGTATTTCGATCAATTTTTGAGCAATTTCTTTTTGCTCTTTGCCGGTATAAAAAATTACCGATCTGTATTGATCTCCGATATCAGGTCCTTGTCTGTTCACCTGAGTAGGATCGTGTATGTTGAAGAAAAGTTTAGCTAATTCTTCATAACTGATTTTGCTGGGGTCATAAACTATTTCAGCCGTTTCGGCGTGCCCGGTATCGCCTTTTACAACATCATTATAAGCCGGTTCATCCACATGACCACCCATGAATCCGACCGTAGTTGAGATAACTCCATCCAGTTTCTGAAAATGATATTCTACTCCCCAAAAGCAGCCACCGGCAAAATAGGCTTTCTCTAATTTTGCTTCTAAAGGTTGGAATTGCAGTGAAACCGAATTCACACAATGTCTTAAATTTTTGTCTGTATATCCTTCCCCGACAAAAACGTGTCCCAGATGTGCTCCACAGTTGGCACAAAGGATCTCTGTTCTGTATCCGTCTGCATCTAGCCGTTGTTTTATTTTCCCTTCGATAGCATCATCAAAGCTGGGCCAACCGCAGCTGGAATGGAATTTATCTCCTGATTGGAAAAGCGGCTCACCACATTTTTTACATTTATATACGCCTTTTTCAAAATGGTCATTGTAAATACCGGTAAATGGCTGTTCTGTCCCTTTCTGCTCGATCACAAATTTTTCCTGCTTTGTCAATTCATTATATTTATCTTCTGCACTCATAAAACTTACTCCTATCAGCAAAATTACCATAATTATTATTTTTTTCATTCAACCTCCTGAAACAAATGATAAGATAAACTCATAATCTTCAGAAGCAACATATATTGGTAATAAGAATTGAAAAATGATATGTTTATATATTATAATTTTCAGAAATTTTTAGTAATAAACTACTAGCACTGATAATACTGATAAGTTTAACAAATTCTGTTAAGTAAAAAAATATTACAATTGGCTGATCCAAAAGAGCTATATAGATCGCAAGCATCATTAGTGAAAAATAAGCAATAATAAAAATTATGGTTGTTCTAAAGTAACGCCCTGCCAAGCGCTTACGCTTTTTGGTTTTAATGCTTTTTACCAATTTACTAATAACAGAATTAAAGATCATAAGTCCTAATGAGGCAACGGGAATATATAAGATCAACCAAGCTAAATCTTGCCCGTGAGCAAATGAATTATTAAAAACTCCTGTGATATTTTCAATATAATTACCTAATATTATCTTTACATTTAGAACTTCATCCACTGCCAAATACAATAAGATGATGCTGATCAGTTTTGCCAATCCCCTTTTTTGTGGAGCCAATTTCAGTTTTTCGTTATCTGCTGTGCTCAAAATGAAAAATCCATGTGCTAATAGCAGGAACATAAAACTCATGAACAATGAGGCAATATTATGTTCTTTGCAAAAATCAAGTTGATAGAAAATATTATAAACTAAATTTGTTAAGAGACTTATATGCTTATTTAAGGTAATTTGAAAACTAAAAAAATAGGAAAAAACTGAGAAAACAGTTATGATGATCCCAATGATCAATATCGGTATTTTAGCACTTTGCATCAATTTTTTAAGTTTCACATTTTTCTCCTTACTTGGATGGGACAACTACCCGGAATAATCCCATTGTGCCTGTTAAGCGATAAGCTTTAACAGCAAACGGGATAAAGATCGAATCGCCCTTTTTAAATTCTAATCTTGTTCCTTGCGAATTTATTTTACCGAAACCTTCTGTGCAGAGTAATATTTCAGGACTTTTAATTTGAGAATTTTCATAACTTTCCTCTTCATTTAACATTATTCGGGAAAGCTGAAATTCTTCAGCAGAAGTTCGGTATATTATTTCTTTATTATGATCGAATTGTTGTAATTTTTGTATGTTAATTGGTTCAAATTTTAGAATTTTATCTAATTCCACCAAATCGATCTTCTTATGAGTTAAACCGCCTCTTAACACGTTATCAGAGTTAGCCATAACTTCCAGTCCGCTTCCATGTAAATAAGAATGTAATATGCCGGCTTTAATAAAAAGTGCTTGTCCTGGCAGAAGTCTGAGCACGTTCAAAATCAAGGGGGAAAAAACTCCAATGTCCTGAGGATGAAGTGCAGCAAGTTTTGCTATCCATTTAAATATCAATCTATCTTCATCATTTCTTGCCTTAGCTAATGATATTTTTTCTGTTAAAGCCTTTACATATTCCTCAGCCTGCTTCGCCTTTACACTCATCAAAGACCGGAATATTGCTCGAATATTGTTTGCAGAGCTGTCTTTTGATAATTGGTTCAAACCAGGGATCATTTGAAAGATCCTGAGATATTCCATCCGCTTAATTATCTCAGAAGGAGGTTGGAAACCGCACATCAATTCAAATTCTGTAAGTGCATAGATCAGTTCAGGTTTATGGTTTTCATCTTTATAATTTCTATTATCCGATCCTCTTGGGATATTGATGGAATCTTCTTTTTTAAAACCTGCTTCTGCCTGCTTTTTATCCGGATGTGCCTGGATAGACAAAGGCATTTCTGCAGCTAACATTTTAAATAGAAATGGTAATCTATTCTTAAAGCGATTTGCTAAGTTTTCGCTTAACATTTGTTTGGGATTTTCTTTGATGAGATCAACTAACAATAACTCTTTCCCACGGGATATTACTTTTGAAGATGCCAAAGGATGAGCCCCCAGCCACATTTCGGCTTCAGGTTCTACAGATGGGCTGCCTTTCCCCAAAAAAGTAGATATGAATGACTTTGAACCCCAGCCATAATTTCGAATAGGATTTATTAATTTATAAATTTCAGGTGTAATATCTGCATTCATATTTCTTCCTCTTACTGATATTTAACTGAAATGAATCCAATCCAGTCAAGAATAACTATTATTTTTTCTTAAAATTAAAGCATAATTAAAAAAATAAAAAAGAACCCGGAAAACCGGGTCCTTTTTCTTTTCTTTTGGAAGATTACTGTGTTCTAAAAAATTCTATACGTCTGTTCTTAGCACGTCCTTCTTTAGTTTTATTAGTAGTAACAGGATGGTCAGGTCCTAAACCTATTGCCCGTAATCTATAATCTTCAATACCTTGATTAATAAGATAGCGTCGAACAGCTTCAGCTCTGCTTCTGGACAATTTCATATTCAGTGATCTTGAACCTGAGCTATCTGTATGTCCGCTGATTTCAAGACTCATATCCTTATAATCCTTCAAGGTCCTCACAACTTTATCAAGTACGAGTTCCGCTTCATCAGTTAATTCTGAACTACCTACTTTGAAATTTACACCATCCAGTACAATAGGAGCTTTTTTCTCAAAGATGATCTCAGGTTTTTTGTCCGGGCAGCCGTCATCATCCTGGAATCCGTTGAATGTTTCGGATTCTAATGGACATTGATCTACTCCGTCAAGGAATCCATCGCCATCTGTATCGGCATTATTTGGATCCGTTTTGTAGATCAAAATTTCATCGCCGTCTGTCAGTGTATCATTATCACTATCTTTATTGAGCGGATCCGTCTTATATACATTAACTTCATCCCCGTCACTTAAAGAATCGGCATCTGTATCACTGCTCACAGGATTCGTCAAATAAGTATAAATTTCTTCGTAGTCATTTATTTCATCCATATCAGTATCAGGATCATTTGGATCCGTGCCGGTGCTGTCCGGGCTAATATAAACTCTGGTATTTGTTTCAACAGTATCGGCAAGTCCGTCAACATCATTATCCCATTCCGGACATCCGTCTTCATCCTCGAAGCTGTCAAAATCTTCCGGTTCAAAGGGACATTTATCAATTTTATCTTCGTATGTGTCTCCGTCTGAATCTCTCCAGCCGCCAAACCGCAAGGTAAACCCGAAGCCGGCCGAAAGATTACCAGTTTGTACGTCGGGTCTTCCCAGTGCATAGGACTCGCCTTCACCGGACATATCCTGATTCTGATTAAATATTCTTTGATATTTTATACCAAAATCTAAAGCTACAGTTCGGGAAATTTCCCATTCAATCCCAGTGCCTATATTGGCAATAAAATTATTACCGGAACTGATTTCAACACCAGTATCAGTATTTTCACAAGTCCATTTCATTACACCCAGTCCTGTTGTAACATAAGGTATCCAATTTTGATTTTTTATCAGGTTAAAGCGGCCATACACAGAAACAGGAATATAAGTAGTTTTAAAAGGGGAATTCTCTTTTTCTATCAAATGACTCATCAATTCGGAAAATTGGCTTTTATCTCTTACAGTAACGAAGCCATATCCCCCTTCTATGCCAAGACCGAAATTTCTTGTGAAGTAATAACCAAGATTAAATTCCGCCAAGCCTCTTACCGAGCTGTCATCCTCCTCACCTCCGATCAGCTTTGCAGCATTTCCATGTATTCCGGTAAAAATTTGTCTTTGAAATATTTGTGCGAAAACATTAGTGTTCAATAAAATGATCACAAAGAAGATCATTAATGTAGTTTTAGTCATTTTTGACATCTGCGAATTCCTCCTAATCTATCTAATTTTTTTAATTTATTGCGCCCATATCATTTCTCGAGCCATCACTATCATTATACTCTTCGGAAGGATCACCGGCATCGATACAGGGTGAATCAGCTAAAAGATTGTAGTTTCTGTTAACTGGATCTTTGAACATGGGATCAGCATTTATCACTCCCATTTTAAAGAAAAGTGAGCCATTATTGTTTGTTTCAAAGCCATCTTCAGCATTCATAATATTCGAATAACTTAACGTCATCTTAATATCACCGAATTTATGGAAACAAACTTCCTGAGGTAAATTATCCCACAAGATAGAATTATTTATCTTAGGATTGGAGAAACTATTACAATAAACAGCTCCGCCGTATTTTGCTTTATTGTTAGAAATGGTAAGATTACACCAGGTAGAATTTGAGTATTGTGTGTAAATTCCACCGCCGTATCCGTGTTCAGTTCCAAATACTTCATTACCAGCAATAACACATCTGATCAATTCAGGATTTGAATTATAAATGTAGATCCCACCGCCAAATTCATTAGCTTGATTATCGAGGATCTCAAGTTTCTTCAAAACAGGATTAGAATTGTTTAAATATACACCCCCGCCATATCCGTGCTTTGTCCCGACTGACGTGTTATTCCTGATGATACAATTTTCCAAGAGAGAATTGGAGTTATACTGATATATTCCACCCCCAAATTTCTCTGCTTTGTTGTTCTGTATTATTACATCCATGATCGTGGGAGATGAATTATAAATAAAGATGCCGCCGCCACGATGCTCATTTCCTGTACCATTTTCCAGGGTGAATCCAATTAGCTTTGCAGATTTAGTTTCTTCACTTTGAAAATTAACTACACTGCCAGCTTCCTTACCATCAATGATAGTTGTATTGATATAGTTTTTATCCTGTGTATTAAAAAAGTTAGAGGTAACAGTAATATTTTTCCCTTCAAAATTTATGTTCTCTTTGTAGGTGCCAGGTTGTACTATCACAGTATCACCTGAAACAGCAAAGTTGATAGCAGATTGTATGGTAGGATGGTCCTCCGGCACACGTCTTTTTCCAAAATGGCAGATAGCTTCTTTAACTTCGGAAAAAGGTGAGAGGTTACGATTGAGAAAACTTGAAATTCGATAATAGTATCTTGTATGAACTTTAGTATTTTTATCAATGTACATTTCAGAATTTGCAGGTACTGATGCAATAGTTTTAAAATCCTCATTCTCCGTTCGTCTTTGAATTCTAAAGCCTTCTTCGATATTGCTGTTATCCTCCCAGGATAATTTTACCTGCCTGTCTGCAATAACATCCAATTTGTAATTTGCCGGTGTGATCAGACCATAATATTTCATTACAGTATTTGTATAATGTGAAGTATTAATATCTGTGAAAGCGGCGATCCGGTAAGAATAATCTGAGTCATAGCTTAAATCCTTGTCTGTATATTCCACTACATTAGCTGCTGACTTTTTGAGAATTTTATAACTGCCGTTATTTTTGCTTCTTTCAATCTGGTAGCCTTTTTCAAAATAACAATTATCATGCCATTTCAATTTGATCAGAGCAGCTGAAACTATTTCTACAGTTAGATCTGATGGAGGAGGAAAAATCGTACTTACATACTCAACATTAGAAAAATCCGAGCCATTGACCGCAGTTGTTGCTTGAACTCGATAATAATATGTTTTTTCAAATTGTAAACTTTTGTCAGTATAGGAAGTTGTGTTTGCAGCTAAATCTACAAGTTTAGTAAATTCTCCGTCTTCTATTTTACGCTCAATAACAAAGCCTGTTTCAAAGTCACATTTGTCTTCCCAATAAATAGTTACAGTTCTGTCATCCAGGATCTCTGAACTCAGATAAGCCGGCTCGGGGAAAACAGTACGTGCTATGATTTCACTCGAAAAATTTGAAATATTTGTTTTTGTCTTAGCAGCTATCCGGTAAATATATTGCGATCCATATTGCAGTCCGCTGTCGAGATAGGTAGTTACGTCTGCAGGCAGTTCTTTGATCACTACAAATTCTTGTTTTCCCATCTTTCTTTCAATTCTGAAACCTTCATCAAAAGCACAATTATCGACCCAGGATAGTTTTAATGCTTGATCATCGATGATGAGAACAGAAAGGTACGTTGGTTCCGGGAAAATAGTTTTTGTAGATAAAATATTAGAATAAGCAGATTCTGATTCCTGCGTGAAGGCAATAACCCGGTAATTATAATTAATTCCAAAGGTCAGACCGGAGTCTAAATAATGGGTTTGATTCGGCTCGAGATCAGCAATTTTTTGAAATTCCCCACCGCTCACTTTTCTTTCTAATCTGTAACCTGTCTCAAAGGCACAATTATCTTCCCAATACAGTTTCAAAGATTGATCATCGATATTTTCTACATATAGATTTTCCGGTCCGGGAAAATCAGTTTTGGTACCAATTTCATTAGAATATTCAGATTCATTGATCTTTGATTTCGCTTTAATGCGGTAAGTATATTCACCGCCTAATTGCATATTTTCATCTAAGTAATCTCTATCATTTTTATTCAGTTTTTTGAGTACTTCGTAATCACCATCATTAACCATTCGTTCTAAGATATAACTCTCTGCCAGGTTGGAGCTGTCCACCCAATACAGTTTAGCTGAATGATCGTTCAATACTTCGATATATAACTTCTGAGGAGAGGGAAATTTCAGTTCTGCCGATTCTGTTTTACTGGGTCTGGACTCATTGATATCTGTAAACGCAAGGATATTGTAGACATACGTTTTACCGTCTTCCAGTTTCTCATCAATGTAATAACGCGCATCTGCTTCTGTAACTGCTATTTCTATAAAATCATCATTCCCTGTTTTTCTATAAATTTTGAATCCTTTTTCATAATTATATTTATCGTCCCAAGTAAGTCTGATTGATTGATCATCAAGTGAGTTCACTTGAAAATTTGTAGGAGCAGGAAATGTAGCTTCAACCGTGACTTTATCAGATGCTAAGGAGACATTATACTTCGATTCAGCTTTTACATGATAATAATATTTTTCTCCTGAAATCAGTCCCTGATCAACGAATTCTATGACATTTTCCGAGACGCGACCTATTTCTTTATAGTCGGTCTCCATACTTCTTCGTTCAATAAGATAGCCGGTTTCGAAATCACAATTGTCCTGCCAAGTAATTTTCACTGATTGATCATCAATAGGTTTTACTTTGATATTTGTCGGTTTTGGGAAAATAGTGGATAATGCAATCTCATCGGAAAATTCCGAAAAGTTATCATCGATATAGGCTTGAACTTTATAAGAATAATTAACATTATACTTTAAGTTTTGATCAACATAAAAAGGATTGTTTTTCTCTAATCTTTGAATTTCATCAAAACCACTTTCTGCACTTTTTCTATAAAGAACAAATCCTGTGAGCTTATCATTAGTATCTTGCCAGCGTAATGAGATAGTATGGTCATTTAAGGCTTTTGCAGCTAATTCACTAGGCGGTTCAATTTTAATCGTCTCTACCTCATTTGTTGTGTTAACATTAACTTCATCCTGTGAACTAATGAAAACTGCAAAAGTGAATATTGTAAAAAATAATACCCATTTCTTCACGAAATTCCTCCTTCAGAAGATATTAACTTATAACTGATAAAATACTTATCAGTGTTTATTAAATTTATAAAGTTAACTTGTCAATGAATTCTTGATTTTAGTAAACATAGCCTGATAATGAGAGCCTGCCCAATAAATCCTTCCACATTTAGTGCAGGTTTTAAATTCAGTAAATTTTTTATGAACATCTTTAGGAACTAAATTTATCACTTTATTTTCATCAATCAATTTTAGTATTTTATTGCAATTTATGCATCTTGTAAAGAACAAATTTTCATCCAATTCCACTGCCAAACCTAATTCACGAAGCTGTTGATCACAATTATCTGATTTGATCAATATTCTGGTAAATTTTTCTTTTCTTGCTGACAATTTTTTGCTTCTGGTCAGATAAACCCGTTGTTCTTTTAGACAGAGATCAATCTTTTTCTCTGGGCTTATGCTTTTGTAAATAGCTGCATCAAAACCAAGAACTCTTAACCATTTTGCCAGCTTTCCCAGATTCTCATCCAGCAAATATTTTTTCCTTTTCTCTCTCATTTTGTTAAAATGTTCCAACTTCAAAAAAAGTTTTTACCTCTGGCACATTTGTTTTTTTTGCTTCTTCTAATGTCCCTTGGAACAGTAAGTTACCTTTATCCAGAAAGATGATCCTATCTGCTATCCGATGTATACTGGCTAATTCATGTGTAACAATTACAATAGTCATATCAAGCAGATCTTTGAGTTTAAGAATAAGCGCATCCAATGAAGCACTGGTTAATGGATCGAGCCCAGCAGACGGTTCATCACAGATCAATATTTCAGGATCAAGTGCAATCGCTCTGGCCAAAGCCGCTCTTTTTTTCATCCCACCGGAAAGTTCTGAAGGCAGCATTTGCACAGCATGCCCGAGATTTACTAAATCTAATTTCACACGAATCATTTTTTCTACAATCTCTTTTGGCAGATCAGTATGTTGTTCCAGGGGGATGGCGACATTATCAGAAATTGAGAGAGAATTAAGCAAAGCGCCGTTTTGGAACAGCATCCCAATTTTACTGAGTATAGCATTGAACTCTTTTTCATCCATTGTAGTTACTTCTTCATCCTTTATTTTTACCGAGCCGGAAGATGGTTGATATAATCTCAGTATATTTTTAACAAATGTAGTTTTTCCGCAGCCGCTTCCCCCCAGGATAACCGTTATCTCATTTGGGTAAATATCGACAGAAATATCATTTAATACTATCTTTTCACCATATTTCGCACTCAGGTTTTTAACTGATATTATTGGATTCTTTTTCATATCTTAAAATAAAAGATCAAACTGTTGATCGCATCCAGAATTATAACCCAGAAGATAGAAGCAACAACCGCTTGAGTTGTTACCTTACCTACTCCTTCTGCTCCACCTTTTACATTGAAGCCGTAGTAGCTTCCAATAATTACTATGACCCAGGCAAAGAAGAAACTTTTGCCAAGACCGATAAGTGCGTCTCTGAGTGTAAGAACATCAAATACGCGATTAATGAAAACTGTAGCACTAAGGTCAAGATAAGTAACTGCTATTATCAGTCCTCCAAATATTCCTATCAAAGTAGAAGCTGTTACCAAGAGCGGAATACAAATTGTTATAGCGTGAAATTTAGGAACGACAACATATCGGATAGGATCGATTCCCATCATCTTCAAAGCATCTATCTCTTCAGTTACCTTCATAGTAGCTATTTCTGAAGCAATGGAAGATCCGCTCCTGCCGGCTAATATTATCGCAGTTAGAATTGGACCCATCTCTGTTACCATCGAGACACCCATCAGATCGGCAACAAAAATGTTAGCTCCAAATTGCCTTAACTGCGCTGCTGACTGTAGAGCTAAGATCAAACCTAGTATCATTGAGAGAAGTGCAATAATCCCCAGAGCATCTACTCCAATAAACAGAGCCTGCTGAATGATCGAGCCGCGACGTTGCCCTTTCCTGTTAAATATACCAACGAAGGACCAAAAGAAAATATCCGAGAGAAGATATAAACCATTTTGAAATGAGGAGACAAAATCTAAGATATAACTTCCAAATCGAGTAAATATATCAGCTTTCTTCTCGGGAATAACGTTTGGTGTCTTTCCTGAAGTAAAGGTAATGTAAGCAGTTTTAACAATCTCATTCATCTTTAAAGCAGATTTCTCATCTATTTTCAATTGCTGCATTAGTTCGTCTATAAAGGCTATCCCGGCACTATCAACCTGTGTAACATCCTGAAAATCAAGATTGTTTATAGGATCGGCCTTCAGTTCTAGGAACTCAGTATATAATGCTGGTACCGTTTGTTTGGTCAGTTTTCCTGTAATTATTAATTTATTATCCTTATATTGCATTATCTATCTCAAGAAATAAGTAACTCTTAAGTACAGGCTGTGTTCTCGGATCAGATAGTCCATTCCAGAATCAGAATCCAGTTTTTTCAGATTAAGTTTATAGTCTAAAGAGATATATTTAAGCAGATTCAGTTTTAGGGAATTTTCCCATTCGAACGTATAATCATCATTTCTATCAAATGGGAAATAAAAATCGGCATCTGAACTATAAGTTACATTATAGAAAAGTTGAAAATTACTTACCAGAGATAGTTCTGTTCCGGTTGTATGAGTTGAGGATAATCCATTATATACCCGGTGTTCTATTCCGAATTCATCAACATTTGTTTGATCCGGATCTACTATAAAAACATTATTATTGAAAAATTGCCTAACTCCAAATCCGGCTCTTATGTTCATATTAGCCCTAGATAAATTCAAGATCCGAAAATTTATGCCTATACCTTCCTTTAATTTTATCGGGAAGAATGACGGTTTTACTTTTACCTGATTGGAAAATACACTATCGCCAAGCGCAATTCCGTTCTCATCAAATTTCTGATAATAGAACTTATCTGAACTATATTGTCGTTCAATGAAAAAGTGTGTCCTCGCATCAAATCTACCGTAAAAACCTAAATTTTTCAGAAAATAATATATCCCGGTATTTTTAAGTGTAAATTCATCTGAAGCCAACCGGAAGTCAGTATCAGTTGATTTAGAAACGCCAAGGTTGATAAAATTTTTCATATTATAGTAGAAGGGATCTTTGTCATAGATCAGGAAGTTCTCAAGCTGTGAATTCATGGTAATGGTTAATTCCGGATTATCTTTATCAAGTTCGTTATCACTTTTCATATTGCCGTTCATATGTATTGCACTGGAAAATTTAAGGGCATCCAAAGAGGAGCTTAATAAACTCTCTTCTAAAATTCCCGCTCCGGCTAAAGTAGTAGGTTTTCCCTCTTCATCGGTATTCATTACAATTGTTAATTTTTGAACACTGCCTTTTTCTACCAAGACCGTGGTAAAGTCTGTATATGTGTTAAAAGGTTTACTATTAACAGTTATTTTATAATATCCGGGGTTGAGGATCCAAATTTTATCTTGCTCACCCAATTCCGCCTGTGCCGGGAATTCACTACCATATTTTTTCCCTCGTTCCAGATCATAGACATCGTAAACAACCTTGGCAAAGTTTCTATTTTTATCTATTATTTCCACAACCAGACATCCCCAGTCTGGTTCTATAATTGTTTTATAGCGCGGATGAACTTCTACATCTTCCTTTTTCATTCTTAGATCGGGACTTCCAGAGCCATATTCAACTGTATAGGTTCCTTCAATTAATGGTATTGCTTCGCCCATCCGAGCGGAAAATTCATAGCCATATTTATCATAAACTTTGTAATAAGGTTCATTCTCTGTTCTGGATATAGCCGGTACTAACAGCAATCCTTTACTGCTATCTTCCTCTTCAGTTTCTATTATCTCTATCAATTCAGGTTTGATTTTAAGATCTGATCTGTCGGCAATATCAGGTAAATCACGACCAGTAGTATTTTTAACTATTATTTTAGCCGCAAACTTATCAGTTTCATTAAGTAAAATCTCATTGATCGTCTGAACGAAAGTATCATAATTTTGCGGTAAAAATACTTTTTCAACGTTGGCTGAATGAACTACTATGGGCTTATCAGTATCTTTTTGTCGATAAACAAAATCAATATTCAAGCGTGCTTGATAGAGTTTTTCGGATATATACATTTCAATATTATTAACATTCGTATCGATCACGTATTCAGGAATAAATGTGAACAACTCTCTTTGAGTATTTTTGAAGATATGATAACTATCCATCCGTTTTTTAATCAGATTTGGAAAGATCTTAGAAAGCTTTACTCCCCAGAAGTTATTATCTGAATAGGTAATTCTCTGGCCAAAGTGGCGGACTACAATCTGCTTTCTATTATAGGTTGAGGGGATTTTTGTGTCAGCAATATAGACACTATGATTAAATGGTTCATCTTTTCTTAGTGCATCTTTTTCTGAATGTTTATAATACTCTAGAATAAAGTAGTTACTGGGTATCATATTACTAGACATGCACCCAAATAAAAGAAGCAAAGCTATACTTAGTACAATTATTTTTTTTAACATATTATTCCCTCGTACTTCCAGATCTAAACAGTAAATAAGGTCTTTCACTAATCTGCCTGGAAAAATCATTTAAATAATCAATTGTTTCTTTTAAACTCTCAATTGTATCTAGCAGATCCTGCCTGCTTTCCAAATGTGTTGCATCTATATGTGAAACTGTTCTGTCTGCTTTAACGGCCAGCTTATGTATATCTAACATGATCTGTTTTATATCTGATTCAGCCAAATCAGAAGTAATTTTCTCAGTATTGGTCACAATTGAATCAACCTTTTCAGTTACCATCATTGCATCCAGTTTAGCTAAAAGAGATTTTGTATCTTGTGTGATCTGCTTAAAATTCTCTGAAATGTCTTCGATATTCCCGATCGTATTTGATATTGAATTTTGGTTTTCATTTAATATTGAGTCGAAATTTGTAATGATATTATCTACTCTTCGAGTATTTTCTGTGTTAGTTATATTGTTTAAGTTATTTAACAAAACCTCAAATTTATTTGCCAAGATCTCTGCTTTACCTGAAATATTTTCAAATGTTGATTGTCCTGATTTGATGAATTTCCCTGGTTTTATTGCTAATGCTTCCTGAGTTCCACCCACGATTTCAATTTGGACTAAACCGGTTATTCCTATTGGAATTAAGGAAGCTTTCATATCTTCCTTCAAGGGAGTTCCTGATTTAATACTTACTGCTACAATAATGTCTGAGATATTTTCCGGATCTATAGAGATATCATCAACTCGGCCAATAGCAATACCACGATACTTTACAGAACCGCCAATTTGTAATCCAGTTACTGATGAGTCTTGAAACCGAATATAATAAACATCTCTTTTTTCCATGATCTTTGTGCCGGCAACCGCAACAAGGAACACAACCATCAGAACAGAAATTATTGTGATGAAAATCCCTAATCTGAATTTTTGCGCTTTACTCACCATAAGCTTCTCCTTAGAATGATATACTTTTTAAGTAATAGAATATGTTAATGTCAAGTAAAATGCTAGTAATAAAACAATTAATTCAAATCAGAAAATTATTTCAATCCAGATGCTTAAACGGAACATCGAGGAAGATGAATCTCTCTTTTTATCATTTGACCATTCATATTCGCTGGTTAACCCTGCTGTGATACTTCTACTGAAATCATAAGATGCTCCCGGTGTAATGCGATATGAAATTTTATCTACTTCCTTAATAATATCTTCAGCTCCCTTTCTGGTTGTTTTAATCTCCTCCAGGTTAAAATTTACATTTGTTGTAAATTCATTTTTCAAGTTGGTTCTCTTAAAAAATAATATTTTTATTCCCTTAGGATTTGAAAAAGACCATGATAAATTGCTATTTAGAGATTTAGTAACTGAATGTCTTATATCATCATAATTTACGCGGTGTGTAATGTTCTGCTGATCTGTATAATTGAGTGAAAAACTGCTGGTGATATTATGAATCCAATTACCATTCCAGGAAAAAAGAGGTGTTAAACTAATGCGTTTTTGCTCTGTGTCAGGTGTTGTAAAACCGATATCCCCATTTAATTGCTCTGAATATACATAACTGCTTGTTATTCTAGAACTAGTAAGAAAATTCGCAGCATGAATTATTTTCTCAAATTCAGTTAAAGTAACAGAAACATTGGGAAAGGTAGTGCTGATCTTTTCACTACTGATATTTGTATAAGATTTAATATTTTCTTTAGAATACCCAAAATTTGTAGTTAAAGTTTTGATTATAGGGAAACTGGCAGAAGTTGAGTATTTATTTGAAATTACTTTAAGCAGGATATCCTTATCATCTCCTGTTTCTACTAGGATATGCGGAAATCCTAACTGGTATAGCAATTCTGGTCTTTGCAGTCTGTCGTCATAAGCAGTTCGATAATTATTATTATAGGTAACTCCAATATTGCTTAAGCCACCTAAGTAGCTTATCACAGACGAAATTACATTTGTCTTTCTGCCTTGCTTCCTCTCCTTACCAGAAGTACTCCCTGATTTTTTCTCACCTGAATCAGGCACTTTCTCAGGATCATCAAAGATAATTATTTCGTCTTCACCTTCCTTGTCATTGCCGCCTTTCGGTTCCGGTAATGATATAGTTTCATCTTGAGGTTCTTCCGGTAGGTCAGATTCGTCAAGTGGCTGAATCTCTTCCATTTCTTGTTCAGGTTCTTTTTCATCGCTTTTTTTAGAGAATTTTTCGTCGACCCAAACAGCCAAACTCTGCAAAAGACTCTGATTTTTAAAAGTGAAATTACCACCAATTGTTCGATTCACACTTCCTCTAAAATAGAGAGTGTCCTGAATTCCTGACTTGATATGATTATCATCATAAGTAACAGTTGCGTTTGCATTGAAACTGAAAACTTTATCATAATAGTGAGGGTCAAATCCCAAAGCAACTGTTTGCGTTCTCTCTTTCTCTTCTCCAATATTGTAACCGTTCCAGTATTTTTTTAACATCAGATCTCGTTTAGTTGAAAGATCATAAGAGGTAGATACATCACTTAAAAGATCGTAATCAATACTGGAAGAAGTTTCGAATGTTCTCGTTTTGATAGAATTTGTATTCGGTACCCAATGAGGTATCGAATCTGTATAAGTGTCCCAACGCCAAGCAGAGGGCTCTGTATTTCTCAAAGTTAAGGAATTTGAAATTGCATAAGGAAAGAAATGAAATTTGTAATTTGAGAATAATCCCAGATCGATCTTTTCCCTAGGAATGTTTAAACTATAAACGTGTTTAAGGGAATACGTTGTTGTTGTATCAGCGGAAGTTGCACTTTTATTCAAACTCTTACGGATATTACCGCTAACTGTAGTATTTTTTAATGTATAAGCTAATATTTTACTCTTGGGAGTTTTGTTCTGACTAATAGAAACATCCGCTCTATAAGCTAAATTTTTATTTGTCTCACGCTCTTTATCTTCCGGAAGTAGATCCTTACGCAGTAAATCAGAACCTGACTTAAACCTTGGAATTCCAATTGATTGAGTTCTTGACAAATTAACCGGAATAGCCATACCCCATTCTGCAGGTAAGAATTTATTTAGATTTAAACGGTTAGAAATATTAAAATCTGTCTGTTGAACATATGAGACATTTGTGGTCCGTCTTGCCGAAGACTGGAAATTCTCAGATCGATAATCCAATCCAGCATTGAAAGTTGCGAAATCTGCAAAAACTGTTGTGAAATTTGCACTACTGGCCAAGCCAATATCTTCATAAGGATCGGCAACTCTGATATCGTCGAAGTATATTCTACCGGAAAACTGATTTGAAGCTTCTGCTCCTAATGACATCAATCTAACATCCGAGAGGCTCGGATTCCCGACAATTGAGAGCTTTAAATCACCAATATAATAACTTGCCCGTCCATCTCTTCTATCTAAATTTTTCAGTTGAGTAAAATCAGAGAAGGATACTTCTATTTGCTTCCAGCCCTCTTCACTCATCACGGTGCTGTATTCCTGCAAATCCAATGGTTGTTTTATCTCGTAATAGTTAACGGAATCTGCACCAAGTCGAATCAAAAGCGAATCCTCTTCAATCGGGAAATAACCGATCCTTGGTTTTTCTGCATATACCCAATAGCGGATCTTACTATAAGATAAAAGGTTGTAAGAATTAATAAATCTTTGAGTGATCAGACCATAATTATTTTCCGGCATATCCTTGTAATCTATCTTCAGGGATTGTTCAAGAGTTGCTTCTCCATTATCCTTGATCACAGTATGAGGGGCTGGTGTATAATGCTGTCCGGTTTGATTATCAGAAATACTTACCTGCATGATCTCCGGATTATTTGTAGCTACGGTACCGTCTAAATTTTTGATCAATCCGACTTCCCATTTATTACCAACAATATCAAGATTTACAATTCTAACTCTGGTACTGTCTTCTACTTCAAACCAGATTCTCGAAGAATCTATTTTCCTGATATTCGGCACTTTATTGGGATCATCAGATATGATGCGGTAATTGTCTGGATTGTGAAGCGGAATACGGAATAATCTCCACCCATTGTATTCTCCCTCCATGAATTCTATACCTTCATTCAAACTAACTGAATATTCAAAGTAAATATTATTTTCATCTAAAACACCATTATCATTCAAATCTTCTGTATCCAGTCTGTCATTACCTTCTGTACCATTGATATTGGGATATTCTTCAGCTCCGTTTAAAGTGACCTTATTATTGTTATAATTATCATCAGGATCATCTCCGGGATTACCGGTTTTGATCCTATCCAATCCGAGATCTTCTCCTCCTTCCAAGACTCCATCAGCATTTACGAGTCCATCTTCTTTATCCGGTTTTGGATTTTCACCCGGTTTATAAAAATCTTCACATACAAAACCAAGGTCGATATGCATAGTAACAGGATTGGAATCAACATTGAAATTTAAGGTATCAACTTTAGCTAATATTTCTATATATTTCTTTTTGGAAAAATCTACCTGATTACCCACATATTTCATCAGACCTGCCCAATATTTCATATTAACACCGGGCATACCTATATCCGGCGGTTTAATTTTACAAGCCAACATCGATACTTTTTCTCGTTCTTCCTTTTCTGTCATGGATGCTGGGTCATAAACATCTCTTGCAAAAATATCATTAGGATTATAATAATTAATTTTTGCTTTGCCAATATCGATCAAATTGCCAGAAGCATCCGCAGGTCGACTGGAAAACGACCAAGTGCTTCTTGTAATTCCGAGCGGATAAACTTCCATAGTACTTTCCATATCATCCAGGTAAGCTTCTTTTTTATCGTGTTGTTTATCACTTCCGTAAATGCGGGGAAGACTCATTGCTACTTCACCGTTGAGGGTTACGGTTGATTTGGTATCAGTCTTTACAAGTGGTAACCAATCAATTAATTTTGTTAAAAAAGGAACTTCATATTCGATCTCACCGTCTATATCTGCTAATATGATACTTCTGTTTTCATTACCGATCTTAGGTCTGACTTCCCTCACTTTCTCTGATTGATAAACAAATGTCCCGCCAAGTTTAATATTATCATTAAATCTCATATCAGCACGCATTCCCATTATGGTTTTACTATCCATTGCAAAAAGCGGCCTGAATTGATAATCGATAAAAATCTCCGTCTCGGGATCCTTTGCTTCAGGTGTTAAAAATGTTATTATTCCAAAATCGTAATCAGCAATATAATCAATTTTCTCAGTCAACTTTCTTTTATCATGACCAATCTTAATTACAATACTACCTGGAAGAATGTTCATTCTACCAAGTGAAACTTGTTCCCTGCCAATTTTTCCTTTCACAAAGATGTAATTGTTTATATCAGTTATCTGAACGTTCTCTTCCTGGTAAATAATCGAATCATTCAGAGCATTAAAGGGTTTGATAAGCGGAAAATTAATGTAACCTTTGATCAAATTAACTGCTGAATCTTCACCATTAATAATACCGTCATTATTAGTATCTAATCTTAAATAATCATTTATAGTTTGGATCGTTTCAGTAGTAACTTCCTGCGGTGCATTATAATCCGGCGTTGTACCGCCAGCCGGCAAAGTATATACATTGATCTCGAATCCATCGTTCTTTATATTTTCCATACCTAAATTATAGATATTTCTTACCTGAAGATCCCAATAAGCTTCATCAGAAGATTCTTGATTTCTTATTCTCAGCATTTTTACTTCTACCGGAGAACTGGAGTCATTACCAACGACAATACCATCGTTACGGGTATATGTAACACCAATTGAGTAAATTTTATTGACCTGCGGGATCAGCATGATAAGTACACCTGCATCATTATCAACTCTATAATCTGTCCCTTCCTGAAGAATATCAAAGTTGTATAACTGTGAAGGATCGGCATAGTTCACACCTTCAATTGTCATCAGGTTGTTGCTGGCTGAGCCGTCATCAAGATAAACAGTAAAATTTTTCGTAAGATCGGGAAGTGCGCCATAAGCATTTGGTGCTAACTGCCATTTACCGGATTCTGGATTGATTTTGATAGCATTATTTTTCCAGCCTAGTGGATAATCAACTCCCTCGTCACCATCTGAATCATCGTAAAGATCATACAAAGAAGATGGATGCTCCAGATAATAATGGGTTCTGGGAACGAAAGAGCTACTTCTTAGATCAAGTGAATCCGGTCTGGAATCTCCCTGCCAGGTTTGAGTGTTTTTTTCAGCTTCATCTTTTCCCATAATAGTTGTTACACGCAAGTTACCTGCTCTAAGTTCAGATTTTATCCCAAATAAGCCTTCCGAAGAAGCACTGTAACTTATAAATTTTGAACCGGACAAAGAAAGTGATATGTTCCCACCGTCAATTGTGGAGATGATCTCATCCTCATCACCTTCATAATTAATATTGATCTCACTCGGGGTTGGAATAGCATCTTGATCAGAAGTTGATTGGTGATTTACATTAACATGGATCTTTTCCCCGATCGTACCCCGCAAACGCAAATTAAGATCTTGTCTCATCTCAGGTGTAAATTTTGTTTCTTGATCCCGCTCACCGCCCGGTTCACTACGCTTGGTATATCTTCCAGCAAATGTTAAACGCTGACTTCCATTCAAATTCAATCGACCGGCTTTATCTCCCATGAACCTGCGGACAGATTTCGGCAGTGCGATTTTTGGTAGCTGAATTACTATCTCAGGAATTAAGCCCTGACCTTGCTCTCGATCTACATCTCCTAAAAGTTCTCTGCATTTTGATAAGAACTCCCTTTTAAAATACTTATAAAACTCATTTGTCAGATAAGTTTCAAGAGATAAGTGAATAGGTGGATAAAGCTCAATGTTACCAAATTTTGCAGTTAAAATTACTTTTTTTTCATCAAATAGAAGCTCTTCTTCTGTATATACCTGATAAGAACCTAGGGGATTATTGGGATAAGCAGTTATTGAGAATCCTTTATGATAATGATATAGATCGATTTCATTGTAATCGAGTCTTGCAATTCCTTTGAGATTTAATCTGGGGTTTATCGCATCAGCGTAAATAACTAAGGAAAAAAAAAGCAATAATGCTACTAATAAAATTCTTCTCTTCATCTATTCAATTCTTTTTTATTTTCTGCAAATAAGCTCTAAGCCATCCAAAGTTAGGTTCTTGTCAATGATGTCAATTTCCCTGGAATCTTCACAGATCAACTCAGAAATCCCTCCGGTGGCAATTACTTTGATCAGGTCAAGCTGACTATATTCCTTCTTAATTGCGTTTATAAAGCCTGTTATCATAAATAAGTTACCTGTAACAATGCCTGAACAGAGTGCCTCGGCTGTTGAGGTTCCCAATAAATTTCGAGGTTTTACTAATTGGATATTGGGGAGTAAAGCAGTTGAGTTGAACAAGTTTTTTGCAGATGTTAGAACACCGGGAGCAATTATAGTGCCATAAAAATTACCGTCTTTACCAACTAATTGGATCGTTGTAGCTGTTCCGAAATCACAGATGATACAATTGGCTTTGTACTTTTCTTTGGCAGAAAATGCATTAACTACCAGATCGGAACCAATGAAACCGGGATCCTTTATCGGAAATTTAAGACCGAGATCGTAATAGGCATTTACAAGTTTGATCTCACATTTAATATATTTTTCAATTAGATGGGTAAATACTCGTGTTATCTGTGGTACCACTGAGGATATTGCAACTTGACCAATTTGATCGAGTTCTAATTTATATTCATTAGCTAATTGCTTTATAATACTGAAATATTCATCTTCAGTTTTGTCATTATCGGTATTTAACCGCCAAGAAAATTGCAGCTCCGAATTTAAATAAAAACCTAAAACTATATGAGTATTCCCAATATCTATTACCATATTAATATTATTCATACTATTTTCCCCTTTTGATTAACACATGAGCTAAACTGATAAAAATTGCAAAATTATAATATTAATAATAAATATTGAAACACTTGAAAAATCTTAAGTGCAGATTTCTTGTCAATAAAAGTTTACTCATGTATAAAAAAAGCCGACATTTCTGCCGGCTTAAATTATTAATTTTTTTTAATTATAACGCAATTGCTTCCACTGGACAAGAATCAATGCAGGCACCGCAATCTATACATTTTTCCTTATCAACAACAGCCTTATCATTTTTCATTTCAAGAGCTTCTGTCGGACATGTATCAATACAAGCACCGCACCCGATGCAAGTTTCAGCATTAATTTTAACAGCCATAATAATCCTCCATAATTTTATTTGAGGTTAATTTATTTATTTCTAATATTAGTTCAAGTAATTTTTTTTATTATATTAAGATCACTCTTTAATGTTAAAGAATTCACAAGCATTTCTAAAGGACAGTTCTGCAACTTTTTTAGGAGTGATCATTTTTATTTCCGAGATCTTTTCAATTATATATGGCAAATTTAACGGTGTATTGCGTTTCCCTCTTTGCGGATGCGGAGGAAGATAAGGAGAATCTGTCTCAATGAAGAATTTCTCTTCCGGAACTATACGAACTGTATTCTCTAAATGAGAATTCTTATAAGTTATTATGCCGGTAAAAGATAGAAACCAGTTTTTTTCTAAGACTTTTAAGGCAAATACTTCATCTCCGGAATAACAATGGAATACTACTTTTTTAGCTTCATGATCGGCAAGAATATCAAAACAGTCCTGATGTGCATCTCTATCGTGAACTATTATTGGTAGATTTAGATCAAGTGCGATCTTTATTTGTTCTTCAAATGCTCTTTTTTGGCTTTGTTTTGGAGATAAATTCCTAAAATAATCTAAACCGATTTCACCGATTGCGACAACCTTGGGATGCTGTGCCTGCTCACGTATGAAATCTGCATCAAAATCCTTTGCATCATGAGGGTGAAAGCCCACAGAGGCATATACAGTTTTAAATTTTTCAGCTAATTTGATACTTTCAAGGCAGGTCTTTCTATCTACACCAACATTGATAATATACTCGATTCCCTGCCCTAAACATTTTTTTATTATTGCTTCTCTGTCCTTCTGGAACTGGGGGAAATCAAGATGTGCATGTGTTTCAAATATTCTCATTTTACCTCTACTTTTTATCTGGATGCAGGATCATCATTATAAGGTCGATCTTATATTCCCTGCTGACATGAAAAAAAATCTCTGCCAGATCACTCTTTCCATCGCTTGATCTTGCAACTAAAAATCCTCTGAACTCTATTGTATTATTAACTTTCTTAATATTTTCTATTCCAAAATAGATCGTCCGATCTCGCCAATATTGATTCAGCAGCAATAAAATATCCGAGTAAGATATTGCCTCATAAAGCTCTCTTTTATCAGTGCGAACTACTAGGGTAGAAGGAACGTCATCATGGATCAATAAGAAGTTAAGTAACTTGGAGCCAATAGCTCTATGTTCATAAATAAGCTGTGGAAGGTAGGAAACGCAGTTAGAAATCTCAGATTCAGATAAATTCGTAAGATCTATCTGCTCGGTATTCAAGAGCAAATTTTTACCTTTTAACATAAATTCGTTCGAAGGTACTATATCAATCATATCACTGCAAATTTTTGCTGTTACTGAGATATTCCCACTCAATTTATTATCCAAATCAGCAATTGTCAGCTGCCAGACATCATCATGATTGGATATTCTATGTTCCGGAAATTCTACTGATAAGAAAGCCTCTATATCCGAAATTTTATTATTTAAAAGCTCACGTTTGGGTGGTGTATCAAAGTTATTACGAATATACTCTGCAAGCCCCTGTCGACGAAAAGCCATTTCAGTTTCTTCTTGATATAGTTTTTTACTTACCGGAAATATTTCTTTGCTTTTCTTATACTCTATCTCTCGAATTGCTCTTAATATCTCAGAAAAGTTGCTGACTTTTAGGAATGAGATAGTAAATTCTTCTAAATCTTCAAGTTTAAAACTAAAAATCAATGTATCCGCCTCTACTGTTAATTCTACCGGAGCTAAATTCATCGTTGAAAGAGGATTTTCCAACCATAATTGTTCCAAAGCCAAATTACCTGTTTTCCCTTTGTAGGTAAAAATAACTCTTTCATGATCGATCATGTCCAGCAAGAATATCTTATCTGCACAATGCAGCCTATAATAACATCTTTCCAGGAAATTGAGATACGGTCGCATAATTAAGTCTTCTTCCAAATAAAGAATTATTGGTATCCTCTCTCTTTGTGAAGTGATCTTACCGTTTTGCCAATCATATTCTACGTTGATCTCTTGCTGTTGGGAATCGAGGAATGTTTTGGTTATTTTCTCATTCGTAAAACTGGCAGGAAAATCAGGTTTAATTCCGGTTCCTTGCAGCCATGACTTATATAGTTCATGTTGATATGTATTAATAAAGTCATTCGCTGCAGGTTCAAATCCATTTACATTAGTACAAATAAAAATGAATAAAGCAATTATCGCATACGCTCTAAATTTATCTCCAAATTTAATTGACATATCAATCCTTCTTAACTTTTGTGAACAAGTAAATAGAGTTAGCTTTTAGGGTCAACTAAATCTATACGAGGAGCGCAGAATGATGATCGCAGAAAAAGATAAAAAAAGGATAATGGAATTTTACGAACTAAGCGGCGGCAATTTCAACCTGAGGAAATATCACAAGCCTGTGCTGGTATATGATATTGATGGTGATAAAGTAAGATATTCTCTCTGGGAAGAAGAAATACTCAACAGGTATGGACTGAAAAACGTCGATGGTTGGGATCACACCGAAAACATTGTCTTTTGCCCTGACTGGATGCGCGGAGAAGACGAAGAAGATGACCTGGAAGATATTGACCTTGATGATGACGAATTGTAAATTTTAACAAAACTGCTAAAAAAGCTGATTTTAAAGATATTAAGAAATTAGATCAAAGAATAAGTTAACTCCAATACTAAGAGCTTTATCATCAGGAAGAAATTTAGGAGAATGAAGATCCTCAACTTCACGATTTCCGGCACCTAACCAGAAAAGAAGTCCTCGGTATTTATCAGTAAGAAAACCAAAATCTTCACCTGTTAGAACTTTATCAGATTCTACTAATTTTAAGCTTGTCTCGGTGGCTTTTGATTTCAATATTTGAAATAATTTAGCATCATTAACAACTTCTTTATAATAAGCTTTGTAAATTATTTCTCCTTTTACTCCACATTTTTGGCAGATCTCTGACTTTACAGCTTCAATATGATCTTTCAATTTATTATGATCTTCATTGTTAAAAGCCCTGAATGTGCCTTCTAATCTACACTCCGCCGGAACAGCATTCATCACAACTCCGGCCTGCATTTTTCCAAATGCGCAAATGACCTGATTCTGATCTGGAAATTCAGTCTTGATAATTCTTTCGAGTTCAAGATAAAATTCTATTCCTGCTTTGAGAGCATTTACTCCCTTCTCAGCAAAAGCGACATGAGCACTTTTCCCTTTAAAAACAACTTCTATTTCCTGAGTATTAGCAAAGAATATTCCCGGTCGGGAAGCAATTTCGCCTGTAAGATAGTCACCATTCACATGAAGCGCATAAACTTCTGAAATAGGAAATCTGTTTAACATTCTTGTTTGTAAGATCCTTTCGGCTCCGCCTCTTCCTTCTTCAGCCGGTTGAAATAAAAACAGCAAATTCCGATTAAATTTATGCTTTATCACTTTATCGATCAGTCCTATTAAGATGGTCATATGCATATCATGTCCGCAAGCATGCATTAGACCGTTGTGTTCCGATTCATAGCCGCAATCAGTCTCTTCCGTAATCGGAAGCCCGTCCATATCTGCCCGAAAAAGCTTATATTCCCCTTCCCCGTGTGAATACTCGACTAAAATTCCGGGAAAGCTGAATGTGTGTATTTCCAAGCCTTTTAAATCTTTCAAAGTTTGTAATATATAATTCTGGGTTTCTACCTCTTCAAAGCCAAGTTCCGGTATTTTATGCAATTCACGTCTGATCTTAATTAAATCCATGCTTACCTCTAAATAGAATTAGAAAAAATATCATTATTTTGTCAATTTCTATTTGGGAAACTGAATTTTATAATTACTATATCAGAAAAGATAAAGGAGGAAAAGATGAGAAAACAAAATCTAATTGAAATGTGGAAAGAGAAAAAAGAATCTCTCCGTTTAAATAACTAATCAGATCATCTGATAATATAGATTGGGCTGCAAAATTTTGCAGCCCTTTTTATTATGTAGTTCTTGACATCATTACCCTTCCTAAAAATTGGTTTTATTGAGGTTGCCCCTGTAGCTCAGTTGGATAGAGCAGTTCCCTCCTAAGGAAAAGGTCACCTGTTCAAATCGGGTCAGGGGTACCATTTTTTATAAACACCAGCAAAACTGATCTTTTTTCTGTTGCAATTTTATAAAAAAGGGACACCTAAATCTGCCGCTTGTGACAGCATGATTACCACATTAATATTATGTAACAGTATTAAGCAAATCGAGTTGTGATGGTTTGCCATAGAATCTTATTGACGGATTCAGGATTGCAGAATCTACTGCATGACCATAAAAAGAGAACTTGGAGAGGCAGCTCTGAAATCAATACATGCCTTTCATGTGGACACATTGAATTTTAGTGAGGTAAAATACATGAAGCTATATAATGAATTATTTGAACAACTTAAACTAGAACCAAACTATATATCAGATAACGGTGAATTAAAGAAATGGGTTGTAATTAATAAAGCTCAAAATTTTGATCCTGAGCTAATCGAGCTTTTATTAGATAATATAATCCTCAAGGAAAATTTTTTCGTGAAGATAAAAGAAGTCTTAGTCTTTAATCAAAGTCTATTCATTCAATTTCTTGAGTAAAAAAAATTATCTCAATGACAGCTACACTCAGTATAAAAACAAAGTAGGTTTGACTATTGGTGGAAAGTACCTAAAACAAAGAAATGAAGTATCTTTAGTTTGGCCTTTTAAAGATTGCATCTTAGAAGGTGGGCAAAGCAGTGAAGAGCAGAAACGGGATGAAATTTTCTTTAATGAAATACTCGCTCAAGATGAAATTACCCAATTATTAGAGTCCAAGGTACTCACTAATCCTAAGGTTATAAATATACATGGAGAACATAATTTTAGCTCTTTTAAACGTGATTCTGAATTGAACCAAAAGAGAGGATTACCAGAAAATACAATAACCGACAATCTTATTTTTAAAGGAAATAATTTACTAACATTACATTCACTTAAAAAAGAATTTCTGGGAAAAATTAAACTAATTTACATAGACCCGCCTTACAATACTGGTGGTAGTGGGGATACATTTACCTATAACAATACTTTTAAACGTTCATCCTGGCTCACTTTCATGAAGAATCGACTTGAAATTGCTAAGTTGCTGTTACGTAAGAATGGAGTAATTATCGCTGCTATCGATGATTATGAACATCATACTTTAAGAACACTTATGGATGAAATATTTGGTGGAGAAAACCGATTAGGAACAGTAGTAGGTGTTCATAATCCAAGAGGAAGAAATGATGACAAGTATTTTGCAACTATGCATGAATATATGTTAGTTTACGCAAAAAACATTGAACTCGTAAAACTTAAAAACTTTAAATTCAGCGAGAAAGATTTGAAACAATTTAATAAACAAGATGATATTTCTAATTATGCTGAAACACCTTACATGAGAACAGGTAATAATTCCAATAAACATGAAAGACCTAATTTATATTACCCAATATACTACAATACTGTGACTGATAAATTATCATTAAACTCTACTGAAGGATCTGTTGAAATTCTCCCAATAAATAATAACGGAGAAGAAAAAACTTGGAGATGGGGTAAAAAGACTTTTGAAACGAAGTGTGATACCGAATTATTAGTTAAAAAAGTTAAAGGTCATTACAAAATATATAAGAAAAGAAGAGCATCTGATATACAGGGTAGAAAACCGAGAACCGTCTGGTATGATTCCAAATATGATGCATCCAGTAATGGCATAATGCTATTAAGATCACTATTGGGAAGAAGTGAGTTTTCCTATCCAAAATCTTTATATGCTGTTATAGATATTATTAAAATACTTTCAGATGATAAAGATATTATACTGGATTTTTTTGCAGGTAGTGGCACCACTGCTCATGCAGTCTTGCAATTAAAAGAAGATAATGAGGGAGAAAGACAATTCATATTATGTGAGCAAATGAATTATGTTGAAACAGTTACTTCAAAGCGTGTGCAGAAAGTGATAGAACAAAATAATTCGGGCAGTTTTGTTTATTTAGAGTTAAAAAAATATAACCAATTTTTTATTGATCAGATTGAGGATGCTAAGGATACTGAAACCTTATTATCTACATTGGAACTAATGAAAGATAGGAGTTTTTTATATTATAATTTGGACATAATAAAACAACATGAGCGTATTGAGGAATTCAAAGCTCTTAGTCTGAATGAACAGAAAAAACACCTTTGTGAAATTCTTGATAAAAATCAGTTGTATGTCAATCTATCTTCATTACATGACTCAGATTTCGAATGCACAGATTTAGAGAAAAAAGTAACACAAGATTTCTACCAGATCGAAGGATAAAAGAAAATGGCTTATTTACACGAAATATTCAATAATCCATTTGCTCGGAGAGCATTATCCCAGATCGTTATACCTAATTGCATAATTGATAATTTAAAATTTAAGCTTCGTCCATATCAAAAAGAGACTTTCAGAAGATTCATTTATACTGATACAGAAGATTTCGAAGAAAAACCTAATAGACCAATTCATCTTTTGTTTAACATGGCTACAGGTAGTGGTAAAACACTGATCATGGCTGGATTGATTCTATATATGTATCGAAAAGGTTATCGCAATTTCCTTTTCTTTGTTAACAGTAATAATATCATCAAAAAGACACAAGATAATTTCCTTAACTATCAAGCAAACAAGTATTTATTCAGTAATAAATTAGTTATTGATGGTCTTGAAATTCAGATAAAAGAAGTAGCTAATTTCGAAGAAGCTGATTTAGAAAACATTAACATTAAATTCACAACTATCCAACAATTACATTTAGATCTTAATAATACAAAAGAAAATAGTGTTACCTATGAAGATTTTAATAATAAGAAAATAGTGCTTATAGCTGATGAAGCACATCACTTAAGTACTGCAACAAAACAAATGGAAGTCTTTGAAATTCCAAGTTGGGAAAATACTGTTGCAAAATTATTAGCAGCTAACTTAGATAATATTCTATTGGAATTTACAGCTACACTCGATTATGAAAGTCGGGAAATTGCAGAGAAGTATCAGGATAAAGTTCTTCACAAATATGATTTAGCTCAATTCAGAATGGATAAATATTCTAAAGAAATTGATCTGATTAGATCCCTTTATGATGAAAAAGAGAGAATTATTCAAGCTCTTATCCTAAACCTTTACAGACAGGAGTTAGCTACTTCAAATGATATTAATTTGAAACCAGTAATTTTATTCAAAGCTAAGAGAACAATAAAAGAATCCCAAGCAAACAAAGAGAAATTTCATCTACTGATTGATGAATTATCTCCTGAAATGATTGAAAATGTGAAAAAAACCTCAACGGTTGATGTCATTCAAAAAGCTTTCAAATTTTTTGATGATCAGGAAATTTCTTATAATGAGATTACATCACGATTAAAATTGCATTTTAGAGAAGAGTATTGTATTAGTGCAAATAACGACAAAGAAGCTGAATATAATCAGATCATGCTAAACACTCTTGAAGATGAGAATAATCCAATCAGAGCGGTCTTCGCAGTCCAGAAACTTAATGAAGGTTGGGATGTTCTTAATCTTTTTGATATTGTTCGATTATATGAAGGAAGAGATGGACGTGCTGGTAAGCCCGGTAAAACTACAATTTCTGAAGCACAATTAGTTGGAAGAGGAGCAAGATATTTTCCTTTTACTTTAGAAGAAGGACAAGATCCATATACTCGGAAATTTGATGATGATATTTCTAATGATCTCAAAATTTTGGAAGAGCTATATTATCATACTAAAGAAGATAGTCGCTATATATCCGAATTGAAGCAAGCTTTGATTGATACTGGAATTTATGAAGATGATGAGAATCTTGAAACTAAACAGTTAACTTTAAAATTAGATTTTAAGGATACAGATTTTTATAATAAAGGTAAAGTATTCTATAATAAAAAGATTGAGAAGAGTTATAACAATGTGAAATCATTTGAAGATCTTGGAGTTAAGAAAAAGAACTATGATTTTACTTTATCATCTGGAATAGGTAGAATTTCTCATATCTTTACACCTGATCAAGAAGTGAATGGTACAAGCAAAATGGTACAAAAAGATATTCCGCTACCTAATATTCCGCAGCATGTTATCAGATTTGCATTAACTCAGAATCCGTTTTTCTATTTCAATAACATAAAGCGATATTTTGGTAATATTGATTCCATTTCAGATTTCATAGCTAAATATTTAAATAAATTGGAAATTACTTTCAATGGTACAAATGATAGATTAAAGAACATTGATAATCATGATTACTTGTCAGCGCTACAAGGAATGTTGTCATCCATAGAAACTGACATTAAATCCAATCTAACAGAATTTGAAGGATCAGATTACATAAATGATTTTGTGTTTAATGTATTTAAGGATAAAGAGATTAGAGTACCCAAAAACAGTGTCAAAGCAGACGGACAAGAAAGCGTTGTTGCAGATGAGCCTTGGTATGTATTCAATGCGAATTATGGAACAAGTGAAGAGAAGGAATTTGTTAAAATGTTTGCCCGTCGCTTTAAACATTTAGAAAAGAAGTATTCGAATATTTACCTGATAAGAAATGAGCGTGAGTTAAAGATCTATGATAAACTTGGAAGAGCTTTTGAACCTGATTTCCTTTTATTCTGTAAACAAAATGATGGAGATGAGATTACCTATCAAGTATTTATTGAACCAAAAGGTGGACATTTAGCACCCAAAGATAAATGGAAAGAAGATTTCTTAAAAGATATCAAAAAAGAGAACAGGACTATTAGTATTCATTCTGATAAGTATCTTATTACTGGAGTTCCTTTTTACAATAATGCAAATGAAAATGAATTCAAGAAAACATTGGAGGAGACTTTAGTTAATTAATTTATTGATTTAAGGAGGTCAATATGGATTCAATAGATTGGGGAAAAGATCATATATTATTTATTGCAAATGAAATTCCTGAGGGGTCTGAATCTCCTGATGAGAAAGAGCTTCGCTCAAAAATAGAACCGTGGTTAACTGCTATCTTTCAAAGTGAACATTTATCTCTACTTGTAGGTACTGGACTTACTTCAGGGATTTGTTACGAAGCTGAAGTAGAGCCACAAGCAATGCAACGAATTGATTTTGAAGTTAAAAACGATGAAATTCATAAAATAGCTGATGAAGATGCTGAAAGATTAGATAGAGGAAAAGCTAATTTTGAGGATGATTTAAGAACAGCTATTGAGTTATATAAAGGCTTTAGAATTACCAGAGATCCTAATCTTGAAAAATTAGGTGAAGAAATAAACAGCAAGCTTAGAGAATTGATTCTCAATCTTCTCAAAAATGAAACCTCATTATTATCAGCTGAAAAAGGAAATAGTGCTCTTTCATTACTGAAACGGTTTTTAATTAGCTTTAGTAGCAGAAATGCTACTCGTGACAGATTGAATATATTTACAACAAATTATGATAGATTAATAGAATATGCTCTTGATTCTGCTGGTCTTTATACTCTTGATAGATTTGTAGGTAAGTTAAATCCTATTTTGAGAATGCATAAAATGGAGCTTGATTATCATTATAATCCTCCAGGAATTAGAGGGGAACCCCGTTATGTTGAAGGAGTAGTAAGATACACGAAACTACATGGTTCGCTTGATTGGTTTTTCGATTCTAATATAATCCATAAAAGACCAATGGTCTTTGGTTGTAAATCAGATAATCTTGAGTTAGAAAATCCATATGAGATGAGTGTTATATATCCAAATTCATCAAAGGGGATTGATACTGCTTATTATCCTTATTCAGAATTATTTAGAGATTTTTCAACTGCTACTTGTAGACCAAATTCTGTATTAGTTACTTATGGATATGGTTTTGGAGATTCTCATATTAATAACATTATTTTCGATATGATGAAAATTCCTTCAACTCATCTTGTTATTATATCTTATGATGCATCAGAAGGCAGAATAAAGAAATTTTTTGATAAATGCAATCCCTCACAAGTCACACTGTTGATTGGAAATCACTTTGGAAATATACGTACATTAACAGAAAATTACCTGCCTAAATCAGCAATTGATAGAATCTCTGATCGAAAGCATGCAATTGATAAAAAAAGGGGAGATTTATCTAAAGGTGAAGTTGAGAAAGAGGACAAAGATGAATAATGATTTTAATCATGTTAGAAATCTAACAATTGGATCATTAGAATACGTCTCTCCCAGTAGTATAAAAGTTCTTTTAGAAATTAATGCTCCTTAGAATACTGCACTTAATACTGGAATTCCACAGCTTTTCCCAAAAGTAAACGGATTTGTTCTAATCCCTAATGAATCAGGTGCATTAGTTGGTATTATTTCTTGGGTGGGCATTGAATACTCTCAATATCCTAAGAGAAAGGGGTATAATGATTTTGATTTAATTGATCTACCTTTTCCTTTAAGAAAATTATCAGTAAGTCCTCTTGGTTTGTTAAAAGAAGATGATGGAATATACAAAATCGAACGAGGTGTTTATAGTTATCCTTCTGTAGGCGATATTGTAGTTATTCCAAACCAATCTCAATTAAGAGCAATAGTACAGAACAAAGATAAAAACGCTAAAGTAAAGATTGGATTATCACCAATGGCTGCCAACTCACCAGTTTATGTTAATCCTGATAGAGTTTTTGGTAGACATATAGCAATTTTAGGCAATACTGGTAGTGGAAAATCATGTTCTGTTGCAGGTCTTTTAAGATGGTCATTGGAATCGGCAAAAAAAGAAATACAGGAAAACAAAAGCCTAAACTCAAGATTTATTATTCTTGATCCCAATGGAGAATATAATGATGCATTTGAAGGTCTTTGCACTGTAAATCGCTATCAAGTGATTCTAAATAAATCTGAGGAAGAAGAATTAGAATATAATCAATTAAAAGTGCCAAGTTGGATGTGGAATAGCTATGAATGGAGTTCGATTGCAAGGGCAAGTGGAAAAACACAAAGACCATTATTAAGAAGAACTTTACGTGAAATTAAAAACAGTATCAATTTAGCTGCTGATTCAGAATTGAAGATTCGGATCTATTACTCAAGCTGTTTAATAGAATTAAAAAATGATTTATTGAAAGGGATTTCTTCTTTTAAAGGTAAACCTGGTAAGAATGATTTTGGAAAGAAAATTCATAGTATTTCAAGAGATGCTGAGAATGATATAATACATGCAACGAAAGAAGATACTAAAAAGAGATTAGATGAATTATCAAAGCAGCTTAAATCAATAGCAGATTCAAAATATGATACTTTTGTAACAAATGGAAAAGAGATTGAATACTATAACGATTTTGATAAATCTGATGTGGAGAAGGCTATAGATTTATTGAATCAATTTCTGGACACTGTAGGAGGATTTCAGGTTTATACTGGACCTGATGAAGATAGTCCTATTTTCTTTCAAAATGAATCTTTTCTTCATCATTTGGAAAGGCTTGTCCAAGAAAAAAACGCACAGCAATTTATGGATTTCTTTTTAATGAGAGTTCGTAGTATATTAACTGATGCTCGAATTGCATCAGTTATTGAGACTGAATCGAAAGAGGATATTACATTAGATAAATGGCTTGGGCAGTATATAGGTAATAATGATGATAACGGTACTATAAATGTGATTGATCTTTCCCTATTACCTTCTGAGATCTTGTATGTTATTGTTTCTGTGCTATCAAGAATTATTTTTGAAGCTCATCAAAGATATAGAAAAATGACAGGAAATATCTTACCTACCACACTTGTAGTTGAAGAAGCGCACAACTTTATTAAAAGATATGATACTGAATCTGAGGACATTACATCAAATAAGTTATGTAGTCAGATTTTCGAAAAAATTGCTAAAGAAGGAAGAAAATTTGGTGTTGGATTAATGATTTCTTCACAAAGACCATCTGAATTGTCTCAAACTGTGTTATCTCAATGTAATTCATTTCTTTTACATCGCATAGTTAATGATAGAGATCAAGAAATGGTAAAAAAGCTTGTTCCTGATAATCTTGGAAGCATACTAAATGAATTACCCATTCTTCCTACTAAGAAGGCGATATTACTTGGTTGGGCTGCACCAATACCTCTTATAGTTGAGATGAATACATTAGAAGAAAAAGATCGTCCAAAATCAAAAGATCCAGAGTTCTGGAAAGTTTGGGTTGGTGAAGAAGATAGATTAATTAATTGGGAAGAAATTGCTGATGAGTGGCAGGTTAAGGATTCTGAAGATATTCAAGGTAAAGAAGAATCTACTAAGGATAATCAATCGGTATCTGATATAACTGATGATGATGTTCCTTTTTAATACACAATCTCCGTAGTCGTTCTACACTTCCAATGAAAAGGCGGAAACGGAGTATGATTTCCGGAAACTCCAATCGCTTTCCCATGCGGATCATATTCGACCTGCTTATCCGATACCCAAGGTGCAATCTCCTTTGTCATTTCCCTAACTGATTCCAGAGAATGCTTCTGAGTATCAATAGACATAAGCTGCTCCATCGTTTCAATCGCATCATTCAGAGGATAAACCTTATCCTGAGCAACCAATGCTCTGCAGATCTCCGATGTCCGATCATCCAGGACAACCACCAAGCGATATCCTGTAGCTCCGGCTTTCCGGTAGCCTTCCAACCTGCCAAATTCTCTTACTCTGAGAGCAGTGTGCTCTGCTAACCCTTGCCAGTAATGAGCCGATTTCTCACCCAGATGCTGAAACTGCTCTTTGAGCTTATCTGCCAGCATCTCTCTGGTATAACCGGAAGATACAGCTTCTTTGAGAGTTTCTTTAAATCCGGATTCAATATCAGTTCCGTATCTGTTGCCTATCCAAAAGAGATTCTGCTTGGTTATTAGTGATTCCAGCTTTCTCTCCTGAATACCATACAAGCCAATGGAAGTATTATGCGGAACCTGCTTCTGGACATCATTGATACCAAGCCTGAGACTTCTTTGAATAAAAGCCTTCGTATCCTGCCGTACAAGCGAGGAAAAGTCTTCACTAAGGTTGGAGTTGATTATCTCTAAAATGTCGTCAATATGCCTGATTTTAAGCTTCTCACTTTTGGGAAGATCAGAGAGCATCTGAATTGCCTGCCTTGCTGAATCCTTTACTTCCTTTTTCCAAGCATTATTGAGGATGCGATAGTATTTATACATTAACTGATCATAATAGTTCAAAAGGAAAAACTCCTGACTCTAACTCTGTTCTTGCCGACATCATATTCCGGAAATCTCTCCAGACATCCGGCAAGAGCATCTGGACCGTCTACATACCCATCAGGATAGGTAAGGAATTGATTGATCAGTGTTGGAGTATCCTGACCATCTGGAAAAAGTACCTTTCCGGTTTCAATAACAGTATCTGTGCGCTCAATCCTGAGTCCTTTGTTCTTATCATTATTGATTCTTCTGATGCGATGAGAAATCGGATTTCGGTTATTCTCCTTACACCAGCGATCAAAATCGGAAAGGATCCTGTGCTGACCGAAATTGGTTTCCATAGCAGATCGGAAGTGGATTCCGTATCGCTTGGAAAGCTCTGTGTAGGCATCATAATAGTAACTGAAGAACTTGCTGTTCTCAGTCTGCCTGATCCAGACATGTATGATGTAAAATCTATTACCATCATAACCAACTGAGATGAACGCTTTGTAGCAGCCTTTCTCTCCCCAAGCAGGATCTGCATACATCCAGACCTTCTTCATTCGTTTGGGAAGCCTTGAATATTTAGAGAACCAGTGAAACTTGAACATATTACCTTCAATCACAGGTTTACCCAAAAACTCTCGCTGATAACCAGTCAGACCGAACTTCTGCTAAAGCTTTGGCAGTTCACTGGTGGGATATTGATCTTCCCATGCGGATTTGCTATTCTTCAGCTCAACCGGAAATCTCAATAATCTCCTGCCATCAGTAAATAGATGCTGAATCTTATCAGGATTAAATCTTCGTTTATTGGATTTGATCTCATCAATGATGCCTTGCTGAAATTGACAGATAGCATAATTGGGATGAACAAGGTTACCCAGCCAGATGATCTTACCGCTACCTTTAGGATCTAAAGCACCACCTATCTCCTGCACGATCTTATCCATCTTCTTTCTCCCGATAGATTGATTGCCGATATTCTCTTCTTTATCAATATCATCACAGATAACCAGCCCGGGACGAGTAGAGGTTCTGGGATTAATAGATCCTCTGAAAGATTGTTTTATTCCTCTGGCTCGGATTCTGGTTCGGTTCTGCAGGTAGAAGTCTGATTCATCTTTATCGATAGGAATTAAACCTTCAAAATCAGATTGCAGCCTTTTATTATTTGTTAGCTCATTGTAGGTAAAAGCAGTTCTTTCTTCTGCCAGATCAGCATCTGCTGCAGTATGAATAACGTATCTCTCACCTTTGATGATCTTCCAGATAGGATAGACAACTCCCATGAGTACTGTTTTACCCAATCCTCGATAGCCGGTAATGGATGTTATGCCACTGTAATCTTCTGTAGTTTCAAACATCTCTTTATGATCATCAGCAAAAGGAAGTTTGAAAATATGTGGGAAGTAACTTTTACAGAAATAAGAAAATGCCTGCCAGTTATCTCCAGTAGCCTTTTTGATTCTTCTGGATTTCTTGGCAGGAGTATCATTTATAAATGGTTTTACATTTGTGGTTTTAGCAGCTATTAAAGAAAAATTCTTATAATCTGCCTGAGTAAACTTAACCACTGGTTGCTCGCATCCTGAAGTATTCTACAATACCGGAAGCCCCTAAGATCTCTCGCTGGATTGCCATTGCGGTCTGCTCATCATTACGAGCCAGATAGAAATCGATCAGCCAATCCAGAAACTTCTTCATGTATTCAATGAAATCTCTGGTAGGCTCGATATTCTTAGAGTATTGACGCAGTAGTGAAACCAGTGATTGTAGAGCAGTATCCTGTGGAGCTCTGGCATATTCTCTCAGAGCTTTGATTAAAGCCTTTTTAACAGCTATCCGAATCTCATCCTCAAGGTTAGCTATCTCATCCAGCTCATCATTCCAGTCACCTTTTTTGATCCAGTTGCGAATCGTTTTATCAGCTACACCATAGATGCGAGCCAAAGCTGAAATATCGGTTTCGCCTTTGAGATAGAGCTTTTTGGCGGATTCTCTTTTAATCTTGTATTCTCGGCTGTTCATAATTTTCCAAAACTTTAATCAAAGCACCTTTCTCCTGCTTGGTTAGATATTTGATGCCGGATTTACCAAAATGTTGAGCAATGAAGCCGTACAGCCTTTCTTTTGTCCAATCCGACAGTTTATACAAAGCCCAGATCTTTTTGCCCTGAGCATCGAGTATTTCGTAAATTTTCGGAGTTTTGCCATGCAGTGTAGTATTAAGGTTAATAAGGGAAGACAGGCTGAGTTTTCTTAAGGAGATTCCATATCCAAGATCATGCATTTGATTATGAAGCTGATCAATTGTCATCCGGAGATCATTTTTAGCGAAGATGACAATATTGCGTCTCAGCTTCTTTGCATACTCAGCCTGTCTCTGGGTCATCATTTCTATTCATTAAGAGGATCAACCTTGTGATCTTCAAAATATGTATTTAGATCCTTGCCATGCACTCTAAGCTGCCCGTTGTTCTTGAGCCGGAATGCCGGAAGCGGATCATCAATGTCTCTGATCAGTCTATAGACTGTACTAATATCAACCGAGAGTATTTCAGAAACTCTCTGTGGTGTATAGCATCTTTTTTCATTAAAAACCTGCATCTTTCTTCTTCTCCTGTATTCAGATAAAGCAAATGGGCATCAGCGTCAAACAGTGATGCCCACGTATGCCAATGATATTCCCTTAGCGCAAAGAGAAACACTCCGGAAACTCGGAGTTCATAATAATCTTCCTCTACCAGCTATATTGCGCTGAAATTCAGTGATATCAGCTCAAAAGGCTTGTTTGGCGATTTGCGTTTGTAGAAGGCTATATACTGCTTGGTGGAAGTCACCTGAATTGCTTCATCAATAATGTCCATAGCCTGTTTCCAGTTTTTGTCTTTGATGTTGTATTTTCTTAGGGCGAGGATTCTGTGTTTGGCGATCTCGCCTTTCTTATCTACTTGGAAGGCTTCATTGATCACAGCTTGCAGGTTTACATTGGAATCCTCAGTCCAGCGTTTTAGGCACTCATCAATCTTCTGCTTGGCTACCTGCAGCTTCTCATCAAATTCGATTCTTTCTCGGTTGCGGACTTCCACTTTGTATTTCCCATCAAAGGAAACCAGCTCCGCATTGCCTTTCCAGTTCTCACCATACTGCTCTGCTGTTTGGGATAAGTATCTATCAATATCGGATGTTATTCTATCTTTCTCATCCATGATTTTAGTATGAAGCCTGAAGGCTCGTTTCATTACTCGGTTCACTACAGTATCTCGTTTGACCAGCTGCGGATCAATAATCTTAGCAGGATATTCTCTGCCGTCTGCATCTTTAAGGACTTTTTCTCTTCTTGCCATTTTTCCTCCGGAATCGTTTTCTCTTAAAACTATTAAAATATCATCTTCTACCTTCTTACCGACCAAGGCAAAGTCAGGCTCGAAGTTTATAACCTTGTAATAACCCAATTCGAGAGTGATGATCTTCATCGATGCAAAAGCTTTTAAATATCTTAAAATTGCTCTGCGATGGAAGCCAGTCATCTCCCCAAGTTTTCTACTACTGCTGACTTTTTTGTTCTTAATCAGGTTATACATCTTCTTCATCATTCGATAGTTGTAGCCATAGTCGTTAGTAACAGGTTCTTCTTTAAAATCAGGATTTTTAATATAGATCTTGTATTTACCATCTTTGCTAATTGCTTTAATAGCTTCTTTTTTAAGAAGTGCTGCTATAACTCGTTTAACTTGAAGCAGATCAAAGCCTGTTTCATCTGCGATCTGCTTGGTTGTAAAAGGTTTATTATTATATTGGATATAATTTTTTACAGGTTTAGTGTAGGAATTGTTCATATCTACCTCTACATGATTTCAAGTGATTTTAACTGCTCAATACCAAATACTGAAAGGTTATTATTCTTAGCATTGGTTTCTATTGAATATAAAGCTTTGATCAGCTTTCTGATATTACCTTTGGTTTTCTGTTTAATGATCCTGATAATTGAATCTTCAATTTTTACATCGGAGATCTGAGAGCAGATGCTTTTGATATCGGATTCAGTGATTTCTTTAAATTCACAGAAGTAGTTACAACGGTCGAAATAGTGGGAATCGGCAAGCAGGAGTTTCTCTTTGGCATCGGTCATGCCTACCAGAATAACTACTGATAATGTCTCATCCACAATATCTCTGATGCTTCCTAAGATTTTCTGTGATCTGAAAGCATAATCAATCTCATCAATAATGATTACGATATTGTCATAATTCTTGAGGATATTGAGAGTTCTGTTGAAGATCTCGTTTGCAGTTCCTCTGATCTTAACCTGCGACATGCCCAGATGGTATCTGATCACTTCCAGAAGTTTGATGGCAAAGCTCTTAGCTGTCATATTAGCTTCCAGTCTCAGATAAATGTAGTCTTCCATGATGGCTTTTTGTTTAGCAAATCTGCTTTTACCCAGACCGGGAGGTCCGTAGATAAGTCCCAGTCCCACCATCTCTGTTTTTGGTCGGTTGAGCAGATAATCGATTAGCTTATCCGCTTCCTTTACGTTACGTGTTTTAATAAGTGACAATTCTTTCATGATCTCTCCTATTATAATCCTGTATTCATAAATATTTTATCCAGCTTGCGAAGTGCTTCATCTTCCTCTGAAGTTTCAATTGATGGTTTGATCAGCTTCGCTGTTTTATGCGCTAATTTCTCAATATCATCATCTTCGTTATGGGTAGCTTTATGCTCTAATAGACTTGAATCGTTAAAAGCAGATTCAGTAAGATTCATTAGTGGTAATTCAAACTCAGATACAGCTTCTTCAACTTGTTTGCGGATGGCAGCAGAACTTTCCTGCAGAGTCTTTTCCAGTTTACGTTGATGTGCCAGTTGCTTTTTCCAGGTCTTGCGAGCCATCGGTTTATCCTTTGCCAGCTTAACAAAGGGATGAGTAGATTTACGAGCCAGTGCCTGACAGATCAGCTTTTCATGCTCATCATAAACCAGTATGGATCTCATATCCATCAAATCGTATCGCAGGTAAACTTTCTTACCAACATAGTTCATCAGATAGTCATGGTAGAAGAGGATATTGGCAAGCTGGACTCCGTTTGCTTTTACAGTTCGCTGCTCTACCTTGAGCATCATGAAGTTAAGCTCAGATAGTTCAATTCTTCGATCTTCCGGTGTAGGTTCTTTTTGAAATACTTCCAGAGGAGTTTTACCAGCCAGACCGCCATGTGGATTTCTGCCATAGAATTCCTGAAAGTAAACTGCCATGAGCTGCTTTGCCTGCTCCAGTGTAAGTGGTTCTCGCTTCCTCAGTGATCGTATCCATTCCTCATTACGCATTAGGAAGGCTGGTTTATCGGCAATGCTTGCACCTCTGAAAGTTGCCATGTATCTTTCAAAATCTTCCTGGAAGGTTCTGAAAAATCTCTCAACAACTTTTGCTCTGGCATTGTAGGCTTTGGCAAATTCAACTTCGATATCCAATCTTGGGAAGATGCCACAAAGCTCCTTCTCCAGATCGTGGTTTTCCCACTTCTCGTGAAACAGGTTAGCTCGGAAGGCTTTACCATTATCCAGATATACAAACTTAGGTCTGCCACCCCAGTGAATGATGCCATTCCTAAGTGCTAATAGTATATGTTCTGAATCTTCGGTGTTGGCAATCGATGCTCCCACAGGATATCGTGATGCCCAATCAAAGAATAGGATCAGCATCATGCGTTTCGGTTTACCGGAGACAGGATCGATGATATCAAATGCCAGTTTGTGACCGTCTGCTACCCAGACATCACCAACCTCAAGAGCTTCCTCTCGCAAGAGACTCATTATATAATGGTCTTTGGAATACTTCTTACCTCTACGCAGGAGCTTCCACTGCTGAATATGTTCATCTCGCCAGCTTTCTACCCATCTGCGTAATGCTCTCTCGCTGGTTGGTGATTCTATTACCTTCAATCTATGTAACTGCTTCAGCTTCCTGATAGCAGAACCGATTTTAATTTTATTGGCATCCAATAGAAGTCCCAACAGGAAGTTCTGCTCCACCTCAGTTGCCTTCATGGAATTGGATGCTCTGCTTAATCTGGTCAGTGCTTTGAAATCTTTATCATTCTCCTGATAAATGCTTAACCATAATCTAAATGTGCGAAATGCTCTTTTACCTTCTATAATAAGAAGATCAGGGAGCAGATATCCGGAATTATAAGCATCCAATACAGCTTGAATTGCCTTTTTCTTTATTTTGCATATTTCATATTGTATTAACATCTTCTCACATAACTCGGCTTTCAATTGAGCTCGATGCAGCTCATGTTCCGGTATTTTAATACTGGGAAGCAGATCCGGTATGGTCGGGTCATATTCCACTACTTCTGCTTTGACAGCTTCAGGAAGTGATTTGTTTTTAGTTTTAGCATCACCTTGAGGTATCTGTTTCTCAGGTACAAGGTAATAGTTTCTGCGACCACCTTTGGCAAGTGGCTTTGTTTTGCAATCCCATCCTTTACTCTTAGCCATTCTATA
>JAIPIH010000004.1 GCA_021734835.1 Candidatus Cloacimonadota bacterium | reverse complement strand
AAGATGGTGGTTATAGCGGTAAGGTCACACCTGTTCCCATCCCGAACACAGTAGTTAAGCTTACCCACGCCGATGGTACTGTTCCGGCGACGGAATGGCAGAGTAGGTCGCCGCCATCTTTATATGCTCTCACTTTTTTATACGCTATTTCAGATATATTCACCTTTTTATTGACAAATCTATCGAATTTACACGAAGTAATTTCTGTAAATGATATAAAAACAATAAGGAGGAATTGATGAAAAATTCAATGCTTACAGTTATTATTTTATTACTTATTATTCCTATGAGTTTACTTGCACAAACAGGAAAAATAGCTGGAAAGATCATTAACAAAGAATCGAAAGAACCTTTAGAAGGTGTCTCAGTCTTTATCGAAAAACTACAATTAGGTACATATACACAACAAAATGGAACTTATATTTTGAAAGATGTACCCATTGGAAAAATGACTATCAATGTCAGGTACATGGGGTATGAATCGGTACAGAAGGAGATCGAAGTTGAGACAAATATGACAGCTGTAGCGAATTTTGAATTAGCTATACATGCTGTACAGGTTGAAGGAATGCGAGTTTCTGCTAATCGTGCTGTGGCTAGAGAAACACCGGTTTCTTTTACTAACGTATCTGAAGAAATAATTAAAGAAAAGTACACAACAGGAGACATGCCGCAGATGCTAGATGATATTCCGGGTCTCTTTTCTACAACTTCCGGTTTAGGTGAATCTGAAATAACCATGCGGGGATTTGATGCTCAAAAAATTCAGATCTTGATCAACGGTGTTCCTGTTAATGATCCCGAAAGTCAGGTTGTCTATTGGTCAAATTGGACGGGATTATCTTCTAATGTAAAATCCGTTCAAGTACAGAGAGGAGCAGGCGCTTCTTTATACGGCTCAGGAGCATTCGGAGGCTCAGTAAACATTGAAACGATGGGTTCGGAAAATGATCAGGAATTGACTATTCGAACCTCAAGCGGTTATTATTTCACAGATGGACAGTCGGCTGATGAATTTGGTGTAATGGGTGATTATGATCCAATTAACTACAACTTACTTTTCAAATATGATTCCGGTAAAATTTTTAATGATAAATTCAAGTATAATATTACTGCAGAACGAAAAGCCGGTGATTATTATATCCGCGGTACAGAATATGACGGTTGGTCTTTTGGATTTGAAAGCGAGAACAGATTCCCCGATCATGTAGTAAATACCAGCTTTATAGTTGCACCTCAAAAACATAATCAAGCAAGATCTACTTATGATCCGGAATTAGGAAAATATTTGGGTCGTGAGTTCAACTTTACAAATCATCCTTGGCAGGAAAATAAATACAAAAAACCACAGCTGTCGGTCAGAGACCGCTGGGCTCTTTCTTCAAATTCTTATTTAATGACAAATGTCTTTGTGACAAAAGGAGAAGGCGGCGGCAGCTATGCAAACAACATCATTTTCGATGCTGAAAGCGGAGCTTTACTGTTTCGTCCTTTAGCGACCGAAAGTCAGGAACGAAGGCAATTTGCGCAATACGCTTATTATGTCTATGACCAAACAGGGTATTTGCTGGATGGTTTTGTTTATGATCCTGTTACGACAGGCGGAACTTACACTTGGGCAGGTGATGATAAAACGGTATATAGTGGGTCAAATACTTTTAGCGGGGATGCCAATCACTCAGGAAAAATGACAAGTTATAATGTTCACGATCAAGTAGGTATGAATTCATATTTTGATAAAGATGTTACGGAATATCTTAATTTGATTGTAGGTGCTGAAGGTAGACTGTGGAAAGCTCATCATTATAAGGAAGGAACAGATTTTCGGTATTATAACCCTCTTGATCCTGATTCTGTAAGTACATTTGATGCCTATTATCGTGATTATGATTATTCATCTAAAGTTGTCAATACTTCAGGTTTTGCCCGGGCTAAAATTAATATTCCCTTTAACTCGGTGATTGAAAAGGTCAACTTTATGCTTGATGGTCAATATGCGATTTATTATTCTGAAGTTGATGAGAATATGATCCATTTTTTTGATCCCATTAACGGTGAATTTATTGATGAAGGCTATTATGCTTCCAAAATGGATTCTATAACTGTCTGGCAGTATGAACCGAATGGAGATTCTACTCAGGTTTATATATCTAAATTTGATGAAGAAGATTATAAGCGAACATTTAGTTTCTTCTCACCCAAGATCGGGATGAATATTAATTTAAATAAACAGTGGAATGTTCTGGCAAATTATTCAATTGTTTACAAGGAACCAACGGTAGGTGATTGGTACGACCGTGTAGATGGACCAGGCGTTAATCAGGTTGTAGATAATAAAGAATTTGAGCTAGTTCCCGAGAAAGGTGAGACAATTGAAGCTGGATTTGGTTACAGAGACGACAAATATAAATTCGAAGCTACTTATTATCATACCAAATATACAGATAAAATTGAAAGTATTACTGACCTGCATGGAGATTCCAAAACTGTTAACGCTGGTGTAGCTGTTCATCAAGGGATTGAACTGGCTCTCAATGGAAGAATTGGGAATTATGACTTCAATTCTTCTGCAACATTTTCCAAAAACCGCTGGGGTGATCTTAACTTCCAAAATATCTTCTATGAAAACGCAGCTGATGTAGAGGGCAAGACAGTACCTTATTCTCCTGAAAAAATGGCTTCCGGTGGATTTGGTTATACTTTCCAGGAAATGCCGCTCAATGGTAAACTTAGGATCGGTATGAATGCAAAATGGACAGATGATTATTATACGACATACGATAATGTATACTGCAAACAACTCTATTACTATGATGATAATGGTGATTTCCAATCCATTGGTGAGCATGAGTTTGTAGAAAATCCCGATGGCACAGGACATTACGATTATGATGATGCTTCAGGTGAATACTATATCAATTTTTCAAATACTGGAGAATTCGATAGAGAATGGATTATGCGTAGTTCCAAATTACCAGCATTCTTTGAATTGAATGGTTCGTTGTCTTATAATTTCTATATTGGTAATCATGAAACATCTATCAAGTTGAATGTAAATAATATATTGAATAAAGATGATAATTATTCCAAGGCATATATAGGCAGAGCTTATGGAATGCAAATCCCTGTTAAAGATGATGATGGAAATATTATAGGCTGGAATGATCCGGTATTCGGTGAAGGTGCTACCAGTGGTAATTCTACTGGAGGAGGTTACTATCCGTATCTGAGTCCTGCTCCCTTATTGAATGTGTTCTTAACAATAGAGTATAAATTCTAAAGTTAAGCTTTTAAAGCAATAAAAAAGGCGCTGATTTCTCAGCGCCTTTTTTTATCTTTATCTCTAAATGTTTAATTCTACTTCGGTTGTTCTTCTTCAATTACGACAGTAACTTTATCGGCTTTGAATATCGGATAAAAGTCTGTAACATAATCTCTTACGATATTTTCCAAGTTTTCATTTTTCTCAATAACTTCTTTACTGTAAATTACCGTAATTGAAATATTATTCAAATTACTGGAAATCGAAATCTTGGGAACATCACCAATAATATTACCTAGATATTGAGGTAAGGTTTTATCTAATTCAATAAGACCTTTAATCAACTGATATAATTTTAAACTAATATATCCAATACCAGCAATACTAGCTAAAGTAAAAATAAACTTTAAGAATTTTTTCATTGTAAATTCACAATTCTACTCTTTATTTGAGCAGGATCACTTTCTTAACACTTGTATAGTCACTATCGTCATGGGCTATTCCGGTTTGAACGAAATAGATGCCACTAGAGACATTAACATTATTCTGAGCAGTTCCATTCCATTCGATATGATGTTCTCCACTTGTAAGATTTTGATTGATCAATGTTTTGATCTTCTCGCCTTTTAAATTGTAAACATTAACAGACACCATCCCATCTTCTTTCAAATTGAGATAGATAGTAGTACTAGGATTAAAAGGATTAGGATAACAGCCGACAAACTCGGAATTAAGATTAACTGTATTCTCTTCTGAGGAGACCACATCGATCAGATCATCTGGTGTTCTGGGGTTGATAGAATATTCATCAAAACCGAAATCAACACACCCTCTGATAATTGCCCACTCCATTCCAATAACTATTTCAATGGGCGGCACAACAGTATCTAAATAAAAGAAACCGTCATCAACCTGGCATTCACCTGAACCGTCATCGATATACCATTCACCATAGTCGTTTTGAGCTTCTGTAACTTCTACATTTGTAACTTCAACCAAACAGCCTTCATATTGCTCGGCTATTGCTGGTACAACCAAGTCTAAAGTTGTAACAGAAATAGGCTCCGGTACTGGATTGCCGCTGCTTAAAATATTTATAGTGCAATAACCTAATTCGGTAAGACCATAATATTCGCTAACAGTACCAGTAACTTCTACTTCATCACCTAATGCAGGTCCAACGGTATAATCATAAACGTAAATTCCGTGCCAAGCGCCACCTTCTGGATCAGATAAATAAAATTTGTTATCACTATTATAGTTTTCACCTGTAACGATTCCAATTACGGTTACTTCCTGGCCATCTAAAGGTGACGGGTAATAGCCATCAGGTCCGGGTTCTGTTGTGTATTGAATATCGTAAATAGTGGTTGCTAATAAAACAGAAATCACGAATGTAAAAATTAAAATTCCAAAAATCTTCTTCATAGTATTCCTCCAATTTATTTGTATCTATACACTTCGTTTATATTTAATAAAATAATTATGATGTCAAGATTTATTTATTATTGCTGATAATTAAGATCAGTTTACGATTATAGGCAGACTAACCTAAAAGACTTGACATCAACGAGAAGCATTCAAACATTGTTTACGTAACTCATAAGTATTTATAAGTTAATAACAATTTGAGGAGAAATCTATGAATAACGAAAAAGAACAGAATCTTTTCGATCTAAATATGTCAGACTTAAATAATATAGCTAAAAAATTAGAATTAGATGACATAAAAGGATTAAAGAAAAAGGAATTAATCCATAAAATATTTGAAATGCAGGCAACGCAAGAAGGGTTGGCGTTTGTGTCCGGTTGTTTGCAAATTGTAGATGACGGATATGGATTCCTGAGATTCCGGGAGAATAATTATACACACGGGAAAAATGATATTTATGTCTCCAGCTCTCAAATAAAGAGATTTGGTCTTAAAAAAGGCCATGTTATTTCCGGTCCCGCTAGAGCGCCAAAGGATGAAGAAAAATATTTCGCCTTGATCAGAGTTGATTCAGTTAATTATGAAGACCCTTTAGTTGTGATAGAGGTGAAAAAATTTGAAAAATTAACGCCTTATTTCCCGGAACAAAAACTGAACCTGGAAACGACTCAAAAAAATGTGTCAGCCCGAATCATTAACCTTTTTACTCCAATTGGTAAAGGACAAAGAGGTATGATAGTTGCTGCTCCCAGAACCGGAAAAACAATCCTAATGCAGCATATCGCGAATTCAATTTTAACTAATCATCAAGAAGTTTACTTAATAGTGCTGCTGGTTGATGAAAGACCGGAAGAAGTTACTGAGATGAAGAAAATCTTGATCCCGACTAATTCTGAAGTTGTATCCTCAACGTTTGATGAACAACCAAAAAATCATATTCAGGTTTCTGAAATGATCATCGAAAAAGCCAAAAGAATGGTAGAACTTGGTCAGGATGTTGTAATAATGCTTGATAGTATAACAAGACTTGCTAGAGCGTTCAATATGGCTCAACCCTCCAGCGGAAGAGTTTTATCTGGCGGCTTGGATGCAGGATCACTGCATAAACCAAAAAAGTTCTTCGGTGCTGCCAGAAATACTCTCGAGCAAGGAAGTCTTACCATTATCGCAACTGCACTTGTAGATACGGGCAGTAGAATGGATCAGGTAATTTTTGAAGAGTTTAAAGGAACAGGAAATATGGAATTGGTTCTCGATAGATCAATCAGTGATTATAGAATGTATCCGGCAGTTGATCTCGTCAAATCCGGAACCAGAAGAGAAGATCTTCTCTTAACAAAAGAAGAAGTACAACGCATGTTCGTTTTACGTCAATTCTTGAAAGGTATGAGTCCATTAAAAGGAATTGAAATGCTTAAAAATAAGATGTTAGCAACAAAAAATAATGATGAATTATTAAAAAAAATGAGTCGTTAATGGAACTTTTGTCGCCTGCTGGTGATCTGAATAAACTAAAATATGCCGTATATTATGGTGCCGATGCAGTTTATGCTTCAGGGCAGTATTTTGGATTACGAGCAAAAAGTACTAATTTTAATCGAGAACAATTAAAAAAAGCTGTAAAATTTTGCCATGATCATCATCGTAAAATTTATGTTACGGTAAATATTTTTGCTCTCAATCGTGATATTAAAGCTCTACCAGAGTATTTACAATTTTTGCAATCTATTCAGGTTGATGCCTTAATTATCTCGGATCCGGGTGTATTTGCCTTAGCACGGGAATATGCTCCTCAAATCAAAATTCATGTTAGTACACAAGCAAACGTGACGTCCTGGAGTGCTGCAAAATTCTGGTTTGATCAAGGTGCAGCACGGATTATCTTAGCAAGAGAATTAAATATTAAGGATATCGCTGAGATCAAGCAGAAAGTTCCAGAGATCGAGTTAGAAATTTTTGTGCAAGGAGCCATGTGTATGTCTTATTCAGGACGTTGTTTGATCAGTGCATTTCTTAACGATCGTAGCGCAAATCAAGGTCTATGTACTCAGCCATGCAGATGGGAATATGACTTGGTAGAAAGATCAAGACCCGGAGAACAATTCCGAATTGAGCAAGATAAGTACGGTTCCTACTTTTTTAATTCCAAGGATTTGAATTTGATAAATCGAATAGCGGAGATAACCGAATTAGAACTCGACAGCGTGAAGATCGAAGGGAGGATGAAAAGTATCTATTATGTAGCTGCAGTTACCAGAGCATACAGATCAGCTATAGATATAGGAAATAATAAAATATCTGATAATATCAAAAATGAATTGAATAAAATCAGTCACAGACGTTACAGCGAATCTTTCTTTAATAGTAATGACAGTAAGAAAACACAATATTACGGTTCATCAGCTTACATTAGAGAGTATCAATTTATTGGCGAAATAACCAAAACTATCCAACAGTCAGCCTTTATTGCAATAAGATCAAAATTCTCTGTAGATGATACTTTGGAGTTTATTTTTCCCGATTTTGAGGATGATTTTCAATATACTGTAAAAGAAATATTTGATGAAGAGAATATCGCTATTCAATCAGCAAAACCGAACACGACCATTAGACTTGACCTTGACAATAAAATTCCTAACTGGGGTATTGTAAGAAAAAAAAATAATGAAGATTAATATGAAAAAAGAAATTTTAATTTTGTTAATTTTAGTTAATACAATAATATTTGTTTACGGTAACACCACACAAAAAGATCAATATAATGCAGCAAAAAAAGAAATAGATACTATCAAAATGAAACAGATTTTAGAAGGTGTTTATCAGGAAGACAATTCCTCTTTATATGGTCAACAATCTCTATTTGAATTAGCCAAACTTGCTTACTTTGAACGTGATTTTAAAAGTTCAATATCCAAATTAAAAAAAATCTACCATGAAAATATAACAGATAAACAATACTGGCTGGCAAAAGCATATTTAAAAATAGGTAAAAATCAACTCGCTATTGTTTCCAGCCAAATTTATATAGCAGAATCAGACGATAGAGCTAAAATTGAAAATGCTTATTTTCTGATCGCAGATGCTTATTTACAACAAAATATGTATAAGCGTGCCTATAATACTTTAGAAAGTTTGAGAACCTCGAAATATATTAATAATAACATCGCCTTATTACATTACACAATGGGAATTTGTAAAGAAAAGCAGGGTAAATATACCCAAGCTCTTATGTTTTATAAAAAGTTAAAACAAGACTTTCCGTATGATCAATACTGTTATTTAGCAGATGATAGGATCTATAATCTCGGTAAAGAAAAAAAATTGGAACTTGATCCATTAGATATAACCTCCTTTAGAAAAAATGATATTGAGGATGACACTAAAGCCGCAACAGGTGAAGATCTTAAGATCTACCTTCAAGTCGGGGCATTCAGTTCTGAAGCCAGCGCCAGACAATATGGAGAAAAGATCAAAGTAGTAGGTTATAACCACATTGTTTTCTCAAAAATTAAAGACAGTAGCAAGCTTTACGTTGTTGCTGCTGGACCATTTGATGAAAAAGATGATTTAAAAGAAATTATGCAAAAACTTAGAGCAAACGACTTCAGCTTTTATGTGATAAAGCGATATTGAATATTTTACTATGAAAACAGAAAACTTAACTCCCATGCTTAAGCAATTTATTGCTATCAAAGAGAAACATCAGGATAAATTAGTTTTATTTAGAATGGGTGACTTTTATGAAACTTTTTTCGAAGATGCCAAAACTGCTTCCAAAATATTAGGCATTACACTTACAGCCAGAAACAAAAAAGTCGATAACCCCATCCCATTGGCGGGTTTCCCATATCATGCGTTAGAAAATTATCTTGATAAGTTGGTAAAAAATGGCATTAAAGTTGTAATTTGCGATCAAATTGAAGATCCAAAAAAAGCCAAAGGTTTGGTAAAAAGAGGAATCACTGATATAGTTACTCCGGGATCTATCATTGATGACAGATATATAGATTCTGTTGATCATACTTATCTGGGTTGCGTTTATAAAGGGAAAAAATCAACATTATTCGGTTTTGCAATAATCGATGCATCTACCGGAGATTTTAATTGTACAGAATTAAACCAAGAAGAGCTTAAAAATGAGATATTAAGATTAAAACCTGCTGAATTAGTAGTGCAGAATGAAGAAAGTGAAACTTTGATCTCCTCACTAAAAATTGAATATAACCCGACAGTTACAATTTTTGATAGTTGGTATTTTGATTCAAAAGAAGCAGAGCAAGCCTTACTGAAGCATTTTGGAACTGCATCTTTAGATGGTTTTGGACTACAGAACAAATTGTTTGCAACTACAGCTGCAGGTGCTGTTCTATCCTATTTGAAATCATTAAAAAATAATGAACTTAAACATATCGGTAAAATTGAATTTTATACAACAAAACATTTTATGCAATTAGACGAGATATCGCGTAGAAATCTGGAATTGATCAAATCTATCAGATATAATAGTTCTTTTGGCAGTCTGATCTCAATTTTAGATGAAACCAAAACTCCTATGGGAGCTCGTAAACTTCGCGAATGGATGTTAAATCCCCTTATAATTAAAATGCATATAGAACAGCGTTTGAACGCTGTTCAAGCTTTGAAGAATAACTATTCCGTGACGGAAGATATACGTACATTGTTAAAAGTAATTGGTGATCTTAGTAGAATTTTAGGAAAGATTGGAACAAAGCGCGTTAATCCCAGAGATGTCGCAGCTTTAAAAGATTATCTCGAAACTGCAAGTTTACTCTCTACAATGCTGAAGGGAATTGAAAATGATTATATCAAATCATTAAACAGTAAAATTCTTGATTATACCGATATAATCAATTTGATCAATGAATCACTGCAGGAAGAACCGCCCCTCTTAATAACTGCAGGAAATATTATTAAAGAGGGATATAATAATAACCTGGATGAGTTAAAAGAAGTTAGTAATAATGGTAAAAGCTGGATCGCTAAACTAGAAGCGGAAGAGAGAAATGCAACAGGGATCTCGTCCCTGAAGGTAAATTATAATAAAGTTTTTGGGTACTATATCGAAGTTACGAAGAAATACAAAGATCAAATTCCTGAACACTACATCAGAAAACAAACACTGGTAAATTCAGAAAGATTTATCAGCCCACAGTTAAAAGATTATGAATCTAAAGTGCTCGGTGCCGAAGAAAGGATCAAAAACCTGGAATACGAATTATTTACTGAGATCAGAGAAATACTCTACAATAAAATCGAATCTATACAACAATATGCTGAAGTTATTGCAGATATTGACGTTCTAGCAAACTTGGCTCAACTTGCTTATAAAAATAATTATATTATGCCGGAATTTAACGATGAGGGAATTGTCAATATAGTGGATAGCCGACATCCTGTTATTGAAAAGCTGCTATCCGATAAGGACTTTATTCCTAATAATATTAAACTTAATGACAAGGATAATCAGATCTCATTAATAACAGGACCTAACATGGCCGGAAAATCCACATATCTCAGGCAAGTTGCGCTGCTGGCTATAATGGCACAAATGGGCTGTCATATTCCAGCAAAAAGTGCTAGTTTACCTATATTTGATAAGGTCTTTACCCGAGTAGGTGCTTCTGATAACCTAGCAATGGGTCAAAGTACTTTCCTGGTTGAAATGATAGAAGTTGCTAATATATTAAATTCGGCAACACCAAAATCACTGACCTTATTAGATGAAATAGGACGAGGAACAAGTACCTTTGATGGATTAAGCCTTGCCTGGTCAATTGTGGAATTTATCCATAATAATCCTAAAATTTGTGGTAAAACTCTATTTGCGACTCATTATCATGAACTAACTGAATTAGAAAATATCCTGCCCAGAGTAAAAAACTTCAATATAGTAGTGAAAGAGTGGAATGATGAGATCATTTTTCTGAGAAAAATTGAAAGAGGTTCTGCTGATCAAAGCTACGGGATACAAGTTGCAAGATTGGCTGGAGTTCCCAAGAAGGTAATTTCTAGAGCTAAACAGATCTTGAAAAATCTGGAAGAACATGAAATAAGTCCTCAGGGTCTTTCTTCTACTGCAAAAAAACAATTAACCAATAATTACTCAAATCAATTGGATATCTTTGAAGCAATAGTAGAAAAATCTGAAGAGAAAAATGAAATTTTAGAAGCAATTAAAGAACTGGATATCGATTCTCTAACACCTATCGAAGCAATAAATAAATTATCTGAGCTGAAAGAAAAGTTATAACCGGGAGTATTTATGATACTTGTAAGTGCGTGTTTAGCAGGATTGAAATGCCGTTATGATGGTAAAAGCAACGAAAACAGTAAAGTTATAGAATTAGTAAAAAAAGGACTTGCTATTCCGATTTGCCCGGAGCAATTAGGTGGTTTACCTACACCAAGAATACCTTCAGAAATAATTAACGATAAGGTCTTCAACAAGAAAGGTGAGAATGTAACTAATCAATTTAAAAAAGGAGCAAAAGAAACTTTACGAATCGCAGAGTTATTTGGTTGCCATAAAGCAATACTGAAACAAAGATCACCCTCTTGCGGATTTGGTAAAATTTATGATGGTTCACATACAGGGCGAATCGTTGCGGGAATCGGTATTACCGCAAAGTTATTATCCCAAAAGGGATTAGTAATAATAACTGAAAATGATCTATAAAAAAACCGGGCTTAATTAGTAAACCCGGTTAATTTATTTAAACCTGCAAAAATTAATTATTTACCTTTTTTCTTATGTCTATTCTTGCGAAGTCTCTTCTTTCTTTTGTGATTTGCAATTTTATAACGTTTTCTTTTCTTTCCGCAGGGCATTTATCCTCCAAATTTACTTAAAGTTTATCTTGATTTGCGTCATTAACCTCATCTTTAAAGGCTCTTGAAAATTTGAAAGTCGGAACAATGCGTGCCGGAACTTTTACTTTCTCATCTGTTTTGGGATTACGACCGATTCGTGATTTACGTTGTTTAAGCTTATATGTCCCAAATCCTCTGATCTCAATGTGTTTTCCTTCTTTCAGGGAATCCTTAACTGAATCTAAAAACGCATCTACAGCGAGCGCAACATCTTTACGAATAATTCCAGTTTCTGCTGAAATAACCCTTACTAAATCTGATTTTGTCATAATTCATTACTCCTTATTAATTTATCATCGAATCTCTTTGTTTAAGATAGGCTTTTATCTGTCAAGAACTTTTTCGGTAACTTTTTGTATTATGGTATTTTAGCATAATGAACTTTTTTAACTTGCTGAATTCAATCATTTTTTTGAAATTTTCAGGTTGAAAAATAGTAAGCAAAATTACAATTTATGCCTGCAATAATCAACTCGCATCAAGCAATTATTCATTGACAGTTAAAAACATATTATTTATTTGGATAAACTTATGATATATGTTTTAATAGGGGTTTGAATATATGATAAATGTAAATTTTGCACTGATCGGGTGTGGTAGGATTTCAGCTAAACATTTTGAAGCAATTGAACAAATCGAAGGCGCAAAAGTTATTGCTTGTGCAGATACAATTCCGCAACGTGCGATCGACTCAGCAAAAAAATATAACATTAAATCGCACTATACAGACTATAAGAAAATGTTGAATTCTGAAAAAATTGACGCTGTTATTATTTGCACTCCCAGCGGGATGCATCCACAAATGGGAATTGAAGCTGCCAAAAGTAAGCTCCATGTGATCACAGAAAAACCTATGGCTATCGATCTAAATTCAGCAGACGCCCTTGTTAAAGCCTGTGATGAGAATCAGGTTAAATTATTTGTAGTCAAACAAAACCGTTTAAATCCGTCAATCCAGCTGCTAAAAAAAGCAATAGATAAAGGCCGATTCGGAAGGTTGTTCAGTGCTAACGCAACAGTGCGCTGGGCACGACCTCAAAGTTACTATGATCTTGCTAAATGGAGAGGTACCTGGGAATTTGATGGAGGAGCTTTTATGAATCAGGCTTCTCATTATTTTGATCTGATCCAATGGATGATGGGACCAGTGGATGCAGTGATGGCTTTCACAGCAACCTTGAACCACAGCATAGAAACTGAAGATATGGGTACAGGTATCATACGTTTTAGAAGCGGTGCTTTAGGTACGGTTGAAGTTACAATGAACACTTTCCCAAAAAATTTAGAAGGATCAATTACCATTATGGGCGAGAATGGTACCGTCAAGATCGGCGGAATAGCAGTAAATCAAATTGAACATTGGGATTTTAAAGATTATGACGACGATGATAAACTCATTGAAACTGCAAAAACAGATCCGAAAAGTATATATGGTTTTGGACATCAGGGTTACTTACAGAATGTTGTGGATGTGATACGCGGGGAAGATACGGCAAATACCGATGGAAGAAGCGGCAGAAAATCTCTTGAGCTGATATTGGCTTTGTACAGATCAGCTAAACTCGGCAAGAAAGTTGCCCTTCCGTTAAAGTAAAATAAAGAGGGAAAAGTAATTGTTAGTACAGGAATATTTTAAAACAAGAACAAGGATTTTAGAAAAAGCACTGGATAAATATTTATCACCAGCAGATGAATATCCGCAAGAGCTTCACGAAGCAATGAGATACAGTGTATTTAGCGGTGGGAAACGCATGAGACCTATGCTGTTTTTTGCTACTTATGAGATGCTGATCAGAAGAAAAAATATAAATCGACTGAAAAGACTATTGCCGGTTGCTTGTGCTTTGGAATTTGTGCATACCGCTTCTTTGATCCATGACGATCTTCCAAGTGTGGATAATTCTTCAGAACGAAGGGGAAAACCAAGCTGTCATGTAAAATTTAGTGAAGCAACAGCTATTTTAACCGGTGATGCCTTGATTACAAAAGCTATTGAACTATTGACGGAAATAAGCAATAAACAGACTGCTATCAATTGTGTTCATGTCCTTACTAAATCTGTTTCTACTAGAGGAATGATCGGTGGACAGGCAGTTGATATCTTATCAGCAAAGAAAAAGGTAAATATTAATACTCTTCGTTATGTTCATCTTAAAAAAACCGGAGCTTTACTGCAAGCTTCTGTTGAATTAGCTTGTGTAATTGAAGGTGTGGAAGAGAATCTTTCCATAACTCTGGGAAACTTTGCCCTAAATCTCGGTTTGGCGTATCAGATCGTAGATGATATTCTTGATGAGGTCGGGAGCTTTGAAGTTCTAGGGAAAAACCCAGGCGGAGATTCAAAAAGTCATAAAGCAACCTACCCTTCGCTTATCGGTCTGGAAAAATCCAAAATGAAAGCGGAAAAATTATTAAGAGATTGTTATAATCTGATAAAAAATATGAAAGCAAATGATATCTTACTAGAGTTCGTAAATCTAGTAAAAGAAAGGTTACCATAAAAGATAATAATGGCTTTCATTAAGATAATACGTCCTTTTAACTGTATATTTGTTTTTCTTTCAGTTTTTTTTGGTGCTTATTATCTTACAGAAGTAAATAATTTTCTTCCGGTATTTTTTGCTGCTTGTTCAGCATTTCTGATAGCTGCTGCCGGCTATGTCATCAATGATTTCTTTGATATTCCAATCGATATCGTTAATCGACCCGAGCGTATACTACCTTCCAGAAAAATTACTCCTCAAGCTGCTTATATTTATGCTGTAATGCTTTTTATTCTGGGAATAACAGCTAGTTATTTTACTCAGAATTTATATTGTGTATTAATCGCAATTCTCAATAGCATTCTCTTATTTAGTTATGCTAGGTATTTTAAAGTCAGTTTACTGCTTGGAAATCTTATTGTCTCCCTTTCGACAGCGAGTATATTTTTATACGGCGGATTGAGTAATAATAATCTCAAAAATTCAATGATCATTTTTGTATTTGCTTTTTTGGGAACTTTCTTGCGCGAGATCGTGAAGGATGGAGAAGATATCAGGGGAGATTTAAAACAAAAGGCAAAAACTCTTGCTGTCAGAATCGGCAGGAAAAAGATCGCCATTGTTGCTATCTTGCCTGTTTTATTAATTATCATTTATACTCTTTACTTGTTTTATTATGATTCAATCAGCATGGTTACATTATCCGCTTTTATAGCAGGAGTCGCCTTACCTTTAATTTTTCTAATCTACTATTTATATGATAAAAGCATAAAAGCAAGATTTACTAGGGCTTCTATGTTGATTAAAATTGATATGTTAATTTTACTAATAATATTATGGGTTGATTAAAATGAAAATTTACGATAAATTGTTACAATTATCACGTAAACAGGCAAGTTACGTTTGCCTTCTCGATCCCGATGAATTACAGGGAGAAAACGCAAAATACATGGCAAAATCATGTGAAGAAAACGGTGCTGATGCCTTACTGGTTGGCGGTAGTATAATGGTTAACAATAAATTCCAGTCAAATTTGAAGATCATTAAGGAAAGTGTGAATATCCCGGTGCTCATTTTTCCCGGAATTTTTGATTTTTCCTCATCTCATGCTGATGCTATACTTTTTCTAAGCGTAATTACCAGTCGTAATCCACAAATGCTGATTGGTGAGCAGGTAAGAGCTGCGCCCTTGATCAAATATTATAATTTAGAGGCGATTGGAACTGCATACATGATAATAGAATCGGGCAACAGCACATCTGTACAATTTATGAGTGGAAGTTTACCACTGCCCCGGGAAAAAAATGATCTTGCGGTAGCACATGCTCTGGCAGCTAAGTATCTCGGTTTGAAGCTGATCTATATGGATGCTGGCAGCGGAGCAAAATATCCTGCTACTGATGCGATGGTAAATGCAGTTAAAAAGAATGTTGAACTTCCTTTGATCCTGGGAGGGGGAATAAAAACCCCCGAAGTTGCTAGACAAAAAGCGATAGCTGGTGCAGATTTTATTGTTACCGGAAATGTCCTGGAAACAGATCCTGATCCGAAATTAATTAGAGAATTTGCTAAAGCAATACATAGCGTAAAAAGATAATGATCGATATCCACACCCATATTCTTCACAGATGTGATGATGGTTCAAATAGCATTGAAACATCAATTGCACAGATCAAAAATATGATCGAACAGAACGTCACTGATATTGTATTAACACCACATTATTTAAACATTTACGTTGATACAGACAAGATGATAATTCAAAAACGATTTACTGAATTATCCGCAGCTGTTTCCGATCTAGATATAAATCTGCATAAAGGCGGAGAGATCTTTCTTAATCCGGGCATTGAAAATAAAATTGATCAGGATCATTGTATCGGCAATTCATCATATATTTTGGTCGAAACAAATATGAGTGAATTTTCGCCAGATATCATTGAGACACTTTATAAATTGGTTAAAAAAGGTTTCAAACCAATTATAGCACATCCAGAGAGATATAATTATATAATTAATGATATTAGGATAGCAGAAGATTTTCTTCATAGAAATGTGTATCTGCAGATCAATGCGGGTAGTGTTCTCGGTCTGTACGGGAGTAAGATCACTAAAACTGTGTGGGATTTAATCGATAATGGTTACGTTCATTTTTTAGCTTCTGATAATCATTGTAAGATCGATAAGTATCTGTTACCTCTGGCAGTTAACGCTATAAGAGATAGAATTGATGATTATACAGCTCGATTACTTACCGAGATCAATCCGGGGAAAATATTTGATGATCAAAAAGTAGATTTTTTTTATTTAAAAGAAGAAAAACCCGATAAGAAAAGTATTTTTGAAAAGATTCTGAGAAAATTATGACAAATAAAATATTGATCACAGGAATTAGTGGATTCATGGGAAGGAATGTCCTGAAACAGCTTCTTATGAATAACGACAGCGTAACTGCAATAATCCGACCAGGTACTGATCCGGCACGGATAAAGGATTTTGAAAACAAAGTTACTCTTGAAGAAATTGATCTTACAGATATCTCTCTGTTAAAAAAGTACCTTGAGACTAATTCGTTCAAAATTATCATCCATCTTGGTGCGATCAGAGGTGGAAGAAAATTCAGTAATAACGATTATTATAATGCTAACACGAATGCAACAGAACAACTAGCTATCAATGCAAAAAGAAATAACTCGAAATTTATCTTCTGCTCTTCAGTTGGTATATTCGGAGCTATTCCTTTGGAATTACCGGCGAATAATTTCACTGAACGACAAGATGACAACTACTATCATTTTACAAAAAATAAAGCTGAAGCAATTATTCAAAAATATGTATTATATGGTTTAAATGCTGCCATTATCAGGCCTTCGATCACTTATGGTCCTGGTGATCATGGATTTCCTTATACGCTGACAAAATTAATAGATAAAGGATTACTTTATTTGCCTGATCAGGATATTATAATCCACATTGCGAATATTAATTTAATAATTCAGGCAATAATTAAACTAATGGAAATAGATTTCTCGCCAGGTGTATGTTACAATATTGCTGATAGAATTCCGGTAGAACTCCAAGATCTTGCCGATTTTATCAATAAAGAGCTTAAAGGAAAACCTTATTCCGTGAAGAAAAGAATAGATATAAAATATTTCCGGTATGGTGAGAAAATAGCTGAATTTTTTAAAAATGATCTTTGGAAAGCCCGCTTACAACTGATATCAAGACATTGGTATTATGATGTTGAAGCCAGCTATTTAGATCTGAGTTTAAAAAAAACTAAAACAATACCTGAGTTCAAAATTGTTACGGATTGGTACAAAAGTTTAAAATCAAAAAAGTAGGATAGTGTGGCAATACCAATATTAGATAACTGGGAACAGTATTTTAGTAATTCTGATGAAGGTCTAGGCTCTTCCTACGAAAGGATAATCATCAACAAAAAATTAGACCAGATTTGTAAACATTTTAATGTTTCTACAATACTTGAAGCTCCAAGTTTCGGATTTACAGGTCTTTCTGGAATTAACAGCATGGGATTAGCTCAACGTGGTAAGAAGATAACGCTTTTAGATAACGATAAGAAGAGAATTAAATTGATCAAAAATGTCTGGGCTGATCTGCAGATACCTCTTAATATAGCATATTCTGAGAATTATAGTAAACTCTCTTATAAATCTGATCAATTTGAGTTAAGTTGGAATTTTTCAGCTCTCTGGTTAGTTAAAGATTTGTCTAATTTTCTGAAAGAACTTAGCAGAGTTACCAGTCGTGTAATATTATTTTTTGTACCAAATAAAAGAGGTTTGGGATATCTTTCCCAAAAGATCCTTGGCTACAAAGTGCTGAAAGAAAGATTGATGGAACAAAACATCAAGCCCGGGAATATCAAAAGAGAGATGTCTAAAAATGGTTGGCTGTTATTAGACACAAATTACATAGATTGTCCACCCTGGCCGGATATTGGTATGCCGAAAGAGAAATTTTTAAAGATGTTCATGTTAAATTGGCTGAGTTCAAATAAAGAGAAGCGTCCAATTTCAATTTTGGATCATTATAAGGGAAATGATCCGGAGTTCTCATATCATATGTTATCTTATTTCTGGTTTGAGAACAAAGCTCCAAAATTGTTAAAAACTTTTTGGGCTCATCATCGTTATTTTCTGTTCATTCCAGAAAATAGGAAATGAAATGAAAACAAAATGGTATTATCCGATTGTTGCCTTTGTTTTTCTTTTAGTATATTTATTTATCTGGACTAATGGGGAATCGCTTATTGAAATTTTGATTGGTTCATTTATTGTTACTTTGGTACTCACTCTTATTTCGTTATGGATTTATAGAAAAAAATGAAAAAGAATAATCTTAATTGGATTGTCGGGATAACTCTTGGGGCTATTTTCCTGATAGTTTGGATACGAATTGTGAACTGGCAGGAATTCCTAAACTATTTTAGGAAATTTGATCTCAAGATGGTAATATTGTTTTCACTGTTTTATATATTTGCTTATCTCCTTCGCAGTTTAAGGTGGAGAATTATCTTAAAACCAATTTATAAAATGCAAATCTTAGAAGCCTTTTCAATATTTATGTCCGGAATGTTAATAAATTATCTGGTCCCAATTAGAGCTGGAGAAATTGCCAAATCTGTAATATTGAAAACAAAAGCTGATGTAAAATTAGCTGAAAGTCTACCATCAATTTTTATTGATAAGTTAACTGATCTATTCCCAATCGTTCTTATTATGACTCTTATCCCACTGGTTTCGATTAATTTGAATATAACTCTCTATATTGTTATCAGTTTACTATTTCTGATCTTTCTCATCTTTTTGGGATTTCTTTTTTTTGCAGTTAACCACAAAAATACGGCAACAGATATCTTACATTTTATAGTAAAGATCTTTCCGAACAAGTTTAGGAATAAATTAGAAACTTTTCTAGAAACTTTTGTTGATGGAATGTCAATAATGAGAGGTAGGTTGTTTGATAATGTCATGGTTTATATTCTTACTACATTGGCAGTACTCTCAGAAGCTATATACATTTTTGCTGTGTTCAGAGCTTTTGGCTCTGAAGTAACTTTTATTAAAATTCTCTTTGGCTATACTCTGATGAATTTAACTTATATTTTACCAACACCTCCGGCTCAAATCGGATCAAATCAGTTTATGTGGGTGCTGATTTTTTCCTTTGCTCTGGGAGTGAATGAAAACCTTACTAGTGCTGCTGTTGCATTTTCACACCTACTGACATCAATCTGGATTTTCTTGACTGGTGGATTATCATTCTTTTTATTAAAAATAAATTTTAATCGTTTGTTAGCAAATAAGATTGAAAAGGATCAATATGAAAAAAAATATTAGTATATTAGAAAAACTACCCCAGATCAAACAAGAAATTACGCAAGAAATCGCTAAAGTAATTATAGGTCAGGATGAGATTATTGAAAAATTGCTTATCGCTCTTATCTCAAACGGACACTGTCTGCTCGAGGGTGTTCCGGGTTTGGCTAAAACAATGATGGTCTCTACCATGGCTAAAGCGCTGTCATTGAAATTCAGCAGAATCCAATTTACACCGGATTTAATGCCCTCAGATATTACCGGTACCGATATACTGGCGGAAAATAAAGCTGATGGTAAAAGATATTTTGAATATATTAAAGGTCCGATTTTTGCTAATGTGATCTTAGCAGATGAGATCAATAGAACTCCTCCTAAAACACAGGCAGCATTATTACAGGCAATGCAAGAATACCAGGTAACTGCAGGTAATAAAACTTTTGAACTGGATAGACCTTTTCTGGTGCTCGCAACTCAAAATCCTATTGAACAGGAAGGAACTTATCCATTACCGGAAGCTCAACTGGATAGATTTATGTTTTACCTTAACATTGATTATCCAACCTATGAAGAAGAAAAAAAGATTGTAAAAAATGATACTTATGCAGCCCTCAATGCAGTAAATGCTGTCATCGGAACAGAGGAGATTGTGCAAATTCAGGAAGCCGTAAAAGAGATACCCGTTAGTGATCATGTTTTGGATTTTTCTGTTAAAATAGTTAGAGCAACCCGCTCACAATATAAAGACTCCCCAGAATATATAAAAAAATGGGTTAGCTGGGGTGCAGGACCAAGAGCTAGTCAATATCTTGTTTATGCCGCTCGAAGCAGAGCAGCTCTTAACGGAAGATTAACACCATCGGTCGATGATGTTATCAATGTTGCCAGAATTGTCTTGCAACATAGAATCATTACTTCTTTCAGTGCTGAAGCTGAAAATATCAATTCCCAAAAGATAATAACCAGGATCATTTCAGATTTATCATAAAATTTCTTGCCAAAAATCAATTTAAATATACATTATATTAAAATTTGTTATTGTAAAATATTTTATTATGAAAAGGAGTTTTAGTTGGTAATATTTTATTTTCGATGTGGATAAAACAGATGCGGAGGATTAATGAGTACTGTACAAAATTTTGCTAAATTAAGCGGAAGACTTTATAAACTATGCTCTAAGAAAGAAAAAATACGAAGAGAATGCATAAAATTAGGTCGGATGGAATGCGATCTGTTAAATTATTTAAATCAATCCGGAGAAGCTGCCTGTATGAATGTTTTGGCAGATAAATTACAAGTATCTTATAGTAGAATAACCAGAATTGTCGATACTTTAGTTGATAAAGAGTTAGTGATCAGGTATCCTTCCAAGAAAGATCGAAGAAGCTGGCTGGGAGAAATAACAGCATTAGGAAAATCTACAATAGAGAACACAATAATTGATTTTCTGGATCTTCAGGAAGACGTGCTCAATCGACTTCCTAAGGATAAAATAAATGAGATCTATGATATGATTAACCTTTACATAGATGCTTATGAACAGGCTTTGGATAGCAAGGAGAAATCTATATGAAACAGAAGTCAATAGTAACTTACATCGATAAGATGGCTTTTGATGTCGAGTTAAATGATCATCATTTCACAATCGATGCCAGTGAAAAAGTTGGAGGAGAGAATAGAGGCCCGCGACCAAAAGGTTTACTTCTAAGCGGACTTGGTGGCTGTACAGGTATGGATGTGGTTTCCATCCTAAAAAAAATGCAGGTTACAGATTATAAGTTAACAATAGAAGTAGAAGGTGAACCGGAAGAAGAATATCCCAAACCGTATAAAGCTATATCTGTTACTTTTTTATTCACTGGCAAGGATCTGCCTTCCAGTAAAATTAAAAAAGCTGTTGAGTTATCAGAACAGAGGTATTGTGGAGTATCTGATATGTTGAAGAAAGCAGCTGAACTAACAATAAAAATTAAAATAAATGGAGAAGAACTATGAAAAAAAGAAGTATCGTTTTAATCACAGTGTTTTCATTATTCATCTTAACAGCATGTAATGCAGAAGTATCAGAAACAAAGGTTGAAGAAGGAATAACATGGTACACAAATTTAGAAGAAGCACTGGAAGTTGCACAAGAGAAGGATGTGCCTGTTTTCATTCATTTTACAGGTTCAGATTGGTGCGGATGGTGTTGGAAATTGGAAGAAGAAGTTTACTCAAAACAAGTTTTTCAGGATTACATAGCGCAAAATTTGGTTATGGTGAAAATTGATTTTCCCAGAAAAATCCAGCTGCCAAAAGAAGTACAAGCTTATAATAGGAATCTAGCAAATAAATATGGAATCCGTGGTTTCCCAACTGTACAATTATTAAATCCGGATGGATCTGCAATTGCCCAAACCGGATATCAGTATGGCGGTGCGGAAGTTTATATTGATCATTTAAAAGAATTACTTACAAATAATTAAGGAAGGATTATGAAAAATTTAATTATTGCGATGTTAGCTGTAAGCACAGTTTTAATGGCTGTATCTCCTGCTGATATAGCTAAAATCGATGCTTATAATGATAACCACGATTATGAGCTTGAGCTTGCTAAGTTAGATAGTATGTTAGTTGAATTTCCCGAGGACGTTGCATTACTCTGGAGATATGCCAGAGTGAATTTTGACATTGCTGACCAAACAGATGATGAAGAAGTTCATAAAGCACATTTTTATCCGGGATTTGAAGCTGCCGAGAATGCCTTAAAATTAGATCCTGAATCCGCAAAAGCCAATCACTGGTATGCAACTTTGATTGGAAAGATCGGGATGCTGGAAGGTACTAAACAGAAGATAATTAATTCTTACGATGTTGAAAAATATGGGATGAAAGCAATAGAGTTAGATCCTGCTTATGACGGATCTTTACATTTAATGGGGAGATGGCATTATGAGCTGGCGAATCTAAGCTGGCTGGAAAGAACAGTTGCAAAAATAGTTTATGAGACTCCTCCAACTGCTAGTTTTGAGGAATCGGTTGATTTTTTCAATAGAGCTATCCAAGCAAAACCCGATGAAGTACGTCACTATTTATGGTTAGGTAAAGCACTTATAAAACTTAAGAAAAATGACGAAGCAAAAAAAGTGCTGATGGATTCGATTGAACTAACACCTGCTGATGCAGGTGATAGGTTGATGCAAAAGGAAGCAAAGGAATTACTCAAAAAATTATAGATAGCTTTTATTTTGGTAAACCTTCAGGATAATTTTCTGAGGGTTTATTCTTTTTGATGATCTTCCCATTTTTGATAACTGTTTCAACACTACTTGATCCGATATGATAGGATAAATATTGATAAGAAGGCATATCCAGGACAATGATATCTGCTTTCTTTCCAATCTCAAGACTTCCAACTTCATCGCCGCGGTCAAGAGAATATGCGGCATTAATAGTTGATGCTGTTATAGCTTCAGCAGGAGTCATCCTCATTTTTAGACAAGCCAGAGTATTGATAAATTGCATACTGTCGCAATTACTACTCCCCGGATTGAAGTCAGTTGCTAATGCGATCGGAACTCCAGCTGTTATCATATCCCTCGCTCTCGCATAGGTATTCAAACCAAGCGAGAAGATCGTTGCCGGTAAAAGTGTACCGATAATTCCATTTTCTTTTAAGGCTGTAATACCTTTATCGGAAGTTGCTCCGAGATGATCAGCTGAAACAGCTCTTATCTCGCCGGCGAGACTAGCTCCTCCAATTGGCTGAATCTCATCTGCATGCATTCGTATTTTATAACCGAGTTCTTTTGCCCGCTTTAAAATTCGTCTTGATTGTTCAATCGTAAAAACATGTTCTTCGGTAAAAATATCACAGTATTCTGCTAAATTTAATTTTTTGATCTCAGGCAGCATTTCATTGATCAGCAAGTTGATGTAGCCGTTTTTATCATCTTTATATTCTACTGGAAATTCATGCGCCCCAAGAAATGTTGCTACTATATCAATTGGGAGTTCTTCATTCAATCTTCTAATTATTTTCAGCATTTTAATTTCGCTTTCAGTAGAAAGACCGTATCCGCTTTTCGCTTCTAATGTAGTTGTTCCATTAAGGATCATTTTTTTGATCCTCTTGACAGCAAGCTGAAAAAGTCTATCAGCGCTGGTTTCACGCACTCCTTGTATGCTGGAGCGAATTCCGCCTCCGCTGGTTGAAATCTCCACGTAAGATTTTCCTTTGAGGCGCATTTCAAATTCATTCTCTCTGGTTTCTTTGAAAACAGGATGAGTATGCGGATCCACAAATCCGGGCATTACAACTTTGTTTTCAGCATTGATCAATTTGTGAGGATGGGGATATTTTTGTACTATTTCAGCTGTAGGTCCTAAATCAATTATCCTGTCTTCAACAATGGCAATTGCACCATCAGGTATAACATTTATCTCATCCATTTCGGATCCGGTCCTGGGACGAGATGCTCCGGAGACAGTGACTAATTCTTTTGCCTTGATTATCATCAAATCAACTTTCATATTTTCCTCTATTCTTTTATGATGATTTTATTAACAATATAAAATTTGCAAGTTAAATGTTATCAAACAAAAATATTTCCAGATTTTATAATTGGTTTTGATTATGGAATCAAAACGTATCTAAGATGATTTTTATCGCTTGACTTACAGAAGTATCACATTTAAATAGCAAATTGATTAAACAATAACATTAAGTGGAGTTCAAATGGCAAGATTATTTGGTAAAGAGCACCATGAACACTCAAACTCATGGTTCTTCAAAAGTTCTCTGATCAGATTAATGAAAGACGATATTGAATACAAACATTATTTAGATGAGGATAAGAACATTGTTTTCAGATTTGAAGCCAATCCGCCAAAAAAATACATTTTTTCTCCAAAACTGGAGATAATCTATGATAAAGAAAACGAAAAAATAATCAAACATACTTGCTCAGAATGCAAAGATAAAGAATGCAGGCACTACCTCTCTTTGATAAAATATGCCTATAATTTTTTTTCAACAGATATGCTTGGTGAAAGTTCCGTGCAAACCTATCATACAAGCTTGTTAGATTTTAATGAATTTTGGCAGAAGACTGTTTTAAATGCAAAAATTGAGATCAGTGATATTTACAGCACAAAAACAGATAAAATCCGTTTTATCATGAAAAGTTACAAACCTCTCCAGATCAGAGTGATAGCTTGTATTTGTGCTGAAGGAGATTTCAAAGAAGAAGATCTTTTACTCCTCGATCAAGCGAAAAAACAAATGAAAGCATTATCATCGGAAGAATTAGAATTATTGAAATTATTATATAAAAATAAATGCTCTTATAGTCGAAAGGGAACTTTCTTTACTATCTATAAAAGCAAATTTATTAACGTGATCAATATTCTAAAAAATCTGCAGCATAAGATATTTATCAAAGAAACAGGTGACAGGATCAAATTTTCGGATGAAGAATTTCGGATCAATTTCCATGTTAGCAGATATGAATCTGATAAATATATCCTCAAATTACCAAATTCAGAGCAAATATCGGCTGTATTTTCCGGTAAAACCACCTATATTTTTGTCCAAAACGTTGTCCATCCAATCAATCTGCCTTTCAAAATAGATGTATCCGTGCAGATTTTTACTTCCGGTTATGTCTTGAAAGAAACGGATCTTGTTTATTTATACTCTGTTGTAACAAGACAGCTTGGATTGATGAAATGCTATCTGGATTTTGATGAGGATATTGTAATCCCGGAGGTTCATCACAATACACCGATCATTACTTACAAATTATTCAAAGAAGATAGTAAAATAATCGTAAAAGGTATTTTGGATTACGGAGAAGGTATTGAAATACCAATGTCTGTTATAAGGCTGCCTGTAGAATTAGTCAGATACGATCAAGATGATAAAATAACCTGGTTTTATATTCCACCGCAGATCAAGTATGAGATCTTTAGTTTTGTGGATAAACTTCCGGAGTCAAAAACACATCGTCTGGAAGAGAGTTCACAGCTTGTTTTTGAGGGACAAGAAAATATAGATGCTTTAAAAAAAACCATCTTTGAAAATGCAGATCCTGCTTGGATGATTGAGCTTTCAGAAGAGTTAAAAAAAGAGTTTATTTATAAAGTTGATTTAAAACCAGTTATTAGAACCAAACAGACCAAGAGAATAGAATGGTTTGAATATAATATTGAATACAATTATAAGGATTTAAAATTTACTCATCAGGAGTTAAAGCGATTTTTTGAAACTAAGGAAAAATTCTTGAAACTGGAAGATGGAAGATTACTCTATTTCGATAATAAAAGTGCATTTCTGGAAGTTGAAAAACTCATTAACAAAAGTAAGAAGACTCCCAGCAAAGCATTCAAACTTTCCATCTATAATTTACCTTATGTTTATCAAATGAACACGATAAATCAGGGTATCAGGATTGAGGGAGATTCTTTTTTAGAAAATATGTTTTCTTCCATCATAAGACGGAAACTTCAGGAAACAACACAAATTTCATCTGTATTAAAACCAATAATGAGAAGCTATCAAAAAGCAGGTTATCACTGGCTGAAGATGTTAGAAAATTTTGGACTTTCCGGTATTTTAGCTGATGATATGGGATTAGGGAAAACTATACAATCTATATCAGTACTGTCCGACCTTCCGGTGACGGGCAAATCACTTATCATTTGTCCTAAAACTCTGCTCTTCAATTGGGCAGCAGAGATTAATAAGTTCAATAAAAGCCTGTCTTATATGATCTATGAAGGAAATCAAAAAGAGCGGATGAAAATTCTGGAAAACCTCAATGTTAATCTTTTATTTGCATCTTATTCAATTATTCAAAACGATATTATAGATCTTTCTGAAATTAACTTTGATTACATAATTCTGGATGAAGCGCAGCATATAAAAAATCCGTCAGCGCTCAGAACTAAAGCCGTTAAAAAGTTAAAAGCAATACATCGGTTGGCATTATCAGGAACTCCTATAGAAAACAATCCAATGGAGTTGTGGTCTATCTTTGATTTCCTCATGCCTGGTTATCTACCAAAATTAAAGGGATTTACAAACACTTTTAAAACTGATGCTTCCATACAGAAAAAAAATAATGAAAAACTTAAAATGCTAGTCTCGCCATTTATCTTAAGACGGAAAAAAGCTGATGTCCTCATCGAATTACCTGATAAGCAAGTTCAGCAGGTTTTGTGCAAACTTACACCGATACAAGAGAAAATGTATCTGCAGATCCTGGATGATGTAAAAAAGAGATATATGAACGATAAAGAGATAGGAAAACATTTTATTCATATCCTCGCAGCATTAACTAAACTACGTCAAATATGCAATCATCCACATCTTGTAGATGAAAACATAAAAAAGAATTTTGAAATTTCGGGTAAAGTTGAGCTACTTAGAGAGATAATTGTCGATGCGGTAGAAAATGGGAAAAAACTTTTGATCTTCAGTCAATTTGTCCAGATGCTGCAAGTATTAAAAGATATGTTGAAAAGAGAGAAAATCACATTTGAATATATGGACGGTTCAACTAAGAACAGACAAAAAGTAATTGATAATTTCAATAATAATAATAACATCAGAACATTTTTAATAAGTTTGAAAACTGGTGGTTATGGTTTGAATTTAACTTCTGCCGATACTGTGATAATTGTCGACCCTTGGTGGAATCCAATGGGAGAAAATCAAGCTATAGACAGAGCTCACAGAATTGGTCAAACCAATAAAGTCATGGTTTATAAGATAATAACTAAGGGAACAATTGAGGAAAAGATCCTTGATTTGCAAGAAAACAAGAAAATGATGTTTGAAAACATTATTGAAGAAGGGCAAAGCGTAATTAGAAAAATGGATGTTGCACAGTTACGCGGTCTTCTAGAGTATCAAACTACATGATGTATTACTATTCCGTGGCAAAAGACAGGATGAACCAAATTAAAATAAAACGTTCTACATTCATAGCACATTTGCATTATGCGGAAACTATAGTAGAAGCAAAAAAATATATCTCACAAATTTCTGCTGAATATAAAACTGCTAATCATAATTGCTGGGCTTATAGAGTTGGTGACCAGGGTGGAACCTTGCATGCCTCCGATGCAGGGGAACCCTCCGGAACTGCAGGACAACCTATGTTGAATGCTCTAATTAAATCACACATGACAAATATTGTTGCTGTTGTTACTCGCTATTTTGGTGGAGTAAAATTAGGTGTTAGAGGACTTATAAATGCCTATGGACAAGCTGTTAATTCTACAATAGAATTATCTCCCTTAAAAAAATTAGTTAAGCTTGCTTATTACAAAATTTCATGCGGTTATGATCTTGCTGACCACCTAAAATATCTAATTGAACAACTTAATGCAGAAGTTATCAACATAGATTATACCGTAGATGTTACAATAATTTTATCCATTGAAGAACGGTTTAAACACAAACTCGAGAGATACCTTATCGAATTGGAAAAAGCCGGTAAACTTAAATTATCTGCCTTATAGATTTAAGGCAATAAGGCTAACTTAATCTTAGTTACTTAAATTTTGAGAGCGGTCAATTCAAGTTTGATTGCTTTCTAACTCTTATTTTTTTGTTTAAAAATATTATATTAGCAAAATTATTTGACAGGCAAATACAAAAAAGAAATCTAAATTTTATTAGGAGTAACCATGAAGAATAGAATCGATCTACTAAAAAAACTTACTCTAATGTCCGGGATTTCCGGTAATGAGAGTAAAATTGCTAAATTTATGGAAACTGAACTTACAGATTATAAGAGCATCAATAAAGATAATATGGGTTCAGTAATATTTGAGTATGAAGGTAGTAGTGACAAACCAAAGATCATGTTCGAAGCTCATATGGATGAGATCGGCTTTATTGTTGCTGACATCCTTGAATCAGGATTTCTGAAGATTCAGCCTATTGGCGGCTGGGATCCCAATACTCTACTATCTTCACCTGTTTTAGTAGTTAATTCAAAACAGCAGGAATTTCCCGGAATTATCGGGTCTGTACCTGTTCATTTTGCAGAAAACAAAGGTGTTAAACCGGAAATTAATAATATGTTTGTAGATATAGGGGCAACTTCTCAAAAGGATGCAAGGCAAAATTTTAAGGTACAACTTGGTGATCACATCGTTCCAATCACAAATTTTCATTATTCAGTAAAGAATAACCTGATGTTTTCAAAAGCATTTGATGATCGAGCAGGAGTTGCTGCTGTAATTGAAATAGGGAAGATTCTGAGCACTAAAGAGCATCCAAATACAGTTTACTGCATTGGTAGTGTTCAGGAAGAGGTAGGAACGCGCGGCGCTAAAACTTTAGCAAACTATATCGATGCGGATGTTTGTTTTGTATTGGAAGGAGCACCAGCTGATGATATACCGGGAATTCCGTACAATGCACAAACCAAAGTTGGTAAAGGTGTTCATGTACGTATATATGATCCGACAATGATCGTAAATCCGGGCTTGAAGAATTTTGTGATCGAAATAGCTGAAAATAATGAAATTAATATTCAATTAACTGTGCGCAAAGGCGGTGGTACTGATGGCAGGCAATTCCAGCTTGCTAACAGAGGAATTCCGACAATTGTCCTTGGTATCCCGGTTCGTTATGCACATTCTCATAATTGCATAGTTTCTATAGATGACTTTGCTGAGTTAATAAAATTGCTTGAGAAAATTGTAGAGAAATTAGACAAAAATAAATTAGCGGAAATTCTTAGTTAACTCTTTAACATTTCCTCTTATATTTTAAATAAAATTTCGCGAAAATGATCAAATATTAGACATCAAATTCTGGTATATTACTTAACAAGCAAAACTTTACTTAATAAAAAAAAGAACTCGAATTTATCGAGTAAATTAAAAAAAATTGACAAAAATTCCACCAAAAATTTCTTCAAAACCGAACGGTCGGTATCTGGTAGAGTTAGGTAACTGGAGGAGAGATGGAGCCCAAGGAAAGGATTATCAAATCGGCAATAAAAGTGTTTTTAAAGAAAGGTTATGATGCTACTTCTGTGAATGATGTAGTAGAAGAATCACAACTTTCCAAAGGTGGCATCTATCATTATTTTAAGAACAAACAAGATCTCTTTATTCAAGCAATTGATCTTTTATTCACTGAATTTGAAAATATAGAAACAGAAATTTATTCAAAATTTACTAATGTGCAGAACATCTTGAAAACTTATTTTAATTCACTGTCAGAGATCAATAAATTTGTTGCGGAATTTGCAAATTCTGATGATGTAGAAATTGACAGTTTTTATATGCTGATGATGGATGCATTTGTAAAATTTCCTGAAATCAAACAAAGGCACGCAGAAACGCAGCGTCAAGGTTTGCTCCACCTGATATCAATATTGGAAAAAGCTCAGAAAGAAGGAACTATCAGAAAAGATGTGGACTGCTCAACTTTGGGCTTTATGGTTAGCGCCTTGGCAGAAGGCACAATAATCTACAACATCCTGAATGAGAGAATAGATTTGGAATATATGGGGCAAAAGCTCTTCGATACGATCTGGAATGGAATATCAAAAGAATGACAAATATTTAGGAGTAAGAATGAGAAAATTAATTTTGTTAATACCATTTTTAATATCAACCTTGTATGCAAAACCGATCAATTTGGAAGATAGTATAGAAATGGCACTTCAAAAGAACAAAGAGATGCAAGCGGAAGAATATAATTTGAAGTCAGCTTCTTGGAGTAAATATAATGCATTTGCTAACTTTTTGCCTCGCGTTACTTTTAATTCAACGATTGTAAGAATTGATAATGAAACCTACGATCAGGCAACAGAAATGTATCAACTACAAGTGTTAGGCCCAACGGGTATACCAACGGGAGATTTTATTCCATTTTCTGCTTCAGCGATGGGCAGCGGTATTTATCAGACTTCCTATACAAACAAACTTACCATACAACAACCAATATTCAACGGGGGTAAGGTAATACTGGGCTATCAGTTAGCAGCACTTTCCAAAAATCAGGCACAACTTGCTTTAGAGAATAAGGAACTCGATATTGCTTATACAATAGCTTCCACTTATCTAAATTATCTTAAATTGGAAGAAATCCAGAAACTTACAGGGAAAAGTCTTGCTTCCAGCAGCTCACATCTAAAAAAAGCAAAAGCGAAATTCGAAACGGGAACTGTTACAAAATCAGATGTTTTGCAATGGCAGTTAAAACTAAACAACGATAAAACTTCAAATTTCGAAGTTGAAAACAATCTGAATGAGATCAAATCTTACTGGAAAAATCTTTTAGGCTCAGTAGAAGATGAATTGTCTCCTGCCAAGATAGAAATAGAAAGTTATAATGATGAAATTGAAGTTTATGCTGGGATGACAGAAGAGCAGATCACTCAAGAGAAGCAGATGTTTCTACAAAAAGTTAAAACTACAAGTCCTGCCTTAAATAGCATTGATCTTGTAAATAAAATGATGAAGAAAAAGCTCGGGTTAGAACAAGGTAGCTTTCTGCCTTCCGTGAATTTACAGTTTGATTATCAGCTGGAAAGTGATGATAAATTAAATTTTTCAGGAGAGGATAATTGGAATTTAGTTGCGGCAGTTTCTGTTCCACTTTTCAGCAGCGGATCACGATATTCCAAAGTGAAACAAGCAAAATATGATTTGATGAAAACCAGAAAACAATCAGAATATACTAGAGAAAATTACTTAATTGCTGCGGCAAACGTTTTTACCAGGATGATCACGAAAGCCAAACTGATCATGGATAACAAAACCGCTTTGGAGTTAGCAAAGGAAAATCAAAAGGTAATCAATAACTTATATGAACAAGGTATGGTAACCAACAGTGAGCTTCTTGATGCTGAAACTATGAAGTTTAGTAGTGAGTTGAATCTCATTTCATCATATTATGATTATATTCTTACAAAATATGAAATTAAAAAATATATGAGTTCCATGGAGGAATAATGTTAAAGAAAATATTATTATTAAGCACAGTGTTTATCATTTTTATCACAGCATGTCAGCAAGATGCAGTACAGGAAAAATCGGAATTTGCCGGCAAACGTAATGTGATAACCAGTGCAGCTTATTTAGGAGATATAAACGAGTATTTAGAATTTTCAGGTAAGATCGAAGCTGAAATAATTGCCAATACCGGCCCGGCTATGTCAGCAAAGATCGATAAGATCATGGTTGAAATAGGTGATCATGTGACTAAAGATCAGCTTTTGGTTAAACTGGACAAAACTCAACTGGAACAAACCAGAATACAGTTTGAGAATGTTCAGAAAAATTATAACCGTATGCAGAAATTATTAGAAAATGAGGCGATTGATCAGAAAACCTTTGATGAAGTAGAAGCAGGCTTCAACACATTGAGAAATTCTTACAATTATATGTTGGATAATATAGAATTGAAAGCGCCTATCCCGGGGATGGTTACACATATTTACAAAAAAGAAGGAGAAAAATTCGATGCTATGATGGATCCTTTCTTGATCAGAATAGTCAATCAGAATAAATTCAAAGCAAAATTCATGGTTTCTGACAGAGATATCAATTTACTGGAAAAAGGACAAACTGCAATAATCAAGATTGAAAATTCTGATAAGGTAGTTCACGGGAAAGTATCTTATATTTCGCCTGAAGCTGATGTAATGTCAGGAAAATATCCAGTTGAAATTAAAATTGACTCTAACTCAAATCTCATAAGACATAATCAATTCGCTCGCATCACTGTTGTAACAAAAACATCCAAAAAAACCATGATTATTCCACAGAAAGCGGTTTTGGAGAATGATCTCGTTTTCGTCATTACCGATGGAATTGCTCATAAAAGAGAAGTGATTACAGGGATCGGGAATGAACAATTTATAGAAATTAAGCAAGGTATTGAGGAAGATACAAGAGTTATAATTTCCGGAAATATCGGATTAAGTGATGGTGATGCAGTAGAAGTTATCGATCAGGAACTGTAAATGGAGAAAATTATAAACTCGGAGTCTCAGATAAAACAAAAATTGTTCATTAATCACAATTTATTTCTGAAAAATGTTATGATAAAAAACGGAGCTTAAAATGAAATTACCAGAATTTTCGGTAAATCGAAGAATAACAATATTGATGCTTACAATTCTCATCTTAATATTAGGCGGAATATCATTTACAAAGTTAGGTTTGGAAATGTTTCCGGATATGGATTATCCTGTCATATCAATTATCACTACCTATCATGGCGCATCATCTCAGGATGTCGAAGAGACAGTAACTAAACCGATTGAAACTGCAATAGCTACTGTAAAAAATATTAAAAACCTGAAATCGGAGAGTATGGAAAATACTTCTCTGGTCATGGTTGAATTCAATTGGGGTACAAATCTGGATTTCGCCGCTCAGGATCTACGTGATATGATCGATCAGATTGCTGATTATCTCCCTAAGGATGTTTCGCGTCCGCTTGTAATGAAATACAGTCTGGCGCAAATGCCAATTCTGATGTATGGTGTAACAGGTGCAGAAGATACATATCAATTACGAAAAATTCTTGAAGACGAAGTTTCTTCTAAACTCAAGCAACTAACAGGTGTTGCCTCGGTTATGGTTATGGGTGGTGACGAACTGGAAAAGCAGATCATAGTTGATAAAGATAAATTGGAACATTATAATATCTCCATTGATGAAATTGTTCAGATAGTAGCTGCTGGAAATATCAATATGTCGGCTGGATATATTCAAAAAAGAAAAGATGATTTTCTTTTGCGGACTGTTGCTCAATATAAATCTATAGATGAAATTAAAAAATTACCAATTCGCATAACTAATAACGGAAACACGATCTATCTTGAGGACATTGCCGCTGTTCAGGATGGCTTTAAAGAAAAAAGATATCATGTGAGAACGAATAAAGAGCCGACTGCTATGATGATGATCTCCAAGGAATCAGGAGCAAATACGATCACGGTGGCAAAAATAGTTAAAGCAAAACTTAACGAACTACAGAATGAGATGAAGATCAATGTGGAATTTAATAGTATAATGGATATGAGCTTACCTATCTCCAGAGTAACTTCCGGTGCGATGTCAAATCTCATTATTGGTGGGATTCTCGCTGTGATAATTATGTTTGTTTTTCTTCGTAATTGGCGGCCTACTTTAGCTATTTCGTTAGCAATTCCAATTTCGGTTGTTGCCACTATGGTTTCAATATATTTAGCTAAATTTTCCTTGAATATTATGACTCTTGGTGGTCTTGCTTTGGGGGTTGGTATGCTGGTAGATAACTCCATCGTTGTAATCGAAAATATTTACAGGCATATTGAAATGGGGGAAAAGAAAGTAGAAGCGGCAAAAGTAGGTGCGGTGGAAGTATCAACAGCTATCACAGCTTCCACACTTACCACAATAGCTGTTTTCTTCCCTATGATCTTTGCAGAAGGTATGACCGGTATTTTAGTTAGAGGTTTAGCATTAACAGTAGCTTTTTCGCTGGCAGCATCTTTGTTTGTATCACTGACAATAGTTCCTGCAATAGCATCTGTAATATTCCGTAAAACAGCTGCTCGACCGGCTCATGATAAATCGGAACAAATGTTTGAAGGCATTAAAAGAAGATATATAAAAGTTTTAAACTGGGCTTTAAATCATAAATTAAAAACGATAATTATTGTTGCAGTATTATTTATACTTTCACTTATCATACCAATTTCTGGAATGATCGGAACAGAATTCATGCCTGGACAGGACATCCCGATCATGGCTCTTCATATAACTGCACCGGTAGGAACATCGTTGGAAGAAACAGATCAAATTGTGCGTCAATGTGAAGATGCATTTATGAAGGTGGAAGGGATACAACATGTGATGTCACTGGTTGGTCCTATGTCTGATGCACAAGCTCAAGCTGACCCAACAAATCCACAGGAAGTGAATGAAGCACAAGTCTTTGCCAGACTTGAAATGCAGAAAGACAGAAATATATCCTATGATGAGATCCAAAACAGAGTACGAATGCAACTTCCTAAAATTGATGGTGCTGAAGTTAACTTTTTATCACGAGAACAAATGATGGGGCAAGGGCAATCAAATCCGATAGAGATAAAATTATTCGGTAAGGATATGGTCGTATTAAGGGAATTTGCTGCCCGGATCGAAGATCGGATTAAAAGTGTGAAATATGTAAGCGATGTTATTAATTCTGTAAAAGTAGGGAAACCGGAAGCACATATTATAATCGATAAAGATAAAGCCTTTAAATATGGATTAACTACATATCAGGTAGCATCTGCAATAAAAACTGCAGCTCTGGGAACTCAAGCAGGAATATTCCGGCAGGGTGGAGAAGAAATAAATATATTTGTCAGATTAGAAGAATCTACCCGAAACAGTTTCGATGATATTATGCATATCTCTATAGTTTCCCCTGCTGGCTTTTCTATTCCACTTAATCAAATTGCCCATATAGAATTTGCTGAGGGACCGCGGGTGATCAGTCATGAAAAGCAAACCAGGAAAGTAACGATATCAGCTAACATTACAGATACTAAAGATCTGGGCGGAGTTGTAAAAAATGTGCAAACAAATATTAAAGATATAGTTGCAGATTTACCAACGGGTTATTTCATCAACATTAGTGGTGCATATGAAGATATGATGGAAGCATTTAAAACTCTTGCCTTAGCATTATTACTAGCAATTGTTCTTGTTTACATTGTGATGGCATCTCAATTTGAATCTTTACGTCAACCATTCATAGTTATGTTCACAATTCCTCTTGCAGTGATAGGTGTAATGATGATACTTGCTCTAACAGGTACAACCTTATCGGTTGTAAGTTTTGTTGGAGCTATAATTCTCTCAGGAATTGTGGTGAATAATGGTATAGTCTTGATTGATCACATGAATCAGCTTCGTACTAAAGGGATGGAAAAAACCGCAGCGATCATTCAAGCCGGAAAAGATAGATTACGTCCTGTTCTGATCACTGCAATTACAACTATGATGGGTATGTTACCGATGGCATTAAGTACAAGTGAAGGCTCCGAATTAAAAGCTCCAATGGCTTTGACGGTTATTGGCGGACTTATCAGCGCAACATTTCTCACATTGATACTACTACCGGTAATCTACAGCATCATTGCAAAGAAGAAAATGGGTATAATTGAGTAGTTTTAGTCAATAATAAAAGTAAATAGAAAAAAGCTCACGAAAGTGAGCTTTTTTATGATCGATTTATTAAAAAAGCAAAGAATTTTTCATAGATCAAATGTTAACTGCTGCACAGGTTTGTATGATTTGCGGTGACAATCGAGTATTCCATATTTATTTAAGGCAGTAAGATGTTCTTTAGTCGGATAGCCTTTATTTTTTTTAAAATTGTATTGCGGGTACTTACTATGCAATTTTAACATCAAACGATCACGTGAAACTTTAGCTAAAATTGAAGCAGCTGCAATGGAAGCTATCTTAGAATCGCCTTTTATAATCGCCTGGGAGAATTCACTTAATTTACCAGGAATCATATTACCGTCTATCAAACATAGATCCGGCTTGATCTTCATTGAAAGTACAGCTTTTTCCATACCTAACAAAGTTGCCTGCAGAATATTGATATCATCAATTATTTTTGCAGAAATTATTTCAATATTCCAGCACAATGCATTTGCAGTAATTTCTTTGAAAAGTCTTTCCCGTTTTTGCTCATTCAATTTTTTAGAATCATCCAATCCGTTTATTTTTTTTGAATAGCTTAGGATTACAGAAGCGATTACAACAGGCCCTGCAAGCGGTCCACGCCCGGCTTCATCAACTCCGGCTATGATCCCGAATTTATTCTGATAATACTGCTCTGCTTTGTATAAAGGCATTAAGCTCTCAGCACAAAAAATAATCGCGTAAAGTTTGCTTCAAGTATTCTTGGGTCATGATCAATAAGATTTTCCTTTGAGTTGATATGATAGATACCCAGCAATTGAAGTGTTGACTTATCGATGAGTTCGATTATATCTTCAACCTCAAATATTGTTTGATGATGAGTCTCTTCATATTTGGAATAGAGAAATCCTTTTTTCCTAAAGAAGGTTAATTTGGAAGTTATAGTGTTTTTGGCAGTGTCAAAATCACTTTCATGGATGAATTTATCTTCATTGATCTGGTCAAAATTGATGAAATTATTAAAATTATTTTCACAATTTTTAGGAGTAGTAATATCAAAAATAAATAGTCCTTTTTCCAGAAGCGATTTCTGAACGTTCTTTAATAATGTTTTAACTTCATTAAGGTCTTTTAGATAATTTAAACTATCAAATAATGTTAGAATCAAGTCATAATTATTCATGGGAATTTCATCGATCATACTGTTTAAACATAAATTTGGAGAAAAAGGTTTAGCGGAGGCTATTTTGAGCATTTCGGGTGAAAGGTCTGAAGCATCGACATTAAGTCCTCTTTTAACAAGCAGGGATGCAACATTTGCCGTACCGCAGGCAAGTTCCAATATTTTTTCCGGGCTTTTATTATTTGCTCTGTTATACTGTTCAAGAATAAAATTTGTCCATTTTTCATAACTCACATGATGCATATAACCATCATAGTACTCAGCAAATATTCCATAATTTCCAGAAGTTTCTACCCTATTTCCCAAGAGCATTTTTTCTGCTAATTTTATTGCCTGCTCTAAACTTTTCTCAGAGGCGATTCCTTTCCCAGCTATATCGTATGCTGTGCCATGATCTACAGATGTACGAATAAACGGCAATCCAAGTGTTACATTAACACCTTCCTCAGCGGATATCATTTTGAAGGGGATGAGTCCCTGATCATGATAAGCGGAAATTACCATATCGTAACTTGTAACTTTAGAAGAAAAAAAAGTATCGGCCGGGAAAGGACCATCAATTTGGATATTCTCATTTTTCAACTCTTTTAAAACTGATTTGATCAGCTCATCTTCGTTACCAAATGCGTTATTTTCACCGGCATGGGGATTAACACCGAGCATTGCGATTCTAGCATCAGGGATCATTTTTATAGTTTGATCATAGATCACTCTGAATTTTGCTGCAAGATCAGTCGTTTTTAAATGATTACAAATATCACTTATTGCTAAATGGGTAGATAACAGAGCTAGGTTAAAGTAAGGTCCCCAAAAGGACATAACAACATTTTTACTGTTAGATTTTTCTGCAAAAAATTCTGTATGACCGATAAAACTCTGATACGAGAGGCGAATAGCTGCTTTACTAACAGGGGCAGTTACTACTGCTGATAATTTCCCAGAATTTAGATCTTCAGTGCAGCGACAAAGAATTTCATACGCTACTTTACCACTCAGTACACTAGGCTTTCCTATCTCGATCTTATTGTTATTAATTTCGATCCAATAAATATATTTAGGGGAAACAGCTTCGCTTACCTTCTCAATTTTTTTTATCCGATTTCCAGCTTTGCAAGATTCAACTTTACCGTAGATTATTATAATCACATCTTTTTTCAGTTTTAAAAAACGTATAGCTTTAGATGTAATCTCCGGTCCAACCCCGGCAGGATCTCCAGTAGTAATAGCAATTTTGTTCATATTCCCTCACAAATTAAAGGTTTGCCTGCTGAAGTTTCTTCTTAAAATCTTTACATTTGTCAATTTATTTGTTGTCATGATAATTATAAAGTGTAATTTTGTTAATTGATAGGAGCGATAGTTGTTAATTTTTACATTTATTAATAAGGTGGTACTATGATCAGGAATCCGGTAGTTGCAGGTAGTTTTTACCCAGGAGACGGCAAGGTCTTAAAAACCCAGATCAATGATTTTTTGGAAAATGTTGAGTTAAGAAAGATATCAGGTGAATTATTAGGCGTTGTAGCACCGCATGCAGGGTATGTTTACTCCGGGCAGTGTGCTGCTTTCAGTTTCAAAACTCTCAAGGATGAGAATTTTAAGTATACTGTAATAATCGCTCCCAGCCATAGATTTGCCGATTTCGATTTCTCTATCGGGAATTACGAAAAGTATTTAACGCCATTAGGAAGTGTGGATATTGCAACAAATATTGTAAAAGAGCTGAAGGGGAAGTATGGATTGAAATCACATAACTACGCTCACAATATTGAGCACTCGCTGGAAGTCCAATTACCTTTTTTACAGATAGTGAAACCAGAGGTTAAGATCGTTCCCATATTACTGGGAACACAATCAAAGGAAAACAGTAAAAAGTTAGCTCATATCTTAGCTGAATTCTTTAAGGATAAAATAGATCAAACAAAATTTGTTATTAGTACAGATCTGAGCCATTATTATACCAGTAAAATTGCGAAAATGATGGATACTAAATTAGTTGAGTTGTTTGAGAAATTAGATGTTGCTGGGATGGAAAAGAATTATGAACATCGTGAGATCGAAGCTTGCGGCATGGGCGGTATTTTAACATTAATGAATATTGCAAAACTACTCAATTATAGCAATTCTGCAGTATTGGATTATCGAAATTCCGGAGATGTAAGTGGAGATTATGAGCAAGTTGTTGGCTATTTTTCCAGTTGCATTTATAAATGATTTGACAAGAAAACTATATATCCGGATTTTGCTTTGAGATAATGAGCGGGAGTAGCTCAGTGGTAGAGCTCTACGTTGCCAACGTAGTTGTCGCGAGTTCGAATCTCGTCTCCCGCTCCATTTTATATAAGGCGACATCGCCAAGTGGTAAGGCAAAGGTCTGCAAAATCTTTATCCCCGGTTCGAATCCGGGTGTCGCCTCCATTTGGGTAATTATTAATTCCTGCCGGAGTGGTGGAATTGGTAGACACAAGGGACTTAAAATCCCTCGATCTTCGGATCGTGCCGGTTCAAGTCCGGCCTCTGGTACCACATTAAACGCTAACTGCGGTTAGCGTTTTTTATGTACAAGAAAAAAAATTGACAATTCGAGTTATAAAAAAAACATATCAAAAAAAATGATGAGATGATATTGAAATCGAATAAAACACTTAAACACTACATCCAATTGCGATTAGGTCGCGGTCCTTATTTTAAAATTATCAGATCAATGTTCATCAAAGCATTTAAAGCAAAATCAGTTAGAGAATTCTGGAATTATTGGAATCCTGTTTTTGGGTATTATATGCTTTTTTATTTCTACAAACCTCTGTCCAAGAAAGTCCCCAGAACCTTTCGGGTTGTAGCTACTTTTGCTGTTTCTGGTTTTCTTCTGCACGATCTGCTTTTTTGGTGGCCATTCTGTTGGTTGTTCGCATTTAAAAATCATTTTCCCTTAGGAACAGTATGGTTTGTATTTTTAGCAATTATTATGCTTTTTATGGAAAAAATCGGCTTTAATACTAAGAAATTTACGACCGGGATTAGGATTTTATCAAATTTGGCCTATCTGGTATTTTCTCTGATGTTAACTCTGTTAGTGGCGATAGGGATTAAATTAACAATCAATGTTTAATGACCTTAAAGATTTAATTTTGTTCATTAGATTCACTACATTTTCTTCTAAAACCGTATTCTGCCATTTTCCACCTTTTTTAAAGTAAGAACCAATAATAAAACCATTAGCAAAATCCCAGTATTTACTAATATTCTCAGCAGTGATACCTGATCCTATTAAAACTGGTAGTTTTGTTGTTTTCCATAAATCTTGAAGCTCTTCTAAATTTGCTTCCTTAGCAGTAGATGACCCTGAAACAATGACACTATCAGCCTGAAAGAAATGACAAGCATCCGCAAAATCCCGGAGATCGAGATCGCCTGTAATGGAATGTGAAGAATGCTTCTTTTTAATATCTGCAAAAACTGCTACGTTCTCTGCATCAATATATTTTCTGACCCTCATAAGTTCTCCGGCACAGGCATTCATTAATCCCTCATCGGCAATGTGAGAATATACAAAACCTTCAACCCGAATAAAGTCACATTCTGATGCGTTTGCAACAGCCAGCGCTTCCAAATTGGCTCCAGCCAATATCTGAACTCCGCAAGGTATTGAAACTTTTGATTTAACTCTAGTAGTAATTGCAGTCATGGCAGCAGTGATCTCAGGACCAACTTCTCGATTCAGATAGGGTACATCATGCATATTTTCCAATATGACAGCATCTAAACCACAAGCCTCATACAATTCAGCTTCCTGAATTGCTTTTACAATTATACTTGAAATCGAATATTTATTGTTTGGTGTACCCGGAAGCGCGTTAACATGGATCATACCGATTACTTTTTTTGTTTTTAAAAAATCTGCAGTAAACTTATTCATCACACACTCCAGTCATGCCGAACGCATCTGCAAAAGCCGTGATAAATTGCGCAGATTCCACCAAAGATGGAGAAAAATCCCCAGAACAACGGCATCGCAAAAATTAACAAGATCGGGATTTGTCCATTATTTGCTTTTACGCTTTCAGCTATCATTGGTACGTAATAAATCCCAGCAGTTACCAACATACAACCAGCCACGATTGCCAAGTGACCGAAGATGATCTGACCATAGCGGTTTTTCATGAATGTGATCGTTATCAATCCCGTTCCTATGATGAGTTTTACGGCTGCCCAAAGAATGATGCCCTGCACGAAATGAATAGCAGAATAAACAAACAATCCAATTCCCAAAACTAAAGTAACAATTTTTCCAATTTTCAAATTTCCTCCTTTTGTTAACAGTCATTCTGAGTAATTCTTTCTGTTAGGTTTGGAAAATATTATTTCTGTTGCAGACTTTTTACATAGAATAGCTTTCGGTGAGACAAGTTGTCGAAAGTCTCTGTAAGATCTCCTCAAAGATATAATATTTACATATTTTTAATCTTTTCAGCTAAACCATAAAATATCAGCCCCAACGAAGTCGCGATAATTCCTATATAAAGTTCATCAATATTTTTCCAGAATCCGCCTAAAGTTATATTTCGCCAAGTACTAACAGAAATAATTCCTAAAACACTAGCAAATATAAACTGCCAATCTTTTATTTTGCCAGGGAAAATATAGCCGTATAACACTGGCAAGAGAAGACAGCTTGTCGAATAGCTTCCCAGAGTTTTCCAAACTTCTTTGATATTTCCTTCGAAGATGACTCCCATAACTACAGCAATTATGCCAACAGTAAGAATACCCAATCTATGCATAGTAATTTGTCCGCGATATTTCCTGGGCATCATATCAAAAGATACAGTGTTACCAGCTATGAATAGGTAAGAGTCAAGTGTCGAAAGGATCGTTGCCAAAATCCCTGCCAAAACCAAACCGCGAACTCCGTTGGGTAGAATTTGGAGGGCATAGATGAGATATGCTTTGTCAGAAGCAGCTTCAGGTATCACCGCTCTCGCATACATCGCTCCACTGGTTGTGCAGATATCAAAGAGTATCCAAATAATTGTAGAAATAAGAATTCCTCGTTTTGCGACTTTTACACTTTTTGCAGCAAAAACACGTTGATAAAAATTTGGATCGACTAGTGTGGATAAAGCTATAAATCCCCAAACCAGTGTTGCGGCAAGACCTTCTCCGCCTGTAAGTGTAAAATGCTCCGCAGGAAGATTGGCTTTTAAGAAACCTATTCCGCCAAATAATTTGTAGGAAAAAACTACTACTAAAAAAACACCTAAACACATTACGAAGAATTGAATTATATCAGAAAAAACAATTGCGCGGAAACCTCCATAAACTGTATAAATGATCACTACTGTAATTCCAATGATCATACTGAGTAATAAAGAAATTCCAAATAAAGCTTGGATAAGAAGACCTAAACTAATGACATAAGCTATTGGCAGCACATTGAAAAAATTAAAAACTGCACTTAACTTTCCTGATCTGGGACCGAACATTTTTTCAATTAGATCGGGGAGGGTAACAGCCTTATACTTTACAACTTTATGAGTAATAAAAAAAGCGAAAATGATATAAGAAACATACCAAAAAACACCCTGAGTAATAAAATTAAATACTCCCTGCTCAAAAGCAATTTTTGTAACACCAAAAATACCTCCATACCACGTAGCAACTAAAGTTGCAACAAACAATGGTAAGGTTAGCTGTCTTCCCATTAATAATAGTTCAAGAAATCCCAGTTCTTTACTCTTGATCGTATTTTTGGGATTTTTGTTTTTTAAGTGCTGACCATAAATTATTGAAAGAAAAGTTAATAATAAAACGCCAAAAAATATTATCCAATCTAATTTACTAAGAATTGTTCTGTAATCAACTGTTAAATCAAAATTCAAATAAAACTCCTATTTCGGCATTATCCGATAAGTCTGAGGGTTGAGTGAAGATCACTTCTCAGCCATCAATTAGCCCCCCTGTTAATAAATTAAGCTTTCTTTGTTAGGTTGATAAGTCAAATGATTTTTAATTAAAACAAGATTTTATGATCCTAAAATAGTGTTTTTTCAATTGACATTAAAACCTAAATGAAGATTTTAACCTTATAAGATCATTAAATAAGCTACTTAATTGATTTAGGGGTGCTGAAGGATTTTTTAAGCTGAGAACATACCCTTGGACCTGATCCGGATAATACCGGCGTAGGAAACTGAAATAAATTTAAAAAACCACAGTTCGGTTTTCTGCTGAATTGTGGTTTTTATTTTTATAAGGAGTAAATATGAAAAAAGCAATATTGATGATTTTCTTTCTCATTGCATTAAATTATGTTTTATTAGCTGATCAATTGATAGGGAAAATTACAGATTCACAGACAGGAATGCCCATAGAACAAGTTAGTATTTATGTAAGTAGCATTAATCTTTCTACCACTTCCAATGAAAATGGTGTATATAAATTGATTTTTATCAAACCGGCATATTTTGATATCACTTTTGAAAGGATTGGTTATGAGAAACAAATTATACGCCTGAACCCCTTCGATACATCTGTTGTTAATGTACAACTAATAAAAGCACCTCATTATTTAATGGGAGTTAAAGTATCAGTAACGAAAGCAAAAGACAGGGAAACTCCTATAACATTTACAAATTTAGATAGGGAGATGATCAGACAGGAAAATTTTGGTCAGGAAATTCCTATGCTTATGGAAGATGTTCCAGGAGTATTTGCCTATTCGGATGCTGGTGGTTTGATCGGCAATGCTCATTTCAAAATACGTGGTTTCGATCAAAAACGAATTGGTGTGATGATAAACGGAATTCCTTTAAATGATCCGGAAGATCACCAGGTATATTTTGTAAATATGCCTGATTTTGCGGAGAGTTTATCAGATATTCAGTTTCAAAGAGGTGTAGGAAGTTCATTATATGGAATTTCAACCTTTGGCGGGTCATTGAATATGCAGACAATATCTTTCACAGAACAGACGGGAACTGAATTATTTTCAGCCGTAGGAAGTTATAATACTTACAAAGCAGGATTAAAATCATCCATGAGATTTGGAAAATACAGCACAAATTTTAGATTTTCTAAAATTTCTTCTGGTGGTTACCGTGATAACTCTGCCTCGGAACTTTGGGCTGTTTACACAAATTTAACCAGATTAGGTGATAGATCGATCACTAAATTCAACTTCTACACCGGTCATGAGCTTACTCATGCGGCCTGGGAAGCATCAGCGGAAGGGTATCTGGAAGAAAACTATCAGCATAACCCTTATACATATAAAAATTATGTTGATGATTTTTCACAACCTCATTTTGAACTACATCATAGCTATTATATCAATGATTCATCCGAAATCAGTAATTCTATTTTTTACATTTATGGTAATGGTTTTTACGAACAATACAAAGAAGACAGAAATCTTTGGGAACATGGACTTACTATAGAAGATATTGGAGAAGAAGCAGATATTATCAGACAGAAATGGGTAACAAAAAATCATTACGGTATAGTTTCACAATACAATTTAGAGCATTCCGGAGGGAAGTTAACAGCCGGTACTTACCTAAGTTTATTTGATAGTGATCACAGAGGTAAGATCATTGATGTAATCGGTGCTGATTCTCTGGGAATAGAGTTTTCTAAAGGTCAGAAGTATTATAACTATATTGGAGAAAAAAAATATTTAACTGCGTATGTTAATGAGATCTACCATCCATTTAACAAACTTTCAATCATGGTAAATTTGTATTTACAACGGATTGATTACAATTTTGAGCAATTAGAATCGGGTAATTTTAAGGATGAATATCTTAATGCTTATCAGGTTGATTATAATTTTTTCAATCCCAGATGTGGATTTAACTATAACATCAATGATAAATTAAATATCTATGGAAATCTATCGGTATCTCAGAGAGAACCAACTGATGATGAACTTTATGATACTTGGGATGGACCTGATGATCTTGGCGTATCTCCACTTTTCGCAACAGCTGATACAATTTACAGCATTGATGGAATGATTGAAAAAATAAATTGGACTGATCCGTATGTGAAACCTGAAAAAGTTACTGATTATGAAATTGGAATTGGATATTCTGGCGGTGTTCTGGATGCTAAAACAAATTTATACTGGATGAATTTCAAAGATGAAATAGTACCTTATGGCGGTGCTGATGACGACGGAATTCCAATCCGCGGAAATGCGAGTCGTACAGTGCATATGGGAATGGAACTATCTATGGATCTTGTACTACCAGCTAATTTTAAACTTCTCAGCAGTTTGAGTTATAGTAAAAACTATTTTGCTGATTTTATCATGTACGATTGGGGAAATGAAGTAGATTTTTCCGGGAATGCTATTGCTGGTTTTCCTAATTTCATTTCGATGATAAAATTAATATATAATAATAAAATGATAAATCTGTTCACTCAGGTAAGATACGTTGGAAAACAATATTTGGATAACACTGAAAATGAAAATAGAACTATCGATCCTTATAAAACCGTGAATGCAGGCGCAAAATTGAAAATAGTAAAACTTTTCAATGCATCTGATCTGGAATTGAATTTAAAGATCAATAATATTTTGGATGAAGAATATGAGACTGCCGGTTATTATGATACCTGGAGCGAAACTAGTTATTACTGGCCTGCTGCAGGACGCAATTATGTTGTCGGTGTAAGATTGAGTTTTTGATAATCCCACGCGCTCTGAGTTAATCTAAGATCTAAATACTAGAAAATGAAATCAGTAGAAAGGAAGTTTGACATCCTCTCTTGAGTTATTGTGGAAAATAGCTGCTTATTCAGATCGCTATCTTTAGCGGCAACAAGTGTTCTAATTGAAAAAACACGTAAGGCATCAGATACAGAAAGAGTACCTTCTGCTGAATCTTTTCTACCTGTAAAGGGGAATGTATCAGGACCTCTCTGGCATTGGCAATTTATATTAACTCGGCAGACTTGATTGACTAAAGGATCTATCAAATCTGAAAGAATTTTGGGATCTTTACCGAAAATGCTTACCTGTTGTCCGTAATTAGAATTTTCAATGTATTCTAATGCAGTATTTATATCTGTGAAAGGGACAATTGGGATCAAAGGACCAAATTGTTCTACCTCATAAATTTTCATTTTTGAAGTAACCGGATAAAGTATGGCAGGGTAGAAAAAAGTTTCATTGGCTTCACCACCGTCTTTATTCACAACTTTAGCGCCATTTTCAACAGCATTTTTAATTAAGTCGGATAAGAAATTAGTTTTATTTGCTTCCGGTAACGGAGTAAGTTGAACGTTTTCCGACCAAGGCATTCCCAGTTTTAATTCTTCTAAAGCGGTAATCAGTGCATTAATAAATGTCTCTGCAATATCTTGATGTACGAAAATTATTTTAAGTGCAGTACACCGCTGTCCGTTGAAAGACAGAGTTCCCATAATACATTCTTTTACTGTTTGAGAAATATCTGCATCAGGTAAAATAATGCCGGCATTTTTTGCTTCCAGACCAAGCACGCATTTCAACCTGTGAGGTTTGGGATGTAATCCTTTTAAAATGTCAGCTACATGGCTGGTACCGATAAAAGCGAGAACGTCAATCAGTCCCGATTTCATTAATGGTGTGATAATTTGTTTTCCGTCACCGTAAACAGTGTTTACAACTCCTTTCGGGAAAGAAGTTTGGAACGCATCTAAAATGGGAGAATGTAGTAAAACTCCATGCTTCGGTGGTTTGAAGATCACGGTATTACCCATGATAAGTGCCGGTAGTAAAGTTGCAAAAGTTTCATTAAGCGGATAATTGTATGGTCCCATACACAGCACAATACCTAAAGGTGCTCTGCGGATCTGGCCGATCACATCCTCTCTGATCTCGAATTTTGCAGAAGCTCGATCTGTGTCTTTTAAGGCATCAATAGTGTCTTTCATATATTCAATGGTCCTATCAAATTCCTTTTGTGAATCCTTCAGTGATTTTCCGATCTCCCACATAAGTAATTTAACAACTTCTTCACGGGTTGAAACCATTTTATTGATAAAATTGATAACATGCTCTATTCTTTTTGTCACACTCATAGTCGGCCATACACCTTTACCATTATTATAAGCTTTTTTTGCAGAATCCAATGCTCTTAAAGCTTCACCTTCTGTGAGAAGCGGATATGAACCAATTACCGGCTGTTCTAAACCTTCCGATGTTTTGAGACAGATAGGAGAAAAAACTTCTTCCATTGGTCCGTTCCAAGTTTTCATTTCACCATCGATCATATATTTTTTTTGGTGGATTTTTCCTTTTATTTGATAACTATCAGGTATTTCTGACAGTTTAGGAAAAATATCTAACATTTCTGATTTCATTTTGAACTCCTTTTGTAAAATTTATCGATCATCAACACTCCCACCAAGCTATAATTCTTGATAAACAATGTAAATGGAATATCCAATATAAAGTAATAATAAGATTCCGGCTTCCCATCTATCCAATTTCTTCTTTTCCCCGGTAAACATAGCTATAAAAAGCAGAACAGTTCCGCAAGCTAGAACATAAAGATCCGAATTGAACTCTTTTCTATAGCTCATTGGTCGAATCAAAGAACTGATCCCCAGAACGAAGAAGATATTAAAGATATTCGAACCGATGATGTTTCCTACAGCAATATCCATATTCTTCTTAATTGCTGCTGTTACGGAAGTGGCTAATTCCGGTAGTGAAGTACCGGCAGCAATTATTGTAATTCCGATTATCTTTTCACTAAAACCAAAATTTATAGCAAGTTTAACTGCATTATCAACTACTAATTTTCCTCCCAAGATCAAGCCGGTAATACCGGCTAAAATAAAAGTCCAGATCTGTATTTTTGATAAAACAACAGCTGCCAGTTTCGGTTCTTTTTGATCTGCTTTCATCTGCCTGAAAATATAAACCAGGAAAAATACAAATATGATCAATAGTATTATCCCGTCTAAACGGGTTAAAATCCGCAGATTAGAGAAAAAAAGTTCATTGGAAAGAAAATAAAGCGTCAGAACAGCAAAGATAGAGATCGGGATTTCTTTCCAGACAGTTTGGGATTGTACTACCAGAGGAGTGATGAGACCTGTAATTCCCAGAATGATAAAAATGTTAAAATTATTACTACCGATAATATTGCCAAATACAATATCCTGATGTTTCTGAAACGAAGCGAATGTATTAACCACCAATTCCGGAGCAGAGGTTCCAAAAGCAACCAGAGTTAAACCGATAACAAGGTTGGAGACGTTGTATTTTCTGGCGAGAGATGAGGATCCTTCAACAAAATACTGGGCACCTATGATTAGTAGTAGAAATCCAAATACTAAAAGTAATGTTTGTAATATCATCTCACTTTCCTATTATAACAATAAAAAATAACTTGCCCTCTGCTGTGCTCACATCCACCTGACCGATGAATTTGCGGTTTAATCTTTCTCATTTATCTTGGATAATCAACTACCTTACCTAACTAAGAGTTAATATTAAAAAGTCAAGAAATAAACAGTTAAGCAAATGCAATAAGAATGAAAAAACCGTAATAAAAGCTATTTCCCGTTTTCCCAGCTGATAACATTCCCGGCATAAAAAGGTTGGATCATACCAGGTTTGATCTCAAGTAATAGAGCTCCATCTCTATTGATCCCTTTTACGATTCCTTTGAAGATTTTATATTTTGTGTCTAGTTCAATAATTTTCTCCTTTAAGAATGTGTTTTTATTAAAATATTCTAAGTCAAATTTTCCTTCAACAAAATCTGGAAGTTCAGAGGTGAAAAGATCAAATATGTTTGTAAGAATCCTCTGATTATCCACCCTATGTTTAAGTACTGAAGTTATTGAAGTAGAATTATTAACGAGATCATAATCAAAAGAAGAGACATTTGTATTCAACCCAATTCCCAGAAGATGATAATTTCTTGTACTTAGGTTATGAGAAAGAATACCGCCCAATTTTTTCCCCTCTAGAAAAATGTCATTAGGCCATTTGATCTTAAGATGTTCGGTAGTTTCCGGAAACAATGTTGTGATCACTTTGTGAATGCAGATTCCAGTAAAAATTGTAATGTTAGATTGAAAATCAAACCCATAAAGAGCGGCTGTAAACCACAAACCACCGAGTGGGGAAAACCAATTATTACTACTTCTCCCTTTTCCAGATGTCTGTTCTCCCGCAATACACAACACATTGCCCTTAACCATATTTGAGGTTATCAACTTTTCTATTCTTACACTTGTGCTCGCAATTTTGTCATAAAATAATACTTCGTCGAAAAATTGGTGCTTGAAATCTTTCAAAAATATCTCCTGACATTATATCCTTTGTGAAACTTCTTTTGTTCTATATTCTCAGTAAAAAGGAGAAGTTCGCTAATCATTTTCACAAAATTAACATTGAATCGCCATAACTGAAAAAACGATATTTTTCTTTTACGGCAACTTTGTAGGCTTTCATGATATTATCATATCCGGCAAAAGCGGCTACAAGCATCATTAGTGTTGATTCCGGCATATGAAAATTAGTTATCAGTCCATCAATGATCTGAAATTCTTTACCGGGATAAATAAATATATCCGTCCAATGTGATCCGCTGTGCAGGATTCCGTTTTGAGCAAAACTTTCCAGAGTTCTCGTTGTTGTTGTTCCAACCGCGATAACCCTTCTCTTTTCTTTTTTTGCCAGATTAATTCTGGCAGCTGTTTTCTCTGAAATTTGACAATGCTCGCTGTGCATAATATGGTCTTTAATATTATCAGTTTTAACCGGGCGGAAAGTGCCTAAACCTACGTGTAAAACAACTTCCAATATTTCAATTCCTTTTTCCTGCAATTGATCCATAAGTTGTTTAGTGAAATGTAGTCCGGCTGTAGGTGCTGCCACTGAACCTCGTTCTTGAGCATAGATAGTTTGATAAATTTCTTTATCTTTTTCAGTTGATTCTCTTTTGATGTAGGGAGGAAGTGGTATTTTCCCAAGTTTCTGCAGCATTTCCCAGAAAATTCCTTCACAATAGAATTCAATTATCCGTCCGCCATCTTCAGTCTTATCTATGATTTTTGCTGTTAAGTCATCATTAAATTTAATTTCTGTTCCAACCTGCAGTTTTCGTCCTGGTTTTACCAGGCATTTCCAAAGTTTTTCTCTCTTTTGCTCGAGTAATAATACTTCAATCTTGGCACCAGTGAATTTATGTCCGAATAAACGAGCGGGGATTACTCTTGTGTTGTTAACCACGACCACATCCTGCGCTGAGATAAAGTCTAAGATATCAGAAAACTTATGATGAGAGACAAAACTGGAGGTTTTGTTTAATTTTAGAAGGCGGCTTTCGGAACGGTTCTCGAGTGGAAATTGAGCAATTAATTCCAGTGGAAGCTCATACCAGTAATCACTTTTTTTTGTAAGCGACATTTTCCGCATCTTTCAATACAGCTTTAAAGCTGCCAAAAATTATTTTACTGCTCATTTTTACAGGAATTTTATATTCATCAGCAGTTAGCCAGATAAAAATTGCTGCTGTTTGCTTGAAAATTGCTTCACCCTCTAAAATAGGTTCAACTAAAAAACACATCTTTGTCCCAAAAATTGTATCAAGTTCTTCCTGTTTATGAATAATAACATCAGCCGGGTAATTTCGACCATCGGCAGTTACGTTTATTGTTACTGTATCGCCCACGCTAATTTCTTTTCTTCTTAAATAATATAGTGCACTCAGGATATCCTGAGTATCTTCTGGAATATCCATTTTTTCGTCTTTGAATTCTTTAGTTTTGCGGCCGAATTTGGTATAAATTGTGAAGTTTTGTTCAGGATAATAGAAATGTATTCTGTATTGCCTATAGGAGCCCTCTTGTAATTTTTTTGTGAACCGAAGAGTAACAAATTTATTTTTATCCCAGATAGATTCGATACGATCTCTGACTTTATAAATATTATCAAAAAATGAGTTTGTATTGGCGCGGGACTCGATAATATAACATGGAGTAACCTCTTGATAAAAGCCAGAACTAATTTTTAAAGAAGCTTCTCCGGCATTGATTATCCCGTAGCTGATATCAAAAGTTAACTTCTCTCCTTCCTGGAATGCAAACAAGTTTAGTGAGAAAAATACTATCATATAAATCAATAATTTCTTCATTAAAATACTTCCCCTGCACTGATTGAAATATTAGATTGTCCTTCTGCGAATCCTATGTCAAGTCTTACATTCATTCTATCCTCCAAGAAGAAAGAGTAACGAAATCCAAAACCATAATTGAGTTGTAAGTTATTAAGATTGAGGTTATCTATCCTGGAGGCAACTTCACCCATTTCAATAAAGAGAGCAAAACCGAGTCTTTTTTTGAATCCATCATTCCAAATAAATACTCTGTCCTCAGCTCGCAAAATGAAAGCACTTTTATTTATATAAAGATTGGAAGTGACGGCTCTCATATAGTCATTCAAATAATTCATTTGATTAAAAGGTGCTTCACCTCGAATAGTGGATAAATAGGATTGTAAAGCAAGTGTATTAGCATTATTGAGCGGAAAATACTTTCGGAGATCAAGAATATATTCAGAAAATTCAAAATCACTTTTTAGCACTTCTGAAAAGCTGTTTACTTGAAATATTAGCAAACTACCTTGCGTGGGAAATGCGGTTACATTTCTATCATCATAAGAGAATATCAATCCCATTCCGGTCGTAATGGAACCATTCCCTCCGAGGGTAGTTGCAGAAGATAGCATTCCATCAACATCATTCTCTGTAATAGCGTAGTTTACATACTCGCTGTATAAGGAAATTTCCCAAAAATCATTTATCTTTCTGCTGAATGTCGTGATCAAACTTTTTGCAATAGAGCTGTAACGTTCAAAGTTATGAAGATCAGTATTCATGCCAATACCATAGAAATTTGACGGCCATTTTTTGTAAAGAAGTTCTATTTCCAAGCGGTTCAAACTTTGATTAAAATATAACTCCGGTTTGAGTTTTAAAATAAACTGTTTTTTTTCGGTGTATGATGTAGTTAGATAGAACATATTTTTATGATTTGATGATATTGAATCCTGAGGCGTAAAACGTAAATAAGTAATCACACCGCCATAAAGTCCTGTTTCATTTGAGTAGCCGGCAGATGGATATGCTGCTGCTTCGAAATTGGCAAATAGTGTTATATTTATGATCAACATCAAAATAATAAAAGTAAAAATCTTCAAATCTTTCCACCGGTTATAAAGAATTCTTCTCCTGTAATATAGGAATTTTCATCGGATAACAAAAATTCACAAAGTCCGAAAATATCTTGAAAAGAGGCACATCGTTTCAAGGGGATATCGCGTATCTTTTCTTTGTAATATTCTTCCCTGAATTTACGGTAACTTTCGGAGAACTGACTATCATCAATTTTTATAGGGCCGGGAGAAACAGTATTCACAATAATATTATTAACCGCTTCCTCGGCAGCAAGTGTCCTGCCAATATTAGCTATTGCAGCTTTTGAAGCAGCATAGGCAGATCCGTTTGGAAGTCCTATCCGTGAAACATTTGAACCAAATAGAACAATTTTTCCGTAAGAATTGAGTTTAAAATAAGCAAGAGCAACCTTTAGAATATTGAAAGTGCCAATTAAATTTGCCTGTATGATCTTTCCCCACAATTCCGGATCGGTATCGGCGAGAGATTTGATATCATGACTTCGGGCGGTTGCAGTATGTACCAGGTGTGTAGGGCTCCAACCTGTGGTTGAGATTACTTCATTAAGCTTATTATTAAGTTGGAGAAAAGCTGTAATATCCTGTTTTATTATTTTTACTTTTTTCTTATTTTCTGAGGCCAGGAGCTTGATTCTGTCATCATTATTATGAACTATAAGAATTAAGTTCGCACCTTTATCAAGAAGATTTTTAGCGAAATAGGAACCTACATTTCCGTTGGCACCTGAAATAATAAATGTTTTTTCTTTCATTTTTTATTTATATTAATTGTTGAATCTAAAATCTGATGAGCAACGGAAAATTTGCTGCCCGACAGTTCAATTTCCTGCTTGGAACTTAAAAGCAGAATTTTTGTATCATCCTTACCGGTAACTTTCAGATCATTGGCACAAATGAAATCCAGATTTTTCTTTTTCAATTTCATGAGTGCATTTTGTTTTATCTTTTCTGACTCTGCAGCAAATCCGATCAACATTTGACCGGTTTTTTTCTTCTTGCCAAGATCGTACAGAATATCCTTCGTTTTCTTAAAGTTCAGGATCAGATCGTCAGATTTTTTAATTTTTTGCTTAGAATATTGAGCTGGAGCATAATCAGCAACTGCAGCAACCATAATGATTGTTTCAGCTTTACTTGATTCCTTCATAACTGTATCATACATTTCTTTTGCATCATTAGTTTGATAAGAATCTAAATATTCAGGTACTTCATCATTAATGTTTGAGTGGATAAATTTAACTTTTGCGCCTCTTATATGAGCAGCTCTGGCTAAAGCTAATCCCATTTTTCCTGAAGATCTGTTGGAAATAAAACGTATGGGATCAATTTTCTCCTGACTTGCACCGGCTGTAATTAAGATTGTTTTCCCAGTTAGATCTCTTTTGTATTCTAAAAAAGTAAGTAAAAAATAAAGAATTTCCCTATTTTTTGGATATCGTCCCTTACCTTCATAACCGCAGGCAAGCATTCCGGCTTCCGGCTCCATAAAGAAATATCCAAGTTCAGTAAGCTTGTTGATATTTGCCTTCACAATAGGATTCACATACATATGCCCATTCATAGCTGGAACAAAAAATACCGGAGCTGTGGATGCCATAATAGTAGTAGATAAAATATCATCAGCTATTCCGGATGCTACTTTCCCAATAATATTGGCTGTTGCGGGAGCAATCACGATTATATCTGCCCAATCAGCCAGTGATATATGTTCTATTTCACTATTCAGATCAAACATTTTTGTTATAACTGGCTGATGAGTGATCGATCTGAGTGTAAGCGGACTTACAAATTCGCAAGCATTTTGTGTCATTATTGTTTTAATTTTAGCACCCATTTTAGTAAGTTTACCTGCAAGGTCAACTGCTTTATAAGCTGCAATCCCGCCAGTAATTCCCAATAAAATATTTCTATTATTCAGCATCTTAGTCTCCATTATCATAGATTATCAACCAATTTCTATGAGCAAATTTTGTAAAGAAATTTGTTGATTACAAATGAATGATATCTATCATTTTGCAACAATGAAAGCGAGATTATTAATTTTACATCAGGATTGTCGGAATGCCTCACTGTTTGCCTGGAATTTTCAGGTCAACTATTAAAAAAGTTTGACAAATATAAGTTATGAACGAAAGGATAAATTAAATCGAAATTATTAGGAGGTAACATGAAAAAATTATTTATAGTTCTATTTTTACTGATTCTATTTTCAGTTGTGTTTGCTGGTGTTCAAGACAAGTTACAAAAGTTTGGTAAGGAGAACGGTATTGTATATGTGAAGCCGCTGGTTACTGCATTTGGAACAACCATGAATACATCATTGTACCATACAGCTTCAGTTTTAAAACCTTTTATGTTTGGTTTTAATATTAGCACAATGCTGGCTTTTGTACCAGATGAAGACAAAACATTCATGGCTTTTAGGCCGAATCTTTTTATTGAAGATCCCTTAAACCCGGGTACTAATATTTATCTTTATCCTGATGAAGAATTGGAAACAGCTACCGTATTTGGGAAAGATGGTGTTACATTTGAACACAATCCGCTTCTGGATGATATCCCCGGATTAGATGCGGCCGAACTTGACATTCCTTTGCCGGATGGTGCTAATCTCCCTGCTGTGCCATTTTTAATGCCGCAATTCAACCTGGGCTTACCGTTTGGAAATGAGATCATGGTGCGAGGTTTCCCTAAAATGGAGATCAATAAAGATATTGGGGATTTTGGTTTTTGGGGTGTTGGTTTGAAACACAGTGTAAGTCAATATATTCCGCTTATCCCAATTGATATTGCATTACAAGCAGCTTATCAAAATCTCTATGTTGGAGATATCCTGACATTCACAAATTTAAACGCTAATGTAGAAGTTAGTAAGAAATTGTTGATGTGGACTTTGTATACAGGTGTCGGCTATGATCAAACAAAGGTAAAAGCAGATTATGCTTATACATTAAAAACTTTAAATCAAGCTAATGAGATCGAAGAAAGCGAAGAGCAAATTAAGTTTGAAGTTGATGGTGAAAATGATGTAAGAGCAACTTTCGGCATCAGATATAGCTTATTATTGTTGAAAATCTTTGCAGATTACACAATTAGTAAATACCCTGTTTTTAATGCAGGGATAGGAATTTCATTTTAGTGGAATTTGATGAAGTAATTTTTAGCCGCCGCAGTGTTAGAAGTTTTCAGGATAAAGAAATTCCTGACATTATTTTATCTGAAATGATGGAAGCTGCAAGAGTCTCTCCATCATTTCAGAATAAGCAATGCTGGCGCTTTATAGTAGTAAGAAATAAAAATACCATTAAAGAATTGGCTCTGAAAAGTGGATTGGTCAGTAAAGTCAATTTTTTTATAAAAGATGCACCTGTAGTAGTAATCGCCTGTAGTGATCCACAAAAAAGTGGAACAATGAATAATCAAGATTATTACTTAGTAGATACAACAATAGCTTTTCAACAAATGATGCTTACAGCTTGGAACCATGGGATAGGAAGCTGCTGGTTAGCTGCTTTTAACGAGAAGAAAGTAAGAGACATCCTGGGGATTCCAGCTAACATCAGAGTTGTAGCACTTAGTCCATTTGGGTATCCTAAAGAGAAAAAATCGATCTATGAACAGACAATAAAGTTAATTTCGCAATGTAAAAAGAGAGATGACATCACAGATATTATCAGCTTTGATAAATGGGATTTCTAATTCTTTTGCGTTAAATATTAGACTAACATATTTGGAGAACTTATGAAATTGAGAAAAGAATTTATAGAAAAACTTCCTAAAGCAGACCTCCATGTTCATTTAGATGGCTCTATTAGAATTTCTACTCTTTTAGAGCTGGCGGATAAACAGAAAGTAAAGCTGCCGGCTGATAATGAAGCAGAGTTAAAGAAAATAATTTGCTGTGATAAAGAGTGTAAAAGTTTGGATGAATATTTAAAAGCTTTTGATATAACCTTAAGTGTGATGCAGACAGAAGAGGCACTTGTAAGAACTGCATATGAACTTGCAGAAGATGCAGCAAAAGAGAATATAAGATATTTAGAAGTACGATATTCTCCAACCTTACACACCAAGAAAGGTCTTAAATTAACCGTTATTTCTGATGCAGTATTAAAAGGTCTGGCTGAGGCGGAAAAAAAATATAATATCAAGACAGGTGTAATTATCTGCGGTATTAGAAATATGAGCCCGGACAATTCCTTGACTTTGGCAGAATTAGCTGTTGCTTATAAAAATAGAGGTGTCATTGGTTTTGATCTTGCCGGCTCGGAATATAATCATCCAGCAAAATATCACATGGATGCTTTTTACCTTGCCTTAAATAATAATATCAATATAACTATACATGCGGGAGAAGCCTATGGACCGGAAAGTATTCATCAGGCACTGCATTACTGCAGTACCCACCGAATCGGGCATGGTACAAGGCTTATCGAAGATGGAGATCTTTTAAATTATGTGAATGATCACCGCATTCCCTTAGAGATATGTTTAAAAAGTAATATGCATACTAAATCTGTTTCGAATCTGAAGAAACACCCATTAAGTTTTTATCTTGATTATGGACTAAGAGTTACTATTAACACCGATAACAGATTGATTTCCGACACAACTTTAACAGATGAATATATGCTGGCTATAAAAGAACTGAACTTAGATTACACCGATATAAAAAATGTAATTATTAATGGTTTCAAAAGTGCTTTTATTCCATATCGAGAACGAGTTGTAATTCTTAATAAAGCCCTTGATGAAATGGAAATTTTGGAAGAGAAAGAATTGAAAAGCCGGATCAAAATGGCAGATAATTTATAATTTGAGGTAGAATGCAATTTATTTACTTAACTGTAGGATTATTAGTGGGTGGTCTTATAACAGGTCTCTTCTTATTTTCTCAAAAAAGTAAGCTTGTAGCTAAAGCAGAAATGCTAAAGGTTGATTTGGATAAAACCGAATCAGAACTTAATATGGAAAGGGAAAAATATACTCATTCTCAGGCTGAGATTTCTAAGCTGTCTACTGTTAATCTTAATTTGGAAGAAAAACTGGAAGTTCAAAAACAGGATATTGAAGAGTTGCAAATAAAATTTACCGATGCTTTTAAAAATCTTGCTAATGAGATCCTGGAAGAAAAAACAAAAAAGTTTACGGAACAGAATCGTACTAATCTTGATGAATTATTAAATCCTTTAAAAGAGAAGATCAAAGATTTTGAAGCTAAAGTTGAGCGAACTGACGAAAAAAATAGATCTAGTCATACAAGCTTAATAGAACAGATAAAAAGTTTGAAAGATCTGAATAAAAAGATCAGTGATGATGCAAATAATCTGACAAAAGCCTTAAAAGGTGATGTGAAAATGCAGGGTAATTGGGGAGAAGTAATTCTGGAAAGAATTCTGGAAGAATCAGGTCTTCGCAACGGCATTGAATATGAAACACAGGTCAGTATGACCGATGAGGCAGGACATCGACAACAACCGGATGTTATCATCAAGTTACCTGAGAATAAGCATATTATAGTAGATTCAAAAGTTTCTTTAGTTCAATATGAAAGAATGATATCTTCTGAGACAGAGAAACAGAAAAGAGGTTATCTTAAGGCATTGAATCTCTCAGTGAAATCGCACATTGATGATCTTCATAAAAAACATTATCATGATCTGAAGGATTTAAACTCACCGGATTTTGTAATGCTATTCATTCCGATTGAAGGTGTATTTGCTGTTATTATGCAACATGATAAGACAATCTATCAATATGCTTACAATAAGCAGATAGTCATAGTAAGTCCCAGCACGCTTTTAGCAACTTTACGCACAATAGCCTTCATCTGGCGTCAGGAAAGTCAGACTAAGAATGCTATGGAAATTGCCCGACAAGGTGGAGCACTTCTGGATAAACTGAATGGTTTTATTGAGGATTTGGAAAAAATAGATATTAATCTCAAGCGATCTCAAAGTGCTTATGACGATGCAATTAAGAAGCTTTGCACAGGAAAAGGAAATCTAATTTCACGAGCACAGAATATTGAAAAATTAGGTGCTACAGCAAAAAAACAGATACCTGAAAAATATATTCAGGATGAAACATAATAAAGCAATGAGAAAGGGATATTAATTATGGGTGAAATCATTAATACAATTGTAACTATAGTCACAATATTCATTTATATAGCAGCAATAATTGTCATTTCAATAGGGATTATTAAAGCATTTTATATTTTTATAGTCGATATTTTTTCAAAAAAAGAAGCTCGTAAAGCGATCAAAGAAAGCAGGCTGGAGATTGGTCATTCCTTCACTCTGGGATTAAGTTTTCTGATTGGAGGCAGCATCTTGAAAACAACAATTGCCCCAACCTGGAATGATATTGGGCAACTTGCTTCTATAATTGCCATTAGAACGATTTTAAATTATTTTTTAATCAGAGACGTTGAGCAATTGCAGGAAAAGGAATAATTTATTTTTTTCTTTTCTTGCATATCGTATTACTATTCAAATATTAATTATGATTTGGTTCAATTGAAGATCTAAAAAATCATAATCATAATTTTCTTAACAGAGATGTTGTAAAATATTATTCAGCAAGTTTTTAGATTAAGGCTTGACATTAATATAGAATCTATAGCAAATTTGTTTAGGTTAATTGATTTAGAAAGCTCATAAATAACGGAGCTATAATGCGTTTATTTTTAGTTTTAATAATTTTTATTTTTTTAATATCTACCGATGCTACTGAAATGGCTGACTATATCACAGAACATTCAAAATCTGTAAATTTAACTGAAGCTCCCCATAATGAATTCTTTGCTCATCAATCTATAATAGTTTGGGGAAACAGCAGTGCAACTGAAGAAGAATCAGAAATGAATGAAATGATTGCCAATAATGTTGTTGATTTCCGCATTAAACGATGGTTGAATTATACAGATAACGTAGTTGATATTCTCTCCGACAGCGATGTGAGTACAGAACATATAGAAAAATACAATCTTATCTTGATCGGCACGCCATCATCCAATTCTGTCTTAAATGCGATTTTAAAAATGCTGCCGGTTGAGGTTACTGCAGACAGTATGATTTTTGGTAACGAAATTTTTTCAGGAGACGAAGTTGGAATAAATTTTCGTTATCCTAACCCGGTAAATCCGCAAAGAATGTTGTGGATCATTTCAGCTCCCAGTTATGAAGCACTGCGCTTTATCCCACAGAAAGAGGAATACTGTGTCTATTCTCTGACAGATTATAATCCAACAGCTGATCGGTTTTTAGAACTTGCCTTAGGAAATTTTGATGATAATTGGCAGATCTCTGAATTAGTTTTAGTTGATAATGAAGTTATCGATACGGGCGAGAATGATATTCCTGAATTTGAAGTACCCTCAGTTTTCCCGCCACCAGGTTGGTGCAGAGATGGCGTGATGTATGAGATCTTTGTACGTAGTTTTGCTGATAGTGACGGAGACGGAATCGGTGATCTGCAGGGCGTAATAAACAAATTGGATTATCTTAATGACGGTGATCCCAATTCACGAAGCGACTTAGGTATTAAATCAATCTGGCTGATGCCGATCTTTGTCTCACCCAGCTATCACGGGTACGACATCAGCGATTATTATCAGATCAATCCGGACTATGGTACGAATGAAGATTTCCAGCTTTTTCTGGAGGAAGCGCACAAGCGCGGTATTAAAGTTTTTACTGATCTTATTTTAAATCACTGTTCCAACCAACATCCGTTTTTTCTCGATGCTTATAACAATCCCAAATCCAGATATGATGATTGGTTCTTTTTCACAAATCCTTCTAATACAAGAGGGCACAATTGGCAGTTTCGGCACCGACCTTCTGACCGCGAAATGCTGAATCCTTATATGCCAGCCTGGAACGTAAATAACTCGCAGGTTCAGGACTATCTCTTTACAATGGCAAAATATTGGATGGATCCCAACAGCGATGGAGATTTTTATGACGGTATTGACGGTTTCCGCTGTGATTATGTAAAAGGTCCTCCGGAATCATTCTGGAAAAAATTTAGATATGAGATCAAATCTGTGAATCCTGAAGTTCTACTTTTAGCGGAAAACTGGGATGGCATTACTTCCATTGCAGAAAGTTTTGATAATGAATTCGATATGGCTTTTGATTTTCCTTTTCAGGGAAGTATGATGGAGGTGATCTCCAGCGGAATAGCTTCGCCACTAATTCGACTCTTTAATGAACAGCAGGAAATTTTACCTTCTGAGGCTGTAATGAACCGCTTTGTTAATAATCACGACATGAACAGAATATTCACCAGATTAGATGAAGCTTCAGCCAAATTATGTTTAGCTCTGCTACTCACAATCCCGGATATGCCAATGTTGTATTACGGAGATGAATTAGGAATGCAGGGACTGAAAGATCCATATGATGAGGGTATACGCCGTCCGATGGAATGGTGCGCTGATAATAAATGTGATGAAATGACCACCTGGTATCCCGTTTGGAATGATAATATAGACGGGATTTCTGTGGAAGAAGAACAACCGGATCCGAAATCTATTTTAAATTACACCAAAAACTTGATAAGTCTACGGAATGAATATCCAGTATTAGAATCGGGTAAATTAACAATTCTACCTGTCTACGAAATTGAAGAAAATGAATTGACCGGAAGCCGTAGAGCACTTTGTTATTCAGTCCATAATGATGAAGCCACAATATTAGCTCTTGTCTCATTAAGGCACGATAGAGTTTTGTTGATTGAAAACGATTTCTTTGAGAACACTATTTTTGAGCCAATTTTGGGTGAGGGAGAAGTAAAGTTTTCGGAAAATAAATTAGAAATTCATTGCAATGAAAAAGCTTTATTGTTATTTTTAATAAAAGATGTATATAGAAAGGAGGGCTCATGAAAAGAACCATTTTATTTTGTTTATTATTTATAGCTGTTCTACTAACTGCTCAAACAGAAGTAACGTTATGGCATTCTTATCGCGGTAATGAGAAAGATGCTATAATGCAAGTAGTAGATAACTTCAACAAGGCCAATTCTGAAGTAAAAATAAAAGCATTGGGTATCCCATATGATGCATTTCCTGATAAAATAACTGCTGCTATACCTCGAGGAAAAGGACCGGATATTTTTATTTTTGCTCACGATCGTATCGGCGGTTGGGTAGAAGCAGGTATTATCGAACCGATTGATTTTTACCTGGAAGAAGATATCAGCGGAAATTTTGTGGAAGGTGCATGGAAACCGATGCAATACAAAAGTTCAATGTATGGACTACCGATGTCGCTTAAATCGATCATCCTGTTTTATAATACAAATATAATCAAAACACCTCCCAAAACCACTGATGAAATGATCGCTATGGCCAAAAAACACACTGATTCAGCTAACGGCAAATACGGTCTCGTCTATGAAATTGCCAATTTCTATTATCATGCTTGCTGGCTGCAGGGTTTCGGTGGTAATATCTTCAATGACAAAGATATTCCTGTACTTAATTCACCTGAAAATATCCGATCTTTCCAATTTGCTCAGGATCTGTTTTTAAAAGAAAAAATAGTTCCTCCAGAAGTATCAAACGTACTTGTTACAACACTCTTCAATGAGGGAAAAGCAGGAATGGTGATCAGCGGTCCATGGTTTCGTGGTGAGATCGAGGGAGTTCCGTATGAAGTAGAACTCTTACCAGTGATCAGCGAAATAAATAAACCGGCAATTCCGTTTATGAGTTCTGAAGGGGTCTTGATGTCCGCTAAATCAAAGAATAAAGGCGCTTCTTTCGAAGCTATGAAATATCTGATCAGTAAAGAAGCAGCTTTCATTTTTGCTACTGTTGGTAATCAACCTGTAGCACTGAAATCAGTTTATGAAAGACCGGAAGTTAAAAATGACAAATATTTACCAAAATTCAAAGCTCAGATCATGAATTCCAGACCAATGCCAAGTATCCCGCAGATGACTTCAGTTTGGTCACCAGCATCAACAGCTATAAATGCTGCTGTGAACGGTAGTGACCCTAAGCAGACTTTAGATGAAGCACAAAGCAAGGTTATGAGAACATTAAAAGCCGCTGGATATATTAAATGATCGTCATATTAAAATGTTTAGTTTCATTTTGAGGTAGGATGAAGCGACATAAAATACAAAGGATGATCGCATTAGCAGTTGTATTAATGCTGTTTTATCTATTAGTTGGAAAGCTGTTGTCAAATTCTCTTCATCAACAGAATATCCACTACACCCAGGATCTTGCTGAAACAGATATTCAGACTATTGAAGCAGTTTACAATCCTCAGCAAGAATCTTCCTTTGCAAATCTTCAGGCAGTTCTCAAAATTCTCCTAGCTAACAATCAGGATATTAACACAATGGCTGTAGTAAATGAACGTAATTTTGTAGCTCATTCCGATGTGAATATGATCGGAGAGCGCATCACAAAAGAGATTTTTGACCGACAGCGCGAGATCGAGCAAAATTATGATCCGCAAATCCAGAATTCTAATTTTATTTGGAAAGGTTCTGAAAATGATAAAGGAAGCTATACGCTTTACCGTGGAATCTTTGCAGGTACAAATATGATTGGATTTGTGGTCTATGACATTCAATATCAAACATTAATGCCGATGAAAGCTAATAAAATCCCGCTTATTTTGTTCACTATGCTTTTCTTTGTTATTGCACTACTTCTGGATAAGTATATTAAACGTTTAAGTGTTTATTTAAGTTTAGGATTATTCATTATCCTGGTAGTGTTGATAAACAGTAATATAGCTTATCAACTTGAAAATAATCATAAATTATGGATGCAAAGCCAGGTACAATATCAACTGGATCTGCAGAATCAAACTTCACTTCTACTCCCCGCACTTGATTTGCTAACTACTGAATGGCAACCTTTGATTAGAGGAGCAATTAAAACCTGGAATATAACTCTTTCTATTATTGGTGGTCTCTTGATCTGGTTCGTCCTTTCTGGTCTATTTGAAAAAATGCTGGCTTCATTGATCCGCTACCGTTTAGCTTATTCCTATATTACTCCGGCTATGTTAGGAGTTTTCCTATTAGTATTTTTTCCTTTCGTATACGGCTTTTTAATTGGATTTACAAACTATGGCTTGAATGATTTCGGTGGTAGTCTTCTAGAGTATTTCGGGAATTTAAAGAATTATTCTTTCGGAAACTTAATAGATATCCTTAAAACGATCAATTTTACCGATCCTCATAATTTCTATTATACTTTAGTTCATACGATCTTGTGGACAGTTATCAATGTAAGCCTTCATGTTTCAATTGGTGTGATGCTAGCACTTATTCTGAATAATCCGCAATTGAAAGGTCGAACAATATTTCGTGTGTTACTGATCCTTCCCTGGGCGATTCCAAGTTATATCACAGCTCTGATTTGGCGCGGTATGTTCCATAAACAATTTGGGGCGGTTAACGGTTTACTAGAGTTATTCGGTATTGAACCAATAAGTTGGTTCACACAAGTTCATACTGCTTTCCTGGCTAATCTGGCAACTAATGTCTGGCTGGGATTCCCTTTTATGATGATCATTGCTCTGGGTGCACTACAGAGTATCCCCAGAGAACTTTATGAAGCAAGTGCTATTGACGGCTCCAGCCGCTGGCAATCATTTTGGAACGTAACTTTTCCACTTTTAAAGCCAGCGATGGTACCGGCGATTATCTTAGGAACAATCTGGACATTCAATCAATTCAACGTTATATATCTGGTTTCGGGTGGTGGTCCTGATGGTGCAACAGAACTTTTAATAACAGATGCCTATAAAATTGCTTTCGAACAATATCGATATGGATATGCCGCTGCGTATTGTATAGTTATTTTTCTGCTGCTATTTACTTATGGTTTCTGGACAAATAGGATCACCAAAGCTTCTGAAGGAGTTTACGAATGATATCATCGAATTCCAAATCCCGGACTATAGTTACTTACGTCATCTTGATCTTAGTTACCTTAATAACGATTTATCCGGTACTTTGGGTGCTCAAGGTTGCGTTTGGCGGGAAATCATTGATGTCGACAAATCTCAGTTTGATCCCAGACAATTTTAATCTGGATAATTTTAGAGCTGTATTTTATGATAAACCTTTTGTTATCTGGCTGCGAAATTCAATCATTGTATCTTTTGTGACAGTGTTGTCTAGCCTTTTTTTGGCTACAACTGCAGCTTATGCTTTTTCTCGCTTCAAGTTTCCGGGACAGAAAAAAGGTATGCTAGCATTACTTGTTACTCAGATGTTTCCCGGAGTATTGATGATCATTCCACAATTTATTCTGATCTCAGAAATTCTTCATTTATACGGTTCATTATGGGGATTGGTCATAATATACTCCACAACAGCACTACCTTTTTCAATCTGGATTCTGAAAGGATATTTTGATACAATTCCAATTTCCTTAGAAGAATCAGCTACTATAGACGGAGCATCGAAGAGTCGGATTTTCTGGGAGATCATACTGCCGCTGAGTAAACCTTCCATCGCAATTACGGGTTTGTTTTCCTTTATGACAGCCTGGAACGAATTTATCTTGGCAGCTACATTTTTAGATTCAGAATCAAAATATACACTCCCCATCGGTTTACGGCAAATGGTGGGAGAGTTTGGAGCAGAATGGGGTAATTTTGCAGCCTCATCGTTATTAGTTGCAATCCCTGTTGTTGTAATGTTCATGGCTTTCCAGAAATTCCTGGTAAGTGGGTTAACAGCAGGTGGAGTTAAGGGTTAATAAATATTTTAAAGGAGGATTTTTATGAAGTACAAAAGTCTTGTGATTTTTTTGATTCTAACATTCGTAAGTTCGTATCTTTTTGCTGGAACTAAATTAGAATTAAAAGATCCGAAAGGTGATGACAAAGGACCAGGATATTATGTTTATCCTACCGACCCGATCTATGTTGCAGGTTCCTTTGATCTGTTAAAAGCAGAGATAGAGGATAAAGGTGAAGAAATTGACTTCAAGATAACTTTCAATGCACCGGTTACATTTAACTGGGGAGATTTTTGGGATGTGCAGCAACTGCAGATATATTTGGATTTCGATAAAGTAGAAGGTTCCGGTAGAACAGAAACAATTCCGGGAACTCAAGTTTTAGTGGATCCTGCTAATGCTTGGGAAAAAGTGATCTTTATTGATCCGCATACTGTTCCGAAGATCAATGGTGAGATAGAATTAAAAGCAGCAAGTATGAAGAATGATATTGTACTGCCGTCTAAGATCAAACCGATCGGAAAATCATTGAAAGCAACTGTTAAAAAAGCCGATTTGGGCGTGAAAAAGAACGCTGATATCTCTACATGGGGCTATGGGATCATGATGTTAAGTGCAACCGGATTTCCCGGAGACTGGTGCGTGTTGATGCGCCGGGTAAATGAATATGAAGGACAGCATCGTTTTGGTGGAGGCGCCGACGGAGCTGGTGATCCTAATGTTATTGATCTGTTTGTTGACAATGCCGATGGTTCTGATGATGAAGCAGCTATTCAATATAATATGCTGGATAATTGGGAAAGCGGTATGGACCCTGTTGATACATCAGCAGATAAATTAACTGTAATAAAATTAGTATATCTTAAATAGTAACTAAAAAAAGGAGGAAAAGATGAAAAAAACACTACTTATTGTTGTATTGATTCTGGTTAGTTCTTTAGTATTGGCACAAGCTAGGATCGATGTAGGAACTACTATTTACAATCAGTTCCGCTGGACTGATGGACTTGCTTTCATGGGAGCTCACACTGAAACACCTTGGAATGGAGGCAGAACTGATATTCACAAAGGTAACTTTATGCGTTCAGAAGTTCAATTCGAAGTTAATGCTACGATCAGCAAGTATGTAAAAGCTTATCTTCGTATGAAAACAATTTGGGATGCCGATGATGCTAATAGCAGTGTGGAAGCAAATTCCTCTGCCTGGCAAACTTATTGGGATGCAAATACCGGCTGGTTCAAGTTGCGTGGTTTCCGTATTGACTTGATGCCTGGTACTGAAGCGATAGATCAAATACAACTGGGTACACCCATGGGTCTTGGATTCAGTAAATGGTTTATGGCAGATCGTCGTTATATAGATCGTGACAATGCCAAGGGTATTTATGTTAAAGGTCATTTTGGCGGAATGAAATGGAATTTAGTAAGACTCTGGCAACCAAATTGGCAAGGTTGGAATTGGAATACAGGTGATTTCAAAGCTGAAGATGGTACTTGGGCACTGAATTTTAATACAAACATAAATGACGTGCATAATCTTGCATTTGATGCATTCTGGTTTGCAGATACTGAATTCGATCCTACTGATCCGGAAAATCCTAATTATTCAGTTGGGGATGATGATCCTGATGGTTCTATGACAACTAAAGAAATGTATCAAAATATGGGTTTTGGCCTGAGAGAAAAATGGGATATTTCTGAAGTAATGAGTTTGGATTTTAATATTATGTACACAATGTGTGCTGCAAATGATAGTTTGGATGTTGATGGTGATAATATCATTGATGGTTATAGCGGCTGGGAACCAGTTCCTCAATATGCCTCAGTTGGAGTTCCAAGTGGAGTGTTCACAGTGAGAACTACTGATCCCTTTGATGTTGGATTTAGCCCAAGCCTTCAGTTCTTCTACATTGACCATAACTATACTTCAATGTGGGGTAGTCGTCGGGAAGATGATATGTTGATGATCAACGGCGGAATTGACGCTTTACGGAACACGTATGGTGAAAGACTCGGCTTGAACGCTTTCTTATGGGATAGCGATCAGAATGCTGTTCGACATGAATTCCGCGATAATGAAAATCTGAGACTTGGTGAAGACCTTGTAGAATCTCCAGTTGGATACTGGGGTGGCACGATCGATCTGCAGCATGATCTTGATATGTTGACCATCAAAGGTCAGTTCAACTACTTGGGCAGAACTGATGATACAGGCGGAGCAACCGATACTGAAGACTCAATCTATGATGGTGATGGAACTATGTATATGGCTCCTCATGATTTCAGTGGCATGGTTGCGGATCTTGGTTTAAGTGGCAGAGCAAGCGGCTGGAACTGGGGTCTAAACTTCAGTTATGGTATGTGGGAAGATTTGCTGGATAGTGCTAATGATGCAGATGACATAGCAACAACTGCAATGGTAGTAATGCCTAAAATTGGTAAGCAGATCACAAATTCAATAGGATTGGAATTATATCCTGCATATCAGATGGTTACAGATGAAGTAGGCGGCGAAGTAACAATGGAATGGAATCAAATCGTTGTAGGTCACAAGTGGGTTTATAACCTTAGCGGATTTGATTTCTGGCTAAGGGGAGAACATAAGATCTATTCTCCGGATGATCAAGTTGATGCGACAGATGATTATAAATTATCATCTAACACGCTGCATGCAGCCTTCGAAGTGAAATTCTAATTGTAATCAACATAGCGGGTTGTTAATAAAAGCAACCCGCTTTTTAATGGTTTAAGGATTTAAAAATTGAAAAAAATAATGCTTTTGCTTGTCTTGATTATTCATTTATCACCCAGCTTTTGTACAGAAGTGATATTAGAATTTACAGATGATAAAAAAGATGATTATGGTGATGGTAAAGTTGTATATCCAGGTCATTCCATGTTTCAACCGGGAATTTTTGATATAGAGCAATTTCGGATTGAAGATAAGGGAGATTACTACAAATTTGTTGTAAGGGTCAGAGGAAAGGTCAATTATGTAACATTTGACGAATATCAATTCCGATATAACTTACCGGAAAAATTTATTTTCCCCCTCATCCATATTTATATCGATACAGATCATGTAGAAAATTCCGGGATCAGGGAAACAATTCTGGGGGTGAATGCTACTATTAACGAAGAGTCAGCATGGGAAAGAGCTGTTGTCTTTTCATCGATTCCGCAAAGGTATCGCCTGTACATGGAGCACTTTCAAATACCCTTTTCCAATCGTGTAGATATTCCGCCCAAAATTTACCTCTCTAAAAATAAAAAAGAAATTTCTGTACGGGTGGGTAAACAATTTATTGGTGAAATTCAGTCAGAATGGGGATTCACAATCCTAATGCTGGGACATGATGTCGCTAAAACTATAAAAAAAAATGTTTATGTCATGGAAGTAAAAGCTTCTTCTTCACAGTTTAATTTTGGAGGAGGGCACACTACGCTGTATGAGCGTTACAATTCAAATATTATCGATATGATCGTACCTCCATTCCAATACCAGAAAAGAATTTTGAGCAATTATTCTGTCGGCGAAAAAAGATATCCCGAGATCGGAGCAGTTTATAAAAGTTATAAGAAAATGAAACCAAATATTGCTATCGGAGAAGTAAAACAGGTCTCCAGTGACAAATTAGTGATCAATCTTGGTGCTAAACACGGAGTTGTAACTGGCATAAAATTGATCATTGCCTCACAATTTATAGTTGAAGTAGACGATGTTTTCCCTGAAATCTGTGTTGCGCATTATTTGAACGATAGTGATGCTGATATTATTGAAAAGGGAATGGAAGCAACAATCTGGAAAGAATGAAAAAAATAATTTTAATTTTATTCATTTTAGCTTTGATGCCTATCATTGCTAGGGCAGAATTACATCAATTGGGTGAAACATTCTGGTGGAATGATACTGTTTTTTACGAAATTTTTGTTCGAAGTTTTGCTGACAGTGACGGAGACGGAATCGGTGATCTGCAAGGCTTGATAAACAAAATGGATTATCTGAATGATGGTGACCCAAAAACAACAAGCGATCTTGGTATTACCGGAATCTGGTTAATGCCGATCTGCCAATCTCCCAGCTATCACGGTTATGATGTTACTGATTATAAAACAATTGAGGATGATTATGGCACTAACAAAGATTTTCTTCAACTCATGGAGGAATGTCACAAACGAGGCATTAAAGTCATTGTTGATTTTGTAATGAATCATTGCTCTAATCAGCATCCCTGGTTTGAAAAAGCGAAAGCAGGTGATATTTATTTCAGGAATTGGTTTCGCTGGAAAAGATCCAAACCTGATTATTTAGGACCTTGGGGACAACCTGTGTGGCACGAAGCTGATGACGATTATTATTATGGACTTTTCTGGAGTGGGATGCCTGATCTGAATTACGAGACTAAAGCTGTGAGAAATGAAATGCTTTCGCTGACGAAATTCTGGCTGCAAAAGATGAAAGTGGACGGCTTTCGCTGTGATGCTGCAAAGCATATTTTTGAAGAAGGTGAAATTTTAGAAAATGTTCCGCGAACTTTTGAGTGGTGGCGACAATTTAATGATTATTACAAAAAGCTAAACCCTGATGCACTGGCTGTGGGAGAAGCTTGGGATAGTTCAGATATGGTTGTGAAGTACCTAGATCATCGCTTTGATTTTTGTTTCGAATTTGATCTGGCAAATACGATAATTTTTGCCGTGAATAATTCTTCAGTATCGGAATTAAAAGATAAACTGCAGGAAGTAATTGTGACTTATCCTTATCATCAATATGGTACATTTTTGACAAATCACGATCAAAATAGAGTAATGAACCAGCTGGCTTTTGACATAGAAAAAGCTAAATTTGCAGCTGAACTTTACTTAGGCTTGCCTGGTATTCCTTTTATCTACTATGGTGAAGAAATTGGTATGACGGGTAGTAAGCCGGATCCGAACATTAGAACGCCCATGCAGTGGAATTCTGACGAATTTGGAGGATTCAGCAAAACTGAACCTTGGCACAAAGTGAATGAAAATTATAAAGATTTTAATGTTAAAAAAGAACAGAAGCATGAAAATTCTTTGTGGCAAGTTTACCGTGAAATGATCTCTCTGCGATCTGAACATCCAGCTTTGAGAAAAGGAACTATGCAGATATTGGATTGTGAAGAGGAAAATGTACTGGTAATGTTAAGGATCTTTGAAAATGATATAGTTTTAATGGTTTATAATTTTGGAAAGACAACTGAAGCACTCCAAGTTGCAGCGAAACATACCAATCTTCAGAAGGGAGATTATCAAATTTTCGAAGGAGATTCTAATTCAGCTTTTAGAAACATCGCAGTGAATAACGACGGTAATTTAAGGTTGAGTTTACCCGGAATTTCTAAATACAAAAGAAGATTTTATGTTCTAGAAAATTAAAATGATTACATCCTTGCGTAGGTTTTAGAACTTCATACTGGTTTTGACTTTCGCCAGTTTAAGTTATAATTTTGAAATAAAGGGCGATACTTCGATAAGTTTGGTTTTGAAATCCAGGAGGAATTCCGAACAAATTAGTGTGAAAAATTTCAGTAAACTGTCATCCTGAATGTCCCGATGTCTTTCAGGATATAGCGAAGAATAGAATGCATCAAATATTCTTGGAGGAATAAATGGCTAAAGTAGTTCTGGAAAAAGTGAATAAAATTTATGATGGCAAAGTTCATGTTGTCAAAGACAACGATCTGATAATAGCTGATAAAGAATTTATGGTTTTAGTAGGACCTTCCGGTTGCGGCAAATCAACTACCTTACGTATGATAGCAGGATTAGAGGAGATTACATCCGGTAAGATCTACATCGACGGTAAAGTTGTAAACAATGTCCAACCCAAAGATCGTGATATTGCCATGGTATTTCAAAATTATGCACTTTATCCGCACATGACGGTTTTTAATAACATGGCTTACGGACTCAAGCTGCGCAAACTTCCTAAAACCGAGATCAAAAAGATGGTGGGAGAAGCAGCTGAGATCCTGGGTTTAGAAGAATTGCTGGAGCGCAAACCGAAAGCGCTTTCGGGAGGTCAAAGGCAGCGTGTTGCATTAGGCAGAGCCATTGTTCGTCATCCCAAGGTTTTCCTCTTTGATGAACCTCTTTCCAATTTAGATGCTAAATTGAGAGTGCAGATGCGCGCTGAGATCAGCAAACTGCATAAAAGACTGAATACAACTATTATCTACGTGACTCATGATCAGGTAGAAGCCATGACCATGGGTGATAGAATTGCTGTTTTGCATGAAGGTTTAATTCAACAGGTGGATACACCTCTCAATCTTTATGATCATCCCAAAAACATGTTCGTTGCCGGTTTCATCGGCAGTCCGTCCATGAACTTCATAAAAGGAAAATTGGAGAAAAAAGATGGGATCCAGTTTTCAGCACCAGGAATTATGTTGACGGTTCCTAAACAGTTTCATGATAAATTGAAGAATCATCTGGGTAAAGAAGTACTGATGGGCATTCGCCCCGAGAACATCAAGATCGAAAAAGCGGCAAAAACCAAAGCTCTGGTGGAAGTTGTTGAACCGATGGGCAACGAGATCATTTTCTTTTGTGCTATTGAAGATAATAAATTTTTGCTGCGTGAAGAAGAAAGAATTTTTACGAAACCGGGAGAAAATATATCAGTTTCTTTCAAAATGGAATTTGCGCATTATTTTGATCTCGATACTGGAGACTCAATTAATTATGATCTGAAGTAAACTAAAATTTCTTTCAATAGTCAATCAGTCCGAACTTACTTCATTTCCATTTAGTAACAGGCATTGTTTCACTTCAATTTGATAGTGAGTTGCTAACTAAAACATCCAAACAGCTGATTTATAATATTTATTGATGATCATTATTTCTTCGAATAAATGAACTTGACTGAAATTATTTTTAAAAACAAACTAGTGAATGTTTATTAGGTGATAATAACAGTGACTTGATATATTCAGAAGGAGCGAAAGTGAGTAACAAACTGAAGCCTGTTTTATTTTTGCTGATATTGATCTTGTCCACTTCTCTTTTCTCAAAGCAGATAAATTTTACGTTAAAAGTAGGTTTATACAATAATTATCCTAAAATTTATCAAACCGAACACGGAGAAGCTGGAGGTATTTTTCCTGAGCTTCTTGAGGAAATTGCAAAACATGAGAACTGGCAGCTGGAATATATCTTCGGAACTTGGGAAGAATGTTTACAGCATCTAAAGAGCGGGGATATCGATATTATGCCTGATGTGGCTGTTTCAGTGGCCAGGGAGAAGATCTATGATTTTCATCAGCGAACTGTACTCACTAGTTGGGGCTGTTTCTACACGAAATCCCATCCCGAGATCAATTCAGTGCTGGATTTGAAGGGAAAAACTGTGGCAGTGATGAGAAGCAGCATTCTTACTACAGGTCAGAATGGAATTTATAACCTGGCAGAGCGTTACGGAATTGAATGTCTTTTTCAGGAAACTGACGATTACAACGAAGTTTTTAGTCTGGTGGAAACCGGCGAAGCAGATGTCGGTATAGTTAATCGGTTTTTTGGCAGTGCCTTTGAAAAGCAATTCGGACTTCATCAGAATAATTTTATTTTCTATCCCACTGCATTGAGATATGCTTTTCCGAAGAATGCTGTTATCAACAGTGAACTATGCGAAAAGATAGATTCATATCTGACTGAGTGGCAAAATGAAATCGACTCGATCTATTATACAATTTTAAAAAAGTATGATCTTTATCCCAAAAAGAGCTTGCCGGATTGGCTTTGGCCGCTAATCATTTTTCTCATTATTTTAATAATAATTTTTCTCATAGCTTCCCTCATCTTGAGATGGCAGTTCAAAAATAGAACCAGATTATTGCAGCAATCTAATGCTGACCTTTTAGAGGAAATCTCGGAACATCAGCAGACATTGAAACTGTTGGAAGAAAGCCGTGAGTTTTATCGCAGCTTTGTAGAGAATATCCCGGGGCTGGTTTTTATGTATGACATTGATCCACAAGGGAAACGCGTGCCTTTGATTCAAACAAATCGAAGCGAAGAATTTCTGGGTGCTGAAGTCGGCAAGTTAACAAAATTTGATATTAACAACTTTTTTGAATACATCCTGCCAGAAGATAGGCAAAGGCTGCAGGAAGAATCAGATAAGATCGAAACTGATAACGATGTAATGGATGTCGAATATCGGGTAAAATTGAATGAAGATAAGATCAAATGGTTTCGTTCCATTGGCAGAGTTAAACTCCAAGCGAATGGCAACCGCCGCTGGCATGGCGTTATTCTTGATATTGATGATCGAATGAAAGTAGAGCGACAATTGGAACTCCATCGAAAACATTTGGAAAATCTGGTGGAAATACGAACTAAAGAACTGCAGAAGAGGACACAGGAACTGAATGTTGCCAATGTAAATCTGAAAGAAGCTGATAGGCTAAAATCAATCTTTCTAGCAAGTATGAGTCATGAATTACGAACGCCGCTGAATTCTATAATTGGTTTCACAGGAATACTTCTGATGGGTATGGTGTGTGATCTAACTGATGAACAGCGTAAACAGTTGAATATCGTCAAAAAAAGTGCTCACCACCTACTTGATCTGATCAATGATATTCTTGATATTTCCAAGGTCGAAGCAGGTAAAGTTGAATTGACACGGGAAAGATTCGAAGTGAATGAAGTTATAAGCGAATTGGTAAAATCCATCCAGCCCAAAGCGAGTGAGAAAGGGATTACATTAGATTTCAATTTTGCCGGTATAATAGAACAGTTTAGCGATAGAAGAAGATTTACACAAATCATCTTGAATTTATTGAGCAATGCCGTTAAATTCACTGAGCAGGGTAGTGTTACGATCAGCTCTGAAGTTGAACAGGGAAATTGGCTTAAAATCATGGTATCGGATACTGGTATAGGTATCAAAGAAAAGGATGTTGGCAAGCTCTTCGAACCTTTTCAACAGATAGATTCTACTTTAACAAAGAAATATGAGGGAACCGGTCTGGGACTGCATCTTACCCAAAAAATTTTAGAATTATTAAAAGGCAGGATCACCGTATCCAGTAAAATTGATGAGGGAACTACTTTTATTGTTACTTTACCACTTTACAAAGAGGAAGAAAATAATGCAACGCATATTAGTGATTGAAGATGACGAAGCAAATATGTATCTGAACAGGTTCATTCTGGAAAAACACGGCTTTCAGGTGATTGTTGCTCAGGATGGTCTCAGTGGTGTCAAGCTTGCTTTGCAAGAACAGCCCGATTTAGTGATAATGGACGTGCAATTACCCGACATAAATGGATTTGATGCAACAAGAAAAATCCGGCAGGATAAGAAAGGAAGGGATTTGAAGATTATCGCACTGACTTCCTATGCCATGGCGGGAGATCGAGAGAAAGCTCTAAATGCAGGTTGTACAGGCTATATGGAAAAATCGATCAAGCCAGAACTATTTATCAAAGAACTCGAAAAATATCTAAACGATTAACATAATGATCAAAAGCGCTTCTCTTCAGAATTTTAAGAGTTAAATCTTATCTGATAATTTCCGCAAAATAAAACTAGATGCCCATAATCCCATTATAGCAGGTAAATAGACAACAGAGCCTAAAGTACTTCGTTTGCGGCCTCTTTGGGTAACCAATTCTTCTACCACTTCAGCTTTGTACTCAAACTGAGTGATAGGTTTTTCCCAGGAATAAACTACTGGGATCCCTTTTTCGATTCCTCTTCGATGCAGATATTTACGAACTTTTTTGCTAAAGGACATATCTTAGTTTCAGAAATATCGGATTTGCAACCCATGCACACCAACTACCCCCCCACACCTTTCGCGCCCTCTGCGCAGAGACGTGTTGCCAGTACCACTATCAATCATGCTCTGCCCCAGGCAAGCGAAGCTGAGATCACTATCTACAATCTAAAAGGGTAGAAAATTAATATGCTGCTCGTCAGCAGCAGCCTGCCGGCCAACACACAATTACCTGGAACGGTCGGAATGAGAATGGCTAAGCTGTCGCCAGCGGCGTCTATCTCTACCAATTGCAAGTAGACGGGCAAAGCCTAGTGCGCCAGAAAATGATGTTGGTGAAATAGTAGAAGGCAGAAGAAAAAAGCAAAAAGTAAAAAGTAAAAAGTAAGAAGAAAGAAGGAAAAGAGAAGAATTTTCAACGAACCCCGAAATGAAGTGAACTGGGAAAGAGGGAAAAGTGATAGGTTGTTCCTAGCAATAAAAAATCAGGCTTTCGTCGCTGCGAAAGCCTGATTGATCGATATTTTGACGTGAATGCTTAATTTACATTCGCTTTAAAACTTTTTCTAAATTCAAATTTCTTGGCATAAGCATACAAAATCGGAACCAGCAAAGTATTTGTTAATGTAACGGTAAACAATCCACCGATGGTTGGAATTGCCATCGGCTTCATCACTTCCGATCCAGTACCGCTGCTAAGCATTATTGGAACTAAAGCTAGAATTGTCGTGACAGTTGTCATAATGATAGGTCTAATTCTGAGCAGACCCCCTTCGATAATTAAGCTGTTGATCTGGCTTGCTTTTTCAATTTTTCTTTTACGAAAAAGGTTGTCCAAAGTTTTGACAAATACAACTGCATTATCGGTGGCAATTCCCATCAGAGCAATAAAACCTACCCAGACAGCAACACTCATTTTTAAATCCATAAAATATAGGAGAATAATTCCTCCAATCATGGCGACTGGCAATCCGGTAGTTACCACCAACATAGAAGAAAACGAGCGGAAGGTTACGAACAAGATAACCAATATAATCAAAAGCACGATTGGAACTACGAGTTTCAACCTTTGGGAAGCTTCTACCTCCGCTTCATATTGTCCCGACCATTCAATGAAGTAGCCAGCAGGAATCTGAATCTCACCGTTTGCAATCTTTTGATTTATCATTTGTTTTGCTTGTTCCACAAAATCAACAACACCGATTTGATCAGGATCTGTATTGATAAAGACACGAGAGTAAGTCTGAGTATTTTCTCCGGCAATCATCGCAGGTCCGGGCTTCTTTTTTATCTCAGCAATTTGAGCTAAAGGAATTTGTCGGCCGGAAGCAGTCTGCACGGGAAGCCGCTTCAGAGAACTGATATCATCACGGGAATCTTTTTGAAAACGAACTCGAATCGGATAGCGTTCTCTTCCCTTCAGCATTGTCGAGATATTCATCCCGCCAATTCCTGTCATAATCAGGCTTTGAACTTCTTGCATCTTTATTCCATAGCGAGCCAGCTCTCTTCTATCGGGAATAATCTCGATATAAGGTCTGCTCCCAATTCTTTCAGCATAGACATTTGTCACACTTGGAATTTTGCCAATTTCCGTTTCAATCTGGATTGCAACTTCTTGAATTTTCTTGATATCATCGCCAAAAACTTTGATACCAACCGGAGTTTGGATTCCTGTTGAGAGCATATCGATCCTATTCCTGATCGGCTGAGTCCAAATATTACTTACTCCTGGAATTTTAAGAGCTTGATTCATCTCCGAGATCAATTTCTTTTTCGTCATACCAGCTCGCCATTCAGACTTGGGTTTAAGGTCGACGATAGTCTCAATCATACTGACCGGAGCAGGATCGGTTGCAGATTCTGCTCTTCCCAACTTTCCGACAACTTGTTCAACTTCCGGAAAGCTTTTCAGGATGATATCTTGCTTTTTCATAATTTCATTAACTTTCGTTAGGGAAACTCCTGGTAAAGTTACCGGCATGAATAATAAATGTCCTTCGTCCAAAGGCGGCATAAATTCTTTATTGATCTTAGTTGAAACAAAAATTCCATAAGAAAAAAGCGCAAGACAGAGAACAATTACAACCGCTTTATATTTAAGTGAGAATTTCAACAAAGGTTGATAAATCCTCTTGATAGCACTAGAAGTAAAATTCTTTTCGACAGGTTTTAGTTTTCCCCTGAGCAGGTAATAACTCAAAACCGGAACCAAAGAAGTAACGATAATGGTAGCCCCGATCATAGTGAAAGTTTTGGTAAAAGCCAAAGGTCGGAATAATCTCCCGGATTGTCCCGGCAAGGTAAATACAGGTAAGAAAGAAACAATTGTGGTCAAGATGGCAGCAACTATCGATCCAGCTACTTCTTTTGCACCTGCTTTACAAACTTCCAACCTTTCTTTATTAGTCAGGTTGCGTTGTTTTTTCTTTCCCTCTTCCAGTAAGGAACGGTAAATATTTTCGGTAAGAACAATTCCGGCATCGACCATCACTCCTACCGCTATTGCTATTCCACCTAACGACATGATATTTGCTTCCACTTTGAATATGTACATAAAAATAAATGTAATCAAAATACCCAGCGGAAGAACTAAAGAGATAATCAAACTGGTCCTAAAATGAAGAAGGAAAATCATAATTACTACGATAGTAATAATTATCTGCCAAAGTAGAGTACTTTTCAGTGTACCGATCGAGCGTTCGATTAACTCGGTTCTATCATAAAAGGAAACTATTTTCACACCTGCGGGAAGGCCTTTTTCTATCTCAATGATTTTAGTCTTGAGCTCCCGAATAACCTTGAGTGGATTTGAGCCGTAGCGCATTAGAACCATTCCGCCGGTGGCATCAGCGCCCTCTTTATCGAGAGCTCCACGCCGAAATTCGGGACCGGTAGTAACCGAAGCAATGTTTTTCAGATATACAGGGGTACCATTCATACTTTTCAGAACAATCTCTTCAATATCTTGAATTTCTTTGAGGAAGCCGATACCACGCACAATAAATTCCAGATCGCCTTCTTCTATTACTTTTGCTCCCACATCCAGGTTACTTTGCTTTACAGCTTTTACCACCTGGTTGATTGAGAGGTCATAAGTCAGAAGTTTATTTGGATTCACATCAATTTGATATTGCTTGATGAAACCGCCAACTGATGCAACTTCCGCGACATCTTGCACCGCTGATAGTTGATATTTTATATCCCAATCTTGCAAAGCTCGAAGTTCTTGTAGATTATAGTTAGATTGAATAAGCTCTGTTCCGTCTTCAGAGCATTCTCCCGACTTTTCATATCTTATTTTAGGATGTTCCGGACAATAATATCCGTTTTCCACAGTGTACCAATAAATTTGCCCCAGTCCTGTTCCATCCGGACCTAAGACAGGCACCACACCTTCCGGTAAATTTTGCTTAGCTTGGTCCAATTTTTCCAGAATGCGAGTTCTTGCCCAATAGAAATCCACACCATCTTCAAAAATGATATAGATCATGGAAAGCCCGAATTTTGAGGCAGAACGAACATCCTTAACATTCGGTAAGCCCATTAAATCTATAGTCAGCGGATAGGTTACTTGGTCTTCTATATCTTTGGGGCTTCTCCCCGCCCAATTTGCATAAACGATTACTTGATTTTCACCAATATTGGGAATAGCATCCATCGGAGTATTCTTCATAGCTAAATAACCGATGAAAGAGATTAGCAAGACAATGAAGATAGTTAAGAAGCGATTGTGCATCCAGTAGTTAATATTGCGCTTTATCATAATCGACCTCCCTTAATCTTCTTCATGTAAAGAACCGCCATATGCACCCGCAGCAGCTCCAGATAATTGTGTTTGAGAATCAAAAAGGAAACTTGAATTGCTAACAACACTCTCGCCTACCATCAAGCCGCTGATCAATTCATAATATTTTACTACTACATTGTCTGTTTTGAAATAGGCTTCGCTTCCTACTTCAATTATTCTTCTTTCATAATTACCATTTCCCTTATCCACATAAGCTAATTTCTGGCGACCAACATCAATAACTGCAGTAGCCGGAATTGCAGCAACAAGATTTCCAGGAGTTTTAACCAATTTCATTCCGCCGCACTCTTCACATAATCCCGGTTCAGATTGGTGAATATGTGTATGCATCGGACAGCCATAATAAAATTCATCTTCTTTTCCAAAATAGCTTATTATATCAGCATTTACGGACATTCCGGGACGAAACTTCTCTTGGGAATTATCCAGTTCTATCCTAATTCTAACAGTTTGAGTCTTGGGATTCACAACCGGCTCGATAAATGAGATATCTCCTTTAAAAATTTTACTGGGATAAGCTTGAGAAGAGATGTTCACTTCTTGATTCATGCTAACTAAATTCATCTCATAATCATAGATCTCAGCCATTACCCATAAACTTCTCAAATCAGCTATTGTGAAGAGCTTACTGCCGGTTTTGATATAATCTCCCTGATTGATATTTTTCTTAATAACAGTTCCTGATTGCTGAGCATAAATGACGAATTTATCTTCAATCTTCTTATGCTCTTTTAAAAAGTCAATCTGCTTTGTAGTAATACCCCAGAGTCTCAATTTTTTTTCAGCTGCTTGGACTAGGTTGTTGTTTGATCTGTCTTGTAGAATCTTATCGGTTTCTATGGCCGACAGCAGCTCTTCCTGAGCAGCGATCAGTTTGGGTGAATAGATTTCCAGCAGTGGTTCACCTTGATGTACTTTTTGTCCGGTAAAATCTACAAACATCTTTTCTACTCTGCCGGGGAATCTTGCGGTAATCGATTCTACTTTCTTTTCATTGAACTCGATGTCCCCAACCGTTGTAATCTCTTTGTACAGAGGCAAATATGCAATCTCTTCTGTCTTCACATTGGCAATTTTTCTTTCCAATTCGGAGACATTCAATGAAATATTCTCGCTATCTGAATTTCGGTTTTCTTGCACAGGAACTAAATCCATCACACAGATAGGACATTTTGTTTCACCGTTTTCATAAGCTTCTACGGAAATTTTGACAGAAGGATGCATTCCACAAGTCCAATATTTTACACCGTTTTCTTCTACTACTACCAATTCATTGTTATCATGCTCATCCTCTACGCTCGCAGCTTTTGGGTTACTATCACAACTGATAATAACCAACGAAAGTAAGACAAGGGTTAGAAGAGCAGCTAATCTATATTTTTTCATTTATTTTTCCTCACTTTGGGTTAAGTTAGTGATTTCTACTATTTTTTGATTAAATTGTTTCTCAAACTTATAGTATTCTAACTTTTTATCAATTAGGTCATTTATAGTAGTTATATAAGTTTTGAAGTCGATGGTTTCGTTCTGGTAAGAAGTGGCAGCCAATTTTCTAATCTGCTTGGCCAAAGGTATAACCTGATTTTCAAACAGATCCAATTTATCTTCCAGATCTTCATATTCGCGTTGCAATTTCTGCAGCATAAGTTTAACTTGATTTTCGGATATTGTTCTTTCCAATTTAGCTTGTTCCAAGCTATTTCTCTTAGAATTAATCGCCGCTTTGTTGGCCTTGATTTGTAATGGCAGGCTGAACCCGAACATAAAAGAATAACTAGTTTCCTTCAGCATTTTATTATTTTCTCTTGTAATTCCCAGAGACAAATCCGGCCAAAAGCTTTGCTTTTCTTTTTGCAGTAAGATTTCCCCTTGCTCGATGTTTTGCTGCTTCAGGATCAATAAAGGATAGTTCTTTAAACTCTCTGCATACAAGTCTGTAAAATCAGAAATCCTCTTTCGGGGACTCTTTTCAGTTTTGATATCACTTAAATCGAGCTTATTATCGACTATTTCATTTATTTGCAGTTGCAAATTGTAACGATCTTTATGCTCTAGAGAATTCAATTTATCTTGCAGAATCAAGGTTTTCATTTTCAATTCAATTAAGTGATGCTGCGATGTTTTACCATGAATATACTTTTGCTCTACTACCGCTTCCAGAGTTTTCAGATAGGCTAATTTTTCTGATTGCAAATCAATTTTCTTTTCAATAAATGCCAGGTTGTAATAAAGCAAGGATAATTTCATTTCAACATCTTGTTGAATCAAGTCCACTTTAGTTTGTGACTTTGAAAGAGCTTTTTCTTTCGCTTTTTTGGCCCAATAAGTTTTGGTGGGGAATGCTATAGCCTGCGTAATTTGCTGCGAAGACATGTTTTCCATTATTCCAAAACTCAGCATTGGATTTTTCAGCCATTTTATGGATTCGATCTCAGCGGATTTTTGTTCTTTCTCTATTATTTCTTTCTGTATAAGAAGATTATCACTTTGGGTCAGTTTCATTAGCTCATCTAAAGAAATCGAATAGATTGAAGAAACAAAAGCCATGAGAATCAATGTAATTCTTAGTTTTTGCATAGGTCCTCCCTATAATGTAACCAGGCACGCATAAGTTTCAGATTAACAATTTTTTCCAATTGTTTTCTGCTTAACTTATGCGCAAGATCCTGATTAGCTTTCTTATTTCTTGTTCAATTGCTCTAAGTGCTTCTCAGGATTAGCTTTGAAAGTTTCTATACAAGAAGGACAGCAAAAATATATTTTTTCGCCTTTATACTCTATATTAATCTCCGGAACTATCTCCATTCCCATCACGGGGCATTTAGTCTGCTTGAATTCCAAAGCTTCCTCAACTTGAGACTCTTGCATTTTTTCTAGATATTTCCCGGGATTATTATTGAATATATTGATACAAGCTTCACAGCAGAAATAAACTTTTTCCCCTTTATATTCTGTGTAAATCTCTTTATTTATAGGATTTCCCATAACTGGGCATGTTTCTTGGATTTTCTCAGCTTTTTCCATATTCATATCTGAATGACAAACTTTGCTTTCTTCTGCGATAAGCGTATAGCTTACCAATAAGCACAATAGTGCTATAAAAATGATTTTTTTCATTTTTCCTCCGATTATTTTATTTGTTATTGTTTGTGATTTTAAACAAATAAAACTGGAGGCGCTCTATCGGATAAGTTTTCCGCTAAGTAGTATGAATTGTAATTGTGATTTGTTCTTGAGGAGAGATAATAAAATTTTTCACAAAGATTAGGCTCTGTTAAGTTCTCTTCTAAATAAAAAGCAGAAAAGAAAGAAACAAGCTTATCACTGCGGAGCATTGCAATTTCTACTTCTGTAGAAAAATCTAAAACAAAAAACTGCTTGCATTGAAGATATTGATTATTCACAAACGAGTAATTACCAAAGCAATTATCTTGTGAATAATCACCAGCACTAAATTTAGCATTTGCACTAAATTCAGCTTCTGCATTACAGTTTGTTTTAGATAAAGAAACTTCATCCATCTCCATATCGCAGCAACAATTATGCTGATTAAATGCAAATATGCTGACTGACAACAGAATCAGTGCAAGGATAAAGTTTAATCTTTTATATATTCTCATTATTTTTTTCTCCTGATAGGACAATATGTAGGAAAATCTCCAAATGTCAAGCAAAACTTATTTCAATTGTGCTGATTCTTGATATAAATCTTCCATCAAATCGTAGATATATCTAAAAGGATGAAAAGGATTTACAATTTAAAAAAATTAACTTTCCAGATCTTCATTATGACCAATCAGTACGAGTAGGGCACTTTCGTTTATCAGATGCTTGCTGTGTGGAACCAGCTTGGTACTACCAGAAATTGTATCCTTAACACTAATCAGAATGATATGGTGTTTATTTCTCAGTTAGTTTCTCTTCTTATCTTAGTGACAAAAGTTAGTGGTTTGGACTCAGCCCTGCCCAAGAATCTGGAGAAACTCCTATGAATAGCAAGATTATCAGCCAAGTAAAATTGATGAGGGAACTACTTTTATTGTTACTTTACCACTTTACAAAGAGGGAGAAAATAATGTAACGCATATTAGTGATTGAAGATGATGAAGCAAATATGTATCTAAACGATTAACACAATGATCAAAGGCGCTTCTCTTCAGAATTTTAAGAGTTAAATCTTATCTGCTAATTTCCGCAAAATAAAACTTGATGCCCATAATCCCATTATAGCAGGTAAATAGACAACAGAGCCTAAAGTACTTCGTTTGCGGCCTCTTTGAGTAACCAATTCCTCTACTACTTCAGCTTTGTAATCAAACTGAGTGATTGGTTTTTCCCAGGAATAAACTACTGGGATCCCTTTTTCTATTCCTCTTCGATGCAGATATTTACGAACTTTTTTTGCTAAAGGACATATCTTAGTTTCAGAAATATCTACCAATTTGATTTTGGATGGATCAATTCTGTTTGCAGCTCCCATTGAACTGATTATGGGGATCTCTTTCCGATAACAACTTTCCAGCAGGCCTGCTTTTGGCCCCAGACTGTCTATTGCATCAACTACAAAATCCACATTTTCCAATAATTCATCGCGCGATTCATGAGCGCAGAAATCAGAATATATCTCTACTTTCGCTTTGGGATTGATATCTAAGATCCGTTCTTTCATAACTTCTGTTTTGAGCTGACCTAAAGTGCTATACAGTGCTATCAGCTGTCTATTTAAATTTGATAGACTAACTTTATCAAAATCAACGAGCAAGAAATGTCCAATACCGCTTCTAGAAAGTGCTTCAGCTGTATAACTACCGACTCCACCAAGTCCCATTACAGCAATGCGCTTGGATTGAAAAATTTTGATACTTTCTTTACCAAACAACATTTCGGTTCGAGTAAATTGGTTCATTTGTTATTCCTTTAAAATTTTTAGAAAATAGATCTATAGCTCCCAACTTGTATTTCGATCAAATCATCAACCTGAATTTTAAGTAGTTTAGAGACTGTTTTCACGTTCCAGAGCAGATTAATAAGATGATTTTCTTCTTGCTTTGAGTCAGGTGGTTTTTGATAGGGAGCATCAGTTTCAAATAACAAAAAACCACGTTTTGCAATATATTCCAAGCAGTTCAGTTTAGGGTGTTTACAGCCAATTGAAAAAGCCAGATCATATTTAGAAAAAGTTTCTGCTATTTCTTTGGAGGCGCTAAATGCATGCAGGAATCCCCGGATCTTAGGGAAATTATTTTTTAACAATTTATGCAGCTCGTAATATTGATGTACCACATGAAAAATTACCGGAAGATCATAATTTGCCGCCAGATCCAATTGTTTAAGCAAAATAGCTTTTTGCCAGGTGGAATCTTTGTTTCGTTTGTCTAAACCAACTTCTCCAAGAGCAATTATTTTTTTCTGATCACATAGTTTTACTAAAGTTTGAAAATCTGATTCCTTACTCTTTTTGTAATTTGGATGGATTCCGGCAGACCATTTCATAGCAGAATGATCTGTATTCATGTGCCATTCAAATTCTTCCTGGCATAGTGCTGAAGAGATAAAACGAGTTATTCCTGCTTTGACCGCTTTCGGAACTTCCGAAAAAATATTTTCTTCACTTAAATGGCAATGAACATCAACTAAGTTATTCAAAATATCACCTGACAAACTGGGGAGTTTCACTCGCAATAGCGAAGGATAGGTTATGATCTAAAATCTGAATTCCACACCCATGCTCATCGAAGTGATAGTTTCGTTTTCACCTCTGATCTTTCCGTTGTTATCAAGATCAACATAGCGTTCTTGATAAGTTCCAACTAACTGAGTACTACCTCCCAAGGCATATCCCAGCGAACCATTTATCACAGCATTTGGAGATTTAAATTGATTCAATGTATCAAAACCGGTTTGAGAATATCTAATTTCTGCTTTAGTAAGTTTAGGGATAAAGCTTGTATTGATGTTTGCTTTTCCCCATAAGGAGCGTGAGTTATCCCGATCTTTGTAATACATATCACTGTAAGATACCGTAACATAAAGTAAATTCAGGATATTTGTGGTTAGACTTCCATACCAGCCACGGGAACTTGAGATATTATTTAAAAGAGATTCTTTTGTTAATACGCTGTCTATATCTGTGTAAACAACCGCTCTTTGTTCGTCGTATAATTGATCAAAAAAGGCAGGCATAAAATCATCCTGAAAAATTCTATATTCAAGATTCATATGGAATATAAGAAATTTTGAATAAAAACCCGGGAAGATAAAACCTCTTTTATGATCTAAAATTTGAGCAGCTTCTCCATAATGGCTCAATGTGAAGAGCGGATTTTGAATAAAGGGAATTTCATAATCAATTCCAACTACAGTAATTGCATTTTTCTGGAAATCAGCAAATGAAGGATTCCTTCGATTCACAAAATATTCATTATTAGTAAACCATTCTTCAAATCCTTCTTCAGTAGGATTTTCCACGGTTGAGAAGTATAGTTCATGATAATCATCGATCTCCCGATCAATTAGATTATGCCATCTATCATTAAACGGGAAATCGTCAAAATGATTTGGAAAGTTATCATTATCAGAGTCAAGCAAGCCTTTTACTTGATTTCTGTCGTGGGCAACTGTTCCGCCAAATACTAGATTATTTAAAAGCGGGATACTCGATTTATGAAGCGGTTGAATGGTCAATCTACCGCCCAGGATCTCATTTTTTAAGGCATTGGCAGTAAATAACTCAGCCGTTATACCGGCTACGGGAAGATTTCCTCCGAGTTGAATACCTATTTGTTTATACTCCGGGTAACGCAGCATGTTTGTATAGTCTTTCATAACCAAGCCATGACCCAAAGTGTAGGATTTGAATCCGCCCAGTCTTCCATAAAAGGTGTCGCCGCGTTGGCCATAACGCAAGTAGTACACTTTATTTACATAATCCTCAAAATCATTCCAGTCTTCTTTTCTGATGTCGCCGTTACTGTCTATCATCAGGTCAATATCGAGACCTAAACCAAATTTTCCGAACACAAGTTCCGGCATTAATCTGATCTGTGTGTAAGTTTCTCTGCCCACCATAACCGTGCCAACTCCACCGCCCACATTGATAGGACCACCAGAAGATTTTGTACCACTTTCCTGGGGCATTTCTTCTGCTTCCGGAGATATAGGTATAGATTCTTCCTCGTCCGGTTCAGTTGGAGTACCCTCTTCTCTGATAGAATCATATTCTTCATTGATAAAGTCACTGTGCGTTTCATCAATATCATCCGGATTGATTGGCATAATATTAATTGGCTCTTCGCCTGAAATGATTCCTCTCTCTCCGGCTGAAACTGATGCGGATTCGCCGGTTATAATATTTTGGAAGAGTACTTCGCCTTCAAAGGTAAACAGCTCTGTAGTTCCATCTTCTGCAACGTTCAATAAGAAGTTTGTACCCTTAACGGAAGCTACAGTTGTAGGTGTTTCAATTTCAAATGTACCCCTTCCCTTTTCTACTTTTGCCCAAAGTTCACCTAATTTAAGTAAACTTTTTTTATTATATTTTTCTCCTTCTTTTTCTGATCGAATGTTGAGAATTGTATTGGGGAAAAGTTTTACCAAGGAACTTTCATCCTGAAATTGAATTGCTGCATAAGATTCAGGTTTTGTTTCTACCTCATCGCCGTTATATAGCTGATCTCCAATCTTGAGAGCAGAACTTTCAAGATTTCTGGTCAGATCTACACTACCCATAATCTTAAGTGGATAAGCAACTGATTCGATTGCAATGGAGCTTGTCGAAATAATTATTAATGATATCAATAAAATAATTTTCTTTTTCATTGTATCCTCCAAATTAGATTTAACTTAAACTCTGTTTTTAGCAATCTAATGTCAAGAATTATAAGAAGCTAAAATAAAACTAGTCCTACTCAAGTACTTTTTATGGACAGATTCAAATCGAATAATTTCCTGTAAATTGATAATAGTGGAGATGATATGCAATATAAATATTTAGCGGGATGGACAAAGGAAGATAAGCATAAAGGCTTGGTTTTTAGGGGGATTAGTAAATATGAAGATCAGTACAGCATAGAATTTGATAAACATACCGAAATTTTACAGCTAAATCTGTCATCCCAGGATTGTTTTGTTTTTTTTACCCAAAACCGAACCTTACCTTTTACCCCAAGCAACGAACTTGCCATTTTCAATGATCATCTCATAAGAGCGGAACTGATAGCATTTACGATTTCAGAGTCTGATCGAATCATTTATGTAAATTTCAACAAAGTTGATATTTATAATAACAAACAAGTATATAAAATGATAGTTGAATTGATCCCGCGTTATCAAAATATAATATTAACAAGAAAAGAGAAGTCGAAACTAATGATATTGGATTGTATCAGGAAAGTTAGCTTTGCAGAAAATAAGCAAAGGCAGATCCTGCCGGGTCTTGAATATACAAAACCTGAAACAAATTTTAATAACGAAAAATCAGAGATCATCTTTCCGTTAAATATTGCTTCCAAAGGGCAGATCAAAGAAAATTCGGAAAACTTGGTAACACTCAATTCAATAAATGACCTATTGGAAGAATTATATTATAACTGGATATTGAAAGCCAGAAACGAAAAGATCAGAAATGACATGATAAAAGCAAAGAGAAATAAAACAAAAAAATTACAAAAAAAAATCCTAAAACAAAAAACAGAACTTGATACAGCAAAAAAGGAAGTGGAATGGAAACAGAGGGCAGAGTTGTTAAAAGCTAACTTTGCAGCTCTAAAAAAAGGGATGAGTTCCATAGTCCTACTTAATTATTACGAAACTGATTATCCCGAGCTGGAAATTGAACTAAATCCGGAAAAAAATGCTAAACAGAATATTGAATATTATTTTAAAAAATATCATAAAGCGAGAGATGGAAAAACGGAGATAAAAAAGCAGATAAAAATTGCGGAAAAAGAGATAGAGCTGCTGGAAAAAGATATTTTTGAATTACGGGAAAAAGATGATCTTTTTATCAAACAAAAAAAACACCAAAGTGTTAAACAAGCCAAAACGGGTTATAAAAAGATCAGTGTGTATCCAGATTGGGAAATATTTATTGGACGTACCAGCAAAGAAAACGACGAACTCACAACCCGTTTTGCAAAACCGCATGACTGGTGGTTTCATACCCGGGTTTTTCGGGGAACTCATGTCATTTTGCGGAACTATAACAGGAAGGAACTTCCCAAGAAATTAAAATTTATTTGTTCCCAGCTTGCTGCTTATTACAGTAAAGCAAAAAAGTCATCGAACGTTCCGGTTGATCACACGCAAATTCGGTTTGTTCGTAAACCGAGAGGCAGCGCGCCAGGCTATGTGGTTTATACTGAGCAAAAAACATTATTTGTTGATCCGCTAAGTATCAGGGAAGCAGCTGAGAAATTAAAAAAAGAAATTAACTTTACTAAAAAATTATGAATAAAAAAAGTAACTTAGATAAATAAATAAGGAAGATCTATGATAAAAGGAATAGTACTTTTAAGTGGTGGGATGGATAGTTTAGTTACAGCAGCAATTGCCCAAAAAGATTGCGATGAACTGTATTTTCTGCATTTAAATTATGGCCAAAAAACGGAAGACAGAGAAATGAGATCTTTCCGTAAAATGTGCAATTATTTTAAACCGAAAGATATCCTGGTTGCAGATATTAGTTATTTAAAAGAGATTGGCGGTTCAAGTCTAACGGATGACAATCTGCAAGTGAGAGATCATGATGGTACGCAAGAGGTACCCAATTCATATGTGCCCTTTCGAAACGCTCATCTCGTTACGATTGGAACTAGTTGGGCAGAGACTCTCGAAGCTGACAGGATCTATATCGGAGCAGTGGAGGAAGATAGTTCCGGATATCCCGATTGTCGTGAAAGTTTCTATTCTGCTTTGGAAAAAGCAATAGACCTCGGTACTAAAGATGAAACTAAAATAAAACTGATAACTCCTATCATTCACAAGAGTAAAGCTGAGATAATAAAGCTGGGAGCTAAATTGGGAGCACCATTGGAATTTAGCTGGAGCTGTTACAAGAATAATGATATTGCCTGTGGTAGATGTGATAGTTGTGTATTACGTATCAGCGCTTTCCAGAAAGCGGGAATGAAAGATCCGATAAATTATGCCATCGAAATAAACTGGGATAGTTAAAAAAAATCGTCTAACGTGAAACATTAATTGGTTTGTTTCAACCTCTGAATTCATAGCTTTTTATTCTAAATTAATGAAAAAAATAAATATTATTGGTGGTGGTTTAGCCGGATCTGAAGCGGCTCTTCAACTGGCTGCAAAAAATTGGCAGGTTGAACTTTTTGAAATGAGACCTGCTAAACAAACCGAAGTGCATCAAACAGCCAGTTTTGCAGAAATTGTCTGTAGCAACTCCCTAAAAAGTAAATTATTAACTACTGCTTCCGGTTTGTTAAAAGCTGAAATGGAACTTTTAGGCTGTAAACTACTTCCGATAGCAGAAACATATCAAGTCCCAGCCGGAAATGCGCTGGCTGTTGATCGAAACTTATTTGCCAAGAATGTAACAAAGATCATTAATGATCATCCTAATATTAATGTCCATCGAGAGGAAGTTACAAAGCTGGATGATGAACTTACTATCATCGCTACAGGACCGCTAACCACCCTAGAGATAACCGCTGAGTTAAATGACATCATTGGAGAAGAATTCCTCTATTTTTTTGATGCAATTGCCCCGATCGTCACTTTAGACAGTATTAACGACGAGATTGTTTACCGGAAAACCCGTTACGATAGAGGAGAACCGGATTATCTAAACTGCCCTCTTTCCAAAGATCAGTATTATGAATTCATAAAAGCAGTTAATGTAGCTGAAAAACATGAAGTTCATGAATTCGAAAGTAAATTCTTTACTGAGTTAGATTTTAACTTTTATGAAAATTGCACTCCTATCGAAGAATTAGCAAGAAGAGGCAAGGAAACCTTGCGTTATGGCGTGATGAAACCTGTAGGCTTGGATGATCCTCGAACCGGTAAATGGCCGTTCGCTGTTGTTCAATTAAGAGCTGAAAATAAAGATCAAACTGCATACAATCTCGTAGGTTGCCAGACAATGCTGAAATATCATGAACAGAAGAAAATTTTCCGTTTGATCCCCGGATTAGCTAAGGCTGAGTTTTTAAGATTTGGTTCTGTTCATAGAAATACATATTTGCATGGACCTAATATTTTAAACAAGGACATGTCTTTAAAAAAGAGATCAAATATTTACATAGCGGGTCAACTTGCAGGAGTAGAAGGTTATGTAGAATCCATCTTTAGTGGATTATTGGTGGCAAATATCCTGAGCGATGAGATCGTCAAAATAGAAGAACTGCTGCCTGAAACTACGATCAGTGGCCAACTTTGGAGATATTTACTTACACCCAACAAAAATTTTCAACCGATGAATGCGAATTTTGGTTTATTACCAATGTTAAGTGAGAAGGTCAGAGACAAAAAATTAAGAAAAAAGTTGTATTCTGAAAGAGCTTTGCGTGATTTAAGAAACAGTATTTCTCAAGTTATTCTATAAAATCATGATAAAAGTCTGATTCCTTTAAGACCATGATCCTGTTGATCCTTTCTCTGTTTACTTTCAATTCGTTCTCAAAATCAGTAAGGTCCCAATCATTATTTGAAAAGCGTGGGTCGAAGTGACGGTTATTATAAAAAATATTATTATCAATTTTGAAACCGGCAGGTATTAAATGCTGTGCCAAAGCACATTGGAAACCGTAGTAATCGGGTGAGTCATAGGCAGAATCCTGAGCAGTTTGGACGATTATATTATCAGTAAAATAACCGGGATTATCCTCAGTTGCTGAAGTGATGGAACACCCCATCGCACCTGTTTTATAGATTATATTGTTTTTAATAAAACCTTTTGGATTACCTTTTTCCGCATTCCATAAAGAAAGACCCCAAGTGATAATATCTTCAATAATGTTGTTTTCAACAGTAGCTTCAGCATTCACAAATAAACCAATTCCCTTCCAATAACGTTTTACTAAATTATTTTTGATTACAGCTTTGGCATTCCAGGTTAATCCAATTCCAACTCCTCTACCGCCCTGAGCTGTTCGACTGCTTGCTTTATGCACACCATCGATTATGTTTTCTTCAATAACTGCATAAGAATCTCTATAAAGGGCTATACCGTCCCAGGAATTTTTTGTTATCAAATTATTATATATGCGGAGTTCAGAATTCTCTCTTCCGCAGATGCCGATTATTCCTACAATATTCTTTTTGATCAGATCCAGATCACCATAATTACGGGATATTTTGTTATTGCGGATCTTTACTTTACTCTTTTTCACTACAATTGCAGCATCAGTTGCAAAAGCGCTGCTGTCTCTGGTACCACCAGTGATAGTAAGATTTTCCAAAAGGCAATTATCGCAATTTAAGATATATAATCCATATCCAGAATTAGTTTTAATAACGGCGGATCTGTCTTCAGGTCCAGTGATATAAATTTCTTTACCGGAAATTATTAATCCTGCTGTGGCTGTTATCAAAGTATCGGATTCTTCACAATTTCCGCAGGTTGAATCAATAATTGTTTCCGGAGAGAGGTCATACAGCCCACTGGCCAGTATAACTTTGATATTTTGCTGAGGAGTAGAGAAAAGTTCTTCCAACTCATCTGCCGTATCTATCCTTATAACAGGATCTGGTTTTGTTAAAACAAAGGTTAATACTAATACTATAATAAACAAAACTGCAGTTATATGATATAATTTCATGATAAATAGAGCTCAGTTCTGCGATCAGTAAATAAATTGTTGTATTCAGTTACATTCTTATCATCCGCTTTAAGGGGATTGATTTCTTTTACCACAACATATTCTTCGGTTTCGTTCATTCTGCTTACGATCTTACCAGTTGGATCAATTATCTGACTCATACCGGTAAATTTCAATTTACTGGTTCCATTTTTTTCTAAACCTGTCCTATTTGAAGTTACGGAAAAAATGCGATTCTCCAGAGATCGCGTGATCATTGCTTGCTGACACCATGGTAAAACCAGATTCGCTGAATGGGCAACGATCTGTGCTCCAGCTAATGCTAATGACCTGGCAGATTCAGGGAATATCCAATCGAAGCAGATCATCAAACCAACTTTGATGCTGCCTTTAATTGTAAAAACTTTAAATCCGGTGTCACCGGGCATAAACCATTTCTTCTCTTCAAAAAATAGATGTGTTTTTCGATAGATATTGATCTTACCATCTGGATTTACAAGCATCGATGAGTTATACAGACCTGCTTTCGCTTTTTCTGCAAAACCAACGACATAGCTTGTCTTATTCTGTTTTGCCAGTGCTTTGAATAATTGTGCAGTTGGTCCGTTTTGAGGTTGTTCAGCACAACTCGAAACTTCTGCTTTTGATCTAAAGACATATCCGCTGGCAGCAAGTTCAGGTAAAACAATCAGATCGGCTGAAACATCAGATAATAAAGATTCCATCTTTGCTAGATTCCGGCTTACATTAAAAAGTTCTGGATTAAATTGACAAACTCCAACTTTAAATCTCACTATTTCCTCCAACAATTGAATTAAAAAATTGTAAATAGCAATTTGTCAATCTTTAATAAAATATTATAAACTGGCATTAGATCAATAATGTGTTAATGTTTAATAATATAGTAATTTACTCTTGACAGTATAACCCTCAAATTTTTATTGAAAATGAAGTAAATAAAAAGCACATAGTTTTTTTTGCTGACATGATTAGGTCAGCATTTTTTTGGCAAAAAATCGACACCCTTGCTAACTGAGGGTTTGTCGTTTATGGAGGATATCTCGGTGGAACTGAAAGAACAGATCGAAATGATCGCGAAGAAAGCATGCTCTGAAATTAAGATCGCTTTATATGATGTGGAATTAAAAAGAGCATCAAAGGGTTTGATCGTGCTTATTTATGTTACTAAGATCAATGGTGTAACAATTGATGAGTGCAAAAAGATCAGCAGGATAGTTTCTGAAGTTTTAGAAGTTGAAGATATTATCAAAGAAAGATACTATCTGGAAGTTTCTTCACCAGGTTTAGAACGCGATCTTACACAAAAAAAACATTATGTAAGTGCTATTGGTGAGAAAGTGAAACTTACCTATTCCCACCAAGATAAGAATATTACAAGTATTGGAGTGTTAAAAGAAGTTCTTCCTGAAAGTATAAAATTGGAATTTGCCGACGAAGTAAAACTGATTGAACTGACAGATGTTAAAAAAGCAAAAACATATTTTGATTATAAGAAATAAATAAGTGAGGAGATAATGAATTCAAATATTATGGGCTCTCTGGCCGAACTAGCTAACCTGAAGCAGCTGGATAAAGAAAAACTTACCTCTATCATCAAAGAAGGTTTATATCAGGCAATATCAAAAAAAATGATTGATGATAATGAGCTTGAAATTACTACTGATTATGATACAAATAAAATAATCGCGAAATTTAATAGAATTGTAGTGGAGCGAGATACTTCGCTAGGTGAAATTTCTCTGGAAGAAGCCAAAATGTACGATGAAAACTTGGAGTTAGGCGATACTATCCCGGTTGAAATGAAGATCACAGAATTTGAACCTAAAGTTATTCGTAATGCCAGGAAAGCTATTCTTGAAAGAATAAAATTGTTAGAAGAAGATAGAATAATGTTTGATTATGAAAAACAGAAGAATCAGCTGATCTCTGGCAAGATCAGGAAGGATGAGGTCAACGGTTATCTTGTGAATATCGGCTATGCAGACGCACTGTTGCCCAAAGATGAACAAGTTGAAGATGAATATTATAAAGTTGGTGATGTCATTCGCTGCTATGTTGTGAATATTAGAAAACGTAAAAAAGACGTAATTGTTATTTTATCCAGAACGAGACCTGAATTTGTAAATAAGATCTTTGAAGCGGAGATTCCGGAAATTACTTCCGGTGATCTGGAAATAAAAAAGATCGTGCGTGAACCGGGTATGCGTACAAAAGTTTCGGTGCATTCAACAAACCCTGAAGTAGATGCTACAGCAGCTTGTCTCGGACCTCATGGTGTTCGGATAGAAGCCATCAAAAAGGAACTTAATGGCGAATTGGTTGATATTGTCGTTTGGGATTCTGCTCCTGAACAATTGATAGCAAATGCTATCGGCCCCGATCTAGTGGAAAAAGTTTATCTAGCAGACAGAGGAAAATTTGCCAGGATAATAGTTAGCAGAGATAATAAAAATTTGGCTATCGGCAAGAAGGGAAAAAATGTAAAACTGGCTGCTAAGCTTACAGATTTCAAACTAGATATTTATACAGAAGAGGAATTTGAAGAAAAGATTTCTGAAGAACGTCGGATTACAAGTCATATCAGTGATCTGGACGGCGTTTCACCCAAGGTTGCAGAAGTTCTTAAAATTCACGGTTACACATCGGTTCAAGATATATACGAAGCAAGTATTGATGAACTGTGTAATCTTGAAGGTCTTGGTAAAAAAACTGCCGAAAAGATCAAAGAATCTTCCAAATTTTTCTAAATTTTAAGAAACATGGAAAACTGTGAATAGATCTTCAAACGCCGAGCATATTCCACAACGAACTTGTGTAATTTGCAAAATGAAAAGTGATAAAAAACATTTTATCAGATTTGTTTCACTCGGATATGAGCTTGTATTTGATATAAAAAATAATCTGAGTGGGTATGGTTATTATGTATGTAATGATAATAAATGCTTGCTAAAATTAGAGAAGAGAAAAAATAGATTTGTAGGAAATAGAAAACATGGGAAACAAGGTAATTAATTTATTGCATATGGCTAGAAAAGCCGGCAAAATGAAATCCGGTTTTGATGCTTGTGAAAGATCTTGTATTTCCAATGATGCAAAGTTATTGATCTATGCATCTGACCTAGCAGAAAAGCAGAAGAAGCATTTGTATAATTTAGCAAATAGCTTCAAAGTTAAAATAGTAGAATTCGGAACTAAATCGCTCTTTGGGAATGAGTTCAAAACCAGAGACGTGGGAGTTATTTGTATCGAGGATGCAAATTTCTCTAAAGGGATTTTACAGTCGATTGTTGATTAACGTGGAGGATTCATGCCAATAAAGGTACATCAACTAGCTAAGGAACTAAAAATATCAACAGCAGCACTAAAAAAGCATTTAAATGATATGGGTGTTGTCGTTAAAAGTCATATGAGCATTATTGATGATGAGACAGAGAAAAACATACGGGCGAAATTTAATGCTGAGTTTGATGCGATAAGAAAAAGACAACATGACAGAAATTCTATACATCGAAAAATAGTACTGGCCGAGAAAAAGAAAGTTGTTACTCAAAAAGCGGAGCAGTCCGAGGCTGCGGATACAAAGAAACGCACAGAAGTTCAGAACTTTGTAGAAAAAACTATCAAGAAAACAGATACTAGAAAACCAAAACAGAAAAGTGTTTACAAAGGAAAAATTGAAACTCTTAAGCCTACAGGTTTACCTGATGTTCCGCCTCCGGAAGATAAGATAAAATTTAAAGATCATGATAAAAAAGCTGTAAGCAATAAGAATTTTGATAAAAAGGACAAGCATTTAAAAGCTAAGATCAAACATCTTTCTAAAGGTAAACGCAAGAAAAAATTTACTCCAAGTGAATTGGAAGAAGCCGAAATTGCCAAGAATATTAAGCTTACTTTGGCTAAAGAATCATCTAAAAGGAAGAAATATAAAAAAGATAAAACACAGAATGATCAGGATATTAAAATTGTGGTCAATGAATTTACTTCCGTTAGTGAACTTGCCAAGATGATGAATATTGCTGCTTCTGAAATTATTAAGAAGTTCTTTTTGATGGGACAGATGGTAACTATTAATCAAAGACTGGATAAAGAATCTCTTGAGATGATCTGTGATGAATTTGACTTTGATGTTGAATTTAAAGAAGAATACGGAAGTGAAATTCTCGAAGAACAGAAAGCTGAAGTAAAAGATATCGAGAAGTCTTTCCGACCTCCGATTGTTACTATTATGGGTCATGTTGATCACGGTAAAACTGCGATTTTAGATAGAATTCGATCTTCCAATGTAATAGCAGGTGAAGCCGGAAATATTACTCAGCATATTGGAGCTTATCAGGTTAAATATAATGATAAGAAAATCACATTTCTCGATACACCCGGTCACGAAGCATTTGCAGCAATGCGTGCTCGTGGTGCCAACGTAACAGATATTGCAGTAATTGTAGTAGCAGCCAATGAGAGTGTGAAAAAACAAACTATTGAGGCACTTGATCATGCCAGATCAGCAGGAGTAACGATAATAGTCGCTATCAATAAAATTGACTTGAAAGATGCTAATGTAGATAAAACAATAAATGATCTGCTGAACCAAAATGTCATGCTGGAGCAATATGGTGGTAATATTATGTGGGTGGAATGTTCCGCTAAAACCGGAGAAGGAATAGATGAATTGCTGGATTCCATATTGTTGACATCTGATATGATGGAATTAAAAGCTCCTGTGAATGTGGAAGGACAAGGAATAGTAATTGAATCCAGAAAAGATGCCCGTAAGGGTACTATAGTTACCATTTTAATGCAGGAAGGCAAACTGATTAAATCTGATAGTGTTGTTTGCGGCGCAACATATGGACATATTAGAAAAATAGAAGATGAACGTGGTAATGAAATCGAAAAACTTCTACCAGCTGATGTAGGTGTGCTTTATGGCTTGAACAAAGTACCAAAAGCTGGTGATATTCTTAATAAAGTGGATGACGAGAAGAAGGCGCGGCAAATTAGTGCTGAAAGAAGAAATATCAGACGAGAACGGGAAAAATATCAATCAAAGACTAATCTAGATAATTTATTCCAACGTATAAAAGAAGATAACATGAGCGAGATAAAGCTAATTGTGAAAGCAGATACAGATGGCTCTGTTGAGGCTTTATGCGACTCGTTCCAAAAACTCAGTACAGACGAAGTGATAGTAAATATCATCCGGAAAGCAGTTGGCGGTATTAACGAAGCCGACGTAAATATGGCTTCAGCATCCGACGCAATAATTATTGGATTCCATGTTCGTGCTGGTACATCAGCTAAGAAACTGGCTGAAGATGAAAAAGTTGAGATCAAATTGTATCAGATCATATACGAAGCAATTGAAGAAATTCAAAGTGCGATGACAGGTCTACTCAAACCGAAATTCAGCGAAAATTATCTGGGTACAGCAGTTGTTAAAAAAGTTTTCAAGATCAAAAATGTTGGCACTATTGGAGGAGTTGCAGTTGAAAAAGGAGCAATCAGGAATGAGGGAGTAGTGAGAGTTTATCGTAACGACATCATTGTCCATGAAGGTAAGTTATCCTCTTTGAAGCACTACTCGGAAGAGGTAAAAGAGATAAAAGCCGGAACCGAAGGTGGAATTGGTATCGAAAAATTCAATGATATCAAAGAAGGTGATGTGATTGAAAATTACATTGTTGAAGAACTTGAGCGCAAACTATAACGAAGCTGAGAGCAGGTTATGGCCAGGATAAGAATTAAGAGATTAGAGAGCGAATTGCTAAAACTGATCAGCAATATTATTAATTATAAACTACGTGATAATAACCTAACCATGGTTACTGTAACGGGAGTTAAACTTACTAACGATCTTTCTTATCTGAAAATATTTTTCTCACATTTCGATGAAACAAATACAGAGGATGTTTTAAATTCATTAAATAAAAGTTCCGGATTCATAAAAAATGAAATTGCCAAAGCAAAATTCATGCGGAAGATACCGCAGCTTATTTTCGAATATGATAAACTTGAAGAAGAAGCTCGTGATCTGGATAAAATATTTGCTAAAATAAATGCTGAGAAGAAGGAAAATGATCATTAAAAATAGAGATGAGATATTAACAATCACAAAGAAGGCGATCGCAGATTATTCAAAGATCGCTATACTTACACATAAAAATCCCGACGGTGACGGCTTAGCGGCTTCTTTAGCTCTACAGGAAATATTAAAAGCTCAAAATAAAAAGGCAGATATTGTCTTAGAAGAAGAGCCTTCAGAATTATACGATTTTCTGGAAGGCTTTGATAGAACTAAGGTTTTTTCTGAATCTATGATCTATGATCTAGTGATAATTTTGGATTGCCATGAAATAGAGAGAATCGGTATTTGTGAACCGCTGATACCTACCGCAAAAAAGCTCATTGCAATAGATCATCATATTCTAAGTGAACCAATTCCTGAGGCAGTTACATACATCGATACTTCTTCTGTGTCCGTAGGAGCAACAATTTACAGGATGTTCCAAAATGAAATTAACCAATTAGACACAAAAACTGCAAATTACATTGCCCAGGCTGTTTATACTACCATTCTTAATGATACCGATAATTTCCTGAATCAAAATGTCGATGAAAATACCTTTTACATTTGTGCAGATCTGATGAAATACAATATCAAACCCGGTAAAATTACAGAGTACTTTTTGCTTAACAAACCAGCAAATGAAATCCGCTTCGTAGGAGAAGTTCTCTCAACAATCGAAACTTACGATGATGATCAAATATTATTCATGTATTCTACTCTGGAAATGATGAAGAGAAATAATGTCAGCCATGAAGGAACTTCCAAACTTACACGTTGGGTAAAAGGTACTCACAATGTAAAAGCTACAGTTTTGTTAAATCAGGTTGTAAGAAACAGGTACCGCATCAGTTTCCGCTCCAATTACATAAACGTGAACAAGATCGCTGTAAAATATGGCGGTGGCGGGCATGAGAAAGCATCCGGCTGCGAGATGAAAGGTAGTTTGGAGAGCTTAGTAAGCACGTTACTAGCCGATATTAGGGAACAATTGTAAATGGATGACTTCGGTGTTTTGTTAATTAATAAACCACCGAATATCACATCATTCGATGTCGTTAGAAAACTGCGGAAGATCACCGGCCTTAAGAAAATTGGTCATACCGGAACTTTAGATCCTTTTGCAACAGGTTTAATGCAGCTTTGTATTGGTAAAGCAACCAGGATTGCCGGTAAGCTCACTTCAGAAAAAAAAACTTATGAGGTTACTTGCCAATTGGGAATTAAAACTGACACCGGGGATACTACAGGTAAAGTGATTGCGGAAAAAGAGATACCTGACATCTCCGAAAAAGTACTTAAAAATCTCCAAACTGCAATTACTCAGATCACGTCACAAATTCCACATAATTATTCAGCTGTGAAAATTGCTGGTAAACGAGCTTATAACTTAGCCAGAAAGAATGAAAAAATTGTCTTAAAGTCACGTCCGATCAAGATATTCAGTTTTGATATTCAGGATTTTAAGGATGATAAGATAAGTTATCTTGCTCAGGTAAGCAAGGGAACTTATATCCGCGTATTGTCAGAGACAATAGCACAAAAACTCGGTACAATAGGAACCACAATAAAACTGAATAGAACCCATATTGGGAATATCGACATTGCTCAATCAGTTAAACTAGATGAACTTGAATCTGAAAATTGGAAAAATCATTTGATTTCTTTACCGACTATATTTTCATCTCTATCCCAGGTAAATCTGGATGATGACCAAAAATTAACATTTCAACATGGTAACTTTGTAGTCAGTTCCAAAAAAAGCGAGGGAGAAGTTATCGTCCTTGATGATAAAGGAGATTGTCTGGGATTTGGGAATATTGACAACTATGAACTAAAACCGAAAATAGTATTTATATGAAATATTTTAAAGATCAAAGTTGCGATTTTATTCGTCCTGTTTTAACAATGGGTACCTTTGATGGTGTACACCTAGGGCACGAGAAACTTTTGAAATGTGCTGTGCAGAAAGCCGTTGAGAAAAATACAAAATCAGTAGTGTTATCTTACTATCATCATCCACTGGAAACAATTCATAAAAAAACTTTCCCCTATTTGCTGACCCAACGGGAAAAGAAAGAGAAATTAATTAAAGATTGCGGTATTGATTATGTTTTGAATCTTGATTTCAATAAAAGAATAGCGCAGATGTCAGCCCAGGATTTTCTAAAACAGATCATTATTGATAAAATAGGAGCACAATGCCTGGTAGTAGGATATGATACACATTTTGGCCGAGGTAGAGAAGGTAACATCCAATTTCTGAAAGATAACGCTGTAAAAAATTATTATTGTCTGGAGGTCGTTGAACCTGTGATGATGGGGAATCAGATCATCAGCAGCAGCTTGATAAGGGATTATATCCGGGAAGGCGATCTTGTGAAAGCTAATAAGTTTCTTGGTCATGATTATTCTGTACATGGCTTTGTGGTTACAGGTCACCGGATTGGACGCGAGATGGGATTCCCAACTATAAACGTAATACCTTTTGATGACAACAAACTTATCCCCGCAATCGGAGTTTATATTTGTAAAGTTTTTGTTAATGGATCAAAATATGCCGGAGTAACAAATATTGGTTATTCACCAACTATCAAAACATCGCGCGTCAAACAAATTGAAATGCACATTCTGGATTTTAATGAAGATGTTTATAATAAGGATGTTGAGGTCTGTTTTATTAAAAGGTTGCGGGATGAAAAAATTTTTAAAGATAAACAGGAATTAATAAATTCTATTGCTGCGGATGTTAAAGTTACAAGGAAGTACTTTAAACAGAAAAATTCTTAAAGTATCCGATTTATATAATTTTGTAGTTAGGAGTAAAAATGTTCTTCTGTACTGAATGCGGATCTGAAACAAACAAATGGGCAGGGAAATGCCCTGCTTGCGGGGCTTGGAACAGTCTGAAAGAAACTACTAGTGTAACCGGGTCTAAAAGTAAAAAAAATACAGGCCGTGAACTTTTCGGAAATAATCTGACCAGAAAACCTCAGAAGATCAAAGATATAACTTATACTGATAAGCAGAGATTAAAAACAGGATTTGATGAATTTGATGGAACTTTGGGCGGCGGGATTGTCCCCGGTATGGTTGTGCTGATCGGAGGTGAACCCGGAATTGGAAAATCTACTCTGATGCTGCAAATCTCGAATCAGTTAGCTGTTCTGAAGAGGATTGTTCTCTACGTTTCCGGTGAAGAAAGTGAAGAGCAGATAAAACTACGAAGTCAAAGGCTTAATTGTATGTCTGATAACTTATTTTTGTACTGTGCCACTGATTTTGAGGAAATTGCCCAAGTTATTATCAATATGGAACCGGAAATAGTGATCATAGATTCCATTCAATCCATGTTTCTCAGCTCTTTGGAAAGTGCACCGGGGAGTGTTTCACAACTGCGGGAATGTACCGGATTTTTTACGCGAATTGCCAAACAGCAAAACATCCCGATCTTCCTGATCGGCCATGTTACAAAAGGCGGCATAGTAGCTGGACCGAAGATCATTGAACATATGGTTGATACAGTCCTTTACTTTGAAGGTGAAACCCAGAACCAGTTTAAAATATTACGTGCAACCAAGAATCGTTTTGGCTCAACAAATGAAATAGGTCTCTTCGAAATGTTATCGACCGGATTAACGGAAGTAAAAGATCCTTCTCAATTATTTTTATCCAGGGAACATAATGTCGGTTCTTCAGTAGGTTGTTTATTGGAAGGTTCCAGAGCTTTCCTGGTAGAAGTTCAGGCTCTTGTTTCACCGGCAAGTTACGGTACTCCTCAGAGAGTATCACTTGGCTTTAACCACCGAAAATTAGCTTTACTGCTGGCCGTTATTGAAAAGAACCTCTCAGTTAACTTACGCAATAATGATGTATTTCTTAATCTGACAGGTGGTATCAAAGTTACAGATCCCGGTCTGGATCTCTCAATAATTGCTGCAATTCTTTCAAGTTTCAAAGAGCTCACCCTTCCTGCTAACACTCTACTTTTAGGTGAAGTTGGTCTTAATGGAGAAATAAGACCCGTTTCGCAAACTGATAAAAGAGTAAAGGAAGCAAAGAAACTTGGTTATAAAAAAATAATCATCCCTGAAAAAAGCAAAAACTCTGGTAAGTTTACCAATATTATCAAAATAAAACATGTCAGACAGCTTTTCCCGCTTCTGTTTAATAAATAAAGCACTAATGTTATTTAAAAATTGTTATTCAAAAAAAACCTCCGCACAGAGCGGAGGATCAGTATTAGTTAAGTTAAAATCCACCTGATTTAGTTGCGTTTTCCAGTTGATTAAGTGTATTTCTGGTTCGCTCAATATCTTTAATAACGGATGATTTATCAGTTCTTTTTTCGGTTTCATCCAAAAAGTACTGAGCCTTTTTGAAGTTAGAATTAGCTTCATCTTTTACATTATCTCTTTTTTCAACTAATTCGTCAGCTTTCTCCCCGTAGTAAACGCTTTTATCTTTGTACAATTCTTCATATTCCAGAAATTTTTCATATTTTTTATATCCTAATTTCTGGTGGATGGATGCTAAAACGCGATAAGGATCGTACATATCGGGACTTAGTTCAATTGTTTGATTGGCGTTTTGTGTAGCTTTTGTAAAGTCCTCTAGTGCAATATAAACATCAGCAAGTCTCAGATATACTTTTGGATTTTTTGGATCAATAGCTTTGAGATCTTTTAATACCTTGAGAGCTTTTTGATTTTGATTTGTTTCTCTATAAGCTCCTGCCAGGTTCAAATAAGCGGTTTTGTTATTAGGCTTATCAATTATGATCTGTTTATAATTTGCGATGGCACTTTCTAATTTTCCGGTTTTGTAATAACATTTTGCAAGTTTCTTTTGTAGATCGTCATTATCAGGGAAAGCCGCCGCAGCTATCTCCAAGGGGCTTATTGCTTCATTATAAAACTCCATATTGTAAAGCAACTCACCCAAAGCTTGATAAGCAGGGAAATATTCTACGTCAAGGTCAATAGCAAAATTAAAAGCACCTTTAGCTTTATCTGTATATTGCAAGTCGGTATATATCTTGCCAATTCTAAGCCAGATTTCTTTATTATCATCAAATTCAGTGATCCGTTCCAAAGTTTCGGCTGCACTTTCTAAATCTTCCATATTGAGATATGCTTTACTCAAAAAATCCAAAGCATCTGTATCTTCCGGTACTATTGCTAAAGACTGCTCAAGGTAATCAACGGAAGTTAGATAATCATTTTGGAGAAAAGTGATTAGCCCCAGATAGAAATAACCGTTTCGGTTTTTATCATCCAGCTCGATGAGTTTTGTAAAAGTTTCTTCCGCAGATTTGTAATTTTTACTTCTAAAGTGTTGAATGCCAATATTTATCAATTTCTCAATTTCTTTTTTCCCTAATTCTCTGATCTTTGGGATTAATTCATCTGACAAAGTCTGTTGTCGCTTTGAACTTGTTTTTTCTACTATTATTGAAGTTACGCTGACTTCATTTGATTGTACGTTGAAAATCTTTGTAATAATTTTAAATTTTGAGCCTGAGATAGAAGAAACAGTTCCCCATATTACAACATCAGCATCGAGTTGGTCACTCATAGCAGCAATATCTTCAGTGCCGGCATAAGAGAGATTTGTAATCCCAGATTTTTTAAATACTTTCTCAGATTCTTTTATCTTTATTAATTCAAGATCTTCATTATCATCGAAGACTTTTTTGAAATCCCTCTTCATTAAGGAACTAGCAACGTAGTTGCTTTCGCGGTCATTATTACTGAAGTTTAAGATTGCAATTTTCATTGTATCAGCCATAAGAATACTGCAAATAAAAGTCAGTATAAATATTATCATGGTAAGTTTTTTCACATTTCCTCCTGTTTTCTAGAAAATTATTTTAGCTCAATTTTATTAATACATAATTCAATGCAAGCTTTTTTATTCGCTGATCAGATAGCAGAGTAATTTACCTTTTTGAAATTCTATTTTACAATTATCACTTGTTGTAACATTGCTTACACCAGTAAAATTACTTTTAAAATCACGATCTTTTAATGAATATTTGAAGCCTGCTAATGTTAATCCGAATATCGGTTCCAAAGAAAAAAAGGAAATTGTGCTATTTTTTTTGAGTTTGAGATGATGCGATCCGGGGCCATAAATAAACAATTTACCGAAATTATCCCATACTTCCAAGGAAGCCTTGCCTTGATAATTTTGAAAGATCAAGAGATTTGCTACAGAATGATCAGTTCTTTTTCCTGAAGCAGATATAATCCTGATAAGAGAGGGATTAAGAGAATTTGCAAAATTTAAAGCTTTTTGCAGATCAGTATTGTCCTGCCGTGATATTTCAATGATCTTCGATCTTGTGAAAAAATTTAAACTTTCAGCAGAAATGGAATCAAGATCACCGATCACATAGTCCGGATACACGTTCTGTGATCTGCAAATATCAGCTGCTCCATCGACAGCAATAATTAAATCTATCGCTTTCAGGAGTGCCTTGATATTCTGCACTTCTTCACCATTGGCTATTATTGCAATTCTAAGATTCATGTTCAATCCCTGTATCCAATAGACATTTGGGGGAAAATAGTTTGCAGGTCAAGTTAGTAAATTAATTTTAGCAATATTTCTGGATATAAATTGTGAGAATCCGTTTTAATATAGTATCAATCAGAATACCGACAAAACCCATGACTAGAAGATATATCAACATCTCCGGATAACGAAGCAAGTAGCGCAGATCCAGAAGACGGAAGCCCATTCCTTTGGTTACACCCAGCATTTCGGCAGCAATTACAACCGTCCAGCCTAAGGCCCAAATGATTCTGAATAAACTGGCCAGCGAGGGCATCGCCAGGGGTAGTTTAACTTTCAGTAGCATTTGAAGTGCTGATGCTCCGGAGACATTTCCTTCATCAATAAATTGCTGCGGGATATTGGAGAATTGATCTGAGGCTGCAATGAGTGTCGGGAAGAAGAGAGTGATGAACATGATAAAACTTACTGATAGTTCTCCCAAACCAAACCAGATAATAGCGAAAGGTAACCAGCTAAAAGGTGAGATGTGACGGATAAAATTGATAAGTGGCAAAATTAGTGAATTTAAGCCAATCGAGTTATGCAGTAAATAACCTCCAAGAATTCCGCAAGCCCAAGCAACAAGAGAAATTATCGTAACCCTCAAAAATGATGCGGCTAGATCAGATAAAAGTAACTGTAAACTTAAATTGCTGTTTATGATATCCGTGATCGAAATACCCAATGAGAGAGCTAGAAGCAGAAAGAAAATAGCAATAATCAATATGCTTAAAATCCTTGATCTATTTAAGATTGTAATAAACATTTTCCAGTTTCACCATTTTATCAACGTATCCTTTTTCGATCATTTTATTAAAAGACCTGTATTCAAAATTTTTCATCGTATCATCTAATGCCAAAATATATTTTGTTTGATACAAAGAATATTTTGAGTAAGGCGGATACAAACTATAAAATTCTTCAACTGCTTTAAAAGCTGTATCCGGAGAATTATTCAGTTCATTAGTTGCTGTTTTAATTCCTGTCATAAAATTTTTAAGACTGTTGTATTTAGATTCTAAAGCTTTATCAGTTACGGCAATATCACAGCAAGGATGTAAAGGATGATCATCTCCATACCAGTAAACAATGTTATAATCACCGGGAAATTTAAAAATTGAAGGAACATAATAGCTTAGTGCATCAACTTCTTTTGCCTTTAAGGCTGCAGCCATATCCATCGGTGTCCGGAAATATATTATTTCCATATTAAGTTTTTTATCTTCCAATAAAATCTCAGCAAAGATATCTAGAGTAGATCCGCGTAAAACACCGAGTTTCTTGCCCTCAAGCTGCGCCAAAGTTGTTATCCCCGGTCTGGCAATTATACCGTCACTTTCTCGTTCAAAAAAGGATATGATCTTAACTTCTTTCCCTTTGGAAACATCCAGCCATATATAAGTGAAAGGTAAGATAGCAAGATCTAGTTTGCCTGCTATTAAAGCCTCATTAGTTTCCCAACCTGAATTAAATTTTTTAATAATGTAATCATTCCTATCTAGAAATTTGGCTGCTAATCCAAAATCAAATGGCAGATGATTTAAAGAAGGGCGAATTATTCCAATAACAATTTTATTTTCATTATCACCAGTACAACTTAACAACATTAAAAGAATAAATAATAAACCTAATATTTTTCGCAAATTTTTCCCCCCAAAAAAAAAATTAAAGCCACCCCGCTTAACAGTCAGGGTGGCTAAATTAATAACCTAGATCTTTACTGAAATTATTATTTGTTTATCGACGATAAAGTAGTTTTGATTATACTAATACATTCCATAAGTTGTTTTTCAGTAATAACAAGTGGTGGAGCAAAACGGATTATATCACCGTGTGTTGGTTTTGCCAACAGCCCATTTTCTTTAAGCTTAACGCAAATATCCCATGCAGTTATGTCAGCCTTAGGTTTGATAATAATTGCATTTAAAAGGCCTTTTCCACGTACTGACTCAATAAGTGGGGAATCGATTTTATTCATTTCATCTCGGAATACCTTTCCAAGGCGCTCAGCCTTTACCGTAAGGGTTTCATCTTTTATCACTTCTAAAGCCGCTTTAGCAACTGAACAAGCTAGAGGAAATCCGCCAAAAGTGGAACCATGTTCTCCTGGTTTGATAGTTAACATTATTTCCTTGGAAGAAAGAACTGCTGAAACAGGAAGCACACCTCCTGAAATAGCTTTCCCCAGAATTACTATGTCCGGCTTTATCCCGGCATAATCTGAACATAAAATTCGTCCTGTCCTTCCAATACCTGTTTGAACTTCATCGGCAACAAACAGGACATTATGTTTCCTACAAATATCAAAGGCATTTTTTATGTAATCATCATCCGGAACCATAACACCAGCTTCACCCTGAATTGGTTCAACTATGAAGGCTGCAATATTCTTGCCTTTTTTCTTAAGAATGTTTTCCAATGCTTCTAAATTGTTATATGGTATTTTCTCAATTCCCGGAGTAAAAGGACCAAATCCTTTTCTGCAATCGGGATCAGTAGAAGCAGATATCACCGTAATTGTTCTACCATGAAAGTTTTCTTTTGCAAATACTATTATCGCTTCATTTTCGCTTATACCTTTCTTTTTATAACCCCACTTGCGCGAAAGTTTTATAGCTGTTTCAACTGCCTCAGCACCTGTATTCATTGGTAAAACCATTTCATAGCCAAAAAATTCTGTGATGAATTTTTCGTATTCACCAAGTTTATTATTATAAAAGGCTCTGGATGTAAGAGTGAGAATGTTTGCCTGTTCAGTTAAAGCCTTTATGATTTTAGGATGACAGTGTCCTTGATTGACTGCCGAATAAGCAGAAAGAAAATCATAATATTCATTGCCTTCAGGATCCCAAACTTTTACTCCCTTACCCTTTGCCAAGACAACTGGAAGTGGATGATAATTATGTGCTCCGTAAGTATCTTCAAGTTTAATTGCCTCTTCAGTGCTAATGTTACCAAATTTTAATTTGTTAGCCATCATACCTCCTCTAAGTATCTTATATTTATAATTCTCATATTCTTAAAGTAAGCGAAGATGTCAATTGATTTCTTAGACGATTTCCTTGACATAAGGATGCTTGTTTATTGGGTTACGAAAAACGTTAAAGTGGGATTATGAAAGCAAATTGGAAGAATACAGCAGTAGTTGTACCTATTTATAATTCAGAAAAATATTTGATTGAATTATTTGAAAGAATAAACAAATTTTTTCCTAAGAATTGTATATTTGCAGTTAACGATGCTTCTACTGATAACTCAAAAGAAATTTGTCAGAATTATGGCGTATCAGTGCTGGATATCGAAATTAATCGCGGTAAAGGATATGCTTTACAGACAGGTTTCCAGGCAGCACTAGAAAAAGGTTTTAACTTCGCATTTTCCATAGATAGTGATCTCCAGCATAAACCGGAAGATTTTCCTTTATTTATTCAGAAACAAAATCAGGATGAAGAAGATATTATTATCGGGAAAAGATCATTCTCACATAAACAGATGCCTTTCCACCGAATATGTAGTAATAAACTTACTAGTAAGATCGTTACCTTTGCTACAAAACAAAAGATCCTGGATTCTCAATGTGGTTTTCGGCTTTACAATCTGGAATTGATCAAGGGAACAAAATTTCAAACAGAACGCTATCAATTTGAAACAGAAGTTATCTTTAAGTTCGCTAAGAAAAATGGGAAAATAGTATTTGTCCCGATTGAAACGATATATGCTGGACAAAAAAGTTATATTTCAGGATTAAGAGATATTAAGAACTTTGTTAGAATAGTTATATCTGAAATTAAAAGCTAAGGGAGTAATATGAATATTTTACTTACAAATGACGATGGTTATGATGCACAGGGCATAATGATATTAGCGGCTGAATTAAAGAAAAACGGTCATAAAGTGATCATAGCTGCTCCACTTGAACAGCAAAGCGCAAAATCACACTCGATATCACTTTTTAAACCGATGAAGATCGTAGAAAAAGGAGAAAAATATTTTGCTATTTCTGGGACACCGGCTGATTGTATGATATTGGCTTCTCAACTTTTGTTAGATAACAACATCGATCTTGTAATATCAGGAATAAATGCCGGGCAAAATATGGGTGAAGATGTTTTGTATTCCGGCACTGTTGCTGCTGCAATCGAAGCAATGTTTTTAAATTTTAAAGCAATTGCCATTTCTCTGGCTTCTTACAGCAATCAAAAATTTATAACTGCTGCCCGTTATTTGTGTGAAATGCTTGATAAAGGGATTCATGAAGAAATTGCAGAAAAAGAAGTATTGAATATTAATGTTCCTAATTTAGAGTATAATGAAATTAAAGGTATTAAGATCACTTGTATCGGTCATCGGAAATATTACAATTTTGTACGTGAAGAAATAGATGAAAATAACGAAACTGTTTATTTGATAGGTGGTGATGAACCTCATTGGTCAGAAATAGAGAATTCAGATGCCAACGCTATCCAAAATGGATATATTTCGGTTACACCAATCGCTCCTGATTTTACAATGAAAGAATCATTTACTCAGCTGAATAAATGGTTAATGAAAAACGGGAAAAATTAAAAATGAGATATCAGTCATTAAGGGAGAGCATGATAAAATATCAACTCGAAACTCGGGGTATTACTGATATAGAAGTATTGAAAGCATTTAAAATTATCCCAAGACATCGATTTGTTGATTTTAATTTCCAGCATCTTGCCTATAATGATTCACCACTTAGTATTGGAGAAGGACAAACAATTTCACAGCCTTATATAGTCGCCTTAATGCTGCAGTTGTTAGAGCTTAAAAATAGTGATAAAGTTCTGGAAATAGGCACTGGTTCAGGATATCAAACTGCCTTATTGGCTGAGATTGTGCAGGAAGTATATACAGTAGAACGGATCTTACCACTTTTAAAGAATGCCAAAACCATCCTTAATGACCTAGGTTATAAGAATATTTTTTATAAAGCCGGAGACGGGACTTTGGGCTGGGAAAATGGAATACCAAAGCGGGAAAAATTTGATAAGATAATTGTTGCAGCAGCAGCACCAGACATTCCGGAAAGTCTAACAGGACAACTTGCAATGAACGGTAAACTCATCATTCCTACTGGTGATCGAAGTTTTCAACAGCTTGTAATAATATCCAAAACCGAAGAAGGATACGTTCACAGAAATGAAGGCGGCTGCATGTTCGTACCACTGATCGGTGCTGAAGGATGGCAGCTGTGAAAAAATTATTCATGATCCTGATCATTTTAATGATCTGCATTTCCCTTTTTGCTGAAGTAGGAGTTAAAGTTAAACTCAAAAGCTCTATAGATAAAATTGAAGCTCCGAATGAAATCAAAGTATTTCTCATTGCTATGATCCCGATCTTTGAGTTGAGAGGAGCAATTCCGATTGGAATGCTGAAGTATAAAATTCCATTATGGAAGCTGATACCTCTGGCTCTAGCGGGTAATATGTTCCCGATATTTTTTATTCTACTTTTTTTTGATTTTATCACTAAACTGTGTTTCAAAGTTCCTTTCCTTAAAAAAATTTTAGAAGCAATTTTCAAACGCACTCGCCGGAAAAGTGAAATGATAAAGAAATATGAAGAGCTGGGACTCATGCTTTTTGTAGCTATTCCATTGCCAATTACCGGTGCCTGGACAGGTTCCTTAGCTGCCTATCTTTTCGGCTTAAAATTCTGGAAATCTATTCTGTTTATTTTTCTGGGTGTTATCATAGCTGCGATAGTTGTAACTTCTATTGCCTCATTAAAATGGGTAGGAGCCGGAATAACAACTCTAGCAATAATCATGACATTTATTGTTAATCATTTAAAAAATAATAAGAAAAACCCTTTGGATCGGAGGTAGAAATGAAACAGATAATCTTTATTTTTTTAATAATTCTAACTAATAGTGTGATATGGGCAACAGATGTTTCCGGTGATCAATTCGGTATCTGGGATTTGGAAGGGAGTCCCTACAATATTGTTGGAGATATAACTGTTCCGACAGGAGGAACATTAACGATCGAAGGGGCTGTGGAGGTGATTGCAATGGGTAATTACAAGATATCCGCTCTTGGAAATATTATAGCTGAAGCAAGTGCTAATGATACTATTCGTTTTCACGGTTACGAAGGGTTAGTGTGGGGCGGTATTCGGTTGGAGGATGAAACTAATCCCACTTATTTCGACCATTGTCGCATTTCCAATACTGACGATATCAACGATTCTGGAATCCATTCGGTAAATAGTCCGGTTTACATCAACCATTCATTAATCGACGGGCATCAAAAGGGAGTTTCTTTTTCCGGATTAAGTTCTGATGAGCCTGCATACATGGAGATCAAGAATTCCAAAATTTCAAATATTATAAAAAGCGGGATAACTGTAGTTGATAACTCCAATGTGCTAGTAGACAGTTGTGAAATTACCCAATGCGGTTTAGGAGCGTCTTTTTATGGGGCGATTCAGTTATCCCTACAGAGCAATTCACATTCTTGTAATCCCACACTTACTCATAATTATATTCATCACAATGATAAACAGGGGATAACACTAGCAAATCTTTTTGGCTATAATAATATGGCTCCTACAGTGAGCTATAACGATATTTGCTACAATTTTACCGGAGTTTACCTTTACGCTGGTAAGGGTACTTACAAAGGAAACAACATCCATCATAATTTCGAAGAGAACAATGCTGATTCCGGAGCTGGTGTTATGCTTTATGGAAGTGCAGCAGAGGCTATATTTACCTATAATAGCATCCATCATAACTATACTGGATTTTATTTAGCGAGTGAGGCAACTGTAAATTTGGGTGATCTTAATAATACTATCACAGATGATGACGGTTATAATTGTATTTATGATAATATCTTCTTTGATGGAACTGAATACAGTGTTTATAATGCCAGTTCTGCAGATGTATCTGCAGAGAATAATGTCTGGGATAATGATCCACCTCTTGACGAAACTATTATTGATGGGAATGATAACGTAGCTTACGGTTTTGTAGATTACGAGCCCACACTTTCTCCCTTTGCTCCACCATTTGATATCACTGTTGACACGACGAATTTTACTATTTCAGCAGGAGATCCAGCATATCCAACTTATGGAGATCGTGTAAGCTGGAATTTATATCAAGATGGAGTTTTATTAAATTCTGAGATAAATCAGCCTTTTGTTGTTTTTGAGCCTGTTTACGGAGCAGAAATTACTTATGGTGTTTCCTATAATTATGAAAATCCAATTGGAGAATCAGTAATAAAAGATTTAACTATTTTGATACCTCATATTCTCACTCCACCGCAAAATCCTAACGCAACAAGTTCCGGATACATTACATGGGACGAACCAGAAGAGGGCAGCACATCTGATTTTCTGCATTATAATATTTATCTGGATGGGGTTCTGGATGGAACACCTACGGAAACATTTTATCAACTGGAAGGGTTAGTGAATGGCCAAGTTTATTATATTGGACTCTCTGCAGAATATCTAGCAGGTGAATCTGAAATTTTGGAATTTGAGTTGTCAATTGTGAGCTCAAATGATGATATTATCAAAATCAATGAAACTTTGTATAATTATCCAAATCCTTTTAAACCTTCAGGAGCAGGTCGCGGGCATGGTACTACTATATCTTTTACTTTGAACGAACAATATACCCAAAATGCACACATAGAAATATACAATTTAAAAGGTCAAAAGATAAAAACTATTTCTATAGAACAACTTTCAAATATTCAGGAGTATGATGTGATATGGAATGGGAAAGATGAAAGTGATAAAAATATTTCAAGTGGAATTTATTTTTATAAATTGCTCCTAGATGGTAAGGATATCAGAACTAGAAAAATGTTGTTACTGAAATGATAGATTAATTAGGCAACAAGAAAGTATTCAGGTGCTTAACTATTTTAATTATTGACACACATTTTCTAAAAACCGTTATTGTATTTATTAAGGTATAAAAGAGGTACCAATGAGCATATTAGATAAAGTTAAAAATTTTACTGCAGCTAAGGAAATCATTTCTTTGGGTCACTATCCTTATTTTAGAGTAATAAATTCTGAACAGGATACAGAAGTAATGTGTAACGGGAAAAAAATGCTAATGATGGGTTCGAATAGTTATCTTGGATTAACAAATCATCCACGTGTTATTGAAGCTGCCAAGAAAGCCACTGATAAATATGGAACTGGTTGTGCCGGATCAAGGTTTCTCAATGGAACTTTGAAAATTCATATTGAATTGGAAGAAAAACTAGCCCGCTTTGTCGGGAAAGAAGCCTCTTTAGTTTTTGCTGCCGGTTATATGGCTAATCTCGGTGCGATTTCTGCCATGGTTTCCCGAGATGAATTTATTGTTACAGACAAATTTGATCATGCATCCATTCTTGATGGCTGCGCTCTCTCTCCAGGAAAGATGCTTCGTTTTAATCATAATAATATGAAGCATCTTGATTCAGTGTTAACAAATAAAGTTGCTGGAAATGGCGCACTTATAGTTGTAGATGGAATTTTCAGCATGGAAGGGGATATTGCTGATATAAAAAATATCTGTAAAATAGCAAAAAAACATGGTGCAGGAGTTATGGTTGACGAAGCTCATTCATTAGGTGTATTACATAAAACTGGAGCTGGCGTTGCAATGGCTGCCGGCTGCACTGATGATGTAGACCTTATCATGGGTACTTTCAGCAAATCTTTAGCTTCCGTTGGCGGATTCATTGCTGGCAGTGAAAAAATCATTCACTTTCTCAAACATCACGCTCGATCACTGATCTTCAGTGCTTCACTTCCTCCAGCTTCAGCTGCTTCTGTTATTGAGGCTTTAAAAATTATTGAAGAGGAACCGGAACGTATTGATAAATTATGGGAGAACACTGATTACATGATGGAAAATTTTCAAGCTATGGGTTATAATACCGGTCGATCCTGCACGCCAGTAATTCCGCTTCACGTAGGGGGTATGATGAATGCATTCAAAATGTGGAAACAACTTGATGAAGAAGGTGTTTTTATCAATCCGGTTGTACCCCCAGCTGTACCACCAAATGATACTCTTATTAGAACAAGTTTCATGGCAACTCATTCTAAAGCTCAACTGGATAAAGCTTTAGAAAAATTTGAAAAAATCGGGAAGAATGTCGGAATAATTTAATATTCAAACTAAATAATATAAAGATAGTTCCGAACTAAGTAAGAGATATTTTATCTGTTTAATCAATAATTCTGCGTTGAATATTATCTGGTAATCTAGCTAGTGATTCGTAGTTCATCTGGTCGTTATAATCGCCAAAAGCAGATATCGTAATTTCCTGTCCATTCTGGCTGCCGATCAATACAACACCATCGCCCTTTTTTGTTTCTGGTATATCGGTAATGTCGACGATCAGCATATTCATATTCACAAGTCCAATTACTTTCACTTTGATACCATGAATGATCACGCTTCCAAAGTTGCTCAAGGAACGACTGTAACCATCTGAATACCCTACAGGGATAACAGCAATCTTCATATCATCCTGAGCAAAAAAAGTATTGCTGTATCCAACAAATTCACCTCTTTTTACTGATTTTGTATTCATTACGGTAGTTTTCCAGCTTATAATCCTTTCCAGTGGGTTTACCTTAGCCTCTTTTCCGCTAAGATATTGAATAAATGTCTCACGACTTGGCCAAAGTCCATATTGTAAAATACCGATTCTCACCATATTGAATCTTGTTTTAGAATAATTCATTGCTGCTGCAGAAGATGCACAATGAATATACTGAGGCATTAGATCATTATTCCTAAAGAATTTTAAATTATCTCTAAAATTTTTAATTTGTTTTTTTACGCGATAATAATTAGCGATGCTTTCTGCACCGGCATAATGAGTACATAATCCACTGAAAGTCAGATATTCAGTTTTCAATAAACTTATCACTTGCTCCATTTCATCTTTACTAAATCCAATTCTATTCATACCTGTTTCAACATAAATATGAACCAAGGCAGGCTTATTCAGTTTTTTAGCAATTTCGTGAGCTGATAGTAACCGATCTAATTCAAATACGAAAAACTCTATATCATTCTCAATTGCCCATTCGAGTTGATGATTAGTTATCATGCCCATTATCATTATTTTAGAATTTTTATTACGTTTTGCCTTAAAAGCTTTATATGCCTCATATGCACTAAATACAGAAAAATGATCAATTCCTAATTCCTCAGCTAAAGGTAGAAAGCTCTCAATACCATGTCCGTAAGCATTTCCTTTAATCACAGATGAAAATTTTATCTCCTCACCAAGATGTTTCCGAATAAATTCAATGTTATTTTTTAAAGCTGATTTACTTAGTTCAATATATGATGTTGCTAACATTCATTCCTCCGAGATTAACTTTATTATCTCATTATAAATTTGAATTCCCGCTTCTATGATATCATCTGGGAAATCATAATTGGGATTATGAAGTTGAGGACAATTTAATCCGGTTCCGAGTCCAAACAATGCTCCCCGATATTTGTTTGTGAAATGCCCAAAATCCTCTGACCATTTGAAAGGTTTATCCGGTTCAATAACGTTAAGGTTGGTATTATGAGCAGCTTTTTGAATTATTTTCACACTATCATTATCATTCACTGTATTAGGAAATTCTTCCAACCACTTGAATTCAAGCTTCAGTTTATATCTCTGATTGATTTCATTTATGATCGCTATTGTTTTATTTGTAAGCCGCTCCATATCTCCCTGCTTATAAGAACGTAATGTAGCTCGAATCTCGGCATAACCTGGAGTTGTACCAAAAGCTATTGATCCTAGAAGAGTATGGATAACAGTAATTTGGGAAAAATCTGTAAATTCCAATGTTTTTTTAGAAAAATATTTTCTAACAATAGGATTTTTCCCGGTTTCAGAAAGTCTCTTTATTATCTCCGCAACCGCAAATACCGGGGAATTTCCATGTTCAGGTTCAGCTGCATGCGAAGTTTTACCGTATAATTTGATCTCTAAACCTTTAGATGTAGATGCAAAAATATCCTTTCTAATGATAATACTGTTTTTGGGATAACCGGGCAAATTATGTAAAGCAAAGACATAATCGGGAAAGAGTTCCTGAAAATGATCATTAAGTACTATTCTTTGTGCCCCCTGACCGGTTTCTTCGGAAGGTTGAAATAACAAGATGATCTTACCTTTGGCAGGTGGGTTACTGGAAAGATGTTTTGCTAATCCTAATAGAATTGTCATATGACCGTCATGACCGCAAAGATGCGAAACATTCTCATTTTGTGAAGCATAGTTGAAATCATTATTCTCTTTAATTGGCAAAGCATCCAACTCGCTTCTTAATAAAACTGTATTACCCGGCAAGTCACTTTTGAAAACATAAGCAAAGCCATCTTTTTGAAGGTTAATAAAAGAAACTTTCTGAGTTATATATTTATTTATTATATTTTTGATGAACTCAGATGTTCTTTCCTCCTGATCTGCTAATTCCGGGAAGCTGTGAAGATGCTGTCTTATTTGCTGCAACTCATCAAATTCAATAACCAACTCTCCTCTCGAAATAAGTGAATAAATACTATCACATATTAATTAATCTTCTCATATAAATTTCAGTAAATTCTTATTATCTTAATTGCCTCAATGATTGAGCGATATTAAGAGAATTATCACCTATATGCTCAAAATTTTTCAGAATATCCAAATATAGGAGCTCGGCTTTTACATCAGCTCCATTTTGAATTCTCTGCTGCACTTCTTCTACCAAATTATTTCTGTAATTATCGATTTTAATTTCAAGATTATATGCTTCTTTCATATCGTTTTCATGTAAATGTTCATTGATATTTTCCCGATAAAGTTTGATAAATTCTCTAATTAAATTTGAGTAATCATTGATCTCTTCATTAGATTTTGAATGGAGTTTGAGCTTGCTGTTGTACCTTCTCTGAGCTAATATGATCAATTTATAACAACTATCTGCCACACTTTCCAATTCATGAGCTACACGCATCATTGAATTAACATTTTGGATATTCTTTTCATTTAACTGTTCATTGGAAAGCGAAACTAAATACTTTGATATCTCTTCCTGCATCTTATCAGTCAGCTCTTCCCAGTCTTTTACCTGCTTAACCTGATCATCCATCTTTTTTGACGGGTGATTAAAAACATCTAAAAACTGATCAAACATGTTATCGGTAATTTCTGACATCTTCAGGATTTCCTGTTCAACCTCAATTATATTCATCTGTGCTGTATCCTGCAAACCGGTTGATATATAATTTAATTTGTACTCCTGATTGAGAAGATCTCTTTTCCCGGGTTTCACTAGTTTCGTTGCTATGGTAGCAAGTTGTTTTACAAAATTTAGACAGATGAGGGTATTAGCAATATTAAAAACTGTATGGAAAAGTGCTAGATTTAAAGGGAGATTTTCCTGTAAATTTGCATTCCAAGGTGCAAGTTTATAAATTATACCGTTTTCTGAAACGAAAAAATTGAAGAGGAATCCCATCCAGATAACCCCGAACACATTGAATACAAAATGAGCTCTCGCTGCCCGCCTGGCATTTACAGATGTACCTAACGATGCCAAATAGGCGGTTACGGTCGTACCAATATTTTCACCCAATACAATGGCTGCTGCTGTCGGGAAATTAATCCATCCCATAAATGCCATTGTTACAGTTATTGCCATCGCTGCACTGGAAGATTGGACAATTATCGTAAGCAAAGTTCCTACAAATACGAATAATATAAACGACCAGGGGTAAGCTATATTTGACCAGTTTTGGATAAAAGAAAGTACTTCCGGATTACTTTTAATATCGGGTACAGACTCTTTAAGAAACATTAAACCGAGAAACAAAAGACCAAAACCAATTAATATTTCTCCAAAATCCCGACGGTTTTTATACTTCGAGAACAGAAAGGGCATTCCAATACCCACAACAGGTAAGGCTATCGCTGTGATTTTAAATTTGAAACCGATTATTGATACTATCCAAGTTGTAACCGTTGTTCCGATATTTGCACCCATTATTACACCGATCGCTTGGGTGAGTGTCAAAAGTGAAGCATTCACAAAACTTACAATCATCACAGTCGTTGCTGAAGAAGATTGGATAAAAGCAGTAATTATAAATCCTGTAATCACCGCCACAAAGCGATTACTTGTCATATAATTTAATATCTTCTGTAATCTATTTCCCGCTGCTTTTTGTAACCCATCGCTCATTACACGCATTCCATAAAGAAAAACGCCTAATGCCCCTAACAAACTAAAAATTGTACTGATCACTAATATCCTCCTAAATATTTTTATGTCTTTTATTCTGTTTTAAAATTCTTTTCCAGTTATCTCTCAAAGTCACAGTTCTGTTAAATATTAAGTTATTTTCAGCTGAATCATCATCTACAAAGAAATAGCCTTTGCGTTCAAATTGGTATCTTTCACCCGGTTTAGCTTTGTTCAAAGAAGGTTCTAACTTGCATTTTTTTTGCACGGTTATAGAATTTGGATTAATATTATCGGTAAAACTACCCTCATCAGATTCCGGATCAGGAGCAGTAAACAGGTGTTCATACATTCTTATTTCTGCAGAAATTGCCTTTTGTGCATCTACCCAATGTAGAGTAGACTTCACTTTTCTACCATCCGGTGATTTTCCACCTTTAGACGCTGGATCATAAGTACACCTTAGTTCGACTATATTTCCATCACTATCTTTGATAACTTTATTGCATTTAATGAAATACGCATATCGTAATCTAACTTCTCTACCTACAGTCAAACGATAGTATTTATTAGGGGGATCTTCCATGAAATCGCTTTGTTCAATATACAATTCCCTGGAAAAGGGAACTTTCCTGGAGCCTGCTGTTTCATCTTCCGGGTTATTAACCGCATCCAAAACTTCATTTTTTTCAGCAGGATAATTTTCTATTACTACTTTCAACGGATCAATAACGACCATTCTCCGCTGAGTGATTTTATTTAAATGCTCTCGAACAGAATGTTCCAATCTGGCATAATCTACAATACTATGTGCCTTAGCGACGCCTACTTCATCAATAAAAGAGTGAATTGATTCTGGCGTGAATCCTCTACGGCGTAATCCGGCGATTGTGGGAAGTCTTGGATCATCCCATCCAAATACAATATTTTCTTCTATCAATCTCAGAAGTTTCCTCTTACTCATAACTGTATAATTTAAATTCAATCTGGCAAATTCAATCTGTTGAGGTTTGTGAATTCCTAATTCTAACAGGAACCAATCATATAAAGGTCGGTGTGTTTGGAACTCTAAAGAACAAAGAGAATGAGTAATTCCTTCTAAAGAATCTTCCAAGCCGTGTGCCCAGTCATACATAGGATATATACACCACTTACCTTTTGTTCGATGATGATGATCATGACGGATACGGTACATTAGCGGATCTCTCATCAGCATGTTGGCGGAAGCCATATCGATCTTACCTCGCAGAACATGTTCTCCATCAGTGTATTCTCCGTTTTTCATTTTCTCAAACAGATCTAAGTTTTCCTCAACAGAGCGATTGCGGTAAGGACTATTTATCCCGGGTTTTGTTACCGTTCCACGATTCTGCTTGATCTCTTCTGCGGTTTGACTATCAACATATGCCTTACCTGCTTTGATCAATTGCACAGCGTAATTATACATCTGCTCGAAATAATCTGATGCGAAAAATAATCGATCTTCCCAATCGCATCCTAACCATTTTATGTCTTTAATGATAGCATTGACATATTCTTCATCTTCTTTAAGGGGATTTGTATCATCAAACCGCAGATTGAATTTACCATGATAATCTTGGGCTATCTTATAGTTAACTAAAATTGCCTTAGCATGTCCAATATGCAAGTGACCGTTTGGTTCGGGGGGAAATCTAGTGTGAACTCTGCCGTTGTTTTTTCCTTCCATGATATCGTTATCAATAATGTCACGGATAAAATTACTTTTTGACTTTTCACTATTTTCCATTAAATCTCCTTTAAAGCATCTTTTCAAAAAAAATTAAGTTGTAGATCATGGTTTATACAAGCTCTCTTGTTATTGGGCTGCACTTTGGTTCTGGTTATTAAATGTATCTTTAAATCTATTAAATATTTCAATTATCACAAGCTGTGGATTTACATGTCCGGTAAGTCTTTGCAGCATTTTTTCCATAAAATTTATCAGGTCAGGCGCATAATCTTCAACTTCCGGATTTGAGTTAAATAAAGTTTCTAACATTTCTGTTTTATCCAGATTAGTTATCTCCGATTGCTCATGTTTAAAATAGGCAAGATCACTCAGCCACATAATTAACTGTGAGATCATCTCCTCTAATTTGGAAAGGTTTTTCGATGTTCTAAACTGATTGGACAATTCCAAAAATTTTCGATCATCCTTTTCAAGCACGAATTGCAGAAACTGTAGAGTTTGCTGTCTGACTTCTACTCTTCCGCCTTCCATAAGACGAAGAGCTTTTTCAATATTCCCATTTACCATTCTAGCGATCATTTTTGCTTCGAAAATTTCCAGTGTATCGAAGTTTTGTAGTTCTTGCTCTATAATAGTTTTGGGAACCGGATAGAAGTTAAGATTTTGACAGCGGGAAAGGATAGTTGGTAACAATGAATTAGGTTTAGAAGTTGTAAGGATGATTATCGTGTCTTCAGGCGGTTCCTCTAAGGTCTTTAAAAATGCATTTGCGGCTTGAACGTTCATTAGGTCGGCATGTTCGATTATCGCGATCTTATAATTGCCTTCATTTGGCGAAAGCTGGATTCTGTGTTCCAGCATACGAATACTGGCAATGCGTATTCCGATATTTTTTGAGAAGAAAAATTCTTTCCAGGGTGATTTCATTTTGTTGGAAATGTACTCCTCATATTCCATCAGTGTTTTATCCGAACGAATTTCACCCTGAACGGTTATATCAGATTTCCCTGATTCCTTGGGAAATGGGAATATATAAATAAGATCTGGGTGTGAAAAAGAGAGAAACTTAGAGCAGGATGGGCAAACTCCGCAAGGCCGTCTATCTAGGGTAGCATGACAATTTACCGCCATGCCGAAGTAAAGAGCAGAAGTAAATTTGCCCACACCTTCCGGACCCGAGAATAAATAGCTGTTAGCAACTTTATTCTGTTTTAACGATCGCCGCAGAATCTCAATCGTTTTATCTTGTCCTTTTATTTTTTCAAACATAATTTATTAGATTAAACTGAGATTTTTTTATAAAAATACTCTCGAAATCTTGGGCTAACAAGTCCATATAAATTTCATCATATTTCTTACCGGCTCTGATGAACGCTTCCCGTCTACGGCCAATCTCTTTGAATCCTACTTTCTTATAACACTTTATTGCCCGTTCGTTGAAACTGAATACCTCTAACATAATATTATTTAGATTTAGAACATTAAAACCATAGTCAACCAGTAATGATAAAGCTTCCTTACCATAATTTTTGTTCCAATAACTTTTATCACCGATAAATATACCAACTTCGGCTTTTCTGTTTGGCAAATTGATTCTGAAGATACTGCAATTTCCTATTAACTTATCATTACTAATATCTACAATAGCAAAGATTTGGTTATTATTATCTATCATATCTTGTAGAATTTTTTTTTCTCGTTCCAAACTTAACTGCTGGGAAAAAGTCAGTAAGTTTACTCCAATTTCCCAATTATTTAACCATTCACAATATGTTTCTGCATCTTCAACGTTAATCGGTGAAAGATAACATTTCTTGCCTATAAGTTTTTTGAAATATTTCATTTTAGACAATCTCCTAATCTGGTAATAACCTTTTCTTTTCCCAAAATATCCATAATTGTGGGAAGTTCCGGGCCATGCTCACTGCCATACAAAGCAAGTCTGAGGGGAGGATACAGATTCTTCCCCTTGATACCTAACTCTTGAGCAGATTGTTTGAGAAGTTTATTTATCAAAGTTTCACTCATTTCCTGATTTTCTTCCATTTTATCTATCCAATATTCAAATAGAGTTTGCGAAGTGGTTGAACTTAATATCTCTATATTTTCCTTTGTAAAAACTAGTTTACTAAAGAAAGGTTTTGCAAATTCGGTTACTTCTTCCAAAGTAGTAATTCGCTTTCTGGCAATTTCGACAAGCTCATTATAATGTTGTTCATTTTCAATTTTATAGCCTGCTTGTTGAAAGTACTTTTTAGCATATTGTCCGATCACTTTAAGATCTAATTCTCTAAGATAATGACCATTCATCCAATTGAGTTTTTCCAGATCAAAAACAGATCCTGATTTATTTATCCTCTTAAGAGAAAAAGCTTTTTCCAGTTCTTGGAGAGTAAATAATTCTTCATTCCCTGGCGTGTGCCAACCCAACAGTGCCACAAAATTCAATAAAGTTTCAGGCAAGTAACCTTTTTTAAGAAAATCTTCCACAGCAACATCTCCTTGTCGCTTACTCAATTTACTTTTATCTGCATTGAGAAGAAGCGGTAAATGGCACATTTTAGGCGGTTTCCAGCCGAAGGCTTCATACAGGAATAGATGTTTGGGAACACTGGAAAGCCATTCTTCACCTCTGATCACATGACTTATCTGCATAAGGTGATCATCAATGACATTTGCCAGATGATAGGTCGGAAATCCATCCGATTTGATCAGGATCTGATCATCAACCATATCCCAGGGAAAAGTTACCTTTTCTCTGACAATATCATAAAATGTGATCTCACCTTCCTTTGGAATTTTTAAGCGGATAACGTATTTTTTCCCCTTTTTCAGGTTATCATTTATCTCCTGCTTACCCAAACTCAGGCATTGTCCGTTGTATCTTGTGTCTAGACCTCGTGTTTTTCTTTCCTGACGCATTCTAACAAGATCTTTCTCAGTACAGAAACATCTGTAAGCTTTGCCCTTTTCGATTAATTCATCAACATAACGCTGATATATTTCAGTTCGTTCAGACTGATAATAAGGACCAAAATCACCATTTATAATGGGACCTTCATCATAATTGAGACCCATAGTTTTAAGTGTTGAAATTAAATTTTCCACTGCTCCGTCAACGTATCGTGATTGATCTGTATCTTCAATCCTGAGAATGAATTTGCCTCCTGTTTTTTTGGCGTATAAATAATTATACAATGCTGTTCGAAGGCTTCCTACATGTAAGTATCCGGTTGGACTTGGTGCAAAACGCACTCTGATCTCATTACTCATCTTAACTCCTTATGAAGTTTATAAATTATCAATAAAACAATCACATTATAATCTTAAAATTATAATGGTAATCTAATGTCAATCGGAAAATCATATTTCAGAAAAGTTCTTCCTTAATTATTATATGGCAGTTTTTTATAATTAATTAAATTGACAAATAATTGACTTCATTTTTTAGATTGGAAAACTAAATAAAACAAGAGGGCTTATGAGAAATTTCAAATTGATAGTATCAGGATTAATTATTTTATTATTTCTTTCAGGATGTTTTCAAGTGAAACGAGTTATCAAAGTTAACAAAGATGGTAGCGGCATGATTGAAGAAACCGTTTTGATGTCACAAGAGTTCATCGATCAAATGAAGCAAATGTCTTCAAGCATGGGCGGCGACAAGGCAGATACTCCAGATGAATCCGCTTATCACAATGTAAAATCATTAAAGGAAAATGCAGGCAGCATGGGCGAAGGAGTCAAATACGTGAGTAGTAAACCTATGAAAGAGAATGGAAAATTAGGCTATAGTGTTTCCTACAGTTTTACCGATATCAGTCAGATCAAACTGGATGAAAATCCTGCTGAAAACTTGATGTCAACCTCGAGATCTGATCAAGAAATGGATGATGTACATTTTAAATTCAAACCGGGAAAAACTGCAGAACTCACTATTCTTTTCCCCACCCATGAGTACAAAGGAGATGAAGACGAAGAAGAGGAAGCAGAAGATTTTTCAGAAGCTAGTGAGCAGGACATCAAGATGATGAAAGCGATGTATGCAGGTATGAAAATATTGGTTAAAGTGTTTGTTGACGGAAAGATAGTGGAAACTACAGCATCGTATAAAAATGGAAATGAAATTATACTTTCCGACATTGATTTTGATCTGATCTTAAACAATAATGAAGCATTAAATAGTTTTGCCCGTGGAAAAGATGTTTCTGAGGATGAAATGAAAAAATCTATGGCGAAATATCCGGGATTTAAAACTGAAACTAATAACAAAGTTCTGATCAAATTTAAATAGATAAATTTCACTTCATCTTTTGAAAATACTGAAAACTTGAGATCATAAAGTAATTTATTACTAATTTCTTTTACTTCAAAATTCTAAAAATTTTAGTAATTTTTGTTGCATTTTATAGCTATATTTACTATTTAGCACTAATAGATTAAAACAAGGAGTTGTTATGCTGGAAATATTTCCCCAAGAATCTTTAGTTTATATTCTACCAGTTTTAATTTTTCTGTCCAGGATCTTTGATGTTTCTTTAGGAACACTTAGAATTGTATTTGTAAATAAGGGAATGCGTTATCTGGCTCCAGTTATTGGTTTTTTTGAAGTGCTAATTTGGCTCATTGTAATCAGTCAGATCATGAAAGACATTAATTCACCAATCAATTATATAGCTTATGCAGCTGGTTTTGCAGCAGGAAATTATGTGGGAATTTTGATTGAGCAGAAACTCGCGATGGGTATCTCACTTGTTAGGATCATTACCAGTAAAAAAGCTACTGAGTTGTTAGGGGAACTGAAAAGCAGACACTATTCAGTTACTGTAATTCCCGCCAAAACAAATGGTGTTGATGTTGCAATTTTATTTTTGCCGGCTTTAAGGAAAGATATCGAGAAGATTATCGAAACTGTTACTTTGTACAATCCGCATGCACTTTACACAATCGAAGATGTAAGGCAAACCAGCAATGGAGCCATGCCGATATATACCTACGATCCGTTGCTGTGGAATAAATCTGTTAATAAACTGTTTCGTTACATGCGCAAATCAAAATAGGACTTAACTTAAAATATTTAACATTATTTCCAAAGAATTCGTATTTTATCAAGACCAGTTATGATCTCATCGAGCATTTCCAGATCGATAGTTTGCTTACTATCGCATATTGTTTCATCCGGTGAAAAATGAGTCTCGATCATAAGTCCGTCTGAACCAGCTGCCGCTGCTGCCCAACTCAAAGATTTTATCATGTCACGTCTTCCTGAGCTATGAGAAGGATCTACTATTACAGGCAAATTGCTAAGTTCTTTTACAGCAGCAACTGCAGAAATATCCAGTGTGTAGCGGGTGTATGATTCATAAGTCCTGATTCCGCGTTCACAGAGAATTACATTTTGATTTCCGGCTTGCAGGATATGTTCAGCTGCCAATAACCATTCTTCAATAGTACTGCTGAAACCACGTTTTAATATAATAGGATTATTAACTTTTCCCAGTTTTAAAAGTAACCGATAATTAGACATATTGCGAGTACCAACTTGTAAAATATCGACATGGTCTTTAATTATATCTACATCTTCCTCAGAAATCACTTCTGAAACAGAGATCATACCGGTTTCATCCGCTACTCGCTTCATGTAAGATAAGCCTTTTCTCCCCAATCCCTGAAAATTATAGGGAGATGTACGCATTTTATATGCTCCACCGCGGAAAAAATTTATCCCCATTTCTTTTAACTTAATCGCAACTTTTTTTAGATCATTATAATTTTCAATTGTGCAGGGTCCTGCGATTACAGTAAAATAACCGCGTCCGATCTTGAGACCCTTAACATCTATAACCAGCGGTTTTCCCGATTGATGCTTTAGTTTATCTACTATCATATTTAACCTTGAATTAACATTTTCTTAAGCTCTGACTGAGTTTGAGCTAATATTCCAAACTCAATTCCCCTCTCACTGACAAAAAAACTTTTACCTCTAAAATAATCAAGAATTTCCAGCACGATCATCATCCCGGTTTCAATTAATTCACTTCTATCGGCTTCAAACGGCATTATGGAAGTTAGCATTTTTTCATTGCCTGTACTAATTTCTTTGTGGATTGCTAGTAAAGTTTTGGTAGAGATCTCAGCTTTATGGATTTTGGAAGAACTGCTTTTTTCAAACTGTGATTTCAACAGACTTAAACTAACTGCTACACCTCCTATTCCTACAACAGTTGGAGCTTCAATCAGCTTAAGAGGCAAAAAAGTTAGTAAATGCCTGATCAATTCTCGTTTTTTTACACTGTTATATTGGAATTTATTTTGCAATCTTCTTATACCCAGATCAATACTTTGAGTATGAGTTATTTTGTGATCAATGATCCAGACAAACTCTGTGCTTCCACCACCAATATCGAACATTAATAAATTTGAGAACTCCTTAAATTCCTCAACATTAGCTGCTGCAATAAATTTAACTTCAGATTCGCCAGAAAGGATATTGTATTTGATCTGATACTTGTTATTCAACCAAGATGATAATAAGGATATATTTTTCGCATCACGCGAACTGCTTGTGCCTATAACTATAATATCATCAGAATGCACTTTAGCTTTCTGGATGAATTTTTCTAAGATTCTTATCGTCCTTTCGATCATCTTATTCTGCAGTAAGCCATTTTCCATATCTTTACCTAGAGCAGAGACTTTTGAAATATGTTGAAAAATTTGTGCGTCTTTACCAGCTTCAGCCGTTAGTAATGAAATCTTATTAGTACCAACATCAATTATACTGTAAATATTATTCAAGTGATCCTCAATTAATCAAGTAATCTGATGTTTTCAGCCTGCAGGCCTTTGTCCTTAATCTCTTTAAGCTCAAATTCGAAGATCATATTACGATTAGGAAGCTGTTTTATATCTATAATCTCGGGGAAATGAGAGCTGTGAACAAAAGCGGTTCCGTAAGGTGATTCTTCTTTTCTTGTATCACGAATCCATAATGAACCACTTAAATTAATCATAAATCTCATAAAACCGTAACCTTTCTCCGGGAAAAAAGAATAACAAACACCCCTCACAATTTTTTTTCCATTATTTGATTTATGCAGTTCAATGGGCGAGAGGGTAGGAACCATGTATCCGGAAGTAAAAACATCAGCTTCATTTATCAGATCTTGTGACACATTTTTAAATGCTAAAGCCTCTACCCGGCACCCTTTACTCTGTAAAGCTCTAACTACCTGAACAAAATCACCATCACCTGTTACTAATAATACATAATCCAATCTTTCCGATTGCCTTAGAGCATCAACCGCCATATCCAGATCAGCATTTGATTTTCCGTATTTAACTCCATGCTCATCTACATACCATTTAACTTTCTTCACTATTACTTTATATCCGAAATCCCGTAAAATAGAATGAAAATTTTCCGATTTTTTTTTATATTCTGGATTTTTGTTAGCCATCTCTTCATCATAGGCAACATAGGCATTCAACCTCATTGCAACACCATTGTTACGGCAGGCGAATTGTCTTAATATATCATATTGCATGCCATACCCGCCATTTTGAGCAATGTTGGAAACATCAACATAAACACCGACTTTTATAATACTATTCCGTTCCATTTTCCCTCCTTAAATTAATAAACTGTTACTTTTATATCAGATTCACTTAATATGCTATAATATAATCTTATATATCAATAAATATAATAATATCTTACAATGAAGTTTCTAAACCTATATGAATTATTCCATCCTGAACATTTCTCATTTTTCCATTTTGAATACCTAAACCGTAGTCAATTCCGAAAACTCCAATCTTTGTTTTAGTTCGCAAGCCAAACCCAAAACTAAAAAGATCATCATATTTATAATTCAGATTTTCCACGTAACCATAAGCTCCGAATATAAATAACCGGGAAACAGGTCCAAAAAGATATCTTAACTCCAGATCACTCCAGCCAATCCTGTAGCCGGAGAAAACATTTTCATCAAAGCCTCTCAAACTTTTAGCTCCACCTAAATCAAAAAATTCCAATTCTGATAGTTGCTTATTCTCAATTATGTTGGCATTAATATCTAATCCCAATACAAAACGTTTTCCTAAGTTTACAAATCTCACTCCTTGAAGCTCAACTGCTTGTTTACTGACATTGGAGGTTTCAAGGGTATTAAGAATATAATAATATTTAATTTTTATCTCGGAGCCGGTTGTGGGATTTAGAAAATTATCAAGATCTGTCATATTCCATAAAGCACCAAATTTGTTAAATGATCTTCTCTCAATATTGTTAACTTTCCTGCCTCCGGGGAAAATATCTTCTTTACCAAAAAAAATACCATATCTTTGGAAAAGTTCAAAATAATAAATTTCACATTCAAATTTAGTGCGAATATAGGTAGAATCAACTTCCAAGCGTGAAATAAGAAGATCAGCATTAACAGGATAGCGATTTACGCCGGATTCATGATACTTGAACATGATAGAGCTGATATCACTTGTAAAATGTTGCCAGTTTAATGCAAGTGATCGATCAGTACCGTAAAGATTTATAAATTCCAAGTCTATCCAGCCGGTAAATCTGTTGTTGTTGGTTTTTGAGTTATCATAGCCAAGTAGTCCAGAAAGTATGTTCATGCGGTCTTCCGTTACTTCAAAGAGAAGGGAACGATGATCAAGAGGTATCAAACTGCAATCTTTGATATACTTTTTCCGCCTGATATTGTTGGCTGCTTGCTGTAAGATTGAAGGAGTAATTTTATCCGCGCTTTCGAGTTTGGAGATTCTGATCAAAGTTTCCTCACGGGTTGTTTTGTTACCTCTGAATTTATAATCTTTAAAATCGCAGAATCTCCCTTCATTTATGTTGATGTAAGCAGATAAATAATCGCCGGTATTTACGAGTCTATCTAGTCTTACGTCGGCAAAAAGGAATCCGTTAAATGCATAATAATTAGTCAGTTGCCTTATGGCATTTGCTAATTCGATCAATGATAGATCACCCATTGAGATGACGGTTCGTAATTTTGAATCAGTTATGTAATTATTTCCACTGATATTTATACTATCTACCAAGACTTCTTCCTGTTCTTCAATATGGAACATAACTATAATTCTGTCGGGTGAATCAGTAATAATTTCCGGAGTGTGTACCTTTACATTAAAGATACCTTTGGCAGCATAAATTTCTGAAATTCGTTCAGCATCGATATTGATCCTGTTCTGGGAAAAAATACTATTTTGTCGTGATGCAATGGCTGAACTCAGCTCTGTATCAGATGTCAACTTATTACCTTCGAATCTTAGATCTCCGATCATTAATTCAGCCTGTAAGCTCAGATATGATAAAAGTAAAAAAAGGATTATTCTATATTTTAACATTCTCTTCAATAAGTTTGAGTAACTGAGGAACCAGCTCTTCCTCTCTAACTTTTCTTAAAATTTTACCTTTTTGGAAAAGTAAACCTTCTTTTTGTCCACCAGCGATTCCAAAATCTGCTTCCCGAGCTTCACCGGGTCCGTTCACTGCACATCCCATAACGGCAATTGTGATATCTTTATCCGCATATTTATCAAGGGCTTGTTCGACTTTCTCGGCTAATGAGATCACATCAATATCAGTTCTGCCGCAAGTAGGACACGAAATAATTTCCAAACCTTTACGAATATGCAGTGCTTTAAAAATTTCTTTTGCTACAGCAACTTCCCGAATAGGATCAGCAGTCAAAGAAACACGGACTGTATCGCCTATACCCTGAGCTAAAAGGGATCCAATCCCAATTGATGATTTTATTGTTCCGGTGAATTCTGTCCCAGCCTCTGTAACTCCCAAATGCAAGGGATAATCTACTTTAGTTGAAAGTAATTGATAAGATTCTATGGTTAATGGTACTGACGATGCCTTTACCGAAATTTTCATCTCATGATAATTTGCTTTCTCCAAAATTGCTACATGTTCCAAGGCACTCTCAACAATACCTTCCGGTGAAAGGCCATATTTTATTAGTTTTTCTTTAGATAGTGAACCGCTGTTCACACCTATTCGGATGGGAATTTCTTTCTCTCTTGCAGCAGCAACGACTTCAAGCACATTTTGAGTGGAACCTATGTTTCCAGGATTTAACCGCAGACCGTCAGCTCCTGCCATAATAGATGCAACCGCAAGTTTATAATCAAAGTGAATATCTGCGATAATAGGAATCGATATCTGCTGCTTTATTTGGCTAATTGCCTTAGCTGATTCCATATCTGGTACTGCAACGCGAACAATATCACATCCTGTAATAGCTAGAACTTTTATTTGTTGAACGGTTTTAACAATATCAATTGTTTTGGTATTCGTCATTGATTGTATTGAAATTGGATTATCACCGCCAATTGAAATATTGCCAACCTTTATAACTCTGGTTTTTTTTCTTATTATCATCTTTTCTCCACTAAAATTTATAAGTAAAGTTAACTAATTAGGTCAAGAAATAAATGATTTCATGGATACATTAGATTCGCGTTTTTTCATTTTTATTTCTTACAGTATGTTTAGTAGTTATCAAAATTTGATCATTAATAACTTTTACAATTCATGGATCAATTCCTGGCGAATGATCTCAAAAAAATTTGTATTGTTTCTTTCTATTTGATAAATGCTCAATAAACAATCAAAAATACTTGCGCCAACAGTTCTTTTGATCATTACCAACTTTGAATCTATCCATTCAATTTTAATTATGATATCTTTTAAATTTCCGGTTTTAGTTTTTCCTTTTCGAGTTCGGCTAAAAGGCCATACGTTCTTTTGATTAAAAGCTATTGTTTTCTCCCTAAACATTTCTGCAAATTCTGGTGGAGGGATTACCGTAAGCTTTTCTAAACTGTAATAATTCATAGATCGCATTTGTTTGGTTACGATCCGGATCACTTTTTTTAATTTTAATTGAGACGGCATAACTTTAGCAAATTTGGAAAATATTAATTTTTCAGAAATTTCATCTTTCAAAACAAAATCAAAGTACTCATTTTCTCCCTGAACTCCAAGCGGTAAGGGTCCTCCTAGAGCAGCTTTAGGATGGACATTATAGCCGTGAGTAAACACTATCGGTAGGTCAACAGCACGCAAAATGTTATGTATCATGCGCATTGTGTCCAGATGAGCTACAAATCTTAATCTTCCGATTTTACCAAAAAATACACGATAATGGATATTGGGAATATTAGATGGTTCATCTTCTGGTATCTTAAACTCAGGTGTTGTCCTTTTGTGAGTGTAATGGGGTTGAATTTCGTTATTGCAAATACCGCAATTTGTGCAGCTGCCGTTCCGGCAGTCATCAGTCAACTCTTCATTTTTAGCTCTTTGCCATTCGATCTGCAAAAAATCCTTAGTTATCCCGATATCAATATGATCCCAGGGAAGCGCTTTAGTTAAACCTATTTTGTGAGTATATTTTGTAGCATCCAACTCAAGATCATCAATAGCAGACTGCCAATATGAAAAATTAAAATGTTCATTCCATCCGTCAAATTTAGCACCTTTTTCATACGATTTTTGTATCAGTTCACCAATTTTGAGATCACCACGTCCAATAATGCATTCAAGCCAAGAACTATCTACTTCATGATATTTTACTCTGACAAATTTGTACTTTTTTAACTCTTCTCTGATTAGATAAACTTTGGAGATCAAAGTGCCCTTATCATCCATTTTTGCCCATTGAAAAGGGGTGAAAGGTTTGGGAACAAAAGGTGATAAAGCTATATTTATTTGTAACTTCTTACCTGAAATTTTCACTATATTTTCAATTAATTTAATTATCTCCATTATATCATTTTTGTTTTCAAAAGGAAGTCCGATCATAAAATATAATTTTACTAATTGCCAGCCATTTTCCAGGGCAATCCGAACGCTATTGAGAATATCTGTTTCAGTAATATTTTTATTGATAATATCGCGTAATCTTTGGCTTCCAGCTTCCGGAGCTAGTGTTAGACCGGTTTGCCTCATTGCTCTCATCAACCTGATCAAGTCATCATCAATGCTGTCTACTCGCAAAGAAGGTAGAGATAAACTGGAGTTAGAAAGATTGTTATAAATTTGCAGCAATAGTGGTTTAAGGCAGGAATAATCGCTAGATGAAAGGGAAGTAAGAGCAGCTTCGCTCCATCCATACCTGTTCAATTCCGCTAACAAATTTTCCAGGATAATATCCGGGTTTCTCTCACGCACCGGTCGATAATACATTCCCGCAAAACAGAATCTGCAGCCTTTAGAACAACCTCGCATAATTTCGGATATGTATCGATAATGAGTCGGCTGCACCCATGGGATAAGCTGATCTGTATGAGTTTTTTGCAGATCGTCGAAATCCATGAATTTACGCGCTTTGATCGTTTTAGCCTTATGCAGTGTTGGAACATATATGCCTTCGACTTCTGCTAGAATTTCTAGTTTCTTTGCGCGATTGTTATGTTTAGTTTTTTTTAAAGCGTTTTTAATATCAATTATTGCTTCTTCACCGTCACCGATCAGGATTGCATCAAAAAAACGGGAAAGAGGTACTGGATTAGTTCCGGCCGGTCCACCTCCTAAAATTATCGGATCCTTTTCCTGTCTGTCTTTACTGAGAATTGAGATATGCGATAAATCCAACATGTAGAGAATATTTGTAAAAGTAAGTTCTGATTGAAGTGTAAAGCCCAGAACATCAAATTCGGAGCAGGGAAATGAGCTTTCGAGAGCGAACAAAGGTATTTTTTTACTTTTCAGAAGATTTCCAAAATCCGGCCATGGCGCATAAACTCTGTCTGCTACCGCATCTTCTTCCTTATTTAAGATCGAGTATAGAATTTTTAATCCTAAATGTGAGAAACCTACTTCATAAACATCCGGGAAAGCAAGACAAAAATTTACTTTGTCTTCTGAAGGGATCTTTTCAAAACTGTTTAGTTCATTATTAATATATCGGGCAGGCTTCAGCACCGAATCGAGCAGGTGCTCATATTTGACTTTTCGCACTAAAAGTCTCTATTCATCGTAATTTAAAGGACTTTTCTTGTTTTTGAAAAGGAGCTCATTTAAATGATCAGTTTTGTCATCAAAAACGGTTTCAGATGTTTCTGCTTTTTCAACAGATCTAAATTGGTTTTTTTCCTGATCAGCCTCTGGTACTAACTGATTACTACTGGTCTCGGAATTTTGTTTTAAATTTTCAGAGGATTTTATTTTTATATCAGTTTTTGTTCTTTCGAATGGAGGCCAGGTAAGGATGCCTTCTTTATAGAGATTTACCACCAGATAAGATAGCAGTGCAATAACTATAATTAATAAAATAAAAGAAAAAGTCTTGGTTGGCAGCAAGTACTTCTTAGGTTGTTCGGATTTTATTTTAGCAACATAAATGGGTTTTGTGCCAAATTGTTCATGCAGTAGATCATGGATTTGGTCTTCCATTATTCCCAATGCTTTGGCGTATGTTAGGATCATAGCTTTAGCATAACCTATACCGCCCAGGTCATCGAAATTGTTTTGTTCTACTTTTTGTAAGAATCGGAGTTTAATTTTTGTAGAATCTGATATTTGCTGCAAAGAAATTCCCTTCTTCTCTCTATTTAGTTTCAGATATTGTCCTATAGTTACATGTTCTTTTAATTCTTCCATCTTTTTACCTTAAATTATTTATTAAAATAATTCCTGTTATTATTCCGGCAGTATCATAAACCAGATCCTGCCAGGAAAACCCGGTGTTTTTAAACTTATTATCCGTGACTTCTTTAGCAGTTCCCAGAGCTAGTGAAAATGTAACTGCAAAGTAAGTGCTGTTGCCTGAAGATTGGTCCAAGATATCTTTACATACACCATAATTCCAATAGGTAAGAAAAGCGCTTCCCGTGTAATGTAAAACTTTATCTTCACCTGTCCATTTGCTCTTTGCTGCCAATGATATACTCAGCAAAACAAGAATTAAAATGATAATCAGTTTCTTCACAATTCGATACTACCATTAAAAATGTAACTTACTTCGCCGGTTAAAAAGATATGCTCATTATTAAATTCAACTGTTACTTCACCACCGGGCATCTGAACTAGAACCGGAGATTTCAATTTCTTCTTTTTCAGCCCAAAATAGACAGCTGCACCTGCGCCTGTGCTACAGGCTAAAGTTGCTCCGCTTCCACGTTCCCAAACTTTTAGCTCTATCTGATTTTTATTGATAATATTTACAAATTCTACGTTTACTCCACCGACAAAGAAGGCAGGGTTATCAATTATTGGACCTTGATATTTGGCAATATTTTCTGAAAGTGATTTCAACTGTGTAACAAAATGTGGATTACCAATATCTATCAAATATCCTTTAAGTCCGTTTATAACTAAAGCATCCTCCTGAATGAACTTTGGTATACCCAGATCGATCATAACTGATCTAGTGTTTCTATCTTTAACAAATCCGGTTTTAATACCCGACTTTGTTTCTATGGTTAATTCATTTTCATTGAATTTTTCCGACAGATAATAACATACACATCTTAATGCAGATCCGCACATACTGCCCTCAGAACCATCCGCATTGAACATACGCATTTTACCGCTGTGATTTTCTGAATTAAGGATCAATACTATTCCATCTGATCCGATGCCGTAATGTCTTTCAGATACTTTGATCGCCAATTTTTGTAGATCTATTTTTGGTAATTCTTTATTTATCAGATCGAAGTAGATATAATCATTACCTTGAGCATGCATTTTGAAAAAATCAAGTTTCATTAATCAATCTCCAAAATCTGTTCGTAGATGTCTTTGAAGTTATAAATACCAGTTTTTTGATTAATCCACTCAGCTGCTTTGATGGCACCTAAAGCCAAGCCATTTCTGTTTTTGGCATTGTGTTTTAACTCAATTGTATCTTCTGCGGCATCAAAGCCGATCAGGTGCAAACCTGGGATATCACCGCTGCGAATACTGGCAAAATGAAATTCGTTTGCTTTTATTTTGCGATCAAGTTTTTCAAATTGGCTAATATTTTTTCGATCTATATTTTGCAAAATAATATCGGAAAGAACTTTGGCAGTTCCGGAAGGGCTGTCCTGCTTTTTGTTATGGTGCATTTCCAAACCATAGAGATCATAATCTTTTGCTTTATTCATTAATTTAGCAGCAGAGTCAATAAGAGAGAAAAACAAATTCATCCCAATCGAAAAGTTTGATCCATAAATCAATCCTGTAGCATTAGATTCAACTAATTTTTCAATTACAGGAAGATCTTCATGCCAGCCAGTGGTTCCGGTTACTACGTTCTTTCCCAGTTTTATCAGTTTTTTAAGATTCTCAGGTGCAGCAGTGGGAGTGGAAAATTCTATACAAACATCTGCTTTTGCAACTGTTTGATCATTAATCTCAGTCCCTAGTAAGGGATCAATTTTTGCCACGATTTCGAATTTATTTTGTGAAGCAAGTTTTTCTACCAGTTTCCCCATCTGTCCGTAGCCGATTATTGCGATTTTTAACATGTTATACCTTTGAATATTCTCGGATCACTTCTGTCACCCACAAATATCCATTCTCCAGATCTTTCAATTTAATATATTCATTTACAGTATGAACACTATTCATTCCAGTTCCGGCTATTGCTATTTTCAAACCTTGAGCATTCAAAATATTAGCATCGCTGCCGCCGCCACCGATCACCGTATTTGTCGTTAGTCCTAATTTTTCTGATGCTTTCTCTGCAAGTTGGACACATTTGTCGTTTTTATCAAGTTTGAAAGAAGAATATTCAAGCTTGATATCTGAATCTACTCTAGCTCGGAAATCTGCTAATTTGAATTTTTGAACAGATTTAATAAATGCATTTTTTATATTATCAGTTGTATTTTGCAGTTTAATAGGATCATGACTTCTAGCTTCAGCTTTGATGAATACTTCTTTTGGGATTATATTTGTAGCTGTGCCTCCCTTAATAATTCCCACATTACAGGTAGTTTCATCATCGATCCTTCCCAATTTCATTTTGGAAATTGCATCTGCCGCTATCTGAATTGCACTTATTCCTAACTCAGGTTCTCCGCCAGCGTGTGATTCCTTGCCATGGATCGTGAATTTCATACTATTTTGCGAAGGTGCGCCAATTGTAAGCTGACCTACTTCATGTGAATCCAGTGCATAACCGAATTTAGATTTGAGTTTGGAATGATCAATATTTTTTGCCCCCAGCAAACCGATCTCTTCCGAAATAGTAAACAATAATTCAATCGGAGCATGTTTTTCATTAGCTGATTTGATCTGCTTGACAGCCCAGATCACTTCTGCAATACCGGATTTGTCATCTGCACCTAGAATTGTAGTTCCGTCAGTAATTATTCGATCATCCTTAACAATAGGTTTGATACCTTTACCCGGAACTACCGTATCCAGATGTGTGCAGAATAGGATCGGTTCTTTATTAATATCTCCCGAGAGATATGCATAAAGATTCCCAACATTACTACCGATTTTTTCATTAGCATTATCAAAACTTATTTCAGCCCCAAGTGATTTCAGATCATCAGCTATTTTCATCGCTATAGCTTTTTCATCTTTTGATTCACTATCTATTGTAATCAGTGAAATGAAATATTCAACTAAAGTTTCTTTCATAGCAATTCCTTAAATTTTTTTTATTTATCATGAAATTAGTGTAATTTCTGTCAATAGGAAAAAATGATGGACAAATTCTTAGAAATTGCATTATTTGAAGTTCAAAGGTCCGGTTGGAGGAGAATTTGGGAAAGTTAATTTGGACACTAATAATATTATTATTCATTTTTGGATGTAGTTCAAATGCTCAATTTGCAACGAAAGGAGCTTCAAAAACGCATTTACGGCAAAGATATGGAAAACCGGATCACTATGAAACTAAAATTAGTGAGGATGATGAATTTTATTTTGTGTGCTCTTATTATGGTAAAAAATTTCACGGTCGTCAAACAGCTAATGGTGAGATTTTTGATATGAATAAACTTACATGCGCTCATAAAACATTGCCTTTCAACACAACACTCGAAGTTACTAATGAGGTAAATGGAAAATCTGTTGTCGTTAGAGTTAATGATAGAGGGCCATTTGTGAAAGGCAGAGATCTTGATTTATCAAAAGCAGCTGCAGAACAAATAGGCCTGATCCCTTACGGATTCAAGAAGATGAAAGTGAGGATAATTGAAAGCAATGAATGATTTTTTGGATGTAGAAGTAAAAGTAATACAAGCTTTGCAGGCAAATAAACCCGTAATAGCTCTGGAATCCACGATCATTTCTCATGGAATGCCGTATCCGGAAAATATCCAGGTTGCCAAAAAGCTGGAAGAAATTGCCATAGATGCTGGAGTTATACCTGCCACAATCTGTTTGATGGACGGCAAGATAAAAGTTGGGCTCAATGATAATGAATTGGAACAACTGGCAGTTAGTAAAGATGTTGCCAAAGTTTCACGTCGTGATCTCAGCAGAGTTTTAGCTTCTAAAAAAACAGGCGCAACAACTGTTGCTGCAACCATGATAGCAGCAAATCTGGCAGGCATCAAAGTTTTTGCCACAGGTGGCATTGGCGGTGTTCATCATAGGGCAGAAGCAAGCTTTGATATTTCAGCAGATTTAAATGAATTGGCTCAAACTCCGGTGATAGTTGTTTCTGCCGGTGCCAAAGCAATTCTGGATCTTCCTAAAACGATGGAAGTTTTGGAAACTTACGGTGTACCTGTTTATGGTTATAAAACAGATAATTTTCCTGCTTTCTATTCTGCTAAAAGCAATTTGAAAGTTGATAGAATTGACTCTGTTGAAAAAATTGTAAAAATTTTTAACACAAATGCAAAACTTGGATTTAAAAATGGGATTTTAATTGCTAATCCGATTCCCAAGAAATATGAGATACCATATCCTGAAATGCAAAAACATATTGAAATCGCTTTAGAAAAAGCTAATAAAAACGCTATAAAAGGTAGAGAATTAACTCCATTTCTACTGGCTGAAATCGTGAAAATAACTAAAGGTTCTTCTTTGGAAACTAATATCAGACTTGTAGAAAATAATGTTGCTTTAGCATGTAGGATTGCGAAAGCGTTTTGATCAATACAGTCATTCTAAGGAGTCTTCTTGCTCTTCTCTTCACTGGGGAGAATAATTTATTAATTCAGTAGAGATAATCAGCCTTAATCACCCGAAAACTTTTTCGTATTAATTATCGTTTAATACGAGGAATTTGTAAGTCTATGGATGATTGCCCCTACTTCAATAACAAACACTTCTTACTGGCAATTGCTTTACCATCTACTTTCAACTGGTACATATAAATACCTGAAGCTACAGGATCGTTGTTTTTATCGGTTCCGTTCCATATGACTGAATAACTGTTATTTCCGTCTCCTTCGATACAATGCTGCACCTCACTCAGGATGACAGGAATATATTTTACTCTTTGTCCTTTTATGTTGTAGATCTCCAGCTTTACTTCACACTCTTCCGGAAGATTGAAAACTATGTTGGTTTCCGGGTTGAAGGGATTTGGATAATTTGAAAGTGAGATCTCTGCTTTTGGGAGTTCATTATTTATAGAACTAGGACTATAAGTATACTCAAATAAACCAATATTAGCATTTTCATTTGTGATTAAATAATTTGTTCCTTCATGTTCAAGCAAATTAATATTGTAAATATAGTTCAATCCATTGAAAACTGCTACTGGGTCTGTACTATTTGGTCTGTTTTCATACACACTTACTATATATTGTAATTTAGAAAATATTAAGTCATCTTCAATTTCAATGCATTCACCCCATTGTGGTGTAAAGTGCAACTCCGGTTGTAATGGATCTTCCAATTGGAAAATTTGAGCTATACTAGAATGATAAGGAACATTTGCTATCAGATATCCATCTTGATTATCCAGGTATTTATTTACAGTAAAATTATAAATTTCATTTGCAATAAATGGTTCATTTTCATCTAAACCATCAATTACGAGTAAATTGTAAATATCTTCACCATAAGTTACATAAGCAATTGAATTAATTACTGCAATACCACCATCACATGGTGTTGAAGGAAGTTCATACTCAAATAGCTGTACCGGTTCACCAGATTCTGAAATATCAAATTTCCAAAACATATTGTTTAGAAAATTACATAAATAAAAAGAATTAGGATCAGATTCATCAATGATGCAAAAAGTCCATGGATAACCATAATTGTTAAGTGATAATGTGTTTCTAAGAGTTGGATTCTCCAAATCTGTTATATTATATATTTCTATTGCATATTCTTCAAAATCCTTTAACACCATAAAACCACCTTGTTTGTGAATCATCAAATATTCTTTTTCATCAAACCATTCTCCCATAACAATTGGATTTAAGGGATCTTCCACATTAAACAAATAATAACCACCATCATAGTACGTAGTGATTATTTTATTATCGTAAACATCACCTATACCCAATGTAATATATTCGTAATAACTATCTACATATTCAACTGTATAATTTTCGATTTTGTAATGTTGAATACCATTATTCAAAGTACCAACATAAATATTGTTACCATAATAGTCACATGCCTGACCCCAAAGTTCCATGTTATGCCCTATCGAATCAACAAGAATTGGATTTAAAATGTCAGAAATATTAAGAAGACGCAAAAGATAAGGATCAAATATCACTGCATTCTCATTAATAATTGCATATTGTTTGTTACCTGATAAAAATGTATTTTCTGGTAGAGTATAGCGTGATAGATATTGCCAATTTGATGGATTGCTTATATTCCAAAAAGTTATATTTTTTGAGTTCACTGCAGTAAGAATCGTATCATTTCTCACTTTGAAATGATCATAAGTATAATTTCCATCAGAATAAGCAGAAACATCTATGACTCCTATTACTTCATACTCACTTGGTGGGACATATTGTTTTATGTAAAATATTAATCCATCTTGCCTTACTAATAAGTTATCATTTATTATCTTATGTTGTGTCTCAGTATTAACTTGTCCGATAAATTCTAATTCTGGTAAACTATAGAAATCATGATGAAATCCCTCAACATCAAACCATTTAAATATTAAATAATTACCAAATTTATTCATACTATTATAATGATTTAATTCCGGATATTCAATTTGATTAACAATGATTGGGTTATATATATCACTTATATCTATTTTGAAAATTGTTGGAAAATAGTTTGGAATAATAATTTGGCTATCATAACCACCTGATACAATAAAACAATATTGGTTGCTAATGATCATACTTCCAGATCCCGCAAGAGCTAAAAGGGAAATCTTTGTAATACTACCATCTACATTAATTTCGTAAATCTCTAAACCATTCGAACTTGAATAGTATAAATAATCATCAATTACTTGAATACTTTCTGAGTTTGTATTGTCTTGTGCGTAGGCAATTTCATTAATTTTTGCTATTGTAAATTCCTGTGCTGTGAGGTATGTTGAAGTAACAATAAATATTAATATGAATATTGTTTGTTTCATTTTATGCTACTGAAATCCAATATTATTTATGTTAAATATATAGATATACAATAATTTTCTGGCAGCACGATATAAATGTACTGCCAGAAATGTTTATTTAATCTTGCATTGGTGGGTCATCAGGTATCCCGCCATTTCCACTAAGATCAACTGTAAGTGTAAAAGTTGCTGTGCCATATGTAAAGTTCTGAGAGTCAGTATCAGTAATAGTAACACCATTTACAACCCTATATGCATATACAGTTGCAGTATAACCATAGTAAGGATTTAGGTATTGAGATTGATGAGTATTGTTAGAATTGTCATCAATAGTAAATGTACCTGAACCTACAGGAATTCTTTGTGTTTGTCCACCACCTACGATCTCAATATACGCGTTTCCATCACGATTAGTATCAACGCTAATATTGGCCACAAATCCCATCAAACTACCTGCTAAAATTAACATCGCTAGGATGCTTATAATTATTATTATGCTTCTGCGCATTTTATTTCTCCTTTTATAAAAGATTAAATTTCAATTATCTAATAAATCGGGTTACACTTTCATTTATCTTATCCACCTGCAAAACAAACAAATGCAGATGGATATGTCAAATGAATTTGTTTTTTCCTAAAAGGAAGAAACTTTTAATGTTGTGACCCAAATCAATAAAAAACAACATAAGTTACACCATCAATTGTAACCAATTAATGTTTGATTCTTCATTTTGGTAAATGATAGTGTATTCGTAACTTTCAAGATCGTCAGATGCAATTTCAGGATAACTGGAAAAATCAATTTGACTAAACAGGTTAATTGAGATAATTAAACACAATAAAATTAAGTGAAATATTTTTGTCATAACATGCTCCTCAATAGTATAACAAATAAGGAGCATATTTTCAGGTAAATCCAATCTAAAGCACTGTAGTATAAAGAGTTAATGGGGGGGGGGGTATGCAGGGTGCAGTCGATTACAATTTAATCTTACGAAAAGCTTATCAAGTTTCTATGCATTATATACACGAAAATGATATGGCAAAGGACATCGCTCAAGCCACAGCAATTAAGTATTATTTAAATGAAGAGAAGATCGAGAAGGAAAAATCGAATTCATGGATCTATACAGTTTCCAAGAATTTATCATTCAATTATCTGAAGAAACATAAAAGAGAATTAAGTTATTCCAGAAACTTATTTGAAGAGAAATTACATGTAGCAGACGAAAATATAATAACATTATTGAACATTGATGAAATATTAAACTCACAGAAAGATAAAATTGAAATGTTGGTCGATACAGACAAAGAGTTATAGATAATTGCGTTAGCAAGTTCAAATTGCGAACGAGAACTAATCCGCTATATCATTAAAATAATCTATATTCAAAAACACTGCATCAGATTATCCCAGGGTAAATTTAATATCTTAATCTGAAGTACATTAAAAGGGATTTGTAAAATAGTCCAGATTGCCCACATTAAGAGTATTGACCAGAAATCATATTTGTATAACCACCATAATACAAAAAATGAAAGGATTACAGTTCCAAAACCAAAACTTAAAAAATTACTGAATATTGAAGCATAAAAACCCTGAAAAGAAATCAAATTCAACAATGAGATCATAAACATTAATGTTGTTGCAAGAAGTGCTTTTATGTAGCTTTCACGTTCAGAAACTAAACCGCTTACTGCCCATAAGATAACCGCATTAATTGGAATGAAGAGCAGTGAAATTATTATTTGTCCGCTCATTTAGATCCTCCAGTCATGAACTTTTTTACATATTTCAAAAAATATGTGTTAGAATACTCATCACTGATCGTAACCCTCACATGATCGTGTAATACAGGGTGATGCCAGACAGGGCGGACAGCGATGTCATTATCAGCAAGAAAAGTTAATAATACTCTTGTTTTAGAACCTGCTGTAAAAGTGAGAAAATTTGTAGCTGAAGGATGCACTGAGATCCCATTAATTTCTGCAAGTTTCTGGAATACAACTTCTCTATTTTTAATAATATTTTGATTATGTTCTAAGAAAATTTCTTTATTATCCAGCATGGTTGAGATCATTGTTTGCGTCATTAAATTCAAATTAAATATAGTCATAACTTTTTTTAGTTCATTAATATTATCAGCATGTGAAATGATATAACCAAACCTGAGTCCGGCCGCAGAGAAAGATTTGGAAAAAGAGCGAATAATTACCAAGTTCTTGTATCTATCTATTTTATCAGCAAAAGTTTTACCTGAAAACTCAAAATAGGTCTCATCTATCAAAACAAGCCGATCACTATTGTTAACAATTTCCAAAATTTTATTTTCATCCAGGAGATTACCGGTAGGATTATTAGGATTACATAAAATCGCTAATTTACAATTTTTATCATCGCAAAGTTTCAGATATTCCTCTGCAGAAAAATCAAAATCAGCATTAAGAGAAAGAAATTTTATTCCCAGTCCCACTGCATTGGAATAGCTTTTGTAGTCAAAATAGGAAGGAGCAAGTGAGACAGCATAAGAATCATTGTCATTTCTGACAGCAGTAAAAACATAATACAGCATTTCATCGGCTCCGTTACCAAAAATTAAACATTCAGGATCAACTTGGGCATATTCTGAGAACTGATTTCTCAAAGTGGCGGTTATTTTATTGAAATACCTATTCAGTTTAACGGATTCCATATTTTTAAGGAAATTTTCTTTTACAATTTCAAAAGGATCCAAACTGCTTTCATTAAGACCCATCTTGATCTTTTTATCCGGTACGGTTATCTTTGTAGGCTTTTTATATTTCAGATCATCTCTAAAATAATTCATCATTAACCTCACTGATTATTTATACAATGTCACTAAGTTAAAGTTTCATTGTCAATTCAAAAATAAAAGGTAATAAATCCAGAAATAATTAGACAAAATGATTTAAGTATTAAAATTATAATAAAAAATTAATATTGGAAGTAATAATGAAAATATTCGCGATATTTATTATATTCTCTTTTGGAGCAGCTGCACTTTTTTCTGTGGTAGAAGAGACAGCCTCATTACAAAATTTTGTTTACGGTGAAACAGCTGCTTGCGAATATGATAATTGGCAGAGTCATATTGCAGAAGGTATTGCTGATCCCGGATATAATCTTTATGCTTCCTGGGATGTTCAGACAAACGGATTTGGAGGCTTTATAATTCCATCTGAAGATGATCTTAGTACATGGGAGCTGATCATTGACGAATTTTTACTTGGTAATCTCGATGCTGCCCAAAGTATGATCAATGATAACGCTTATCCCTATGAAGTTGTCATCTTCAATGATACGGATTCCGAGCGCATTATCTACATGTTGCGCGAAATCCCCAACAACGAATATTACGATGATAATCAAACACAAGATCCCGATGATGATGAATTAGGAGCTTTTGATTATGGATGGGGATTGTTTCTCTATTATCCTGAAGGTAATTATCCCAATATTGTATCTGCTCCGCATCCAAATGATGATTACTTTACAATACCGTTGGCATTAAAAGCTTTTATTGATACAGAATCAAAATTTTTGTTGATTTCCGGTACCGGGCGGGAAGTAGTCTGGACTGGTGTAGGAAACTATGATAACAGCAAATCTTTATGTGACCCGACACGACAAGAGAATAACATTTTCAATGTATGTTACCAGAAATTTTGTGATAAGATCAGAACTGATTTTAGCAGACATGAATTCAGTTTACAGCTCCATAGTTATGATTGGGGAAACAGGCATCAGGGTTATCCCAATGTACAAATTTCTGCAGGTTACTATGTTGGTTCTCCTGATCTTCCAATCAGAGATCATTCGACTTTGGGATTAGATATTGTTAATGCCTCTGAACAAATTATCCATCCAGCTAATTCGGTTGGTTTACATTCACCTGTTCATCTAAATGATTTCTATGGATTTCACTCTAGTGAGTATGAATTTAATTTCACAAATTCCGATACTACTTTTGCAGTTAATACAAGTACTGATCTCTGGGGATACAGTAATAATCGACAAATAGTTTATACTCAAAGCGGGATGAGCCAATATGATAATTTTGAAAGATTTCTCCATTTAGAGATGGATGAATTACCTAATGTATATCCGCAAACAACTAACAATTATTTTTGGTTTCATGGCTGGAATCCAGTTACTCAAACTTGGGATATGCAGCACAAATTTGATAAGGCAATTGCCTATTACTCTCCTTGGATAGATGCCTTGGCAGAGGTGCTTCCGTTAGTTTTTGAGATGAATAACAGTCAAATACCTGTTTCTCCAACGAATCTTGAGATCATCACTGAATGCTCAAATTATATCAAAATTAAATGGGATAAGGGTGATTGTTTCGATATGGATACTTATGAAATTCTATATTCCACAGAACCGATTTCAAATGGTGGATATTCTGTTGTTGATAAATCCAGCTTTAACAAATTAGCCTGTCTCTCACATAATAGTTATAGCCTTTCCGGATTAAATCCCGGTGAAGGATATTATTTTGCAGTTCGTATAAAGGATAAAAATGGTAACGAATCGGAACTTTCTAATGAAGTATTCGGTTCAACAGGTCCCGCTGCTATCAATAATTTTTTCTGTTACGGCAGGGATGAGAAAATTTTGCTTGAATGGAAGGCAACGTCTTCGTCAGCATACTACGGTTTTAATATCTATCGTAAAACCCAGCAAAGCGATTTTACCTTGATCGATTCTTGGTTAATGAATCCTGAATTAGCAGGTTTTGCAGGCGATAATGTGCCTTACAACTATCAAGATCAGAATGTTACGAATGGTCAAGTTTATACCTATAAAATTGGCTTTGAAGATAATGAAAATGAATATTTGTTTGCTGATGAACATAGTGCAGCTTCCCACAAGATCTACCAGATATTTGCTGCTCAATCTACTGGTATTTTAGCTGATACCTGTTACTTTGGCTATAACGATTTTGCAGCAGATGGTTATGACCTGCATTTTGATTTAGAAGCAGATGATCAAACAGGTGGAGAATATTTCTTCTGCCAATTCTACGAGGAATATTGGGGAACTAGTGTTCCGGAAAACTATGAGCAGGAAATTCGTGGACTTTATGATTCTGAGAATCAACTGAAAAGTTGGATTTATCGAGTCAGAACAGATCAGGTAAATACTCCTATTGAGATAGGAATTTCTAATTTAGATAGAAATGGTGAACGATTTTATTTATATTCGGGCAGTCAATTTACTAACCTGGCAGAAACTACATTTTCTTTTACACCAACTAATTCAAATTATTATTCGTTTGTTTTATACTGGGGTAATTTAACTCCATCGGTTGAATTTGATTTTATCCCTAATCAGCTGTTTTATCCTAATGAAACTCTGGATATAAGCTGGATAATAAATGTCAATGCAAACATCGATCATGTCAACGTTTATGCTGAAAATGATCAAATCACGATTCCTATTGAATTGGAACTTTTCCCAACTAATACAACTATAACCTGGAATATACCTCAACTCTTATTTGAGGATTTAAAATGTAGGATCGATCTGGTTATGGAAGAGGGAGATACATTAAATTATTACTCTCCTTACAGTTTTGGGATCATTTCATCTCAGAATATTGTACAAACTTACGCAGGCTGGAATCCCATTACGAAAAACTTTGATGCCGATCAGTTTACTACAGAGCAGATATTTGGAGAAAATACTGTTTTCTATGAATTTAATGATTCTAATTTCATTGAAGCGGGTGAACCGGAATTTCTACATCCATATTGGTTATATGCACCTCAAGACAATTATTTTGCTATTAGTAATGCAACCTTGCAGAAATTAGCTTACAGCGTGCCACTCGATGCAGGATGGAACATTATTCCTAATCCCCATAGGGCTTCTTATGATCTGGATCAGTTAGTGTTTTCTGTAAACAATGTAGATTATGAATATTATCAAGCAGTTCAAAACAGGTTGATAGAACCACTAATCTTTGATTACGATCAGAGCTTTAAAGCTGTCTCGAATTTAACCTCTTCTAAGGCATATTATCTTTATTGTTACGAAGATAATATAACAGTTAAGTTTATTCCGTATTATTCAAATGAGTTTTCTCCCGAATATCTATCCTCCTGGAAAGCAACTATCAATGTGGAACAGCAGAATAATGATATTTCGTCCATCGTAGTAGGTACTTCAGAATTTGCAGATTCACTTTATAATTCTAATTATGATCTGCTGAAACCACTGCATAAACCATATCAGAATGGTATTACTTTTTACCTGCCTATGGAGGTTAATGGTAGTATCCAGAAAATGCATCAGTCAATCGCAGGTGAAAAAGATCAAACATCTGATTACTCATATTTCTGGAACGCTGAACTTCAACTGGCAGATCCGGAACAATTATATTTTACTGCTTCCACTTTCGACATTCCGCAAGATGCCAGAATTTTTCTGGGATTAAGCGAGGGAAATTTGGAAATTCCCGCAACCGGCTTTGTTGAATATACTCCAGCAGACACAGTGCTGGATATCACGGTAATCATAACCAACCGGGATTATAGCAATGTTGATGTGCAGATAGTTCCGGATACTTTTACCATGCATAACTATCCAAATCCCTTCAATCCTCAAACTAATATACAATATAATATACCTAAAGACGGGAAAGTAGAATTATCTATTTATAATATAAAAGGGCAGAAGGTCAAAACTTTAGTAGATGGATTACAGCTGAGAGGTGAACATACCGCCATCTGGGATGGAAGAAACAATAATGATAAAAAGGTTGCGACTGGCGTTTACTTTTACAAATTGAACTTAGACAATTCTGGAGTTCTAATAAATAAAATGCTGTTGTTAAAGTAATTTGGGGAGATAATGAGACTTTATTTAATTTTGATATTTTTAGGAATATTAACCTTGCCTTTTGCGGACGTGATTTGGCAAGATAATTTTGAAGAACTTACCGGTTGGATCTTAAACGGTGAATTTGAAATTGATCAACCTCAAGGTTTGGGCGGTGAATATGGTAATCCGGATCCCCAAACTGCTTATTCTGGCTCAAATGTCCTCGGAGTTGATTTAACCGGACTTGGTGCCAGTATGGGTGACTATGAAAGCGATCTCGGACTGCATGAATACTTTGCTATATCTCCGCTTATCGATTGCAGTGAATTTGTCTCAGTTGAGCTTAATATGATGAAATGGCTAAATGTAGAGCAACCTGCATATGATCATGCTTATGTAAGTGTGAGTAATGACAACGGAACAACCTGGATAGATATTTGGACTAATACCAACCAGGTTACAGATAATTCTTGGCAAAGCGCTTATTATGATATCTCTGAAATAGCTGATCTCAATAGTGGTGTTCGGATACGCTTTTCCATTGGTACGACTGATGGTTCATGGCAATTTAGCGGCTGGAACATAGATAATATTATAATTTCAGGAATTCCAGTAACTTACGGCACAATTGAAGGTGATGTGAGCAATAGTTACAACGGGGAACCGGTATCGTTCGTATCAGTAATGTCGCAATATGGAGCTACATTGTCAGATGAAACGGGATATTTCATTTTAAATAGTATTCCTACCGGGAATCGGGAGATCATAATTAATGCACCCGGCTTTCTACCATATACACAGAATAATATTGTTGTAACTGATAATGATACAACCTATGTTACATGTGAGCTTGAACCTGATCCAGATACCCCTCCATCACCTCAGAATTTACAGACAGAGATTTACGATGGGAATAATGTGCATTTAACCTGGGAAGCAGCTGAATATCCAATTGAGGAATTGCTAGCTTTCAATATTTACCGTAACGGATTTATTATTTCCAGTGTAATATTAGAAGAATATAATGATGTTAATCTAGTTAATGGAATTTACAATTATTATATATCTGCAGTTTATGATGCCGGTGAATCTTTGCCTTGCGATCCGGTAAATGTACAAATTAACACTACCGGAAATGGAGCTGAATCAATTCCACTACCTGAGTTTGCTTTATCAAATTATCCTAATCCTTTCAATCCAACTACTACGATAACATATTCTACTCCTCAATTATACTCTTCTTTATGCATCAAGATATTCAACATTAAAGGGCAAATCGTGAAGACTATTCCTGTTAGGATGACACAAGCAGGGAACAAGCAATATTCTGTTATTTGGAATGGCAAAGATGATAGCGATAAACTGGTTACGAGTGGAATTTACTTATATTATTTACAGATAAACGGGCAGATCAAAGCAATGAATAAGATGATGATCCTGAAATAATGAGTTTTAAATATAAACTTGTTCTTTTCGATGCAGATGGGACTTTATTCGATTTTGATGCTTCTGAAAAAGAAGCTTTTAAAAAAACATGTGAACATTTTGAGATTTATCAAAACGTTGATCTTTTGCATAAACAATATGAAATTATTAATAGAGCTATCTGGCGGGATTTTGAATTAAATAAGATTTCTTCCACGGAGCTGCGAGTTGAACGTTTTAGAAGATTTTTCTCTAGTGCAGAACTGCATTTGAATGCAGCAGATTTCAGTGAAGCTTATCTGATTAATTTATCAAAAGGTAATAAGCTGATAGAAGGTGCTGAAAGTGTTGTTAAATTGCTTTATGGTAAATGTGAATTAGCTCTTGTAACTAATGGCTTGGCAGACGTACAAATTCCGCGTTTTGGTGAATCGGTGTTAGCAAAATATTTTGATCATATTTTTATATCGGATCTTATTGGACATGCAAAACCGCATCCTGAATTTTTTAAGCAGGTTTTTCTCAGGCTGCCATTCAAAAATTCTGCCATCATTGTTGGTGATAATTTGTTGTCAGATATCAAAGGCGGGAATGATTTTAGAATTGACACATGTTGGTTCAACCAAAATAAATGTACTAATAAAAGTGGAATTATTCCTACTTACGAGATAAGTGATCTAAGTGAATTAGTTGATCTGTTAAGCTGAGAAATAAAAGTATGATCAGCCTTGAATGAAATAAAAAGGAGAAAATATGAAGTATATTAAGATACTAATAATTTTATCGGCACTTTTGATGTTAAGCTGCGGTGAAGAAGCTGAACTGGGTACCAAAAAAAACCCCATTAAAATGTATTTTGTCCCTTCCATGGAAGCCGGCAAGATAGTAACAAGTGGACAGGCAGTAGCAGATTATTTGACACTGGAAACAGGCTACATTTTCAAAGTTGCAGTTCCCACTAGCTATGCTTCAGTTATCGAAGCTCTTGGAACCAACGAAACCGATATCGCCTGGCTGGCTACTTTTGCTTATATCCTCGCTAATCAAAAATTTGGCGCAGAAGTTGCTCTAACAACTGTTCGTAATGGTTTGGAAAAGTATCGCGGACAATTTCTGGCAAGATCTGACAGTGGGATAAATACACTCGAAGATGTCAATGGGAAAGTGATCGCGTATACTGATGCGGCTTCTACTTCCGGTTATCTTTATCCCTCTGCGTTGTTGGCAGAAAAAGGTATCAAACCCAAAGATATGATGTATGCTGGAGGACATCCCCAAGTTATCCTTGCAGTCTATCAAGGTAATGCCGATGTTGGTTGTACTTTCTGGTCACCAATTGATGATCAGGGAGCGATTCGTGATGCCCGACGAGCTGTTTTAGAAACTTATCCCGATGTAGTGGAAAAAGTTAAGATCATAGGATTTACAGATTGGATTCCTAATGATACAGTAACATTTCGCAAAGATTTTCCCAAGGAAATGAGAGAGGAAATCGTGCAGAGCTTATTGGATTTTGCCAATACTGAGGAAGGACATCAAGTTTTACTCAACATGCTGGATATCGATAACTTTATCCGCGCCGATGATAGCGATTATGATGTAGTGCGACGCACTTTGAATATTCTGGGAACTGACGCAGCGGAACTGTTAAAATGAAAAATGTAATCGAGATAAATGACCTTCATAAATTTTACGACAAAGGTTCGCATGCCCTGAAAGGTATAAATCTGAATGTTGGGGAGGGTGAGTTTTGTATTTTACTTGGTCTCTCAGGTTCGGGGAAATCCACACTTCTCAGATGTTTGAATAAGTTAATTGATTCAACTTCGGGAGAAATCCGGATCTGTGATGAAGATGTTATTAAGGCTTCAGGTAAAACTCTGAGGTTTATTCGTAGGCAGATCGGTATGATCTTTCAGCAATTTAATCTGATCAAAAATCTTACTGTTCTAACAAACGTTCTCAGTGGTAAATTGGGATTTGTCTCTTTGGTGCATTCGGTTACATTTTCTTATCACCAAGCTGATATTGAAGCTGCAATGGAAAATCTGAAACGGGTAGGATTGGAAAAATTCGCATTTAAAAAAGTGAAAAATTTAAGCGGAGGTCAACAACAGCGAGTAGCAATTGCCAGAGCTTTGATGCAGAATCCGAGCGTTATCTTGGCGGATGAACCTGTTGCCAGTCTAGATCCTGCCACAGCAGATAATGTAATGAAATATCTTGGAGAATTGAATAAAAAGGACAATATAACCGTGATCTGCTCCCTTCATTTTCTTAGTTTGGCGCGTAAATATGGCAGCAGAGTTGTTGCTCTCAAAGATGGAGTAGTAGTCTTTGAAGGCAAACCGTGTGAAATTGATGAGAAAAAATTCAAGGAAATCTATGGAGAAGAAGCGGAAGAGGTGGAAATAAGATGAAAAAAACTGAAATAAACTCAATACTGAAAGTCTTTGTAACTGATCTATTATTCTGGACATATTTTTTTGGATGTGTTTATTATCTCATTCATCACTGGTCAGGTTTGATTTTGAATACAGTCATTGTAGTAATTGCCGGATTCAGCTTCACCATCATTTTTTCTGCTTTGGGAATTTCTATCGGCAGGACTGTCCATTTACCAACTGAAAAGACCAAACTGAAGTGGTATAAAACATTTTGGGCTTGGTCGTTTATTGCAATTCTGTTTTTAACATTAATGGTCGGTTGGAATATGGTGGGAGTAAATCCCTATAAATTTTTCACAAAATTTGGAAATGCCCGCGGTATCATGACAGGACTTTTCAACCCCAATATTGATATTATAGGAATCTGTCTTTCTGCTTTGGCAGAAACAATTTATCTAGCCTTACTGGCAACATTGTTTGCTATTCCCTTCGCTTTTGTCCTCAGTTTTTTTGCAGCTCGAAATTTAATGCCGAAAACACTATTAGGGAACACAGTTTATCTTGTCATCCGCACAATTGCCACTCTTTTTCGCTCAATTGAGGCGATTGTCTGGGCGATCATTTTTAGTGTTTGGGTAGGAATCGGTCCTTTTGCCGGTATGCTGGCATTAATGGTACATTCAATTGCCGCACTCACTAAATTATATTCGGAACAGCTTGAAAATATTGATGACGGTCCTGTGGAAGCAATTACAGCTACCGGTGCAAGTACCCTGCAAGTTTGGATTTTTGCTATCATTCCTCAGATCATTTCACCTTATCTAGCTTTCACTATTTACCGTTGGGATATCAACGTGCGTATGGCTACGATTGTTGGTTTCGTTGGCGGCGGTGGAATAGGTCTCCTCCTTCTTCAGCAGCAGCAACTCTTACGTTGGCAAAACGTTGGATTGATAATCTGGATGATTGCAGCAGTAGTTTGGATTATGGATATGACTAGTGCCAAAGTCAGGGAAAAACTGTTGGAAAAGTAGAATGAAAACTGATCTGTAACTTTCGAGATGAAAGTAAAAACATTTGAACTTCACTAATATCTGGTAATAATTAAGGAAAATATGAAATACAAAGCGGTTATTTTCGATCTGGATGGTACTCTGATCGATTCTATGGGTATCTGGCTTAAGGTAGATATCGAATATTTGAGAAAGAGAAATATACTCATACCTGACGATTTATTTCAAGACGTTCCTGAAGGTAACAGCTTTAATGAAATATGCCAATATTTTAAAGATAAATTCAACCTGCCGGACACAATTGAAGAGATAGGTTCAGAGTGGACTGAAATGGTGGCACACCATTACAAAACCGAAATTCCCTTAAAGCCGGGAGCACAAAAATTAATTGATTTCCTCAAAATTAATAAAGTGAAAATGGGTATAGGAACAAGCAATTCAAAATATCTGGCTGAAACAGTTTTAGAAGCGAATGAAGTTTTGCAGTATTTTGACACTATTGCTGCAGGTTGTGTGGAAATAAAAGGGAAACCTTATCCGGATATTTTCCTCCAAGCAGCTGCAGAATTGGACGTGGCTCCACATCAGTGTCTGGTGATTGAAGATACCCTGCATGGAATTCGTGCCGCACACAATGGCGGGATAGACGCTTTCGCAATTTTCGATGATAACAAAACTCATGATATAACAGCTCTTAAAAATGAAGCAGAGTTTTATGCAGAAAATTTTGAGGAGATTCTTATTCAGTTAAGGAAAAATTGAAAGAAATTGCACTATCGGTAAAAATCATTAGAAATCAGTTCAATCTTTTTAACGTTTTCCATAGCAAAAAACACTTATCAAATTCTATTATATTTCCAATTTTTTATCATTTCTAATCAAAAATTCGTTTCAATTAACAAAAGATAAAATAAAAAAAAATTGATTCTTGACAGAAAAAGCGTATATTAAAATGGATACCCCCGTAGGGTATTGGAGAAAATTATGAAAGAGATGTGTGAACATTGTTCAAAAAGAGAGGCTCATCATTCCAAGGAATTAAAAAAGAACTTTAATGATAGGCTTAATCGAATTGAAGGACAGGTCAGGGCGATTAATAAAATGATAACAGAGAATGTTTATTGCGATGAAATCCTTAATCAGATTTCAGCTGTTCAATCGGCTATGATGTCGATATCAAAACTTATCTTAGAAGCTCATATGAAAAGTTGTGTAGTCGAACAGATCCGGGAAGGGAATACTGAAGTTGTTGATGAACTTATGAAAACAATTTATAAGTTGATGAGGAAATAAGAAAATGATTAATAACAAATATTTACTGGTATTGATAGTAATTATTTGATATCCGAAAGGAAAAAACTTGTTTCTTATGAATGACTTTACAGAGAATTGTAAAATAAAAATATTAATGATGGAATATAAATGGGAGTTAAAATGAAACTTATTAATGATATTTGGCTTACTTACCTAAGTATTGCTCCATATCTTTTTTTAGGATTGTTTTTTGCCGGACTATTGCATGTCATATTCAAAAAAGATTTTGTGGCAAAACATTTAGGTGACAACAATATTTTTTCAGTAATTAAAGCAGCAATTCTAGGAGTACCGCTGCCACTATGTTCTTGTGGCGTGATACCAACAGCTATGTTTCTAAGGAAGAATAAGGCCTCCAAAGGTGCAACATTGTCTTTTCTGATTTCGACTCCTCAAACCGGAGTAGATAGTATTATAGCAACTTATGGGATGATGGGACCGATTTTTGCTGTTTTCCGCCCTATAGCTGCCTTTTTAACTGGGATCATTGGTGGATTAGCAGCAAATATAATTGTCCACAAAGAAAAACCTCAAGAATATACTGAAACCGAATCATCTGACTGCGAAACATGTGATATTACAGAGCCTCATAATCACACTATTTTTGAAAAAACTTTTTCCGGTATTAAATATGCATTTGTAGAATTCTTAGATGATATTTCACTTCAATTAATAGTAGGTATTATCATTGCAGGATTTATCTCATTTATCATCCCGGATAATTTTTTTGCTGATTTCGGTGGTGATGGATTTGGCGGTATGCTGCTGATGATAGCTGTAGGTATTCCACTTTATGTTTGCGCTACAGCATCAATACCCATTGCCGTGTCACTTATGCTAAAAGGAATATCACCGGGCGCAGCTTTCGTATTTCTCGTTGTAGGTCCAGCTACAAATGCTGCAACAATCACATTAATAAGTAACATGCTTGGGAAAAAACTAGTTGCAATTTACTTATCAGTAATCTCAGTATTTGCTATTTTAGGTGGTTTCCTGCTTAATTATATTTTTGATATAGTGGGAAAACCTAAATTGATGATCATGCACCATCATGAAGAAATATCATTATTCACTAAATTCGTGATCGGATTGTTTTCTATAATGTTGATCTTGTCAATATATCGGAAAATTAAAAACAAATTTAAAAAAATAGAATCAGGAGATGAAATGCCGAAACATACTTTTTTAATCGAAGGAATGACCTGTAATCACTGTGTTGCAAATGTTAAAGATGCAGTCAGGAAAGTGGCTGGTGTAGATGACATTGAAGTTAATTTAGCTAAGAAAAATGCTGTTATCGAGGGCGATTATAACCCGGAGGATATCAAAAAAGCGATCAAAGATATTGGGTATAAGGTTGTCGAATAATTTGATAGATTATTGAATATTCTCTAAAATTATTGCAAAAATTTACTGTCAATTCTATAAGCTGACCGAGCATACATTAAGGCAAAATGCGGAACCTTTTTATGTATTGGTGGTCAGCTTTTTTTAAAACAATTATTGCCAATCTTGTGATCATTTTTAAGATCAGTTTTTAAATGAAAATAGGAGAATTCCGTGAAATTTAAAGTTGTTATTAGTATGATAATTATTTTATGTTTATCAGTGATCTTAAATAGTGAAAGTGTTTTAGCATATGACTCCTTAACGAGTCTTCTTGAAAAATCTATTGAAGACTCTGTTAAATATGGTGAAATTAAAAGTACATTATGTGATGCTTATCCTACTTCAGAAATAGTATACAAATTTGCTAATGAAGATTTTTATAATGAAATTTATCCAATTTGGCAAAATGATTCTCTTAAAGTCTTAGCGATCAATAAATTATTAGCAAAATATCCGCAAACAAATTGGCGCAGAACTATGTACCAACATCTCACTTTTTCACTTTATAATCTTAAAAAGGAACAACAATTACTTAACATTCTGGCAGACTTCAGAGCAGCTTTCCCAGATGATTACCTTCCTTATTATCTATCTGCCCGCTACTATTTAGATTTAGATCTCAATCCGCAAAATACCTTGAAATTTGCAGAAAAAGCTCATGAAATAGTTTATAAATATTCAAAACTGGATTTTTTCCCTGTAGAAGAATGGCAACTTGAGAAACGCTCTGCACCTGTTAAAACCGCTGTTCTCTTAGCAGAAATATACTTTAAACAAGATAACTATCACCAGGCTGAATTGATCCTTAATCATGTAATTCAGAATAATGACCTTGGCATCAATGATGAGACAAATCTGAGTAGATGTTATTATTGGTCAGCAAAGGTTTTTGCTAAGTTGAATAAAAAGGAAACTGCTGTTCAGTTTGCAATCGATGCTTTGATAGCGGGTGATTCTAGAAATTATTACACACCTAGGGCTGATTCACTTTTGAGATCAATGCTTGAATATATAGATCTCACGGAAGATGAATATCAAAATTTTATTTTAACACAATCTGGGTATAACAATGTAACTTTTTCAGATATCACTGATAATATCGGATTGGCAAACGTAAGTGCTAGTCGAGTTGCTTGGGGAGACTATAACGGAGATGGATATCAGGATATATTATTAGATGGAAACCGTCTCTTTAAGAATATGGAAGCGGCTAAGTTTATAGAGGTTACAAAAGCTGCTTTTAAAGATACAATCAAAGGTAATGGCGGATTATGGGGAGATTTTGATAATGATGGTGATTTTGATGTTGTTACTAAAGATCCAGAGTCCGTCTGGCTAAATAATGCAGGTTCATTTACTAAAATTATTACATCAAATTCAATTTCAGATAATAAGGTATCAACTGAAGGAATAGGAATAGGTGATGTAGATTTAGATGGATATCTGGATATATATTTTGCCAATTACGAAAAACAATATGTGAATGAGGAAGATCAATTTTTCAGAGGAATTGGTAGCGGTGAATTTCTGGAAATCACTGCAAGAGCGGATCTACTTCCTAAAAATGGGAAAAATAGAGCCGGAAGAGGTGTAAACATGAGTGATTTTGACCTTGATAATGATCTCGATATTTATGTCTCAAATTACCGTTTAACAGACAACTTTCTCTGGCAAAACGACGGTACCGGCCATTTCAAAAATACTGCTCTGGAATATGGAATTGCCGGAGAAGAAGTTGAAGGTTGGTGGGGGCATACTATCGGCAGTGAATGGGCTGATGTAGATAATGACGGTGATTTTGACCTTATCACGTGCAATTTAGCTCATCCCCGATATATTGATTTTTCTAATAAAACTAAGCTATACATCAATGAGAATGGCGTGTTTATTGATAAGAGGGGAGAGGCAGGGATAAAATATGAGGAAACCCATTCTGAACCTTGCTGGGCCGATTTTAATAATGACGGTTTTCTTGATCTTTATATCACAAGTATATACGAAGGACGCCGTTCTTTCTTGTACTTGAATAATAGAGATGGAACTTTTTTTGACGCTACTTTTTTAGCGGGAGTCCGGCATTTCAACGGTTGGGGAGCTGCCTGTGCTGATTATGATAACGACGGGGATCAGGATCTAATTGTTGCAGGTGGATCTATTCAACTTTTTCAAAATGAGACAAAGGGTAAAAATTGGATATTAGTAAGCATACAAGGAAAAGAACATTCCGATGCTATCGGAACAAAAATTGTTTTACACAACAGTGAAATTTCATTATTGAGGGAAATCCAAGGCGGAAAAGGTACTACAAATCAACACTCCATAGTCCAACATTTTGGTCTTGGGGAAATAGAGCCGCCCTTTACTTTAGATGTTACCTTTCCTAATGGAAGAATGAAAACCATGATAATAAATAAAATAAATACAGTTTTAAAAATCAAAGAATAAGGAGGTAACATGAAATATAAATTTACTTTTCTATTGGTAATAATTTTGCTTTCAACAAAATTATTTTCCTGGGGAGCTCTTGGGCATAAGTTGATAACTCGTCTAGCCATACTCGACCTTCCAAAAGAGATGCAATTCTTCAAGGAGAATAATGAATATCTAAGTAGTCACTCTAAAGATGCAGATTTGAGAAAAGAATTTGATCTTGAAGAAAGTCATAAGCACTATATTGATATAGACTATTATAAGGAATTTATTGTTGGCAAAATGATCACGGATAAAACCAAATTAATAGATTTATACGGTGAAGAGGTAGTGGATGATATGGGAATATTACCATGGAACACGTTGGAAGTTCTTGATAATCTAATACGTGCAATGCAATTCAATGATAAAGTTAGTATTCTATACTACGCAGCTGATCTTGCTCATTATGTTGGAGATGCTCATCAACCACAGCATAACATTTTAAATTATAACGGTAAACTAACTGATCAAAAGGGAATTCACAAAAGGTATGAGACTGATATCATTAATAGCAATGAGGAAGAATTAACAGTAAATATTAAGCATCATAGTCCGACCTATTTTGAAGATCCGCTCAAAAAAATTTTTGATTATTGTACTCAAGCAAATAGCTTTGCAGTTTTGATCGAACAGGCTGATCTTTATGCTTTGGAGTTAAGTAATAATGAATATAATGATCAATATTATAATATCTTTTGGTTTAGAACAAAATACATGACATTTCATCAATTTTCCAGCGCTATCGAAGATTTAACATCACTATTATATACGGCCTGGATAGATGCAGGTAAACCGGACATCAAATAAAAAAAAGGCGATCATAAAAGACCGCCATTCACATTAATTGAGAATATCAATTTTAGTACGAATCTAAAATTGTAGTAGCATCTGTTCCTTTGGATACTATTGTGCTTTTCCAAAGAACATTTCCCTTATCAACTATTTGATATTGGGCAACTCCACCGGGAACCTCATTAGTGATCCACCATTCTACGTTTCCTTGTCCATAAACAGCAAGAAAAACAACATGATCACAGTTAAACACACCGGCATCGGTCTCTAAACTGTACTTACCCTGTGTTGCTCCTTCGATGCTTTCTTTGGTTACCTCTCTCGGAGGATAATATATTTGTTCTCCACTAACAGGTATTTCGCCTTGATTATTGTCGGAATCCTGTGCACGGAGTCTTAATAAAGACCCACTTGGTGAAATCAATGTTTCATAAATCCAAGTGTCATCTCCATCTACCCATGATATCCTCCACCAGTTGTTGCCATTTTCATCAATTTTCAAAAATGCTCGTTCCATCCTAGTAGTATTGTTATCATCGGTGGTAATATCGAATTTGGTCCATTCTCCCGGTTGATAATCATTTTGACCTAACCATAAACCTCCGGCTGAGAACGAATACGTAAATACTATTTGAGCTTGCATTGCCATAAAATTTCCCCAATTTGCAGTTCGAGGTGGAGGAAGTTTCTCTTTGGGTGCTGTTCTTCTGTAAGCTTCATTTTCAGCATGTTCGCTTACTGCTCTTCCAATTCCCCGACTGATTCCTCTGGATATCGGATCTGAATAACCAATACAACTTGAAATTACGATGATTACAGTTAAAAACAAAACATAAATAAATAAACCTTTAATTCTCATAATCCCCTCCTAATTATTTTGAAAAGTTAACAAAGCAACTGCAAACAAAATAAAAGTTCTGTCAATAATTTTGCTTTATAAGCATTAAAAAGCACTAAGAATTAGTAATTCTGTTTATTTCCCTTAATACTTCAGCAATAGTATATAACGAGCCAGAGACCATTATTACACTTTCAATTTCAGCATCGGATCTAGCTTTCATCACCGCTGAAATTACATCTTTGTGAACTTCAAAAGGCAGATCGTTTTTGCGAACAAATTTTACCTGATCTTCGATTTCGGCTGCCCTATTTGATTTATTTTTAGTAATGTAAACTTTGTAACTTATCTCACAAATATCTTTAATTATAGTTTCCAATTTTTTATCACGCAAAATTGCTAAGACAAAATAGATCCTTTTCTTAGGGAATATGCGTTTCACATTGTATTTTAGAGCCTTGATGCCTTCTTCGTTATGAGCACCATCGATTATTATTGTGGGATTTCTGGATATGATCTGCATCCTTCCTTGCCAGTTAACCTTATTTAAAGCTCTATAAATTTCCGGATTGTTAAAATTCCTATTTATCTGTTGCAGAAATACTATGAAAGCCTTTATTGCTAAGGCTGCATTATAAGCTTGGTGTTCTCCCAACAAATTAACAGTAATATCTGTTAAATTAAGCTGTTTAGAATTATAATCAAATGAAGTGCTACTTTCGCTCATCTTGATATTAGAAACAGAAAAATCTCTTCCGTATTTGAAAAATTGTGCATTCATTGCTTTAGCTCTATCTTCAATTATTTTGGAAGCTACGGAATCCATTCTACCAATAACAACAGGAGTATTTTCTTTGATTATACCAGCTTTTTCGTAAGCAATTTTTTCAATCGTGTTTCCTAAACTTTTTAAATGATCATAAGATATACTTGTAATGACAGCGACAGTCGATTTAAAGGGATTAGTCCCATCTAACCTTCCTCCCAAACCAACCTCAAATATTGCATTTTCAACATTTTTCGAATAAAAAACAGAAAATGCCATCGCAGTAGTAATCTCAAAAAAAGAGGCTTCATTTGCTTCAAAAATATTTGCCCAATGCTTATAAACTGAGATGATTTCATCTAGATTTATATTTTTCCCATTTACCCGGATCCGTTCACAATAATCAATTAAATGGGGCGATGTATTTAATCCCGTCTTTAAACCATGTTCAATTGATAACGCTTCACAAATTGCTGCGGTTGAACCTTTCCCATTAGTTCCGGCAATATGAATTCCATTTAATTTGAGATTGGGATGATCCATTGCCCTAAGAATGTTTTCAATTCTATCCAATCCGAGTTTGATATTGCCTGAATGTCTTTGATAAATATAGTCTAAAAATTCCTGATATTTCATTATTTTCCTATAAAAAAACCCTCAAGGATATCTTGAAGGTTTGATATTATTACTATATAAAATTATTCAACGAGACTTACTGGCAAAATATGATCCTTGAATTTTTCACCGTTTGGACAGGATACAGTAATCTCGCCGTTCATGTAATTGCCGCTCAAGAAATACTTATCTCCAACTCCATTTTCGGGGCATTCATAAGTTGTATTCAAATAATTCATTCTTACAAGATCTCGAGTAGTACCGGTAAAATCTTCTTCACGTTCATTCATATAGCTTTTGATTGCTTTATATATTGTAGTCATGTTTTTTACACATTGTTCAGTTTTTTGCTTTTTATTCACATTGAAAGTTTGTGGTAAGATCAGAATAAAGAATAGAACTATTATCGCAACGAAACTAATTATTTTATAAATATTGATCTTCTTCATTATAACTCCTCGGATATTTTTTCGATAACACCCTTTATTGAGATTTTTAGTCAAGTTTTTTGTTTCAGTAAAAAAAATCAATAATGTTTGTACTTGACTAAATAATTATCTGATTAGTTATGTAAAAAAATCGGAGGATCTTATGAATAAAAAAGTTTTAGTCGCCACAGCAAAGCCTTTTGCTAAACAGGCAGTAGATAAAATAAAAAAAATTTGTAAAGACAAGCATTTGGAACTAATATTAAAAGAAAAATATACAGAACAAAAAGATTTGATAAATGCAGTTAAAGATGTAGATGCACTGATCGTACGAAGTGACAAAGTAACAAGTGAGGTTATCGGAAATGCTGAAAATCTAAAAATTATTGTCCGTGCTGGTGCCGGTTATGATAATCTTGATTGTGAAGCTGCTTCCGGTAAAAATATCATATGTATGAATACACCGGGCCAAAATTCCAATGCAGTTGCTGAATTGGCTTTTGGACTGATGCTATACTTAGCACGCGGTAAATTCAACGGTAAATCTGGACGTGAACTTAAAGGAAAGACTTTAGGGATACATGCTTATGGTCATGTTGGTGTTAATATTGCCAGAATCGCAAAAGGATTTGATATGAAAATTTTAGCGTACGACCCTTACGTTGATAATTCCAAAATGGAAAAAGATGGCGTTACTCCAGTTGAAAATGCCATTGAACTATACGAAAAATGCGATTACACATCTTTACATCTACCATCTATTCCTGCTACTCAGAAATCAGTAAATTATGATTTAATAAAATTAATGCCAAAGGGAGCTGCCTTGGTTAATACGGCTCGAAAAGAAGTTGTTTGTGAGGACAGCTTGCTCAAGATATTTGCCGAAAGAGATGATTTGAAATATGCTTCTGATATTGCTCCTGATAAAGCTGAAGAGTTTATAGAAAAATTTGGAGATCGAGTATATTTCACACCTAAGAAAATGGGAGCTCAAACTTTGGAAGCAAATGTTAATGCAGGAGTTGCTGCATTAAATCAAATAGTATCTTATTTCGAAAATGGAGATATAACCTATCAGGTAAATAAATGATAATTTGATCTTAGCTAACTCCTTGCAATAAAGCCAGTTTCATATAATCTTTACAGAAAGTAAATTTATGTAATAATATTGTGACAGATTGCAATATTATTAAGATTAGTATCTATTAGATTAAATTTCATAACTTATTCTCCTAAAATATGTTAAAACAATTAAACAGGTGGATTAACAGTTTGGCACATAGTTTGCATTATTACATAAAATAGTAATGAATCTGTTTGTTATTTATATTAAATATAATGGAGGGAAAAATGTGGATCAAAAATTTTAAACAACTTTTTCTGTTTTGGTTAATTATGATCATGATCTTTTCTATTAACTTACTGTCAGCACAACAAAAGATAGATAAAAAATTTATAGTTCGAACATTCATTGATGAGAATGGTAAATCTATTGACGAAATTATTGTTCCGGGAAGACCTCCGGTGGATTACCGCGAACCGGCTGTTGTCTTACCGGATCCAAACACAAGTGAAACTATTAATGTTCTTACCAATGTACCGGCTTTTGATTGGAGCTATGGTTGTTCTGCTACTTCCGCTGCAATGATGGCTGGATATTATGATAATACTATTCATCCCGAAATGTACACCGGCCCGACTAATAATGGTGTTGTACCGATGAACAATAGCAGCTGGGGAACAGGTGAATGTCCTTTAAGTGCAACACATCAGGGTTATGATGGATTATCCTCCCGAGGTCATGTCGATGATTATTGGATTTCTTATGGCAGTACAGCTAGTGACCCATATATTACTGGTGGTTGGACTCCACATACAAATGCTGATTGCACAGCTGATTTTATGGGTACAAATCAATCTGCATTTGGTAATACTGACGGAGCTACGACTTTTTATAATTATACTGATGGATCAATTTTGTATGATTATACCGGTTGTGAACCGGGACAAAAGGATGGGACTCATGGCTTAAGAGAATTTTTTGAATCACGGGGATATGCGATTCAATACAACAGTGGGAATTATCAAAACTACTCTCAATATATCATGGGATATAGTGGAAATACTCTCGGATTCACTTTTGATCAGTACAAAGCAGAGATAGATGCCGGGAGACCGGTACTTATCCAGGTAGAAGGTCATACAATGTTGGGATTAGGATATGATGACAGCACTAATTTGGTATACATTCACGATACTTGGGATCATAGTAATCATACTATGACCTGGGGTGGATCTTATAGTGGAATGGCGCACTATGCCGTTGGTGTATTTATCTTAGAAGATCCTTCAATTACTGTAACATCTCCAAATGGAGGAGAAATTTGGGGCTTGGGTACAACTCAAAACATAACATGGACAAGCCAATATGTATCAAATATTGATATAGATCTATATAATTCAGGTTCTTTTGTAATGTCCATCGCTGCAGATGTATCTTCCAGTCTTGGGAGTTTTCCATGGTTTGTACCAACAGGTCTACCTTTGAATAGTCAATATTCTATAAAAATAAGTGATTCAGATGCATCAAGCAATGATGATTATAGTGACGGATATTTTACTATTAATAATTTTTCAGCTTTAATTGATGTAACTCCCATAACTTTGTCTACAACCTTAGAACCTGATGAACAAGATACTCAGCAAATTCATATAACTAACATTGGTGCACCAGGCTCAATACTAAATTATTCATTATCGCACAGTTTCACCGATACAGATAACATTTCAGGTTCTTACATAGTATGTTCGTCAGCTAATTATACGCCGGGGGCAACTACTAATTGGACATTTTCGGTCTATAATGCGAGTACTGATTCTGAGTGGATAACTGATATCTATATAACATTACCCGATGGTGTAACCGTTAATTCAGGATCTGATTTTATTGGCGGATTTTATCCACTTATCTACGACGGATCAACTGGTAACGGTGTTACAATTCACTGGTACGATGGAGATGGCGGTTGGGGAAATATATATGAAGGAGAAACTGCTTCTTCTACAATTAATGTTTCGATTTCACCTAGCCTTACCGGTAATCTAACCTTAGATTACCAGATTGATGGAGATACATATGGTGGCGAGCCTCACACAATTTCTGATTCGATGTTGATTCTGCACGAAACCTGGCTCTCATATAATCCTTCAAACGGATCTTGTGCGCAGGGAGAAACAGATGATATAGATGTAACACTTGATGCAACAGACTTGCCTTTAGGTACTTATACAGCAGATCTATTGATAACAAACGATGGTGGCGGTCCGGTAGTGATACCTGTTACTATGAATATTGTTGATCCACCAGATATTGAAATCTCTACAGATTCTTTTTCAGAAGATCTTTATACAGATGAAACATCAATACAACTTTTAATAGTTAATAACGTCGGTGGAGAACAACTTGATTTTACGGCAACACTTGATCCGGTAGTAAGTTGGTTGGAACTAAATCCTGATAATGGAAGTGTTGATCCCTATACTGGTACTATCGCAGTGGACGTTGATTTTAATTCTTCTTCCTTAACAACTGGAACCTATAATACTAATATTGTAATCAATAGTAATGACCCTGTTGAACCTGAGATTACAATTTCTGTTTCACTTGTAGTTCATAATTCTGCTCCAACAATAATTCTTCCTGATGAATTTACTTTTACAGAAGATGGAAGTTTGATAGTGGATTTTTCAGCATACATAGATGATGTGGATCCGGATGATCTTACATTAATGGTTACAGGCAACATCGAGGTCGTTGTGGATATTACGGGAACGGTTGTTACAT
>JAIPIH010000042.1 GCA_021734835.1 Candidatus Cloacimonadota bacterium | reverse complement strand
ATTCAGCTTCTACATGGTTTTCTTTCACATAATTGTAGCCGAGTCCGCACGCAATAATCCCGAGCGATTTGTCTTTCCCATCATGATATATATTGTATTTTGATTCCTCAGATTCTTTTTCCAGCACTTTCTGCTTTTCAACAAGATTTTTGTAATTTTCTCTGGCAAAAGCCGGAAGCAGCACAAATTGGTTTGGATTTTCAGGCAGTGTGATCTCATTCTCTTTAAGCTGATCTTTTCTCAAAATGCCTGCTCGAGAGTGCGAAAGGCGTGTCACAAGTCTCATGACAACCGGTGTTTTATATTTTTCAGAGAGAGCGTAAGCATCGAATGTCATATCATATGCTTCCTGCTGGTTTGAGGGCTCGAAAACAGGAATTAGAGCAAATCTGCCGTAATGGCGTGAATCCTGCTCGTTCTGAGATGAGTGCATGGAAGGATCGTCTGCAACTGCGACAATGAGTCCTCCATTTGTGCCGGTAATGCCTGAGTTCACAAAAGGATCGGCAGCAACATTGAGTCCCACATGCTTCATGGTGACCAGTGCACGCTTGCCCGTATAGGACATGCCGAGTGCTTCTTCCATTGCTGTTTTTTCGTTCGCAGACCAGGTTCGGTGTACACCTCGTTCTGCAGCTTCCTTGCTGTGTTGAACATATTCGAAAATTTCAGTAGAGGGTGTGCCGGGATAACCATATGCACCGGACAGGCCTGCATCAAGCGCGCCTTGAGCCAGAGCTTCATCACCCAGGAGCAATAATTTGTCCATTAATCCTTCTCCAACGAGATTTTTTTCAAAGAAAGATAGGGCAGAGAGTTTGTGTCAATGAAATCTTTCTTTAAGAATGATGCATAAATTGTGAAATAAAATTATGCTTGACGAAGAGTAGAGGTTTTTTGATATTTGAATTTGTGAAACAGGATTTTATTATGGCAAATAATGTTAAGCTTTATCTTGGAGATTGCAAAACAGAGTTATCAAAATTATCCGATAATTCAGTTGATTTGATATTTACCTCTCCACCATATGCTGATCAACGTAAAAATAATTATGGTGGAGTGTCACCAGATAAATATGTAGAATGGTTTTTGCCTATAACAAAAGAATTATATAGAGTTTTAAAAAAAGAAGGAACTTTTATTTTAAACATAAAAGAGAAAGTTGTAAACGGTGAAAGAAGCACTTATGTTCTTGAACTAATATTAGAAATGAAAAAACAGGGTTGGTTATGGACTGAAGAATTTATATGGCATAAGAAAAATAGTTATCCTGGGAAATGGCCAAATAGATTCAGAGATTCATGGGAAAGATTATTACAATTTAATAAAAATCGAAAATTCAAGATGTATCAGAGCGAGGTTATGGTTGAAATTGGAGAATGGGCAAAAACACGATTAAAAAAATTAAGTGAAACTGATAAAATAAGAGATAATTCTAAGGTAGGCAGTGGATTTGGAAAAAATATATCTAATTGGGTTGGAAGAAATAAAGTATATCCAACGAACGTAATACATTTATCAACTGAATGTAATAATAAAAATCATTGCGCAACATTTCCCGAGTCATTACCTGAATGGTTTATTAAATTATTTACAAAACCAGATGATGTTGTCGTAGACCCTTTTATGGGATCTGGTACTACAAACATTGTTGCCCATAGAATGGATAGAAAGACCATCGGTATTGATATTATGCCAGAATATTATGAAATGGTAAAAAAGCATTTTGAATCTGAGAATTTACTATTTTAGGAGAGAAAATGAATCAAATAAAAATTAAAGAAATCACAAAATATGTAGAAGAAAATATTGGTTCTTTCCATCAGAAAAGAATTGATAATATTAACAAACTTAAGCTAAAACAAGTGCTGAAAAGAAAAAATCCCTATCTTTTTAAAGCAAAATATATTTTAACAGTGGAAGAATTAGTTAAAGGTTTGGTAGAAGCATATATTTCTTCTAGTGAGGAAGGAATTTTTGGGGATTGGTTGGAAGGTTTAGCAATCTTTATTAATGAAAAAGTTTTTGGTGGATGGAAATCAGGAATTGAGGGCGTTGATTTAGAGTTTAATAATGACGATATTAGGTATATTGTTGATATTAAATCAGGACCCAATTGGGGTAATAGCAGTCAGATAAAAAGAATGATAAATAATTTCCAGAAGGCTACTAAAACGTTAAGAACAAGTAATTCGAAACTTCACATTATTCCTGTTAATGGTTGTTGTTATGGAAAAGATAATAAACCTGATAAGCAAGGGATCTATTACAAATATTGTGGTCAGAGATTTTGGGAATTTATTTCTGGAGATGAAAACTTATATACTGATATTATTGAACCTTTGGGGTATAAAGCTAAAGAGCGAAATGAAGAATTCATGATTTCATATGCCAGAATGATTAATACATTCAATAAGATCTTTAGTGCAGATTTTTGTACAGATAAAGGTGATATAAATTGGGAAAAACTGGTAAAATTTAATTCAGCAAAATAAGCCATCAAATTGCAAGTAGTGTATGTTAATCAAAATATTTAATCTTCTAAATTTTATCCCCGAATTCACTCACAAAACTACTACACAGGAAATCAGTGAGAGGATAAAAGGAAAAGACCACGATTTCATTATCGTGCACGAAAAGAGCGAACCAGCTGGATTTCTCGTTGCCTACAACATAGACCAAAAAACATACTACAACTGGATCATGGGAGTACTGCCAAAATTCCGTAGAAAGGGCTACGGCAGGAAGCTTATCGAGTTATTTGAATCCATTGCAAAAGAAAAAGGATATACTGTAGTACAGGTCAAAACAACGGATAAATTCAAAGCAATGCAGCGCCTTCTCGCAGAAAAAAACTACAAAGAAATCGGGAAAGATGAGGAAGGAAAAATAATCCTGAGAAAAAACTTGTAAGAAAATTTTATTATTTCATCCTTTTTTATCATCGAATAGAGGTATCTTTATGGCTATGGAATTGCCTGAAATGACGAGAATTGCCGGGCAGCTCAAACATGAACTCGTCGGCAAAAACTTCAAACAACTGATCTTCACGGATAAAGTCAACAAACTCACCGAATGGGGATTCATCAACCTTAAGCAACGTGACATTACTCATTCAAAAATTATCGGTGTTCGGTCGAGTGGCCACTACGTGTTTATTGAAATGGAGAACGGATACAATCTCATTTTTGGCGATCTGCTAGGTAAAATTCTGTATCATTCATCAAAAAATGAGATTCCTGTAAAATATACGATTGCCTTTGTACTTTCGAACGATTCTGTAATGACATTTCACACAAGTTTATATGGCTATGCGATTGCACTTACTCAAGAAGAGATCGAAGAACATAAATATATCGGGCATGGCGGGATTTCTCCCCTCTATATAGATTTTACCTACGACTACTTTGAGCCCATGCTTAAAGCAAACGAGAAGCTTAAGGTGAAGAAAATCCAGAGTTTGTATGATTATATGATTGGATTTCAGAACGGGTATTTTCAGGACATTCTCTTTTGTGCAAAAATATCACCACTGAGGACGATTAGCGATCTTACTCCTAAAGAGAAAGAGACACTTTTCGACTGCTTGATGGATATCACCCAAAAAGCACTTGCCCAGGATGGCAGTAGCGATGAGGTCGATATCTACGGAATGCCTGGGAACTACAATCGAATTATGGGGAATCATATGAAGAACAAACCATGTCCACGATGCGGTGCTCCGATCGTACAGAAAAATATTCTCGGTTCCAACTCCTATTATTGTGAAAAGTGCCAGAAATGATGTAAGCCACGCGAATGGTTGCACTTGTCCGTCTACCGGCGGATCTTTCGCAATGGTTAGTTGTACAAAAAAATCTCTATAGGTCGTAGCCCCCAATCGACGGGTCAATTCTATAAGAGGGGAAATAGCCACGGCTTTCAAGTCGTGGATCGTAAGAATTCAAAAATAATCAGGACTTCAGTCCAAGAATTTGGTTCTTTGGTTAAAATCCCAATTAGTTTTATACCATCATGGGAAATTGATAAAACCATAAGAGGGATTATCTTCTCTAATCAAAACTCAGACTATTCAAAGAAATTATTCCCCTTCTTGGGCATGCAAATTAATTTCTTGACGTCCAAACATCTATAAACGATGTGCAATCAATATCAAAATGCGGAGGATTCCATGAAAGAACAACATGCTTTGCACAGGGGATTGGAAGACATTCTCGAGGGTTACTGGATTGCTTACGAGCAAAAAGATATCGAAAAGATAAAGCAGTTTCTTCCGAATGACGGGAATATTCTCTTTATTGGCACAGGTCGTGACGAAAAGGGAGAATCAATCGATGAATATATTAAGGCGACCGAGCGTGATTTTGAACAATCGGAAAAGCTGGAAGTTGAACTTAAGAACTTCAATGCGGATTCTGCAGGCAGCGTAGCGTGGACTGCAGTCGATCTTGATGCAAAGGTAACTGTTGGGGGAAAAGTCCTTCCTCTTTTTGTGCGTTTTACCGCAGTACTGGAACGTATCGGCGGTTCGTGGCTTTTCCGGCAAATGCACCTTTCTTTTCCTGCAGAAGGACAGAAAGAAGGTGAGTCTTTTCCTGTAAAATAATCGATGGACACGCTCTCAAAAGCAGAAGCGCGAAACCTTGCACTTCATGCGCAGCTTCTGACCGCATCCGCGCCAATAACAAGTGGCAAGAATGGAGTTTATGAAATAATAGACCATCTTGGCTATGTGCAGCTTGATACACTCTCCGTTGTAAAACGCGCACATCATCATACACTCTGGAACAGACAACCTGATTACAATCCTGACATGCTGCTCGAATTGCAGCGTGATGATAAACTCATTTTTGAATACTGGGGACATGCCGCATCCTATCTTCCTATGAAGGATTACCGTTTTTATCAGCACAGAATGAACAATGCTGATGACCCGAATTCAAAATGGGAAAAGGAACGGCTTGATAAGTATGGTTATCTCCTCGAACCAATCATGGCTGAAGTCCGTAAAAAGGGACCTTGCCAGGCAAAGGATCTCGAGCTACCCGGGATTTCGTTCAAGAAGGGGAAAAATCTTCCCTGGGAGTCAACCCAGGTGCGGTTTGCCCTGAACATGCTCGTATTCATGGGGCAGCTCATGATTGCTGAGCGTAAAAAGTTTCAGAAATATTATGACCTGACAGAACGAGTCCTGCCGTTAGGTATTGATACAACCCTGCCTTCACACCAGGAGCTTGGCAGATTTCTTGTCACAAGAGCATTGAAAAGTTATGGGATTGCAACAGCGAAAGACATACGAGATCATATTTTTCTTGCAAGCACGCAGTTGATTCAAAAAACAATCAAAGAGATGCTCAGAGCCCATGAGATCATCGATGTTTCCGTCGAAGGGGATGAGAAGAGCACCTATTATACACTTCCTTCAACGATTGAATATCTCAAAAATATCCTAGAACCAAAACGAACGATCATCCTCTCTCCCTTTGATAATTTGATCATTCTGAGAGATCGGATGAAGCGATTGTTCGATTTCAAATATGCCCTGGAATGCTATGTCCCACCCAATAAAAGAATTGATGGATACTTCGTATGCCCGATTCTGTGGAAGAATAGATTAGTCGGACGTCTCGACCCGAAAGCAGATCGGAAAAGCAAGAAACTCATTCTTAAGAATATTGTCTTTGAGAATGACTTTGATGAGTTCGATGAATTTCTCCCAGATTTTGAAAAAGCACTGAAGGAGTTTAGAGATGTTAATGAGTGTAAGGAAATTGTGGTAGAGAAGAAGGAACAGAGGAAAAGGTTGAAAGGTTTGAAGGTCTAAAGGTTAGAAGGTTTAAAGGTTTTGGGTATTGGGTGTTGGGATTTTCAGGAGAAGATGCTTACGAATATTTTAATGATAAAGCCGATCATAAAGATCATTATTCCCACAATGGTGCCAATGGTTTGGAATATGCCGAATTCACCCCAGGTGCCGTAACCAATAATATCTGCAAGGAGTGAAACGAGTGTAAGCATAAGGCCGATCGTAAGGATTGCAGAGCTGGCGTTCAGGAGTTCGTTTTTCGGTGAAATGTCCTGGTACTTATCTGATCTTAATGAGTCTTTATTAACCATCATTACCTCGCACGAAATACAATCTCTTTAAGAGCTATAATTGTCAAGAATATAAGAATTTATTATAAAGGATTATAATTTTCTCAGATCGATCGCTTTGAGAAATATTAGTTGACATCCTGCTGAACAAGAAGCGAATAAATTACCTTTTTTGATAATCAATTATATAATTATCGAATAAATCAATTTGAAGAAAGGATGCACATGAAAAGGAAAATGAAATTGTTTGATACCAGGCAACTATCAATATTAACAATAGCTGCATGCATCATTCTTTTTGTGATGCCAGGCATTGCGCGCGCGGAAATCGTAACGCAGAAAAACAACAGTATCTATGCGAAGATCAGCATTCCGATTTTCGTAAATTCGGAAGAAATAACCGATTATACAAAACCGGAGATGGAGGATAAACATAAGACCTTCGAAAATCAAAGTACTTTCTTAAGCGTTACAATACCGAACGCAAAAGTTGTATATAATGACCTGGTGTTCTCCGGCAGCTATTCTGCAAATAATGAAGATATTTACTTTATAGGTACGTTTTCTGAAGATAAATCAACGATTGTTGAATTTACCGTATGGTATCTTTACAACCTCCCAAAAGCAACAAATGAAACTCAGGCGATCTTTACACTGAGAGACCTCGATGTGCTCTACAATTCAATCGGAAATCAATACATTGCAACATTCAATAAAGACTATAGTGATGTTCAGGTCGAGATGTATACAAGGCTCGAGGGGCAGTCGTCAAGCAACTGGAAAATGACCCGAACAACACAATTTGCAAGTATTAATGAAGAGAGGTTTGGTTCGTTCAAACCTCAATTACGGGTTACTATACTCAAAGAAAGCCTGCCCGAAGGTGAAGTGAAGATCGTATCGACTATGATTAATTTTGCCTTGCAAAGCATGGTATTTCACATCCCTGCATATGATGGCGATGAGGCATTTGAGATAACCGCAAACCAGATATGGGATATCATTGGAAATGATCCTGACCTGGGTAGAGCTCGATGGGATACATTGAAAAAAATTATGGATGAACTGGCATACTGGCACGGAGCACATATAAAAACTCATGGCGTGGCGGAAGATAAGATACTTGTATCACACGAAATAATTCAGACTATAACCGCTCCGCTGGAAGGAAAAGGCAAGGAACTTTGCGATTATATTAAGGATATCGTGAAGGGACAATAATGAAACGAGGTGAAGAGACGGGTTTATTCCATCGCACAAAACATTTGACAACAAAGGTATGATTTAAATAAATAAGAACCAAGACCTGAGTGGAATTTGGATGTACACCTGAAGTTGAGCGGAAAGAGATGTGGAGATATATTATTATGGCTTGTAATTACTATAAATAAATGATCTAAATTTGAAAAGAGGATTTTTTTGGGTGATATAGAAAAAATTATTGCATATAATAATGTTAAATGCTATTTAAATGAAAACCAAAGAAAGGAACTTCTTCAAAGTCTTAATATTAACAAAAGCAATTTAAAAACAAGACTGAGAGGATTAATTGCTGAGTCAGAATTTTATATAATTATGCATTTACTAAATTCCTGCAAGCACATTCTATCATTCGATGAAAGCACATCTGTTTTAACAAATTCTTATTCACCTGATTGTTTGTTAGTTTTAAACGATAATTCAAAGATTTTTGTAGAAATCAAAAGTAAAGATAAACGTGAATATAAAATTAGTAGAGGAAATTTGAGGAAGAAAATTGATTTTGCAGATTGTTTTGGAATTAAATTATATTTTGCAGTTAAATTTAAACATCATTGGGGATTATTTAATAGTGATTTTGTGGTTTCAAGAAAAGGTAATCTTAGATTTCCCGAAGATTACCGTGATTCAGTGTTTGAAGAAGTATTTAATAGTAGATCTATTATATTTCCTAAAGGTATAAAAGTAAAAAAATATTATTCAAAAAATAAAGATGCTTTAATAGGCATTCAGCATCAACAATATGGTAATTTATATAAATATGAATTCTTTTTTAATGACATTTTAATATTTTCTATTGATAAAAGAAATGAAGTTGATACAATTAAATCAGTTGTACTTGAATTACTGCATGATGCGATGAATCAACAAAACAGTAAATTAATTTCTAATAAAAATGATGAGTTTATTTTAATACAAAGGTTAATGAGTAATATTGTTTGTTGGGATTTTCAGTTTTTATTTACCCATTTAAACCATATAAAGAATGATTTAGGTTTAAGATACGATGCAACATCTTTTTATAAAAACATTGTTGAGGAAAGAGGTAGATCATATTTTACCCTAGAACTTCTTTTTACGGTTTTAAATCAATTGATTGATGCTGGTGTTCCCATAATAGTAACAAGTTTAAAAAAAAAGTGACACTGTATTTCCCTATATATAAAAATAATTGGCAACAAACCATAGAAGTATATGTATTTGGATTGAATATTTGTTTGTCTTATAATTGATTGGAAACAGATACAGAAAATTATAAATTAAATAAATTAGGAGAAGAAATGATCAATTTAAAGAGAATGGGTTCAATAATATTGATATTTATGTTATCAAGTTGTGTAACAATTGGATATGATACTTATGTGAAAGAAATAGAAAGCACTCCTATACTGTATGATCATCTGGAGTATTATAAACTTGAATATGCTGATTCAAATAAGGACGAATCATACTGGGCATATAGGGCAATCTTAGAAGGAATGCTTTTAGGTATAAAATATGATCTTGTGATTAGAGTATTAGAAGAAAAAGAAGATAATATTATTATTGACATGGAGAATATAAAAGAATCAATTGAAATGCAGTTATCAACATATATTAGTGTTTGGTCAGATGCTATTGAAAGACATGTTAGAAATGAATACTCATGTGTAGATTTTCCGACAGCATTAGCAATTACTATTAAAGAAAATGATCGAATGGATATTTTTAATAAGCTAAATAAATTAATAGATGAATTGAAAACAAGACTCACAATTTATGAAATGAGTAAATATCCATATACTTATGAGTTGTATGCGGTTATTGCGCAATATGTTGATTTAGTAGAGGATCCTAGCGGAAGTTTAATGTCATATAGTGCAACAATTAGTAATCTAAATTCTGAATTTTCAAAAATAAAAGCAAGAGCTGAATTAGAGTTTTAGTTTATTATAATAGATTGTTAGGTTATATATTATTCGTAAATTGATTTAACTTTCTCAAATATTACAATATTTAGCTTTAAGAAAGGAGGACATGTCTGTCAACCAACAAAAACTTTCGCAAAGATTACATATATATTTTCTAATTTACAATAACCATTTTTCGTGTCTTTTCGCCTGCCACGGCGTAGTCCCGATCAAATCGGGTTGAAGACGGGTGTTTAAGCTTTATCTTTCCCTATCAAAAATAGACGGCGGACAGAACTCCTCAATCCTCTCGATAATGCGTTCTGCCTGCTTGATAATTTCATCTTCAGTACAATTATTTGTATTTATTTCCAACACCTGGGTCATTTTCCTTGCACGGGGAATCCAATTATCATACGCATCATTAAGCTGTTGAAGATAACTTTTCGGAATACTTTTTTCGCTTTCGCGTCCACGCTGCTGTATGCGCTCGACCAGTTCGTCCACATCGGCACGGAGGTACACGATCAGGTCGGGATCCTGCAAGTAGTAGGTCATATTTTTGAAAAGGTCCTGGTAATTTTCGAAATCTCTTTCGGTCATGGAGCCGTTCTTATACAAAGTGCGCGCAAAGATCTCCGCATCCTCATAGATGGTTCTGTCCTGGATGCACGAGATGTTGTTCTCAACGATCTTTTTCTGCATCTCGAAGCGTTTTGAGAGGAAGTACACCTGCAAGTGGAAGCTCCATCGTTTCATGTCTTTATAGAAGTCATCGAGGTAGGGATTGGTGATGACAGGCACGTAGTATGCTTCCCACTCCAGTTTTTTGCTTACCAATTCAGTCATGGTGGTTTTGCCCACGCCGATATTGCCGGCTATTGCAACGAAATAGTGATCTTCAGTTGTGCTGTCAGGGTCATTTATACGATGGAAATCTTTTGCTCTGATCATGTGCGATCCTCTGCGATTTATT
>JAIPIH010000014.1 GCA_021734835.1 Candidatus Cloacimonadota bacterium | reverse complement strand
CCTTCCTGCAAAGGTCGGGGCGAAATTTGCTTGATCTTATCACAAAAGTTGCCCCTTCCTGCAAAGGTCGGGGCGAAATTTGCTTGATCTTATCACAAAAGTTGCCCCTTCCTGCAAAGGTCGGGGCGAAATTTGCTTACTTCATTAAGATCATTTTCTTAGTTGAGGAATAGTTACCTGATTTCATTTTATAGAAATAGATACCACTTGATACTTTTTGATTGTTATCATTAGTACCTTCCCAAACAAGTGTGTGATCACCAGAAGTTACATGCTCATTTATTAAAGTTTTAACTTTTTGTCCTTTAACGTTAAATACTTCTATAGATACATAACCATCTTCGATCATATTGTAAGCAATTGTAGTTTCAGGATTGAATGGGTTAGGATAGTTTTGTCCAAGAAGTTCTGCATTCGGCGTAACTGTGATATCATTTGTTGATGCTGCACTATTAGTTTCCTGAAATTCAATATCAAAGGCAGCATAACGGATCGCACTATTTGTTAGGTCACCACCGCCTGTAGTTTGACCGGCAGCAGAGCCGTAATCACCATCGTCCATAAATACAAAATGAATTTTTGCATGATATTCACCTGGGATATTACTAATTATTTCCATTTTATCTCCCAGTGAAATATTTACCGGAAGCATACCATCAAATTCAGGTGCAAAGTTACCATCATAATGATTAACAGGATCTATAACATTATCATTGGGATTGGCATTAATGTATCTGATATCAGACCAAGTATCACCACTATCATCTGAAATCACAAGACACAGTTCCGGTTGTTTGAGCCAGCCGTCATATCCTGCTTCCCCATAATATGCGTTTTGCAGTTTAGCTCCATCATACCATACTAATGCTATCCAGTTGTCATTAGCAACTATTTTACTGTTACTTTCATGGAAGTAAGCATCCTGCCAACCGCCGTCTGAATTAAAGAACCAGCTTGGGCAGCTTACATAAACTATCGGTATTCCGTCTGCGTCGTACTCATCTACTTCTCCGTCTTCATCAAGGTCATAACCAATGGTCATAGTATCATCATAAGGATCAGCACCTTGAATATCCAAATCTGTAAATGTAAAATCATGTGTGATTAGATCAAATTCGAATATTTTGGGATACACATAAGCTGGCCAGTACTGTCCACCATCAATATTTTCCTGAGAATTATAATTTACACCGCTCATCCAGGTAACTCTTGTGTGATCAGCTGTGAATGTGCCATTGTAATGAGAAAGGTCATTTGAAGGAACGATATACATATCTGCTGGTGTTATACCATCATCGTTCATCCACAAATATGTGCTGGGATCATTTTCGTAAGTAGGATTTTCCAAAGGTTGTTTAAGTTCTTCAGTATAAACGGTAAATGTTTCGCCGTAATCATCACTTACAACAGCCATTAAAGAATCACCAACACTGCCAAACCAGACTACTTGTCCGTCAATTTGGCTTACAACAATGTCTTTATTGACACGTTCAACAGCTCCATACTGCATTTCATCAAAATAGGGAATAGTAGCTACTGTCCAATCTAAATCGGATGTTGAAAGCAGATCCATATCATCAAAATCTGCATATAAGTAAAGACTATTATAATTTGCTTCTCCCGCAGAACTTGTGTAGTTATTTCCATAAGCATGAACTCTTCTTTTATCGGCTTGTGGTGAAGGTCCTACCCAAACTTGAGGCCAGATGAATTCATCATCAGGTGCACCTGTGAAGGGCTCACTCATTTCCGGATTATCGAATAAGATAAATGGTGATCTCCAAGAGCCGGGTGAACCAGTTGCATGGAATAATGCATAAGACATATGACTGTCATAACTGCCGTCAGGTTCTACAACGCTGTGCCAAACTGAAAATGGGTCACCTGTGTATGGATCCACAGCTGTTGATGTGAAACCTTCACGATTGATATCAGAGTTAATACCATTACTTTCACCCAGTGTTCCATTTTCATTGATATAACTAAAGAATGCTCTTCTATCTGTAGCTAAACTAGGTGTTTCTGAACGCATATATGTAACATAGTGACCACCGGCAGCATATCCGTAAGGTTGTGAAGTTTCCGGCTGCATTACCAAGTTATAGCCATTATAACTGAAGGGCATGTAGTCATAATAAGAACTTGTTAAGTAAGTTGTATCTTCGCCATCTCCATTAGGGATGAAAGAATACTCCGGAGCTGGATCACGTTCTGAGGCATTATTTACCTGTCTGATCCTCAATCCAGGATAGTAGCTATCTTTTGCAACTTGGGCGGGTTGCATAAAATCTTCGGCTACCAGTGTACAAACTAACAAAGTTAAACCCAAAAGAATTAACATCTTTTTCATTTTTTCCTCCTTTTTTTTTCGTTATTTCTAAAACGACAATTTCAAAGATAATCTCATCGGAGTTGAAAGAAAATCTTCCGTAAGATATCCCATATCTGTATATGAATAATCTATATCAATTACTGCAAAACTGGTTGGAATAGACCAACCAAACCCTACTGAATATGAAGTAGCATCGTAATTTATTTGGTAGCCTGATCTAATTTTAAAAGCACTGATCTTATATTCCATACCTATATTATAAGTTTCTTGTCTGTCAACGCAATTATCAAGTTGAACAGAGGCTAACAACAACTGGTTATCTCTTTCGTAAAGATCCATTGCGATTCCAAGCGAAAACCCCATTGGTATTTTAAATGGAAATTCTTCTCTATCTTCGTCAATGAGACCATCGCCATCATTATCTATTAGATCAAAGGGATCTTCATTTAAAGATCCATCTCCATCTTCATCCAGTTCATACTTCAGATCAGGACCAAAATTCTTGATCGCCATACCTATTGTTACATTATGCCAACCAGTATTATACAGAGAACCAATGTCAACAGCAATTCCGCCTACACTATATTCATCCAATTTTTCATAAACATATTTTACATTAGCTCCGAATGAGAATTTATCTGTAAAAGCATTTGAATATGTAAGACCGGTCATAAGATCGTAGCAAGTAAAAGTTTCACCTGTCGGCCCAAAACTTGGTTCGTCAGTAACATCCATATAATCCATATGAAGCAGAGCTGTACTAATACCAAAAGTGCCTACTGACGTAACTTTGGAATAAGCTACAAACTCATAGTTAATATCTGCCACCCATTTAGTATGAGAGAACATTACCTGGTCTTGAGATTTCAAAGCTAATCCGGCTGGATTCCAGTATATTGAAGAGATATCATTTGTAACAGCAGTATAAGCTTCACCCATTCCCAGAGCTCTAGCTCCAATACCTATTTTCAGGAATTGTAAACCTGCGGTTCCGGTTTTGGGAAATATCTCTGCAAATAACAATCCGGGAATTACTAAAAGCATTAATAATATAACAACGTATTTTCTCATATTTTACCTCTCATTTCTCATTGTAAGCTCAGTTCACAGACTTTATATCTGTGAACCGATAACTCAATTACTTTATAATTACAAATTTTCCAACTTTTATATCGCCTGTGCCTTGCTCTTCTACTGAGAAAAGATACACACCGGGAGCGATGATCTGATTATTCCTTGAGAGTAGATCCCAAGGTTCCATTCCTGTTGCAGAGAAATCACTTTGCTTCAATTTATCTTTGTTCAAGGCAACTGAAGGATTAATTATTTCTTCACCTTCACCGCCATGGTGAACAACCTCATCAACAAGATCACCGGAAAGTGTAAAAATCCTTATTGTACAATCTATAGGTAGATTTACAAACCAGATCCTTCTACTGCGATCTCCTGTAAAGTCATCTTCCTTTCTGCCGTCAAAGCTGCTTTGACCAATATAAGGATTGGGTACTACATAGATGTTATCCATATTATCTTTTGCATTTGGACCCGGAAATAATATTTTCATATTAGCATCAGCATCTTTCCCAGATTCTAAAGATTTAATATTCTGAGATGGGAATCCTCTATCCCAAGTAGTAACTGTTACATAATATTCTATTCCTTTGGGTGGATAATAAACTACCTTATTATAGTATCTTCTAGCCAGGCGGCTTTTTCTGAGATCTTCAATTTTTTGAGGATCGTCTAGAACTCCTTGACTAACAAAACCTGCTAAAGGTATCAAATTCGATGAATATAATTCTAAGTAAATATCCTCACCTTTAGGAAGAGCCAGCAAACTTGGATTTGCAAAATATAAAGCTTGCTCATTACGTGACCAGGTCCCAACTCCATCGATTTCTGCAGAATCCTTGGTTTTAGAATAGTCATAAATTGGTTCACCGAAGATATTCTCAACTGAGGAATCATAAGGTATCAGCTCATAGACATCATTAAGATGAAAATAGTTTTCATCATCAAGAATGAAGGTTCTTCTATTGGGAAGCGACTGAGAAAAAGTTCCAATACCGATCTCACCCTGGAAATCGATAAAGGTTGAGTCTCCTAAATTTACCTCATAATCCTGGAGATCCTGAGTTGTTTCAAATTTATCCCATTTACCTTTTTCAACCCAATCTTCTTGAGAACCGCTACCGCCTCTTCCGTACAATGTATAACCCTGAAAATCGTGACGAATCCTATATGCTGTCCACGGGTTAACTGTTGAATTTTCATTATCAAGTCCCCAATTATCTGGTTTATATTCTTCCGGCATACCAGTTGTATCTGCATCCGGGGCATAGCTATCTATACCAGGCGTTAAGTCTTGCCAGCCGACAATACTCTGTGGTACAAATTCTTTATCATAGGTAAATTCTGATACATTGCTCCAATAAACATCAATTGCGTTCCCGTCATTGATCAGTGAAGCATGCATGCTTGGATAATCTGGAGGTTCTGGTGCTTGATAATGTGGGAATGTGTCCGGCAATACCACTGTAGTAAGAGTTTGAGCTTCACCATAAATAAATTTTGCAAATTCTGCTGTATTCCTCAACTCAAAAATGCTATCTCCAGGGAAAACTGCTATTACAATCTTCATTGTTCTGCCCGGAGGTAAATTCCATCGTTTGAAATATACTCCATCGTCGTCAATTTCCAAATAGTCAGGAATACCATAACCAGGATCACCTGGTGCATCAGTATCTCCCGTGTGGGATTGAGCTCCATAGAAACCAAATAGATATCTAGTATCGATACCGCCGGGGAAGTTCTCGACTTGGTAATTAGGATTTTCTCTAAGATCAACTGCGTAAGTCGGATCAGGATTCCTTCCTGAAAGCAACCAATACTTTTCGTTTGCAGTTCTTGGGCTGCCGGTAGAAACATATTGCCTTGGATGCCAATCATCCGGTCCCCAGCTTACATCCCAAGTCCAGCAAGCAAATACAAGCTGTTCAGGGTCAGGAGTACAAACTCTGGACCCGACAAATCCATTGGTTAATCCACCGTCAGTATCTTTATCATATGTATAGGCAAACTCAAAACCTTCCCCTGGAACATAACTACTGATATCATCGGGTGCAATTGCTGAAGCGCCGAAAGATTGCGGTCCAACATCTGAGTCCATATAAATACCCATTGCACAATCTTTAAGAGTATCTTGAACATTCATATTAGTTATATTAAATTCTACATAAACCAGGTTTTTAATATATTCATAACTCCACTGATAGCTCATTTGGCGAACACGAATGTTCAGAGGATAGTGTGTATTTGAGCCGGCACTCGAACTATAATCTCTATCCGGATCGGGATTACCGTTTTCGAACGGGCTATAGTCATAGTAATAAGAAATATAATCCTGTTCCGATATAGGATAACCGTCTTCATCAGAAATTCCGTCTCCATCATCATCATTTGCTTCTGCAAAGTTATAGAGAGAATTTGAGTTGTCACTAAGATCTACAAATCCCAGCGGGTACCAAATTGATTGATTATCTTCGTCCAAAATAATTTCCGTACCATAAGGTCCTTCTGAAAGGTGCAGAAAATTACCGCCGTATACAGCGAACTGAATGGGCAGTTCATCACTGGATCTAAAGGGGAAAGCATATCCAACTGGATCTTCATCAATCAAACCGTCATTATCATCATCTTCACCTTTTCTTTGATCCCTGATAGAAGCTGTAACAGTTTTATCCTGGTAATTGTGAGCTGTATATTGAGAACCTAAATAAGATGCTTCTAAAGGATTATAGGCTGGTAAGAGTTCATTGATCCGATGCCAACCATCAACCCCTATACTAACTAAAGTATCAACGACTGCCCTTAAAGTATCATTATATCCATTTGCATAATCACCAAAAATAACAACATCATTATCAGCAGTCGGAGGATAGTTCAGCCAGAAATATTTTCTGCCCAGATTATCTCTTCTTACTTTTTTGGCTCCAAACCATAATCCGCCCAGATACAAATAATCTATGGCTGAACCGCCCGGATATTCAAGTGAAGGCCATTTTGGATCAGTTTCACCTGATCCGAAGAAGCCATAGTTACTTACTCGAAGCCAGATATTCCCCAGATTGTGTACTTGAGAAGTATCAAACTTTTTTTCACCTTCTGGTGCATCATAAGTTCTTGCAAAAACACTTGCCGAGAAAATAATAAGCAACACTAAGATCAAAAGTATTTTTAGTTTACTAATATTCATATAAAATCCCCCAAGATTTATTAATTTAAATAGAAACCGACCGGGAATGTCACCCAGCAAGCTACAGGTTTTCCACCACTTTTAGCCGGTGAAAATTCCCATTTTTTCACAGATTTGATAGCTGCTTCGTCCAAACCGCCAGGGCCAGACATCAACGATTTTACTACTTCGATAGCTCCAACCGAGCCATCTTTGAAGACTTCTACCTGCAAGATCACATCACCCTCTACACCGGCATTTCTGGCAAATACCGGGTATTCCAAGGGAGCTCTTTTGATCACAAAAGGTTCATCTTCATATACAACAAATTTAGAAGTTTGTCCCAAGATCTTCTCCTGAACTTTATCATACGGATCCAGAGAAGTAACTCCAATAGTTTCGATAATTTCTATATCTTCCTCATCTTCAGAATCAAGATCTTCTTCAACGATTATTTCCACCACTGGTTTTACTGTTTCTTCAGGTGGTTTGATCCGTTCTTTTATCTCTGGCGGTATATCTATAGCTTCAGTGATATTTATTGTTCTATCGTAAGGTTTTACTTCAATTTTCGGTGAAACTATAAAAGCAAATAATAAAATCAATATAGCTAAACTCACCGATTTATCATAATAACTTTCTGCAATATCTTTCCAATCTACTGATTTCTTATGCATATCTCACCTACCTTTCCAACTTAGCTTCGAAATATACACGTAAAGTTTGTGCTTCACGTAATTGATTCAGAATATCCGACATTATACCATAATTCGTATCCTTGTCAGTTCTGAAACAAGTTAACACATTAAAATCTTCAGCTAATTTCTTCTGCATAACATATTTTACATCTGGAATCGATACAACAAAATCATCAATTGATATTGTGCCGTTTTTATTTACATAGATCGTTGCGGAATGATTCCGCGGGATCTTTTCAATACTTTTTGCTTTCGGCATTCTTACAGGTATTCCTTTCTCACTAACAAACACGGTTGAGACCATGAAGAATAAGAGAAGCAGGAAAGCTATGTCAGACATCGAAGCTGTTGGTATCGCAGTCTCCGGTCTAGCACTTTTCTTAATTTTAGCCATAATACCTTCCTAGTTTGTTGATAGAGAAATTTTTTCTGCACCAGCAGCTTGAAGTTTATCTAAAGCTTTAACCATATACTGGTATTTACTTTTTCTATCTGTTTTTAGGGAAATCACCATATCAGGATTTTCAGTAACAATCTTATTTATAATCTTCTGCAGCTCAATCATGGGAACTGCACGCTCAACATCACCTGATTTCATTGTTATGTTGCCATCCTGATCGATCCAGATTTTAGTAAGGTTTTCATCCTTTAATTTAACCTTCTTCTGAGTACCGTCAGAGGCAGCTGGTAATACTATCCCTAGACCTTTTTTAATATCAAATTTTGTAGTTGATAGAAAGAAGACAAGCAGCAGAAAAGCTACATCAGACATTGATGCAGTGGGAATACCTCCCAAATCTTTTCTCTTTCTGCGTAACACATTTCCTCCTATTTATTTTCTACAAGAGTTTCGATCATTTTTTCTGAACCTCTCTGCATATCCATTACAAGTCCGTCAACCATTCCCAGGAACATATTGTTAAAGAATTGCATCGGAATAGCAACAGCTAGACCGGAAGCCGTAGTAATAAGAGCTATTTGAATACCGGTAGCAACAATAGTTGGTTCAACTTCGCCAGCAGCTGCAATATCGCGGAAAGCACGGATCATACCAACAATAGTTCCAAAAAATCCGAACATAGGAGCAAGGTTTATTGTAGTGGATAGTGGGATAAATCCTTTTTCCAAAAATGCCATCTCAATAACGCCGGCATTCTCAATTGCTTTTTCAACTGCTTCAATTCCTTTATCAACTTTTAAAAGACCATTATGCATAACAGCTGCGACCGGTCCTTTTGTCCCTTCACAAAGTTTTAATGCTTCGTCATATTTTTTATCTTCTAAAAGCGGGATAACCTTCCCTAGAAAATCATTCAGGTTAATTTTAGCATAACTCAGAGAAATCAGTTTCCAGATGATGGTAGCAATACCCCAGATGAGGAGTAAAAGCACCGGGTACATCACGAATCCACCCTGAATAAATAGATCAACTAATCCGCTTCCAACTATTTTACGTGCAAACATCTCTAAGCCACCGGATTGAGAAGTTTGTTCAAAGGGAACTTCCTCTACAACTTCAGCGACTTTATCTTCGAGAGCGGTATCTGTTGCTGTAGCCCCTTCTTGCGCAAAAGCAAATGCTGTAAACAATAGATTAGCAATTGCCAGTACTAAAATTATGGTTAAAAGTTTTTTCCTCATTTTATATCCTCCAAATTTATTTAGTTAGCATTACCAAATATAAGTCAACCCAAATGAATAGGTTCTTCCAGCTGAAATATTAGCCGGATTCATATCTGATGCCTGATATATTGAGCTTGTGTTAGGATCAATATATCCATTCCCGTTAAAATCAAGATCAGTTCCACTAATAAAGGGATCTCCTGTCTTGGGGTAAACATTAGTTACATTATTTCTATTAAATAAATTGAGTATACTGGCATAAAATCTCAGTTTCATGTTATTGCCAAACCCAAAGTTCTTAGTAAACTTCAAATTAGCATTTTCAGTATGAGGCGCTAATTGGCTGTTCACATCTTGTGATTCATTATTATTATCATCAACCGGTGTGTAAGGAGAGCCTGAATTTAGAGAATATAAGAAGTTAATTGAAAAATCCTGCATGGGTAGTATTGTTTCAGTAAAAGGAATATAGAATTCTTCTCCCCGTCCAACTTTAAAGGTAAAATTGAAATTAAAGTTGTGTCTTGTATCCCAGGCAAGAGGAAACTCACGCAAACTTTCTTCGTTTGTTGTTGATGTTTCAGAGTGATTTCCATTAGCCCAAGTAAGGGAATACGCTGCAGAGCCTGAGAAGAAATTCGATAAAAACTTACTGATATTGAAATCAATTCCTCGTACACTACCATAATCTTCAGAAATATATTCATTCCATTTGATTGAGTTATCAGCCGGATCTACTCTCTCGATCGTGCTCACATAATTATATATATTTTTAAAATAAGTTGTAATATCCATAACATAGTCTTCATGTAATTGATATTGTAAGCCCGCTTCATAAGTTATTGTTGTTTGATCTTCCAATTCCGGATTCCCCACAATTATATCAGAGCCGGGATTTTCAATAACATCCTGGGGGCGTCCTGTTGTAAAAATATACTGCATTTGTGGTAATTGCCTTTGATAATTGTAAACAAAGTGGAGAACACTTTTTTCTGAGATAGGATGAGAAACTCCTAATCTGGGTGAGAACATAACCTGAGGTTTGCTAAATCTATCTGTTATGGTTTTATGATAATCAACTGCACTCATATATTTTGCATATTCAAAAGGGAAAGATTCTGGATCAGGGACTATCAGTTCTCCGGGATTTTCCGGATCTTCGATCTTATACTTACTTTCATTCATAGGATTATCCGGATCTATCGAATCTAAGTAAGAGCCATCGTAACTGGCAGTTTTAATGTCATAATCACCACCGAGATACCATAGGTCGCATCTAACTCCTGCATTGATGATCAAGCCTTCCCAAACCATAGCATCCTGAACATAGATACCGCCCTGCCAAGGTTCTGCCTGATAACCATCGGATAAACCGGAAGCTGCTTCTGTAGCTGCCAACAAGTCAACTCTGGAATAAAAATCCAAACCACCGACCGGAACTTCTAAGCTGTCTCCATTATCAAAATAGATGATATCTCCTGCTTCATAAGATTCTTCTGGAATGCAAGTTGATAAATAGGTTTGATATCGGCCTGCAGAAAGATTCCAGGGATTTCTCCATTGATCTTTTTCTATTTTGTGTTTTATTAATTCAAATCCTGATTTAAAGCCATGCGTCTCATTCGCCTGATATTCTACATCCGTTCTTAACTGGAGCATCTCGTTTTTATCATCAATATAAGTACCCCAAACTGTACCCGGTTGGACAAATGGTACCGCCAGTGAGTTCCCATCACCGGTTTCAAATATCCAGGCATAATCTTCAACATCACTTACTATATTGTCATCTTCATGTGTTAAGTAAAAAATACCGTTTGTAGTTCCAAGCTGGTTATTCCCGTATAGATCAAAATCTTCCTGATCACCTAAACCGAACCAATCTTCTCTTGCAATATCCCGAGGTGATTGTTGAACACTTTTTTCATATAAACTTGCTTTAACTTTTATGTTTACCTGAGAACCTATAGTTTGATCGTAAGTTGCAATATATTGTCTTTGTTCTCCGGCAGTTTTTGCATAGTGTTCTAAAGCGTATCTCCAACCATGAGCAAAAGGAAGATGTTCATATTTATCACCTCTAACAGCAAAAGTTATATTTTGACGTTCATTAAATTTATATTTCATTTTCAAATTCGCATTGTAATCATTGTAGTTTCTATCACCAAGGTCAAAGCCTACAAAGTTATCTCTCCCTTCATACGGATTATATGGTTCGTAATCAGCCCAGCTTGTAATCAATCCATTAAGACCCTCAGAGGGATTTAAATTATAATAATCTTTATAGCGTGAATCCTGCCAACTTCCAACGGCATTGAAATAGAAAGTAAATTTATCTTTAAGGGAGGGAACTAAAGGGGTTAGGACGGGACCGCCAATGGCAAATTTCAAAACGTCCTTATTAGAGTTATCAGGTGAGTTTATTAAGTGGTCTGTAACCAGTTCAATCTTTCCGGAGTACTCACTAGAACCGCTTTTGGTAACAATATTAACCATACCGGATTGCGCATTACCATATTCAGCAGTAAGTCCGCCTGTCATCACATCCATATTAGCAATTGCATCAGTATCAATAGTAAGAGCTGAGCCGCCATCTACCGGATCGGAAACAGACATACCGTCAACTGTGTAAGCCATCTCATTGGATCTTCCACCACGAACGTGAATCTCTCCATTAGTTAGAGTAACACCTGCCTGTAATGAGATCACATCTTCTATCTGATCAACAGAAACGTCTTCAATATCGGCAGAGGAGATTGTTTTTCCGGAGTTGGTCTTTGATGGTTGGATCATCTCGACTTTATTTTCAACAACATCAAAGCCTTCAATCTCAATTGCTTGTTTTGGTAATTTGATATTAAGAATTTCGGTTAAGTCTAGACTGATCTTTACTCCTGATATCTTTTGAGTTCGGAAACCACCACGCATACAAAATACGTCGTAGATTCCAGGTGTGATATTAATAATGAAATATGAACCATTTTCTTTAGTCATCATTCCGGCAACTAAAGTTTCATCATCCATTATAGTTATATTTGCAAAAGGAACAGGATTCCCCTTTTCATCTGTAACTTTACCAGCAAGTTTACCAGTCGTTCCAGCAAATAATGTGGTAAAAGATAGAAATGCTAAAATGATAAAAATAGTGATTTTCTTAAGCATTAATAATCCTCCCTAAATTATTTATTAAATACTTTTCATTAGAACAAAAACTATAATAAAAAAAATCGTGTCAATCTATATTTTTTATTCTTCCCCTTTTTCAAGGTTATATTTTTCTCCTGTTCCACCCATCTGTCAAGTACTTACTTACTCTCAGTTTTTCGGAACTTTCCAATTCCCACATATCCAGTTTATTACTAATTACAAACTCATCTTTATTCCATTTTTCCTGGAAGCCCGAAATAAAAAAATCAACTGCTTCGTGGAATTCTATAGGAGTGTTAAGGATAGCGTTGATCGAAACAGTTTTTTTCTTTAAATATTTTGCTAATTTCCCTTTCTGTTCTGGAGATAATCTCGGTAAAACAGCTGCTAATTTGCTTTGGTCGTAATTTAACAGTATGGATCCATGCTGAAGCAGGCAATTGTATTTTCTAACCTGAGCACTCCCTACTAATTTTTTGTGCTGATAATTCAATTCATATCTTGAGCTGCTTGTAAAACATGGATTCATAGCTTTACGCTGATGTTCTGAACTAAGGTAGCCTTTTTCAAAATCTACTTCAATTCCCATGAGCTTAAATCCTACAGCGAGTGCTTTGCTGATCTCCGAATATGACTCTGTAACAGAACCTGAAAATTTACCTTCGCAGGGTGCAATTACTGCATAGGTAACTTCATGATCGTGCAGAACAACTCTACCGCCGGTAGGTCGTCTCACAAAACCAAATCCAAGTTCCCTGATTGCCTCGAGGTCAACTTCTTTTTTTATTTCCTGATTATATCCGCAAGAGACTGTCGCGGGATCCCACTGGTAAAATCTTATTGTCGGTTTTGATCTGCCTGTTTGAACATGATTAAATATCGCTTCATCAATCGCCATATTCATTGCTGAATTATTTTCTTTAGAAATTAAAATCCGCCAAACCATTATTTACCTATTAACATATTAATTACTATTTTTTCTTAAATATATAACTTAATCAATTAAACAATATACTTTTCTCATTAGGAAATTATTCTAAAACTCCACCAACGTTAACTGCTTCATTATCCTGCTTTTCCTTGATTTCCTTTGAACTTATCCCATATTCATTTAGCAATTCATTATAAAATATTGATTGCGAGGTGAGCATATAGGGTGACAACCAAAGAAATCCTATACCGAATGTTAATAAACAAAGGAAGCCCCAGCCGATAAAACTAAGGTCTAAAAAAAATAATTTTGATTTGTAACCATACATCATTTCTTTACTCTTTTTCAAAGCTTCTGAAATATTTAATTCTGGATCATCGATCATAAGATAGAACGCAATTCTGTATGAATAGGCAACAATAATTCCCGGTACGATCAATAACAATGACCATAAAAGAATATACAAATTCATCAGGAGATACAAACCTAAAGTTTTTCCGAACATACCAAGGTTACCACCTTCAAAGGAAAAAGCTTTGAATAGTTGATTAAAATCGCTTGCTTCACTTCTCGTAAGTTTCAAAAAATATAGGTACAAACCGTATGCTAATGTACCACTGATCAGTAAAAACACACCATAAAAAGAGGCAGCAATAGAAATAATTGCCGCAAAAATTAAATAGGCTAAAATCGCATTTACCCATTTACCTGATAAAATTTCACGGGCATTACTCCTAATCGTTGAGCTATTGTTCATATTTCCACCTTATAAAAATATTTTTTTTTCAATTTCTTGTTTACGATTTAAGATATCGCTCAGAGTTAACTCTTTTATTCTCTTAATACTGAAAGATTCAACACAGAAAGATGCAGTTATAGTACCATAGATCATTGCTTTTTTTATGGATAATTCATCATATTTGCCCTCAGAGGCAAGAAAGCCCATGAAGCCGCCTGCAAAACTGTCTCCTGCTCCGGTTGGATCGATCACTTTTTTTACCGGAAAAACAGGCATAAAAAAAATAAAATCTGCGGTATAGATAAAAGAACCGTATTCTCCCCGCTTAACTATAATGTGCTTGGATCCCATCTTTAAAGCTTCATCAGCAGCTTGAAAAATATTCTGCTCTTTGGTCAACATTCGCAATTCTTCTTCATTAATAAAAAGAAAATCAACCTTTTTAATAACCTTAAGCAGGTTCTCCCTCGATCTCATTATCCAATAATTCATTGTATCGCAGGCGGTTATCTTCACATTCTCCATTTGGTCTAATACTTTTAATTGTAAAATTGGATCAATATTTCCCAAAAAAAGATACTCACTTTGTTTGTTTTCCCAGTTTAAAATCGGATTAAAATTTGCAAAGACATTTAGATCAGTAACGATAGTTTCGGCTGTATTAAAATTATCATATTTACCTGACCAATGAAAGGTTTTACCAGGTACGATTGACAAATCCTTTAAATCAATATTATTATTACTCAAAAGTTCAATATATTCTTTTGGAAAATCTTCACCAACAATTCCCACAAGTCCGGTTTGGCAAAAATTATTGCTTACCATGGAAGTAAAAATAGCAGATCCTCCCAGAGATCGCTTTTCGTTACCAAAAGGTGTCTGAATATTATCAAGAGCTATCGAGCCAACTACTAGTAATTTCATTTTTGCTCCTGAACTTCAATTGAGTCTGCTTGCTCTGATGCAATCCAACTTCTGAATTTATCTGGATCAGCATCGCTAAAATATCGTATGATCAAAATGACAAATATGAGAGCTAAAATTCGGACAAAAAAATTAACCCAGGTAGAACTCCTTTTGTTTCGTCTTTCCAGTCTTCTTTTCTCAATTTCCTCTCTAAATTCTTTCATAATAATTATCTAACACTGGTGGCTAGAGCAGTTTTAAATCTTTTAAGCCCCTCTTCAATGTTTTCCATACTGGTAGCATAAGAGAATCGTACATATTTCTCAGCCCCAAAAGCTGAACCTGGTACAAGTGCTACTCGATGTTTTTCCAGAATATATTCGCAAAGTTCTCTTGAATTACGAACTCCAACTTTATTGTTGTGAATATAAAAAGATACATTCGGCATTACATAGAAGGCACCTTTGGGAAGACGACATTTTAGGTTTGGGATATCGTTCAATCCTTCAGTTAGAAAGTTACGGCGTCTTTGGAATTCATCACGCATTTTATTTACATTCTCGTCACAGTCCTGCAGTGCAACTATTGCAGCTTTTTGTGTTATAGAATTTACACAAGAAGTCGTGTGACTTTGAATTCTGGCAGCACTTTTAATAATATCCCTGGGGCCGGCAGCATAACCTAGCCGCCATCCTGTCATTGCATAGGCTTTTGAAACACCATTTATTAAAATCGTATGGTCACGTACTTCTTCACTGATCGAGGCAATTGAAACATGTTCTCTTCCGTCGTAGATCAATTTTTCATATATTTCATCTGAGATAATCACTATATTGTGTTTCAAACATACTTCAGCAATTTTCTCTAATTCTTTTTTATTGTAAATTGAACCGGTTGGATTGTTGGGCGAGTTTAAGATCAGAGCTTTAGGATTACTTAATGATTGCAAAACTTCATCTAATTGTTCAGCAGAAATCTTAAATTTTGAAGCTGCTCTAGTAGGAAGAAGAATCGGAAAAGCATCAACCATCTCAACCTGTGATGTATAACTTACCCAGTATGGAGAAGGTATAAGCACTTCATCCCGGGGATCGCAGATTGTCATTAGCAAAAATGTGATCGAGGCTTTTGCCCCAGGTGATACAAGTATGTCATTAGGATCACATTTGAGATTATTATCACGTAAAAGTTTTGCCGAGATTGCTTCTCTTAATTCTAAAATACCTGACGATTCAGTGTATTTTGTAAAGTTCTCATCAATTGCTTTATGGGCTGCATTTCTAACTTGAATTGGTGTTTCAAAATCCGGTTCTCCCACACCAAAATTAATAACATCGATACCTTGCGCTTTCAGACGAGTAGCAATCGTCGATACAGTAAGAGTGGGAGAAGGTTTAATTGCCTTAGCCCGATGCGAAATTTGAATAGCCATGTAATTACCTCAATTTATATATTTTTTAATTGCCTTCCACGACTAGTTTTGAGAGATCAGCGATCTGCAAAAACAACTCCCTGATACAAGCTAAAATATTGTATCTATTCTGTTTTATTTTCGCATCCTTCACATTAACCAGTACTTCATCAAAAAAATCATCTATCATTCTGCCATAATTCACAAGGAGACTAAGAATTTCACTGTATTTGTTATGCGGCAGTAGTTCCGATATTTTTTTGGCTAACACCAGATATTCATTAAACAGGATCTCCTCAGTTTCATTTTGTATTAAATCTGTATTAACTTTGGTAAGTTCTTTCGCTTCTGAAATAATATTAGAAACCCTTTTAAAGCCCAGAACAAGCTTAATGAAATCTTTCTGCATTTTGAGTTCCTGCAATGCCTGAGAGCGTTTGTAAATATCTGGTATATCCGAATGATCAATATGCATAACGCTATCAATGATATCATAATCAATTTTATTCTGTTTGAGAAACCAGTTTATCCGCTGTTTGAAAAAATCAATTACAATATCTTTATTATTAGCAGATTTTTCTAATTTATTATCAAGTAATGTAAATGATTTATCTATCAAACTATTAATATTGATCTCAAAATGATTATTTGAAATTATTTGGACAATACCATTCGCAGCCCGTCTTAATGCAAAAGGATCTTTTGAGCCTGTAGGAATGATATCTACACCTATAATTCCGCAAATAGTATCTATTTTATCGGCAATTGCAACGAGCGATCCGACTATTGACAGCTTCGTTTCACCATTTTGATAATGTTCGTGTATTGCCAAAGCTGTTTCTTTTGATTCACCGCTTTTCAAAGCATATTGATATCCAATATAACCTTGCAGTTTTGTAAATTCCTTTTCGCCAAGCATCAGTGTGACGAGATCTGCTTTACACAAGAAAGCTCCGCGTAAGGCGGCTTCAGCTGTTTTCTTATCAACTTCTAACTCATCACAAAGATATTCAACGATCTTGATAATTCTCTGAGTTTTCTCTAAAATTGACCCAAGATTGTTCTGGAAAGTAACTTCCTCCAATTTTGGTACATAATCCTCTAGTTCCTTTTGAGTATCCATTTTATAGAAGAATTCAGCATCCTCTAACCTGGCAGTTATTACTTTTTGATTTCCTGTTTTTATTAATTCCGAATATTTGGGATCACCATTTGAAATAAAGACAAATTTGTTACTTAAGTCACCATTTTTCTTCATAACCGAGAAATACTTTTGATGTTCGGATAGAGTTGTTGTAACAACTAGTTTAGGAAGTTGAAGATATTTTTTATCAAATTCGGCAATAACGGCTGTAGGGTATTCAACCAGATCGACTACATCATCCAGAAGATTGTTATCCACCAGCACTTTTTCGTCATCTTTAATGAATAATTCCTTCAATTGGCTTTGAATTGTTTTTTTTCTTTTCATACGTGATGGGATAACATAGGCTTCAGTTAATTTTTCTTCATATTCATTACTCGAATTAATTTTTATCGGTTTTTCCAGATCAATAAACCTGTTTCCATAAGTAAAATTGCCGGCTTTGATTCCAGCAATCTCAACATCAATCACTTCATTTCCAAATATTGCTAATAACCAGCGGATCGGTCGGGCAAACGATATATTTGTCCTGCCCCATTTCATCGATTTTTGGAAATTAAACTCCCTGATCAGATTTTCTATCAATTCTTTTAAAATGACTTGGGTCATTTTACCTTCGATATTTATTTTTACAGTTAATTTATCACCTTTAGAAGTTTTTTTGATAACAATATCTTTTTCTTCAGCACCGGCACCTTTCAAAAAACCTCTGGCAGCTTTTGTTAAATTTCCATCATTATCATAAGCTATTTCTCTGGTCGGTCCTACTCTTTCAATTAATCTAGTTTCCTGCCTAATCTCAAGATTTGAAATATTTACTGTAAATCTTCTGGGAGTTGCAAAGGTTACTAATTCATCATAGTGGAGATTTGCTTTTTCTAAATTTGTTTTAAAGTGATCTTTCACTGTTTTTAAAGCATTTGTAATATAAGTTGTCGGAATTTCTTCCACACCAAGTTCAAACAAAAAATTCTTACAGTCCATTAATCCCTCAAAAAAAATTTTCTCCATATTTTTTATTAAAAGATAGTTGTCTAATACTTTTCAGAAAAAATAAACAAGTCATCGGGAAATTAGGGAAAAATAGTTGGATGAATATTCACAATTGAATAAATTAGAAAATGTATTTAATAGAGATTTGATTAACGAATCCCAGATCACCGAAGGATACAATTGCGTAGTCTAATTTCATATTGTATTTTTTAAGATCAAATCCCGAACCGAATGAGATACCCGAGAAAAGTTCTTTATCACCACCTGTAGCCCAATCAGTAGCGTTTGTTTTATAGCCGGCTCTTAATGCGATAGCTGTATGAACTTGATATTCTATTCCAAGATGACCAAAAAAATCATTATCTGCCGGTTTATAAACATCGATCGTAACATAAATTTTATCCTTGGGATGATAGTTAAATCCAGCAGTAAAAGTTGTCGGCATATCTTCCTGATATTCATTATCGGTAAAATACGATAATTGCTTCCCGATATTTCGAACCGCAATTCCTAGTTTTAAATATTTGTTGGTTGTTTGATGTAAAATCGCTAGATCAAAAACGGCTGCCGAAGCTGAATTTTCATCAAGTGATTCCTGAATAAATTTTATATTGATCCCGACATCTAAGATATCAAGTACATATCTTGCTGCACTTATTCCAAAAACCAGATCAGACATGCCGAAAGTACCATCTACTCCGGCGTATTGTCCCATTTCATCTGCGATTGTCCGATCCTCGGTCGCAGTAAGACCTTTGGCGAAAAACGCAAAAACAGTTTTATCATTCATGGGATGTGCATAAACTGCGGAGCCGCAATTAATACCTTCTAAATAATTCATATAGGTCAAGGATGCTTGAGGTGATTTTAATTGTACAAGTCCAGCTGGATTAAAAAAGACAGCATCTGCCTCATTCGCCAAACCGGTATAAGCATTACCCATGGCAGCGGCTCGAGCCGAATAATTAACTTTCAAAAATGTAAACCCGCTGGTTCCAGTATTTTCATTCTGCGCTAATAATGAAATACTCGCAAAGAATATCAATGCGAAGAAAATATTAAATTTGCTTTTCATACTTTGACTTCCTTAAGTGTATTATACAGCTCTTCTGCATCATTGGAATTAAATAATTTATTCCGATTTTCTTCTATCCGCAAAAAATTTGAAATCCCGCTTAAAACCTTCATATATTCATCTTTTTTCTGATCGGGAACAGCTATCATAAAAATTAATTTAACAGCTACGCTATCAATGGAATTAAAATCGATTTCATTGTCAAGCTTATACACTGCAATTTTCATTTCTTTGGCAAATTGAGTACGGGCATGGGGAATCGCAACTTTTTGACCTATCCCAGTAGACATCAAGTTTTCCCTTTCCATTATTGCCTTAAAAAATTTTTCCACAGAAACTATAATGTCACGCTTAAAGAGAAACTCTACCATCTCCTCCAAACATCTTTTTTTATCTAATGCATAATAATTGTTCACGATCAAATCACGTGAAAATATACCCATAAAATAACCTTCTATCTCATTCTGTACTTTCTAAACACCTTCCATTTATTTACTTGACTTTAAACAGTCAATTTTTTTTTGTGATGTTCTAAATTGTATAAAGGAGATAGTAAAATTATGTATTACCGAAAAACGAAAAGCAAAACAATCTTTACAATTGTCTTATTATTTATCTTATTAAATTTGTTTGCCGCATCTGAAGTAGCAGATTCTACAATAGTTGCAAAGTATCTAGCAGGCAAGATCACTATGGGTGATATTAATGATCGTCTTTCTCAGATCCCTCCAATGTATAAATCAAGATACAATAGTTTAGAAGGAAAAAAAGAACTTCTAGATATTATTTGTGTAGAAACTGTATTTTATCTGGAAGCGTTGGAGCAAAAAGTAATGGATAAAGATGCCTTTAAGAAGAGAACAATTGACCAGATCAGAGCTACTTATTTTGCTGAATACTCCAAAGATTTACTTCAGGAAAATATCTCATTTACACAAGAAGAGAAGCAAAATTATTTTAAAGAAAATCATGATCAGTTTAAAGATAGAACTTTCGAAGAAGCAGAAGCAGCGATAGAAAGTCGTTTGAGACCGGAAAAAGAAAATGCCTTTATTGAAACAAAAAAAGATGAATTGATCAATAAATTCGAAGTAAAAATCAATTATAGTATCCTTCCTGAGATCAATTTTAAAGATCCGGAAAGTAACGAAGCTATATTTCAGCAATTAGTCGTAAATTCTTCTCGTGATAAAATTAAAAGAACTGTGAAAGATATCGTTGATAACATAGAGATATTACCAGCAAGAACACAGGCAAAATTAAATTCTGAAGCAGGATTAAAAAAATACGTTGAAGACATTGTTAAGTCAGATGTATTTTACTTAGACGCCATTGATCACGGTTATGGCAAAAATGAATCCATTAAGAAGATGGTTGTTTCTATTGAGCGTAATATGGCCTTAAGAACAATTTATAACACACTGGTTGCTGAATCGATCGACACCAGTGAAGAAAATTTACTTAAGTTCTACAACGATAATATAAAAGATTTCAGTTCATTAGCTTATCGTAAGATCCAGACTTTCGGCTTTGAAAATAAGAAGACAGCAGCAAAAATGCATAAGAAAGTAAAAAAGTTAATGAAAGAAGGAAAAGAAACTGATATTCTCACTTTGATCCAGGAAAATTCTATATATAATACCAAAGATGGAATTTTGAATAAGATCTATAATAATGGGATCATCCCTGGAATAGGCAAGGATGAAGTATATTGTGATATGGTTTGGGCTACCGAAGTGAATAAGCTAAGCGGGGTTTTCAAAAACTCAAAAGATAAGTATGTATTTTTTAGAGTATTGGAAGACACCAAAGCAGTGGCTCAGCCTTTCGAAGAAGTTAAAGACAAAGTTAAAAAAACTATTATGAGAGACGAATCAAAAGCTAAGTTCGAGCTTGTTAAGCAAGAGCTTGAAAATAAATATAGTATGGAAAAATATCCTGATAAAATGATAGTTGTACTTTCAGCAGAAGAATATTTCAATAAGGCAGAAGCAGCTCAAAAAAGAAATAGATTTAATGATGCGATTTTCTACTATGACGAAATTATCAAATATCACAAGAATAGTGAAGATGATCACAAAGCTCTGTTCATGAAAGGGTTCTTATATGCTGAAGAGCTAAATAACAAAGAGAAAGCTATAGAAATATTTGAGAAATTCCTGGTGCAATTTCCTGGCAGTGATCTTACTGAATCTGCAGAGTATATGTTATCTACTTTAAAAAATGATAAAAAATCAAAAGATGAAATAGAATTCGAAGATTAAAAGTAATTTGAGTATTCGGGAGGGAATATGTTTTACAGAGGTGATAAGTTAAAACAAGTTTTTCTAAAAGCAAAAAAAACTCGATTTGGAATTATTGCATCAAATGTAGTGTTTGACAGTGCTATCCGCGGAATTATCCAAGGCTATGAAACTCAGAGATCAGACGGCTTGCTTCAAATGAGCTCCGGGGCAGTAAAATATGCTGCGGGTGACACTAAAGACATAAATACAGGTGCTCAAATGATCTCTTCAATGGTCAAACTCATCTCTGCTCAATATCATAACTCCGGAGTTGGATTACACATCGATCATGCTACTCCAAACTACTTTGATTTCATTGTTTACTGCATTGAAAACGATCTGGTTTCATCTGTAATGATCGATGCTTCCAAAGAAAAGTTCGAAGAAAATGTCCGTATTTCGTCTGAAGTTGTAAATATTGCACATAAACATGGTGTATTAGTGGAAGGCGAGATCGGATATATAAAAGGCGATGAAGATGAAATAGTTTCGGATTCAGAATTATATACCAAACCTTCTGAAGCTCTTGAATATGTTAAAAAAACCGGTGTTGATCTTTTTGCTGCCTCAGTTGGTACAAATCATGGTGTTACAAAAGGTGCAAAGATAAAATTGAAACTCGACCTGATCAAAGAAATCGATGATCTTTTGATCGCTAATAATGTAGAAACAGGTCTTGTATTGCACGGAGCTTCCGGACTAACAGCAAAACAACAAACAGATGCGATAAAGAACGGTGTTGTAAAAATAAATAAAGATACTCACTATCAAATGGATTTTGCCAGAACTGCTCAAGCATATTGGGAAAAAGAGAAAGATGCGATCGTGAAACCTGATGGGATTAGTGAAGATGATTATATAATGGATAAAAGTCGGTTTGACCCGAGGAAATGGTTGATCCTGAGTGAAAAAGCTATGCAGGCTACGGTCGAAGAGCTGGTTCAAATTGCAGGAAGTGCCGGGAAATCAATTTTACTTTAAAAGGAGTTAAAATGAAACATATAGCTATCAACGGTTTTGGAAGAATTGGAAGACTTGTTTTCAGAGGTTTGTATAATGATAAAAATTATAAAATCGTCGCGGTTAATGATCTGATGGATATGAAAAATCTGGTTTATCTACTCAAGCATGACTCTGTACACGGTCCAATGGAAAGCAAGATCGAAGCAAAAGAAGGAGCCTTGATTGTGGATGGAGTAGAAACAAAAATATTTAGTGAAAAAGATCCTGAAGCTTTACCCTGGAAAGATTTGAAAGTTGATCTTGTTGTTGAGTCAACCGGAATTTTCCGTTCAAAAGAAGGAGCTGCCAAACATCTAAAAGCAGGAGCTAAGAAAGTTATTATCTCTGCTCCGGCAAAAGGGGATGTTGATGCAACAATTGTCTTAGGTGTCAATGATGACACGCTCAAACCTGAGCATACTATCGTTTCAAATGCTTCTTGTACAACAAATTGTCTAGCTCCTGTAATGAAAGTGATCACTGATAATTTTACTGTCGAATCAGCGTTTATGACTACTATCCATTCCTATACGATGGATCAGCGATTATTGGATTTCCCTCATAAAGACCTGAGAAGAGCTCGAGCTGCAGCTCTGAACATTATTCCTACTTCAACCGGTGCCGCAACTGCAACAGCAAAAGTGATTCCGGCATTAAAAGGTAAAATTGACGGTATGGCAGTGAGAGTTCCTACTCCTACCGGTTCCTTAGTTGACGTTACAATATTAGTTGATAGAAATACAACAAAAGAAGAGATCAATAAGTTAATGAAAGATGCCTCAGAAAATAAATTAAAAGGTATCCTGGAATATACCGAAGCTCCAATAGTATCAACGGATATCATTGGTAATCCAGCTTCCTCAATTTTTGATGCTGAAGTAACTATGGTAAATAATAACCTGATTAAAGTTCTCAGCTGGTATGATAATGAGACCGGCTATGCTACAAGAGTAGTAGATCTGATAAAATATCTTTCGGAAATGGAATAAAATATGCATATATCATCCGCTATGAAGGCGGATTATAAAATAATCAAAACAATCGTGTTGTTAAGCCTGCTTTGTGCAGGCTTAACGCTATATGCAGATAATTTCACGATAATTAAGGCTGAATCTTTAAATTCCACTCAGGATTTTAGGACAACTGAAAACCTGATCTTCTTTGAAGATTTTGACAGTGGAGCTGAAGACTGGATAACAACTGATATCACTGATCCAGGATCATTCTGGAACACTTCTACATACAATGCTTACGGTGGTTCAGGACAATCCTGGCGTATGGCAGATGAGAATATTGGCCCTAACGGCGGTTATGATGATAGCTGGTATCAAATTTTAGATACACCGGTGATAACTTTACCAAGTTCGGGTGATCTAATACTAACCTTCGAGCAATTCAGATCAATGGAAGCCTTGGGAAGTAATGGTAATTTCGATGGATGGGATGGTTTTAATGTCCGCATCAGAAAGGAAGCGGACGATTATTCTGAAGCCGTTATCTTAACTGAGTGTAATCCCGCTTATAATAGTAATAGCTTATACAGTTTTGGTTATGAGCATAATGAAGATCCGGATGGATTACCCGGGATACCCGGTTGGGGTGGTTCTGTTGAATGGAATTCAACTTCAATTTCCATTCCTGCTGTGTATCACGATGAAAATGTGATCTTTAGCTTTGCATTTGCTTCGGATCCGAACACATCTACTGTTACTAATCCTGAATTTACAGGGCTGTATTTGGATAACATAGACGTGGCTGGAGTATTTGAAAATAACGGTGAGGATGAAACTGGTTTTATAAGTTATTCTAACACAGAAAAAGGTGGAGACTTATGGCATATCGCCTCGGTTCTGAATGCTCCATCTCCGCCTAACGTTATTGGCTGCTTTGATCCCGAAACTTCTAATTACAACGCTAATATGCATAATTATATTACTAGCACTCAAATTATATTACCGGAAGAGAGTAATGTATTTTTCGATATGAAGATCAGGACGGCACTGGATGAGATTTCTTTCCCGCAGTGTGATTACTTCTCAGTGGAAGTGAGATACATTGCTGCTTTTTTTCCACCACTAATTATTTGGTCAAATTGGAATTCCATTTCCAATCCACTTGGTGATCCGGAGTTAGAAAATGTTGTTTTCACCGGCAGTATAGATGAATGGTCTTACTTTTCAGCCAATTGGAGCGGATATAATGATCTCTCTCAACTCAGTGGCGAGACAATTCAATTGCGTTTAGGCTTGCATTCCAATGAAGATATTCCGGAAGGGTTTGGTATCATGATCGATAATATTTCCTTGTCAGATTCAACTTATACTCATTCTGAAGAAAATAATTTTTCAACGCCGCCTTTTACTATGTTCAATTATCCAAATCCCTTTAATCCACAAACAACTATCAGCTTTGATCTTAAGGAAGAAGGCAATTATACTCTTACAATATTCAATATGAAGGGTCAATTCATAAAAACTTTAGTAAACGATCATTTATCTGCCGGAACACATAATGTAATTTGGCAAGGTAACAATGATCAGAACGCAAAAGTAAGTTCAGGTCTTTATTTCTATAAATTAGAAAACGAAAAAACAAATATGATAAAAAAAATGATCTTAATTAAATAAAAAATGGAGGAACAATGAGAAAATTAGTACCAATAATGGTCTTTATATTATTAGCTGTAAATGTATTAGCTGTTCAGGTTAATTATGAAGAAGCAAGTAAAATAGCTGAAATGAAGCTCAAGATTGCTGATCATAATAAACATAGTATAGCAGACTTTCACGAATTATTAGGTGAACAGAAGAAAATATTAGCTTACGTTTTCGATCTCTCACCTGAGGGCTTTATCGTCACATCAACAGACACTGATATTACTCCAGTGATTGCATATTCTTTCCGTAACAATTTTTCTTTGGAAGAGAATAATTTTAACAACGGGTTGATTTTTCTGAAAGGTGATATGGAATTGCGTCATGAGGCGCTTGATATTACTTCCCGTGATTTAAAGGATAAGAATAATAAATTGTGGGAAAAATACCTTAGTGGAGATGAAAGTAAATTTCTTACGAGGGATGTAACATGGCCTCCGTCAGAATATGGAAGTCCCACAGGCGGCTGGATCGAGATCCAATGGAATCAAAGTCCAAATCCATATTGGACATTCTGCCCTATGGACCCGGGAAGCGGCAGCCGTACTGTTGTAGGTTGCGTAGCAACTGCAATGGCACAGATTATGTATTTTCACCGTTATCTTGGTAATCCTGTTTTTAATGATGGCGATGATTATTGGTCAACTTATACTGCTCCAGCAATTCATCTGGATAACGATCATAATCTTTACGACTTTCCTTCCTACCCGGAATTGAATCCTTATTTATCTGATCTTGCATCAGCATTTGAAACAAATGGAATTATTTCTCCTGAAATGATTGCCGGTCTTAATTTTGCAGCAGGAGTGTCTGTGGAAATGGGTTATTCTTCCGCAGGCTCAGGAGCTTATCCCGGCGATGTAGCACCTGCTTTACTGAATAAATTTGATTATGATTCAGCATCATATACAAGCAATATCAACTCAACTTTTTACACAAACCTGCAAAATAATTTGATGATCGCGCAGCCTGCTTTCTTTGGTATAGCCGGAACAGATGTTGGCCATGCTATTATATGTGACGGTTGGAATGAAACTGATGACACATATCACCTCAACATGGGCTGGGGCGGTTATGATGATGGCTGGTATTCCCTACCATACGGGATGCCTGCAGGTTACAATCAAATTACAAATGCGGTAATTAATATCGATGGCGGAGAACCATTTATTGAGGTTTTCGGTCAGGTTGTCGCACCAGGTGCAGATCTTACCGATACAATTATTACTTTAGAAGGACCTAGAAATTATGAGATACAGGTAACAGACTCCGGCGGCTTTTTTTCTATACCTTGGGTAAAAGGCGGATTATATCAGGCAACCGCTGTTATTGAATTGGAAAATGGCGGATATTTTTATAAAACTTACGAAACAGAGCTAAATGAATCCAACACATCTCTTGCCTTTATTCTTGATGATTATTCAACAATTGATGGAACAGTATCAGCTGCTGTAAATCCTGAAAATACTTCAATTGCAATTTATGAGGCAGGTCAAATAGTCAGAATGGGTCAAGCAGATGCTTCTGGTAATTTTGAAGTTCCGGGATTACTACCAGGTGATTACCAGGCTGTTGCCAGCTTAAACAGTAATTTCTTTGATGAACAAGAAATAACGATCTCTGCTGATAATCAGACTCTTAACTTTGAATGTCTTGAATTAGGATATGATCATTTCCTTTCTTATCATGGTGTGACTGATGGTCAGTATCAACTTTTACCGGAAATGGGTGTTGGTATCAAGCTATCAGGTGAAATGCTACTGGGACACGACGATGATGCGTTTGCTAAGATATCCTTCTTAGCACCTTTCAATGCAGAAGATGGCTCTATCTCAGTACAGCTCTGGAGAGGTTCATCTTTGATAACTGAGAAAGCTGTTACAAACTTTAGTGATAATACTTGGAAAACTGTTATCTTCGATAATTTCGTACCTATCGATCCTGAAAATGAATATTATGTTGGATATCAGATTAGTGCAAATGAAGGCGTTTTGCCTGCTGCATATCACGATGTCGGGCCACAAGTTGACGGTGGAGCTTATATTAGAATTGGAGGAAACTGGACACAATTGAATAGTGGTTCCTTTAATTTTAACTTTTGTATTCAAGCTGTTGCTATCTCAACAAATCCCTCCGGATCTGAAGAGGAAATTATCTCACCAACAAGATATAGTTTAAACGAAAACTATCCTAATCCATTCAACCCCTCAACAACTATATCCTACAATCTAGCTGAGAATTCTCAAGTAGAACTTATAGTTTACAATCTGAAGGGACAGAAAGTTCGCACTCTTGTCAGTACTACACAAGACAGCGGATATCATGAAACCGTTTGGAATGGAAAGGATGATGCAGGGAAGAATGTTTCATCAGGGATTTATTTGTACAATTTAAACATTGTAGAACGCTACACCAGTACCAAAAAAATGATCCTATTGAAATAAAAGATTTAAATGAATCTACAGCCGTTTCTGGTGTTCCGGAACGGCTGTTTTATATTGCTATGATTTTTCACTGCTTAAGATATCTCCCCCCTTTTCTTGCTTGACACATATTGATAGTATTTTTCTTATAATGTTAATAAATGAATGGATGAAATATGTTATTGGAAAAAAATATTAGTGCTGTTAAAGAGCGGATCAAGCAAGCTGCCTTGATATCAGGACGTAAGCCTGAAGATATCAAATTACTCGCGGTAACAAAAACCCAAAACATAGACACAATTCAAGAAGCACTTGAAAATGGCATCAAATTCATAGCGGAAAATAAAGTTCAGGAAGCTGAAAAGAAAATTCCTCTCTTGAGGGGAAAATTTTCTGAATTCCATTTTATTGGGCATTTGCAATCAAATAAAATAAAACATATCATAAAGCTAAAACCTGTCCTTATTCATTCTATAGACAAGTATTCAACTGCCAAAAAGCTAAATACTTATCTAGCGAAAAATTCTCTAACTCAGGATATTCTAATTGAAGTCAATACAAGCGGAGAAGCCAGTAAATTTGGAATTAAAAGTGAATCAGCTTTACAATTGATAAGCTCTATTAGTCAATTGGAGAATATCCGGATAAAAGGTTTGATGACAATCGGGTTATTTACTTCCGATGAGAGCAAAATAAGAGGTTGTTTCAAAGAACTCAGGAAACTGTCCGAACAGTTAAAAAAGAACGATTTAGCCAATACAGAAATGAAGTATCTCTCAATGGGCATGACTAATGATTTTGAGATCGCAATTGAGGAAGGTGCCAATATTGTTCGTATCGGAACGGCTGTTTTCGGAACGAGAAATTACTAGATTGGAGAAAAAATGATAAGTGTAATTGCAATTACCATACTGATTATTATCTCGTATTTACTGGGATGTTTTTCCACAGCTAAATTATTAGCCAAATCTTATAAAAGTTTAAATGTTTATAAAGTAGGCTCCGGCTTACCCGATACTCAAAACATTTATAATAATGTAGGTAAAACACTCGGTATTTTTACGGGAATTGTTGATTTTGGAAAAATGTATTTCTATATTGTACTTTTACATTTTGTACTTAATTATCCTCCACTGATCCATTTAATTGGTGATATCGGCAGCCGCAATTATCTGTTCATCATCAGTTTCTTTATGGTTATCGGTCATTGCCTGCCCATTACCCATCGCTTCCGTGGCGGTAGAGGACTTTTCACTTATATCGGTTTTGTCTTATACTTCGCACCATGTCCGATGCTGATCATAATTTTGCTGGCTATTATTCTCGTAGTTGCCTTTAAACAAATACGTTTTGCACAATATATGATAGTTTTGCTACCTCCTTTAATAAACTTCTTTTTTGAAGATGACGTAACTTTTTTGGCTCAAATGTTCATTGTAGCTTTATTAATGGGAATTATAAATTTTGTTGTATCAAAAAAACTGGGTGAAATCTGATTTACATATGAATATGGTTGTCGCTAATTTATAAGAGAGGAAGAATGATAAATAAAACCAAAGTAAAAGATATTGAGCTGGTAGATTTCGGGAATGACACAAAATCTGAAAGAAAACTACTCAAACAATTTGTAGATTATCATTGGAAGCATTACCGGGGACAGAAGAAATATATTCCACTTCTTGATTACGAATACCTAGGATTCAAACTTATTGGGATGACCGGATTTTTTGAACCGAAGAATTTATTTTTTAAGCATGCAAAGATGCGTTTCTTCCTTGCTTATAAAAACGGAGAGATCATCGGCAGATGTAATGCATTTATTAACCAAAGACACAATGAGCACTGGAACGACAAAGTAGGTTTTTTCGGGCAATTTGAATGTATTGAAGAAAGTTCTGTTGCCGGTATTTTACTGGATGCAGCAGCTAATTTCTTGAAAGACGAAGGTATGAGTATTATACGCGGTCCACAAAACCTTCCAGTGAATGATGCAACTCCGGGATTTCTTATTAAAGGATTCGATACAAGACCTGTTATGTATTATCATTATAATAAACCTTACTATCCGGATCTGGTAGAAAAAATCGGTTTTAAGCCGGTGAAAAATGTCCTTTCATGGGAAGTGATACCACAGAATCCCATGGAAGAGAAACTTGTCAGGCTTGGGCAAAAAATAATAGATCGCTACAATGTTACGATAGAAGATTGGGATACACGACCTCTGGAAATTAGAAAAAAAGAGATGTTGGAAATTTATAACGCTGCCTGGAATGACAATTTCGGTTTTGTTCCCTTTACGCAGGAAGAATTCGATCAGATAATTGACGATATGCTGCTGATAATGGATAAAAAATTATTCATTTTTTTATATGTAAAAGGTGAGCCGGCAGCTTTTTTTGGTGGTGTTCCCAACGTTGCTGAATGTTTACCACGAATTGGAAAATGTCGGCACCTGGAATTGATCAGAGCACTAAAGTTGATCCTTGGTTCCAAACGAACAAAAGGATTTAGATTAGGTTATCTTGGTGTAAAACCGAAGTTCCGACGACTCGGCTTGGATGGTGTGATGATATGGAAACAAAAACAGTACACCAGCAAACGTTATAAATACTGTGATATGGGTTGGGTATTGGAAGATAATAAAATGGTGATAAGTCTGATAAAAATGATGGGTGCTAAAGATAGTAAAACATATACAATCTACGAAAAGGAGATATCCTAACATGATAGAAGTATTGAAAGTTAAAACTAAATCAGACTTGAATAAATTCATAAAATTTCCTTTTGAATTGTATAAAAATGACCCCTGTTGGGTACCTCCGCTGATAAGTGATCAGAAGATTTTTTTTGATCCTAAAAAAAATCCCTACTTTAAGCACTCTGAAGTCCAACTTTTTCTAGCTTATAAAGCCGATAAACTTGTAGGTAGAATTTCAGCTCAAACAAATAAAAATCATAATAATGTCCATAAAGATAAAGTCGGGTTTTTCGGTTTTTTTGAATGTATTGATGATCAACAGGTTGCAGATGCTCTGTTTGATGCTGCCCGCAACTGGTTGAAAGAGAAAGATCTGAATATTATGCGCGGACCTGCCAGTTTTTCGGTTAACGATGAGTGTGGTTTATTGATGGATAATTTTGCTTTGAGTCCTGTTGTAATGATGACATATAATCCTCAGTATTACCTCAAAATATTCGATAATTACGGCTTGGAAAAAGCTATGGATCTTCTGGCGTATAATGCCAAGGTAAAACCTCCACCTCCCAGATTAAAAAAGTTAGCAAATAAAATTGAAAAAAGAGGACAATTCACAGTTAGGAATTTGAAAACCAAGAATAAAAAAAGGCTACGCAAAGACATAGAAAAAATATTCTCTATTTATGAAGAAGCTTGGTCGAATAATTGGGGATACGTACCTATGTCTGCAGAAGAATTTGATCTTCTGGTTGATTCACTTCTTCCTATTATTCTACCCGAAATGATCTTTATCGCAGAGATTGAAGATGAGGCTGTTGGATTATTGGTTACTATCCCAGATTACAATTTCGTTTTGAAGAAAATGAAAGGAAGAATGCTGCCTCTTGGTTGGCTGAAATTTCTACTTAACAAAAACAGGATACCTCGTCTCAGAGTTGTAATTATGGGAGTTTTAGACGAATTTAAAGGACGTGGTATTGACGTAGTAATGTATTGCAAGATCCATGAAGTAGCAGGAAAATACAAGAATAAATTTAAAGAGGCAGAATTTTCCTGGATCTTGGAATCTAATTCCATGATGAATAAAATTGCCCACACCTTGGAAGCGGAAGTTTATAAAACTTATCGAATGTTCGATATTAAAATATAAGAAATGAGGTTGAAATCATGACAGAAATTATACCTGTAAAAAGTAAAATAGAGCTAAAACAGTTTATCATGTTTCCGTTTAAACTTTACAAATCAGACCCGAATTGGGTGCCGCCGCTGATCATGGAACAAAAGAATTTCTTCAACCCGAAAAAAAATCCCTACTATGAACATTCTGAAGTTGAGCTGTTCCTTGCATTGAAAAATAAAAAAGTCGTCGGGAGGATATCAGCGCATACAAACACGCAGCACAATAAATTCCATATTGATAAAGTAGGTTTCTTCGGCTTCTTTGAAAGTATTGATGATCCGGAAGTTGCTAACTCTCTATTTCAGGCTGCTCATGACTGGCTAAAAACAAAAGGTCTTGATTCAATGCGCGGACCGATGAATTTTTCTACAAATCATGAATGCGGTCTTCTGGTAAATGGTTTTGATTCTCCACCCTTTATAATGATGACACACAATCCTCAATATTATGAAAAGCTCTATAAAGGATTCGGACTGGAAAAAGAAATGGATCTTCTGGCTTATCTCATTCCCAGGAAGAAGACACCTGAAAGATTGAAAAGGGTGACTGAAAAACTGCAAAAGAGAGGACGATTTACTGTGAGGGAGTTATCTTCCAAAAATAAAAAGGAACTCCGCAATGATCTGGAGACCGTATTCACAGTTTATACAAAAGCCTGGGAAAAGAACTGGGGATTTGTTCCAATGACTAAAAAGGAGTTTGATCACGAGATCGATTCAGTGATAGATGTTGTCAGACCGGAATTTTTCTATTTGGCTTATGTAGAGGATCAACCGGCAGGTTTTTATGTAGCTTTACCGGACTTCAACCAGGTCTTGATGAAAATGAAGGGAAGATTATTACCTTTTGGAATTTTCCATTACTTATTCGGAAAAAATAAAATTACTGCAATGCGTGTAATCACTATGGGCGTGATAAAAGAATTTCAGAACCGCGGTATCGATACTGTTTTTTATACTAAGAACTTTATGATCGCTAATGAGCACAAGAAAATGAATATAGAAAATGCTGAAATGTCATGGATATTGGAAACTAATACTATGATGAACCGCATCGCAACGAATCTGGGCGGCTGGGCGCATAAAACATATAGAATACTCGATAAAAAGATCAATTAACTTATATGTTTAGTGTAATGGAAATTCAAAATCCTAAATTAGATCTGATTTCAAGCTATTTAACATGCTTCATTTTGAGTCTTATCTAATTTACTTAGAATATTTATGATCACATTTCTGAATTCCGGAATCCTGTTTTTAAGTTCAGCACTTATTATTCCTATTCTGATTTATCTATTTGCCAAAAAAAAACCACAAAAAGTTATTTTCAGCTCGATCCGTTTCATCAAACAAAGTCAGCAAAAACAAAAAAAAAAGATCAACCTGAAAAATATTCTTCTGCTGTTGATCAGGATACTGATAATTTTATTTGTGATCTTAGCAATTTCCAGACCTGCTGTAAAATCCAGCTTATTAACACAAAGTTCCCGGCATCCTAAAACCGCTATCGCTATAATAGTTGATAATTCCTACAGTATGAATTATCTGATTGATACAAAAACCGATCTGGAAAAAGCTAAAGAAATAGTTCACATAATTAATGATTTAATAGAGCAAAATGATGTGATAACTTTGTTAACATTAAATAATAATTGGAATGAACTAAAGGCAAGATTGAATTATGGTAAGTTGCCAAAGAAAATGATCGATGAAATTTCTATAAAAGCTCAGGTCAACGATTTAAAAGATGTGATAGAATCTGCTAATAAAATGTTACGATCATCTCACATACCAAATAAAGAAATTTATGTTATTACCGATATGCAGCAGCAGCAGTTGGATAATGAATTGGAGTTCCCAACTTTTTTGATCCCGACTTCTTATTTAAAAAACAAGAATAATATCAGCTGTGAGAATGCGACACTTAGTCCCAGAATTGTGAACAAAGATTTAAAAAGACAGATTGAAATGGAACTGGTTGAACATTCCGGAACTGCACGACATGATGTGATATTTGAACTTTTCCTGGATGGTAACACGATCACAGAAAGAGCTACTGACCTGAAAGAATTTCAACGTAAAAAAATTACTATCCCTTTTGATCTTGATGTTACAGGCTGGCATTGGGGCTACACAGCTGTGAGAGATGAAAGGTTGATGTACGATAACCGCAGTTATTTCAGTTTTTACCTTGATCCTAATCCGACAGTAGCAGTTATTACCGGGTCTGAAAAACTGCCGGTCGCACTTAGTTCAGTACTAGATATTTATACCAACAATGTTGAGCTGATAACTTCTAGAAATACTAATTTTGATTTATTAGAGAAATTTGATAACATAATACTTTACCAACCGCAGGATTTATCCGATAAATTAATCTCTATTCTGCAAAAATTAGAAGCTGATGGCATAAACATTATTTTCATTTTAGGAGCTGATATTACACTTAAACAGAAGGAATTTGTTCAAGATCACTTTCATTGTACTTTGATGAATTATCAGACCGAGTATAAGCATATTGATCAGATCAATAAATTTCATCCAATCACAAAATTACTGAATAAAATGAACAATATTGAGGTGAGTGACTTCTGGCAGGCTCAAAGTAACTCTAATGTTCTCCTGCAGTCAGGTAACTCTCAGCTGGCATTGGAATACAAGAATTCTGTACTCTGGCTATTTGATGTCAATAGTATAAAAAATCCTTTTCTCCTGGATGCTTCCTTTCCTGTCTTCGCATATAACTGTCTTCAATTTACCAGTAAAAGCAAGAATAAGTCACTTATTGTTGGCCAAAAGTTGCAACTCAATTCAGAAAAGTTAACTTTACCTGATAGATCAATGATCTCAATGAAAAATAAAATGTTCTTCCCTGATAAACCAGGAATCTATTTTGACGATCAAAAAGCTATATCAGTCAACCTGGATCCATCCGAAAGTAACTATGAAAGATGGCAAAAAATAAAATTGAAGAACTTGTATTTCCTGAATAATAATTGGCAAGAGGACATTCTTCAATCGCGCTATGGTTTTGAACTCTGGAAATATTTTCTAATCTCTGCCCTGATACTAATCATATTAGAAATGTTTCTCGTTAAAAGTGAAGAACGAAAGGTTTAGCGTGCTTACATTTATTAACAATAATATAACTCTATTTGCATCTGAGACCTTTTTTTGTTTGACAATTTAACCCTAAGATTTTGAATAATTTTATTAATTTATTTAGAGGTTTAATATGGCAAAAGTGGTAGTTGATGGGATAGATAAAATATTCGAGAATGGATTTCAGGCTGTTAATAATGTTAAATTTGAAGCTAAAGATAAAGAATTTGTAATTTTAGTTGGACCCTCCGGCTGCGGAAAATCTACAACTCTTCGCATGATTGCAGGTCTGGAAACCATTACTAAAGGTGAGATTACAATTGGCGATAAAGTTGTAAATAATGTCTTACCAAAAGATCGTGATATTGCAATGGTTTTTCAAAACTATGCACTCTATCCGCATATGACAGTATATGATAATATGGCTTTTGCACTACAGCTGAGAAAATATAAAAAAGATGAAATAGATAAAATAGTTAAAGAATCTGCAACTCTCTTGGAAATTGAAGATCTTCTTGATAGAAAGCCAAAACAACTATCCGGAGGGCAACGTCAGAGAGTCGCATTAGGAAGAGCGATCGTTAGACAGCCAAAAGTATTTTTATTTGATGAACCACTATCAAATCTTGATGCTAAACTACGAGTGCAAATGCGGGCTGAGATCATCAAATTGCACAAGAAGCTTCAAACAACAATAATCTACGTAACGCATGATCAAGTTGAAGCTATGACAATGGCGGATAAGATGGTTGTAATGAAAGATGGAGTGATCCATCAAATTGATACTCCACTCAAAATATATAATATGCCTGCAAACCTGTTCGTTGCCGGTTTTATTGGCAGTCCTGCTATCAATATATTAAAAGGCAACATCACTTTTAAAGGGCAAAAATATTTTTTCAATACAGGAACTCATCATTTTGAAATTCCTGATGCTTCCAGGCTGAAGAATTATATCGGTTCTGATCTAATTATGGGTATCAGACCGGAAGATATTTATGATGCTGATTATGATCAAATGGCAGAATTTCCACAAAAAACAAAAGCCTTGTGTGAAGTTGTAGAGCCAATGGGTAATGAATTCATTGTATTTTTGAAAGCTGATGAATCAAAATTAACTGCCAGATTTGATCCTAAAAAATTTCCTAAAATAGATTCGATGATCCCCATCACGTTTGACATGAAAAAAGCTCATTTCTTTGATACTGAAACTAAAGAAAGAATCTGATACACTAGAAGATATAACCGGTTTTTAATTTTTTTTACAGAAACAAAAGCTTCTGAGACCTTACACGACAGATCATTTTTGTACTGATACTAACAACTATTAATTTTCATCGAGCGACTCTGAATAGCATGTTAACGGATGTTTTGAAAAAAGATTTCACTAAATAAAAATAGTAAATTAATTTATTATAAATATACACATTATCCACTCACTTAAAGCAAACTAATAGCATCTGATAGAAAAATGGAGTAATTATGAAATTATTTATTATTATTTTATTTTTGATTAACTCAACCTTATCCGCTATAGATCTACACCTTCCTGGTTCAGCTATTCATAATGCAACTTCCGGTTCAGTACTTTTATTTCCCAGTCCCACCGCAACATACGGTAATCCTGCCTGCAGAAATAATGGAATCGAAACCTCTGCAACCTATCTTTTCAGTCTGGAAGAGCTGCCTTATTACAATTTTCACGCCCACTACAATTTGAATAATATCGGATTACACCTGGGTGGATCACTTTTATCTCATCCCCTATATTTGGAGAGCTGCGGCATATTATCGGTAAATTATTTATTTAAAAATATATCTATTGGATCGTCCTTAAAGCTCTTGTACAATCAAGTTGAAAAATATCATGAAGTGTTTGCCTTAATGGCTGATGTTGGTATAATCTGGGAGAACGTAGCAATTTCAAATTCACTTAGTGTGAAAAATGTCACACAATCGTCATATTTTACCGAAAAATTACCTGTTGTCTATTTATGGGAAACAGCATACAAGCTTACATCGCAAAGTAAAGTTGCAGTCGGTTTGGAAAAAGAAACTGATTTCAAATTTTCCTTCAAAATTGCCGGCAGGTATGACTTAACCAATATGTTTACAATTCTTTCAAGTTATCAATTTGAACCAAATCGAATTGGAGTTGGAATAGTTTTTAACTTGAGGAATTTACTATTCTCATACAGTGTTCGCACTCATCAATATCTTCCTCTTAATCATTATATTTCGATAGGTTATGGTTTATAGAACTTTTTTTCTCTTCCTCTTTACATTTTCATTTCTCATAGCTCAGGACAATTTGGAAATAATCCAATCTCAACAGGAAGAAACTTACTATCCTACCGAAATAGTAGAATTTCTGCAAAATACTAAGATCAATCCCCTCAATATTAATACAATCACGGAAGATGAACTCTTTTTCTTTCCCTGGCTTAGCGATCAAGATATCAATAAAATTCTCACTTCCAGACGAACAAAAACTATAAGTGGTTTTTCTGATCTTACGGAGCTGGGTCTTGATGCTGAAACTATCGAGCATCTAGCTGATTATATTACTTTCTCATCTAAAAAGAGTATCAAAATTGAGCAAACTTCCAGAGTTGAATACCAGCAAGCAAAAGATAAATTACCTTCAACTCTAAAATATTTACAGAAAACTCTAGCAAATTTTAAAAATACTCGCGTTGGAGTTATTACTCAGAAAGATGAGGGAGAAAAAGATCTGTTGGATTATTATTCCTGTTTCATAGAATATTCTACCGAAAAAAATCTTAAGAAATTATTGATCGGAAAGTATAGATTATCTCTCGGACAAGGAATTCTATTCGCTTCCAAGCTTGGCATGTCCAAAAGCTCAGCTGCAACAACTAATCCAATTAAAAAATTCAATCCGCTGAAATCTTATACAAGTTCTTATGAAATTGGGTGCCTGGAAGGTGCAGCTTTGAATTACAAAGCAGGAGCATTTAATATCATCTCTTTTTTCTCAAGAACTTCGCTTACTGCTAATTTAGATACACTTGATCAAATTACTTCATTCAATGAAAGTGGATTGCATTTTGATCCGGAAGAGAGAAATAATGTCCTGGAAAATATTTATGGTTTAGCTGCTAAATTTGAACATTATGATAATAGCTTCGGAATAAATTGCGCCAAATTTTCTTTTGATCATAGTTTCAATGATCCTGCAAAAAAAGATCAGTATGAAGCAATATCTGCTGATATGATAATCGGAAAAACCAGTACACCGATTTTCGGAGAATTTGCTTTTGCTGATAAAAAAGCTGGCGGATTACTTGGGATCAAATATGGAGACATTAAATTAAAGCATCTGCTGCTTACCAGATATTATGACAAGGATTTCCCTACATGGCACGGCAACCCATTTTCTTCACAAAGTAATTTTGATAATGAAATAGGATTATATTATGGATTAGCAATCCGTCCCGGTAAAAGCTATAAAGTAAATTGTTATTTTGATATTTGGAGTTTTCCTAAAACACGCTATTTTGAAAAAATGCCGACTGTAGGAAGTGAAGAATTCATTCAGCTTGAAAAGAAATTTAATAAAAACACTATCTGTTTCTCAATCCACCATAAAGATAAAGAAAAGTATATAGCTCTTGAGGGATCGCAGATACGAGATTTTGAAAGAACTACTTTCAGAGCAGATTTCTGGCAGAACATAAATAATTTCAGGTTTAAAACAAGGTGTGAATTAGCAACTGAGTACTTGCCGACAGAAAATATTTATAAAAGTGGTTTCCTTGCTTATGAAGAAGTAAAATGGAAGTCTGACTTTCTCACTTTGATCGGGCAGATCACTGTTTATCATTCTGATGTATTGCATTATATGTATGAACACAATGTCGATGGTATAATGCAAAATACAATTTTTAGTGGTGATGGAATTTATTCATATTTTGTTGTAAAATATAATGTTCTTCAAAATATGAAACTTCAGTTCAAAGTATCAGATCACTGGTCGGTAAAAGATAAACTCCGTCTCTACTTCCAAGTAATAAGTTATTTCTAATTATTGATCTGAGTAATAATCTCAGAGGTTTGGCCGTTCAGTTGTAGAGTCGCCCGTACATTTGTACTCCCGTTATTTCCAACAGAAGTTCCGGTGCCAATGATCGTTAACAAATCTCCGGAAGCGGAGAATATATAAACACCGTTGTCATTTGAGATCGAGTTATTTTCATCATTATAATTATAACCAAACCACATTCCCAGGTTATCCACATCCCATTCTCTATTTCCACCGCCCAGATTTGAGGGAGCTTTGTAATAAGCATTTGCTACTCCGGCAAATATATTCATATCCGAAATTATTGACTGTCGGTTGATCTTCTTCATCTCGTTAGTGAACATTGACAGTCCAACAGCAGCAGAAAGTCCGATTATGATAACTCCTAATACTAACATTAAAATCTGTTGATATCCCATAACTCACTTTCCTTCTTAAAATTAGTGTGAATATTTCAAAAGATTGGTCATCACTTTTTTGTTATTACAATAATTCATTGCAGTTTCCATAGATATAATTCCTGATTTATAGAGACGGTAAAGATCCTGCTGCATTGTGAACATACCTTTCGAACTGCCTTCCGTGATCATTTGAAAGAGTTCTGTGATATTGCCGTTTCTTATAGCCGCTTGAATAGAATAATCTACAGATAAGATCTCTTTAGCTAAGGTAAGATTATTTTGTTTATTGGGAACAAGTTTTTGAGAAATTACAACTTTCAAAACATCGGCTAATCTAAAACGGATACGCTCTTGTTCATCAGGCGGAAATTCTGCTATTATACGATGAATACTATCTATTGTTGAACTGGTATGAAGTGTCGCGAATACTTTATGCCCGCTATCTGTTACTTCCAGAACGGTTGAGATCGTTTTTGCATCTCGCATCTCACCTACAACGATAATATCGGGATCCTGACGTAATGCCTCAATTGTACCACTCTGAAAGCTTTTAACATCGCTTCCCACTTCTCTGTGCGTTACAATACTCTTTTCAGAAGTATGGATGTATTCAATCGGATGTCCTATAATTATAATGTGCGAGTTATTCCTTTGATTATTCATATTGATTATTGTATCTAAAGTAGAACTTTTCCCGGAACCGGTTATCCCTGTTACCAGAAAGAGCCCCGATTTCTCATGTTGAAGATCTAGTCGTTCTTCAATCTGTTTAGGAATGCCCAGTTTTTCCAAGCTGAATAGTTTCTGTTTAATGACTCTAAGATTAATTGCCAAAAAGCTCCTTTCAAAAAAAGTACTTCCTCGGAATCGAAATTCCGGATGCTCTTCATCTAACTTAACTGAAAGTGCAAAATCGAGACTTTTTTCTTCTATCAAAAGTTTTTTTTGATCGGTTGAAAGAATACTGAGAACTATTGCTGTAGCTTCGTCCACACCAATATCTTCCAGTTGGGTATCGGGTTTCTTTTCGCCATATACTCTAAGCCAGATCTTTCCTTTTGACCTGGGACCGCCAAAATCCATATCGGAAGCATCCCTAGAAACCATTTCAACTAAAAGTTTTTTTAAAAAGGAAAATGATTCCGTGCGCCAAGCCGGGTTTTCTGAAATAGCTTTATTAATATACTTTACCCTGTTTATTCCAAAAGCAAACTCCGGGATTGCTGATTCAAGCTTAGGTAGAAAGGATAAACTCATCTTCACCTCCTGCTTATATTTATGGTACGATTAATGTGCCTCTTCCGTTTTCATTACCGGGAGAACTGTTATATACTTCAACAACATTGTAGATAACTGCGATAAATTTTTTAGAGAATTTACCATGAAAATAACTGTGTATTCGGTTAATATATTCTACAATATCAGTTTCATATTCGGTCAGATCCTGATTTTCAGGATGCAGCAAATAAGCTATAGTTTTTAATTTAAAAGTAGGTATTGATAAAAATACTAGTACAGAAGTCGGATCCGTCATCTGATTTACAAAAGTCTGTGTTCCTCTGGTAGGAGTTGAATAAAGTTCAAGTGACACCTGTTTGGTTAGATCAAATAAAGAATCAGCTTTTTCATACATCCCGGTTAATATTTCTAGTTTTTTCATAGGATTCAAAGTATCTGTTTCGGCCAACATTTGATTTATCTCTTTTATCTTCTCTCTCTTAGGAAGAAATCCGCAGCCTTTTACAGCATTATTCAACTTAAATCTGCTATCTTCTCTGCGATACCCGTGAGTAGCGACAATTGCGTTATGAGGTCCTTCCAAGATAGGCATTTCTCCCTTACTAATACCTTCCAGTGTGGCAATCCTGCTTTTAATATTCCATGTCAGGAAGATTTCCGGAAAATTGATCAGTTCAAATTCCTGCCATTTCCCATCAACATAAGCTTTAATAATATTTTCATCAAGTTTGGAAGCATCCACAGTTCTTTGAGTAAAGGTGTTACCATCCCAAAAAGATTCTCCGTAATCTCCATCTTCGATCTCGATATTCTCAGCTGCAAATAAATGAAGTCCACATAACATAATACCTAACAGGGCAAATTTAATTAATTTCATCCTAACTCCTTTAATTTCTTATAAATATTTTTTAATCTCTTTATTTTTAACACCGGCGTGCAGTTCGATATATTTCTTTACCGGACTTGAGGATATCTTCGGAAATAGTACCTCTTCCACCTGAAAAAAGCCAACTGATTCTGACATATCAACTTTAATTTGAATTGGTTTTTTATCTCCTTGGATAATATTCACTTTATCTATTCCGGTAGAGGAATATCTATGAATATCTCCTACTCTGGGTTGTTCAGAAAGGATAGTGGAGATGCGTGATCTCCCCTGCTCCATATCACAGCCATCTCCGATCAAAACCAATCCAGCTTCTAAACTATGAATAGCCTGAGTTGCCATGTGACCAAAAATGCACTCTATGACCATTGATTTCATAATTACTTTTTTGCTGATATCCTTCGTATAAAATTTTCCCAGTATTCTTTCTATGAACGGAATTGCCAGATTCACACTCATGTATTCGTGTCCCTCGCGGCTCACTGTCATTCCAATATCATGGATCATCGCAGCGATCAAGATAGCAATTTTGCTGTCTTCTGAACTGCCGATATGTTCTTTTTCCAAATTTAATTTTATTTTTGCCTGTTTTAATAAATCGAACATTAAGATCGCATTTAAAGCTGCTTTCCGCATATGCACCGGACCGTGATCATTGTAGCCAAGGCGTTTGATCGAAACTATATTAGCATAATCCTGCAAAATTTGCAATTCCTGATCTGCAATGATATAATCCATTATATCTTTAGATTTACCTGATAATCGTTTCAAAATCTTCTTTTCAAAATGTATCTGTTTAACTGATCTGTTCATCACTCCTCCAGTATATTGATCTTATTGTGTTATCATTCAAGTTTTAAGACTGGCAAAAAACAAGGCAATCTTTTTTTCTAATTAAAATAATTGACATAGAAACCTTCCCTTTTAATTTGACGCTTCCTAAGGTTAGTGAAGGTTCGGGGGGTGTAACTCAGTGGTAGAGTATCTGCCTTTTAAGCAGAGAGTCGACGGTTCAAATCCGTCCACCCTCACCATAATAAATGTCCCGTTGGTCTAGTGGTTAGGACTCAGGATTTTCATTCCTGCATCAGGGGTTCAACTCCCCTACGGGATGCCAATTAAGCCGTTGGAATTATCCGGCGGCTTTTTATCTTTTCAACTTACTGTCTTACGAAGAAATCAGGAAAATTTAAATACGATCTGGTCAGGCTGGACCTCAAGCTAAGAAGGAATAATTGTTTTGATAAAATTCTGCTTGATGTCCAGTTAAAAAGGTATTAATGAAATCTGAAATTTTCCAGTTTCATCTGTTTTTCCAAGTTCCATTCTCCAGGCTGCCAGTTACGAACATGAATCAGTGGATTCTCTCCTCTAAAATCTATTAACAGAAAAAGATAACCTTCATCCTTGTAAGTACTGGAATAATAATTTTGTTTCATCGCAACACCATAAACGCTGTCTATTGGTGCAACTTCGATGTTGAAAGTGTCAAATTGCAGCCAGACAAATCTGTTACGGGCAAAAACCTCCTTCTGGCTGGCGATATGTTCCTGCTTGGTTTTCTTGAAATATATGATCTTTTCTTCAGACAAATCGGTGGCAAACTCTTTATCCAGTTTAGTGCGTTTCACAACTTTACCGGTAATGATAATTGCATCTTCGGAATAAAGCGTTTCCACATCTTCGATATTTTTGGTAGTATAAGAAGTTTTATAATTTTCCAGAAATTTGATGGCGATCTGCCGGAAATCCCAGTCACCGGCTGCCACGCCCCTGGTTTCAAAGATCTTATGTAAAGCGGGGTTGATCGTATACCCAAAATTGTAGATCTTACCGGCATCATCGAAATCAATCACAACCGTTTCATTGCGGGTGGGAAAACCTTCGCAACTCACAGATACGCCAAACTGACGTGCTTCCCAACCCATTTCAGTCTTATTGATCTGCACTGTTTGCGGATATTTGAGCAGCTTTGTGTGATTAGTTTCTATAACTTGCCACATACGTTTTACAATTATCTCATCAGTAAAGATGGATTCATCGTCCAAATATTCATTTTCCAGCATGGAAAAAAAGGAAATTAGATTATTTGCGAAATTATTCAGTACCGGACAATTAACCGCATTGATGAACTCGATATTCAAATCGGAAACCTGACGTTTTTTTCGCTTTATTTGCTCTACTTTTTTCCTTTTCAAGGGAATTTCCCGATATTCCTGAAGCTCTTCCATTTCAAACAGGCGACTTAGTATCTGTGTTTGTTCATTGTAACTATTGTAGATATTTTCTTTCAAATCTATCTTCAGTCTCAGTTTTTCCAGTCTTTTATACATCTCGCCGTAAAGCTCTATTTGCAAGAAGTTATTATTGGTTTTTTGCGGGATGTAACCGTACAGATCATAATATTCGATGTTCAGATCATTTACAGGTTTACCCTTATAGGAAAAATCCAGCACAATGCTGCGTGTTTCGTTTTTAAAGACGTTGGATACGACTTCTATCTGGATCTCTTTGGCAATGCTGCGAATATGCTGGAAGATGATCTCGGTGTTATACGATCTACCGTCAAATTCTACCCAACCTTCCGGCAAGGCTTCAATTGCCAGCGCAGCGCGGTAGTAATTTCGGAAAGCTTTACCCAGCTGATTGGTTTGCAGGTTTTCTCTGGCATCCCGTAAAAAGCCGTTGATCTCTGTTTTTTTGTCCTCGAAGATGAGTCTGTAATCCTCTTTTTTAATATAGCGGAAAATATGAAAGTTGGGACCCTGTTTGTAGGAAAGCTGCTTCACATTCGGCAGGCGACCATAAGTGTAGATTTCTGCCACTTTTTCCAGTTCCTCTTCATCCAGCTGATTTTCACCGTCGATAGTGCGGTTGATGATCTGCGATGAAACCACCACGTAGATGCTGCTCATCAGTTCCTGCAAAGCTTTCTGATCAGTTTCTCTGCGCTGCCTGCCTTCGGAGTAACCGAAATAATACTCTTCCGGCTGGGATTGAATGGATTGAATTTGTTGTTGGATGTTATCCTTGTTTTGGGCTGGAAGGATTGATGAAATTATTAGAATGATAAATATTAAATTTCTTTTCATTATCTTTTTTGATCTCCCCATTTTTATAATGCCGTGAACGGCGTATATAAAATCTCGTTTTTTATTTTATTCCCAGCCGTGAACGGCTGGGCTATTTGTTTATTTCCCAATCTATTATCACGCTATTAAAAAACACATCATGAATAGCCTATGCGTTTACGCATAGGATAAAATAATCGAAAAAAACAAATTTATGCAATCAATTGTTCAAATGGACTTCAGGATGAACTGAGGATAATTGTTTCAAAAACTTCTTAGTTAGATATCTGAAATTCCCTTTTCTCAGAGTAATATTTTCATTGTCAAAAGATTCTAATAATATAAGAGCTGTCGTTCTGTTCGTCTCCATTAGATCACGAAATTCAGAAACTTTTATCCCTGCATCATTTTCAGTTAAAAATTTTATTAATATCTTTTTTGCTTTTTCAATGAACGAGGAATGTAGATATTTTTGCTGCAATAAATAGATACTTCTATTATCAATGAGATATACCAAAACCCTATCCATATCTTTATCGGTCGCTGTTTCGGATTTTCCAAAATTGTAGATTTCCTTAATATCAACAGCATTATTTCCTTTCATTTTGATAAATTCTTCTGTATGTTTGATCAATAGTTTGAGATCATCTTTTATTTTAACTTCATGATCGTGTAATATCCAGGTATTTCCTATTTTTTTGAGCTTATTATTTTTATTCAGATCGGATAATAATTGATTTAATGTTACTTGAGTGATCTCATTTTGATCTTCACCAAAAATCCCCATTAGTTCTTTAAAAGTTCTACCGCTGTTTTTCAGAGGATTTTTCAAGTGATATTCTCTTAATCCGTTGAGAATTTTATTCTGATAAGCAGTATTCATTCTCTTATGTAAAAGAATAATATCGTTGGCGGATTGATAAAAAATGATATCATTGGGTAATTTTTGGAAAATTGTTTCGATCAGATCATCCGGAGCCATATTCAACTTTTCAGCAAGATTTTGCTGAGACACCGGCAGTGCGGATTTCCGTACCTCTGCAGCGATAATTTCTTCCAAATCTCCCTCTGCAATTTTCTTTACTATTTCTACCTGTTTTGTTCTTCTTCTACGGTGATGCAGAGGATACGGATCTACCACTTTACCTCCACCCAACGTCAGATTTCCGGAAGAATTTCTAATAATGAATTTATCATTGAGTTGCGTGATGATAGCTTGTGGTAGATACACTTGCGCCAGACAGTTTTCACCACTTTGCAGTGTATCTGTATCCAGCAAGTGTATCCGCACCATCAAACGATTTGTTCCCAGAAGAAATATAACTTGATTCCAAAGACCTAATTCAGAAGAATCCCTATATAAATTTAATTTAACATCTATCAAGTTTGTAGGTTTTATCTTTTTATTCGACAAGATCATTCCATGTTTGAAATATTTTTGTTTGAAACCAACCAGGTTGAATGATGCTCTGTCTCCTGCTCTCACTTGTGAAACTTCATTACCATGATGCTCTAATCTTCTTATCCGCAACTCCTTCTCGCCGGGAAGCAGATATACCGGATCTGTCTGTGATAATATACCGGAAATAACAGAGCCGTTAACTATCGTTCCAAATCCTTTTTGAGTAAATATCCTGTCAATATACATCCGGAATAAGCCTTCCGCTTTTCGCAGGGGAATTGTTTGAACTGTTTTAGTTATTTCAGCTAGCAGTTCTCCGATCCCTTCATTTGTAACAGTTGAGACTTTTACGATCGGTGCATCTTTCAGAAAAGAGTCCTTTAAAAAATCTGTGATCTCTTCTTCAACCAGTTCTAAAAATTCGGCATCAACTAAGTCAACCTTGTTTAACACAACAATTCCTTTTGTTATCCCTAAAGTTTCCATAATTTCCAGATGCTCTTTTGTTTGAGGCATAATTCCTTCATCAGCGGCAATTACCAGAAGTACAAAATCGATACCACTTGCACCAGCGACCATTGTTTTGATAAAATCTGCATGTCCAGGTACATCAATGATCCCGACACTAATGTCCTCCGTTAGATCGAGGTGAGAAAATCCTAAATTAATAGTTATCCCGCGTTCTTTTTCTTGTTTATGCGTATCACAATCATATCCAGAAAGTGCTTTGACCAAAGATGTTTTACCATGATCAACATGGCCGGCTGTACCCATTATTAAATGCTCTGTTTCCATTTTACCTTCTCTAGTATAAATATTTGTTTTACTATCTGTTTGGCATAAAATTAGTCAAGTACCAATAGTTAAGAATTAACAATTTGAAAAAAATCTTTACACAAGGGATAAAATTAAATTTTGTACAAGCATTACTAAAGAGAGGATGGAACTGGTGTTCCAACTGGTCTTCAAAACCAGTAATGGGCAGCTAAAACTGTCTACGGCAGGTTCGATTCCTGCCCTCTCAGCCATTATGACAAAACTTCTATTTTCCAATATTCAAAATTTGATCTCTTTACAACTTAGTTTTTTTACCGATACATTTTGGCTCTGCTAATTATCTTTAATCTCAAACTAAAACAAAATTGACAGATTATTGTTTTCCTTTTTTTTGTAAAATCAGTTTGGAGGATGAGAATGAGCAAGTATAGTTTTATTTTTTTAATAATTATTTTATTATCATCCTGCGCGCATAAAATACCAGCATTTGACGCTGATAAAGCATATTCACATTTGGAAAAACAATGTGAATTTGGAGCGAGGTACCCGAATTCAGACGGAATTGAACTCTGTAGAGATTACATTATTAATGAGCTCACGAAATTCCAAGCTCTTATCGAATTACAGGAATTCTCGATTACCGTAGAAGGTGAAGCGATCAAGGGCATAAATATTATCGCCAGATTCTATCCCCAGATGAGTCGCAGAATATTAATAGCTGCACATTATGACACAAGACCCTGGGCAGATAAAGAAGAAGATATTGCACTTCATGAAACACCTATTCCAGGTGCTAATGATGCAGCCAGCGGTGTAGCGGTTTTGTTAGAGCTGGCAAGGTTGATCTCAATGCAGCAGCCGCAGCAATTCGGGCTTGATCTTGTTTTCTTTGATCTGGAAGATATGGGTTCTTATGGAGAAAATGATACCTGGTGCTTAGGTTCTACCTATTTTGCTGATAATTATGTCAAACCTAAGCCGGAGAAGGCAATTGTAGTTGATATGATTGGAGATTCCGATCTTTCTATCAATATGGAATATTTCTCGTATCACAACTCACCGATTTTAGTTAAAGAAGTATGGGAAATTGCTGATCGGCTGGGTTATAATGAATTTCAACCTAAGATCACCAATCAGATCTATGATGATCATTATCCACTTATTGCAGCCGGTTTTAATGCGATCGATATCATAGATTTTGAATATCCTTTTTGGCATACTTTAGAAGATACTCCGGATAAATGTTCACCCGGATCGTTAAAAATTGTTGGTCAGACATTAACTGAATTGATCTACCTGGAAAAATGAAAAAATTAAACGATTTTCTGACATCAGATGAACAAAAGCTGCTGCTTTTCATAGCTTTTTTTGCTTTTGTTGGATTAATAATAAACTTTACGGGGCTCATAGCAGAAAATGATGCCCAAGCTGCTGACAGCTTAAACTTTCAGCAAGATCATCAGATAAAATACGATCTGCAAAATGCTACAAAAGAAGAGTTAATGACTATTCCCGGTATTGGTGAAAAAACAGCTGCCAATATCCTAAGCTATAGATCAGAATTCGGTTTCCGGAATAATGAGGACTTGATGAAGGTTAAAGGGATCGGGGAGAAAACTTATGCTAAGATCAAAAAATACTTGATAGGATCTACTACTAGTCACTCTGAAACCGCTTCAAACCAGGAAAGTAAGAGGACTTCTGATTCTGTAATAAAAGTAAATATCAATACTGCAGATAAAAACGAATTGACAAAAATTAAGGGTATAGGTCCTTCAAAAGCTGAAAAAATAATAGCTTTAAGAAGTAAGATCGGAGAGTTTAAAGAGATAAATGAGTTATTAAAAGTGAAAGGCATTGGTAAGAAAACTTTGGAGAAAATTAGCGAACAAATTTCGCTGGGAGAATAATATGGTAAATAATGCTGAACCAACATTAACTTTAGCTGAATTGTATGAAAATCAAGATCAGTATATTGATGCTTTGGTGATCTATAAGAATCTTAATCAAAAAAAATCATCTGAAAAACTTCAAGCTAAAATTAATGAAATGATTGAGATCATTTTTAAAGAAAATAAGCTGGAATATTCCAAACTTATTAATGAGTTGTTCAGTGATGAAGAAAAAAGAAATTTTCTTATTCTGCCTCATGAGCAATTCAGGAAATATCAGGAATCAAATACCGAGTTTATCAACGAAGAAACATATCCGGAAGAACTAACTCAAGACGATCTGGAAGAATTGGAGCCTGAAGAAGAAACTTCATTGGAAATTGAGGAAGAAAGCAAAGAAATTATGTCGGAACAGGAAGATACAAAAAAAGCACCAGTGGATTTTGAGAAAACAGAAGATGAAGTGTCTCAAGTTCAAGAGAGTTCTGAAGCTTCGCATGAACCTAAAGAATCAGAATCCAAAGGTGTAGTGAAAAAACAAGAAGCTGACTCTGAACCTGATATTGATGAATCAGATCTACTTGTGCCGGACGTAAAAAGACCTGTTGATCCGGAAATTGATGAAACTACTTTAGACGACGATCTTTCATTAGATTCCGAAGAAGACTTGGAAGCTACAGATTCGCTTACCATTGAGGATGAGGAAATTCCCCAGCCCGAATCAGAAACTTCTATAGAAGATATCTTGAAAAAGAATAATCACAAACAAGACAGAATAAAAGAGAAAAGTATAGAAGCAGAAGAAGAGGAAGATTCAGTAGAACATTATGAAGGGCTAACTCCTATTATGGAAGTACCTGAGATGAAAGATAAACTTGTTAAATTATTAACTCAACTATCTAATTTTAAGCCGGAAGAAGTAGAAAAAGTTTTAAAAGAAAATGTGGGATCCGATACACCATTTGTTAATATCTCTCTTTCAGATCTGAATTATGCAATTGAACTATTAAAAGTATCTGAGAATGTCGAAGAAGAAGATAACAATTAATAAATTGTGCTTAAATTGTACGCGAAACTGCAAACAAACTGCAGAGACTTTTCTGCTGGGCTGCCCTCACTATGAAAAGAAACCCATACAATTGGAATTCAGCTTTGTATATTCGGGAGAAAAGAGATAATGAGAATAATCACCGGGAAATTCAAGAAAGCAAATATCTTTACTGTGCCGGGAAATACAGCACGTCCAACTACAGATTACATAAAAGAAGTTATATTTTCTGTAATATCATCCTGTGCGAATCAAACCGTCCTTGATCTCTATGCCGGAAGCGGATCTTTGGGTTTTGAAGCGATCAGCAGAGATGCCGCCTTTGTTGATTTCATCGATTTTTCCGATAAATCCATTAAAATTTTAAAACGTAATATAGAAAAACTCAAATGTACTACAGCCTGCAGAATTCACAGGAAGAAAGTGAATGCTTACTTAAACAGCTGTGAAAAAACATTTGATCTGATCTTTATGGACCCGCCTTATAATAAAAACCTTGTGAATATTACAGTTGAAAAAATATTTGATAATTCGGTGCTGTCAAATTCTGGAAGACTTGTTATAGAGCATTCTCCCAGAGAAGAATTATCAACAAAATGGAGAAAAATGATTACGTTCCAAAAAAACTACGGTGATAGCGTAGTTACAGTTTTGAGTAAGTAACGGAGCCTTGAATGAAAATATACAATACCTTAACTAACAAAAAGGAAGAATTCATCCCGGTAATCAAGGATGAGATCAGTATTTATGTCTGTGGACCAACTGTTTACAATTTTTTTCATATAGGAAATGCCAGACCACTCATTTTTTTTGATGTAGTAAAAAAGTATTTTGAGTATTTAGGTAACAAAGTTACGTTAGTCCGTAACATTACAGATATTGATGATAAGCTGATCGATCAATCACTTGAAGAAAAGATCCCGGTAGCCGATATTGCTGAAAAGTATACTAAGGCTTTTTTAGAAGACAGCGGCTCTTTAGGAGTTTCTCCAGCTGATCACCAGCCTAAAGCTACAGAATACATTGGCGAAATGATCAAACTGATCAAAGAGCTGGAAGAGAGAAGCTATGCTTATGAGATCAATGGTGATGTCTATTTCTCAGTTACAAACTCAAAAGACTATGGCAAACTGTCTGGTAAGAAATTGGATGAACTTCAAGCCGGGGCAAGAGTTAAAACAAATAAGCAGAAAAAACATCCTGCAGATTTCACACTCTGGAAAAAGGCAAAACCCGGTGAACCGAAATGGACAAGTCCCTGGGGTGAAGGTCGACCCGGATGGCATACAGAATGCGTTGTAATGTCTCGTAAGCTCTTTGGCAAAACATTTGATATACATGGCGGTGGTATAGACCTTATTTTTCCACATCACGAAAATGAAATTGCCCAGGCAGAGGCTTCAACTGGAAACAAACTGGCGAATTACTGGATGCATAACGGATATCTGAATATCGAAGGTGAAAAAATGTCTAAAAGTCTAGATAATTTTTTTACTGCCAGAGATATTCTAAAAAAATTTAACGCTGAAGCAATAAGATTCTTCTTCCTCTCGAAACATTATAGAAGCCCGATTGACTTCAATGAAAAGATTCTGGAAGAATCGCAGCAAGCTATAAGAAATTTATATAATACAATCGAAAATTCCGGGTACGATCTTAAGAATGATATTTATTTAAAATATGATGATAGTGTACAAAAATATAAAGATAAATTTATCGTTGCCATGAATGACGATTTTAACACGGCGAAAGCAATTGCAATATTATTTGAGATTTCTAAAGCTTATAATAAAATTAATGATAAATCTTTGATAAAACTTCTTATTGAGCTTGGAAAAGTACTGGGATTTTTTTCTGATCTGGAACGAACACTCAGTAATAATATTGAACCAATTTCAGAAAAACTGATCTCACTTCTTATTGAATATAGAGATAACTTTAAATTGGAAAAGAAATGGGAGCTAGCAGATGCTATACGCGATGATTTAAAAGAGCTTGGCATCATATTGAAAGACACACTCAATGGTACTGAATGGAAAATAAAAAAATAATGTAAAGTACATTTTTCAGAAGATTTTATAGCCTCTTTTTGACCACATTTCAAAAGTTTTTTTCAAATGAATATTTTACTTAGTCAAATCAGTTATTTTTTTTAACAAAATATGGTAGAAAAAGATTTGACACATATCACTAAAGAAAATTTTTTGTCAATTCGGTTGTATTTGATCTTTTTATGTGCATAATTGTGATAATTATTGACAGAGAATTATCAAAAAAATTTTCTGTTTCAACATTTAATTGCCGACGTGGCTCAACGGTAGAGCACTCGACTTGTAATCGAGCGGTTGTGGGTTCGATTCCTACCGTCGGCACCATAAAATGGAGGGGTTCCCGAGTGGTCAAAGGGAACAGACTGTAAATCTGTCGGCGGATGCCTTCGGAGGTTCAAATCCTCCCCCCTCCACCATCAATGCAAGAAATAAAGTGCGGGAGTAGCTCATTTGGTAGAGCATTAGCCTTCCAAGCTAAGGGTGGCGGGTTCGAGCCCCGTCTCCCGCTCCATATTTTTTGCTCATGTAGCTCAGGCGGTAGAGCGCATCCTTGGTAAGGATGAGGTCATCGGTTCAAATCCGGTCGTGAGCACCAGAAAACAATAGACAAAATAATTAAAAAAAATTGCCAAGGAGGGAGAAATGGCTAAACAAAAATTTGTAAGAAGTAAGCCGCATGTCAATATTGGTACAATTGGTCACGTAGATCATGGCAAGACCACACTTACGGCAGCTATTACGCTTTACCTCAGCAAAACAGGCGCAGCCGA
>JAIPIH010000041.1 GCA_021734835.1 Candidatus Cloacimonadota bacterium | reverse complement strand
TTCGAGTTTCGTCAGTCGGGGTCAACGACGGTCGGACCGAACTCTAGTTGTGATTAGGGTTGAGTTGGATCAGACTAGCTAATTAGATGTTATTTATCTTTCCCTTTGTCTTTTTCTTTTTCTTTTTCTTCTTCTTCTTTAATTTTCTTCCATTCCCTAACTAAATCTGGCATGATCGGAGATAAGGTCTCAACAATACCTTTTCTCTGTTCTTTTGTAAATCCAAGAGTAAAAGGCTCAATGAGCTGTTTGATCTGAAATGTATGCTTTGATTCAGCGCCGCCAGGTGCTTTGACTTTCATGGATTCAATCTGAAAGAGTGCCTTTTCAGTCTGAGCATGAACCTTTCTTGAATATTTACCTTTGCTGTATTTCAATCTGAAGAGTTGAATAACGAATTCTAAATATTCAAAATCATTCTTTATATACTCCTGACCATAATTATCGAGCAGGAATTGAAAAGATTTGAGCTGATCATTTATCACTCCCCCATTACCCGGAGCAACATGAAGAACTTTTCTTAATGCTTTCGCATATTCATAAAAATATTTTTCTGATTTATAATGCGCAGCTACTTTTAGGAAAGCATCCCTCAATCTAGATCTGTAGTGCTTGGTCAATGGTAACCGCTCTAATGCCACCTCAACTGTCGTCTCTAATTTCTTATAATCAGATGAGTTTACATGCTCTTTTAAGGTATATGCAAGCAGTTGGATCTCATTCATGTTTGAGAGCTTATTAAACTTTTCAGAATCCTTCATTCAACTCTCCTGCAGGTATGTGTTATCTGCGTTCTTGTAGTGGATTATTTAACAAAAACCATCTTCTTAGTATCAATAAAATCACTGGCTCTTAACGAGTAGATATATACACCGGTCGACGATATTTTTATTCATATTTCCATAATTCATGTTTGTCCATGCTTCATTTGCTCTTTGAAAACAAGTTTGCCAAATTAATAAATATCCTTTTTTTGAAATGTAAGGTAAAATGGCATAATAATTATTTGAACAAGAAGGAATAGAGCAGTAGCTAATAGATTTGTAACTGGTCCCACAAAAACACTTATGATAAAAAATAAATATAAAATTGATGCGCTAAATATCATATTTATTATACCAATATTCGGTTCTCCTCCCCGGGAAGCTAAAAATCTCCAAGGCCCAAGGGCCATTCCCCAAGACCAGAGCACATATGGTATGAGGCCTGCGCCAATCTCACCACCAAAATAGCTAGTACAAATTAAATATGCTACTACACAGCTTGCCGCTAACAGTATATTGGTAAACAACAGAGAAAGATAGATAAAAAGATGGTGCCATTTACTGCCTTTTTCATATAGTCGTATTCCAATCATTTCAAATGGTGTTGTAATCATCATAATTAAGCCCAAATACCAGTGTGCCGTGAATGTCAAAATTAAACCTATTATCAAAAGGCGCCATTCACCAAGTACCAATAGCCATATACCACCAACTACGCCACTAATTATATTCATAAGAGCAACAGGGAGAACTAAAATTTCAATTATTTTCTTCATATTTAAACCTTCATTTGTTGTTAAAATCCCTTAACAAAAATAATGATATTACAATTACAACTATAGTAATAATATTAATTACCGACCAGATTTCTCGTTCTAGATGAATTCTAATTACTGGATTATACAGTATCCCAAACCCAACCGTAATCCACATAAAAACCAATTTGTCTGAATAGTAAAACCTCATAGCAATGTATGCAAAAGTTAAACAACATACAATCCTCAAAAAAATATAGTATCCATAGGGGTTGTTAGGATATAGAGCCCACAACAATAGAATAATAGAAATTAATTGTGGGGCGTTTACTGCTAAATAATCTTTTAAAGGAAGTTTATTTTTAGTCATAATTGTTCAATTTTAATTATTGTTTTCAATTAGGCATCATATTAATATTTAAAAGAAAACGTACTTAATGCCAATTCAAAATTTTCTTTCCATATTTTTTTTTCACTGACTACAAAGCTTGTCGTAATTTTTACAACCCCTTTGAGGCCATTAAAAATATATACAGATTTAGCTATATTTTGATCACTAAATGATGAGTTGGAATATATATATGAATATTTAATACAGCTATTACCATTAATTTTTATAATTTCAGTTGGGAACCACCATTTTAAGATATCACCAGTGCGTGCGAAATCATTTTCCACCAAATCTTTATGATATTTTTCGAGACTATTATATTCTTTAGAATTTAAATTCCAATATTTATAATTTCGCCACTTACTATAATTCTCATCACTCTCGTCATAAAACACGAGAATCCGAGTATTTGCCTCAATTTTTTTATTTTTAAAATTAAATGTCGCTGAGGGTTTAAATTCTAAAGTTTCTGTGCGATCTATACCGAAATAGTCCATAATATCAGAATTATGAGTCTGGAATAATGACATTGGATTATTTATGTTCATAGTATTAGGTATGCATATTTCACAGACACCTTCAATTTTATATTTATTAAAATCTTCGGGGAATTTTATTCTTACTGAGGATAATTTGAGAGGACTTCTATATGTAGATGAGGACAAGTAAGAATTATGATTATCTGCGTTCATTAAACTAACAAACACCCATATAGACAATATGACTATTAGAAGAGTAAAAACATAAAACTTTGACCTAATATTTATTCTTTTCTTTTTTTTGGCCTGAAATTTATTTATCATGATTGCTACCAATTTTTAACTTAATATTTAATATTAAATTCATTCATGTATTCTTTTAATCTCACAATGGATATCCTATTAATCTCTTTACCCTCTCTTTTCACAATAAGATCTTTTTTACCACTTTTTTCTATCGCCCATATAACCCTTTGACTTTCCTCATATGCTTCATTTATTACTTGATCAATTGGTTTATTCTCCGCTTCTTCAATTTCTCTAAAAATCTGATCAACATATGAGTTTGTTAGTTTGGGAATATTAACATTAGATGCTAATATGGGATATCGTTTTATCACTTCATCCCTATCTATTGTCAATCCATCAATGAAATACCAGTTTTCACCACCATCCCAAGAAAATGCCAACAAATATGTGCCTAATATTGTTTCTATAGAGTCTATCGTTGAAAGTATTTGAATTGGTATTAGTGCGATGTCTTCATGTTTTTCGCTTACGATTATTGACGGTTGATCCATTTGAATATTATTGAATTTTATCGAAGAGGAGCGCATAGAATATTTGTACGCTATTGTAGCCTTTAAAAGACCCCCCATTTCTTTCACGATATCAGGGTTAGTTAATTTCATCAAGTAATGAATCTTATTGTTAACCATTGCCTCGGTATACTCATTTGCTTGCCAAAATAATTTTTCCATTACAGGTGCTGCAAGGGAAAAACTAACACAAAAAGTTAAAACTACCCCCAATACAATTAGTTTTTTCTTTATTATGGCATTCATCGTATCCTCGATTATTTAAATTTGTGTAAAATTAGTATAAAGTTCGTTGAATATCAAGTTGTAATAATTTTCAACAATCTAAACACCATAAAAATGCACAAATCTCGCGTTTGGCATACTGATTTAATCGGATAAACGCTGTTGAGTGGATGAAAAACCTTGATAAATATGATGCTTATATTTTTATATTACGTGAAATCAACCCTTAAAGAGATCTCGTTGGGATATATTTCTTATCTTAAGTTTTCGTTCAAGGGATTCAGTAAAAAATCAATGATGTTAATTCTTTTTATACCGTTCTTATCTCCCCCCCAGATCTTGTCCATGGACAATACGATTTTTTGATAATTATCGTTGATCTTTAATAAAGGTCGAAACTCTCGTTCAACTGTGTCTTTTCCCGACAATAAATATGTCACCTGGAAGTATATTTTCTCATCATTTTTTTGAGCTATAAAATCCACTTCATAATTGTCTAACTTGCCAATTGTGACTTGATAACCTCTTCTTAAGAGTTCAAGATAAACAATATTTTCAAGCAACATAGAAATATCATCATACCTGTAGCCTAAAACACTATGTCTGATTCCGGAATCTGAAGCATAATATTTTTCATATATCTCCAAATGTTTCTTCCCTTTAATGTCGTAACGTTGTGCTTTAAACACAATAAAGGCCTCTTGCAAAAAAGAAATATAATTTTGAACAGTATCAACGCTCACCTTAATATTTTGAGACTTTATGTAATCTGAAATTCTTTTTGCTGATGTAATATTGGCAATATTATCAAAAACGAATGACGTGATCCTCTCAAATATATTCACATCACGAATAGCATGCCGTGCAACAATGTCTTTTAACACAATAGTATTATAGATCGAGTTAATGTATTGGAATATTATTTCGTCCACCAAAGGCAAATCATGAACACCCGGTAAACCGCCAAATTTCAAGTACAATTGAAATTCATCTTCAATCAAAGATGCTTTTTCTCCCCTAAAAATTAAAAACTCTTTAAAACTTAGTGGATACATTGAAATAAGCACATACCTACCGGTTAAATAAGTTGCTAATTCCGAAGAGAACATTCGAGAATTTGATCCTGTTATATATATATCAATTATTCCCTCAGCTAGAAATGAATTAATAGCTTTTTCCCAATCCTTGATTTCTTGTATTTCATCAATAAATAGATATTTCTTTTCGCTATTGACTGAAAATTTATCTTTGACATAAAGATGTAATGCGGAATAATCTTCAATGAATTCAAATTCCAATAATTCTTTGTTGATATATAAAATATTTTTCTCCGAAATTCCCTTATTAACAAATCGTTTGATCAACAATTTCATCAATGTGCTTTTCCCGCATCGTCTGATGCCGGAGATAACTTTTATTACCGGCTTATCAATGTAAGGAGCGATTTTCTCATAAATTTCAATTCGTTCAACCATCTTACACCTCTCTATTATGACTATACTCGAATCTTTTTAAGAATAATACCTTTTCTTCATTTATACAAGAATCATTTTGGTTTTATACACTTTCTTTCGACTATAGTCGATTCTTATTTTTGCGAACCCTGAATGGGGTCTAAAAAGAGTATAAACACACCCACACCAGTTCTGCAGCCACCGCCGAGTTGAATCAGGATTAAAAGTGCTTCTATAATTAATACCTATCGTCATGAGCGTTTAACGATGATAATATATTCAACTCGGCGGTGGCTGGTGGGGGTGGGAAAGCTTTTAACCCCGGGTTTCACCCGGGGATATTTTTCTTTGATCCCATCCGGGATCATAATCCATAAATGTAAGATTCGCATCTAAGTATTCATCTCCAAACAATCCGGACGTGCCATCCGCATCTTAAGCAATGAATGGAATCGCCCCTGCAACCGAAAATTGATGCCATTTAAAAATGCGGACACCTAGGTCCGCATCTACTTTAATCTTTTATCTTCTCTTCACAGGTCACAGGTCACAGATCACAGGTTACCGGTTACAGATCACCGATCACAGGTTACCGGTTACAGATCACCTCCTAAAGACCACAGCCACCTCGGACTTGAGAATCCATCTCCGTTGTATTCCCAGGCGCAATCGATACGTAGAAGAGCAAAGCCGAGATAGACCCTGACACCCATACCGACTGAGCCAATCATGTCTTCCCAGGTGTTTCCGATCATCCAGGCACCGTTCTCAACCAGTTGAAGATCGCTGGTCCACGCGGCACCAATATCGGCAAAAAGTACACCGCGAACCTGGAAAAAGGAGATCGGGGGTAATCCCAATTTTGCGTATTCTATAAAAGGGAATCGTAATTCAGCATTGAATAACATGAATTTATCACCCCATTTTTGGAACATAGTGGCTCCACGGACCGGCATAATATACTCGCTCAGGTAATACATGCTCAGTTGCTCGGAAAAGCTGTCCCCGTCACTGCCAAATATCGGGGCATTGGGATTATAGACATAATTGATCCAATTGTCAATTCCACCCAGCAGGAAAGTCTGCGGATTCGGACCAAAAGAGACTCCGCCATTAAAACGGAAGGCAAGATGATAATCGTTCGTGATCTTGAAATACTGTCTATAATCAATTTTTGCCGTGTAAAATTCGGGCGTTTCAGGAGTGATCTTGGGTGACATTTCTAAACTAAGCCGATAACGACTGCCATCCATAGGTCCGGTATAAGAGAAGATCGTATTATCCTTCACCAAAGCAATTTCAGCTCTGTATTCATGGATGTCCTCATCGTATTGCGCTATGATAACCTTATTTGTATCTAAAAGCTCTCTTTTAACATAGTAATAGGAATTGTTAAACTCGATACGGTGATACTTGTTGATAGGATAATCAACAATAATATTCGCACTTCTGTTGGTATAACGAGTGACAAAATATCCATAAGGATTTACCGTTGATATCTCTCCGGGAATATAAGTGGCATAGTTATCTGATTGATTCATGATAACCAGACCGAAATTCGTTCGATAGCGACGATAATAATAAGCCAATGCATAATCCGAATTCTGGAGATCAATATAAAGATCCGTTCCAATATAAACCTGATGATCACCCATCACATCCGAGAACATGAAGGTTGCTTGCCCTTGTACACCATAAAAAGTCGAGTATCCGAATTGACTGTCTACAAGATCGAGTGAAAACTTGGTTTTATAGGGTTTATCAATATAGCTCCCGGATTCGTCAATGATCTCTGCACTATCTAAAGCTACGATCTGTGAATCTGGCGAATCATAACCGTAGGCATATTGAGGTACAAAAACATAATTCGTATAATCTGAAATACGTTCAATCTCATCGTCACCCTTCACAATTCTTACTTTTTCGTCTTTGGGTTTGATACCCTCAGCTAAATTCTTTAGCCGCTCTTTTTTCATTGTCGATTCAGTGATATCAAAAGGCATATCCATGGATTCAACGATTTGTTGCGTTAAATGAAGTTCTTTCTTTTCCATTTCAAACGGATAATTCATCCGGAATATATCCCAACCGTAATCTTTGAAAGCGCAAAAGATCAAATTTTCACCCGTACGATCAAGATTCAGGTGAAAGATCCCGCCAACCACATTGGAGATCGGATAGGCTTCACCTTCATTTGGCTGTATAAAGATGTTGAAAATACCGTTAGCATCTGAGGTGTAAACAAAACCGCGTCCCTGAGGATCCATGTAGGGATAATTTTCATCATAGTCTGTTTTGGTTTTTGCAGTTTTCATTTTAGACGCCACATCAACCATGTAAATATCACGCTGATATGGATGCCGTACATCGCGAACTTCCTTTGATTTCAGACGCTCACTTACATAAACGATACTTTTACCATCGGGAGACCACTGCGGATTCTCATCACCTTGCGTATCCTGCGTTAGATTAACAAGAATTCTATTCTGAAGATCATACATAAAAATATCGCTTTGCGCACCGTTATGACCTGAAAATGCAAGAATATTATTATCCATTGGATGATAGGCAGCGGAAAACACACCTTGCAATTCCGGCATGGGATAAAACTTCTGTTTTCCGGTTTCTACGTCGACAACGACCAATGCATCATTTTGTCCGCTCTTTGCCGCAAAAACAATATTTTTAGAATCCGCTGACCATGAGATACCCGGCGACATCCATTTCAGTTCTTCAAGACTGGCTTTTCGCTGACCTTTTACAAGGCGTTTCATGCGTTTTCCATCCTGAACATCCATTAAATAAATATCCGCATAGCCTTTTCTATCACTGAGGAAGGCAATTCGACTTCCCGAGGGTGAAATAGCAGGTGCAATATTTTGAATATTTCTCATCTTTTTATGATCGGTCAGGCGCACTGATATTTCACGGATGTCTTCACTCATACTTATATCCGGCCAGTACATCTTTTTCAGGAAATGATGCCACTCTTCCGTAAATTCTTCTTTTGACATATTAAATGTATATTGTATGCTTTTTTCTACGTCATGATATATTTTTAATTTCGTATAGAATTCAGTCAATTTCTGATATCCGTAAGTTTCACGAATAAACTTAAAAATACTTTGCCCGCCTTTATAGGCATAATAACCGGTCAAAGCTTCCAGCGGATAGGCTTCAAACTGGCTGTGATAGGTGAAATCGCGCATGAACATATCAGCTTCTGTATCCCATCGTGAAGATTCATATTCGGCAGATCCCTCTGCCAACCACAGTGGAATATTCAATCTGACGGCACCGGAGATAATGGATTGGATATTTCCGCCATAATACAGGTCATTCATAAAAGCATGAATAAGTTCATGATGGATCACATGACGCAGATCACCATATGATCCTTCAAATGGGACCACGACCCTGTTCTTGAATAACTCGGTAAACCCGCCCACGCCCTCAGGCATGTAAGAATTGGTGGTATTTGTTTGTTGAAAATCATTGTGACTGTCATAGACAATGATGGCATAACGCTTTTTTAAGTCCCAATCCAGTAATGTAGATATGGATTCATATGCGGCTTCTGCCGTTTTAGCCGAAAAATCCGAGACGGTTTTATTTTCACCGTTAAAATAGATATTGAAATGCTTGCTTTGGATGAAATTCCAGTCAAATACATCATATTGAACCTTATTTTGCCCAAATTGCGCAAAAGACAGGTTAAAAGCCAGAAGCATTAATATGAAAATTTGTCGTAATAATTTCATTTATTTCTCTTTATCATGCATCCTAACTACAGGATATGAAAATTGTTTCTTGGTTTTATTCCGCCATTTTCTTCTGAAGAATGTTAGCTATTTCTGCGCAGATCTCTTCGATACTGCGATCACCGTTAATAAGTTTACAGCGATCGGGCTCTTGTTCTGCCAAAAGAAGATAACCGTGGCGAACACGTGCCCGGAATTCGCGATTTTCGCTTTCCAACCGATCCGCTTTACCAATTCGTTGAGCGGCTGTGTCAATATCGGTATCAATAATAAAGGTGAGATCAGGAATAAGCTCATGAGCGCCGATCATATTCAATTGAACAATAAGATCAAGAGGCAGCTCGCGTCCATAACCCTGATATGCTGTGGTAGAATCATAAAAGCGGTCAGAGACTACGATACCCCCCTTTGCAAGGAAGGGTTCAATTTCTTCAATTACAAGTTGAGAACGGGCTGCCGCATAAAGCAATAATTCCGTACGAGCATCCATTTCCATATGATCTTTGTTCAATAAAATTGAACGGACAGCATTCCCAATGGGCGTATGTCCGGGATCAAAACAGTGCAGCACTTCATGATCTTTAGAGAGAAACTCCACACAGCGCTTGGCTTGTACGCTTTTTCCCGAACCATCAATGCCTTCAAAAGTAATAAACATTTATATCCCGTTTTTTATATTTTTCCAATTTATAGAATTTGTGTTTAAAAAGAAAGACGATAATATAGTAAGTGGTGACTGGTGACTGGTAACTAGTGATTGGTGACTGGTAACTAGTGACTGGTGACTGGTGACTGGTGAATGATAACTAGTGACTGGTAACTATTTCACAATGCACGATCTCCCCGAAATAGATTCGATGGAAATCCGTTTCTCCAGGATACTTGGTCATGATGCTTTCATCTAGAAAATTCTTTTCATCCATATCTTGCCAATACATTTTTTTACAAGCTATGATCAGGTTTGCTTCATCAAAACCCGGCGCATCTGCTCCCGGGACAGCAATGGGCGTCAACCCGGCAACAACATGTTTATCGGCAACATCCCTCCCGGATGTCGATCCCAGATATGACAATGCTTTCTTGTGCTCTTTCGGAAATCTACAGAGAGTGAATGTATCAAATTCGTCCATGAATTTTATGGTGTGTCTTGAGGGGCGAACAACAACTTGGACAAAGGGCTTATTCCACATGCATCCGATACTGCCCCATGCGACGGTCATCGTATTAAAATCATTATTTTCAAAATTTCCGGCAGTCAGTAAAAACCAGTCGTGTTCCCATACTGAAAATGGTTTAAGCATTAATTCTTTGATCCCGATCTTTGTTCTTTGCATTATTATCTCCCTTTTCAAAATAATAGTAACATTTTTTTACTTTTAAAATTAAATTCTCTTCAATAACCGATTAAATGGGAGTTCCAATGGCACAAGAACAACTGAACTATGTATGTCCTAAATGCGGTAGCCGCAAATATGAGCTGGATGAGATCCGTACCACCGGGGGCGGACTAAGTAAATTATTGGATGTTCAAAATAAAAAATTTACTGTCGTATCCTGTGAAAAATGCAAATACTCCGAACTTTATAAAGCAAACACCAGTATGCTGGGAAATATCTTCGACCTTTTTGTCGGGGGCTAATTATTAAAAATTTAAATTTATTTCCAACAAATTAACTGGATCAATGTTTTCAAAAAGAAAACCCCGAGAAAATGGAGGGGTTTCTCTAATATATAGCCCGGCATGAAATGCCGGGTTAAAATTGTATTATAATAACCAACCTTGAGCGCAGTCGAAAGGTTGACCCAATAATAACATTTTAATATTTGATTGCTCGATATTCAATATTTTTTGAGGTCAACCTCTCTACAAGTTCGGGGTTGTTTTTTTTATAATATTCAAAACCCGGGATTACATCCCGGGCTATTATATTAACGACCCTTCGACTAGCTCAGGGTAAATTATAATTATGAAATTTAATCAGATATTTTTATTTAATTTAAATCAACTGTTCTC
>JAIPIH010000040.1 GCA_021734835.1 Candidatus Cloacimonadota bacterium | reverse complement strand
GATTTTTACCCGTTATTTCTTTATTTTGCATTGAGAGACTCCTTTAGTTTTTATTTTGTTGATAACTTAATTTATTAATTTTTGGAGTCTCTTTTTCTTTTTATTTTTTCTTTTTCAACTAACTTTTAATATAACTCTTCTAAAAAATATAAATTGTTTATTTAGTTATACCTTACCACAAAAAGTAGTGATAATTGAGGTAAAATATTCTTGTTCATAGTAAATTAATTAAATGGTAAACCAGTTATACGATCATTCACATTTGCCTACTTTCCTCGAATCTTATTAACAAGGGAGAATGTAAACCCTTATTCCTTATAAAAAAGAAGAGTTATCATGAATCTTTAATCAATTCTGCTGCGGCTGTTAAACAATATGATAATGACAAAGAAATATAATCAAGACGGTAACAGAAATAATCCGGAAACATGAGGATTAAATGAAAACGGAATTTGTATTGCGTTGCATAAAATGAAATTGTAACTTGAAAATATAATAGCAAAATGTCTCCCTTAATATAGTCGCCTTTTGTCCGATACCTTTTGAAAACAAACAGAAATGGGAATAATGATCCGTTTTTATAATAAAACTTTTATTCTGCTATTCTTTCTCATAATTAATTCCTCGAAATTTTATCCACAAATAGTATCAAGATCAGAACGCATTAGCATGGAGGATGGTCTTTCCGGAAATACTATTTACAGTATTTTGCAGGATAGCCGGGGTTTTCTTTGGATTGGGACTAACAATGGATTAAACAGATTTGACGGTTATAATATAAAGGTTTACACTCATGATCCGGATGATAACCGATCTCTATGTTACATCCGGGTAACTTCGATGTATGAGGATCGTTCCGGGATACTCTGGATTGGCACGCGTAAGGGATTGAATAAATACAATCGTGAAACTGATGATTTTTCCAGATATACAAACAATCCAAATAACAGCAGCAGCTTAAGTAACAATAAGGTGACTTCGATTTATGAGGATTCAGATAGCATTCTTTGGATCGGAACATCGGGTGGCGGATTAAATAAATTTAACAGAGAAACTGAAACATTCATTCACTATTTGCACGATACCAATGACTCACGTTCAATAAGCAGTAATTCTATTAACAAAATACTTGAAAGCAAAAATGGAGATTTTTGGATTGCTACATCCAGAGGGTTGAATAAATACGATAGCGAAACCAATGAATTTTCCAAATATCTAAACGATCCAAATGACATTAACAGCTTAAGTTACAATGTGGTGAGTTCCATTTATGAAGATAGATTTGAAAATATTTGGCTTGGAACATATGGTGGCGGAATAAATAAACTAGTACCGAGAATCAATAATTCATCTCCCCCTACCTTTCTCAATTACAAAAACGATCCAACAATTAATCGCTCTATACGCGGTAACCAAATAGTTTCAATAATTGAAGATAATACCGGTGAACTTTGGATAGGAAGTTATGATGGGTGGTTAAATAAATTTAATCCAACAAGTGGTCAATCCTTACGTGATGGAAGCTTGCTTATTAAAACTATATATAAAGATCATTCAGGTCTGATATGGTATGGGGGTGAACATGGCGTTTATAAATTGGATACTCGAAAGCTCTCAATTAAACACTATACGAACGAACCTGATAATCCAAAAAGTTACAGTGGATTGGATGTAAACTCAATTTTAGAGTATAAGAAAAATATTATATGGATTGGATCTTCACTTGGAGGTTTAAATAAATTCCTAAGAGATAAAGAGGAATTTGTTCATTATAGAAACAATCCTAATAATCCCCGGAGTATAAGCAATAATCGTGTTGGAGCTTTTTGCAAGGATGAAGATGGCTCATTATGGATAGGAACCAGGGGAGGTTTAAACAAACTTATTCCTGGTGAAATGGACAAAACAAATCCCTCCTTTATTCATTACAAACATAATCCGGATGACCCATCAAGTATAAGCAGCAATATTTTATACACTCTTTTGAAAGATAGTGAAGGGACAATTTGGATAGGAACGAATGCTGGCGTAAGCAAACTCCCTGCAGATGAAAAAGATAATGCAACACCTAAATTCATTAATTATCGGGCTAAATCTAACGATTCTACCAGTTTAATTTCTAACACTGTAACTTACATTTATGAAGATAAATTGAAAAATATTTGGCTTGTGACACTTTCCGGTTTGGACAAATATGATAAACAAAGTGATACGTTTATCCATTACAACCACAATCCAAATGATCCGAACAGTCTGAGCGATGATTTTGTTATGTATATATATGAGGATCAGTCTGCAAATTTATGGGTTGGGACACAAATGGGTCTGAATAAATTTGATAGGAAGAACAAAAGATTTGAAAGATACACTAAAAAAGATGGATTGGCAGATGATCTGATCTTGAGCATAATTGAAGATGATGACGGTAATCTATGGATGTCTACCAATAGTGGTATATCAAAGTTTAATCCTAAAACTGAATCATTCATAAATTATGATAAGAGTGATGGTTTTCAGGCAGAATATACACAGAAGGCTTGTATCAAGAGCAGCAGCGGGGAATTATATTTTGGCGGTACCGATGGCTTTGAGCTGTTTCACCCGGATGATTTAAAAGATAACACTCATATACCGCAGATTGTAATCACGGATTTTCAAATTAATAATACCACTGTCCCGATCGGTTTCGATTCAACAATGGGACGTTCAGTGTTGGAAAAATCGATTGTAGAATCTGAAGAAATTCAATTGCTGCATAACGAAAACATAATATCATTTGAATTCTCCGCACTGGATTATCGTGCGCCGGGGAAAAACCAATACGCGTATATGATGGAGGGATTTGACAGTAATTGGAAAAAAACAAATGCTGCGAGAAGATACGTTACTTATACTAATCTGGATCCCGGTGAATACCTGTTCAGAGTCAAAGGCTCCAATAATGACGGGTACTGGAATGAAGAAGGCGCATCAATAAAAATTATAATCTTTCCTCCCTGGTGGGCAACGTGGTGGGCATATTCGGGCTATGTATTACTTGCGTTGAGTCTGTTATATGGTGTCAGACGTTATGAGCTGAACAGATCACAATTGAAAAACCAGGTTAAGTTGGATGAAGTAAGACTGCAGGAAAAAGAAGAAGCGGATAAAATGAAATCACGTTTCTTTACCAACATCTCGCATGAGTTCAGAACACCTCTTACATTAATGATGGGTCCGGCAATCGATGTTATAGAGAAGACTAAAGAACCTTACACCAGGAAAAATGTCGGCACTATTAAAACAAATGCGGCAAGGTTGTTTGGATTGGTAAATCAACTGCTGGATCTCTCAAAGCTCGAAGCCGGCAAAATGACACTTGAGACAAGAGAAATAAATATTATTCCTCTGTTAAAAGGACTGGTATTATCCTTTTCATCAATGGCAGAGAGAAAGAAGATCATGCTTAATTTTAGCACTAAGGAAGAGAGTCTTAATGTTTACATAGACAAGGATAAAGTTGAGAAAATTATAAATAATCTTTTGTCCAATGCATTTAAATTTACACCTGAAGGCGGCAATATTGAATGTACTGTTGAGAAACTGATAGATGAAGCAGAGATAAGAATTTCAGATAGTGGCGTAGGTATTCCGGAAGACAGAATAGATAAGATATTCGACAGGTTCTACCAGGTTGACGGAAGTCATACAAGGGAAGGTGAAGGAACAGGCATTGGCCTGGCACTGACAAAAGAACTGGTTGAATTGCATAAGGGAAAGATAAAAGTAGAAAGCAAAGCAGGAGAAGGTACGACATTAATCATTTCAATACCACTCGGTAAAAAACACCTTCAACCGGGAGAAATTATTGAAGAGGAATTTCCGGAAAAACCGAAAATTAGTGCAGATAAGATTGAACCAGTTCCGGAGTTGGAAAACAGAAAACAAAAAACCGATATCGATTTATTTATCGATGCTGATAAGTCACTACTGCTTGTGGTAGAGGACAACACGGATGTAAGAAAATATGTCATCGATCATCTTGAAGATGATTATAGAATACAGGAAGCAGTAGATGGTAAAGATGGAATGGAGCAGGCATTGAACCGCATGCCCGATCTTATTATTAGTGATGTAATGATGCCGAAGATGGATGGCTTTGAATTATGTAATAAGCTGAAAACCGATGAGAAGACAAGTCATATACCAATAATATTATTGACTGCAAAGGCAACGAGCGAAGATAAGATTGAAGGATATGAAACGGGGGCGGACGATTACATAATGAAGCCGTTTGATGCCGCGGAACTAAAAGTAAGAGTAAAAAACCTTATAGAGAATAGAAGAAAAATTCAGGGGAAATTTAGTTCAGATGGTTTTAGTATACCAAAAGAACTAAACCCAATAGATGAACGGTTTTTGAAAAAGGTTTTGAAGGTAATAAATGAGCATATATCCGAGGAAAACTTCAGCATAGAGTTACTAAGTAAAGAATCTGCTATGAGCAAGGAACAGATTTATAAGAAGTTGAAGGCACTTACTGGAAAATCCCCGAGTTTATTTTTAAGATCAATAAGATTAGCAAAAGCTAAAAAGATGATCAAAGAAAATAAGAATACAATATCCGAAATTTCATATCTGGTGGGTTTCAGCAGCCCGGCTTATTTCACTAAATGTTTCAAAGAAGAATTTGGCAGTTCACCCAGCGATTTGATTTCATAATATCTTCCTAATTCCCCCATCTTCATATCAGTTTTATCCAAAAACAGCTAAAATTCGCATAAATACTGATAAGTTATAGTTTTTTACATATAGTTAATATGTAGTGCCACTCCATTTTTCGTTAATTGGTGATGAGATTTTAAATCAAAAAATCATCAATAACAATTTGGAAGGATATACCAATGAAAACCATGATACTTTATTCTCGATTTGTAATTATCGGTGCATTATTCTTTTTTTTATGCACTACAGAAGTATTTGCCCAAGCACCCGATACTATGTGGACTAAAACTTTCGGTGGAGTTAGTTCTGATGAAGGATATTCAGTACAACAAACTTTAGATGGAGGTTATATAATTACTGGTAGTACAAAATCATTTAGCACGGGTGATTCTGATGTTTGGATTATAAAAACTGACGAGAATGGTGACAGTCTTTGGACAAAGTATTATGATGAAGCCTCTGAATATGATGTAGGATATTCAGTTCGACAGACATTAGATGGAGGTTACGTTATTTCTGGCGAAGGGAACACATTTCATGGTGGCGTGCGGCTAATAAAGACGGATGAGAATGGTGACACAGTTTGGACAAAAAAATTTGGTGACGAATATAGTTGGGGTGGATATTCAGTAGAGCAAACTTCAGACGGTGGTTACATTACTATTGCTCAGCTAGGATACGATGTAATTGGTCGTGGGGCATTTGAATTAATAAAGACTGATGAGAATGGAGATACTCTTTGGATTAAATGGCTTGATGAACAGGGAGATGATGTGGCTAATTCAGTTCAACAGACTTTTGACGGTGGTTACATAATTACCGGCTCTTTGTCACAAATATTTGCGGCACCTGATGCAAAGTTAATAAAGACTAACGAAATAGGTGAAACTGTTTGGAATAAAACATTAGGTGGAGGCGGTGATGATTTTGGGAAATCGGTACAACAAACTTCAGACGGTGGTTATATAATGACTGGCGGTACGGAATCATCTGGTTCAAATTCATCCGATGTCTGGGTCATAAAAACTGATTCGAATGGTGACACTCTTTGGACAAAAACATTCGGTGGAGGTAATGATGATTGGGGAGAATCAATTCAGCAAACCACAGATGGCGGCTATATTATCACAGGGCACACAAACTCATTTGGAGCAGGCAATGAGGATGTTTGGATTATAAAAACTGACGAGAATGGTGACAGTCTTTGGACAAAAACTTTTGGTGGAGTTAATAATGATTGGGGAAATTCAGTAAAACAGACCACAGATGGCGGCTATATTATTACAGGATATACAAAATCATTTGGTGCAGGCAATTCTGATATTTGGGTTATAAAATTAGAATCCGAATCACTAACTGAAGTAATCAACGAGAATAAAAATATTCCCTCAGGTTTTTCTCTGAGTCAAAACTATCCCAACCCATTTAATCCAACTACGACAATTACATACACTATTTTAGAAAATTCAAAAATTAGATTGATAGTTTATGATTTATTGGGCAGGGCGGTCAGGGAATTAGTAAATGGCGAAACGAAAGCCGGCGAAAATAAAGTTACTTTTAATGCAGAAAATTTACCAAGTGGAGTCTATTTTTATAAAATTAGTGTTAAATCCTTAAATCACTTTTTTGTCGATACTAAAAAAATGATTTTGTTAAAATAAACAACAGTATAGTTTATAAAGAGTGTAAGATATAGTAGACCGTCGAATTTAAAAATAATTTTGAGATTAGAAACCATGAAATATTTTTACAATAGATTTACAGCTTTACTAATAACTTTTATATTTGTCTTTATTGATACCTCTGCAAGCTCAGAAAGCATTACCCTTCTCGCACCAGATGGATCGACCGTAACGATTAATAGGGATTACTTCGGCGTACCACATATAAATGGGGAAACCGAAACTGGAGTATTTTACGGAATGGGTTTTGCGGCGGCGCAGGATAGACTTGCTCAAATGGAAGACTTCCGGTTAGCTGCTGAGGGTAAATTGTCTGAAGTTTACGGGGACAATTATCTGGATGTGGACCAGGATATACGAACCTGGTATTACACAGAAGCAGAACGATCCCAATTATTTAATGATTTACCAACTGAATTAAAGACCATGATACAGTCCTACAGCGATGGTGTAAATACTTACCTCGATTCCATGTCTTTGAATCCTTCAAAATATAAACCACTGGAATTTGCAAATTATGAGATGGAGCCGTGGACGGTAAATAAATCAGTAGCAGTTATCCAATATATGATCAGACAATTTGGACAATTCGGAGGTGAGGAACTCACAAGATTAAGTGAACTACAAAACAACGGACAAACATGGTTTGATCAAAACCGGCCGATTAATGATCCGGCTGCGCCGACAACAATTCCGGACGGAAACAGTCCGACTGCTCGCCAGTGGAAGTATTCCAATATTTCGATTAGAGAGGAAATTATACAGTCAATTAACTCTGATCGGAAAAGAATAGAGGCTAAGGCAAAAAAAATAGGTCTCCCCGATAAATTTGGAAGTTTTGCCGTTTTGATTTCAGGTGAGAAATCAGATTCAGACAATGTTATGCTGTTAGGCTGCCCTCAGATGGGAGCTCCAGAAGAAAATGAACCGCAAATTAGTTATGAATTAGAATTAAACTGCCCAACACTGCATATTGCCGGAATTAGCTTTGCAGGAATGCCTATCGTCATAATGGGACATACCGAATACTTAGCATGGTCGTTTACCAGCGGGTATAGTGATAATTGTGACGTTTATATAGATTCTACACAGGATAACTCATTCAGTAAATATTATTACAACGGAGAATGGCGTGATTTTGAAATTATCGTAGATACAATTCATTCTTCGAATGGTGAAGAGCATTTGTTTACTCACTACAGAACTGTGCACGGTCCAGTGTTCGGAGATGATTTAGAAAACCACCAGGTATTCTCACAAAAAATGACATTCTGGAAGAAAGAACTTGATATGATGACATTTATTCTTGGTATGACCAAAGCAGAAAATGTTTCGGAGGTTGAAACTGCAGCTTCGTTGAATCCAATGTCATTTAATCTATTTTATGCCGGGAAGGATCAGATTATTAAGTACTGGCATACGGGATTTTATCAGGATCGTACAGACGGTGTGGATCCCAGGCTGCCCCACAAAGGCGACGGCAGTGAAGAATGGGGCGGATATATACCTTTTGAGAATTTACCGGTTGACGAAAATCCCGAACAGGGATACTTTGTTAACTGGAATAACAAACCTGTAAGCTGGTGGAACAACGGTGATAATGTCCGCTGGATAGGTCCACAGCATGTTACTGAAATTGACAATTATGTAAATCCTATTTCCAGTTTTACTTATGACAATTTAAAAGATGTGCCGATGCAGATTGATGATCATGGGACATACCAGCAGGCAATTGAATTTACGGATTCAGATATCATCGATGAGAATATAAATCCACCGGGACAAAGCGGGTTCATTGATCTTGACGGCAATGGGAGTATGCATTTTTCTGATCAATGGATGCTGCACGAATATTGGAGATTTAAAGACCAGTTATTTAATTATCAGCCGGGTGACGATCCTTATCCGAGAATCATATTTGATGAAACAAGAATTTATCTCGGATCAATCTTAAATACCTCATCTCCCGTGGATACCGTGTTTTATGTGCATAATACTGGTGAAAGTCCCGATTCAATTTTTATTTCTATAAACTATGGCGGTGCTGACTCGAATGCCATTTCAGTGACACCGAATAAGTTTATAGTGGCGGCAGGCGATTCAACACCTGTCACTTATACAATTGATCCTTCGTTGCTGGGAAGTGGATTATACAGCACATTGCTATTGCTTGATGCTAAGCTTTGTCCAAGTAATTTCCACTTTCAGAGACGTATTGTATTCAGAATCGAGGAACCGACCGGAGTTGAAAATGAAAATATTCCAGAATCATTCTCATTAGAACAAAACTATCCTAATCCGTTTAATCCAAGTACAACAATTACCTACGCCCTTCCAGAAAGTGGATTTGTTTCACTTATTGTGTATAGCATACTGGGAGAAGAAGTGGCGACGTTAGTGAATGAATCAAAGATGCCTGGAAATTACTCAGTAGAGTTCAAAGCTGACAATTTATCAAGCGGAGTCTATTTCTACAGGCTTAAAGTGAATGACTATGCAGCATCGAAAAAAATGCAGCATGTCAAATAACACCTCCTATTTTTCTTTTATATACTGAGCAGTTTAATTCTGATCCTTACTATGGTGTGAGAAACAGCTATATTATTCCAAGATTTTCTTCCTCAAACAAATTGTTTCCTGACTTCCACCCCCAACGCCTCAGATAGTTGGAGAACTGGCTAAAATCAAAGAAATAATAAAAACATGCAATGTAGTGCCTAATAGGCGTTAGCACATGACATTCCACCTTAATTTCACTATATGTGTTGTATGTTTATTAGAATTAAATCATCTCCAAATAGCCCTAAACGTGCCGTCCAAATAGTTAAATCTGTTCGTAACGGCAAATCCGTCTTTAAAAAAATTGTTAGACACGTAGGTACTGCTCTCGATGACGATAAACTTAATGAACTGAAAAACCTGGCAGAATTTATCAAATCAAAACTTGAGCAAGAAACTAACCCAAACCTTTTCTCCCCGGAATCCATATCTGAAATGGCTATTCAAGCCAGAAAAAAGAAGGAAGATGACAAAGAACTCAATGTTAATCTAAAAAACCTAAGAGAAGAAGCTCGTGTAATTACCGGTATTCATGAAGTTTATGGCGAAATCTATAAAGACCTCGGATTCGATAAGGTTATCAATAACCCGAAAAGAAATCCAGGCGCAAACAAAAATCTATTTAACATAGTTATGGCACGTATTGCTAATCCATCAAGCAAAAGAGCCAGTGTTGTTCAACTGGAAAAAGACTTCGGAATAAAACTCTCTTTAGAGGGCGTTTACAAAATGATGGATAAAATAGACGAAAAGGTAATTGAAAAAATAGAACAAAACTCATATCAAAGCACTAAAACAATATTGAAGGAAAAACTATTTTACGACTGTACTACGCTCTACTTCGAATCATTTAGTGAAGATGAACTTAAAGAAAACCGATACAGCAAAGATATGAAATTCAATCAGCCGCAAGTACTCTTAGGGTTGTTATCAACAAGCGAGGGATTGCCGATAGGTTATCAACTATTTCCCGGTTCAAAGTACGAGGGACACACATTAGCAAATGCGATAGAAAAGATAAAAGAGAAATATGAAGTAGAAGACGTAGTAATGGTAGCCGACAGCGGATTGTTAAACGATGAGAATCAAGCTGAGTTGAAAAAAACAAGATGGGATATATTCTTGGTGCGAGAATAAAAAATATGAATAAAGTTATAGAATCCCAAATACTCAATAGAACCAATTACAGATCAATCGATAAAGAACCGGGAACTAAAATTACCGAAATTAACTTATCCGAAGAAAAACGCTTGATAGTAACCTATTGTCCGAAGCGTGCTGAAAAAGACAAATATGATAGAGAGAAAGCAGTAGCTAAGCTGAAAAAGAAACTCAGTAGGTCAAAGGATCCTCTTTCGTTAATAAATAATTATGGATATAAAAAATACTTAAAGGTAGAGGAAAAGAAAGAAATAAGGATAGATAAAGTCAAACTTGCTCAGTCTGCTTTATGGGATGGCTTACATGGAATAATAACCAATAAGAAATACCTTTCTGCAATGCAAGCCAAAGAATATTACCATCAATTATGGCAAATAGAAGAGAGCTTCAGAATAAGTAAGCATGATTTAAGAATAAGTGACAATCCCTGAATAGTGTTGACCGAAAAAGGAAAGGGAAACATTATGAAGAAGATAAGATTACAGAGAAAGAAAGTCTATAGTGAGGAGTTCAAAAGAGCGCGGATAAAGGAATATGAAAGTGGAGAATTCAGTATT
>JAIPIH010000039.1 GCA_021734835.1 Candidatus Cloacimonadota bacterium | reverse complement strand
TTGGAACTATCTCGCTTTGAGGTCTAAAGGTTACACCTTGTCTTCTAACTATTGCTCCACTGAAGCCTACAGCCCAACCATAAGTTGAATCAACAATATCTAATCCACTAAAACTCCAACTGGAGTTATTTGATTCATAATACTGGGTTTCCCAATTTTCTCCACCATCGGATGTATGAAGCACGTATCTGGCGGGATCTGGGCCAGGATATCCAGCAGCTCTACCACCAGCAATCCAACCATGATCACAATCGATAAAAATAACTTCGGAAAGTGATTCATATACATTGGCAGATTGGGTTTCCCAGTTTACTCCGCCATCGATAGTATGTACGATCTTACCTAAACTGCCAACTGCCCAGCCTTCCATTTCATCAATAAAAAAAACTGAAGCATAATTCGATGATGGAGTCACTGTTTGCTGTTCCCAATTATCTCCACCATCACTTGTATGTAAGATAGTATTTGTTTGGCCAACAGCCCAACCTTCATTTTCATTGGCAAAAAAAAACATCTCTTAATAAATTGTTGGTACCTGAATCTTGTACTGCCCAGTCAGCATTCAAAAAAAAAACTAAAGATCAATAATGTAAATATAAGAAAAATAAACTTTTTAGTCATTACATCCTTCTTAAAATTGAATAGTTAAAAAATCAAATTTTTGCTCTTATCTCAGCTTCAACTTTATGTTTATTTAATTCATTTTTATAAAGAGGTAATTTGCCATTTTTGAATACTTCAAGGTTTTCTTCAAAAGTTTTACGGTGATTGCTCTTGTAGAATATTCCAAGAGGAAATGGCTCTTCTTCAAGTGATTTATTGAATGCCCTTGCTCTATCGGATGAGTTAAAATCATCTGGTAGATAAAAAGTATTATCTTCAAACCACTTAAAAGTATTAATTTTGTTGAAAGAAACACAAGGCTGGAATATATCGACTAAGGCAAAGCCTTTGTGAGATATAGCTTTCTTCATTATTTCTTTAGTTTTTTCGATATGACCAGAAAAAGCTCTAGCTACGAATGTGACATCGAGTGAAATTGCAAGAGCAATCGGATTAAGAGGTTTTTCAGATACACCAAAGACCTGTAGTTTGGTTTTCATACCTATTTCTGAAGTAGGTGAAGCTTGACCCTTTGTAAGACCATAGATCATGTTGTTATGTACAAATAGTGTAATATCGGGATTTCGTCTTGTAGCATGTAAGAAATGGTTTCCTCCTTCTCCATACATATCGCCATCACCGCCAAATGCAACAACGTTAAGATCGGGATTGCAAGCTTTTATTGCTGTAGCTGGCGGAATGCCGCGACCGTGAAGTCCATTGAAATAATTTGTATTTATATATTGTGGCATTTTAGCTGCTTGTCCGATTCCAGAAACTAATACTAAATTTCCTTGAGATAGATTCAATTCTTTAATTGCAGCTAAAAATGCTTTTCTGATAGAGTAATTACCGCATCCGGGACACCAGGCAATATCAATCTTGTTTTCAAAATCAAAAATATTTTCCATTATTTCCTCCGATTCAAATAAACTTTTGAATTTCTGTTTTTACTTCTTCCACAGAAAAGGGCAGTCCATTATACTTTAAAATTCTGTTTTGGATAGAATGACCAGTTGAAAGCTCTAAAAGCTGAGCAAATTGACCAGAAGAATTATTCTCTACAACAATTAAGTTAGATGCTTTCGTCAGATATTTATCAATATTTTTAGATAGAGGAAATATCCAGGAAAAATGCAAGACTGCAATTTCCTTATTCTCAAGTTCATCTATTGCTTGCGTTACAATATTGAATGTTGAACCCCAACATAAAATAAGTGTCTTGTAATTGTCGCTACCGATAAGTTTTGGTGGAATAATGTCATCTTTAATTAACTCGAATTTGCCAAGACGCTTGTTCACCATCTTCGTGCGGATATCAAAATTTTCGGTAATATGGCCACTTTCATCATGCTCATCGCTATCTACACAAACATTTCCAGAACCATAGCTTGGTATTCCTCGTGGTGAAATTCCGGTTTTTGTGAAGGAAAATCTTTTGTAATCCTTCTTGGTCTTAACAATATGTTTATCAACATTAAAATCTGTTGTATCGAAAACTGGTGTATTATATCTGCTATCGACAAAAAATTGATCCGTCAAAATAAAGACCGGAACTTGATATTTATCGGCAAATTTAAATGCTTTTTGAGTCAAAGTAAAACCTTCTTCAAGAGTTCCAGGAGCAAGTATTATACGTGGAAAATCACCATGACCAGCATGTAAAACCAAATTCAGATCTCCCTGCTCTGTGCGGGTTGGAAGACCAGTAGCCGGACCAGGACGCTGCGCTAAGTGCAACACTAATGGTGATTCTATCATACCGCAAAGACTTATTCCTTCACTCATAAGAGCAACGCCACCACCCGAAGTAGTAGTCATCGCTCTAGCACCAGCATACCATGCTCCAAGAGCCATATTGATAACACCTACTTCGTCTTCAACCTGCTCTACTATGATGTCAAAATTCTTTGAATGCGAAGCCATATTTTCGAATACACTTGTAGCGGGAGACATAGGATAACCACAGATATAGTTACAACCACCGGCAAGAGCTCCAAGTGAAACTGCTTCTGCTCCAGTCATAAGAAGATGCTTTTTAACATCATCAGATTTCTCTATTGTAATCTTAATTTCAGAGAGATTACTTCCTACCTTATGTCCTTTTATTATTGCATCACGATTCTTGTTTTGAATTTCCTCACTTTTATCGGAAAAGTATTCAACAATAAAATCTTTGCATAATTTTAGTTCAACTTTTAGAAGTCCACAGATCAATCCTGCTGCTACTGTATTGGAATAGATGGCATTACCTATTTCCTTTGCTATTTCTGTAAATTGAACATCTATGATATCCTCATAATTGATTTTATCTTTTTCGCCTATCACAATTGTATCTTTTGTGATTCTTTTTTTTAGATGATCAATTCCATCTTTGTGTAATGGAATCAAGATATCTATCCTATCAATAAATCCAGCTATAGGTTTTGAAGATACTCTAATTTCAGTAGAATTTGCACCACCCCTTACTCGAGACATAACTTCTGATGTTGAAAAGTAATTATATCCACTTCTTTTTAGTAAGTTCGACAAAATACTTTCAATCGATTTTATACCTTGTCCTGCTTCTCCTACAAGAACAATTACTAGATTATCTTCTATTTTCTTTACCATATTATCTCCAAAACTAAATTATTCTTTAATCTTGAACTTTTTCTTTGTGAACAAGTAATCTTTCATCTCATTTTCAAAAGCTGAATCTTGACGTCGTATCCATTCTAGTAACATTGCAGCATGTTCCTTCTCTTCATCACGATTGTGAATCAGAATTGCTTCTAATTCCTTATCTTTGCAAACATGAACTCGCTGATTATACCAATCAATAGCTTCTAGTTCCTCAATTAATGAAGTTAATGCCCTATGCATATCAACTGTTTTCTTATCCAATAAATCATATACTTCATGATATCCTGTTTTTCCCATATTATCTCCTTTTCTTAAAATTGTTACACATTAAATTTCTTTTTGAAATTAGAAAAAGCTACATCGAGCTTTTTTAGACTATTTTCAAAACTATGTGATAGATTAGACCATTTATCAGTTCCAGTGTTTCTTAGTTCATTTAATTTTTCCTGTAATTCAAGTTTCTGTTTCATCAGATTATCAACTTCATCATCATATTTTTCAGCTCCTTCCTCGATAGAATTAATTGTTTCATCTTTCAGTTTTTCAAGCTTATTCTCGAATTTTCTTAATTTAGCTTCTAACTTTTCTAAATAACCTTTCTTGTCTTCTTTCATTTCTTTCATATCAACTCCTTTTTTTATATATCAAGCATATTATTTATGATATCACCCACAGATGGAAAACTCCAGATATTATCCTTCAACTTTTGAACCGTAAAATTATTTCTTATAGCTAATCCAAATATATTAATTACCTCGTCAACATGATGGCCTAGAAGATGAGCACCAATGATTTTTGAATCATTTTTATCAATAAGGATTTTGTAGGCAGATTTTTTTAAACCCAATCTTCTAGTAGAGAAATCATTTGATGTGTCACCATAACTTATCTGATAGTCGATATTTTCATTCTCTGCATCTTCTACCAACAAACCAGTTCTTGCTAAAGGTGGAAATGTGTAAAGTACACTTGGCGTACCTGTATAATCCGGTTTCCTATTATCATTATTTAAGATATTATGTATTACTGTCCTTGCTTCTAAACTTGCTACAGGAGTTAAAGGTATACTTCTTGGATCACTCACAGCATCTCCAGCTACATAAACAGAACCATTACTTGAGCTCTGAAGATCAGAATTCAGTAGGATACCATGTTTATCAACTTCTACTCCACCTTTTTTCAAATCGAGATCTTTAATATTGGGAACTCGACCTGCACCATGTACTACAAGATCGGTTGAATAGACTTTACCTGATCCTGTTTCAACAAGAAATTTTCCCTTTTCTTTCCTGATGCTGTCAACGTTAGTTTCTGTTACGATCTGAATATTATGTTCTTTGAAATTAGCTACCAGTAAATCAACTAGATCAGAATCAAAATTACTTAAGGGTTTAGATGATCTTTCCAGCATAATTACATTTGCTCCTGCTTGGGAAGCTATATGAGCTAACTCAAAAGAGATATATCCTCCACCAATAAATAATATATTGGAAGGTAAAGCAGTTAAGTTCAGAAATTCATCACTGGTAATAAGAAGTTCTTCTCCTGGAATATTCATTTTTCGAGGAGTAGCTCCAGTTGCAATAACGATTATGTCCGCTTTCACCTCCTGGTCTCCAATTTTGATCTGATTTCGATCGATGAACTTTGCTATTCCTTTAAAGGTATCAATATTTTTTTGAGTATAACTCTTGATTCGTTTAGCAGGTATATTTTTTGTGAATTGCTGTTTAAAACTAATCAGTTTTTCCCAGTCAATTTCTGTTTCACCCTTAATAACACCTTTTTCTTTGTACCCCTGAAATCTGGACTGAGCTTCAGCAAAACCTGTAAGTACTTTTTTTGGATTACATCCTCTAAGGGCACAAGTACCACCAAATTCTCTATTATCACAGATCCCAACTTTTTTACCTGCTTTACTGCAAGCACTGGCAATTTTGCTTCCTGCAACACCAGTTCCTATTACAAAAATATCATAAGTTTTTTTCATATCAGTTTTGCTCCTTATCTATATCTTTGAAGAGATAATCATATTATATTTTACCCGTACAATAAACCAAAATTTCCTTTATTCATCAGCTTTCTCTTGATTCTTGATATTAACATAGTAGCTTAAAAAATCCAACATATTGCAAACTTCGACAATTATTAGCATACTCATTCCTACTGTTATTTTCAGTTACATACAATTATCGCATTTTTAGGACACTTTCTCTTTGCTTCTATACATTTATCAATAAACTTCGTTGGGATTTCTCCTTGCTTTGCAACCGCCTTTTTACTACCAATTTCAAAACGGAATACTTCAGGACAAAGTTTTACACAGATACCAATGGTCTCACACTTTAGCTGGTCAACTTTTACCTTCATCGTAATCTCCTAAAATTCTGTTTTGTCTTTACGCAATAGTTTTGGTTTCATAAGTAATTTAACATATTGTGCTCTACTATATGCCCAAGGATCGTCACTGTTCAATTTATTCATTTTACCCTGAAAGTCTGCCAAAGAATTAAAACCTTTCTTGCTCATCCAAGTTTCAATTCCATCTAAAATAGTTTTAATATGTTCTATATCATTCTTGTAAAGAGCACTAACTATCTGCACAGAACTTGCGCCTGCAAGGATCATTTTGATTACATCAGCCGCATCGAATATACCTCCACTACTGCATATTTCTGTCTTTATCTGCTTTGAAAGTAAGGCAGTATAACGAAGAGTTAAACGGTTATCTAAAGGATTACTCAGATTAATGGGAAAGATATTTTCCAATTTTTCAATATCAATATCTGGCTGAAAAAAACGGTTAAAAAGAACTACTCCGGCAATTCCAGTCTCACTCATCTGTTTTACTACCCGAAGGGGATTTGTATAAAAACTGCTTAGTTTTACAGCAACTGGTATATTAATTTTTTCAGTAATTTCTTTTAGCAGGTTTATCTGTTCATCTTCTATAGAACTTCCCGTTTTAGAAAAATCGTTTGGGGTTGAATAAAAGTTCAATTCTAACCCGCTTATTCCAGTATCTGCCATTTGCTGCGCATAATCCAACCAAGTTTCTCGATTAACTGCGTTTAAACTTCCTATGACTGGAATTTTTACAGTTTCTAATGTACGTTTTAGCCAATAAAGGTGTTCCTTGGGGCCAGCATGACCTATATCTGGAAAAACTGTAATCATTTCAGCATGTTTTTCATTGGTCTTTTCACGTTCCAATTCATCCTGATAACGCTCTAACTGTATCTGTTCCTCAAATAATGATTTTGTGACAATTGCTCCTGCTCCAGCTTTTTCAATGTTTTCTATAGTAGCCAAATCAGCAGTAAGGCTACTTGCACCAACTATAATTGGACTTTTGAGTTTTAGGCCCATGTATTTTGTAGTCAGATCTTTAATATCTCCTCCTTATCTTGCTAAAAGAACACTATTTTTGTAAAAATAATCCTTATATAATACGCCATCACATTAAATAGTCGCATCTACTGCTTTTTCCGTTTCACTAATTTTCTCATTTATTCCATTCATTTTTTTAGTTAACGATTTTATATTAACATTTCAGTCTGTTATTCCCATCTGTTAAATTACAACTTGGTAAACAGATTTATACTTATCTTGGTGATTTGCCTGTAACTGTTGGATTTTCTTCATAAGCAGTCCATTCCGTGAAAGAACCTTCATAAATCTTTACATTGGGATAATTTAACAACCATTTGAACATAATAAATTCATTTGTTGCTTCTCTTCCAGTTCCACAGGAACATATTATCATTTTATCAGGACTAATTCCCATTTTATCCAGAATGGCAGAAATTTTATCATAAGATTTTCTTAAAGTAGGATTTTCATCAGTCATCAAATCTTTCCAGGGCAAATTCAATGCTCCAGGAATATGACCTGCTTTTATCCAAGGGCCTTGACCTTCATATATTTCTGATGGTCTTGCATCCAACAAAATAGTATCTTGATTATCTTTAACTTCTTTGAATTCTTCATAGGTAAGGAAATAATCCTCAGCTATTGTTGCTGGATAGATCGTAGACTGAATTTGTGAAAATTTTTTAGTTAAAATTCGATTTTCCGATTTCCATTTTTGTAACCCACCTGACAGAAGAAATACTTCTATTTGTCCAAACCGTGCTAAACTGTAAGCTATCATAGTTTGTTCCAAACCATCTCCCCAGCCTTTAAAAGCTCCTTTGCCAGAATATACAACTACTGGTTTATCGATATTTAAACCTAATCTACCTGCCAATAATTTAAATGTCTCTTCAGAAATGTACTTTCCTGGAATTCCAGCTTCAGGGATTCTCAGTAGATTTTCATTCATATAACGAGCATTGGGGATATGCTCTTGAATGTAATCATGAACATTGGGTTGACAATCGATGATCTGAATCTGATCGTTATCAAGATTATTGTTTAACCATTCAGTACTTACCCATTTAACTTTGCCATTACCAAAAGGAACTTTGTCATTAAGTTTCATATTTTCACTCCTTTTCATTATTTTCATTTACGTTCTCACAAACTGGAAACTTACTTGAATTCCAGGCAGATAAACCTCCTAATACTATAGCAATATCCTTAAATCCAGTTCTTTTCAGCAAACTAGCCGCTATCATAGACCTTAGCCCTGTACCACAGAAAATAAAGATAGTTTTATCAGTCGGAATTTTAATTTTATTTTCAAGTATGTGTACTAATGGTATTTGGATTGAGTTTTTTATCTTGCCTTCATTATTTATTTCATCTGAATCACGTATATCAAGAATTTCCACGTTATTCTTCTGATCAAGCTTCTCGCATACCATATTAACATTATAAGTAGCAATGTTGCTACTTTTTTTACCTTCTCTATGCCAGCCGAAAAGACCTTCCGATAAATATCCTTTTACATTGTCAAACCCAAGACGTCCTAAAATTGTTTTTATCGTCTCTAATCGAGAATATTCACAAATCAGAATAATCTTTTTATCGTAAGAAAGAAACCACCCTGCAAAGCTTGCTAATCCTTCTTCCCAAATATAAATAGAATTCTCAATATGAGCTGCGGAAAATTCAAGGTTAGATCGTACATCAAGTAATTGATAATCATCTTTTTGAGAAAGCTTCGCTACTTCATCTACAGATAAAGGAATAACTCTCTTAGTAAAAGATTTCTTGTTTTTTCTAAGATTCAGTTCTTCCATTTTTTTAAAGTAGGGAGGTTTATCTAAAATCGTTGCATTCTTTTTGATAAACTCTTTTTTCGTTTTGAATTGCAATTTTGGATTTGTTCTTTTCTCTATACCCAATGATGTCCATTCTCTTTCAGAAATATCTGAACCACATACCGAACCTGAGCCATGAGCAGGACAGATAATAACACCATCATGTAAAGGTAATATTTTTTTAACCAAAGAATTATAGAGAGTTTCAGTCATCTGCTTAGTAAGTTTTTCTGAGACAAGATCAGTTCTACCCAGATCACCAGCCATCATTGTATCTCCAGAAAAAAGTATCCAATCAGTTTTATCTGCATCTTTCAGTAAAAATGAAAATGAACCGGTAGTATGACCTGGTGTAGAAATTGCTTCCAAGTCATAATCTCCAATAAGCCAACTCTGACCTTCTTTTATTCCTTTTCCATATTGATAATCTAACTGTAAGTCTGCATGAAATACTTCAGCATCAGTATGTTTGGCTAATTCAGTTGATCCTGAAACAAAATCTTCGTGACGGTGTGTTTCCAATACATACTGAATCTTCAAATCATTCTCATAAGCTGATTCAAGATAAATTTCAATATCTCGTCTTGGATCGATAACAACAGCCGTTCCCTGACTTCCGAATATATAGGAATTATGAGCTAATCCTTCTGATATAATTTTTTTAAACAGCATAAATACCTTAGTTAATTACCAGATATAATAAGAAAAAATTATTATAATCATACCTATAATAAATATCCAAAAGAAAAAGTCTAAGATCAGAAATGCTGCTCCAAATCTAGTTGAAGATTTTATTGTTTGCTTACTTTCCTCAATGTCAACATTGATATCTTTTTTTTGTGAGGGTGGAAAAGGTGGCATTAATGCTGCCAATAATAAAGCAAAAAGGAATCCTGAAATTAAAAAAGGTAGTATAAATGCACCAAATATCATTGGACCAAATGGACTAATCCAAAGTCCTATTGCCCAAGTAGTGATGAATAATATAATGAAATAAAAAACAAGCCCATCTTTAGATCTGTGTCTTCTAAAACCTGCTGCAAAAATAGCTGTGAAAAAAATACTCAATATCAATGCAAAAAGTAAATGAATCAAAAACATTTTTCCTCCTTAAAGTTGAATGGTAAAACAACAAAAAAACGTTAAAAATAATTGATTTAAAATAATTGTAACCAATAAATTAGCTTCAGTATAATACATATATATAATAATTTAATAAATTTTTCAATCAAAACAAGTTTTTTTCTGTTACTCTTCCGAATCGTTTACTATAATTTCTAATTTAAAAAATCAAAATTTAACTAAAAAAAATATTGACAGCGATTATTTATAAGACCAGTAAAGCTATATGAATATATTTATAAAGGCGATTTTCTTAGCACTTATAATTGGCTTTTTAGGTGAAGTAATTAGATATTTCATACCTTTATTGAAAAAATACCATATCCCAAGAGCATTTATTGGAGGAATATTAGCTCTAATTTTAGGACCAGAGCTAATCAGTTCTTTTTCTAGTATTAACATTATTACCAAAGACATTTTAGAACCATGGAGTAAGATTTCTCTATTTCTTGTTAATTTCATTTTTGCTTGTATTTTTCTGGGTAAAAATATTCCCAGTTTCAAAAAAATATTCAAGATTTCTATTCCTCAAGCTTCTTTAGGACAAACTCTAGCCTGGGGCCAATATGCAGTAGGATGTTTAGTAACATATTTTATCTTGATACCATTATTTAAAGTTGATAAAAGTGCAGCAAGTCTTATAGAAATAAGCTTTCAAGGTGGTATAGGTGTAGCGGTAGGAATGCAGGATACTTTCCTGAAAATGGGAGTCCCAGAATTTACGAATATTGCTTTAGTTTTAGCTCCTTCTGCTATGATTATGGGGATTCTATCCGGTATTTTTCTTATTAATCTTATTCACAAAAGAAAACCGAAAGAATCATCAACAAATGATAGTCAGTTGAATAAAAAAGTAATCGAGGAAAAACCTGATAAGAAACTATTAAGTTCATTTTCGAACATTTTGATAACTCATCTGGCATTGATAAGTCTCTCAATTTTTCTAGGATCTCAGATATTAAATGGTCTTTCTTTACTGGAACAAAAGTATCTGGTTGGAAACTATTATCAAGATAGTCTTGTTAAATACATTCCGCTATTTCCCATGGCAATGTTGGGAGGTACATTGATTCAGTTTTTTTTAGATAAAGTTTTAAAACGTAAAATATTAAATCCTGAACTT
>JAIPIH010000001.1 GCA_021734835.1 Candidatus Cloacimonadota bacterium | reverse complement strand
CTTCAGGAAGTGATTTGTTTTTAGTTTTAGCATCACCTTGAGGTATCTGTTTCTCAGGTACAAGGTAATAGTTTCTGCGACCACCTTTGGCAAGTGGCTTTGTTTTGCAATCCCATCCTTTACTCTTAGCCATTCTATAAGCAGAGGATTGGCTGACCGAAAAGCTCTTCTGGATGCCTTCGATAGTTAGCTCTCTGCACTTCATAATCATCTCACTTCGCAATGTTGAAGTTTGCGTCTCTTAATTTTCTTCGTTACTTTGCCTATTTCAGCTAATTCAGGCTGCAACTTTTGTAACAATTCTTCTCCTCGGCTCATTCCCATCTCTCCGTTTAGAAAATAATCGAGAGTCCTTCGGGAAATACTCATTTCATTTGCTAACGCTATTGTAGTAAGGCGTTTAAGTGCCATTGCCGCTTTCATCTCGGCTGGTGTGTAAGGTGATCTCACTGGAACCTCCTGTTTTTTTTATTGACATGCTTCGCAATGTTGCAAACCATGTCACTTGCAGGTCTATGAAATTATTTACCTGCGAAGTTGTCAAGGACAAACTGCCAACACTCGCAGTTCCTTGCAATAGCGAAATTTAGCTCCACAAGGGGCTAAAAAGGAGATCAAATGGATATCAAAGACAGGCTCGTAGCCTTCATAAATGTGCTTGGGATAAAGAAATCCGAGTTTGCCAGAGCAATTGAAGTGACACAGAGCAATGTTTCTGATTGGGTGAATCGAACCAAGCCAAGCAAACCTTCACCACCTGCGATGGCTCGTATTAATGAAGTATATGGACTAAATCTTAACTGGTTGATCACCGGAAAGGGTGAAATGTTCATTCCGGGTGCAGATGGGAAACTGAATCAGGATGGCAAAAAGACTAATCTGGAAGAACTGTCAGGTAATGGATCTGTATTCCAATATAGAATCAATCCCTTTGAAGCCAGGAATATAACTTTACCCATCTACGGGGAGATAGCAGCGGGAGAACCTGTTAAGAATCACGATATCGATCCCATGAAGTATATTGAGATTCCCAGAGCATATTTATCCGATAAAGAAAAAACTTATTGCGCACTTAGGGTACTTGGAAATAGTATGTCGCCCAGAATTTCCGATGGTGATATTGTTGTTATCCATGAATCAGCGGATATTCATAACTTAAATGGTAAAATATGTGCCTGTCAGACACCAGATGGTATCACACTCAAGAAGCTACAGCTTGATGAAGAGAAAAAGCGAGTTCTTCTGAGACCACTTAATCAGGAATATGATGTTATTGTTTTAGAAGAATACGAACTGGATACCTTCAGGATACTCGGTGAGATGGCATTGTTGTTTAGAGTGGTTTAGAAATTTAAAAAGGAGTATTAGATATGATAATTGATGGAAAGAAAGTAAGTATTTTATCAACTGATAAAAATATCGTTGATGTAGCTAAGAGAAATCAAATAGCATTACCAGCACCCTGTTATTTAAGCAATAGAGTCAATGGATGTTGTAAAGTATGTGTTGTAGAAATTGCAGGAAAAAAGAAATATGCCTGCACAACTGCACCTGATGATGACTTTGAGGTTATTGTAGATCGAACGGATCTAAATGCATTAAGGAAAGAGCGTATAATAGAATATCAACAGGGCAAACATGATAATACTCCTTGTGAATGTGGTTGTTCCTGCTCTGATTCGAATTGTTGCTAAATTCTGAGTAATAGTCTTGTTGTTTTGGGTGGCGTGATGGAGTTATCCAACAATAAAATCACCATCAACATAAGTGTAATTAGCTCTTACAGTATTTTTTATAAAAAATAATCCAATAGATAGCGGACCTATACGACCAATAAACATAATCAAAATAATCATGATTTTACTAATGTTATGTAAATCGGCTGTAATTCCAGTAGAAAGCCCCACTGTACCAAAAGCTGAAACAGTTTCAAAAAGCAAATCTAATAGTGGTTTTTCCTCGTAAAGAAGCATAATGATTGTTGCGAAAATTATTAGCGTAAATGCTAATATTACAATTGATATAGAAGCACTAATGATATCATTCGGAATTCTTCTATAAAATATATTTGTGTCTTTATTGCGTTTTAAAGTACTGAATATTGTCATATATATTATACCAATTGTTGTGGATTTTACCCCCCCCCCCTGTACTCGCCGGAGCTGTACCAATAAACATTAATACAATCATAATTAAAAGACTTGATCTGCTGTATGAAGCAATGTTTGCAGAATTGTAACCAGTAGTTGACGATGCTGAAATTGCCTGAAATATGTTCACTAAAAATCCTTTAACTTCACTTGATGAATTTATTGCTTCAGCTATAATAATAAGTATACTACCAACAGTTATTAAAATTATAGACATCATAATGACTAACTTCGAGTGAGAGTTAAGTCTAACAAATTTAAGAGGAGATTTCTTGTTGGTTACTATACTCAAAATATCATTAATAACAAGAAAACCTATTCCGCCAGCGATACTCAAGAAAAAAGTGATAAAATTTACCAATATATCATTATTGTAGTTAATAAAACTATTGCTGAAAAGTGAAAAGCCAGCAGTACAAAATGTTGATACCGAATGAAATAATCCAAGATATAGAGCTTGAAGGCGTGGAAAATCATCATACCAAGCTAAATAATATAATACTGCACCAAAAATTTCGACAACAACAGTATAGATAATTATTAAATTAATAATGCGATAAATATTCTCACTCGTAACACCAGAATAGGAATCTTGTATTAAAAGATGACCACGTAGTGAAAGTTTTTTCCTTATAAAGAAAAACATAAGAACAATAAATGACATATAACCTATTCCACCAATTTGTATCAGAATTAATATCACTATTTGACCAAATAAGGAATAATAAGAACCTGTATCTTCCACAACCAAGCCTGTTGTAGAAACTGCAGAAGTTGCAGTAAACATTGAATTTATAAAGGGTTGATAAATACCAGAGGATGATGAGATTGGGAGGGATAAGATGACGGATCCAAGTAAAATGAAAATGATAAAACCAAATACTATAATTTGGGTATTTGATAATCTATTGAACAATTTATCCATCATTGTGTTACCCTTCTGGGTAGAGAAGATATTTTCATTCTTTTTCATTAATATTACTCCTTATATGAAATATCTAATATGTAGTTGATTTCTTGTCTATATTTAAGTCAAGAGATTTCGATTTATTGAAATCCGAACTCCAGAAATTCTTAGAAAACCGAATTTTCGATCGTTTTTTCACCGTTTTTTCATTTTGCCCTGAAAAACCGTTTTTTCAGAAAGTGAAAAAGCGAAAAAGCGTAAAAACGGTATGGTTGTGCAGCGTTTTGCTCATCCCTAAACGAGCAAGCTTTTGATAAACCTAATAGATGAAGGCATTTAGGAGACAGTGAAGCTCCCTTAAAAGACCGCAAAGGTGGATTCGTTCTGATAAGGAACTACCTGAAAAGACCGCTAATGGCAGATTTGAAAAACCGACTGAAAAAGCGAGTTATCAACCTAATAATAAAAGAGATACCGAATTGGGTAATCGTTTTATCAGGTGGCAGGTTTGGGTGTCACTTTTTACTTTTAGGGCAGTTAGGTGGAAAAGATCAATCAAAAGAATTAGATACAGCGAGAGAAAATAGTATACAAGTAATTTGGTCTACATTGCGAATAGAGAAATCATTAGAAGATGTAATAATACATTTCCTTTTTACTATAGCCACTGGAATTGACAAAGAAAGAGATTTCTTCATTAATGAAATTGGAAGAAGTAGTATCATATCATATAATGATAAAAAGAAATTAGCTTTAAAAATTATAGAAAATGATAAACTGTTAAAAGGTAAAGAAAGAGATAAATTAATAAAAGATCTATCAAAAATAATGAAGTATCGCAATGCCTTAGCTCATGGGAGTCTCGAATATTCTGTAAATCATGGTGTCTTATTGCGATTTTATTCAGGAAGGAATGAGACAATAATACTCAATGATGAATTTCTTACTACTTTAGAAGAATTATACAAAAATACAAATAAAACCTTAACAGAGATAAATAACAAAATTATCGAACGTAAAAAAACTGAATTAGTTAATACACAATCTCCGTAGTCGTCCTGCACTTCCAATGAAATGGTGGAAACGGAGTATGATTCCTGTGTAAGAGTAAAACTGGAGAAGAAGAAGTCAAAGAACGAATTAAGATTCAAAAGAAAGGGGGAAAAGATAAAATCAAGAAATAATAAGCGCTTTGGCTTATTGCTGCTTTAGTTCCTGTTGATACTGCAATCTGTAGAGATCGTAATACAACCCTTCCTGCTTCAATAATTCCTGGTGATTTCCCTGCTCCACAATCCTGCCTTTATGCAACACAATAATTCTATCAACATGCTGTATTGTAGAAAGACGGTGAGCTATGATGATCGAAGTTCTGTTTTCCATCAACTTTTTTAATGCGTCCTGAATGAGAATTTCGGTTTCAGTATCAATGTTAGAAGTAGCTTCATCCAAGACAAAGATCGCCGGATCATAAGCCAATACTCTGGCAAAAGCGATGAGTTGACGCTGTCCCACGGATAGCGTAGATCCGCGTTCCATTACAGGCTCCAAATATTTTTTAGGTAAGCTGTCGATGAATTTATGCACGTTCACATATTCTGCAACTTGTATTATATCTTCATCACTAATTTCTTTATTATTTAGGATAATATTATCTTTAATAGTACCGGAAAAGAGAAATACATCCTGCTGCACTATGCCGATATTATTTCTGATCTCATCCAGTGAGAAAGTTTGCTGATCTTTTCCATCAATTGTAATGCTGCCTTTTTGGAAAGGGTACAGTCCGGCAATCAGGTTGATGATAGAAGTTTTACCTGAGCCTGTATGACCGACAAGGGCAACTTTTTCTCCGGACTTAATTTTAAATGAGATATCTTTAAGGATATAATCGTCATCATTGTAAGCAAGCCATAAGTTATTGAATTCGATAGCTCCTTGAAAGTGTTTGGATTTTTTCTTATTATTCTCTATTCTGTAATCTTCAGGTTTTTTATTCATTAAATCAAATATTCTTTCTGTTCCGGCCATGGCTGCCTGTAAGATATTAAATTTTTCACTTAACCTGTTGATCGGCTCAAAAAATCTATCCAGATAACTTATAAAAGCCACAAAAACACCCAGCGTAATTACATTGTCCAAGATCATGCCGCCACCGTACCACAGAAGGATAGCAACTCCAACTCTCCTCATGGAGTTAATTATCGGTCGGAAGAAAGCAAATAGTTTCATTTGAGCTATTGATCTATCGAAATATTCTTTATTTATAGCTGCAAAATCATCTTTTTTATTATCTTTCTGATTGAACAGCTGGATGATCTTCACGCCAGAAATATTCTCGGCTAATGCTGCATTTATCATAGCAATTTTTTTCCTGACTTCTCTGTAGATTATCCTGCTTTTTTTCATAAAAGTTCGGAATAAAAAGTAAACTACCGGAAGAACAGTAAAAGTGATCAACGCCAATTTCCAGCTGAAGATCAACATCATAACAATAATCCCTGCTAATACAAAAAATTCCTGAATAAGCTGGATCAAACCATTACTGAACATTTCATCGAGAGTACGAACATCATTAGTCACACGGGTCACCAAACGTCCAATTGGATTTTTATCAAAAAACGATAAAGGCATTTTAGAGACATGTGAAAAAACATCTCTTCTCAGATCGAACATTGCATGCTGAGAGGCAAAATTGATCATAAATATCTGCAGATAGTAAAACCCGAATTGGGCAATAATTATCGAAAAAAAGATAATCCCAAGTAACTTTATCTTGTTGATATTATAACTTTGAATTTCCCTTAATTCTTGTTTAGTCAGGATTCCCTCAGTTCTTAACTCGATCATTTTAACAGCACTGACAGCTGCAAATTCATCCGATAAAAGCTTGATATCAAGATCTTTTAAAAGTGCAAGATTAGAAGGAAGATTATGGATCAGAGTAATTTTTTTAAACAATCGATCATTCTCCTGCAAGTGTGAGATCTCTTGCTTAGGGAAAAATGAGAGCTCGTTATCCGGGAAAATCAGATAATATTGGTTATTATGATCATATTCCTGGAATTTGACTTTGTGATATTTTTCTCGAAATTGCTTCTGTTCTTCAAGTGAATTGAAGGTGATCAGATCTTTGCTGGAAGTAATATATTCATCAACAGCTAATTTAGTTATCGCCGGAAGCGCAAGCTCAGTAGCTGCGATAAGCAATAGCATTAGAAAAGATATAATAACATATATTTTGTAGGGCTTAAGATATTTGATGAGCTTTCTCATCATCTGACTATCGTAGATCTTTGCCTTTATATCATCTTCATTAAATCCTGTTGCCCCATGTCTCATTATTTCCTCTTATCCGAATGCTCAGTTGAGCTGATCTTTTCCTCTAGTTGTTGTTTTTCAAATAGATCTTTATAAATTCCGTTGTATTCTAAAAGTTCCTTGTGAGTTCCCTCTTCAACTATTTTAGCAGCATCAATCACAATTATTTTATCGGCATGCTGCAAAGATGATATTCTGTGAGCAATTATGATAGTGGTTTTTTGCGCTCGTAACCTGATCAACTGCTCTAATATTCGCTGCTCAGTTTTTGTATCAACTGCTGATAACGCATCATCCAGGATCAAAACATTAGGATCTGTCAACAAGGCACGGGCAATGGCAATTCTTTGTTTTTGTCCCCCGGAAAGGGTTACCCCCCTCTCTCCAACGATAGTTTCAAATCCCTTAGGGAAATCTATGATATCGTTGTAAACTTGGGCATTTTTAGTTGCCTGAACGATCTCTTCGAAACTCGAATCTTGTTTTCCCAAAATTATATTCTCTTTGATCGTATCAGAAAACAGGAAAATATCCTGTGGGATCATAATTATATTCTCTCTGAGCGTTTGCAAAGATATTTTATAAATTTCCTTATTATCGATGAATATGCTTTCTTTGGGCGGATTGTAGATCCTGGTTATCAGATCAATGATAGTTGACTTCCCACACCCTGTTCTACCCACAATAGCGAGAGTTTTTCCGGCATCGATAGAAAAAGAAACATTATCAAAAATAAGCTGTGTCTCTTCATTATAACGAAAAGTAAGCTGTTTAAAATTGATCTTTCCCTTTAGTTTTAGAATTGAATGTTCAACACTTTCTTCATCAATTATTTCCGGTTGTTCATCAAATATTTTATTAAGTCTTTTTAAAGAAGCAGTACCGCGCTGATAAAGATTTACTACCCAGCCGATCGCTATCATCGGCCAAACGAACATTCCCAGGTATTGGAAGAAAGCAATAAATTGTCCTATAGTGATCTCACCTGTCATCGTTGCTATTCCGCCAAACACCATAACAATCATCATGCTAAGACCGATTATCAGCATAAAAGAGGGATGGAACATACCTTGAATGCGAACAAGAGAGAGATTCTGCTTCACATAATCGTAAGCTGAATCAGATATTTTTTCCAGCTCTGATTCTTCCTGAACAAATGCTTTTACTACTCGAATACCGGAAATACTTTCCTGCACTTTTCCGGACATAACAGCAAATGTCTCCTGCACTTTACCAAATCTGTGATGGATCTTTTTCCCTAAAACTACTATCATAATACTAAGAAGCGGCAGCGGAATAATTGCCATTAAAGTTAATTTGAGGTCAATACTCACCATAAAAAATAGTGAGGCAGCCGTTAAAACAAAGATATCGACTCCAATCACAAAGCCAAATCCGACCAGCATCCGTACAGCATTGAGATCATTAATAGCATAAGCCATCAGGTCACCTGTTTTGATCTTATTATAGAAATTAGCTGAAAGTGACATAAGATGCTCAAAGTACTCCTGCCTGACACTTCTATCCACAAACCAGGCAGTTCCTAAAATAAAGAATCTCCAGAAGTAACGCATTATGGCCATTAAAGCAGCAATAAGGAAAATAGCACCGCCGGCATAAAACAGGTTTAATTTTGTGAATCCTTCCGTCTCTAAACCATCAATGGCATATTGCATGATCTTCGGGATGATAAGAGAGACAATATCAATTATGATCAGGAGCAGAATACCAAAGGATATTTTATGGAGATTTTGTTTTATATAAGGTGTTATTTTTTTAAAGGTATTCATTTTTCAACTGATTTCCTTAATGATCAATTATCATATTTTTTTGTATATAAAATTGCACATTTTTTTGCCATAGAACGTATTTTTTTGATGTAGGCAGTTCTTTCGGTAACGCTGATCACACCGCGCGAATCTAATAAATTGAAAGTGTGAGAGCATTTAAGTAAATAATCGTATGCCGGATATGCCAGTTCTTGGTCTAAGAGCAGTTCTAACTGTTTTTCATGATCATTAAATACTTTGAACAAGGTCTTAACGTCAGCATATTTAAAATTAAAATCAGAAAATTCTACTTCTTTATCAAAAAATAAATCCCCGTATTTCGTTTTATCGCTCCACATCAGATCTTTGAAATCATCAACCTTCTGAATATACATGGCAAGTCTTTCCAAACCGTAAGTAAGTTCCACACTGATTGGGAAAACTTCTAATCCACCTACCTGTTGAAAATACGTAAATTGTGATATTTCCATACCATCCAACCATACTTCCCAGCCTAGCCCCCAGGCTCCAAGCGTAGGTGATTCCCAGTCATCTTCAACAAAACGGATATCATGTTTTTCAGTTTCAATGCCAATTGCTTCTAAACTCTTTAAATACAAGATTTGAATATCATCCGGAGAAGGTTTGATAATTACCTGAAATTGATAGTAATGCTGATAACGATTAGGATTTTCACCATATCTACCGTCTTTTGGCCTACGGCATGGCTGCGTGTAAGCGATTGAAGTTGGTTTCTTTCCCAGCGCACCAAAAAACGTTGCTGGATGGAAGGTACCGGCTCCCATGTTTTCATCATAAGGCTGCAAAATATTGCAACCTTTACTAGCCCAATAATGTTGTAATTTTAAAATAATATCTTGAAAATTCACACTTTCTCCAAGGAACTTTTATTGAATCTTTTCTTTTAATATTCAACAGTCATGTCAAGTTGAATTTCTTTTTTTGCTTTCTAGTCAAATAATCGGAAGCCTGCTTGATAAATGAACTACTGGAAATAATAAAAACAGAATCATTCTTCTGCAATACATGGTTTCCTCTGGGAATAAGAAATTCATCTTTATCTTTGCGATAAATTCCCATGAAAACACAATCATCGGGGAAGTTCTTGTTCTGAGCAATATCTTTGATCGAATTTCCTACGACCTTAGCATCTTCATTAATGTGGATTGCATAAACTGCAGCCTTTTCTGCTCCCATTGTAAATATTTTTTTCACTTTTGGATTTTCGATTTCAATTATAATACGATCCAATAGTAATTCCGACATATTAACAATTCCCTGAATTCCGGCAATTTGATAAGCTTGTTTGTATTGAGGTATTCGCAAGCGAGCTACAACTTTTTCTAAGCCAAGGCTTTTTGCGAGAAGCGCACAAGAAATATTGTCGGCATCGTTCCGCATCATACATACGATCATATCGGCTTTTTTAACTCCTGCATCTTGAAGTGTCCGGATGTCAGTTGCACTGCCGTTAATGGTCATTGCTCCGGTTTCCGAATAGATCATCTCACAGACATCAAGGCTTTTATCAATAACCACAACATCATGATCCCGTTCAACCAATACTTTTGTCACTCGCGATCCGATCACCCCTGCTCCGGCAATTATTACAAACATAAAACCTCCTGATAAACTTACAAAAAAATTATTATATTGATTAACTTCAATAGCGCCAGGCTCTTCGACTGAACAGAAGCAATACCGGTAATATTTCCAACCGGCCAGCCAGCATTCCGCCTATATAGACGATTTTTATTACCGGATGCAATAGTGACATTTCATTAATCGGAATGTAAGAAGGTCCGATATTTCCCAGCGCACTGAACATACCGGAAAAAGAAGTATAACCGTCAAGATGAGAAAAAAAAGTAGTTATTAAACCACCAAAAATAAGTAGCCCGATCCACATAAAAAACAGAGCACTCACTCTGTAGATCTCATCAGCAGGAATGATCTTGGAATCAATCACAACATGGCTAAGACCCTTGCGGGGGGTGAAAACTCTTTGTATTTCACGTTTTACAAGCCGTAATAGAATTCCAATACGCAGCACTTTCAGGCCGCCGCCTGTGGATCCTACACAACCTCCAATAATCATCATGATCAAAAAAAGCTGCTTAGCCATGTGTCCAAAAAACCGACTGCCAATATCCACAGTTCCAAAACCAGTAGTCGTGATTATCGCGCTCACTTGAAAAAGTGTTTCCCGGAAATTTTGTTCCAATGTTATCCAGAACTTTGTAGTATTCAAGGCTCCCGGCAATAGGTTGATAAATCTTTCCAATAAGATCAGAGTTACAAAAAGAGTTATGAAACCAAACCAATAGCGTATTTCGGAATTATCATATAAAGCTTTAAAATCTCCGCGCAACACCCGGAAGTGAATAAGGAAGTTAGTGCCTCCTAATAGCATTCCGAAAATTATTATGTATTCAATCCAGATAAAATTGGGATGTCCAATATCCCGATAGTGTGCAATGCTGGCATCAAAAGGAGAGAATCCGCCGGTAGAAAGCGTTGTAAATCCGTGGCAGATGCTTTCAAAACCAGGTGCACCTGCAATGATCAGATTCAAAATGATGAAAATTGTGTAGAAAACGTATATGCTCCAGAGAATTTTCACTGTATTTTTCAGGCCCGGAACAGGACGTCTGGTTTCTATTTTATGGCTTTCGGCACCAAAGAGTTGATGTGCGCTGCCGGCGTGAGACATCACAGCAATGAAAAAAGTGAGAATTCCTAATCCACCTACCCATTGAGTAAGAGCCCGCCAGAAAATTATACTCTTCGGCATTGTATCAAGACCTGTGAACATTGTGATCCCAGTTGTTGTAAAACCGCTCATAGTCTCAAAATAAGCATTCAGGTATGAAGTATTCAGAGCGATCACAAATGGAATTGCACCCAGAGCAGAAACAGTAACCCAACCTAAACTGCAGATGAAAATCGCTTGTACTGGATTGGGTACACCTCTTTTGAAGATCTTCAAAAGTAATAAACCTATAACAACTGATAACACTGATGATAAAAGAAAGGCAGTAAGAGTACTCAGACCAGATCTGAACTCACCAAAGACGACCACGATCACTAGCGGAAACAATAAAACAATTCCTAAAACAACGAGCAGTGAGCCTAAGAAATTCAGCACCACATTCATTGTTTTAAAAGGATTTTTCATTTCTTAATAGTTCTCCAGTTAAATTTCTGTTTCCAGGAAGAAAGTTTAATAAAGTATTCATCCATTTTTAATGTATCAGCTTTAAAGAATTTTTCAAAAATATCTACATCGCCCATAATGCCTGCCCTACCCTTTTGTACTTCATCATCAAATAGCTCAGAAATAATTTTTGTTTATACTTCATAGTCAAGCTCAATTTATTCCAATGAAAATTTTATTGACTTAAATTGTTAAATCAGCTTTGAAAAATTGATCAGTACTGAAAATTAACTTACTCTTTTCTGCTTAGATACCGAGTGAGGCAAGAGCTCCGATTAAATTACTTGTCAGAAAAATGATCTGTAAAAACATTGAGGTAATTTTATAATTAATTTACAAAGGAGTGTGAGATGAATTACACAGACAAAAAGATAGTGAAAAAATCTCGTTTGTATTTTCCGAATGATTTGGATATCACCAAATGGGAGAATGTGGAAAAAGTACTGAGAAAGTTGGAAAAAGATGAGATCAAATCTGCCGATGACTTACTGAAATTTATGGAAAAATTGGGCGAATTTTCCGATATGATATCAGAAGAAATGGCATGGCGCTATATTACCATGACCCGTTTTGCTGATAACGAAGAATATGCAAAAAAATTTAATGAATTTTATGCGGGCATTATCGCAAAATCCAGACCTTATGATTTCAAATTCAATAAAAAATTCTATGAAAGTCCCTTTCGCAAGAAACTTGATGAAGACAAATATAGTCATCTTAATAAAATAATTGCAAACGAAATAGAATTGTATCGCGAAGAAAATATCCCCTTACAAGTAAAAGAGAAAGAGTTGGCAAATAGATACGGTTCGATTTTTTCTAAACTAACCGTTCAATACAAGGGAGAAGAAAAAACACTTTCTCAGCTTGCACCTTTCTTAAAAGATCAAGATCGCGAGGTACGGAAAGAAGTTTGGCACCTGCGAATGGATAAATTGCAGGAAAGGCGAGAGGAATTAAATCAGCTTTTTGATGAGCTGAAAAAGCTCAGAATCAAACAGGCAACGAATGCAGGATTTGATAATTACCGGGATTACATGCATCAGGCAAAAGGACGTTTTGCTTATACACCTAAGGATATCATGGCTTTCCACAGCGCTGTGGAAAAGGAAGTTCTTCCATTGCTTAAAGAATTTACAACTGAACGAAAAAAAATCCTTAAGCTCGACTCGGTAAAACCATGGGACACTTCAGTTGATCTGGATGGGAAAGTTCTCAAACCTTTCAAAAAGATCGATGAATTCAGGGATAAAGCAATATCAATACTGTATGAGATCAAACCTAAATTCGGTAAACAACTTAATATGATGAAAAATTCGGAATTTTTGGATCTCGAAAACAGAAAAGGGAAGGCTCCCGGAGGTTATAATTATCCGCTTCAAGAAACCGGTGCACCATTTATTTTTATGAATGCTGTTGGATTACATCGAAATGTTGTAACACTGCTACATGAAGCCGGTCATGCTATGCATACATTTGCCATGAAAGATATCAAATTAGATGCCTACAAAGGAACTCCCAGTGAAATAGCAGAGCTCGCTTCCATGTCTATGGAATTCCTTACAATGGAGCATTGGGATAAATATTATGATGATCCAAACGATCTGAAAAAAGCTAAACGTGATCAACTAAAAGGAGCAGTGAGCTTTCTTCCCTGGTGTATGATTGTAGATGCTTTCCAACATTGGATATATCTTAATCCTGAACATACAGCCGAAGATCGAGAGAAATATTTTGTTTCGCTTTTGCAAAAATATAATACAGGAGTTGATTGGAAAGATTTAGAAAATTATCAACCACTATTGTGGTTATTCCAGCTGCATATTTTTGAAGTCCCGTTCTATTACATTGAATATGGTATGAGTCAATTGGGTGCACTCTCTGTTTATCGAAATTATAAGAAATTTGGGAAAGAGGAAGCTCTGGAAAAATATGAGAACTTTCTGAAGCTTGGTTATACTGTCCCGGTCGATGAACTGTACGAATCTGCGGGGATAAAATTTGATTTTTCAGAAAAATATGTGAAAGAGTTAGTAAATTTTGTTAAAGAAGAGCTTGATTCTATCTAAGTTTGGAATTTGTTAAGGAGTGGAGATGCATAATAAAGGTATTAATTTTATTTGGTTATTGTTATTTTTTACTATTTCACTCACAGCAGCTACACCCTATGTGGTCATAGTTTCATTTGATGGTTTTAGATACGATTATAACACAATAACTGAGACTCCTAATCTGGACTTTGTTAGGGATCATGGAGTAAAAGCAAGATCCCTGCAGCCGGTATTTCCGTCCAAAACTTTCCCCAATCATTATTCTATTGCTAATGGAGCTTATACCGATACTCATATGATAACTGCCAATAAGTTTTACGATCATGAATTCGAGCAAATATATAGTATTGCTGATAGAAGTAAAGTGGAAGATGCAAAATGGTATAAGTCAGAACCTATCTGGGTAACCGCCGAACGCCAAAACTTAAAAACAGCATCCTATTTTTGGGTAGGATCAGAAGCGCCAATAAAAGGGTATTTGCCTTCCATTGTTAAAATGTATGAGCAGGAAATCCCTTTCAAAGCTCGAGTAGATTCAGTCATAACTTGGCTGCAGCTTCCAGAAAAAATTCGCCCGCATCTCATTATGTTATATTTTCACGAGCCGGATTCAGCAGGACATGAATTGGGACCGGAAAATCCGGAATTAATCGCGGTTATCAAACAAATGGATGACCTTTTGGACTATATATTGAAGGGAATTAATAAGTTAACAATAGCTGCTGAGATCAATTTAGTCTTGGTAAGCGATCATGGGATGACAACAGTCTGCCCGGAGAGAATCATTTATCTCGATGATCACATCCCTGATATAAATGCTTTATCTACTTATGGTGGCGGTCCGGTTATGCAGATCCATTTCAAACAAAAAAACAAATTGTTAGTCGAACAAATAGGTGATAAACTTAAAAGTATTCAACATCTAACGACGTTCAAGTCTGAGGAAGTTCCGGAAAGATATCATTTTGTTAATAGAAATACGGGTGACCTTGTTTTAGTAGCAGATGAAGGCTGGCTGATATTAACAAAGGCTGAAGAATACAATGCAAATGGAACTCATGGTTATGATCCCCAAGTACAAAATATGCACGGAATTTTTTATGCTATGGGTCCAAGATTTAAAAAGAATTATAAAATCGATACTTTTGAAAATATTCATATCTATCCTTTAATTTGCGAAATTCTGGGTATAAAACCTTATGCTGATGCATCGGACGCACCACAAGGACGCTTGGATGTCCTACAAGAGATCCTGGTAAAATGATAATCGCCCGCACATGAATACTATCCCAATCAAGAAGTTTCTGGAACTGTCAAAAAATAAACTTGTCATCGATGTGCGAACACCTGCAGAATATGATAATGGACATTTTACCAATGCTATAAATATTCCTGTCTTTTCGAATAGTGAAAGGGCGATAGTGGGTACAAAATACAAAAAGGAAAGTCGCGATACAGCGATTGCAAAAGCTCTGGAATTTTTCGCCGCAAAAACCGATCATTTTCTGGATGAATTGCAACTGAGATCACCTGCCAAAGAAGTCTTAATTTATTGCTGGCGAGGTGGATTTCGCAGTGCAGGAATGGGACAACTTTTTCAATCTGCCGGGAAAAAAGTGTATCGATTGGAAGGCGGATATAAAGCATATCGCACCGATGTTCTCAGCACATTTAAAAAAAAATATAATTTACTCGTCCTTGGCGGTATGACAGGAAGCGGGAAAACTGATATTTTGGAAGAAATCGGCAAAAGAAATGAACAAGTAATAGATCTGGAAGGACTAGCAGAGCATAAAGGTTCTGCTTTCGGAGCTTTGGGACAAACTGATCAACCTTCAATTCAGCAGTTTGAAAATGATCTGGCGTTTCATCTTAATAAGTTAAATAACAAACAAAGGATCTGGGTTGAAGATGAAAGCAGGATGATCGGTAAAGTTAAAATACCGGATGATTTCTTTAAGCAGATAAGAATTTCCAAAGTCATAAAACTTGAAGTTCCCCTAAAACAACGTATTAACAGATTGGAAATTGATTATGCAAAATTTGATAAAGAAAAGCTGATAACTTCCATAGAAAATATCGCACGCCGATTAGGCGGATTGAATACAAAATCTGCAATTGCAGCTTTAAAGCAAGATGATTATCATACGTCTATCGATATTGTCCTGGCATACTACGATAAGGCATATTCTTTCGGACTTTCCAAAAGAGCAGAACAAACTGTGATCCCTCTTAAATTTGAAAGTAATGATATCAAAATAAGTGCTGAAAAGGTGATTGGGTTTGTGAAAGAAAATTTGACAGATAAATTCTGTTAATGCATTCTTGTATTGTAATATTAAAGGTAATGCTAAACAAAGAATCGGATTAGTGAATAACGAAATCAAAGGACGAAAATTTAATGTATTATCGAAGAAAATTGTTATTAGCTTTGATAGAAAAATTTGATGAAAAACGAATTGGCAAACTAAGTTTACAGAAATTATTATTCCTGATCTGTAAAAAGCAAAATAATCCAATTTATGATTTCACACCATATTACTATGGTTGTTTTTCTTTTCAAGCAAATAAGGATTTATCACTTTTAAGCAGTTTTTATAATCTTGTAGAAAACAATGAAAAGGAATGGAAATTAATAGCAGAAGAAAGTTATGTTGATCAATTGAAAAACGAAGATTCAGTGATCATGAATGAAATACTAAATATAGATGAGGTACACAATCCTTACACATTAATATCAAAAATTTATAAAGAATTCCCTTACTATGCTATACGTAGTAAAAGGTATTTAAATAATAACGAAAAAGAGTTAGTCCAAAAAGAAAGGGAAAAAGTTTACTCTCAAAAAGAGAAGATTTTATTTACCCTTGGTTATGAGGGAATCAGTTTGGATGCTTATTTAAATAAATTAGTAAAAAATAATATCGCTCTTTTATGCGACGTAAGACAAAATCCTATTAGTATGAAATATGGTTTTTCAAAAAAACAATTGCAAATCTACTGTTCCAATCTAGATATAAAATATGTACATATTCCACAACTTGGTATTGTAAATAAGTTTAGAAAGAACTTAACAGATAGAGAAAGTTATAAAAAGCTATTTGATTCTTACAAAGTTGGATTAGATGAACAAAAAGATGAGCTAGAGCAAGTTTATAAATTGATCCAAAAAAACAAGAGAGTTGCTCTCACATGCTTTGAAAAAGATCACACTTATTGTCATAGAGATTGTCTATCTTCGCGTTTAAGAAAAGATTATCAAATTAAAGTATCTCATTTATGAAAGAAGAATTACTAATTTTAGTAAAAACATATCCAACTTTATCAAAAAAATATTTTGAGCTGGTGTGTACTGCGGGTATTAATAAAAATGGAGAATGGAGGAGAATTTATCCAATCCCTTTTAGGCAACTCAGTGATCTAGAAAAGTATTAAAAATATCAATTAAAATAATATCAAAAGTAATTAGTACGGATAAAGATAGAAGTTGGAGAACAAGAAAAGAATTAATTTTAACCAACACCAAAGTTTATAAAAATCTTGAAGAAATTATTAGTAAAGCAAAACATAAAAATGAGCTTTCTTTAGCAATATTTAAACCTACTGAAATAATAGATTTTAGTATAAAAAAAGATTCCGAAGAATGGGATGAAAAGAAATTAAGAGCAATTGAAGCAGATAAACAGCAACTTAGATTATTTGAAGAATATAAAAAAGAAATACAAATTGTAAGGAAATTACCATATAAATTTTATTATCATTTTAAAGATGATATGGGAAAAAAATCTAAACTGATGATAGAAGATTGGGAAATCGGACAACTTTATTGGAATTGTTTAAAAAGAAGAAAGAAGGAAAAAGCTCTAAAAGATGTTGTATTAAAATATAGAGAAGATTTTATCATGAATAAGGATATTTATTTCTTTTTGGGAACAACCAGACAATACCACAGTTGGTCAAAAAACCCATTTGTGATTACTGGTGTTTTTTATCCTCCCAAAGAAGCACCTCAACGAATGTTGCAATTTTAAAGAAAGCGAAAATTTTTGTAAAAGAAACACCAGGATCTTCTACTCTTCCCTCATATTGATCTCGCCTGCTTTTAGTAATGCTATTCTGGTAAAGATAGGACCTATTATTTCAAAGAAAATACAAGTTGCTGTAACTGTTGTTAAAATAACGTTCCCAATATGATCTCCTGAAGTAACGTTTGTTCCGTTTACTTTTATAATCACCTTGCCTAATCCAGCAAATTCACTATTCACAATTAAGGCAAGTCCGATAGCCACACCTGCTTGTGAAAGAATACCTAATCCGATATAATTTTTAATATTTTTATCAACCTTCCCCACAGTAGCACCTAATCTGGAACCGAAGATCAAACCTGCTGAACGGCTGATAACATAAATAATTCCAATTATTCCCAGTGATGGTAAGACAGCAATATGAAGATTAGCACCGGCTAAAGTAAAGAAGAGGATGAACAGAAGCGGCATAAAGGCACGTAAACTGGTCTGAATCCTGCTTATTAGAGAACTCGGCTGAGTATTGACTATGAATGCTCCGATTATCATCATAGTTAGAATTATGGATGTATGTAAAATTTGTGAAAAACCGCTCGTTACTAAAATAAATCCAAAAACAAGGATAGGGATATCATCAGCATTCCGAAGCTTACTTACCAGAATGGAAAAAACAAATCCAACTAAACCTCCCAAACCAAAGCTAAAAACAATTTCTTTTATGGGAATCAACAGTGTTGTCCACAGTCCCGCAGAAACTCCTTGCGTTTCATGTACAATGATATTTTTAGCAAATGCTGCTGCAAAACCGAAAATGATAATACCTAAACCATCATCAAAGCCTACAACCGCATACAGGGCTTTTGTGAGATTTCCCTTAGCTTTATATTCCTGTATTACAGCTACAGTTCCGGCAGGCGCACTGGCTGGAGCTACCGCCGCAAATAATAGTGCTAAAGAAAGATCATCTGTTAGTAAGAACAAAGAAATAAAAACCAGAATAAAAGCACCAAAAGATTCGAATAATATAACATAGATCATACCCTTGCCTAATCTTTTGAGTGTAGAAAATTTTAACTCCATTCCGATACTCAAAGCAACAAAGCCTAAAGCAATACTTGTGATAAAAGCAAGATCCTGTTGCAGCGAAACTGTAAAAACGTTGATCAGCGAAGGTCCAAGAATTACACCTAACACCATAAATCCAATAATCGTTGGAAGTTTCAGGTAGCGCATGTTCCTTCCAATATAGAATCCTAATAGAATAGTAATACCAATTAATAATAGAACGGGCATGTTCATGCTGCTTTCTAATCCTTCTGTATGCATATTAAATTTCCAACCTTCCGTACAAATAATCTATGTTCTGTAAAAAAAAGATCGTGCCCTGCTTACTCTTTTCTTCAATGATACCACTTAAACTGTTAATCAATTCCTCAATGTCCTCGGATCTTATGGTAGAGGTAATAACTCGACAGAAATCATTTCTGTCAGTTTGCATAAAACTGGCAAATAAAGGCATATGATATAAATATCTTCCTGCGTTCGAAGCATCTATAATTGTGATATTACTATCTTCAAATTCTGTAATTATATTTAATATTTCATCGAACTTATCTTCATTTTGAATGATCACATTGAGCAATTTATATTTATCCTGTTGCTTAATATCTATTGATTTACTTGTATGCCTGATAATGCTTTCTCTGATACTTTCTTTATCATTTGCATTTATCATCTTACTTACATTTTCAGCTCTTCTAACATATTGGGAAATATAAGAAAGTAACCGAACATGCTCATTTCTTTTATCTAATGGAGCAACAATAAAAACAAAAACAAAGGTCTTTTCGTTATCTATCGCTTTAAAATCTACTCCCTTTTTTGAGATGAGCACTCCAACTACAAAGTCATTGATTCCGCTCAATCTGCAGTGTGGAATAGCAATGCGGGGGGAAATAGCAGTTGATCCCATAGCCTCTCTATCTAAAAAAGCCTGGTAAATCTTCTCATCATCAATACTTTTTAAAACTTTACTCTTTTTTGCCAAACCGGATATCTTGTTTAATATCGAGTCAGCTGTTTCTTCATTAGAACTACTATCAATACATTCAGTAAGAAGAATTTTATCTATATCCATTGCTAACCTCCTAAGTAATCAGGACTATCTTTTTTTTTAAAATCAATATGTCAATCAGGAAAAATTTATTGACAGTAACGCGGCATTTAGTTATTTAGTTAAACGTCTAAATAAGGAGGCACAGTGGCACTGGATGAGGTGTTTAAGGCTATTTCGGATAAGACAAGGCGAAAGATCATCGATTTATTGAAAAAACGTGAGATGACAGCCGGAGAGATCGCCGAACATTTCAATGTTTCAAAACCTACTATCAGTCAGCATTTAAAAATATTAAAGAATGCTGATCTGATCCAATCTGAAAAGCAGGGTAAATATATCAGTTACTTTATTAACACAAGTATACTGGAAGATTTTCTATCACATTTAAAAAATATTTTTGAGAAAAAGGAGAAGTAAGATGAATAAAAAATTTTGGATAAGTATCATAATCATAATCATCCAGTTGGTACTTGCCTTATATCTGAGCACTTATATCGCAACTGATGCACGCATCCCGAGTCATTGGAATATCAAAGGAGAGATAGACAGCTACACAGGTAAATGGACCGGCATTCTCCTATTTCCCGGGATCAATCTATCCATATTGCTTATTATGTTTGTTTTACCCTACATCTCAGTCCGTTATAAAAATGCTAAGAAAAGGTTTTCTCGGTTAATACCGCTTTTAACGAACATGCTGATATTCTTTTTTGCTGTGATTCACATCTATACTTTATTAATAGGAGCAGAGGTAGTATCGGCAAAGGGATGTTTTATCTATTATACTTTGGGATTATTATTTATTTTGTTAGGCAACATACTTCCAAAAGTACCTTCAAATTTCTTTATTGGTATTAGAACTCCATGGACACTTTCCTCCGAGTCAGTGTGGCGTAAAACCCATAAAGTAGGTGGACTTTGCTTTGTCTTGGCTGGGCTTTTAATGATCATTATACCTGCAATTTGGGGCAACAATGCAACAGCTGTTCTGTTCATGTTCATTATTGTCATGTTATTAATGATCTATGCAATTATTTATTCCTTCATTTTATACAAAAAAGAGCAAAATTAGACAGTATTATTATTTAAATAAAATTATTTTGTTTAGCATAGTAAAATAGTAATTTATTAATTACTAAGCTTTTTTACTCAGGATAATAGGTTGACATGTTTTTTTAAATTCCCACTTTGACTTTCAAAAAATAAGAAATCGTGGAGAATTTTATGAGTAAAAAAGTAACAATTTTTGGAGCAGGCTTAGTCGTTAAGCCTATGGTTGATTATCTGTCCGGAAAAGGGTACGAAGTTACAATTGCCAGCAGGACACTTAGCAAAGCCGAAAAATTAACAGCGCCACATCCTAAAGCTACTGCAAAACAATTTATCATAGATGATAAAAATGCTATGGCAGACTTCATAAAAAATAGTGACTTAGTCGTAAGTCTGCTGCCTGCGACTCTACATGTAGAAGTGGCCAAGCAATGTATCAAATTTAAAACTGATATGTTAACAACTTCTTATATCAGTCCTACTATGAGAAAGTTGGATCAACAAGCCAAAGATGCAGGTATAATTATTCTCAATGAGATCGGTGTGGATCCTGGGATAGATCATATGAGTGCAATGAAGATCTTTCATAAAGTAGAGAAAGAAGGTGGAAAGATCGTAAGTTTTATGAGTTATTGTGGTGGTCTTCCGGCTCCGGAAGCCAATACAAATCCGCTTGGCTATAAATTTTCCTGGGCTCCAAAAGGTGTTTTAAAAGCTGCAGGCAATGGTGCCAAATTTATGAAAGATGGTAAGATCGTTGATATCGATGGACCGGATCTCTTTAAAAATTACTGGCTTGTGGATGTTGAAGGAGCATGTACTTTGGAAGCCTATCCCAATAGGAATTCACTCGACTATATTGACCTTTATGATCTAAAATACGTTAAAACAATGTATCGTGGAACCTTCCGAAATATCAGTCACTGTGATACCTGGTATATCATGTCACAAATGGGATTTTACAAAGAAGACGAGATCTTTGACAATCTTCAAGGAACTGTGCAGGAATTTATCTTAACCAAAATGTTCAAAGTAGATAAGGATCAGGATCTGAAAGGATTACTAATGAAGAAATATAATCTTCCAGCTCACAGTATTATCCTGAAAAAATTCGAATGGCTTGGCTTCTTTGACGAAACTCCCATCCCGATAAAAAAAGGGGGTGCAGTTGATGTTCTCACTGCAATTATGCTGGAAAAAATGTCTTATGAAAAAGGTGAACGTGATCTTTTGGTACTGCATCATAAATTTATTGCAGATTACAATGGAAAAGAACAACACATCACATCTACTATGATCGACTACGGAATACCAAATGGTGATACATCAATGGCTCGTACTGTTTCTCTCCCGGCGGCTATTGGAGTTCATATGATCTTGCAAAATAAGATCAATGTCAAAGGCGTTCACATGCCGATCTTACCTAATATTTACATTCCTGTATTAAAGGAATTAGAAAATCTGAATATAAAAGTTATTGAGAGATTTTATTAATTCGATTGATGATCACACTAGTTCTTTATCCCTTACGTAATTATTGAGAGATCTTTTTGAAATAGACTTGTTTAAGATATTTTTTTTAGGAGAGAGATGAAAACAATTGGTATAGTTAAAGAAACAAAAAATAAATGGGAGCGCCGCGTTCCTTTGAATCCAAAAGCAGTTAAAAAATTGATCGAGAAACAATTTAGAGTGATATTACAGCCATCAGACAATAGGATTTATACTGATGAAGATTATATATCCGTAGGAGCTGAATTGAATATGGATCTCTCTAATTGTGATTTTATTATTGGCGTGAAAGAGATCAAAGAAAAAGATCTGATCCCAGGCAAACCCTATCTTTTTTTCTCTCATGTCATAAAAGGGCAGGCTTATAATATGCCGATGCTGCAGTATATTTTAGATAAGCAAATAACACTTCTGGATTATGAAAAGATCGCAGATAGAAAAAACCGCAGATTAGTATTCTTTGGTGATTATGCCGGTAAAGCCGGCATGATTGACACAATATATGGTTTCGGGAAAAGATTAAAGGAGAAACATGGACTAGATACTCCCTTCCTGCAAATGAAACAAGCTTATCAATATAGATCAGTAAATGACGCAGTTGAACATCTTGATAAAATTGGTAAAGAAATCAGGAAAAATGGTCTTCCCGAAGAGATAAATCCTGTAGTAGTATTTTTAATGGGATATGGTCATGTCTCTCATGGCGCTCGAATAATTTTGAATGCCTTACCTCTGGAAGAGATCAAGCCCGAAGACCTTTCAGCGAAATACTCAAAACTGAAAAATAACAAAATCTATATTTCCACTTTCAAAGAAAAACATATGGTCCGTGCCAAGAACGGAAATGAATTCAACCTACTGCATTATTACAAAAATCCGCTCAAATACGAATCACGTATGGAAGAATTTCTGGATTTCTGCAGTATTTATGTGAATGCTATTTATTGGAGTCCCGAATCTCCAGTCTTTGTTACAAATGAGTACTTGAAGAAGAATAAAAAAATGATAATAATCGGTGATATCTCCTGCGATATAAATGGTTCCGTAGCAGCAACCATCAAAGCTACCACGAGTGATCACCCAGTCTATGTTTACAACGCTGAAAGTAGATCTGATCAGGAAGGTTATCAGGGAGATGGTGTTGCTGTGATGTCAGTAGACAACCTACCCTGTGAATTTTCCAAGGAATCTTCAGATAATTTTTCCAAAGCATTGAGCCCTTTTATAGAAAGCTTACTCACAAATGATTACAAAAAACCGATCAAAAATTCTACTCTGCCCGATGAGATCAAAAAGGCTTGTATTGCGCATCAAGGGAAATTAGAGGAAGATTATACATATTTGACAGAATATTTATTAAATAATAAAAAATAAATAGGAGACGGTATGGATAAAATCGGAATAGCCGGTAACTATGGTATTGATATCCGCTCGGATTGTAAGGCAACAATTGAGCTGAAAAAAAGCGGTGGATTAAAGATCGAACTGATCAGTAAGCTGAAAGCTTATTTTGGTGATAAGATTGAAGCTTTGATCAAAGACGAATTGAAATTTTTCGGTATCAAAAATGCAAAATTTAAATTGGAAGACAGTGGTGCTTTGGATTTTGTAATCGCTGCCCGGATCGAAGCTGCAGTGAAGAAAGTTATAGCTTCTGATAAGGATTATCTATTAAAGATCATTCCACAAAATACTGATCAGTCTGGAAAAGAACGCCCTCGGCGGTCCCGCCTCTACTTGCCAGGTAATACACCAAAACTTTCATTAAATGCCGGAATTCATAAACCGGACTGTATTATTTTAGATCTGGAAGATTCTGTGGCTCCTGATAAAAAGATGGAAGCAGCAATTTTAGTGCGAAATACACTGCGTTCTGTGAACTTCTATGGAGCAGAAAGAGCAGTCCGTATTAATCAGCTGCCGGTAGGTTTGCAGGATATGGAGCATGTAGTTCCTGCATCCGTAAATCTGATATTGATCCCCAAAGCGGAAACAGTCGAGCAAATAAAAGCAGTACAGGAGAAAATAACTCAAATCCAAAAAGCACAAAAATTGAAATATCAAATCTGGTTGATGCCGATAATCGAAAGTGCTCTTGGTGTGATCAATTCCTATAAAATAGCCGCTTGTGAAAATGTAATAGCTCTTGCTATAGGATTAGAAGATTACACAGCCGATATTGGCACGCAGCGAACTGCGAAAGGAACTGAATCTCTTTTTGCCAGAACACAAGTCGTTAATTCTGCCAAAGCAGCTAAGATCCAAGCAATCGATTCGGTATTCTCTGATGTTAATGATATGGACGCTCTTAAACAAAATGTCCTGACTTCGAAAGCACTCGGTTTCGATGGTATGGGTTGTATCCATCCCCGCCAAATTAAGGTGATCCACGAAAATTTCGCACCTGATAAAGCAGAATTAGAAAAAGCGCAAAAAATCGTGGATGCTTTTGAAGCTGCCAAAGAAAAAGGGCTGGGAGTTGTTTCCCTCGGTTCTAAAATGATCGATCCACCTGTTGTAAAAAGAGCAATCCAAACTTTAGAAATGGCAAAATTGAGGGGTGAACTATAATGAAAAAAGCAGATAAATTTGTTAAAAACGCAGCCGGTAGGATTGTGCCGACAATAATTAATGGTAAAGAAGTTATCCCCTTTCAAGGTATTAATAAATACCGTCCTACTCACAAAGGTGCTGCTCCGCGTGTGCCTACTTGTATAGACTATCCGGCTGACGGCAACAAAAGTGTTAAATCACTGAAAGAAGCGCTTATAAAATCCGGAATTAAAGACGGTATGACAATTTCCACTCATCATCATTATCGCAACGGAGATTATATTTCCAATTTAGTTTTTGATATTGCGGCTGAAATGGGTATAAAAAACTTACGCTGGGTACCGAGTGCTGCATTCCCCTGCCACAAACCTATAATAAAACATCTTGAATCCGGTGTGGTTCATCATATCGAAGGAAGTTTGAACGGTCCTCTGGGAGATTTTTGCAGTCATGGAAAAATGGCCGGATTGGGTTACCTTCGGAGTCATGGTGGAAGATATCGCGCTATTGCAGATGGTGAGCTTCATATCGACATTGCTGTGATGTGTGCGTCAGCAGCTGATATGATGGGAAACGCCAATGGTGTACTGGGAAAACATCCTTTCGGTCCTATGGCATTTACTAAAGCAGATGTTAAATATGCCGACCGGACTATCGTTGTTACAGATTCTTTGATCGAATTCCCCTGCTATCCGTGGGAGATCATGGGCAATGATGTTGATTTTGTTGTTACAGTTGATGAAATCGGCGATCCTCAGAAAATAGTATCCGGAACTACGAGAATTACAAAAAGTCCAGATCGGCTTTTGATCGCTGAATACATAGCCAAGTTTGTAGATGCAGCGGGTATCCTGCAAAACGGCATGAATTTCCAGGCAGGAGCTGGTGGAACTTCCCTGGCTTTTGTTCACTTCATTAAAGAGATGATGCAAGAAAGAGGAATTAAAGCTCGCAGCATGATCGGAGGCAGCACTAAGTTCCTGGTCGATATGATGCAGGAAGGTCTCACAGATTATATTTTCGACGGTCAAACCTTTGGTTTGGAGGCGATCGATTCCCTGCGGGATAATCCCAATCATATTCCCATAGGGATCTTTGAAATTTATGATTTTCATGCTAAAGGCAATCTAGCCCGTATGATGGATGTAATTGTGCTGGGGAGTACGGAAGTTGATGTGAATTTCAATGCAAACTGCGTTTCACATAGTGACGGTAGAATGCTGCACGGTATTGGCGGTTTTCAAAATTGTATGTTGGCAAAATGTACCATTATCGCTGTTCCTTCTTTCCGCGACCGTATTCCTGTGATAAAGGATGAAGTAACTACCCTTGTTGCTCCGGGAGAATTAGTAGATGTGATAGTTACCGAACGAGGGATTTGTATAAATCCGCTGCGTAAGGATCTTATAGAAGCGACTAAAAATTCCGGACTTCCACTGCGAGACATAAATGACCTGAAAAAAGAGGTTGATGAAATATGCGGAGTACCGAATAGACCTAAACTATCTGATGAGGCAGTAGCAGTTGTGGAATGGATCGATGGTACAATTTTGGATACCATCCGAAAAGTGGAAGCTTGATTTTTGGTTAGTTAGAATAAATTATTACAAAATAAATAAAATGATGAGGAGAAAATGATGAGCAAAAGAACAATTGTTACAATGCCGGGTGATGGTATTGGCAAAACAGTACTGCCCGAAGCTATCCAAGTATTAAATGCAGTAGGATTTGAAGCTGATTATGTACACGCCGATATCGGTTGGGAATTCTGGCGTAAAGAGGGTAATCCTTTACCTCAAAGGACTCTTGATCTGATCGAGAAACACAAGATCGCACTGTTTGGAGCAATCACTTCCAAACCGAAAAGTGAAGCAGCCAAGGAAATCGATCCTTCTATAGCCGACAAAGGTTTTATTTATTACAGCCCTATTGTAGGGTTGCGTCAACATTTCATTTTGGATATTTGTCAGCGGCCATGCATTTCCTTTAAAGGAAATCCACTTAATTTTATACGTAAGGGACCAAACGATACGATCGAAGAACCTGAAGTAAACGTGGTTGTTTTTCGACAAAATACAGAAGGTTTGTATGGTGGTGTAGAGTGGACAGATCCACCTCAACAGGTTTATGATGCATTGATGACACATCCCAAATTTTCCAAGAATTTTGGCTGGTCACCCAAGGAAGAGTTAGCAGTTTCTACCAGGATCTTTACCAAAAAGTATTCGGAGAGGATCTGCCGCGCTGCTTTTGAATACGCAAAAAAGTTCGATTATAAAAGAGTTACACTTTGCGAAAAACCAAATGTTATCCGTGAAACTAGTGGGATGATGCTGGCAATCTGCCTCGAACTAGAAAAAGAATTTAAAGGCATCCGTTTTAACTACACAAATATAGATGCACAAATGATGTGGCTTACTAAAGATCCGGAAAATTATGGCGTGATAATCGCCGGAAATATGTTCGGGGATATTGTCTCTGATGGGTTTGCCGGATTGATTGGTGGTTTGGGTTTTGCCTGCAGCGCCAACATCGGGAAAGAAGTCGCTATCTTTGAGCCAACACACGGTTCTGCTCCTAAGTATGAATCTTTTAAACCATCAATTGTCAATCCTATTGCTATGATCATGAGTGCTTGCATGATGCTGGATCATATCGGAGAGATCGAAAAAGCAGCTCAAATCCGTAAGGCAATAGGTGAAGTTGTAGCCGCGGGAAAAGTGCGTGCTTATGATATGCTGAAATTACGAGGAAGCCAGGAAGTTTTAAATCAAGGTGCAGCTTCCACAACTCAGATGACAGATGCGATCATCGCAGCATTGTAAAAAAATCTCTTTTCCAAGCTTCTGCCTTGGTTACGCGTATCCAAGCTGGGGCTTGGATACGCGTAATACAAAAAAAATTGTGTTTCCTGGTTCCAAGCCCCTGCTTGGATACCTTAAAAAGGATAAAAATGTTTTTTCTGGTTTCTAAGCCCCCCCCAGCTTAGAAGCAATTTCAATAACAGGAGTAATTAAATGAATATTACAGAATTATGGCCGGAAATTGCCTGGATCAATGATGACAAACTCAGAGAAAAAGTGACTAAAACATGGGAAGCTGCTCTAAAAAGGAGCGTTTTAACTGCTACTGATCTGCAGAAGATCCCATTTACACTGCTGTGCGGTCCAGATCTCAAAGTTACTTTTATGGATCACAAACGTAGTGTTGTTCACATTGCCAAAGCCGCTGGAGAAAAGTGTAATGAATTTTATCACGGTGAACTTCCTGTGAATATGGATGTACTGATTGCCGGAGCAATTCTGGCAGATGTAGGGAAATTATTGGAATATATTTTGGATGAGAACGGTAAAGTAGTGCAAGGATTTTATGGGAAATTTCTGCGTCATCCTTTTAGCGGAGTCTCTCTAGCAGAAGAATTTGGCTGTCCACCGGAAGTCTGTCATATCATCGCCACACATGCCGGTGAAGGCGATATGGTAAAGCGTACTACTGAGGCTTATCTTGTTCATCATGCTGATTTCATGACTTTCCTTCCGTTTAAAGAGAGATTGCAAGTGTGAATTGCGTATCCAAGCTGGGGCTTGGATACGAATCATAAAAAATGTGTTTTCTAAAATGTGTTCTCTGGTCTCCCAGCCCCATGCTTGGATACCACCAAAAGAAAAAATGAAAAGTAGATATAAAATATTCAAAGATGACGATAGTCCGTATTTTCTAACGCTAAATGTGTTTTTGAAAATACCAATATTTACTAATTCTTCATATATGAATATCATTTTAAATAATTTTGAATTTTACCGAAAAGAGCAAAAATTGAGAATTTATGCCTTTGTGATAATGGATAATCACATTCATTTGATTGCATCTCATACAAATGATTTATCAGGAGTTGTTAGAAATCTAAAAAGTTATTCAGCAAAAAAACTTATTGATTGTTTGAAACACGATAAACGGGAATGGATTTTAAAATTACTGTCTGAATATAAGCCTGACTTTAAGCAGGATTCAACTTATCAATTCTGGCAGGAAGGCAATCATCCCAAACAGATCCAGAATATCAAAATGTTTAATCAAAAGGCTGAATACATGCATTATAATCCGGTGAAAAGAGGATTGGTTCAAAATGAAGTTGACTGGATTTATTCAAGTGCAAGAAACTTCGAAAGATTAAAATCTGTTTTTCAAATTGATCTAATTGAATGATTTCTCGTCTCGGGCTTGGAGACGAGTAATGAAAATGTGTTTTCTAAAATGTGTTCTCTGGTATCCAAGCTCCTGCTTGGATGCCTTAAAATAAAATAATGTGTTTTCTGGTTGCCAAGCCCCAGCTTGGATGCCTTAAAATAAAATAATGTGTTTTCTGGTTGCCAAGCCCCAGCTTTGCAACCAAATAAGGAGAAGATATGGCTTTAACATTGATAGAAAAAATTCTGGCAAACCACAGCGTCAAATCTGTAGTGAAGCCCGGAGAGATCATCGATATAGAAATCGATGTACGCGCTGCCCGTGATTTTGGTGGTGCGAATGTTGTAAAAAATCTGATCAATAACAATCTGGAAGTAGATGATGTTTCCAAGACATTTTTCACATTCGATTGTAACCCAACAGGAAGTGATCAAAAATACGCTGCTAACCAGCAATATTGCCGACTCTATGCCCGTGAAAAAGGTATCAAAGTTTATGATATCGATGCTGGAATAGGAACGCATCTGGTCATTGAAAAAGGTCTGGCCTACCCTGGCTGCACTGTTGTTTCCACCGATTCTCATGCTAATATTCTGGGCGCTATCGGAGCCTTTGGACAAGGCATGGGAGATCAGGATATTGCTGCTGCTTGGGCTAATGGTAAAAGCTGGTTTAAAGTTCCAAAATCGGTAAAAATTACTTTGAAAGGAAAACGACCGGACAACGTTTATGCAAAAGATATTGTTCTGAATCTGCTGAACAAATTCGGAGCAAATACTTTGCTGGGTTATTCCGTGGAAATCTATGGCGAAGATGTCGATAATTTCAGTTTAGATCAACGGATTACAATTTCTTCCATGGCAACCGAGATGGGCGCGATTATCATTCTTTTCCCGCCCAATGAAAAGATCATAAAATTTGCCGAGGAACGTTCCGGTAAAAAAGTGAAGAAAATTTTGGCTGATGCAGATGCAGTTTACGATCAGGAATTTGAACTGGATATGAGCAAATTCGTTCCCATGATGTCACGTCCTGGTCATCCGGATGATGCTATAGATATTAAGGAATTGAAAGGATCGAAGATCGATTCTGCTTTTATTGGAAGCTGCACGAATGGTCGATATGAAGACATGCTGGAAGTAGCCAAAGTTTTGAAAGACCGAAAAGTTGCTCCCGGTGTGGTTCTCAAGATCGTTCCAGCTACAGATGAAATCTGGCAGCAGCTTCTAAATGAAGGCATCATCAAGATTTTCAAAGACGCCGGAGCTCTAGTCAGCAATGCCGGATGTGCCGGATGCGCAGCTGGTCAGGTTGGACAAAATGGACCTGACGAAGTAACCGTGAGTACAGGAAATCGCAACTTTGCAGGTAAACAGGGAAAAGGGAAAGTGTATTTAGGATCACCGGCAGAGGTCGCTGCTTCTGCTGTAGCGGGTTATATCACTACTCTTGATGATATTCCTGACAAGCCAGCAGAATTTTCTGCAAAAGGCGGCTTTGAAAAAGCTGTGAAAAGAACTAGAACAACTATGAAAAAACCAGCCATTATTGAAGGCAAAGTCTGGCTGATCGAAAAAGATGATATTGATACAGACATGATCTTCCACAACCGTTATTTAACCATTACCGATATCAATGAAATGGGACAATATGCCTTTGATAATTTAGAAGGTTGGGAGGATTTTGCCAAAAAAGCTGAAGCTGGGGATGTTATTATCACTAATAAGAATTTCGGTGCCGGAAGTTCACGACAGCAAGCTGTTGATTGTTTCAAATCTTTGGGAATTCAAGCAATTTTAGCAAATTCATTTGGCGTTATCTATGAACGAAACGCGATCAACGCAGGCTTCCCGATCATGACGTACAAAGACATTTCCAACCTGCAATTGAAACAACGCGATAAGATCAAAGTTGATTTTGAAAGGGGAAAAGTGACGAATCTGAAAAACGGTAAATCGATCAAGATCAATTCGTTCTTCGATGTACAAATGGAAATTTATAAAAGAGATGGATTATTGGGATAATTCGACTCAGACTCTGCAAGACTCTCGTTTCCAAGCCTTGCTTTTCAGACTCTGCAAGACTCTGGTTTCCAAGCCTTGCTTTTCAGACTCTGCAAGACTCTGGTTTCCAAGCCTTGCTTTTCAGTCTCTGCAAGACTCTGGTTTCCAAGCCTTGCTTGGAAACCTTTTGCTGTTCCCAAGCTGGGGCTTGGAAACGAGAAAAAAAATAATTGAGGCGTGGATACTAGAAAAAATAAGTGTGTCTCCACGTTGAGGTTTGGAGACAAGAATAACAATAATCCTTGGAGGGAAAAATGGGAAAAACTTTTGTAGAAAAAATTTTAGGTGCAGAAACCGGAGCGATAGTATTCCGTAAACCCAATCTGGTTCTTACACACGATAATACCGCCAGCATCAAGGGCACATTCCAAAAAATGGGTGGCTCTAAAGTTACTGATCCTGATCAACTTCTAGTAGTACTCGATCATAACGCACCTCCAACAAATTCCAAACTGGCAAATCAATATCAGACAATTCGCGATTTTGTGAAAGAACAAGGCATCAAGAAATTCCACGACGTGGGCGACGGGATTTGCCATCAAGTGATGAGTTACTATGCTAAACCCGGCATGATCATCGTGGGAAGCGACAGCCATACTTGCACTGCCGGAGCATTCAATGCTTTAGCTGCAGGTATTGACCGCACAGAATCCGCCGGACTCTGGAAAAAAGGACAAACCTGGTTTCGAGTACCGGAATCAATGAAAATTACTTTAACAGGTAAGCTGCAACCGGGAGTTTATGCCAAAGATATTTCTCTGTGGATCATTGGCATGATCGGCTCTGCTGGAGCAAATTATATGAGTATAGAATTCCATGGCGAGGGTGTGAGAACACTTTCCATTGCTGAAAGAATGACTCTGTCAAATCTGGCTTCTGAAATGGGTGCTAAAAATGCTGTCTTCCCGGTTGACAATGTGCTGGAGGATTTTCTTGAAACCCGAATTGAAAACAAGATTTGGGCAGATAGGGATGCAAAATACGAAAGAGAAATTGAGATAGATTTGAACCGGATCTTCCCGCTGGTGGCTGCACCTCATCATGTGGATAATGTGAAAGCAGTTTCCGAAGTGCAGGGAACGAAATTGCAGCAGGGTCTGATCGGCACCTGTACTAATGGCAGACTGGAAGATATAAGAGTCGCCGCTGAAATTCTGGACGGCAAAAAAGTTGCCGAGGGTTTTCAACTTCTGGTGATCCCTGCTTCCAAAGAAATTTATCTGCAAATGATTCAGGAAGGATTAACCACTAAACTTATGAACGCAGGCGCCAGCGTGCTGGCAGTTTCCTGCGGGCCTTGCCTGGGTACTGGACAAGGCGTCCCGGCTGACGGATATACGGTGATTTCCACTGCCAACCGCAATTTCAAAGGCCGCATGGGAAACAAAGAAGCCGAGATTTTCCTGGCTTCTCCTGCCTGCATAGCCTATAGTGCGATAGCCGGTGAAATAACCGATCCGCGTGGTAAAACCTTTGCAGATAAATATCCATATCCCAAAGCGCAAAGCACAACTGTTGATATTCAACCTGATGATAATAGAAGAGCAAAGGCAGTCTGGAATTACGCAGATGTAGATAATCTGAATACAGATCAGATGTTTGCCGGCAATCTTACTTATCAGGTCCTTTCTTCCGACCCGGCAGCAATTATGCCGCATCTTTTTATAGATTTCGATGCTAATTTTGCCAAAAATGTTCAAGCTGGCGATATTATCATTGCAGGTGAAAATTTTGGCTGCGGCAGTTCCCGCGAACATCCCGCCGTCGGATTGGCACATGCTGGTGTGAAAGCAGTTATCGTCAAATCCGTTAATCGGATCTTTTATCGATCTTCGGTAAATCAGGGTCTGCCGATAATAGTTTTACCGGAAGTTGTTAATGCCTACAAACAAGGTGATAAAGTGGAAGTAAGTTTGGAAAAGGGATTCGTGAAAATCAATGATAAAGAATTTAAATTTGCTCCTTTGCCTGAAGAATTGATGGCGATTTTCGAGAAAAAAGGTCTGGTTAACTGGATGAAGGAGAATTAGTTTTTTCTTGACCGCCAACTTCTGAATGAATTATCTCGTTTGACGTTAGAGAAACTGAAAAAGAATTTTGGCTGAAACAAAGTAAAAACTGATCGTGATGGGAGGTTTATGAAAGTAAATACTAATAATCATGTTTCTACAAAGAATTTAAGAAATAAAGTCTCTCCAGGAGATACTCTTTTTTTAGAAAAAAATAAACGTATGATTTTAACACATGTTTTAAAAAACGATAAATAAAATTAATAATCCCGTTGATGATTTTATTTAAATAGTAGGAATTAATGATAAAAGAAAAATATAAGCAATGGTGTTTATCCTACCGAATTAGCAGAATAAAAACAATTGGTGTTACTTACACGTTAGGCAACACTTTGAACCCAACTGCAAACCAAGAGATATGATAAATAAATATTAAAACATATGGATATAAATCAACAAACAGATTATAAAATCACCTTATTTCGTGGAGGTATTATCGCAGCGATATTTATGGTCACAATGATTCCCGTTCAGATAGCATGTTTCATAATTTGGCCACATCCGACAAATATTGTGGATTGGTTTGCACTTTTTAACACTAATTGGGTAATAGGCCTAATAAGTTTTGACTTTCTATATATGTTGAGCATGATTGCGTCGATTTTTCTCTATATCGCTCTCTTTTTTGCTCTCTTTGATGGACACAAAGCTTTAAGTTTGTTTGCAATAATAATAGGATTAATTGGACTTACAATATATTTCCCTTCAAACACTTCAATTGAAATGTTGTCAATTAGCAAACAATATTTTAGTGCATCCTCAGAGCATGCAAAAGGATTGTATATTGCTTCTGGCCAGACTTTAGATTCTATTTGGAAAGGTACGTCATATTCCGTTTACTATGTGTTAAATGGAATTGCCTTAATATTGTTCTTTCTTGCAATGATTAAGGATAATAAATTCAGAAAATCAACTTCATATATTGGCCTAACATCTGGATTTTTAATGACTATACCTTCTACTGCTGGGATAATAGGAATGTCAATGGCGTTATTGTCTTTGATACCATGGTCGATTTTTTCAATTTTAGTCATTCAAGACTTTAGTAGAATAATAAAACAGATAAAACAAGAGAAATAAATAAAAGCGTTGCCTAACACGCAATATACGTAAGCCGGGGGATGTGGATATTTTAAAGTTTTGTACATTTACTCAAAATTGTACCGGTTTGACAAGTTAGAGCTTCGAAATCCCGGCCTCCGCATATTGCCATCCGTTGGATCCTATTGACAGCCTGAATTAAATTAGGAGATATCCAATGGCTTTAATTATTTGTAGAGAATGCGGGAAAGAGATAAGTGACCAATCAAACGCATGTTTAAATTGTGGTTGTCCAATAATTATTAAGCCGATATTACCTGCAGGACAATATATTTGCCCAGCTTGTGGAAATACCGTAAAACCTATTAGTAAATTTGAGTTTTCAACATTTTTACTTCTATGTTTTATGATGTTATTACCAGGATTAATATATTTAGTTATTTCTTTGGATAAAAAAAATGTCCTAAATGTAATATATTATGGAACTTTACAAAAAAACAATTGGATGAAGCTAAACCAAAAATTATTTCAGAACTTACTCAGGAAGAAATTAATGAAATTAGTATAAAACGAGCTCAGAATGTTAAAATTGGTAAAATGTTCGCTATTGCATGGGGGATAATTATTTTTATGTCAATTGTTTTGCATTTATTTGGAATTCTTGATTTAAGTGGATTATTGAGATAAGAACATAAAACAATTTTAATAGAAATTTTATTTTAGTTGTAATTTAAATACCAGAGTCCATTATACAAAATATTGGAAAAAGAAGGAATTATAGTTTTATAGGGAGTTGTTAATGCTGCAGCGGAATTGTGAGTTTATTTTAAAAGAGGAATTAATGTGAAAAGACAAATAGTGGTTCTTGGCGCTGGCATGGCTGGCAGGGCAATTGCCATTGATCTTGCCAAAAAACATTTAGTAAAGTCTGCTGATATTTGTGAAAGTAACCTGAGAAAATTAGCAAAAATAGATAATATTACAACAATTGTAAGTAACCTTTCAAGCAAAGAAAATATTAAAAATCTGATCATAGATGCAGATCTTGTGGTAAGCGCAGTCCCTGGTTTTATGGGATTTCAAACTCTGCAAACTGTTATTAGCGAATCCAGAGATGTAGTGGATATTTCCTTCTTTCCGGAAGATTGTTTTGAGCTGGATGAGCTTGCCGGGCAGAAAGGTGTTACTGCCGTTGTTGACTGTGGAGTTGCACCAGGAATGGGTAATGTGATACTGGGTCATCACAAGACAAAAATGCAGGTAGAAAGTTATGAATGTTATGTGGGCGGCCTGCCTTTCAGACGCAGTTGGCCTTTTCAATATAAGGCTCCTTTTTCACCTCAGGATGTGATAGAAGAATACATACGACCAGCACGTTACATCAAAGATGGAAAGATGCTGACTATGCCTGCTCTTTCAGAACCGGAATTCATGGAATTTGCCGAGATCGGAACGCTGGAAGCTTTCAATACAGACGGATTACGTTCACTTATCAGAACTATGGACATCCCCAATATGATCGAAAAGACAATGCGCTACCCGGGACATATTGATTATATGAAAATGCTGCGGGATTGCGGTTTCTTCCAAACTGAAGAAATAGATGTAAACGGTGTAAAAATCAAGCCGATAGATCTTACCTCAAAACTGTTATTCAAAGAATGGAAACTGGAAACAAACGAACCCGAATTTACCGTAATGAAGATCATAATAAGTGGTATTGCGAAAGACAAACCGGTGAAATATATTTATGAACTGTTTGATAAATTTGACCCGGTTTCACAGACATCTTCAATGGCGCGAACAACAGATTATGCTGCAACAGCCGCAGTTGAACTCTTATTAAGTGGAAGTTTCCGAAAGAGCGGTATCAATCCTCCGGAATATATTGGCGCTGTTAATGGATGTTTAACGAAAATGCTTTCTTATCAAAAAAAGAGAAATGTAAATTATAAAGTTATAAAAGTTTGATCTTGCTTCAAAGCATAAAATATTTTTTTTGAGTTTCCGTACTTTATAGTGAGGATTCTTGAAATTGAAGTTTATAATTAACAACCTTTCCTTGACACACGACAGAGTAATATGAGCTTTAACCTTGATAATAAAAGCAGTAATATAGCCCAATAATTAATTTGTGAGCTATATCATTAAGGTAAATATATGGAAAATCATAAACAAGAAATTATCGGCGCCAGTGCAATAATTATAGCTGCAATTCTCTGGGGTTTTGATGGCGTAGTACTAACTCCGCGTCTTTATAATTTAGATGTAGGTTTTGTTGTTTTTATGTTACATTTAGTTCCATTTGTATTAATGAATTTATTTTTATTTAAAGAATATAAGAAAATCAAAAACTTTAACAAAATTGATTTTATTGTTCTATTTGGAATCGCTATTTTAGGTGGGGCAATTGGTACTTTAGCGATAGTTAAAGCACTATTTTTGGTACATTTTGATCATTTATCAGTTATTGTATTACTGCAAAAACTTCAGCCGATTTTTGCTATTACTTTAGCAGCGGTCTTTCTAAAAGAAAAGATAAGATCACGGTTTATCTTTTGGGCGCTTCTTGCTATAATTTCAAGTTATTTTCTTACTTTCGGATTTCGAAAACCAAATTTAACCGAGGATGTAGAACTCATTCAAGCTGCACTTTGGGCGCTTGTTGCGGCTTTTTCCTTTGGAAGTGCTACAGTACTGGGTAAGAAAGCACTGACCAGATTACCATATTACACGACGAATTTCTTCCGATTTGGTTTCACTGCTCTCCTAATGCTGATCTATGTACTTGTAGTAGGCAAACTGGGTGAAATTCAAAATGTAACTCCTACTAATTGGTTGTTCTTTTTTATAATAGCAATTACAACGGGCTCAGGAGCAATATTTCTATTTTATTTTGGTCTTAATAAAGTTAAAGCTATAGTCTCAACAATCTGCGAATTGTTCTTCCCCATATCAGCAATTTTGTTCGATTATCTGATAAATCATCGTACTCTATCTTTGATCCAATGGTTAAGTGCTGCTATCATGATATTAGCGGTTGTGGAAATTAGCTATAAAAGGAAAAAAATCAGATGAAAAATAAATTGTCTTTCCTGATCATTTTAGGATTTTTTATTAGTGTTTTTGCCCAAACTGATGAAATCATTTCACAGAGGACGCACATTTTTGAGAACTTAAAAGATGAGTATAAAATTGTAAGCTACTTTTTTTCTCATGCTCAAAAGAAATACTATAAACAACTTGATCCTGAAGATAAATGGGATTATATAGCAGCCTTCTGGGAAATTCAAAATCTGAATCCACAGTCAGATGAAAATGAATTTCTTTCGGAGATAGTTCAGAGAATAAATTACTGTGATCTCCATTTCTCTCATTTTCAAGACGGCTGGAAAACAGATATGGGCAGGATATACATAAAACATGGCCCACCATTTGAAACGCAGAAAAGAAAAACAGGTACTGATAGTAAATTTGCTCAAAAAGATTATCAGATCTGGAAATACAGAATATCCGGGTATATGACATATCTTTTTTTGGATCTGCAGCAGTCCGGAGATTACAGATTGATCTATAGTGAAGGTGATGACACAGAAGGCTCATGGGCTGACTGGACAAATTATCTGGGTACTGATTTTAATGAAGGGTTATTACAATAAAAGGAGTTTAAAATGAGTAAAAATGCAAAGAAAGGTTGGTTGATCGCAATAAGTGTTGTAATTCTGTTGATCATAATATTTATTTCTACCATTGTGGGAACTTACAATAATATGGTTAAACTGGATGAGGGAGTCAAAGAAAAATGGAGTCAGGTTGAAAATGTCTATCAGCGTCGATTTGATCTCATACCAAATCTGGTAAATACTGTGAAAGGATATGCTGCTCATGAGAAAGAAACTTTCCAGGCGGTTACAGAAGCTCGTGCCAAAGCAGGCGGTACTTTCAATATTTCAGAACAAGTACTGAATGACCCCGCAATGTTCCAGAAATTTCAGGAAGCACAAAGCGGTCTGGGTGGAGCGTTACAAAGACTTATGGTAGTTATGGAACGTTATCCCGATCTTAAAGCAAATCAGAATTTCCTGGCTCTGCAAGATCAATTAGAAGGAACAGAAAATCGGATCGCAGTTGAAAGAAAAAGATTCAACGAAGCTGCCCGCAGCTACAATACTTACATTAAAATGTTTCCAAAAGTTTTAATTGCTAATATGTTCGGCTTCCGGGAAAAGCAGTATTTCAAATCAGCTGAAGGCTCTGCTGAAGCACCTAAAGTTGAATTTTAATAAAAAAGAACTTGATCAGCTGGTATTAAGTAGATTACAAATAGTATAATTGATAAGCTATATTTATATAAGGAGTAATAAAATGTCGAGTTTTAAACTCAGTAAAGAGGAACTGCAAAAGATAGGTTCTGCAGTTAAAAAAGCAGAGAGTAAAACCTCCGGAGAAATAGCAACTGCTTTGATAAAAGAAAGTTATGATTATGCTATTTATGAGCTGATTTTTGCCATTATTGCAGGTTTTATTTATTTTGTGGTTATGATCTTTTTTTCCGCAAGTATTGAACAAATGCTGCAGAGTAAATTCTGGGATTATTCAGTAAACTATTTGATCATGTGCTATGGCTTTTCCACTTTTCTGGTTATAACAATTTTTTATTTTCTCGGAAATATTTCCGGTATTGATCGTTTAATAGTTCCCGGGAAAATCCTTCGGGAAAAAGTCCGTGAACGAGCACTCCGATATTTCATGGAATCCGGAGTTAATAACACGAAAGATAGAACAGGAATTTTGATCTTTATTTCTATTTTAGAAAGAAGAGTTGAGCTGCTGGCAGATAGCGGGATCAATGAGAAAATAGAACCGGAAAAATGGCAAAGCCTAGTGGATAACGTTATTATCGGGATCCGTAAGAAAAAAGTTTCAGAATATTTGATCAAAAGTATAAATGAATGCGGTGAGATGCTGCAAGATCACTTTCCAATTCAGGCCGATGATATCAATGAGCTTTCCGATGAAATTGATATCCTGGAGAAATAAAATGAAAAAGACATTATTATTATTAATTATATTTGTTTTCACCCTACCTGCTTTAAACTCTCTGGATGTACCTAAACTCAAAGGTGCTGTAAATGATTATGCCGGAATATTAGATTCTAAAGCAGAAAACCAGCTGGAAGTTCTGCTGAGAGATGTTCAAAGTAAAACTTCATCTCAAGTTGCTTTGCTCACTATTCCTTCTCTGCAGGGTGAAAACCTGGAAGATTATTCACTGAAAGTAGCTCAAACTTGGAAACTTGGGCAAAAAGAATTCGATAATGGCGTACTGATGTTGGTAACACTTAAAGAGAAAAAAATACGAATCGAAGTTGGATATGGACTGGAATCAATTATAACCGATGCTAAAAGCGGTTATATTATTCGAACTTATATCGTTCCCGGTTTTAAAAAAGGAGATTTTGCCGGAGGAATTACAAATGGACTTTTAGCAATCAGTGGACTCATTACCAAGGAATTTGAGATCACAGATGAGGAACTGGCAAAATACAATCAGCAGCAAGCTGGAGAGCAGAAACAAATTCCTTTCGGTCTGATTGTTTTATTGTTAATGTTTATTTTTGGCGGACTGGGAAGAAGAAGAGGTGGATTGTTTACAGCTTTATTTCTGGGAAGCATGTTAAGTGGAGGCAGCAGAGGCCGCAGCGGGTTTGGTGGAGGATTCGGTGGATTCTCCGGTGGCGGCGGCGGTTTCGGAGGCGGCGGAGCATCCGGCGGCTGGTAATAAAAATGAAAAGTGAAACAAAGATTATTTGTACGATAGGTCCTTCCAGCTCTGATGAAATTACTTTGCGAGCTCTGGCGAAAGCTGGTATGAGCGTAGCAAGATTGAATATGAGTCACGGTAACCATCAAGGACATCAAAAGGTTATTAATACAATTAAAAAAATAAATAAGATAAATGGTTTAAAGATCAAAATATTAATGGATCTGGAAGGTTATCGCATTCGAATTGGGAAATTGGATAAACCCGTTCAATTAGAGAAAAATGAACAACTCCTGCTTTCCCAAAAAGCATGTAAGACTGATATTAAATGTGTCTCATTTGATTATTCTGGTGATCTTAATATGATCCCTCTGAATTCTGATCTCTATATTGACGATGGTCATCTCAGATTCAGGATATTAAATATTTTTGATGATTCATTATTGTTAAAATCAATGCAGTCCGGTGTGATAAACTCCAGAAAAGGTATTAATGTTCCAAAACTTCAGCTCCCTTCCACAACGCTTTCTAAGCAGGATAAAAAAGATGTGGAGTTCGGGTTGAAAAATAAAGTTGATTACATTGCTCAATCTTTCGTGAATGATGCCGATACTATTTCACTGGTAACCGCTGAGGTAAAAAAGAAAAATGATGATTGTAAGGTATGGGCAAAAATCGAGAATAGAGACGGTGTGATTAATATTGACTCAATAATCAAAGCCTGCGACGGGATCATGGTAGCACGAGGTGATCTGGGCATAAGTTTGCCTGTCTTTAAAGTTCCGATAATTCAGAAATATATTATAAATCGCTGTAACCGAATGAAGAAGAGAGCCGTAATTGCTACTCAAATGCTGGAAAGTATGTTGACTTCGCTTTATCCAACCCGTGCTGAAGTTTCTGATATCGCCAATGCAATTTACGATCGGGCGGATTTCATAATGTTATCAGCTGAAACTGCTATAGGACAGTATCCGGTTCAGGCTGTTAAAATGATGAATAGGATTATCCAGTTCACAGAGAACAGCATTTGTATCAAACCGGATATAAGTTAACAGTAACTCAATTATTAAATTAATAATTTCTGGTTTATATTATTGATCTTAAGGCAATTTCTATCATTTGAGAAAATCCGGTCTGCCTCGCTTCACTTGTCAGAGTTTCATTTCTAATAATGTGATCGCTTACGGTGAGAAGTGCAAGCGCTTTTACTCCATATTTTGCAGCGATACTGTATAAACCAGCTGCTTCCATCTCAATCGCCAAGACATTGTATTTTGACCAGATCTTCCAGAAATCCGGATCGTCAGAATAAAAGATATCAGAAGATAAAACATTTCCCACATGGACATCCAGATTTTTTTCTTTTGTTATTTGATATGCCTTTAAAAGCAGTTCAAAATCGGCAAGCGGAGCATAATCAGCTCCTTTGAACACAAGTTTATTGAACTGGGAATCTGTAGATGCTCCTGCTGCCAGTATTACATCTCTTAGTTTGATCTCCGGCTTAATGGCACCGCAGCTTCCTATTCTGATCAGGTTTTTTACTCCATATTCCTTTATTAATTCTGTAGCATAGATCGAAATCGAAGGAATACCCATACCGGTTCCCTGAACGGATATTCTGTTGCCTTTGTAAGTTCCGGTATAACCTAAAATATTTCTTACTTTATTGTAACAGATCGGATCATCCAGATAATTTTCTGCGACAAATTTAGCTCGTAATGGATCACCCGGTAAGAGTATTGTTTCTGCAATTTCGCCTTTTTTTGCTTCTATGTGTAAACTCATTCATCCTCCTCAGGGAATCATAGCTCTATCTGCTGTTTTATTTCATCCTGTTATTTAATGAGCTTCATACCAGTTCTTACCTATTCCAACATCGACGGTAAGAGGCACTAATTTACTATATTTCAATGGTATTGCTGCTTCCAACTCTTTTATGATAAGATTTTTTGCTTCATCCAACTTTTCTTTTCTGATTTCAAAAACCAGCTCATCATGTACTTGGATCAGCATTTTTATATCAGGATCATCTTTTATCTTAGCATGGATATTGATCATTGCAGTTTTGATGATATCAGCAGCACTCCCCTGGATCGGCATATTGGTCGCTAACCTTTTTGCTCCTTCAACTCGCATTTTATTCGAGCTGTAGAGATCGGGAAGGTATAGCTTTCTGCCAAAGATCGTTGAAACAAATCCGTCTATAGTTGCTTGCTTTACACTGGAATTCAAGTACTCTTTTATCGTAGGAAATTTATTGAAATAGTTATCTACAAACTTCTTAGCTTCATCCCTGGAAATCTCCAATTCCTGTGATATCCTGTAAGAACCCATACCATACATCAAGCCAAAATTAATGATCTTAGCATACCGTCTTTGATCTGAGGATATCTCAGATTTGGGCACATCAAAGATAATACAAGCTGTTTCGGTATGTATATCTTGATCGTTATTAAAGGCTTTGATCATTTTTTCGTCTTTTGATAATATTGCTAAAATACGTAGTTCAATCTGTGAATAATCTGCCGATAACATAACAAAATCATCTTCACCCGGGCAAAAGGCTTTACGTATTTCTCTTCCCATTTCAGTTCTAATCGGGATATTCTGCATATTTGGATTTGAGGATGAGAGCCTACCTGTGGAAGCAACCGTTTGATTGAAAGAAGAATGAACTCTTTTGGTAGTTGGATTTATAAGATCGGGCAGAGCGGATATATACGTCGATTCTAGTTTGGATATCTGCCTGTATTCAATAAGTGATCTGGCAATCTGATGTTCTTTAGCCAGAGATTCCAAGACTGTGATATCAGTTGAATAACCGGTTTTTGTCTTTTTTCCTGGCTTAATACCAAGATCTTCAAAGAGAATTTTCGATAATTGTTGTGGAGAATTTAAGTTAAATTGAGAGCCAGCTATGTTATAGATTTCTTTAGTTAATGCACCCAGTTTTTTCTGATTTTGCTCTGATATTTCTGACAAAATTCTTTTTTCGATGAAGACACCATTTTTCTCCATTTTCGCTAAAACAAAGATCAGAGGTAACTCAATCGTTTTGAATAATTCATAAAGCTCATTCTTTTTCAAACTGTCTTTATAAAGTTTATACAATTTATAAGTGACGTAAGCATCTTCTGCAGCATATTTTGCAGCTGAATCCGTAGGAACGAGATCAAAAGTTATTTGCTTCTTACCTTTACCGATCAGGTCTGTAATCGGGATCATTTTATACTCATACTCACTATAAGCACAATTTTTCAGTGAATGTCCAGCTGTTGGATCCAGCAGATAATGAGCGATCATTGTATCAAAGATATTATCTTCTATCTTCCAGTCTTCACTTTCTAAAATCAGAATATCATACTTCGCATTATGAGCAACAATTAACTTTCCAGCTAATTTTTTTTTGAGCTGGTCAATTACATACTCGGTATCCAAATTTTGTGCCATTTGGTGTCTGAGCGGGATGTAGTAAGATCTTTGCTCATCTGCACAGATCGAAATTCCAACCAGCTCTGCCAAGAGCGGATCAATTGAGGTTGTTTCCGTATCTAAAGCTACATACTCTGCAGTTTCCACAATCTCCAGTAACTTGGTAAAACTTTGCTTTGTATCTACCAGTATAATTTGGAACTTTAAGTCAAATTCAGTGGCTTCAAAATCAAGTTCTTCTTTAAAATTGAGAATTTCTACCTTGTTGGATACCGGCACTTTTTGCGAGATCAGTTTTTCTATTTTTTTTGCAGATGAAGACAATTCATAATCATTTAATATTTTAATAGCATTTATTAATTTATCCTTATTGAAATTGAGATCTTTTTCTTCTACTTTTAGTGGAACATCACAAATGATCGTAACTAATTTTTTTGATAAAAAGGCTGCTTCTTTTTGTTCGGTTAATTTATTCCTGATCCCTGCAGCAGATATTTTGTCAAGATTGGCATAGATAGATTCCAGAGTGCCAAATTGTTGAAGCAGTTTGGCAGAACCTTTTGCTCCCAGACCTTTAACACCGGGAATATTGTCAGCACTATCTCCGCAAATAGCTTGAAAATCTATAAATTGTTCAGGTTTGATCCCATATTTTTCCACAACATAATCTGCATCCATGGCAAGTTTCTTCTTCGGATCATAAAGTGTAACATTAGGATCTATCAATTGTGCAAAGTCTTTATCTCCGGAGACAATTACGATATCATAACGATCTTTGAATTTCTCAGCAATAGTAGCCAGTATGTCGTCTGCTTCATAGCCGATCTTAGAAATATCCCTCAAGCCAATAGCTTCAAAGAATTCCCTGATTGGTTCAATTTGCTGATGCAGTTCATCCGGTGCAGGAGGCCTGTTAGCCTTGTAAGTATCAGTTATATCATGGCGGAAAGTTTTTTCTTTTCTATCAAAGGATATGATAATGTTTTCTGGCTGAAAATCTTCAATTAACTTTAAAAAAGAATTAACCGTACCAAATATTGCACTCGTGTTCTGTCCTTTACTATTATAAAGCGGATTGCGGATAAAAGCGAAAAATGCTCTGTATATCAAAGCAGTTCCGTCGATCAGGTATAGCTTCTTCCTCATAGAGTCTCCCATGTTTTGTTAAATTTTGAAAATTCCTTCTAATTAGGCAAGTACAATTTTAACTTGACTTTTCACATAAGTTGATCCAGGTATAAAAAAATATTATTTTTCAAATAGATTCAATGTAGCAGGATAATACTTAAAGAGGCTGTAAAAATGCATTTTTTGGTAAATTAAGCTGGATTATAGTGAGTAAATTATGAGATTATGGTCAATTCATCCTAAGTATTTAGACACAAAAGGTCTTGTAGCGCTATGGCGTGAGTCTTTGTTAGCTAGGAATGTATTAGAGGACAAAACCAGGAGCTATAAATATCATCCACAACTTCAAAGGTTCAAATCATCAGTCGACCCAATTAATGCTATTAATTTTTATCTCAAATATATCTGGATAGAAGCAGAATATATGAACTTTCATTTCAATCAAAGGAAGCTTGGAAAAATTGATAAAAAAATCCAAATCAATGTAACTGATGGGCAGATCAATTTTGAAAAAATTCACTTACTCAAAAAACTAAGATTAAGGGATAAGAAGAGATATAATGATTATAAATCCTTAATTCATCTCGAAGTACATCCATTATTCAAGATTGTTGAAGGAAATATTGAATCTTGGGAAAAATTATAAGTTAAAATAAATTTTAAATTGTGTTTATTAAGAGATTTACCAAATGAAAAAGTTGATGATAGTAGTTGTTTTAATGATATTAATAGTTTTTATTCAAACAAAGGAGAAAGTGATGAGGATTTATGATTTCACAATGGACGATATAAACGGTAATCCAGTTAGCCTGTCAAAGTATCATGGAAAAGTAATTTTAATTGTAAACACCGCAAGCAAATGTGGATTCACTTACCAATATGAAGGCTTGGAACAACTTTATGAAACTTACAAAAACAGTGAATTTGTAATTTTGGGATTTCCAGCTAATAATTTTTTAAATCAAGAACCCGGCAATAATAAAGAGATCGCTAATTTCTGTCGGTTGAACTATGGAGTTACATTCCCCATGTTTAGTAAAATTTCTGTGAGTGGAAAGGATATCCACCCTCTGTATAAATATCTCACATCAGAAGATTCCAACCACGTTTTTGGCGGAAAGATAAGCTGGAATTTCAATAAGTTCCTAATATCCAAAGATGGAAATATTTTGGCGCGTTTTGGCTCTAAAGTCAAACCGGAAAGTGAAGAAATAATAAAAGCAATTGAAAAAGCTTTGAAATTATAATGTGAAATTAATTTGACCAATAAGCCATTTCTATACTATAGTTGGATTACAAAACTTCAATGTCGGCCTATGTTTTATTGGGAAAATTTCTTATAAATAAACAGAGGTAAACTATGTTAGAGTTGAAAACTGATTTTGGAAAAATCCTGTTGTTAGTAGTAATATTTGCAATGCAGATCATGCAACTGAGCTGTCAGGAATTTCAAACAGAAAATGAAAACTTTTATTTTGTCCAAATAACAGATACCCATATTGGGAAAGGCACAAATCTGGAAATAACCAAGAGCCTGATCAGACAGATCAACAAACTGCCGATGGAGATAAAATTTGTAATCCATACAGGTGATATTGTAAATGACGGATTAATAGATACAAACACGGCCTTGAATGCTTTAAGTGCCTTTATAGAATTGGAAGTACCTATCTATTTTATTCCTGGTAATCACGATATCTATGAAGCTCAGTTTGAACAGCAGAAGAAGATCTACAATAAGTATTTTGGTGATCTTGTGTTTGTAAACGAATTTGCAGAGATAGTCTTCATAGGAATTTATTCCGATCCTCTCGCCTATGGATTTAAAGCGGATGGATATGAGCCTTTTGTAGAACTTAAACTGGCTCTGAAAGAAACTAAGGAGAAACCGGTAATACTTTTCCATCATATTCCCACTGTAGGATTCTTTTACAATAACGAAATGCATCCCGGCTGGAATAGTGAAAATAGAAACAAATGGCAGGACCTGCTGAATTCCTATAACTTAGTTGCCGTGATCGCTGGTCATTTTCATGGTTCCGAGCAGCATTGGCTGGGAGAAATCCCGATCTTTGTCGCTGCTTCTGCTACTAACAGGTTCGGCAGACAACCTTCCTTCAGAATCTACGAATTTAAGAATGGCAAACTAAATTTCAGAACTCAATATGAAGAATAACGATCAACAAATTGATATGTGCTCACACTTGGATCTGAGGTAATTTAATCATTACTTCAACAGTAGCATACGTTTAACAATTTCGTGATTTTTTGTTTTTAATTTGTAAAGATACATCCCAGTGCTTACAGGTGTTCCGAATTTATTTATACCATTCCAAGTTATAGCATGCTCCCCTTTTGGAATTTGTTCATTTATAAGTGTTGTGATCTTTTGTCCGCGAAGATTGAATACTGCTAATTCCACAGAACTCTCCTCGGAGAGATAAAACTTGATTGTTGTAGCTGGATTAAAAGGGTTAGGATAATTTTTCAAATTAATTGTTTTAATCTCTGCAATATCATGTTCTGCGGCTGTGAACTCCGTTACTTCATAATTATAAGCCAAATTTGAATAATTAGAATTTGGGATAACGAGGATCATTTTAGTGTATTCCTCAGACATTTCCGGTAAATTGATATCTACACTACCATCAACATTATAAAAATCTACTGTCGTAGCAACTTCGTTACTTATGCGGAGGACTCCGAGTGAAATAGTATGATCAACTTCCAGATGAAGATTAAAGTTCTGTCCGTTTGGGATCAATCTCACATAATCTGAAGCCCACGCATTGGTCGTTCCGTTTCCCTGAGCCGGATATGAAGTATGATTTGAAGTTATATTAAATATTGGAAGCTCCAGGTTTTGATAATTATATTGCCCCTGATCTACATCTGGATCATCAAGATAATTTGCTATAGTCCAGTTATTGAATATTCCCACAAATGGGATCGTATATCCATGAGCGATCAGTTGAGCAGAAATTCCTGATATAGAGTTTGCAGATTCGCTGACAATATCGCTGATAATCGTACCGTCATCAAACTGCTCGGCAAAATAAGTGAAGAACAACATAGTTTTAACATAATCTGCCCAATCTTGATTCCAGGTTATCAAGGAGTTATCGGGATTTGAGTTAAACTGCGAGATAGGATCCGGCAAACCAAAATAGACCATTGCCAGCTCTGCTAAACCTTCATCCACCCATAAATTTTCGTTGATATCGCCACCCCAGTGAATAAGATGTTCAAGCTCGTGTGCCAGAACAGATATTCTTATTGGATCGGTGGGATCTAAAGGATAACAGGTCATATAGATCATCTCGCATTCATTACTGTGTCCAGGAGGATTCATCTGTTGAGCTTCCGCTTCTGTAACTTGATTATAACTACTGAAATATCCGTCAAAAGTACTTCCGTTATAAGAACCAAGAGCTGAGTAAAAAACTATAAGTTTTAGATCATTATCCAGTTCATCCGGCATATTGCCAAAATGCAGAGTATCCATCTCTACCGCACCATAATCATCCCCATTCATTGTTTCATATTCCAAATAATTTAATACTACTTGCACATCTGCTTCGTCCATATTTACCTGCCAGTCTTCATCTGCAACAAACACATAACAATGTTCACCAACAGCTCGACAGGTTGCAGGAGTTTGAAGCCAGCCTGGAGGCATAATTGTCAGGTCATAACGCCAGTAAGTTTCCTGATCTCCAACTTCATATTCACGGCTGATCCTTGCTTGTTTTAGTTGCTTGTGCAGCTTCATATCAGCTACTTGAGCAGATTCATCTTTTATGTGGTTTTGAAACTCCGGGAACGAACCGATATTTATTCCGTTTAATACATTTACTAACATTATCATAAAAATAATAATTAAGTGTTTCATATCATCTCCATTCAATTTTTCATCATTGTTTTTTCATTTTTGATACTTTTTAACCTCTGTCATAAAAATATCATTCCCATCAATATCATTCGCGACAAAACAAGGGAAATTTTCGACTTCTAATTCGCGAATCGCTTCAGTTCCCAGTTCATCATAAGCAATTATTTTCGACTGCTTTATCGCCTTGGCAATTACAACGGCTGCTCCACCGATAGCAACAAAATAAACAGCTTTATTCCGAATCATAGAATTTATGACCTCTTCCGAGCGTTGTCCCTTACCGATCGTAGCTTTCAAACCTAAGGTAAGCAAACTCAGAGTATATTTATCCATTCTGTAGCTGGTTGTTGGTCCGGCAGATCCGATAGATTTTCCCGGTGGGGTTGGAGCAGGGCCTGTATAATAAATTATTTGACCTGTCATATCAAATGGAAGTTCTTCGCCATTTTTTATTAGCTCGTAAAGTCTTTTATGAGCTGCATCACGTGCAGTATAGATCTTCCCGCTGATCAACACTTTATCTCCAATTTTAAGTGTTTCCAGTATTTTATCATCAAGTGGAGTTGTTAACTGAACAGTTTTGATCATAATTCCTCACTTAAATAATAATACTCTTATGACGAGCTGCGTGACATTGCACATTAACCGCAACAGGCATCGAGGCTAGATGGCATGGCTTGGTTAAAATACTTACACCTAAAGCGGTTGTTGTCCCGCCTAAGCCCTGAGGTCCTATTCCCAACTTATTTACTTTTTGTAAGATCTCATTCTCTATTTTATCCCATTTAGGATCAGGGTTTCTTTCGTCCAATCTGCGTAACAGAGCTTTTTTTGAGAGTAAGGCACTTTGCTCGAAATTACCACCTAAACCAATGCCAATAATCACCGGAGGACAGGGATTTCCGCCTGATCGTTTGATCCGATCTACCACAAATTCAATAACACCTTCCAGACCGACAGCAGCGGTCATCATTTTAATTTCACTCATGTTTTCACTGCCGCCACCTTTGGGAGCAACAGTTATTTTGATCTTATCACCACGAACGATATCAGTGTAAATAATCGCCGGGGTATTATCATTTGTATTTATACGCTCAATAATAGGATCATTTACAATTGATTTTCGTAAATAACCTGAATGATAACCCTGCCTTACACCCTCATTAATCGCTTCTGAGAAATCACCTCTTGTCAAATGAACATCCTGCCCTAACTCGACAAAAACTACAGCGCTGCCGGTATCCTGGCAGACAGCCATTCTCTCTTCAGCAGCTAGTTTATAGTTTTCTAACATGACATCCAGTATTTCCACAGCAGTAGGAGATTCTTCCAGTTCCCGAAATTCTTTGATCTTGTTAATAATATCTTCACCAATATAATAATTAGCATCGATAGATAATTTCTTAACCAGCGGGATCAGATCATTAACATTTATTTCACGCATATCAGATTTCCTCACTTTTAATAATGCAATTAAAGATCCTGCAGCTCAAATATTCTGTCCCGAAGTTCTGCCGCTCTCTCAAAATCAAGGTTCTCTGCTGCTTCATTCATCTCTTTAGTTAATAATTCAACTACATCCTCAATTGAATCTAGTTCGAGATATTCTTTGAATTTATCTTTATCAGATTTTTTCTCTTCTTTTTTCTTATAGCCGTCGGCTACTTTAGTTGAGAGCATTATATCATCGATGCTTTTTTGGATAGATGTTGGAGTGATATTATTTTTTACGTTATAGCTCATCTGTTTTTTTCTTCTTCTCTCTGTTTCGGAGATCGCTTCCTGCATAGCAGCAGATATATGTGCCGCATAAAAAATAACTTTCCCGTTAGTATTTCTAGCAGCTCTTCCAGCAGTTTGGATCAGTGATCTGGCTGATCTGAGAAACCCGACTTTATCAGCATCCAGAATAGCGACTAAAGAAACTTCGGGCAGATCCAATCCTTCACGTAGTAAATTAATTCCCACCAGAACATCAAACTCATCCATACGAAAATCTCTTATGATCTTAGAACGCTCCATTGTACCGATCTCGCTATGCATATATCTTGTTCTTATCCCTGCTTTACTTAGATATTCAGATAGATCTTCAGCCATTCTCTTAGTAAGTGTAGTTACTAATATTTTTTCTTTTCGCCCAGTTCTTTCGTTTATCTGTTTAATCAGATCATCAACCTGCGTATCAATTGGTTTCACTTCAATCACAGGATCCATTAATCCGGTGGGACGAATAACCTGCTCCACAAAGACACCATCTGTTTTTTCTAATTCATAATCAGCCGGAGTAGCTGAAAGAAAAATTACCTGGTTTATTTTTTTTTCGAATTCTTCAAATTTTAAGGGACGGTTATCAAAAGCGGAGGGAAGTCTGAAACCATAATCTACCAGATTTTTCTTCCTGGTATAATCTCCCCCATACATACCATGAATTTGTGGAATAGATGCATGAGATTCATCAATGACCATTAAAAAATCATCGGGAAAATAATCTAACAAACAGTAGGGAGGATCTCCCTTTTTCCCACCGGTGAGATGCCTTGAATAATTCTCTATTCCTGAGCAAAATCCCAGTTCATTCAGCATTTCAAGATCAAAATTTACTCTCTGCGTAAGACGTTGAGCTTCAAGCAGTTTACCATTCTTCTCGTAATATTTAACTCTGTCTTTTAATTCTGCTTTAATTTGCTCTGTCGCTTTTTTTAATGTATCTTTAGAAGTGATAAAGTGATTTGCCGGATAAATAGGATATTCATCTACTTCTTCTAAGATTCTATTGTTCAAGGGATTTATCCGTGAGATATTTTCAATTACATCACCAAAGAACTCAATTCGAATGGAATTCTCCAGATAAGCTGGATAGATATCGACAATATCACCTCTAACTCGAAAAGCTCCTCGTTCAAAAGCAATATCGTTCCTGCCGTAATGGATATCTATAAGTTTTTTCAGCAGTTCATCACGCTCAATAATATCACCAACTTTTATGCGGACCAGAGCATCACGATAATTCTGGGGTGTGCCCAATCCGTAAATACAGGATACGCTGGCAACGATTATCACATCACGGCGTTCCATTAAACTCATAGTGGCTCTTAAGCGTAGTTTTTCTATCTGACTGTTTATATCTGAATCTTTTTCTATATAAACATCCTGACCCGGAATATACGCCTCAGGTTGATAATAATCGTAATAACTTATAAAGAACTCAACTGCATTTTCTGGGAAGAGTGTTTTGAATTCACCATAAAGTTGAGCTGCTAAAGTTTTGTTATGGGAAATAACCAGCGTGGGTTTGTTTACTTCTTTGATAACGTTAGCTACAGTAAAGGTTTTCCCTGAGCCTGTTACACCAAGAAGTGTTTGAAATCTTTCCTTATTATCAATACCTTCGACTAAGGCAGATATTGCCTGAGGTTGATCACCTCTGGGCTGATAACCCGAAACCAATTTAAATTCTTGCATTATTTATTTTCCTGATAAAACATGTGAAATAAATTAAATAACTTCCTGGGAAAGGCAAGGTTTTTCATAAAAAAGTTCATGCAGGAGATTAATCACATTTTCGATAATCTCAGCTTGAATGTCAGCAAGTTTATATTCATTTCTTTAACTCTATAGTTAATAATTTTTACGAACACAAAAAAAATGCAAAAAAAATGATTTTTTTTATTTCAGCTTTAAGACTAGCTTAACTATATGCAATATAATAAGTTATAATGCATATAAATGAAGATGATTAAAGATCTTCAAAATTTTTTTGAGCGGCTTCGTCACAATTTTGAGTTTTTGAACATATATAAGTAGGAAAGCATAAAATGAAAAAAAATAAACTATTTGACAAGTTAGTGGTTTTCTTTTTCACATAAAGGAGGATGATATGTTGTTCATTATCTGTAAGAATAAGTTCGTGTGAGTAAAACTAACACCTAATCTAAAGTCACGGTACTTGAGAAAAATGAAGAATGAGATGAAAGTAAAAAAGTAATAAGGAGAAAATAAAATGAAAAGATATATTTTACTTGCAATTGTTATTTTAACAATTTGCAGATTATTCGCATATGATGAGTCGTATGTAGTTAATCAAAGTGGTCCTGGAGATTTTACAGACATAATGAGTGCTGTTAATGCAGTTCAAACAAGTGCCTCAATTTGTGTAATTGGTACTGCTAGTGATTATACAGGTGTTAATAATACTAATATCTATTGGGATGGTACAAGTAAGACCATTCGTATTTATGGACTAAATAGCCCCGTTATAGATTGTGATGATCAAAGCAGAGCTTTTTTTATTGAAAATGGAACAGAAGAAGACATCATTCAAGATATAACAATAAACAATGCACAAACAATTAGTGGATTCAATTTTAGGGGTGGTGGTGCAATCGCAATTGAAAATGGTAATCCCATTTTAGATGGTATTGTTTTTAATAATTGCTCGGCAGGAGAATACCCATGTAATAATTATTGGCCTGGACCAGAAAATGGAGGAGCTGTTCAAATATTATATGCAAATGGTGCACAAGTAAAGAATTGTACATTTAATAACAACATTGCCTTTCATGGAGGAGCTATTATTGTAAGTTTTAGTGATAATGTGTTATTTTCAAATAATATAGTGTATAATAATAGAACTGGAAGTTCTTTTGCAAATGTTGGAGTAAATACGTACTCAGGTATAGGTGCTGGTGCTGTTTTTGGTGAATGCAATAATACAATAATCGAAAATAATTTTTTCTATTTTAATCGTACAAACCATGGTGCTTCTGCTTTATATCTAGGCTACGGGGAAAATAATTCAGTAATTGGAAATAAATTTACTTCCAATACTTGTGGTGAATTGATTACGAATTGTCAGACTTATGATCCCACAATAATAGGCGTTTATAGTAGTTCCGGCGAAATAAAGGACAATATTTTTGGTTATAATTATGCCCCTGATCAACCATGTAATATTATTTACAACACTGGTGATGTTCTAATGACAAATAATTCCTTTATTGAAAATCAAGACATCACACAAGTCATTAATGATAACATTAATGGAGAGCTAATATTAACAAATTGCATTTTTCTTAATAACGATTGTGACTATATTTCATCTGGTGATGTAACACTAAACTATTGTAGCACTTATCAAAGTGGTAATCTTGGAAATGGTGTTACTATTGGTACGGGTTGTTTAATTGATACTAATTCCCAAATTGATTATCAAACTTACCAACCTCTTTGGAATTCTACTGTCAAATCACCCTGTATTGATGCTGGTGATCCATCAATTACCGATTCAGACGGCACCCCTTCTGATATCGGTGCAGTACGAGCAATTGATCATACAATTGATACCGTTGAACTAATTGATGCCAACGAGGGCATTAACTGGAAATGTTTCCCTGTTCTGGATGATATCTATGCAGAGGAAGATATTGCTTCTAATGTACTCTACGATATAATGCTGCCACCCATTCCTGCCGCACTTGAACTAGTCGAAACTCAAGGCGGTGTAAATAACATTTATTATACCACTTATTGGCATCATGCTGAACAGGAATTCACCAGTGTAAAAGGTTATAAATTAGAAATGAATGAAGCTGCGACAATAGAAATTACCGGTTTCCTGGAGTACCCTGAACAAACAATAAACCTTGTAGCAGGTGGAGAGAACTGGCTCGGGTATTTCCTAGAAGAAAGCATGAATCCCTTTGATGCTCTGGCGGAAGTACTTGATAAGATAAATAGGATAACAACAAGAACTTTTACATATATAAAATTAGCTGATAATAGTTGGCTGGGAGTAGGTAAGATACCGAGGGTTCCTACATTAAATTATGGTGATCTGGTCATTGTTAATTGTACAGGAAATGGAAGTTTCTTCTGGGGAGAAGATGGTGGTGGTACTGTACCTAAAATAACACTCCCTAAAGCTCAGGATTTTGCCTATACGGAAGAAGTAGATTACATTCCCGTGTATGTAGAACTTGATCTTGAAGCTCTGGATAATCCAACAGAATTAGGTATTTTCGTTGAAGGTGAGTGTAAAGGAGCAGAAGTAATTGAAGACTCATTGGTCCAAATTCGAGCATATGTTTATAATGATACTGTTACTTTTGATCCGGGTTCAGTAGAATTCCAGCTTTCTTATGGTTCAAGATCAGAAAATTCAATTATAGATTCCTACACACTAAAAGAAAATCAAGATGATCCAGGTATAAAAGCAAGAATAGATTTTTCTGAAAACCAAAACAATTATTATATTGTTTCCTTTAACGAACCTGGGAATAATGTTCCTGAAGTAACTAAAACATCTTTAGATCAGAATTATCCTAATCCTTTCAATCCATCTACAACTATTGCGTATTCTCTTCAAAATGACGGTATGGCTGAATTAAACGTGTACAACATCAAAGGACAATTAGTTAAAACTCTTGTTAATGGAGAGCAACCGGCAGGTTTGTATGAAGCTGTCTGGAATGGTAAAGACAATAACGAAAAGAATATTTCATCAGGAGTATACTTCTACAAATTATCAACGAAAGATGAAACAATAATGAAGAAGATGCTGATGCTTAAGTAATTATAAATGATGAATTGTAAATTGTGAATTACCTTACGAAGGTTAATTCCCCTCTTGAGAGGGGTGCGGCTTTAGCCGTGGGGTGTTTTTGACCTTCGCAAGGATATTGTTCATTAAATAAAAAAATTGATGCCATTTCCGTGAAAGAGGGAATCTGAGATTTCCAGTCAAACTGAGGATGACATAATAGGGTCAATTCACCGAATTGACCGATAGTTGATTTGCAAATGATGCGGACGATTAAGGGTAATCGTCCCTACAAAAAGCCCCTCTCTTGGTTTAAGAGAGGGGTTGGGGTGAGTAATGAGTCGGCTTCGCAAATGTGGCTTGCGATTGAAAATAAAAAACGCAATCTACACAATATTTGAACAAAGGAGATATAATGTTGGTAGTTAACAAATCTACTCATAAAACATTATACTGCGATACAATCTCATCGTTTAGATTTGGCTTCGCTTTGCGAAACACATCGGACGATAATAAATACCTATAAACCTCTCTATGTAAAAGTAGGGAATTAAAGGGGGTTAAATGAAAATTAAATTACTTATCCTTTGTTCGTTTTGTTTGTTTAGTTCGTTGTTAAATTCCACTATCTGGCACATCAAACAAGACGGCACAGGAAACTTCACAACCATCCAGGAAGGTATCAACTCTTCTGTAGATTCTGATACTGTCCTTGTTTATCCCGGCATGTATTATGAAAATCTGAACATTGATGATAAGAATATTACTCTTGCCAGTCTGGAAATGATAACCGGTGACCCGCAATACATTGCTACAACGATCATTGATGGTCAACGTCAGAACAGTTGTATCATTTTGCAATATATAGATATTGATGTAATAATCCGTGGTTTTACCATTCAAAATGGTTATGGTACATTTTCAGATGCATATAATGGCGGTGGAATTTATGCTATATACATAGAATACGGAACAATAATGAATTGTTATTTTAAAAAAAATCTTTCTACTAGAGGAGGTGCAATCTACACATGTAGAGTTGATCTCACTTTTGCAGGTCTTAGAATTAATGAAAATTCTGCTGGATTAGGAGGTGCTGCTTTTTGGGATTATGATAGTGATATTACCTTTGATCCAGATAATCGGTGTAATATTTTTAACAATAATGCCGGTAAAGGAGCAGATTTATGTGCTAGTTATGAAGTTAATGTCAATGTTATAGTTGATACATTCACTGTCTTCAATCCCGATAGGTTTTTTGCTGAGTATTTGGATGAAGCATTATTTTCCTTTGATATTCAACACAATTGGATGGAATTGGTATCACAGGATCTTTATGTAACGGTTGACGGCGATGATGAGAATAGTGGACTGACTCCCGACGAACCGCTTAAAAATATCTCATGGGCTGTTCGAAAAATACAGGCAGATGAACAAAATCCCCATACAATTCATGTCGCAGCTGGTACATACTCACATGAGATAAATCAACAAATTTTTCCCATTGGTTGTAAAGAGTATGTTTCGATTATTGGTGAATATATGGGAACAACTATTTTAAATAATGACTCTATGAACATTACAATTTTGGGGCTTAATTTAGATGGATTTGCTGAAATATCAAACTTTACTATTCAAAATGATTTTGATTTTGAAGCAAATTGTATCTTGAATTTTCGAAGCATTAATTATTTAAAAGTTACTAATATTACAATAGATGGAAATTCTAATATTAGGTGTGTAATAGAAGATGAGTATGTTGAAAATCTTTACGATAACATTATCGTTACAAATAATACTGCTAAGATAACTGCTGGGTTTGCTTTGTTTGAAAATACCGGAATATTAAGGAATTGTGTTATCAGTAATAATTCTTTAGTTTATAATCCTATCTATCCAGGATCAACAGGTTTACATTTAAATGCTTATGATCATTTCAATGTTGAAAATACTGTTATCTCAAATTGTACATCTTATGACGATGCTTCTTGTGTAAGTCGTTTAGTAACGGAATATGGTCATAATGATCACATAACTATGAATAATTGTCTGATTTCCGGTAACAGCAGTCATGATGAATTTGTTATTGTTTCGGGTGGTGATGGAAATATAGAGATAAATAATAGTACAATTGTAGACAACTATAATGAAAATAATACAATAAAAGCTTTTAGTAATTTAACATTAAGAAATACAATAATGCATAATAATACTGACTATGAAATTTATTTGGCAGATGATACACAGTATGGCTACACTTATGAACTCGATATGGAAAACTGTAATATTAAGAATGGTGAAGCAGGAATTTACAACGAGAATAATGCTAACATCATCAATTGGGGAGAAGGCAATATAGATGAAGATCCGCAATTTGCAGGAGTTGGTGAAAATCCCTACCAACTAACAGCGGGGTCTCCATGCGTAGATACCGGAACACCGGACACAACCGGTTTATTTTTACCACCCTGGGATCTACTGCATAATCAAAGAGTGTGGGATGGTGATGAGAACGGAATTGCTATCATAGATATGGGTTGTTATGAGTTTGGAGCAGATTCAGTAAATGTAATTAATAACGAATTACCAATTACGAATTTTAAATTACAAAATTATCCAAATCCGTTCAATCCTGAGACTAAGATAGTTTTCGATCTACCGGAATCGGGAAACGTTAAATTAGAAATCTACAATGTCAAAGGACAGAAAGTAAAAACCTTATTGGATTGCTACATGAGTCCTGGTAGAAGTGAAATGATCTGGAATAGTAGAGATGATAAGGGCAGGAAGGTTTCCAGCGGAGTCTATTTTTATAAATTAGAAACTAATGAAAGGGTTCTAACAAAAAAGATGCTATTGTTGAAGTAACTGAGATCTCTCGACAAGCTCGAGATGACGGGTAAGGTCATTTCTCCTAAATGACCGATAAACAATGTTAGCTTATTTCAGAATCTAAGGGTCATTTCCCCTAAATGACCAATAAATAACTTCCCAAGAATTGCGGACGATTAAGGGTAATCGTTCCTACTCAACAGAAGCGTTCAAGCTGATCGCTTTACAATGAGAAAATCACTTTTCATTTGACTTCAATTCAACGAGAATAATTTTAAGAATAATAAATAATTAATTGAGGATAAGTTATGGCAAAAAAGAATAAAAAACCTGCAGTTAAACAGGTTAGTATTTTAGAGAAAATTTTCAATGGAAAGTATAAACACGTTATATTTATAGGTTTATTATTCATAATTTTATCTGTCTTCTTTTTCAAGATAGCTTTCCAGAATTATGCACCACCTGCCAGTGATTCAATACAATGGCGCTCTTCAGCTCAAGTTTTGTTAGATTACAACAAAGAGCACAAAGATCAGGCAATGTGGAATCCTAATGTTTTCAGCGGAATGCCTGCCTATTTGATCTCATTCGGCGCAAAATATCCATTTTTCGGTAATCTGTTTAAACTTACAAATAAGGTTATGAACTGGCGAATTTTAATGCTCTTCCTAATGGCACTGGGTGTTTATCTGTTTATGGTCTATCTTAAATTTGACCCGATCATAGCTTTTATAAGTGCCATTGCTTTACCGCTTTCGTGCCATTTTCTTGGACTTCTGGAGATCGGACATAATACAAAATTCAAAGCTATAGTTTATATCCCCTGGATTATGTTCGCCGTTCATTATTTAAAGGAAAGACGTAGCCTGTTAGCTTTAGGCGGAACTGCTATCTTATTAATAGTTCAGCTGCGAGCTAATCATCCGCAGATCTCTTACTACACTTGTTTAATGCTTTTGATCTATTGGATAGCTCAAACTATCTGGGCAATTAAAGATAGAGATCTGAGATCTCATCTTATATTTTCAGCTCTTCTTTTTGCGGCATTTCTTATTGCCTTCATGGCCATCGCTCAACCATATTTTTCCACTTATGAATATGGACATTTCACCATAAGGGGAGGCGAGACAGGGTTAAGCAAAAGCTATGCAACCAGCTGGTCGTTCCACCCTTTAGAGATGTTCACATTTATAAACCCCAGTTTGTATGGGGGAGTTTCACCATTTTATTGGGGCTGGATGCCGTTCACACAAACATCAATGTATATGGGAATAATTATTTTACTATTTGCAGTTATTGCCATTTTCTACAATAAAAATAGATTAGTTAAAGTTTTATTATCTGTTTCAATTGTTACTCTTTTATTATCTTTTGGAAGGCACCTGCCGTTCCTTTCTAACTTCCTGCTTAAATTTATGCCGGGCTTCAATAAATTCCGCGTACCGGCAATGATACTGGTGATCGTACAGTTCTCTACAGTTATTCTGGCAGGATTCGGTATAAAAACAATTTTAGCAAAAATAAAGGAAGATAATAAAAAATTCTTTGATCATTTCCAAAGAGCATTGATAGTAGTAGTTGTATTGTTCATAGCCTTTTTAGCTTTCAGCAGCACATTTGAGAATTTTGGATTGCGGCACGCAGCTGATGCTTCCAAATACAATGCAGGACAGTTAAAACAGCTAAAGACAATGCGGTTGGATAAGCTGGTAAATGATGGTATTCAAACCGGACTTTTTTTAATTGCAGCAATGGGATTAACTCTGTTGGCAGGTAGAAAAAAGCTGGGAAAATATGCATTTCTTATTCTCATTGCAATTCTTGTTATTACTGATCTGCTGCTTGTTGACAGCCGATTCCTGCAAAACATAGTTCCTGAACAGAGAATTGAGAATGAATATAAACGTACTGAAGCAGATAAATTTTTATTGAATGATGAAGAGAATTTCAGGATCTATCCGCTGGCCAGAGAATTCGGACAGAACAGCTGGGCATATTATCATCAGACTATTGGTGGTTATCATGGAGCTAAATTAAAACGATATCAGGAAATTATTGAAAACTGTCTGAATGCTGAATTTCTAGATCGTATTCCTATTAACTGGAATATCGTGAATATGCTGAATGCAAAATATGTGATCTTTAATCAGAAGCTGCCTATTGATAATTTGGAATATGCTTATTATGACCGGAAGCAGAAGCAAACTATTTATCTGAATAACACCTATCTACCGCGTGCCTGGTTTGTAAAAAATACTGAATTGATAAAGGAGAAAAAAGCGATCTGGAAGAAACTTAATGATCCGGAATTTTCACCAGCTGAAACAGCAATCGTGGAGAAGAGCGTTCCAACTACATTCGCTCCTTTAAACTCTTTAGTTACACCAGCAGGCTTTGATCTTCATGAATTAAAATTCAATGTGGTTACCGATACGACCTCGTTCTTAACTATCAGTGAGATCTATTACCCAGCCGGTTGGAAAGCCTATATTGATGGAGAAGAAACTGAAATTTATGCAACCAATTATATCTTACGCGGTGTTATTGTTCCTAAAGGTGAACATACAGTAGAAATGAGATTTGAACCTAAGATCTATTCAATAAGTTTAACCTTAAGTCTTATCGGATTGATACTGGCAATTGTAATTTTCTTAGTGGGAATTTACATTTATATCCGTTCAAATTATCAGGGGAAAATAGTGTATGTCATCAAAGAGTAAACTGTATGTAGTTGCAACTCATATAGGCAATCCAGACGATATTACACTGCGAGCTTTAAAGGTTTTAAAAGATGTTGATTTTGTGATCTGTGAAGAGCGTAAAGTAGGCAGCAGATTACTTAAAAGTTATGATCTAAAAAAGCCTTTAGAACTTTTGAATGAGCATAACGAAACAGAGCAAACACAAGTGATACTTAACAAATTTTTAATGAATGAAACATCAGCTGCGATGATAAGTGATGCAGGTACTCCTCTGTTTGCAGATCCGGGTAATAATCTTGTCTGGCAATGTAACCAAAACGGTATCAAAGTTGTTTCTGTGCCCGGAGCATCCTCAATAATGGCTGCCTTGATGATAAGCGGACTAAAATTAGAACAGTTTTTGTACTATGGATTTCTCCCGGCTAACAAAGACCAGCGCAAAAAAGCTATCCGTGATCTGCCAGCTAATTATGATCTGATCTTTTTGGAAACACCCTACCGTCTAAAACAACTTCTACGTGATCTGAAAGCAATTCTGGGAGCAAATAGGCAGGCGATAATCGCTTATAAACTTACTCAGCCGAAGGAGAAGTTATTCTGGGGAAATTTGCAGGAGCTGGTAACTATGACGCAGGATCTTCCAAAAGGTGAGTTTGTCTTTATTTTAAAAAAAAAGAAGTGAGACTGTATGCGTGATAAAAAATGGTTTTTTATAGTTAATCCAACTGCTGGAAGAGGCAGAACTGGAAAGAAGATCAATGAGTTAGTTACTTCTTTAAATCAGCATAAATTTGATTTTGAAATTGAATTGACCAAGAGTCCCGGGCACGGAACCAAGTTAACCAAGGATGCTATTTTGAACGGATCTCATAATATTATTGCTGTAGGCGGAGACGGTACTCTTAACGAGATTGTTAATGGTGTGATGCTGTCCGGAAAAGCTGATGAAGTTTGTATAGGTTGTGTTCCGGAAGGCGGTGGCAATGATTTCTCAACAAATTTCCACTTGTCATCGAACATAAATAAAGCGGTAAACACACTCCAAAAATATAAGAAACAAAAAGTGGATATCGGTAAAATTGAGGATAAATATTTTATCAACTCACTTGGAATTGGTTTTGATGCCAGAGTTGCTATTATTTCCAATCGGATTAAACATTTAAATGGACTTCCAAGATATTTAGCAGCAGTTTTAAAAGCTCTCATCTCACTTAAAATGTTCAAAGCTGAAATAAAAATTGATACTGGCATTATAAATGAACCCTTTCTGCTTTTATCAGTCGGAAATGGACAATCTGCCGGGGGTGGATTTCTGCTAACTCCGGAGGCACGGGTCGATGATGGACTTCTGGATATATGTTTTATCAGTACTGTAAATCGGAGGCGCGTTTTAAAATTATTACCATCTGCTATAAAAGGAAAACATCTTAAAGAACCTGAAGTTGTAATTCATCAAACACGAAAAATTGAAATAAGCTCAGATAAAGCTCTTCCACTCTATTTTGATGGTGAGCTTCCTACGCTGAAAGATCAGTTTAATTTTACTATTGAAATCCTGCCCAACAGAATAGATTTTATAGTTAATTAGGTATCCTCGATTATTCGATTTGATTTTAAGTTTGTAATTCAAAATTTTCTATGAAACATTTGACAGGAAAATTTCGTAGTTAAACCTAACAAAGATTAAATACGTGTAATTAGAGGAAAATATGTCAGATCAAATATCACTTTTTGAAGCAAAAAATAAACCCACAAATATTCCGTTAGCAGAGAAGATACGACCGCAGGAAATAGAAGATATTTGGGGACAGCAGAAACTTCTGGAGCCTGGTTCACAACTGCGGAATATGATCGAAAATGATACTTACAATTCTTTCATCCTTTGGGGACCGCCCGGAACAGGGAAAACGACTATTGCTCGCATGATCCAACGTAAAACATCACTCCGATTTATATCGTTCAGTGCAGTGCTTTCCAGCATCAAGGATGTGAAAGTAGTGATGAAAGAAGCTGAGTACAACCTGAAAGAAAAGAATAAAGGCACTATTCTCTTCATCGATGAGATCCATAGGTTCAATAAATCTCAACAGGATGCGTTTCTGCATTATGTGGAATCGGGTGCTATAATACTGATCGGCGCAACAACCGAAAATCCCTCTTTCGAAGTAATATCAGCGCTTCTTTCCCGCTGTAATATTTTCGTCTTACAACAGCTGACAAATGAGGATATCATCAAAATAATCCGGAGAGCTATCAAGGCACTTTCCTTAAAGATCGATTTTGCTGAAAAGAGTCTTCCCTATCTGGCAGAATTATGTGGTGGTGATGCCCGTAAAGCTCTTAATTATCTGGAAATCATTTTGCAGAATATAAAGGATGAAAAGCTGATCGATGTATCTTTCATCTCACACATTCTCAGCCGAAAAGCTATGTTTTATGATAAAGATCGGGAAGAGCATTATAATGTGATCTCTGCTTTACATAAATCTTTGCGCGGTAGCGATCCACAGGCAGGTTTATACTGGCTGGCAAGAATGTTGGAAGCTGGAGAAGATCCACTTTATATTGCGCGGCGTTTGGTGCGATTTGCTTCCGAAGATGTGGGTCTTGCCGATCCAAATGCTCTGGTTCAAGCAATTGCAGTAAAAGAAACATGTCATTTTCTGGGAATGCCGGAAGCAAATGTTGCCTTAGCGCAACTGGTGGTCTATTTAGCCACCGCACCAAAAAGCAACGCCCTTTATGATGCCTATAAAAAAGCTGCCGCCGATGCAGAGAAAACCAGCCATTTTGGTGTTCCCCTGCATATCAGAAATGCTCCCACGAAATTAATGAAAGAGTTGGATTACGGTAAAGCTTACACCTATGATCATATGCACGAAAATGCCTACAACTATCAAAAGTACTTTCCCGATAAAATGAAAGAAAAAAATTATTATATTCCCTCTAAATTTGGCTTTGAAAAGGAGATACAAAAACGCTTGGAGTGGTGGGCAAAATTACGGAAGGATCAGAAAGAAGAGTAAACATTTCTAGGAATGACGCAAGTAATATAAGTTTGTTACAATCTTGCCAAAGAATAGCCTTTTTAATTGACAGAATTTGAAGTTGATCAAGATTTCAGAAAGAAAAATTATTTACAAAGGAGAGAAAGTATTATGAAAAAGTTATTTTTTGTTTTGATTCTAATTTCGGTCTTTATAAATTTGCTCACAGCAAGATTAGAAATGCAGACTTTTACTACTCAGGAAAATGGTATTACTACAGAAATGTCTCCTACAAATAAGCCGGATCAGAAAATTTCTGCTGCACATTCTTTTAGTCGTGACAGCAGACTTTCCACTCTTTGGCAGACATCCGATGCCGGGGCGATTGCCGGAGAAATATGTGTTGCTCCTACTCTACAGAATTCCTTTGTGCAATGGCATTTAAATAATGAGAGAGTATCATTATTCCATGATAATTCCACACCGCTTTGGGAACATTCGGTATCTGATCTTGATTTTGGTTATCCCATAGATATGTTGGAAGAGGGCACTCTGCTGGCTGTTGGAGACGGACATAATATCAAAATATTCGATCCAAATTCCGCAAATCCAGTCTGGCAACATACTATTGGGTATAATATCACTGGATTGCAGCTTTCTCCGGACGGCTTATATGTCTATATTGCCTATTATGACGATATTCATTTTACAGGAATAGTAGAAAAATTTGAAATAGATAACTCTTCACCACTTTGGACTGCTGATTTTGAAGGTGGTGCTCAAACTCTTGACCTCAGCGGAGATGGATCAACCTTGATCTTCACACAATATGGCGGTGGTAACAGTAATATGTGGGTTTTAGACTCAGATGACGGAACTGTGATCTTTCAGGGGCCAGAATACAATCAGAATTCGCCTGCGATCAGTGATGATGCTTCTCTAATTGTGAACGGAGATTATTCCGGAATGGTTCAGGTTTATGAATATAATCCCGATCAGGAAACTTATGAGGAAAAATGGACTTGCAATGTAAGTGGTAACGGTACATCAACTTGGGTTGGTGGAATGAGTATTTCCGGTGACGGGAGTACAATAGCAGTTGGAACCCTGATTTTTTTACCAAATGACAATTATGATGGAGAGATCTTTGTCTTCAATTCAGATTATCCCATACCACTTTGGACTTATCAAAACTGCGGAGATTACGTTACACAAGTAGATATGAGTAATGACGGTTCTCTTATCGGGGCCGCTGGATACGGACCAATCAACAACAATGCAGCAGATTTTTTCCTTTTTCGAAAAGAAAGCAATATCCCTATATATGAAATTAATACACCCGGTTCTATGTATGCCTTGGATGTGGCTACCGACGGCTCTTTCTGTACTGTTGGAGGCAAGGCTGTGCATGCCAGGATCATGGGGAGCGGCGGTCTGGTTTACAGTGTTGAATGTGATCTTGGTGGCGGACACATTTCCGGTTTGGTCAATCTGGAAGGTGAAGAAGATAATTCCGGTGCTAAAATTGTGGTTACAGATCTCATCGATTATTTTGCTTACTCCGATGTTGAAGGTAATTTCACTATCAGTAATATACCTGCCGGAACTTATACAGTGGAATTTTCTAAAGTTGGTTATGTTCCGGTAAATATTGAAGATGTCTCAGTAGTTGATAATCAAACTAATGATCTTGGAGAAGTTACTCTGGACACTTTCGGTTCACCCCCTCTGAATTTAACAGCATCACAAGCCTCCGGTTTGAGTGTGGAGTTGAGCTGGGAAGAGCCGGCATCTGGAACAATTGACGGCTATAATATCTACCGAAAGCAATATCAATTAATGCCCTATCCGGAAGAGCCTTTTGCCTCTGTAGCTTCTGATGTTAACGCTTTCAGCGATCAAACAGCCTTACCGTTAAAAGATTATTACTATGTAGTTACTGCGATTATCGGAGGTAGTTTTCAAAGCCCTTATTCCAATGAAGCGATCGGCTGGATAAGTACTGGATTTATTGTTGATGAAATTAGTGTGTATGAAGGAAATACACCAACTATTGACGGCATTATAACTGAAGGTGAATGGGATGATGCTTTTAGATTGGATACTTCCGACTTTTGGGGAGCATACGACAACACAGTTCAACCCGTGGGAAGTGTGATAGGTTATTTCAAAATGAATGACGATATGACAGAACTTTATGTTGCTTATATAAATTATAACGATACTGTTCTAGAAGATCATGATGAAGTGGCACTCTATATGGATGATAACAATGACGGTATCTTCTCGCTGGATACAGAAGCAAATGAAGGAAACTTCTGGGCAGCTTATTACAGCTCAGGAAATCAACTGAAATTCAGACCTATTTACAATACCGGCGGTGTAGGCGATATCTTTTACCTTCCCGACCCACAGCTGGAAGTATCTGTCGCAGCTGGGTATCTGGTTTATGAATTTATGATCCCGATCGGTAGTGAAACTTGGGAGATCAATCCGAGTGCGGAGAATCAATCCGGACTGGCAATTTTTGTGCTGGACGACAACACACCAGATGCAAGTGCTTTTGACGGCTGGTGGCCCTTGGACAATACAAATCTCTTTGCGCCAGACGGCTTTGGAACAATAACTTACGGTGCTGTTCCCCAAACACCACCTGCTCCGGGAAATCTAACTTTGGAAGAAAATAATAATTTAATTTATCTTAGCTGGGAGATGCCGACCATAAACGATTTTGATCATTTCAATATCTACTCTGCAGTAAATGATGAAAGCTTCGAACTGCTGACAGAATCCTACGGTACTACTATAACTTATGCCTATGAAAATATTCCTTTTACAACTTACAAATTCTACCTGACAACAGTTAATCAGCAAGATATGGAATCAGAAGCATCTGAAATCGTTCAATATACAACTGTGGATTCAGATGAAAACACGATCCCACTCATTACAGCCTTAAACGGAAACCATCCGAATCCTTTCAATCCTAGCACAAATATTTCTTTTTCTGTTGCTCAGCCTGCCTCATTAGTCAGCGTTGAGATCTTCAATATTAAAGGACAGAAAGTGAAAATGCTGGTAAATGATATTTTCTCGAGCGGAGTTCACACTTTAGTTTGGAATGGGAAAGATGATAATAATAAACAAGCGGCTTCCGGTATTTACTTCTATAAAATGAAGTGTGGAGATTTTCAAAATAGCAGAAAAATGCTCCTTTTAAAATAAAGAAATGCGAGGAAAATTAGGAAATAGTTAACGGAGGGACTGAGCAAATTTACCTTATGAGAAAATTTATGCGGCATCCATCCGATATCCCGATCGAGTATAAGCCAGAGCAGGCAGCAGATTATTCAAGAGAGCTTCTGAAAAATGTATGTCATGGCGGTCTCAGCTTCAACTCTAAAACTCAAATCGAAGTTGGAACCAGAATACATCTTAAAATAAAGATAAGAAAACCTGATTTCACAGCAACCGGAGTTGTAGCCTGGTACGAGAAAAAGAGAGATCACTTTGAGATCGGAGTATGTTTTGATGAACATACAGAATTCGGGGTACGTATGGTAGAACAGGTTTGCCAAATAGAACATTATAAAAAAAAGGTGCTTAAAAAAGAGGGAAGATTCTTATCAGGTGATGAAGCTGCTACAGAATGGGTACAAAAAAACGCTACTAAATTTCCGCGTTGATCTAACCTTAGAAGGAGTTCTTTGTGAATAAAATACGTGTTGAAAGTGTGGAAGTTGAACCTTCCAAAATCATCTGCATCGGTAGAAATTATGTTGAACATATCAGGGAGCTAGGTAATGAAGTTTCCGCTTCTATGGTTGTTTTTATCAAGCCTAATTCTGCTATATCAACTCAATTGATTTCCTTCCGGCAAGAACCTATTCACTATGAAGCGGAGATCTGCTTTGTTTACTCGCAGGGCAGATTCTCTGCTGTTGGTTTTGGTTTGGATCTAACTAAAAGAAAACTACAGAATAGTTTAAAAGCAAAAGGACTCCCCTGGGAACGGGCTAAAGCCTTCGATGGTGCGGCCATCTTTAGTGAATTTAAAATGATCGATAAAATCAGTGAAAACCTAACACTTGAACTTAAGATAAATGATAAAATAGTGCAGACGGGAGAGCTACAACAAATGATCTACAAACCAAAGGCTATCTTGTCGGAATTACAAACTTTTATCAATTTAAATGACGGTGATGTGGTGATGACAGGTACTCCTAAAGGTGTGGGAATTATTCCAAAAGGAAACCGATTTGTTGGTAAGATAATGGATAACACCAAGACTATCACTGTAGCAGAATGGAAAGCAATTTAATTAACTTGAATAAGCCAGGCTAACTTATTGCCCCCTTTAATTCTATAATGAATTTAGTACCTCGAGGGAGATTATCTTCAACATAGATTTTACCGTTGTAGCGATCGATCGTTTTCCTGATGATATAAAGTCCCAAGCCGGTGTTACCACTCTTCCCGGATTTAAAGGCTTTATCAAATATCTGCTCTTTGATCTCGTCGAGTATTCCTACTCCATTATCGGCTACACTAATTGTACAAAGATTATTTTTTTTGGTAATATCTATCTTTATTTTATCTGCTTTCCCGTGTTTTACAGCATTGGAAAATAGATTATCAAAAACAGAGACCAGAGCTTCATCGGCTAGGATTTCCGCATCTCCGTTAACTTCAATATCCAGATCAAAATAAGAAAAGGCGATATCATTTATTATCGTAGATAATCTCATTTTTAATAATCCGGAAAGTGAAAGGAAAAATTCTTCCAGGTCCTTCATCCTGTTGATCAGTGATATTCCTTTTTTAATTTGGATATCAGCTTCATCCAATATATTCTCTTGCTGATTTTTACGGTAAATGTTCAAGGCACTCTTGATCACAGAAAATGTATTGGAAATATCGTGTCTTAAAATACTATTGATCAGGCTTATGTGTTCCTGATGTTTACGCAGTTCCGATTCTGTTTCTTTAAGGTGGGAAATATCTAAGTGCGTTCCGATCGCACGAAGCGGATTTCCTTTCTTATCCCTCTCCACAATTCTTCCCCAATCGTATATCCATTTCCATTTCCCGTCTTTGGTTCTGATCCTATGATCTAATTCGAACTTGAAGCTTTCACCTCTTTCAGCCTTTTCGTATAGCTCTTTAAAGTGTTCCAGATCATCAGGATGGATCAAATTAATGAAAAACTCCGAGTTTTCTTCAATCTCTTCTAAATCATAACCCAGCATTTTTGCCCAAATCTCGTTTCGATAAACTTTACCAGTTTGATAATTCTTATCCCAAAGTCCCAAACCTGCACTTTCTAAAGCTAGTGAGAGACGTTCCTGACTTTCCAGAAGCGCTTTCTGCATTTGACGCTTGTCGGTAATATCTTCAAAAACTCCATCATAATAGATGATTTTGCCATTATCGTCGCAAACTGCTTTGGCACTCTCCCGAACGTAGAGCTTCTCTCCAAACCGATTTTTCCAAACAGATTCCAAACCTGTAACAATGCCGTCCTTTTCCAACTTGTTTTTGAATTCCTCTCGATTGTAGTTCTGATAATGACTTTCTTCTTCCAGGTTTCTGGCAGCCATTTCATCAAAAGAATCATATCCTAAAAGTTTTAAAGTAGCCGAATTAGCTAAAATGACCCTTCCGTCTGGTGTGGTTCGGTAAAGACCAACAGTAGTATTATCATACAAAGTACGAAATTTCAATTCGCTCTCAATAAGTGCATCATCACTTTGTTTACGGATTATCGCCAAAGCTATAGTATCTGAGATGATTTCCAGAAAATGCATATCTTCTTTCATATAAGCCTTAGGATTATCATAGCTTTGCAGGCAAATCGCTCCTATTGTCTTTTCTGCTGATTTGAGGGGAACACCGATCCATATTTTTGCTTCCGTACCTTTATCGGCTTTTCCTATTTTACCTTGATCATACAAAATCTTTTGGGTTTTTTCATCCGCATAAAGGGATTTTCCGGTTTTAATGACGTAGCCAGTTAATTTCTTATGGGCAGGGAGAGAAGGATAAACAACTTTATTATCATGCTGATAGGGAAAGTACAAGGTATCATCTTCCGCCTCATATAAGGCAAGATACATATTATCCACATTAATAAACTGCGATAATTCATCGCGTACGACATCCAGAAGCTGATAAAGATTTTCTGTTTTTAAAGCAGCTTCTAAAATTCTATGTAAAACGGATTGTGTTTTTTCCGCTCTTATCTGCTCTGTAACATCATTAAAGATACAGTGTGAACGACTGAAATTTCCCTCGTTGTCTTTTTCCAGTCTGATCGTGTAATCAGCATGGATGATATCTCCACTCTTTTTCAAAAGTGGAAATTCAATCTTATTTATCAATTTCTCACTTTGTTGAAATTCTTTAAAAGTTTGCTTAAATCTTTCGATTGCTGAAGGGTATATAAATTCAAAAAACCACCTGCCTAGAACCTCTTCCTTTCTGTAACCAAGTTCTTGCAGCCAAGCTTCATTCACTTCTAAAATGCGACCCTCATTATCAAGAGATTGATAGGCAATCGGTGTTGCTTCTAGTAAATGACTGTTCTTAGAATTAGTTCCAAATCCGGATTCTTCAATCATATTTACCTCTTCTATCTTAGCCGGACAGCGGAATATAGGTAAATATTTAGTCAAACTATTTATTCCCTAAGAGATAAAAAGATATTAGCGGTCGCTTACTACTCTACAGCCGGGATGAAAATTCAGTGGATTTTTACGGGATCTGTCTATTCCTTAGTTTTCAAACGTTGTCTATCGGTCGCTTTTAGTGCTTTCTTTCGGAAGCGGATATTCTTCGGAGTAATCTCCAAAAGTTCATCATCTTCGATGTATTCCAAAGCCTGCTCCAGGGAAAATTTACGGCAAGGTGCCAGTTTCACAGAGTCATCTGAACCTGCAGCACGGACATTAGTTAGTTTTTTGCCGCGAACAATATTCAATACCAGGTCATTTTCGCGACTGTGTTCACCAATGACCATCCCTTCATAAACCTCTGTTCCCGGATCAATGAACATCGTCCCGCGGGGAGCAAAAGCATTCAAAGAATAAGCTGTGGCAATTCCATTTTCCAGGGCAATCAAGCTGCCGCGTGTTTTACGCTCTATCTCACCTTTGTAATATTCGTATTCATAAAAGCTATGATTGATAATACCTGTACCTCGGGTAGAAGTAAGAAATTCATTGCGGAAACCGATCAAACCACGAGCAGGAACTTTGTATTCCAGCCTAGTATAACCGTCTGTTCCTTGAACCATATCCAACATTTCACCTTTTCGCAAGGAGAGCATCTCGATAACCGTTCCTACAAATTCATTATCAGTATCCACAAGCACCAACTCCACAGGTTCTGTCCGTTTTCCCTTTAATTCGCGGAATATCACTTTCGGTTTAGAAACTTGAAATTCATAACCTTCACGGCGCATGTTCTCTATCAAAATAGAAAGTTGAAGTTCGCCGCGGCCTTTCACAATAAATTCTTCTGGTGATAATGTCTCTTCCAGCACCAAACTCACATTACTCTGTAATTCACTTTTCAACCTTTCCAAAATTTTACGTGATGTGAGATATCTCCCATCCCTTCCAGCGAAGGGAGAATCATTAACACGGAATTTCATCGCCAAAGTAGGAGCATCGATCTCAATCAGAGGAAGAGGGAAAGGATGTTCTTTATCGGCAACTGTTTCTCCCACATCCACCATTTCCATACCAGCCAGTGAAACTATATCGCCGGCAAAAGCTTTTGCCACTTCTTGCTTCTTCAATCCCACATATTGAAAGATTTTGGAAATCCGATATAAAAGCCGTTCTCCGTCCCGTTTTAGAAGAACGATCTCTTCGCCCTGCGAAATTGAGCCACTATTGATCTTACCTGAGCCTATTTTGCCTATATAATTATCGTATTCAATTGCTGATACCAACATCTGCAAGGGCTTATCGATATCACCAGTTGAGTCTGGAACATTTTTAATAATTGTTTCAAATAAAGGCACAAGATCTGTACCTTTTTCATCCGGCTCATAACTGGCGATCCCGTCACGTCCGGAAGCATATATCACTGGAAAATCAAGTTGATGATCATTAGCATTAAGTTCGATAAATAGATCAAAAACCATCTCCAGAACTTCTTTCGGACGGCAGTTGGGACGGTCTATCTTATTTATAACCACGATCGGACTTAAACCCAACTCCAGAGATTTCTTCAAAACGTATTTGGTCTGCGGCATCGGTCCCTCAAATGCATCCACCAGCAGCAGCACGCAGTCCACCATCTTCATGATGCGCTGAACTTCGCCACCGAAATCAGCATGACCGGGCGTATCAACAATGTTTATTTTGTAATCTTTATAAAATATGGAAGCGTTTTTGGAAAAGATGGTGATTCCTCTTTCCCGCTCCAGATCGTTGGAGTCCATCACTCGCTCATCTACTTTTTCATTGCTTCGGAACACACCCAACTGCTGCAAAGCAGCATCGATCAGCGTGGTCTTGCCATGATCCACATGTGCAATGATCGCGATATTTTTTATCTTCTGCATTATTTCTCCTAAATCGATAACTACATTATTTTGAACTAATTAATGGTAAAAAATAATTAGAGACCTTACCTAATGACTAATTTTTTTTTGGAGTTATTAAGGCAATGTATTTATCTTTTTTTATTTAGGTTATTGTAAAAGGGTTGATATGTCAACCATGAATCATGCATTTCGATAAAACATAATATTATTATTCACCTTTAAATTGACAGTTATTAAGTTTTATTTCTTTAATGGACTTGCTTTTAAGTCATGTAGTAGGGAGGGATCATGTTTAAAAAAAATAATTTGGGAATTTTATTATTGTTGTTAATCAGTTTTATGTTAAGTGGATGTTTAACAGCTGAGTTCAAGGAGTATGTCTTTAGGATCAATCCGGACGGGTCAGGAAACGGCAGCATAGAATTCATCAATATTGTTTCAGCCGAATCTGAAGGAGAGGATGCCAGCCCGGAAGATTTTGAAGATCTTATCAGTAGTTATATCCAGGGTAATACTTTTGAAACCAATAACCCCGGACTTGAAGTTACCTCAAAAAAAATTTATAGAGCTTACGGTGTTCTGAACGGGAAGGTTGAGTTCACTTTCAAGGATTTTCAAAAGATAGGATTTTATCATTATCAAAGATCCAAACAGGCTCCGATCATGTTTTATCTAGGTTCATTATCCGAGATATATTACGAATCAAATGGTGAATACATTGGCGGAGAAGAAGAGAAATACGAAATTCCCATGTTAGTCTGGGCACCTGGTACCTCCGAGTTCACTTTTACCACACAACTGCAAAATGATATGACAAATACGCACAGTTTGCTGGATAGTTATAATGAATGGAATGAAGGTGAACATAAATGATTTCCGCGGAAATAATCTCTACGCTTTCTCTAAAAATATATCCTAATTAAACTTGAAATTATCTTCTTTGAACAATTTCAAGCAAGCTTGAACGATTTCTTTATTATAAAGTATACCCTGATTTTTTTGAAGTTCTTCAATAGCCTTTTGAATACCCATCGAAGGCCTGTAAGGTCGGTGGGAAGACATCGCTTCCACTACATCCGCTACTAAGATCACAGCTGCTTCTTCTAGAATTTCATCGCCTTTCAATCCATTTGGATATCCGGAACCGTCCAACCTTTCATGATGCTGAAGAACTGTTTCTGCTATGGGCCACGGGAAATCAATATCTTTTAAAATGTCATATCCGGCTTGAGGATGAATTTGCATCAGTTCCAACTCATATTTATTGATGTATCCGGGTTTACTGAGAATTTCAACTGGAATATTTATCTTACCGATATCGTGGATCATCGCTGCAATTCGGATACAATCTCTTTGATCCTCAGTAAGATGCAATTCTTCCGCGATAGCAACAGCCAATTGGGTTACTCTTCGTTGATGCCCGGCTGTATAGGGATCTCTGTATTCAATAGCAGAGACCAGTCCGCTTACTGTATCGTTGAGAAGTTTATTAAGTTTTGTATTGGAAGATAAAAGTTCTTTTTCTACTTTTTCTCTGAATGCAATCTCTTTAATGAGGCCTTTATTGATTTCAACCAGTTCGGCAGTTTGTTGTTTTATACGATCTTCCAGCTCCTCGTTCAATTTTAACATTTCGTGCTGATTACTTTCTAATATTTTAGCTATATAGAAATCGCGTCGGGAATAAAACTCCATACTGTAAGAAGCGAACATACCAATTATGTTAGTGCTAAAGAAGATAAAATTGTTCTTGGCAATGTCTGCTGCCGGTGTTTCCAAAAAAAAGTGAGATGTTAAACAATAAGCTAACAAAATAATAAGTCCGGTAATAGAAGCTGCTAAAAAACGGATACCGATAAAAGTATAAACAAAGATGAAAGTAACCATTAAGATAGCATAATATGTAAAGTCCAAAGGTTTGGGTGCAATGATCATCATCAGTAAAATACCTATACTGAAAAGGATGAGAGTAAGTGACATGGTATAGTCGTGATATTTTTTAAACTCAGTGGAAAAAGAAGTGATCAATACTAGTAATCCGATCGGCACTATCACTGAAAATCTTATAAGCCACATCAAGTTTCTCACTTCAGAAGCAAGATTCAAGTCTAGAAGTCCAAAAAAACCATACATGAATATTACTAAAAAAAATGACACTCTTACCTGATAGATCGATTTTTTGAAATGATCATCCAAGAATTCAGCTTCAAGCTCGTTTCTGAATCTAAGTGTAAAATAGCTAAGACCCATATCTTTGAACTTTGGTAATCTGTCTTTAATAGGTACCATTCTCTTCACCTTAATATTAATTTGAAAATTTTTGTTTTTTATTTAGCATTCTAAAAACTGGAATTTATCTTAATTCCGTCAAGAATAATAATTTTTCTTTAGGTTTTGCTGACTTGAAAAGGGTTTTATCAAATTTCTTCATCCGTGTTTTCTTAATTAAGATTGACTATTATTCAATTACTATTATGTAGGTTAGCAAATAATATTAGATTGAGCATGGAGAGTATAATGGAACAGGATAAGATCGCTGAATTGCGGGAAAAACAGGAAAAAGCAAAACTCGGGGGTGGTGAGAAAAAAATTAAAGCTCAGCATTCCAAAGGTAAGCTTACAGCCCGGGAAAGAATAAGAATATTAGTTGATGAAGATAGTTTTGAAGAATTCGATATGTTCATCGAACACCGCTGTAAAGATTTTGGGATGGATAAAAAACCTGCGATAATGGGTGATGGAGTCGTAACTGGTTGTGCTACGATCAATGGGAAAATTGTGTATGTCTATGCTCAGGATTTTACTGTAACCGGCGGATCACTTTCCAAAACTCATTCCGAGAAAATATGTAAAGTTATGGATATGGCGATGAAAATAGGCGCTCCAATCATTGGTTTAAACGATTCCGGAGGTGCCCGGGTCCAGGAAGGTGTTGATGCGCTTGCCGGTTATGCCGAAATATTTTTACGCAATGTGAGAGCCTCCGGAGTAATTCCACAGATAACTGCAATTATGGGTCCTTGCGCGGGCGGCGCTGTTTATTCTCCAGCCATCACCGACTTTATTTTTATGAACAATGAAACAAGCTATATGTTCGTAACGGGACCTAAAGTAGTTAAAACTGTGCTCAATGAAGATATCAGCACTCAGGAACTGGGTGGAGCGAAGATGCACGTTAGTAAAAGCGGTGTAGCTCATTATATGAGTAAAAATGAAGAAGAGACACTTTTTTTGATCCAGCGCCTGATAAGCTATCTACCCTCCAATAATATGGAAACGCCTCCTTATATAGCTCCCAATGATCACATCGACAGATACTGCGAAGAGCTCAATTCATTAATTCCTGAAAATCCCAATAAACCCTATGATGTTTTGGATGTTATAACCAGTATTGTGGATAATAAAGAATTTTTAGAAACCTCACGCAACTTTGCCCAGAATATTATAGTGGGATTTGCCAGATTGAATGGTCACAGTGTAGGTATTGTTGCCAATCAACCTAAAGTTTTGGCCGGGGTTCTGGACATTAATGCTTCTATCAAAGCTGCGCGTTTTGTTCGTTTCTGTGATTCGTTCAATATTCCTCTAGTAGCTTTGGAAGATGTTCCCGGTTTTTTACCCGGCAGCAATCAGGAGCAAAACGGTATAATCCGCCATGGTGCGAAGCTGCTCTATGCATTTGCCGAGGCAACAGTTCCTAAAATAACAGTGATAACGCGCAAAGCATACGGTGGTGCGTATTGCGTAATGAACAGCAGTAGTATGGGCGCTGATATTGTTTATGCCTGGCCTACTGCCGAAATTGCTGTTATGGGTCCGAAAGGTGCTGTTGAGATAGTCTTCCGTAAAGAAGTAGCTCAAGCTGAAAATCCACAAAAAATTACTGCCGAAAAAGAAAAAGAATATCGGGATAAATTTGCAAATCCGTATGTGGCTGCAAAAAAAGGTTATATAGATGATGTCATCGAACCCGCCCAAACAAGATTCCGTATTATTCGCTCACTCGAGATGCTGGCAACAAAACGTGTTTCAAATCCGCCTAAAAAACACGGTAATATACCACTTTAGGATAACAAATGAAAAATTTATTTATTTTAATATTATGCTTGTTTTATACTTTGGGGTTTGCAACACAGCAGCAAGTAGAAATTACTGGGGAAACTACAATCGCTGAATTAGCTGTAAAGTATAATATTCCGGTTAAAAAAATGGTTCAACTCCTTGAGCTGGAGAATATTCCATCTTATGATATCCACCTTGCAGAATTGGGAATTTCCAGCACCGAAATCAAAACAGCAGTTGATAATTATAATCAGAAGAAGAGTTCGTTTTATTCCGGAATAATTTTTGTCGGTATGGGAATTGTATTCTTAAGTTTAATAATAGTTGGTATCATTATTTCTTCCTTACAGCATATTGGCATCCATAAAAAAAAGAAGATAATTTCCCTAAAAACTTCGCATGGAAAAGTTTCAGCTTTGCGGCGAGATTTCGATAGCAAAGAGATAATTGCAGCCATCACAGCAATGTATCTTCACGATGCTGAAGCAAAAAATAATATTGAACTTACTTGGAAACGAGATTCAGTAAGTTTGTGGCGATCAGCAGCAATGATGGAAAACAAATATTTAACAGAGAGAAGTGATATCCGAGGTAATAGATGAAAACCTATAAAATGAAGATCAACAATGAAGAATATGTAGCTAAAATAAAAAAGTATAAGCAATTTGAAATCATAGTTGAAGTTAATGGTATTGATTATGAGATAGAGCTAGAGAAGACCGAGCGCCGTAAACCGGAAATAGAGCGTGAGGAAAAAATTAAACCTGTTCTGGATGCGGTAAGTTCAAAAACAAAATCTCCCATGACTGCTCAAGGAAACATCTCAGCTCCTATCCCGGGTCTTGTTCTTCGCTTATTGGTTAATGAGGGAGAATCAGTTAAAGTTGACGATCCGGTGCTGATCTTAGAAGCAATGAAAATGGAATCCGAAATCACTTCTAATGCTGACGGAGTTGTGAAAAGATTGCATGTGAAGGAAGGAGATTCTGTGCAGGAAGGTCAAATACTCATGGAAATAGGAGAGTCTAAAGCATGACAGAATTTCTACATTTTTTCGGTACTACAGGTCTGGCGCAACTGCAAATTCCCTATTTGATCATGATCATAATTGGCAGTATTTTCATTTATCTGGGAATTACTAAACATTATGAGCCATTACTCCTAATCCCAATTGGTTTTGGAGTTATCTTAGGAAATCTACCCGGAACAGAAATTTATGGAGTTTATTCCACAGGCTCTGTGATGAATCAACTTTATACAGGTGTAAAATTCGGATTATATCCTCCTCTTATATTCCTCGGGATAGGTGCAATGACAGATTTTTCAACTTTGATAGCTAACCCTAAATTGATCTTACTCGGGGCAGCAGCACAATTCGGAATATTTGCAACTTTTATTGGCTCTTTACTGCTGGGATTCAACGTCTTGGAATCAGGTGCTATTGGTATTATCGGTGGAGCTGACGGGCCTACTTCGATATTCTTGTCTACCAAACTTGCTCCACATCTGCTTGGTCCCATCGCAATAGCAGCTTATTCCTATATGGCTCTTGTTCCGGTTATTCAGCCACCTATCATTAAACTGCTAACTACTAAAAAAGAGCGACTCATCCGTATGAAAACTTCCCGTATAGTTAAAAAACGCGAGAAAATACTTTTTCCTATTATTGCTGCTCTGGTAACTATCCTCATCGCTCCGGGTGCATCATCACTTTTGGGAATGCTTTTTTTTGGTAACCTGCTTAAAGAGAGCGGTGTTACAGAACGTTTAGCCAGAACTGCTTCCAATTCACTTATAGACATTATTACAATAGTTTTAGGTCTTTGTGTTGGCGCTTCAACCCAAGCGATTAGAATGGTGAACGGTGTAAATATGGGCTTTCTTACAGCCAGTTCGATCAAGATATTTGCTTTGGGAGCATTTTCGTTTGCAATTGCAACTGCAACTGGTGTTATTTTTGCTAAAGTTATGAATTTATTCCTGAAAGATAAATTAAATCCAATGATAGGAGCTTCAGGAGTAAGTGCAGTTCCTGACAGTGCACGAGTGGTACATGCTATGGGACAAAAATATGATCGCAGTAATTTTCTTCTCATGCATGCCATGGCACCTAACGTTGCCGGCGTGATTGGTTCTGCCGTTGCTGCAGGTGTTCTGCTGGGGATTTTAGGTAATTAAATACTTGAAAACCAACTTTTTACAGAACTGATCTCTGGTCGAATTGTGTAAAACTAGATCTTCGGAAATAACTGCATGAAAGCCTTATTGGAGATTATTAAAGAAAAAAATCTGTTGTATGATTATTTTATCGGGGGCACTGTTAATGTTAAATGCGCAAACTTCGTATAAACTACCTGCTAAAAATATTGTTGATATTTATGATACACTTGGTAACCCATATATCAAATTTGTGCAGTTTGAGAATTTTGGACTTGAGATGACTTATCAATTACATCAAAATCTTCAACAATTAAGTGATCCTTCCTTAAAATTGGCAGGAAAAAAATTCTCAAAAAGGTTAAATGCTCCTTTGGATTCGTATCCCATTACCGGAATTAACATATTGAATCTCACAACAAAAAACCGTTTGTCTCTGGATCTTCCCGCAGATGCAAAGATAAGAAAAATAAAAATTTCCAAGGATAATAAAAAACTTGCTTTATTGAATGAAACTATTAACGGCGTGCAATTGCTCATAGCAGATCTGGAAACAGGTATATGTAAAGTTCAATCAGGTTTTTTTATCAATGATATGTGGAAAGATGGCATTATCTGCTGGTTGAATGATAATAATAGTATTTTACTAAAGATAATAAATAAAAAACGCAAACAGGAGCCGGCAAAACCAATTGTCCCTGAAACTCCGATAATTGAAGAAAATTATGGCAAAAAAAATACCTCTCTCACTTATCAGCATCTGTTAACTAATGTTTATGATGAAAAACTGTTTGATTATTATTTTACTTCGCAACTGGTAATTTTAGATACCCAGACGGGCAAATTAATAAAAGTTGGCGATATTGGCATTTACGAAGATGTAAAACTTTCACCGGATAATGAATATCTGCTGGTAGAACGAATACATCGTCCATATTCATATATGTTGCCCTATTATCGTTTTGCCAAAGAATATCAGGTGTTAAATAAAACCGGAAAGTTGATTCACCTGCTGCATTCACGTCCTTTACAAGATGAAATCCCCATGGGTGGTAGAGTAATCGGACCGAGAAGTTTCGAATGGCAACCGCTTAAAGCAGCATCACTTATTTGGGTGGAAGCCTTAGATAATGGTGATCCGAAAATAATAGCAGAATACCGTGATAAGATCATGCAGCAGAATTTTCCAGGAACAGCTTCTCCCAAAGAGTTGCTTAAAATTGAACATCGCTTTTCTTCTATTACTTGGTCTCAGGATGAAGATGAGTTTATCTATTATGAATATGATCGTGATAGATTATGGGAAAAAGGCTGGTTATGTCAGAAAGGGAAAGCTCCGGTTCTTATCCATGGTCTCAGCAAGCGCGACGTATATAATCATCCGGGTAAGTTAGTGCTGAAAAAAACTAACAATGGGGGAAACGTATTTATCAAAGATGGAGATTGGATTTTCTATCAGAATGATCTTGGCGCTACTCCGCAAGGAAACTATCCATTTCTATCAAAATTCAATCTGATCACAAAACAGATTGAAATTCTCTTTCGCTGTCGTGAGGATCATCACGAAACTATGAAAAATTTCGTAGATAAAAATCTTAATAAAATTATTATTCGTAGTCAATCTCAGAAAGAACCACCGAATTATTTCTTTGTAGACCTCAAAACAAAACAATACTCGGCAATTACGGATTATCCCAATAATTTTACACAACTCACAGAATTGAAAAAAGAAATGATCACTTTTACACGAAAAGACGGGATTCCGCTTTCAGGCGAGCTTTATCTGCCAGCTGATTTTAAAGAAGGTGCCAAACTTCCGCTTGTATTCAATGCTTACCCTCAGGAATATGCCGACAGCACCACTGCCGGTCAAGTAAAAACAACTTCCAATAAATTCAACAGATTCAGAGGTGCTTCTATCCGCTATTTTGCCTTACTGGGTTATGCAGTTCTCACAAAAGCATCAATTCCCATTGTTGGTGATCCGGAAACTGTTAACGAAACATTTATAGAACAAACTGTGAACAGTGTTCAGGCTGCGATTGACTATCTTAATTCAAGGGGAATAATAGATCCTGACAGAGTCGGGATCACAGGTCACAGTTATGGCGCGTTTATGGTGGCTAATGTACTGGCACACAGCAACATTTGCACTGCCGGCATTGCCAGAAGCGGTGCTTATAATCGCACTCTTACACCCTTCGGATTTCAGAATGAAAGACGGACTTTTTGGGAGGCTAAAGAATTTTATCTGGAGGTCTCTCCATTCGCTCATGCTGAAAAAATAACTGAACCTATACTTCTGATCCACGGAGATGACGACCCGAATGCAGGAACATATCCGATGCAGTCAATACGCTTCTTTCAAGCTCTTCAAGGTAACAGCGGTACAGCTAAATTAGTTATCATGCCTTTCGAAGGACATTCCTACAGAGCTAGAGAATCCGGCTTGCATGTCCTGGCTGAAATGATTGAATGGTTTGATAAATTCGTTAAAAATAAATAATGGATATAATTTTCAAATTAATAAGACTTAGGTTGAGATCATTCGAACTCGAAAAATTTTATACTGAGATTGCATTAGCGCTACCTTAAACTTTTAATTAATTTTTCTAAACCAAATATCAATGGATTTCCTACTAATTTGGCGTGTTCTTTCAACTTTTCTTTTTTTTCAGCTTCAAATTTACCAGATCGATCAATTGTCTTCCCTAATACATAACCTATCGGATTGGCGGCTACTAAGGCAAAATTCACTGATTTCTCAAATGTCATCTTTCGGATAGATTTAAAGGTTCTCTCAACCATATCTGCCGTTATATTTTTTGCTGAATTTATTACAAAGGCAGGAGAAGGATATATATCTCTATCCGATTTTAGATAAGTGAGCTTACAATAATTTTCTGTAATAAAGGATATCCTGGTCAATAATGTTGCGTTAACAAGTCCGTCCACAATTGATGAAAGGATCTTGTCGATGAACGGAATACTTTTTAAACTATCAGTTGCCAGCTTGGAGAAAACCTCTTCAGTAGCATATTCTGCACCTTCCGATCCTCCAATCGCCATGGAATAATATACTTTTTTAGCAATCGTCAGCAGATCACGATTGGATACTCTGCCATTGTATAATATAAATATTTCTTTGATGTGGTTAATACTGGCAGATAATATGAAGAGTGCATCCAAAAATCCGTTCTGAGCAATGCTTGTACTATAAAAAAGTTGCGAAACATGTCTACGGCGAATTTTATCTACTTCTTTTTCCAACACTTTGACAATTTTTAAGTAGGATTCTTTACTATCATCAAGTTCAGAAAAATCGAAACCGCTTTCCAGAAGAAATTTGTTATTCCTGAATTTGATCATTCTTTTAGAGATCAAACTCTTTTCCGTTTCCAAACTTCGAGCTGGTCCGTAATTTCTGGGGATCCTAATAATTTTGAATATCGGAATTATCACAAAGTAGATTGTAACTGATGCTAGTACTATAAGAAAACCATAACCAGCATATATGTTTATATTCTGTATGGAAGTATATAGATCAATAAATTCTCGGATTATTATGTAGAGCAGAAAGAGCGATATAAAAAATAAAATCTTTTTTACTATTTTCATAAATTCCCCTGAGCTAATTTACCAAAAGCTAGCTCAACAGCTTTAAGCCGTCAACATAAATAAAAAGAGAATTAATTATTACTTTTCATTATAATTAATCGCCTGATTTTGCAATCATAGTTTATTTATTTAAGATAAGAGCTTAAACAAAACATAATATCTGATCTATTATTAGCACTCCCTTGCTTTGTCTGCTAAAAATTTATTTGACATTTGATTATTCCAAATTAATTTGTCATCAGTTAGCAATTAGCAAGAAAAAGTGCTAAAAAAAATTGAGGTTAAATATGAAGAAGAATGAGTTGCGCAGAAAGCAGGTTCTGAAACATGTAGTGGAAGAATATATCAGCTCATGTGAGCCGATATCCTCAAAACTGATAAGCGATAAATACATTGAAAATGCCAGCCCTGCGACTATACGGATAGATATGAATAAACTTGAGAAATCAAATTTGATCTATCAACCTCATACTTCTGCCGGCAGAATACCAACGATTCAGGGTTATAGAAATTATATTAAAGAAAGCCTCGGCCAGGAATCAGAACAAAAATTCAGTAATTTGAATATCCTGCGGGATATTCTAATAAAATATTATAAAGATATTCCGTTAGCACTTCATTACATTATGCAATTGCTTGCTCGTGAAACAGATCAGTTGAGTTTCGTAGCAGAACCTGAAATATCTTACGGATATTTGGAACATCTTGAAGTCTTTAAAATTTCTCAGGATAAATTACTTTTTGTTGTAAGTCTGGATTCAGGTCTCGATAAAACAGTGATTTTAAAATGTGATCATAATATTTCACTTTTTCAATTGAAGGCAATTGTCCGTTATATTAATGATTCTTTGGTTGGGCAGCGCATTTTCGATATTCAGAATACGGTAATCGACGAAATTGCCGAGAAAGTTACAGAAGAGAATATCATATTAAAACAATTCTTGGAAGAACTGCAAAATGCTTTTTCTGAGATTAGTAGTTATTATATTCATTTTGATGGTAACATCTCATTTCTTGAGCAACCTGAATTCAACGATAAAAAAGAGATTTTATCATTTTTGAACTTTATGCAGAGACAAGATTATCTGATAAACCTCATGCAAAAAAACAATGATAACAACTACAATATTTTAATGGGTGAGGATCTGGCTCAAACTGAATTAGCTAATTATGCCTTGATCTTTGCCAAATATCAGATCTTCGGAATTCCGGGGTTCTTGGGAGTTCTGGGACCTACCAGAATGGATTATAAAAAAAATATCGCGATCATTCGGGATATTGCTGAAATGATAACTGAAACCACAAAAAAAGGAATGGTGGTAACTAAAAAATGACCAAAAAAACAACGAAAAAAGAAACTGAAAGTAAAAACGAAAAAAAGGAAAAAGTCATTACTTTAGAAGAAAAATACGAAAAACTTCAGACTGAAAATGCTGCGTTGAAGGACAAATGGATCAGAAATGCAGCTGAATTTGAAAATTTCAGACGTAGAAGCAGTACCGAAAAATCTGCCTGGATCAAAAATGCAACTGAAAGAATAGTCCTGGAACTATGCGATGTGCTAGACAATTTTGAACGTGCACTGCATCCGGAAGTAGAAAAAAATCGGGAATCATATGAAAAGGGAATTGATCTCATTTTCCAACAACTGGATGGAGTTCTGAAAAAAGAAGGTGTGGAAAAGATCGATGCTATTGGTAAGGAATTTGATCCGCAGCTGCATGAAGCTCTGGCTCATATCCCATCTGATCTGAAAGAAAATAAAGTCGCTGCTGTCATCCAAAATGGCTATAAAATGAACTCTAAAGTCATTAGACCGGCACGCGTCGCTGTTTCCAATGGAGAAAAACCTGAGGAAACAAAACTAAAAAAGAAAAATAAAAATAAATAATATTGGAGGATATTATGGGTAAAATAATTGGTATTGACCTTGGAACAACAAACTCCTGCGTTAGCGTTATGGAAGGTGGAAAACCAACCGTAATCCAAAACGCTGAAGGATCTAGAACTACCCCGTCTGTAGTTGCATTTACAAAAGACAAGCAAAGATTGGTCGGGCAGGTTGCAAAACGACAAGCTGTAACTAATCCGAAGAATACTGTCTCATCAATCAAGAGATTTATGGGAAGACAGCTTAATGAAGTAGAATCTGAGATTAAAAATGTGAATTATCAGGTTAAAGGTGGTAAATTTGGTGAAGCTACAGTCCATATCGACGTAGAAAACAAAGATTTCACACCTCAAGAAATCTCTGCCATGATACTTACAAAAATGAAAGAGACTGCAGAATCCCATTTAGGAACAAAAATTACTGAAGCTGTGATAACTGTACCTGCATATTTCAATGATGCTCAGAGACAGGCAACTAAAGATGCTGGTAAAATTGCCGGACTGGAAGTAAAAAGAATTATTAATGAACCAACTGCTGCTGCTCTGGCTTACGGACTTGATAATAAAAAAGAAGAAAAAGTTGCAGTTTACGATTTAGGTGGTGGAACCTTTGATATCTCAATTCTGGAAGTTGCTGAAGGCGTTGTAGAAGTTCTTTCTACAAATGGCGACACACATCTTGGTGGAGATGACTTTGATAAAAAAATCATGGATTGGATTTTGAGTGAATTCAAAAAACAGGAAGGGGTCGACCTTGCCAGTGACGCTATGGCGCTGCAGAGGATAAAAGAGGCTGCTGAAAAAGCCAAGATAGAACTATCCGGAACTCAGACTACAAACATCAACCTGCCATTCATTACGGCTGATGCTTCCGGACCTAAACATTTGAATCTCGATCTGTCTCTTTCTCAATTCAATAGAATGGTAGGCGATCTTATCGCTCGTTCTATCGATCCATGTAAAATTGCCCTTAAAGATGCTAAATTAACAGCAAAAGATATTGATGAAATATTAGTTGTAGGTGGAAGTACAAGAGTGCCTGCGGTAATAGAAGCTATTGAAAAATTCTTCGGCAAAAAAGCCAATAAAAGTGTGAATCCGGACGAAGTCGTTGCAGTTGGCGCAGGCATCCAAGGCGGAATTCTTTCTGGTGATGAAAACCTTAACGATATTCTGCTTCTGGATGTTACTCCTCTCTCCCTGGGTATTGAAACTCTAGGTGGTGTGATGACTTCATTGATCGAAAGAAATACAACTATTCCGACTAAGAAGAGTCAGGTATTTTCAACTGCATCAGATAATCAACCTGCTGTATCTATTGTTGTATTACAGGGTGAGCGCTCAATGGCTACAGATAACAGAAGGCTTGGAAATTTTGAGCTTACCGGAATACCGGCAGCACCGCGTGGAGTTCCACAAATTGAAGTTACTTTTGATATAGATGCTAACGGGATCCTGCATGTTTCTGCCAAAGATAAAGGTACAGGAAAAGAGCAGTCTATAAAGATTGAACGTACTGGATCGCTGGATGAAAGTGAAATCGAGAGAATGGTTAAAGATGCTGAAGCTCATGCTGATGACGATAAAAAGACCAAAGAGTCAATTAATGCTCGCAACGAGTTAGATACTCTGATCTTCTCCACAGAAAAAAGCATGGAAGAACATTCAGATAAATTAAAGGGTGATGAGAAGAAAACTGTAGAAGATGCAATCAAGGAAGCTAAAAGTAAACTGGAAGAACTAAATAAAAAACAAGCTTCTAAAGAAGAATATGAAGCTGCCCGTGATGAACTTGCTAAGAAAGCTCAAAAGATCGGCGAGATTGTTTATGCTGAAATGCAAAAACAACAAGGTCAGGGTGGAACTGATCCTAATATGGGAAATGCCGAATTTGATCCGGGTAAAATGGGCGGTCAAAAACAACAACCGAAAAGCAATGAAGAAGAAGATAGCCCTGTGGATGCTGATTATGAAGTTGTAGATGATGATGAGAAATAATTGATAAATAAATGTAAATAACTAAGATTTTACCTTGCGGAGAAGTTTCTTCGCAAGGTTGAATCATTATAAGGATAATAATGGCTAAAAGAGATTACTACGAAGTTCTGGGTATTGATAAAAATGCCAACCAGACAGAAATCAAAAAAGCATACCGCAAATTGGCGATGAAATTTCATCCCGATAAAAATCCGGAAAACAAAGTTGCAGAAGAAAGTTTCAAAGAAGCTTCGGAAGCTTATGAAGTTTTAAGCGATCCAACTAAAAAACAGAAATATGATCAATACGGACATGCCGGATTAGAAGGTGCTTTTGGTGGTCACGGTTTCACCTGGGAAAATTTTACTCACGCCTCCGATTTTTCCGACATCTTTGGCGGCGGCGGACTGGGTAGCATATTTGAAGGACTCTTCGGTTCAGGATTCGGCGGTGGTGGAAGATCCCGCAGACCAAACAACCGTGGTGAAGATCTGCAGATATCACTTTCACTTACACTTGAGGAGATCTCAAAAGGAATTAGTAAAAAGATCAAAATAAATATTCATGATACCTGTGAGGAATGTAAAGGTTCCGGTTCACAAGACGGTTCTGTGGAAACCTGCGGTCAATGCCAGGGCTCAGGTCAGGTACGTCAGACTACAAGATCATTATTTGGACAAATGCAAACTATTGTGGAATGCCCTTCTTGTCATGGACAGGGTAAAATTATTAAAAACCGTTGCCCAAAATGCCGGGGAACTGGCAGAAATAAAAAAGCCAAGACAATTAGTATTAAAATTCCACACGGAGTTGCTGAAGGACAATATATCAGACTTCGTGGTCAGGGTAACATCGGAAAACGCGGTGGTGAACATGGCGATATCCTGGTTCATATCCAGGAAAAAGAACATAATATTTTTGAGCGTCGTAACGCTGACCTGATCTGCGAATTCCCAATAAGTTTTTCACAAGCAGCTTTAGGTTCTGAAATTAAAGTACCTACACTTTCCGGAAAAGTTAAAATGAAAATTCCTGCCGGAACACAATCTGGTAAAATATTCCGCTTACGTTCTCAAGGTCTTCCCCATGTAAACTCTTCCTATCACGGAGATCTATTCATCAAAGTTCGGGTGATCACACCCACAAAACTTAATTCTGATGAGAAAGGCCTCTTAAACAAATTATCAATATACGATTCAGAAAAAAAATTAAATCCGGACAAAAGTTTCTTCAGTAAATTAAAGGAATTTTTTATTTAAATCTGTATCTCTGTAACAATTAATAGCCTGCTGAATTATTAGCGGGCTGTTTTTTTGTAAAAAAATGACTGATCTTTTCATGAAATTTATTTGATAGCACCTGTCATAAATTGATCAGTTCTGTTTTTTAATTTGACAATATATCTTCCTGAGGATCTTGTTATTTTTTTGGGAGATATTATGGATGGATTCTGGAGCAAGGTGATCCCGATAATCATCATTTTTTTTCTGGGATATTTATTAAAAAAGATCAAACTCTTTACCAGTGAAACTGCTGACACTCTCTTGAAAATTGTTTTCTATGTAACACTACCGGCTTTAACCTTTCTTTCCGGTTCAACTGCTGTCTTATCTGTGAAATTCTTTTTTCTCCCTATTATTGCTGTTGCAGTTGTGCTGATCATTTTTCTTGTTTCATTTCCGATCAGTGCAAAATTCCAGATGCCAAAAGCTACCCGCGGTACATTTTTGATTGGAACATTGATCATGAACACTGGTTTCACTTTACCTTTCGTATTAGCAGCATACGGAAATCAGGGTTTAGCAATATATACTATCTTCGATTTTGGTAATACAATTATGATATTTACTTTTACTTATTACTTTGCCATCAAATTTGGCAAAAAGGTTAAATCTAAAATACCAATTATAAAATTTTTACTGCTACCGCCTATTTGGGGATTAATACTGGGGATTCTCTTCAATCTACTAAAAATTGAATTACAGCCTACAGCCCTGAACTTTTTGGAAATAGCAGGAAAACCAACTATTTTCCTTATAATCCTCTCACTCGGAATTTATTTCAATCCCAAAATTACCAATCTTGGTAAAATGCTAACCGTATTTTCACTAAGGATCGGCTTAGGAATGTTGATCGGTCTAACAGCAGTAAATCTTTTGAAAATTGATGGCATAATGCGAACGTTAATTGTGATCTTTTGTGGAGCTCCGGTCGGTTACAATACACTTGTTTTTGCCTCTTTAGAAGAACTTGATAAAGAGTTTGCTGCCAGTCTGGTTTCTATCTCATTATTGTTGGGAATCATCTATGTTCCTTTGCTTATCTATTTTTTTTGATGCCCAATTGATTTAATAAAGCGTGATGTATCGAAAAACGATAGGCTCTACCTTAAACAAATAATTGACAATCAAATCATTTTTCAGTTTATGAAATTATGAATTATAAAATAAAACTGGATAATCAGCAGGTTGAATTGCAAATTCCTTCTGATCAGGTTGAAATAATTACTTTCAAAGAAGTGCCTGTTTTCAATCAGGAAGATCTGATCCGCAAATCTTTAACATCACCTCTAGACTCAGTTGATCTGGAAACTTTTTTAAAAGATAAGCAGAAAATCCTGATAATTGTTAACGATGGTTCCAGAAATACACCTACTTCACTTGTTATCGCCACTCTCCAAGAGTATCTGAAAAACAAAGATTATAAATTTATCGTAGCATTGGGTACTCATAAAAAACCAACTGAAGAAGAATTTGTCAGGATTTTTGGTTCATTTTATCCTCTATTGAAGGATAGAATAATTTGCCATGATGCAAAAAATGACGTCATGCTGGAACTTGGACAGACAACGCGAGGTACTAAGGTAAAGTTCAACTCTGAAATAAAAAATGCAGATGGGATAATTATCATCAGTTCTGTTGAACCGCATTATTTCGCAGGTTATACAGGAGGACGAAAAAGTCTTCTTCCCGGTATTGCAGCTTTTGAAACAATAGAAAAAAATCATTCTCTTGCCTTAAAGAAATCAGCTCAAATTTTAAAATTAGAGGGGAATCCGATCCATGAGGATATGGCAGAGGCAGTTAAAATGATAAAAACTGATATTTTCTGCCTACTCTCAGTTCTCAATAGCGAAGATAAAATATTTTTTACAACCAGCGGAAATATTCATTCTACGCTCAAAGCAGCAGCCAAAAAAGTTAAGAAAGTATATTCTCCTGAAGTGAAACAAAAAGCTGATATAATAATTGCTATTGATCAACCACCTTTAGACCTGGATCTTTATCAGTCACAAAAGGATCTTGAAAATTGTAATTCTATCCTTAATGATGGTGGTATCTTCATCCTGGTTTCACGCTGTAAACAGGGAATTGGCAACAGAACTTTTTATGATCTGATGGCAACCTGTAACTCACCGGAAGAAGTATTTCAAAAAGTTGAGAAAAACTATAAATTAGGATATCATAAAGCAGCGAAATTTGTATCTTTCATGAGAAGAAATAAATTATGGTTAGTTAGTGAAATAGATGATGATGTTCTTAGAAAAATTTTCATTGAACCTTTCAATTCCTTGCAGATAGCTGTTGATGAAGCTATCAAAATCAAAGGCAAAGATGCAAAAATAGCTCTGATCAATAATGCTCGTATTTCAGTACCCAGACTTAAAACTGAATGAAGAAATTTACTTTACATTGAACACTCAACTATATTTTTTGCATTAATTAGTGATTATTAGTTAATAATGATTATAGGGAGAGATCAATGACGATTTCCGAAAAATTACAAGAATTAAAAAAAAGAGAAACTAAGATAAAAGATATGGGGGGAAAGACCCGTCTTGCCAAGCAGCATAATAAAAAAAAGTTATCCGCTCGTGAAAGATTGGAACTATTATTCGATGCGGGAACATTTCACGAAATTGATATGCATGTCAAACATCGCTCAACTAATTTTAATATGCCCTCTACGGAGATAGCTGCTGATGGTGTTGTAACAGGTCACGGCAGAGTTAATGGCCGGCATGTTGTAGCCTATGCACAAGACTTCACATCTCTGGGTGGTTCACTCGGCGAACAACATGCGGCTAAGATCACAAAAGTAATGGACATGGCCTTAAAGGCAGGTATTCCAATTGTGGGAATGAATGATAGCGGCGGTGCGCGGGTAGATGAAGGAATAGATTCTTTAAAGGGATATGGAGATATTTTCTTCCGTAATTCAAGAGCTTCTGGTGTAATTCCACAGATCTCACTCATCATGGGACCCTGCGCGGGCGGCGCAGTTTATTCGCCTGCAATGACAGATTTTATTCTGATGGTAAAAAATACAGCTCATATGTTCATAACGGGACCGCAGGTCATAAAAACTGTAACAGGTGAAGAAACTACATTCGAAGAGCTGGGAGGAGCAATTACTCATAATACTAAAAGTGGTAATGCCCATTTTGCCTGTGAAAGCGACGAAGATGCTATCGATCATGTTAAAATGCTCTTGAGTTATATTCCAAACAATAATATGGAAGATCCGCCTTTAATGCAAATCGGTGATGATCCTGCCAGAAAATGCCCAGAACTTGATGGTATTATTCCTGACAATCCTAAAGCCGGTTATGATATGAAGGATGTTATCCGGGCGATAGTTGATCATGGAGAGTTCTTTGAAATTCATGAACTATACGCTGAAAATGCAGTTATAGGAATGGCTCGCTTGAATGGACGGTCGGTTGGGATAATTGCAAATCAGCCCTTGGTCTTATCCGGTTGTCTCGACATCAATGCCTCTGATAAAATATCGCGTTTCATCCGCTTCTGTGATGCATTTAATCTACCCTTGATAACCTTTGTAGATGTTCCTGGATATTTACCGGGACAGGAACAGGAATGGAATGGCATCATCCGACACGGAGCAAAATTACTCTGGAGTTACTCCGAGGCAACTGTACCAAAACTGAATGTAACAACCAGAAAGAGCTACGGCGGAGCTTATATTGCTATGAGTTCCAGACATCTTGGTAATGATATGTCTTTTGCCTGGCCTTCGGCTGAAATTGCTGTAATGGGAGCGAAAGGTTCGGTTAATGTTGTCTCCAGTTATAGAAAAGCTCAAAAAGCAGCTACTGATCCTGAATCAAAAAGGCAAGAACAGATCAAAGATTATGAACAAAAATTCAACACACCATACATTGCAGCAGAGCGAGGTTATATTGATGCAGTGATCCAGCCTTCTGAAACTCGTCAAAGACTGATCGATGCCTTAGAAATAATGAGTACTAAGAAAGAAGCTCTTCCAGCAAAAAAACATGGTAATATACCAGTTTAGGAGATTTGATATGTCGAGAAACCGCAAACTTAAAGCTGCTATTGCCGGAGTTATCCAGTATATACAACAAGAAGATGCTGAAAAGCAACAAGAAAAACCTAACAAATGGGTTCTTTCCGGTAGAAAAAATACTATGCTTAATAATGTTATGATCCAAATGAGAGAATTTAAGAGATAATTGGGGGAGATAAATGACATACGATAAACATGGCGTTTTGGAAATGACAAAGATCAATTATGATCCTAAACGCCCTAAAGCTAAAAATCCGATCAAAATACAAGATGTAAGTCTTCGCGATGGTCATCAAAGCCTGTTCGCGACCAGAGGCAGAACAGAAGATATGTTGCCGATCGCCAAGATGTTGGATGAAGTTGGTTTCTATTCGTTGGAAGTATGGGGTGGTGCCACTTTTGATACTATGCATCGTTTTTTGAATGAAGATCCTTGGGAAAGAATCAGAACTTTAAAAAAACACATTAAAAAGACACCGTTCTCAATGTTGTTACGAGGGCAAAATCTGGTGGGATATAGAAACTACTCGGATGACGTTGTGGAAGCTTTTGTTCAGAGAGCCTGCGATAACGGAATCGATATTTTCCGAGTTTTTGATGCTCTTAATGATTTTCGTAATTTTCAAACTGTTATTAAAGTTATTAAAAAAAATAAAAAACATTTCGAAGGTACAATCTGTTACTCACTTACAGAGCCACGAATGGGTGGTGAGACTTATAATCTTGATTATTACTTAGATAAAGCAAAGCAATTGGAAAAGCTGGGAGCAGACACTATCTGCATCAAAGATATGGCCGGATTGATTGCACCTTATGATGCTTATAATCTTGTGAAAGCACTGAAAAAACAAACCGAAATCCCAATTCATTTACATACTCATTTCACTTCTGGAATGGGTGATCTGACACTCTTCAAAGCTATTGAAGCAGGAGTAGATATTATTGATACTTGCATGGCTCCTTATGCTTATCGTACTTCTCATCCTGCGGTAGAGCCATTAGTGATATCACTTTTAGGTACAAATCGCGATAGTGGGCTGGATATCAACAAACTTGCAGCTATTGATAAAGAGATGGAAAAAGTTATTCCGAAATATAAACATCTTCTGAATGATACTAAAAATGCTATAATTGATACAAATGTGATATTACATCAAACTCCGGGTGGTATGCTTTCCAATCTTGTTAATCAATTACGTCAAATGGATGCTCTTGATAAACTGGATGAGGTCTTTGAAGAATTGCCAAAAGTTCGCAAGAAACTAGGTCAAATTCCTCTTGTTACGCCGACTAGTCAAATTGTCGGTATCCAAACCGTAAACAACGTATTATTCGATGAAGAGGAAGAATTCACCAATATCACGGAGCAGGTAAAAGATTTGTGTTATGGTCTATACGGTAAAACTACTCACCCAATCGATAAAAAGGTTCAGAAGAAAGCTCTGAAGAACTATCCAAGAGGCGAAACTCCTATCAAAGGCCGACCAGGTGATATACTTGAGCCTGAACTTCCAAAAGTTAAAAAAGATTTTAAAGACTTAGCAAAAGATCTCGATGACTTGGTTTTATGTGCCCTCTATCCTGTAACTGGAAGAAAATTCCTTAATTGGAAATACGGGATCGAAGCAGTACCGGATGAAGTAAAACCCAAGACAATGGCTGATGTTGAAAAAGAACAGCAACTAGTTGATAAAGCTCTGAACGGTAAATTAACAGATAAACACAGCAAAAAGGCAAACACCAGATCTTTTGATATTTATGTAGATGGTGAACATTTTAACGTTGAAGTAGCTGATCAGCATATGAAGCAAACGGGATTTAGTTTTAAAAAGAAAGAGGCAAAACCTTCCTCGGATAAAGGCAGTAATTTGCTGGCTCCTATTCCCGGTATGATCATTGAATATAAGAAAAAAGTTGGAGATGAAGTGAAAAAAGGTGAAACTGTTGTGGTTTTAGAAGCAATGAAAATGTTTAACAACTTGGGAGCACCTTGTGATGGACTGATCAAAATTATTGATCAGAAAGCAGGTGATTCTGTGTCGAAAGGTGATATACTCTGCTATATTGAACCGCAAATCAAATAATGAAAAAAACGCCCTGTTAATTCAGGGCTTTTATATTTTATAAAATATTACTTCAAATACTTTTTGTGAACCCAACCTGACCAGGAATCATCATTGGGAGTGATCGTAAATTTAACCCAATCTTCTCTTTCTTCGACAATAAATACTGTTACTCCTTTCATTAATTTACCGATCGGATCAACAGCATAATAAGTGCCGGGACCAATGCGTATATTAATATCATTAGAAGTACAGGTCATTGTCTTTTGTGCGCTTTTCTCTTTAGGATTATATTTTGGATTCATAGAATATTGGATAGGTTCTGTTAAGGATTTATCTTCAATTTGAACTTTTGGTTTTACCGGTTTAAATGAAGATTTTGTAACAGTTGATTTTGGCACGATCCAATAATCTTTTACAAAGTCCACTTCCTTTTTTAATTTGTTTCCGATCTGCGTAGCTTTATCTCTTGAGTACGACTTTAATAGTCTTAATCTGTAAAATATCTTTCCATCTTTATTTGTAGTTACGATTTTGGCATTGAAGCCGGCATTTTCTAAAATGTTTTTTTTGTCTTCAACAAAATTCCTTTTTGCGTTAGCCAAAATCTGAACTTCATAATCACCCTCCGAAGAAGGTGTTGTGGTTATCGGGTTTGAGGATGCTTTATCTGGTTTTTCGGTACTACTTATTTGTCCTACACTTTCACCATCAACGATTTTATCCAGCCAAAAAGCAGAAATAGCTGGTGAGGTCTTCACTACTTCATTACCTAATCTTTTTCCTTCCTCAACTTCATACAGTCCTCTCAAACGTAATCTGTAAATGATTTTATCACCTTGAGTAAAAGTTTGGATCTTAGTGTTATAACCTAGTTCTTCTAAATCGGTTTTGACTTTTTCAATTTTGGAATATACACTGCTTGCCAGTATTTGCACTTCGCATTCTGTTCCAAAATCTACTTTCTGCTTTGTTATCTCGATATCTTCTTCATATCCGGTATTAATTTTTTGCTGAACCGACGCAGAGCTGCTAATCGGCCTGGTACGGTCTTTTATTTCTACATTATTGTTTTTTGTTTTTGCCAGCCTTGTTTGCTGTTCTTCCAGCCAGTAACTTTCTATTGATTTGTACTTATTTTTTAATTCCTCTCCCAGTTCTATCGCATCATGTTCGTTATATAAACCTTTCAGTCGTAATCGATATATTATTGAACCCTCTCGCATTAACTTAGAAATTTCTGTATCATATTTTGCCGTTTGAAGTTTTTCCTGCAGATCTTTCAAATTATCATACTTGCTACTGGCCATGATCTGGAGCGAAAATAGCTCTTCAAACTCAGGCTGCAGCGTTTCTTGGTGTTTTTCAACTTTTGGCTGATCAGTCACCTTTTCTGTTTCTGCCTTCATATTATGGGCTACAGTACCAATAATAAATCCAACTACAATTATCAAGGCTACTACAGCGAATATAATGACGATCAACGGCAACACATTACTCATAATCAACTCCGTAAAGCTACAATGTTTAATTAAATGTTAATTCTATTAAAAAATTCAAACAAAAGCTATATAAAGCTATTTAAATATTTAGACAATATTTGTATATTAGTTTTATGTAGCATTTAATTGTGATTAATTTACAATAAACTTTTTTGGCAACAAAAATTTTTTAAAAAACTACTTTTTGCAATATTTTTTCCAGATTCCTGAATAGATTAATAGATTAATTGACATAAATTATCAGCAATATTTTTTTATGGTAAGATCAAATAGATCAAGCAGGAGAGATTATGCCTTGTTTTTACACACCGGAATTGAATTTAACAGATGATTTAATAATTATTTCCGGAAGTGAGTTTCATCATATTATCCATGTATTCCGCAAGAAAATAAACGATAAAATTACTCTTTCCAACGGTAAAGGGTTATTAGCTAATTGTAAAATCACGGGAATAAGCAGTAAAGAACTAACTGCAACCATAATTAAGAGCATGACGTTGGAAGCATCACATCCTAAAATCGTTGTTGCTTTTCCGCTCTTGAAAAACAAACATGATAACGTTATTATTGAAAAACTTACTGAACTTGGTGTAAAGGAATTTTTTCCATTTACTTCCTTGAGAACTGTGCGTAAACCATCAAATAAGACACTCGTAAAATTTCAAAAAGTTGCAATATCAGCCTTAAAACAATGCGATAATGCATTTCTCCCAGAGATCCATCCAGTATACCCCTTATTTGAGTTAATTCCAAGGCTGCAGGATTTTGAGTTGTTTACTGCGGTTGAGTTTGGTGTGCATAAAAATTTATTAGAAATCATTAAGAACCAAACCGGCAAACAAATCTGTATAATAATCGGTCCTGAAGGAGGTTTTGACGAAGAAGAGGTTACTGATCTACAAAAGTATCAAGTTAGCACTTTTACCCTGGGGAATCACATTTTACGGGCTGAAACTGCTGCCATAGCCAGCGTTTCACTGGTAGTCGGTTATTTATTGAAAGAAGCCTCTGATTATTACTAAAAAATTATGGATAATATAATTAAAACTATCGCCAACTCTATCCGGAATACTGAGTTTGCTGATAACACGTTTGTTGTGGGTGGATTTGTCCGTGATAAAATTATGGGTAATACAAGTGAAGACTTAGATATTGTGGTTACCTTACCACAAGGCGGCATTAAATTAGCACAATTTTTATTTAACACACACATCTGCTCTCGTCCTGTAATTTTTAATAAGTTTGGAACTGCTCAGGTAACTATCCAGGATCATAAAATAGAATTTGTGATGGCTCGTAGCGAAAAGTATCAAGAAAAATCCAGAAAGCCTGAAGTTCTTCCAGGAACAATTAATGAAGATATTATTAGACGTGATTTTACGATCAATTCACTTATTATGGATATTATGAATGGGAAAATTTTGGATATGTCTCAAAGAAGTATCTCTGATATTCAAAACAAAATAATACGTGCAACAGCAAACCCTGAAACTATATTTCAGGATGATCCACTCAGAATGTTAAGAGCTGTCCGCTTCGCTGTTCAGCTTAATTTCACTATCGAAACTGTAACTTTTACAAAAATTATAGAAAACTCTCAACTTTTGGAAAATATTTCAAAAGAGAGGATAAGAGATGAGTTTTCTAAAATATTACTTTCGCAAAATCCGGCAACAGGAATCAGATTATTAAAAGAAACCAGATTGTTGAACTTCATTATTCCTGATTTGAAGGAACTGGATGGTACTGAACAGGATAAATATCATGATAAAGATATGCTTGAACATACTCTGCAGGTTTTACAAAATACTCCGGCAGACTTAGTTATACGATTAGCAGCACTTCTGCATGATATTGCAAAACCTTATACGAAAACAGAAACTAAAAAGGAAATTCACTTCTACTATCATGAAGCAGCGGGTGCTAAAAGAGCACGTAAAATATTGAGGAAACTGAAATATCCTAATTACATAATTTACAAAGTGGCTATCTTGATTAAAAATCATATGCGCCTGAAATCATTTGGGAATAAACTCACAAATTTTTCCGATAGTGCTGTCCGGAGATTGATCCTGCAACTTGATACAGAATTAGATCAGTTGTTAATTCTGATTAATGCCGACAATGTTTCACGAGCTACAAAATATTGCCTACAAGAGCAAATTCCCAACCTAAAAAAAAGAATTTCCTCTAATTTAAAAAAAATTAAAGGAAAATCGTTGCCAATAACCGGCAATGATATTATATTACATTTCAAGGTAAAAGAGGGAAAGGAAATCGGTATAATTCTGGATCAAGCTCGACAGATATGGATAGATCATCCCTCTTGGAATAAAAACAAGATATTAAATGCCATTAAACGAGGAGGAACAATGACAGAAAAAAAAGTAAGCAAAATAGTACATGATGCCGTGATAAAAGCTGCTCATGCAGGCGAAGATGTTATTAAAGCCGTTGGGAATGTCACTAAAGAGATTATCGCTACCGTGAAAAAAGAAGACCTCGATAATAAAGAAAAAGCTCAGAAACTTGCCAAAGAAGCTTTAGAAGGAGCTAAAGAAGGATTTGAAAAAGTTAAGCCTCCTACAGAAGAATTTGTTAAAAAAGCCTCTATTACAATAAGTGATTCTTTCAAAGAACATGCTCCCAAAGTAGCTAGTTTTGTTAAAGAAGTGTTCTCTGGTATAGTGGAAGGAACTAAAGATGTGATCGATGAACATAAAAAAACATCTGTAAAGCCGGAAGAAAAACCTGAAAAAAGTGAAGTGAAGGAAAAAAAGGAAGAATAACGGGTAATAGCCTTTAATTAAAAAGCGGATGAGTATTTTCACATTAATCAACTCGTAAAACTGATTAATAGTTTGTTTGATCTAACAGGAGGGCTGATTGAAAAAAAATAAGCATTTTATCTTAAATATCCCACCTGAAAAAGCTGATAAACTTATCGAAGACCAGATTGTAATCGGAGAAACATTCAAAGAAATCAAAATAATTAACATCCAGCAATGGAAGAATGCGGAGAAGAAATTTAACGCCTGGAATTTGAATAATTATAATCTCCTCAAATCTATCTTCAAAAACAATAAAGTCTGTAAAGACTATTCTTCTGCTAGTTGGTCTATTGGAAGAGTTCTGATATCAGATCTAAAACTTTCTGAAAAAATTGATAAACTGCATAAAGATATCTCAAATAAAATTGATAAACTCTCATCCATTAGATTAAGTTTGGATATGTTTAAAGTCAACAAAGTAACGAGAGAAAGAGATACTGTTAATAAATTGTTTTTTATCCATGGTACAAATTGTTCTACCAAAACTATAGTGCTGAATTTCATTGCTGATTTAGGTCTGGAACCCATTATTTTAAAAGACCTTGCTGCCGGTGGTAAAACACTTATTGATGAAATCCAAAATATCCTGGGTGTGAAGTTTGCTATAGCCTTACTTACTCCGGATGACATTGGTGGTACACAACCGGAAAAATTGAATTTTCGTGCCGATCAGAATACAATTCTTGAATTAGGAATATTCATCGGTTTCCTCGGTAGAGACAATGTCTGTGGATTATACGACGGTAACTTAGAACTCCCGGAAGATTATCATGGCTTTTCCTACATCAAGATCGATAAATCTGAGAATTGGAAAAAACTGGTTTCTGAAGTACTTAAAAAAGCCGGATACAATATTTGAGTATACTCAGATCTGCTCTTTTCTTGAAGAGAAATTATAAGCATTTCAACAATTTTTACTTAATCGTTAATTGGTATGATAGATGAGAGCTGTAATAATAGTAATTGATAGTTTTGGGATCGGAGCACTTCCTGATGCGGTTAAATATAACGATGAAGGCTCCAATACAATTTTGCATATTTGCCAGGCAGTACAAGGTAAAAAATGGCCTGTTTTGAGAAAATTGGGTTTGGGTAATGCTTCACTGTTGCGTGGAAATGAATTATCCGGTTGTGAAGCTGTCCAAACGCCTCTCGCTAGTTTCGGGATTATGAAAGAAGTTTCTCCAGGTAAAGATACAATTACCGGACATTGGGAACTTGCAGGTTTGCATTTAAAAGAACCTTTTAAAGTTTTCCCTCCATATTATCCATCCTTCCCGAAGAAACTGATAAAAGATTTCGTCAAGCTGACCAGTAAAGAAATACTGGGAAATAAATCAGCATCCGGAACTGAAATAATTAATGAACTAGGCGAAGAACAGATAAAAACAGGAAAGCTTATTGTTTATACATCCGGTGATTCTGTCTTCCAAATTGCAGCTCATGAAGACATTATTCCTCTTGAAGAACTTTATAACATCTGTGAAAAAACTAGAATTTTATGTAATAGCTATAAGGTTGGACGTGTAATTGCGCGACCTTTTACAGGTAAACCAGGAAACTTTGTTCGTACGGAGGGAAGACACGATTACTCAATGAAATATTCCGGTGAAACAATTCTCGACAAGTTGAAAAAAAATGGCGTTAACACTATTGGAGTAGGAAAGATCGGTGATATCTTCCTTGAAAAAGGACTTAATGATATATACAAAGATAAAGGTAATCCTGCCTGTATGAAAAGAACAGAAGAATTGCTAACATATCCTGCTAAAAAAGATGAATTGATATTTGTGAATTATGTAGATACTGATATGCTTTACGGTCACCGGCGTGACGCAAAAGGATATTGTGACGAAGTTGAAAAAATTGATATTCACATTGCCAAACTATTAGAGATTTTAAGAGAAAATGAACTTCTTACCATAACTGCTGATCATGGTTGTGACCCAACTTTTCATGGCACTGACCATACACGAGAATATGTACCGCTGCTTTGTTATCAAAAAGGTATAAAATCACTTCGTCTAGGAGTTCGAGATCAGTTTTCTGATGTTGCTGCTTCATTGGCAAAGTTCTTTAACCTAGAGGCTTATCCTCGTGGTATCTCTTTTTTATAACAGAAAATTTGCGTATTTAATATAATATACTTGTACATCATTTCAAAATTATCATAACTATGATGTTAGAATTTAAAATCCTACTAAAGCCGAGATAATATGACCTCCAAATCAAAAGCCGTATCATTGATGCTGATTTCCTCTCTTGCTTTTGCTTTCAGTGCAGCAGCAGTGAAATTGGCAGGTGATCTACCGATATTTGAAAAGGTTTTTTTCCGTAATATCATATCCGTTGTTATTGCTTTCGGCGTTCTAAAAAGACAAAACAAATCTGCTTTTGGCCAATTGAAAAACCAAAAATATCTGCTGATACGTTCTTTACTTGGAGTACTTGGTATGGTACTCTACTTTTATGCTATCAGCAACCTGGTGCTGGCAGATTCAGCTATGCTACATAAGTTGTTTCCTTTTTTCGTAACTATTTTCGCTGCGATCTTCCTTAAAGAGAAAATATCAAAAATCCAAATTCCCGCCTTGATCTTTGTATTTCTTGCTTCTCTGCTTATAATCAAGCCTCGTTTTGATTACAGTGTCTTACCTGCTCTAGCCGGATTTGGAAGTGCTGTTGTATCAGGAATAACCTATACACTTGTGCGTTTTCTAAGAAATCGGGAGCATCCCGCCACTATTGTATTTTACTTTTCTTTTACATCTCTTATAATTCTTGCCCCTTTGATGCTAAATTTTCAAACACCTACAATCGAGCAGTGGTTATTTCTGCTTCTTATCGGTATTTTTGCTGCTATTGGACAGTTTTCTCTCACTTATGCTTACCGCTTTGGCAAAGCTTCTGAGATTGCAATTTATAATTATTCTAATATTATTTTTGCAGCAATAGTTGGATTTCTGATCTGGAACGAAATCTCTGACAAATGGAGCATTCTGGGAGGAATGTTTATCATTTCAATATCTATATTTGTATTTATCTACAACAACAAGAGGCCAAACCAAGGTTTAGAGTCATAACCTCAATTTTTGTGCTTTATGCACTTGCGAATCATTCTCAAAAACCTTGACACATTTTATCCCCTTAAATTTATTTGTTTTCAGTATTAAAAAAGGAGTTGGATATGGAAAAAGAAATCCAGATTTATCGTGAATTTTTAAAATCGAAAAACTTAAAATTAACAAAACCTCGTCTCACTATTCTAAAAGCAATTTTTAGGAATCACGAACATTTTAATGTAGATAATCTCTATGAACAGATAAGAAAGAAACAGAGTAACGTTTCTCGTGCTACAATTTATAGAACGATTCCTCTTTTATTGGAATCGGGTTTGATAAAACTCTCATTACGCTGTGATTCAAAAGATATTTATGAGCACAGTTATGGTCATGAAAATCATCTTCATTTTATTTGTACTAATTGCGGCAGTATAAAAGAAGCAAGTTTTATTAAAGTTGAAAAATTGATTAATCAGTTAGCTGTGGATGCTAATTTTAAAATTACAGAATATCACCTTAGTGCTCGTGGCTTATGTGAGAACTGTCGTAAAAGTACCGATCAATGAACGGTAAATTTTTTAGACGACGCCACAGCAATACTCCTGCAGAGGATAACTATGGCGGTAGAACAGTACAAAGCATGAAAAATGGTACTTCAGCAACTATCATAGAAATACAAGGCGGAAGAAATTTCATTCAAAAAACTGAATCTCTTGGAATTAGAGTTGGAGTATTAGTAACTAAGGTTTCATCACAAATGCTTGAAGGCCCTGTAACGATTAGAGTAGGACAAACCCAAATTGCCATTGGACATGGCGCAGCCAAAAAAGTAATTGTAGAATAAATGAAAAAAATACTGTTAGTTGGAAATCCTAATGTAGGTAAGAGTGTTGTTTTCTCACGTCTTACAGGTGTCCATGTTGTTGCTTCCAATTATTCTGGAACGACAGTAGAATATACTGTTGGTAAAATGCGAATTGATTCACAAAATGCAGAAGTGATAGATATCCCCGGCACTTATTCTTTGAGTCCAGAATCGAAAGCAGAACAAGTTGCTTCTGAGATGATCACTAATTTCAAAGAGAATGATGGAAATATCTTTGTTAATATTATCGATGCTACCAATCTGGAAAGAAATTTAGCTCTAACTCTGGAACTTGTTAAGAAAAAGATCCCGCTAATTGTATGTTTAAATATGTGGGATGAAACAAAACACACCGGCATCGACATTAATGTTAATAAATTGGAAGAAATTTTGGGAGTTCCAATAGTAACAACAACTGCTATTACCGGCGAAGGTATCAAGCAATTAGTCACTCAATTTCACAATTCCACAATTAGTTCATTCTCTTTTCAGGATAAATGGAAGGCAATTGGACAGATCATTGAAGATGTCCAGGTATTAAAACATCGGCATCATACTTTTGCTGAAAGGTTGGGTGATGCTTCTATCCATAAGTTCTATGGTATTCCAATCTCACTGTTTATTTTGTTTGCCGCTTTTACAATTATTAGGTTCATTGGAGAAACTATGATCACATACATCTTAGAACCTATCTTTAACGGGCTTTGGGCACCTGTAGTGATGAAGTTGTCATCACTTTTAACTGATCACAGTATCATCCATAATATTATCATAGGAAAGTTAGTTAATGGACAGATAGATTTTGTTGAATCTCTCGGGCTGCTCACAACTGGATTATTTGTACCAATAGCTATGGTCTTACCTTATATTATCGGTTTTTATCTTGTTTTGAGTTTCCTGGAAGATTCAGGCTACTTACCTCGTCTGGGAGTTTTAGTTGATAACATGATGCACAGGCTGGGAATACATGGTCTGGCGATTGTACCGATGTTGTTAGGACTGGGTTGTAATGTACCTGGAGCAATGGCAACCAGGATATTAGACACAAGACGTGAAAGATTTATAGCTACCACGATGATGGCAATAGCTGTACCATGTTTTGCTCAATTGGCGATGATCATTGGATTGATTGGCAAATTTGGAGCTATTGCTTTTGCTCTGGTATTTGGTACTCTATTTATAGTATGGATGGTACTTGGATTTTTGCTTAATAAAGTCATGAAAGGTGAAAGCCCTGAAATATTTGTCGAGATCCCGCCTTATCGTTTACCTAGTATCAGAGTGTTAATGAAAAAACTCCGAATGCGAGTGTGGTATTTCATTAAAGAAGCGCTACCTTTTATGCTTCTGGGTGTACTTTTCATGAATGTCCTGTATGCTCTTCATATTATAGATTTTATTGGGAACTCAACGGCTCCAATAATTACAGGCATTCTCGGATTACCGAAAGAGGCTGTCGGAGCTCTGATAGTAGGTTTTCTCAGAAAGGACGTCGCTATCGGAATGTTAAGTCCGCTAAATATGAGCATGGGTCAGCTAGTTATTGCCTCAGTTGTGCTTACAATGTACTTCCCCTGTATAGCAACATTCACTGTAATGTTGAAAGAACTCGGCCTGAAAGATATGTTAAAATCATCCGCCATTATGATATTTTCGTCATTATTGGTCGGTGGAATAATGAATTTATTTATATAAAATTGTTTTCAATTATTTGCTAACCTGGATAAATCTCTTGATATTATTTACCACATCTTTTTAATGATATCTATGATTTTGTTAAGAAAGTTCAGGATGAGTGAGTCAGGGAATTATGAGTAATTTAGAAAACGATATTAAATATTTAAAAGGCGTTGGTGAACATCGCAGCAAATTACTCCACAAACTTAATATTTTCACGATCCGTGATCTGATGGAACATTTTCCCCGTGATTATATAAATCGCAGATCAGCATATAAAATTCGTGATCTGAAATTAGATCAGAATTGTTCATTTGTCGGCATTATCGTTTCGGTTGAAAAAAAGCAGTTTTCTCGAAAAAAAAACCAGCTCAATGTGGTTTTAACTGACGGTGAGGACTACTTATTTCTAACCTGGTTCCGATTCGGTAACTGGTTTTTAAATCAATTTGAGAATGGAAAACAGATCTGGGTTAGCGGTGTTATCTCAGAATTTCGAGGTTCTCCGCAAATAGTACATCCCCAAATAGAAGTTCTGGATGATGAAGAACTCAAGTTAAGTTTCTGGAAAACCCGGTCTGTGCTTCCGGTTTATCATCTGACTGAAGGGATAACTATAAATGTGATGCGAAAACTTGTTTACAATGCATTTAAACTTTATGCTGATGATATTTCTGAAAATCTACCCCAATATATTTTGGAAAAATTTACATTTACCGATCGTAAAACAGCAATGCAAAAGCTACATTTTACACAACATCCAGCTGATATCCACAAGGACAAAATACGATTCATTTTTGAAGAACTTTTCTTCATTCAACTTATGCTTGCTCGTTGTAAATACGGACATGAGAAAAAATTGAATGGTAATCAGTTTATTCTAAAAAAAACATTTACTACTAAACTTAAGCACTCTTTGCCATTCCAACTGACTAACGCTCAAAAAAGAGTCATTAGAGAATTTGTGGAAGATATGACTTCAAAAAAACAGATGAATAGACTGCTGCAGGGTGATGTCGGTTCCGGGAAAACAATTGTAACTGTTTTCGCAATGCTGCTTGCTATTGAAAACGGTTTCCAGTCATTAATGATGACTCCGACTGAAATTCTGGCAGAACAGCATTACAGAAGCATTTCCAACCTTTTATCAAATCAGCCTGAGATAAAAATTGCTCTTTTAAAAGGAGGAAACAGTAAGTATAAAAGAGAACTTAAAGAAAAAATCAGGAAAGGTGAAATTAACATTATCATTGGAACTCATGCCCTAATTCAAAAAGATGTCGAGTTTAAGAATGCCGGATTTCTTGCGATTGATGAACAGCACAGATTTGGAGTGCAGCAAAGGTCTGTACTAAGTCATAGAAATAATAATCCTGATTTAATATATTTGTCTGCAACTCCTATCCCGCGCTCTTTGGCACTAACTGTTTATGGAGATCTTGATGTGAGTATCATTGATGAGCTTCCACCCAATCGGAAAAAAATTGAAACAAGTTATTATAATGCAAATAAAAATTCTGTAGTTTATGATAAAGTGGATGAACAGTTAAATCTTGGCCGACAAGCGTACATTGTTTGTCCTCTCATCCAGGAATCGGAAAAGATAGACCTGCTTGATGCTGAGTCGCTGTATGAAAAATTAAAAAAACATATTTTCCCCAGCAGAAAAATTGCTCTGCTGCATGGAAAAATGAAAAACAATGAAAAAGATAAGATCATGGAAAATTTTAAGAATGGTCAAATCGATATTTTAGTCTCTACAACAGTGATCGAAGTGGGAATAGATGTACCAAATGCTTGTGTGATGATCATTCAGCATGCCGAGAGATTTGGTTTGAGTCAGCTCCATCAGCTAAGGGGTCGAGTAGGACGCGGTTCTGATATGTCTTACTGCTATCTCATTGTCTATCCGCCTATTAGCGAGGAAGGAAGAGAAAGATTAAATATCATGATTGAATCGAATGACGGTTTTAAAATCGCTGAAAAAGATTTGGAAATTAGAGGACAGGGCGACTTCTTTGGAACGCAACAGTCCGGAATACCTATCTTTAAACATGCGAATATAATTCGTGATCGTCAGCTTCTTAATACTGCCAGGATATTGGCTTTTGATCTAATTGAAGCAGATTACAAATTGGAACTTGAAAAAAACAATATTTTGAATAAAGTATATTTTAAGGAATACTTTGAACGAGAAAAATTGTTCGATTTTTAATTATTTAACAAATGTAAGTATCTAATAACTTGGCTAAACTCTTTTTCAATAGAATCTTTCTGTTTTGATCTTTTATTGACTCTCTGCTCAAGGTCAACACGTTTTACACAACAATTGCTTTTCTAACTATCACGAGTGATCAATTTATCTATATCCACTTACGCTTTTTAAAAAACAGAACCATTATAATACCAACCAGCAACATTACTCCCAGTAATCCAAAATAGCCATATTTCCAACCTAATTCAGGCATATTTTCAAAGTTCATACCATAAATACCGGCAATAAAAGTGAGCGGAATAAAAATAGTTCCGATTATCGTAAGCACTTTCATAACTTCATTCATACGGTTACTTATACTGGAAAGAAACGTGTCATGCATACCGCCTACAATATCACGATAAGTTTCTACCATATCGATGATCTGAATTGTATGATCATAAAGGTCTCGTAAATAAATCCTGATCGAGTTACTAATAAGTTTTGATTCACTTTTTTCAATAGTTGATATTTCTTCCCTTAAAGGCCAAACCGCTTTCCTCAGAAAAACAATCTCGCGTTTAAGCCGATGCAGTTCCTTCATATGCGTTGCATCCGGATTTGCTAAGATATCTTCATCCAGCTCCTCAATATGATCACCGAGTTTTTCCAGCGAAAGAAAATATTCATCAACTACACTGTCCATGATGGCATATGCCAGATAATCCATCCGCTCACCCCGGATACGTCCTTTAGCTTTACGAATCCTCTCCCGAACAGGATCGAGCACATCTCCCTCATGTTCCTGAAAAGAGAGGACATAGTTTCTGCCTATTACAATACTAACATTTTCATTATTAATCGCATTTGCATCTGAATCATAAGTAAGCATTTTGAAAGCAAAAAATAAATATTCCTCAAATTCCTCTACTTTGGGACGTTGACTAGCATTGCAGATATCTTCAGTTGTTAAAGGATGCAGTCCGAAGATATCAGCCATCGACTGAATTAAATTAATATCATGAATTCCATAAATATTTATCCAGGTAGTAGTGGGACTGTCTTTATGCGGTTCACAATCCTTTAGTTCTGCATCATTGATCTCTTCAAATTCATCTTTAGTATAATTAATAATGTCGATTTTTACGTTTTCCTGTTTTCTATTCCCTACAAAAACAGGCGTGCCCGGTGGAAGCCCTATCTCTCCCTGATAAAATAACTTATGCCATTTATTATTCTTTTTTTTCTTCATAGTTTTCTCCTTAATGTTAATAGAATTTGAGTAAAAGCACTTTAAAACATCTTTGTTCAAATTACTATCATCTATTTTTATCTGATACTTTCATCAATGTTTTTTACATCTTATTATGTGTAAAATAATTATGAAAAAATTGTTGTCAATGTAAAATGTACGATCACACAATAATTATGTTTTTGAGTTTTTTGTTATTAATTTATAAATAACTTGTACAAATTTTCCCTTAAAATACCATTGCAGTATTATAAGGATTCGACAACATGAAACACTATGATCTTTTGATAATATAAGAGAGAGTGGAAGGAAGAAAAAATGAAAAGAATATCAGTAGAAAAAGTTTACCAATTAATGAATCAGGTTTTTGTAAGGCTTGGAGTACCGGAAATAGATGCAAAAATATGCGCTGATGTCTTGATAGAGAGTGATCTAAGAGGAATCGAGTCTCATGGTGTTGGCAGGCTCATGATGTATTACGACCGCATCAAAGCTGGAATTCAATCTCCCGTTACCAAAATAGACATCATAAATGATTTCAATGCAGTTGCAGTTTGGGACGGCAATCATGGTATGGGACATGTTATTTCCAAGCAAGCAATGCAGTCAGCTCTTGATAAAGCAAAAAAATTTGGAATAGGCTGCGTTACTGTACGCAATTCCACTCATTACGGGATTTGTGGTTATTACGCAAAAATGGCTTGTAAACAAAATATGATCGGCATATCCATGACCAATGCTCGTCCCTCTATTGCGCCTCTTTTCGGAGTTAGTCCTCAACTTGGTACAAATCCTATTTGTTTCGGAGCTCCTTCCGATAAATCTTATGATTTTATTTATGATGCAGCGACTTCAATATCCCAACGCGGTAAAGTAGAACAGCTGGCTCGAGAAGATAAATCTACACCGGAGGGCTGGGCAATTGATGAAAACGGTAACCCTTATACTGATTCACATAAACTGCTAGTTGATCTAGTCAAGGGAAAAGCTTCAATGATTGGTCTTGGTGGAATGGCGGAAGAAACAGGCGGACATAAAGGATATGGTTTGGCTGTGATGGTAGAAATTCTCTCAGCCGCCTTACAATCTGGCAGCTTTATGCATCAGCTTTCAGGATGGCAGGATGATGAGCGTATCCCCTACAAGCTTGGTCATATATTTATCGCTTTAGATATTGAGAAATTTACTGATCTTGCTGATTTTAAAAGAATAACAGGTGAGATCATGACTCAGCTGCAAAACTCTAAAAAACATCCGGGAAATGATCGGATCTGGATTGCTGGTGAAAAGGAATATTACAAAGAATTAGAAATAAGAAAAAAAGGTATTCCAATAAATAATTCTCTTCAGAAAAACTTAATGATTATGATAAATGATTTGGAACTAGATGATTATAGGAATTTGTTTAAGTTCTATTAAGACTTGACAGAACAGTATCATTTAAAATTAAGTTTGCATCAAATTGAGTTATCTGAGTTATCAGGAGGGTCGATGTTTTTTAAAAATTTTATAGGACTTTTTTCAAATGATATTGCAATAGATCTGGGAACAGCAAATACACTTGTTTATAAGAAGGGAATCGGGATAGTGATAGATGAACCATCAGTAGTAGCTATTTCCACAGATAATAAAAAAATAATTGCAATTGGTGAAGATGCCAAAAATATGCTGGGGAAAAATCCAGAAGAAGTTAATATCATCAAACCGCTTAAAGATGGCGTTATTGCTGATTTTCAAGTTACAGAACTCATGCTGAGAAATTTGATCCTGCGCGCTCAGAAAAAACGATTACTCATCAAACCAAGGGTTATAGTGTGTGTTCCTTCTGGTATTACCGAAGTTGAAAAAAGAGCTGTTAGGGATAGCGCCCTGCATGCCGGAGCTCGGGAAGTTCACTTGGTATCAGAACCGATCGCTGCTGCCATAGGTGCTGATCTGCCTATTCAAAAGCCGCAGGGAAATCTTATTATGGATATCGGAGGCGGTACTACTGAAATTGCGATTATTTCACTCTCACATATTGTAGTCCATTCTTCAATTCGGGTAGGTGGCGATAAAATGGATGAAGCAATAGTAACCTACTTGCGGAAAAGAAATAATATTTTTGTTGGAATTCAGTCTGCTGAGAAGATCAAAAAAGAGATTGGGTCTGCTTATCCCTTAGAAAAAGAATTGAAAATGGAAGTACGTGGTAGAGATATAATTACTGGGTATCCGATAACTGTTGAAGTAAGTTCTGAAGAGATCAGAGAAGCTCTGTCAGAAACTATCCAATCCATGATTGACGCAATTAAGCGTCTTTTCGAAAAAACAGCTCCCGAACTTGCTGCTGATATTGCTGAACGGGGCTTAATACTCACAGGTGGTGGTGCTAATCTGAAGGGTTTGGATAAAAAGATCCAGGAAACTGTTGATCTGCCTGTTCATGTTATGTCAGAAGCTCTTACTTGTGTGTTAAAAGGTTGTGGTCGCGTTTTAGACAATATGGAAGAATTCAGGGAAGTATTAATTAAAAAAATAGAAGATTGATCCCGTGAAGAAAGAGTTACATTTCTTAATCTATCTTATTTTAGCAATTTTACTTTTTTTAGGAAGTACTGAAGACAGATCACGGAAAGCTAAATTTTTCAGTAAAAATTTATACTTCCCGTTAGTTAACTCTATCCAGAAATTCAATTCCATATTCGATTTAAAAGAAGAAAATAAAATCCTCTCTGAAAAACTCGCTAAGCATACTATTACTATAACCGATTTAGAAAACAAATTGCATAAAATTGAAAATGCAAATATTAATTATACAATTGGCAATTTCGACTATATTTTAGCTGATATTGTCGGCTTTAAGAGTGAATTCAGAGAAAGATGTATAATCACAAATAAAGGCTTGGTTGATGATGTACACCTAGATAATCCGGTGATTTCAAATGAAGGGATAGTCGGGAAAGTGATCTCCGTTTCACTTAATTACTCCATTATATTACCGCTGGATAATTCGCGATTTATGCTGGGTGTCATGTCCAAAAGAAATCAGCTGCAAGGCATGATGAAATCAGATATTTTCGGTAATTCCTACATGACAACGATCAAACCGGGTTCTGATATTAAAAATGGTGATATTATTGTTACTTCTCAAGTATCAAATGTATTTCCCAGAGGATTTCCGGTAGGAGTTGTAACTCGGTTAGTAGAAAATCCAGAAGATGTTTACATAAGTGCCAAGATAAAAACATTTGTTAATCCTACAGAGTTAGATCAGGTAGTTATTCTTAAATATTATAAGGACAAAGGCTATGAAAAACAACTCAAAGATAATTGAAGTTGACGGTGCAAAATTTATTAGAATTCCACTCAAAACGAAAATTTTAACTACTGGCGATGATATTTTGTCTGTAGTGCAAGACAGCATCCGCGATAAAATAAAAGAAAATGATGTAATTACAATTAGTGAAAGCCCTCTGGCAATAACACAGGGCAGAGCTATCCCAATTAATGAATTGAAGATCGGTTGGCTAGCAAAATTTTTATGGAGATTTGTCTCCAAAGTTGACTACGGAATAGGCCTCAGATCTCCGGAAAGTATGCAATGCGCCATTGATGAATGTGGAAGTTTAAGAGTACTTTTCGCAGCGATTATTGGCGGACTGGGACGTTTTTTAGGGAGACGCGGTAAAGGTGATTTTTACAGACTTGCCGGGAAACAAACCGCTCTGATTGATGCTGCTACAACATCTCCTGTCCCACCATATGAAAACTGTGTGATCAAAGGACCCAGATATCCGGAAAAAGTATCTCAAATGATCAAAGAAGAGACTGGTTTTGAATGTTGTGTTATGGATATAAATGACATTGGCGGCTGTTGGATGATCGGTGGCAGCACTGGCATTAATAAACATTTTATGGAAAAAGTTATGGAAGATAATCCACAGGGTCAAGGTGATGAATTGACTCCTATTTGTCTGGTTAGAAAAGTATTATGAAAGTATTCAAAATGATCTTATTAGGGGTTTTTATACTCTACCTCCAGCTTATTATAGCACCTTATTTTACTATTTATTCGATCATTCCTAATTTTTTTATTGCTTATTTTGCTTTTGCAGGTATACGTATTAATGCTAAATCACTTTTCCCAATTGCTTTTTTTCTGGGACTCGCACTTGATGTTATGTACCCGCCTTTACTTGGACTAAACTCAATTGCATTTATTATTATAGTTTACTTTGTTTGTAAATTTCAAACAAGTATTAATAAGCAGCGGTTTATCATTGTGAGTTTGAGTATTTTATTCTTGAATTTTTTATATTACATAATTTTTTACTTATACCACCTATTTGCCTCCCAGAATTTAGAATCTTTTTTTTTATACCTTCTTCTTTCTATTTTTTATAATACTTTTGTTTCAATACTAATTATCTATATTTTATCACTTTCAGAGAAAATAAAGATCAGCATCAATGTTTAAAAAAATTATAAGCTCAGATTATATTGAATTAGCAATAATATCTATTTTTGGATCATTGCTTTTTTTTACTTTTAAATTACAGATCATTGAAGGAGATAAGTATAAGAATATTGCTGAAAAGAACATTTTTAGGATTCAGACAGTATATCCTATTCGCGGCGAAATATACGATCGGAAATATCGGCCAATTGTACTTAATAAAGCCTCCTATAATCTCTATATAAGACCGGGTAAGATAAAAGATAAAGAGAAAGTCATCGAAGTAATTTGCGCTAATTTTGAAAAAACCAAAGAAGAAATTGAAAAAATTATTTATGAAAATCGTTATCGCTCATATCAGGATATTTTATTAATTCAAAACGTATCTTATGAAAAAATGGTGTATATATCTGAACAGCTGAATTATTACCCTTCTTTACTTTTTAAAGCCGAGAGAGTCAGAGATTATCTCTATCCAAACCATTTTACCGGTCATACCGGACGCATCACAGAAGAAGAATTCAAAAGACTAAACGTGAGCGGATATTCTCCAAATAGTTTCATCGGAAAGACCGGGTTAGAAAAATATTATGAACAATTTTTACGCGGAGAAAATGGTCAGCAGATACTCCAAGTTGATGCTAGCGGACATAACATCGAATTCTTTAAACATAATCTGCAAAAAACACCTAAAAATGGCGCTAATCTAATCTTAACAATCGATAACGACCTTCAGAAATATGTTAATACTATCTTTCCTAAAAATAAAAAAGGTGCTGTCGTAGTTATGAACATTAAAACAGGCGGGATTTTAGCTTACTTAAGTAAACCGGATTTCGACCCGAACATTTTTACAAGCAGCATTTCTACAAATGAGTGGAATCAGATAATTTCTGATCCAGATAAACCGCTTATGGATAGAGTGATCCAGGGAACTTACCCTCCGGGCTCAGTCTACAAACCGATAGTTGCCAGCTTGGGATTGGAAGAAAAAATTATAGATGAGCAAACTAAGCTTACTAAATGCGAAGGAGGAATGTGGTTTGGAAACAGGTATTTTAATTGCTGGTGGGAAAAAGGACATGGCAAGTTAGCGATCGTAGATGCACTGAAATTTTCTTGCGATGTTTACTTCTATGATCTGTCCACTCGATTTACATTGGAACAATTAAACCGATTTACCAGTCAAAACTATCTCTCTTCAAGAACTAATATTGATCTGCCGAGTGAACGTAAAGGATTTTTCCCTTCCAGAAAATGGTACCTTGAAAACTATGGAAAATACATTGATATCTTTGGTCAGAAAGTAAATCTAGGAATCGGACAGGGAGAGATTTTGGTGACTCCACTACAGATATGTGCATATTATTCAGCGTTAGGTAACGATGGCGTTTGGAAACAGCCGCATATTTTGGATAAGCGGATCGAAGCGGAACATACCTATGAGAATGTATTTGAAGAGAAGCATCTACCGATCTCCGATAAAACTCTTAAAATGATTCAGACCTCATTGTATAAAATTGTCAACGAAAGCTATGGCACAGGTGTTGCAGCCAGTTCCTCGACCGCTAGAGTTTTTGGTAAAACAGGTTCTGCTGAAAACCATATGGGAAAGGAAACTCATTCCTGGTTCAGTGGTTATGCCTTAGCTGATAAATTTGCTATAGGTTTTTCTGTTTTTATCGAAAATGGTGGACACGGAGGAAGCGTTAGTGCACCAATGACCAGAAAGATCGTTGAATATTATTCAAGGATTGCAGAATGAAAAGATTTGAATGGCCAATTTTAGGATTACTCATATTACTCATCATCCTTGGAATAATATCAATTTATACCGCTTCCTCAAACAGAATAGGCGATCATTTTCTTTTTGCTGATTTTTATCTGAAACAGCTCATCTGGAGTATTATTTCGATTTTAGTATTAATTCTGATATTTCGTACTCCTTATGCAATAATTGATATAATGATCTTCCCAATCTATATATTAGCAATTTTACTTTTGATCTTGGTCCTTTTTTTACCGGAGATAAAAGGTTCTCACAGATGGCTCAGTTTTGGTTTTGTTCATTTCCAACCTTCTGAATTAGCCAAGATATTTACGATTTTAGCAATATCCAAATTGATTTCCAAACAGTATATTAGCGATAGTCAAATCCTGCTGCGAACTTTACTCGTCACCCTGATACCCTTTACCTTGGTTTTGCTGGAACCAGATCTGGGTACAGCATTAACACTTCTTGTTATTGCATTTTCAATATTAATAGTATCAGATCTTCCAAAATTCTATTTGCTCCTGATGTTAAGTCCGATACTAAGTACAATTTTTTCTTTCTCTATCTGGATTTTTATTTTATATATAATATCAGCAACTTTGATATTATATCGCAGTAATTTGGATAAAATGGTCATTGGGTTTACTGTTGTAATCAATACATTTCTTTTCTTTATAACTCCCATCTTCTGGAACAGTTTAAAAGAATATCAGCAAAATAGGATCCTTACTTTTATCAATCCTATGCGCGATCCTTTCGGTGCCGGTTATCAAATTATCCAATCTAAAATAGCCATCGGCTCTGGTGGTCTATTAGGAAAAGGATTTTTACAGGGAACACAAAAGAACATGAATTTTATACCGGAACATCATACAGACTTCATTTTTTCCGTTATTGGTGAAGAATTTGGATTTTTTGGTTGCGCATTTATTTTAATAATATATTTCTTGTTCATATATCAAATTTCTAAGAGTATCAGGAAAATAAAAAGGAAGGAACATCGGTTTGTTTCTGTGGGAATTCTTGCCTATATCACGTTCCAAATATTTGTGAATATAGGGATGAATTTGGGTATAGTTCCAACAACAGGCATCCCTTTACCTTTTATTAGTTATGGTGGTTCAAATCTTTTGATTAATGTTGCCTCGATAAGTATTATTTTGAAATATTTAAATGAGCGAAGTATTTTCGCTTAAGGAAGTCATTATGGGAAAAATTATTCTCGTGTTGTTTGCTATCTTATCCAGTTGTTTTTGGGGTTCTGTTATGAACTTCTCAGAGAAGGATATTAAGGATAAGGAAAATGTTGTTTATAATTCCGGTTTTGAAAACGATGAATTTGATCCACAAATAATTCCTGACGGGTGGTTTGACTTGGAAAATACCCCTGAATATTTAGCCTGGGATAATACCGATTCTCACGCAGGCTCACGTAGTCTGAAAGTTAATTTTCCGAAGCAGAATATTACTATTATCTCAGATTCGTTTCCAATTGATGCCGATTACGTTTATTATTCCAGATTTTTTGTTAAAACTAACTATAATTCTAATGATACAATTACTATCCGTTTTTTAGCCTTTGATTCCAAAGGGAAACGAGTTGGTAAATTCAGTGATAAAGGATTGCCAGAAAAAGAATGGACTCAAATTGACATAACCAGCGGTTTTCTAAAAAGTACTGCCAGATTTGGTAGAATTGTTATTTCAATTTCTGAGAAACCAGATAAAATATACTGGTTAGATGATATTGAAAGTTTTGCAGTTTATAGAATTCAAAAATAAATGGAGGAGTACAAATGACAAAAGGGAAGTACGTTTATGATAAGAAGAAGTTCTGTGTTCCTGTTACAAAGGCGGAACCGCTTTCTTCGATTCAATTTATTATTGATAACTTCATTGGAAAGAAAATTACATTCTGCATTGATGGAGAAGGCGAATCGTGGGAAATTTGGCGCTATGTTGAAGATAGTGACAGTGATAAGATAAAAAAAACAGGACCACCAGAGCAACCAAAATATTTATATGTGGATGGAAAAGAGATAGTTGATTTTATTTTAGCTTAAATTAGTAATATTTATTATAGAGGCATCCAAATGGATGCCTTATTTCTATGATTGTTTATCCTTATTTTCTTCAAGCCATTTTTCTGCTGAAAAAGCTGCAATTGCACCATCGGCCGCGGCAGTAACAACTTGTCGTAATATCTTTTGCACTACATCGCCTGCTGCATATATTCCCGGAATATTAGTGTGCATTGAAGCATTTGTTATAATAAATCCCTGTTCATCTAATTTTATCTGTGAGTTCACCAGTTCATTATTCGGAATTATGCCAACGTAGATGAATATACCATCAACTGATAATTCACTGGTTTTCTGAGTCTTTTTATTATAAATTTCTAATTTTTCGACATACTCTGTACCTTTTATTGCTTTTACAACCGAATCCCACACAACTTCTATTTTTTCATTTCCTAAAGCCCGTTCTTGGGTTAATTTCACTGCTCTCAGTTTATCTCTTCTATGTATTATATAGACTTTTTTTGCGAACTTAGTAAGGAAAATCGCCTCTTCAACTGCTGAATCCCCTCCGCCGACTACAGCAACAGTTTTACCTCTGTAAAGCGCTCCATCGCAAGTAGCACAGTAAGAAACACCTCGTCCGGTATATTTTTCCTCTCCTTCTATACCCAGCTTACTGGGATTTGCTCCTGTAGCTAAAATTATTGCTTTAACCTTGTATTTTGCTGAAGCTGTTTCAACAGTGTTATTCAGCTTTTCAAATTTCAATGATCTAATGTTTTCTTGTATTATTTCGGTTCCAAATTTTTCGGCCTGCTTTTTCATCTTATCAGTTATATCAAAACCGGATAAAGTCTCTTCGAAACCGGGATAATTTTCCACATCAGCAGTTGTTGTGATCTGGCCGCCAATAAGAGCTTTTTCAAAGAGTACTGTTTTTAATCCTCCGCGGGATGCATAAACTCCGGCAGCAAGTCCCGCTGGCCCGCCTCCGATTACGGCAATATCATAATCTTGTATTGTCTCCACTATATCCTCCATTTTTTTTCTTATAACTTATTCAAAACAAAAACAAAAGCAAATATTATTTCACAGTATGAAATATTTATTGGGAGAAAACTTTATTTTAGTAATGGTATTTTTTGCCCTTTATTATAGTGAAAGTACGATAAATTTGTTCTGTTAATAGCAATCTGATAATTTGATGTGTGAAGGTAAAATTGGAAAAGCTCAAAACAAGATCAGCTTTACTTGTAATTCGCTTAGAAAGTCCATATACACCGCCAATTACAAAGATGATCTCTTTTCTGAAGCTAAACTTTTTCCTGAATAACTCAGCAAATTTTTTAGATGAGAGTGCTTTCCCATTTTCATCCAGAGCAATAATATAAGCGGATTCAGATAAATTCCCCAAAATCCTTTCAGCTTCTTTTTCTTTGATAATATTTATATCATTACTTCCGCATAATTTTACATCCGGAATGATCATCCAATCAATTTTTATGTATTTTGAAAGTCTTTTTTCATATTCAGAAATGCCTTCTTTTACAAATTTTTGTTTAGTTTTACCTAAGCACAGGATTTTAATATTCATCTTTAACTACACAAAACACCTAAGGCAATTGATAACAATTTTGTTTCTGCAGTATCTACTCTTGATGCTATGAGGATAGGAACTTTAGCCCCCATAACAACATGTGCAACTTTATAATTGCAATAATAAGTAAGAGATTTTCCAAATATGTTTCCAGCTTCAATATTTGGCATGATAAGTATATCTGCGCTCCCGCCGACAGCAGAAGTGATCCCTTTTGCTTTTGCAGCCTTTATACTTACTGCGTTATCAAATGCAAGCGGACCATCAACAAGACAATTTGTGATATTTTCAGAAATAAATCTCTTTTTAATGTTATCAGCATCCACTGTTGCCGGCATTTTCGGATTGATAACTTCCACCGCTGCCAGCAAAGCAACTTTTGGCTTTTTGTTTTCCAAAGCATGACCGACCTTAACAGCATTATTTATTATAGATATCTTTTCATTTATATCGGGAAGCAAATTTATCCCTCCGTCACTCATAAGAACAAGTCTTTCCGGATGTTCATAAACAACTACATCACTAAGTATTTCCCCTGTTCTAAGACCTTTATCTCTATCTAAAACTGCTTTAATAAGTATCGCAGTTGGACACTTACCTTTTAGCAGGATATCCGCTTTTCCTTCCCTGATTATTTCAACAGATTTCAAAGCCGCTAAATCAAGATTATGACCAGTATCAATAATTTTAAATTTATTTACAAATTCAGGAAATTTTTCAACTAAATATTTTTCAATAAATTGTTTATCACCAACAAGCAAACTTTCTGCGATACCTTCTTTTTTAGCAAGTATGGCTGCTTTAATAGCCGATTCACTATGAGCGGCAGCAATAACAACAGTTCTATTATCCTTATCCCTGACTTTCTCCATCATTAAATTAAAATTTTTGATCATTATTCTCTCCAATATTGTTTTTTTTCTTATAGGATATGTATGTACAATTAGGTCAAGATTTTTATTAGAAAAAACTCGATCCAAGTTGACTTTAGGAACATGCATAAAGCTAAATTAACTTGACATTAATTCAAATTATTAATTTATGGAAAAAATAAAATTTGGGGAAATATGGCAGTATCAAAAAGATGGCATATAACTTTTTCAACGACAGAGTCGTCTAGACCTGTAAATATTAGTTTGTCCAAAAAATTTGGGACATTTTTATGCGGTTTAACAGTTTTTTTCTTTCTTCTTTTTTCCGGATCTATCTATTTTGTTGTGTCAAACCAAGCTCAAATTGCTAAAGCTAATGAAATTTTCAGAGAGAACCTGATTTTAAAGGATAAACTTGTTTTATTATCTTCAGATATTGATTCAATTATGACTAAACTAAAATTGATGGAAAATTGGGAAGACAAGGTTCGATCAGATAAAAATTTCAAAGCGATTAATAAAGAAATAAGAGAAATGGGAGTTGGTGGATTACCAATTGTTGATACAACATTTATATCATTAAACAATAATTTGAATGAAGATTATTCTTTAACGTTAAATAAAATCATCCAATTGCGCGGAAAGATAGACTTTGATTACGATACACATCAAGAGCTCAAAGATCTGGTTGAGTTAAAAGATGAATTATATCTTAACACACCATCCATTTATCCTGCTTATGGCCGCATTTCGGATTCTTACGGCTGGCGTACACATCCAATTACCAGCAATAGAAACTTTCATAACGGATTGGATATTGGTAATAAAACAGGAACGCCAATATACGCCGTTGCCGATGGTAAGATATCCTCGATCGGACAGCAAAAATATTTTGGAAAGTATATCGCTGTTAAACACAAATTTGGCTATCAGACAAATTATGCACATCTGCATAAAATTTACGTAAAGAAAGGTGAACTTGTCAAAAGAGGACAGATAATTGCTGAGATGGGAGATTCAGGTCGGTCAACCGGAGCACATTTACACTTTGAAGTTCTTCGTTATGCTAAATACCGAAATCCATTTCAGTATCTAAATAAACTCAAAGATGATATCATCATTACAAAAAAATAAGTATAACTAAAAACAACAATTTATATGGAAAATAAAATAAAATTCGAAGCTGCGTTATTAAGATTAGAAGAGATCGTCCGCACATTAGAGCAGGGTGTGGATGAACTTGATACAATCGTAAATCTATTTGAAGAAGGTTCTAAACTAGCAGATACTTGTAATAAAAGGCTTGAGAAGGTTGAAAATAAAATTAAAATATTAACCGATCAACTTTCCAAATCAGGGGATAGTGACGAGGAAATATGAGTACAAAAAACATGGTGTTAAAAAAGGATCTAAAGGAAAAACGGGAATTAGTCAACATTGCAATAGATCGTTTTTTACCCAGAAAAGATGAGTATCCCAAACAAATACATAAAGCAATTCGTCACACCCTCTTTGCCGGCGGTAAGAGACTTCGTCCTTATTTGTTAATTAATACATATAAACTTTTTAAGCAGGATGTCGCTGAAACTTTAATGGTAGCTGGCGCAATCGAGATGCTTCATACTTACACTTTGATCCACGACGATCTTCCTGAAATTGATGATGCTGATTACAGGAGAGGTCGAGCATCCTGTCATGTTATTTTTGGCTCAGATATTGCCTTATTAGCCGGTGATGCTCTTTTGGTATATGCTTTTCAAGCTATCGCCGATGACGATAAAGTTGATAAAAAATTAAGATTAGAATTTTTGCATGAATTAGCAAAAGATGCCGGGCATTTAGGTCTGATTGCCGGACAGATAATAGATATCCAAAGCGAAGGACAGAAAGTTTCAAAGGAAACTTTGGAATATATACATGCTAATAAAACCGGAAGATTGATTAGTTTAGCAATTCGTTTTGGCTGTAAACTAGCAGGCACATCCGAAGAAGATGAAAAAAACATGGAAATTTTCGGTAAGAAAATCGGTTTAGCATTTCAAATTGTTGACGACATTTTGGATATTGAAGGCTCGCAAGAGAAACTCGGTAAAGCTACAGGTAAGGATTTAAAGGCAAAAAAGGCTACATTCCCTGCTGTTTACGGATTAGAAAAATCTAGAAAAATGGCTGAAAAACTGATAGCTGAGGCAAAAGAACTTCTGGCACCCTACGAAGATAGAGCTGAATTATTATTGATGCTTTGTGACTTTATCGAAACAAGAAAATTCTAAAAATACAGATATTACTATCAGGGCTTCAGTCGAAGCCCTATATTATTTTTTAAGGCGGAAATTAATGTTAAAAGTAAAAATCCAAAAATTATTATCCGATGCAAATATACCTCTACGCATGACAGAGCACGCGGCTGGATACGATTTAACTGCATGTTTAAATCATGATATCCTAATAAAATCCGGTGAGGTTGCTCTAGTGCGCACAGGTATTGCAGTGTCATTACCTGTGGGTTTTGAAGCTCAAATAAGACCCAGAAGCGGTTTAGCTATTAAACATCAGATTGGTGTACTGAATTCACCTGGTACGATCGACGCTGATTATCGTGGCGAGATAAAGGTGATTTTATTTAATTTTGGTAAAAATGATTTTGTTGTCAGATCGCATTCCCGTATTGCTCAAATGGTCATTACACAACATGAAACAATAGACTTTATTGTTACCGAACAATTGGATTCAACAGAACGCGGGAGTGGTGGATTCGGCCATACAAACCAATAAATCATGTTGACCCCTGTGAAATTACCGTTTAATAAAACAATTTATCAAACGATTCACGGTCAATCAGTCACAACCGATACTGCTTTTATCGTCAAAACAATAAGAGATCAGGTGATCAAGGAAGAACTAACAATGCTGGAATTGGGAAGCGGAAACGGGATCATTTCCATTATGTTAGCCCATTATAACCCCAAGTGGGAAATCGAAGGTATAGAGATACAAAAACATTTGGTTGAACTCAGCAGGGATAATGCAAAACTTACAGATACTATGCCAGTCTTCATGGAAGCCGATCTGAGAGAATACAGACCCCCCGAAAAATATGATCTTATAGTATCTAATCCACCCTATTTTCCAAGCAGGAAGGGCAGATCAAGTCCTAATAAAGAGAGAGCGATCTCCCGCCATGAAATTACTTGTAAAATGCCGGATGTTTTGGAAAATATAAAATATAATTTGAAAAAAACAGGTTCTGCTTTTATATTGTATCCGTCAGTAAGATGGAAAGATATTAAGATTTATGCAAAAAAAGTTGACCTGAAACCAAAGAAGAAATTTTTTCTTAAAAGAGAAAATAAGGAAAAAATGCTTTTGGAGTTCATGCATGCTTAAGATTGAAGGGTTTTCGATAAATAGGGGAAATGAAAAGATAATGTTGATAAGTGATATGATCATTGGAAGCGGTATGAGAGTGAATCTATTTGGAGATAACGATACCGGCAGGTCACTTTTTTTAGCAGCTGTACATGGCGAATATAAAAATTTTGGTGGAAATATCCTGATCAAAGATAAGCCCTTAAGTTTTTATAAAAAGAAAAAAAAGACTATCTTGATAGATAATAATTTTCATTTGCTTCCAGACGAAACAGTTTGGAAAAATATTACAATCCCATTATCACAAGTTACAACCAGACAAAAACAAAAGATCCTTGAATTTTGCAAAACGGCTAATCTAAGTGATAAGATAGGCGATAAGGTGAAAAATCTATCATCCTCAGCTATGAAATTTATTGAGTTGATCCGGGCTGTCATCCAACTTCCTCAAATCATACTCATTGACGATCTCGATAATTATTTTGATGATAAAAATTTGGTTAAGGCAATGGATATATCTAATTTTGCAATACATGGTGGAACATCATTAATCGCCACATCTAAACGAAAACTGGACATTCTGGATGTTCATTACAGAGTCCAGGAACATAGAGTGGTTAAACTGTGAAAAAGGGAATGTTTTTTCAAATTAGCATGGTCTTCCTTATCATACTGGCTTGGAATATGTTATTTGTTGGCTTTGAACTTCAAAAAGAAGAACATTATGATAATATATCTTCCTCGCCCATGATCATACTTTCCATGCAAGAAGAAACATTAATACAATTAAAAGATAATCTTGATACTTATTCTTTTATTGAAAATATCACAATTATCCAGGATTCAGTAATTGCTCAAACCTTGATTAGAGAATATGATTTAGAGCAAAATACTGAAATATTAAGCAGTTATATACTTCCAACAGCTATGGAGTTACGGTTTAAAGGTGAAGAATTCAACGAACTCCAAAAAAAGGAATTAGAAAGAACATTGCTGGGTTATTCACCTTCAGTAATCTATTATCATGATAATGCCAGCTGGGAGAAACATCAAAATAAATTATTGGTTCTAACTAAAGGTTATATTACAGGTTTTGGCTTTTGTCTGATCTTTACAATTTTTATTTCAATTTTTCTCAGAATTCATTTTGCTATGAAAAGTAGTAAATTTTGGAAGATCTACTATTCTGCCGGAGGCTATCCTGGAAAAAGAAAAAGACAATTTTTGTTCAATACATTACTGCTCTGCACGATCCCAATCATCTTAAATTTACTAGCTTATTATACTTTGAGATATTTTAATTTACTCAAAGTTGCGATCGATTTTAGATTGTTCGTATTAGAGTTGATAACTTTGATATTTAGCTATACCGTAACCAGAATTATTTTAAGAAAAAGTTTAAAATGAAAAAATATATTCCAAATTCATTAACACTTTTAAGAATTTTGCTGGTGCCAGTGTTTTTTTGGCTGGTTTACTATTATGATGGAACTTATAATTATTTATGGGCAACTATAGTATTTATTCTTGCTAGCATCACAGATATTTTTGATGGATTGCTTGCTCGTAAATTTGAAGTTGTTACAAATTTCGGTAAAATCATGGATCCATTTGCAGATAAATTGCTCATATTACTTGCCTTTTATGCTCTTGTCCAGAAACCCTTGGAAATGATGAGTGTGTATGTTTTTTATATCATTTTAGCGAGAGAAATAATCATATCACTATTACGGCAGCATTACACCATAAAAAAAATATATGTTTCTGCGAATATCTGGGGAAAAATTAAAACTGCTTTTCAAATGACAAGTATAATCTCCGCTCTGGTGTATTACTCAATTCTTTTTCCTCTAATACCTGTTCCTCTAAAACCTGAATATCATAGTAAGTTTCAGTTTTGGTTCAATATTTTCTTTTGGATCGTTGCATTTGTAACTATTATATCCGGAATATCTTATTTCCTTGGAAAAAAACAACGAGGTGACCATTGAATATCTTTACAAAACTACTATTCTTAATGATCACCCTTAGCCTGAATGCTGGCTGCAATAATAATGATAATAAAATTAGAACAATAAACAAAACGATCGATCCTTCCAAGCCAATGTCGTGGGGGCACAGACAAACAATCTATGTTTTTGCTGATGATAATGTTTGGAAATACGCAGAAAATCATTTGAAAAAAACTCTAGAGAGAGTTCGTTTTACAACAGAGAATGAAAAAGTATTCGTTGTTAAAAGAGCTCCTTTAGAAAATTTAGATAACTTTTATAAATTCAATAATTTGATCTTTTTTTGTAATTTAGCATCAGACGATGAAGTTTCAACGTATCTAAGAAAGATTATGGGAAAACAAGTAGAGACAGAAATCCAAAGGGAATTAGTTGGCATGTATTCCAAAGATAACGTCTGGGCAAATGACCAATTTGTTCTCTTCATTTTAGGACACAATGAACCGGATCTTTTGAAATTCAACATTTTACAATCACATAATATTTTCGAACTTTTCCATAATAAACTCTTTAACCGGATCAGAGACCAGGTGTACAAGACTCCGGTTTATTCCGCAGAAAGATTCAAAGCATTTCCCTGGTCACTTAGGTTGCCGACGAATTATGTGCTTTACAAAAATGATACAGCAAATAATTTTATTTCATTCATTGCACGGCTGAGAAATAAACCCGACAGATATATCTCGGTGTATTATAGTCCAATGAAAAAAAATGATTTTAGCAGGGAATGGCTCAGAGAAACACGTAAGTTACTTAGTTGGAAATATTATGATGAAGATGAGTTTTTAGCAAAAGATGTAAATATGGAGAGATATGAACAATCCGGAAATAAAGGATGGCGCTTATCCGGTCGTTGGCAAAATAGAAAGCATGCAGTTGGCGGTGCGTTTCAAACCGTTGCTTTTTATGATGAAACAAAGGAGATAACATTTTTGATCGATAATGTTGTGTATTATCCTGATGGAGAAAAGTTGGAAGCTCTTTATGAATTAGAAATTATAAGTAATACTTTGAAACTTAAATCAGATTAATTAAGGAGAAAATTATGAATAAGATAAGTTTTTTGATAATTCTGCTAATTATTTCTACGAGTGTTTTTGCCTTTGAATTGAATACACTAATAGATGCACCGACAGCCGGAATTTTGCAGCAGGGTGAAGCTGAAATATCAGCAAAAATATATAAAAATAACGGTTTATTGATAGGTACAAAAGTAGGACTTTTCCCCCGCTTTATGTTCGGAGTAAATTACGGAGCTGAACAAATTGTCGGAGATGCTGAGCCTCTCTGGCACGACAGAGTTGAATTCAATGCTAAACTCAGAGTTCTAGATGAAAATATTCAGCTGCCTGCAGTCGCTCTTGGTTACGATTCACAAGGACATGGCAACTATAATGACAGCAGGTATGATATTAAGTCTAAAGGCGTATATTTATCTCTAAGCAAGAATTTTTTCTTCTTTGGCAATCTTGGTGTTCATGGCGGAATCAATTATAGTCTGGAAGATGAAGATAGTGATGATGAACCAAACCTTTTCTTTGGTTTTGATAAAACTCTTGGAGATATGGTCGTATTATTGGCAGAATATGATACAGGATGGAATGATAACGAGGCAGATCTCGTAAAAGGCAGAGGTTTTTTTAATGCTTCTTTAGATTTACATTTTACGGAATCACTTATTCTTAAAATATCCTTTTATGATCTGATGCTTAATCGTATTTCAACTCAAGGCTGCGATAGAACCATAACTCTACTCTATAATATGACATTTTAGGTATATGAATAAAAGTCTTTGCTATTTGCTTCTACCAATAATTTTTATTGGTTGTGCAATTAATAAAAATGTAAAATCAGAACCTAATTTCATCTCTGAAACAAATTTCTTATTGGCTCAAGAAGCTTTACATCAGCACGATTTGGAAAATGCAATTAAACTTTACGGGAATGCTGTAGCAGCAGATTCTAATAATGTATATTTAAAAGAGATATATTTGCAATCTCTGGCTTTAAAAACTGTTTTTGAACCTTCTGCAAACAAAGATGTTATCAAGGTTGGAGATGCATTCGCAAAAGCAGGTGTAATTTCAGAAAAAATATTTTATATTATCGCTAATGCCTATTATGATGCAGAACAATATAATCTTGCTGAAAAATTCTATAAAAAAGCGATCAATACTGAACCTAACATGAACAACCTTTTTGAATATTATTATTTTCTCCTCAAAACAGAGAATAAAACTCAAAAACAACTTTTAGAGAAAGCTATAAAAATGCCCTGGGACAATGAGCAACTCGTACTAAATATTGCGGAACAAATTCATGAGTATGATCCTCCCGGCAGTTTTGAAATTCTTGAGCGAGCCTACAAAAAGTGGCAAAATGAAGCTGCTTTAACATCCCTGATAAGGATGCACGAAAAAGTAGGTTCAAAAGATATGATCTTAGAATTGATCCAGTCTCACATTGATCAAGATAGAACGCTCTCAGAGCCTTTATTTACTTACCTGATCGGAAATTACTTCAATCAGCAAAGATATAACAAAGTCGTTGAGAATAAAGATCTTTGCTTCGAATTTAATAGTTATGATAGTGTTAAATATCTATTTTATTCAGCGATAAAACTACAAGAATACATTACGGGAATTCAAGCTGGCTTGATCATAGAAGAATCCGGAGAAATTGCAGAAGAGTTCAAACCTTCATTTTTTTGTAGCTTAGCCGATCTTTATCTTTCTATTAATGACTTCGATATGGCACTAAATTATCTTGGTAAATCAAATGATGTACAAGCTATGTTAGCTTATTTTATAGACAATAAATTACGAGCTAATCCTGAAAAAAAATCTAAAATATTACAATTATTCTCTCAATTTCAAGAGGTCTCACCGGAAAAAGGCGATCTGTTATTAGGAATTTTCTACACTGATTTTGATGAAAAAGTTCTCGCTATGGAGTTTTTAAGCCGACTTTCTAATGAATTTATCAGCCAAAATGAATTGGAATATACAGTAGCTCTTGCAATTTTGCAGAATACCAGTAATGTTGGTCGTGCAAAAATCCTCTTACCAGATGTAGAAGATACTGAAATGAATAAAATTATAGCCGGAATGTTGATGACTATCGGCCGGGATTCACTAGCTTATGAACTGCTAAAAGAAGAAATTACTCTCAATCCTAAACCCGATGTTTCTATCTTTCTCACTTGTTCTTTTTTGGGAGAGACTTATGATACAAAACAGAATTTACTTGATCTTCTGGAAATTGGAATTGATCTTTATCCGGAAAATCCCGATCTGCTTAATACAATAGGTTATCTAATAGCAAAATATGAAATTGAGGATAAATATGATGTTGCCTCAATTTATCTGAGAAAGGCGTTATCAATTTTACCCGACAACGAGATGATCTGGGATAGTCTGGCTTGGTTGTATTTTAAACAACATAAATTTGAGCAGGCATTGGAGGCGATGAAGATTCCCTTATCAAAAAAGGTGCTCAACAGTGAAATTGCTTATCATATTGGAGAAATATATTACAGTTTGAATGAAAAAAAGAAAGCGGGAGAATATTTTAAACTTGCCCTTGAATTAGACGATGAACAGGCAGCAGTCAAATTTTCTAAAGAAAGATTAAAGGAAAAATAAGGAGCAAAGATGAAATTTGTTTTTAATAGAACTAATGTTACTCTGTTAATAATTGCAATTTTAACAACTGTTGCCGGTTATATAGTTATGGGAACGGGAGATAAAACTATTTCTCCTGTACTGCTAATAATAGCTTATGTTATACTATTCCCACTAGCGATCATTGCTGGGACAAAAAAAGAAAGAAAAAAATAATTAGTTTTAATAATTATTTTCCAGCCTTCAAATATTATCGGGGATTTAATTGTCCTTTTTTTTATAGACGACACAACCACTTTGCGGTACTTTTAAGCTTATAACTTTTTTATCCATTACTTGATTTAATTTAACAATACTCCCAATCTGAGCTGACTGAGAAGAATAATTACATTCAAACTCTTCATCAACATGATGCAGAGTATTATCAAGAATAGCGTCTACTTCACGATCCTTTTCCATATCACAATTTACAGCTAGAATTATTTCCTCATCACTAATAATTCGAGACCATACAATTATTCCAGTGTGTCGCTCTTTTCCAATTTTATGGGGAAGAGCAAAATCTTTCTGGTTATAGGATATTTCCCGCTGGTATAAGCGACCCTGTTTGAGAGCTAAATTAGCTTTTCGGATGGCTATTATCTTAGCTAACTCTAAAAAAACAGGATGCTGTTCTTGAAAGAAATGTTTACCATGAGTTCGGAAAGCACCAAAATTTCCGCCAAACATCGCTTCCCGAACATATTTATCACCCTCACCGCTGCCATCGAATCCTTGTTCGGTTCCATAATAGATACAAGGAATACCAGGTGACATCAGATTTAAGAAAAGTGCATTCAATAAAAGCGGAGCAGTTGTTTTATCAGCACAGAAGCGACTTTTAAAACCGGATTGTGTTACCATATCATGATCATCAAACATGGTCACGACATTGTCTTTATACCAGCTATATTCTTCTTCGCCAAGCAGTTCAGAATTTTTATATAAAGAAAAAAATTCTATGGGATCAAGATATCCTTTTGCTACATTTTCCAATTTTTCCGGAATCCTATTAATCCCTAAAGCTGCGTCAATACCGGTTTTTTGCAGAGAGTTTATCGCAAATTCAAATCCTCCGGTTATCTCTCCGATCACATAAAAATTATTTTTCCCGATAGTTTCAGTAAATTCATGAATCTCTCGTACAAAATAACGAGTAGCCCCTGCTTCAAGATGTTTAACTGTATCGAGACGAAAACCGTCCAGATCAGCAAAGGCGATCCAATACTTGAAACATTCAGTCAGGACCTTCAAAGCATTAGAAGGTTGGTAGTTATTATACTCGCCATGACCTGTATTAATATTTTTAAGTGAAAAAAAATCTCCTTCTAAATATTCTGGACTATTATCCCAATTGACAATTTCCCCTTTTCTGGAAAAAGTATCTAACCGCATCAATTCCTGCGGCCAAATCCCTCCATTTGGCCAGATATTATCAAAATCTATATTATCGAATGGAATTGTAGGCTCACCATTCTGGTCATGAAAAGCCTGCACTGGAAATTCATTTCCATTGTATTTAGCTTCATTTGTTACGTAACGAAACACATTGCCTGTGTGGTTTAAAATTATATCAAGTATAATATAGATTCCATGTTCATGAGCTTCCTCCACCAAATCCTTCAGATCTTCTTTAGTTCCGAGATGCGGATCAATTTCCAAAAAATTTTGAATGCCGTAGCCGTGATAGGAATCTTCAAATGCTACCTGTTTGAATAATGGGCTGATCCAAATCGCAGTAATACCAAGAGTTTTTAGATAACCAATTTTACTTTTGATCCCCCGGAGGTTACCGCCATTCCATTGATCGCCAAATTCTTGCCAGGCTTTAGTAGTTTTTTCATCCCGAAGTGCCTTCTCATAATCTTGCTTTGGATCGTAAAGGTCTCTTTCCTGTCCATTGGAGAATCTATCAGCCAGTAAAAAATAGAGAATCTGATCTTCCCAAGCTTCCGGAGATGGGAAATATTGCCTGTTTTCTATTAGAGCTTTTAAATCAATTTCTTTTACACTTCTCATTTTGTTCCTCCGCTTAAAAAAGATGTGATGAACTCTTTACTGTCAAGTAAGAAGATGTATATTGCAGCAGGTAACAAAATAAAGCCGCTTCTATTACATTCAATAAAACAATTCGACATTCATGTTCTATAAATTAATTATAAAACCTTGCAATCTATTGCTTAATTATGAGATTTGTAAGAGTGAAAATATAAGCTCAGGGAAAAATGATGTCGAATAAGAATATGCAATATCTTACTGAAGAATTTATCGCTAAGATCGATAAATTCAATCTACGTGCACGGCTCATAGTAGAAGGTTTTATAACCGGTCTGCATAAATCACCGTACCATGGTTTCAGTATTGAATTTTCCGATCACAGGCAGTACAATCCGGGTGATCCGATAAGGAACTTAGATTGGAAGATATATGGAAAAACTAACCGTTACTATATCAAACGTTATGAGGAAGAGACCAATCTTAAGAGTTATATTATTGTGGACCATAGTTCCTCAATGAGCTATACTTCAGGGAATATTTCTAAACTGGAATATTCCAAGGTTTTAGCTTCAGCTCTTGCTTATTTAATGATCTCCCAGCAGGATGCAGTTGGTTTACTTACTTTCACCGATAGCATCACAAATTTCATACCTCCCCGTTCGATGAGATCTTATTTAAATATCATATTGAAACATCTTTATAATTTAAAATCTGAAGATAAAACAAACACCGTAAAAGTTTTGCACTCCTTGGCTGAAAGAGTAAAAAAGAGAGGACTTGTTATTTTGATATCTGATTTGATAGATGATCCTGAAGAGTTAATGCGGGGATTAATGCACTTTCGACATCAGAAACATGAAGTCATTTTGTTCCATATTCAGGATAAGCAGGAGATAGATTTCAATTTCAATAAAGACACAGAATTTATTGATGCGGAAACGCAAGAGAAAATAGCTGTTTCACCTTGGCAAATTAAGCAGAATTATCAAAAAGTATATCAGAAAAATATACAATTTCTCAAAGATAAATGCTACGAAGCCAGAATTGAATATAACGCTATCTCCACCGATACACCATTTGAAGATAACCTGCTGCGGTATTTAGTAAAACGTTCAAAATTGTTGTAATAGTTTAGCGTTTAATTTTCTCTAAAAATTTCGAGAAATATGAGGTTTTTTTCTTTAGAAACATCTCAATAACCTCCGCAAATTTTTCATTTTGCATATAACCATAAGCTTTATGAGGATTTTTCTCTCCTTTGTATTCATAATGATTATTTATTATTATATCGACAGGTTTAACCTTTCTTTTACTAAAAAGAAAATCATTCGCAAGATTGTAATTCATGGTAATTTTATCGTCAAGATCAGCAAAATTGAACCAGTCAGAAATTATGTTATCCGGAGTATCTGCTTTAGCTTCGGGATTTATTTCTTTATTTTGCTCAAGAAGTATTTTTTTTATTATTAAAGAAAAACCAAGTGGAGAACCAATTGTAATAAAAGTATCAATTTTGAATTTGGGAATATCCTGTGTTAGTGTATCGTAAGCAATGATCGACCCCATTGAATGGCCGATCAATAAAATCTGTTTATTCCGATGTTTTTTTAAAATATCTGCTAGTCTTTTGCGGAAGGCTGAACGTGCTACTAGATCCTTCTTGACTTTGCAATGTCCGTTATAATAAGCATCAAGATCCATAAACATATGTTTCAGTGTAGTATCTACTATCTTCTCAATTCCACCAATATTACTGTTTTTTAAAAATAACTTATCTAATCCATTTTCAATCTTATTAAACAGCTTTTTTTTGATATCCTTGGTTGCTTCAGGATTACTTATATAACTACTTGGTACATAAGGATTTTCTATGTAAAGCGGATCATCCGGATCGGTGATTTTGGGATCAAGTGGATTTTCATATTCCAGATCAGCCCAGTAAACAAGTTCAAACTGAAAATCTTGAATTTCTGATCCATATCTCTGCAAGCCATCTAAAATTGAAGATTTCCACCATTTTTCAGAAATCTGTTTCGCTGGTTTATTCTTTAAGCCATGAATCCCAATAATGATCTTTTTCATCTACTCTCCAATTTTTCTTGCTGAATTTAATTCTTGTTTCACAGTTAATAATCAAATCTCTAGATCATTATCTTTTTTATAGGAATATTCAATTTTTTTGCAAAATTTAATGTGCATTTTGTCCCTTCACATTTATCTGTCCAAAATGCAACTAAGTTATCGCAGTTCTCCACGATCTTCGGGTTCCGAATATGTTTTGCCTCTTCCCTGTTTTTTTTAAAATCCGGCGGGAATTCCATTAGCTTTAAATTGTGTTCCCTGGCATAGCGAGCTGCCATTGTGTCAGTTCCCTGAGCAGCTCCGCTAACGATCGTTGTGATACCGGAAATCTGATTTAAAATGGAAACCAATTTTTGGTAGTCGTTAAAATCTTTACTTCCGATAACTGCTAATCGCATGCTATTTAAAGATCAGCTCCGCTTCCGGATCCTGATGATATATTATCTCATGACCTTCTATCCATTTACCGTTTTTTAAGTATTTTGAAGTAGATCTCAGACTTCCATCAGTTAAAATTTCTGTAATATTCTTAACATTTTCTATACCATTTGCATCACCAATCACTTTTTCCTGGCTGACAACTTTCCCGTCTTCGATTTGCATGGTACCTTTAGTGAGAAAGCCACCTGTGGTAAAGTAATAATAAGCCAACTTATTTTTTTTGTCATCCCAATAGATTATGGATTCACCGCCGTATTCCCCATTGTTCAGTGAATGCATTATGCGGATGTGAGTTCCGTTTAAAATACGATTCCATTTTTGAATGTCGGAGGCAGGATTTTCCGACTTGGTAAACTCACCTTTCCAAGTCGTATTCAGAAAGGGACGTAAAGGCTCCAGTTCAGGAATTAAATACTCATTCGCACTTAGCGTCACTATGACTCCTAATAAAATAACTAAAATTAATTTTTGTATTATTATTCTCTTCATAATACTCCATTATAGTCTAATATTCCGCTAAATATTTCCGCAATTTTTCATCTGTTACTTTCTGCTTTGCGGATAACAATAAGGCAGCAGCATCGTTGTTACCAAGCTTAGTAAAGAGTTCTGCCTGTAAACCCATTTCAAGTTTATCCAATTGTCGTACAAATCTTCCTTCAGCACTGGTCTCAAATTCAAATTCCTTCCAAATCTCAATTAAGCGCTTTCCATCGGGTAAGGAGTTCAGTATGTTTTCTACAGATTCCAGCTCCAAGCTGCTTTTTTCTGCCTCATTCACTTCATCCCATGGAGTTAGGTCACCGATAATACATTCACCTGTTTCGTGCAGCAAAGCAATCTCCAGTACTTTCAATTTATCAAGTTCCGGTGGGCAAAGCAACAATGCCAGCATTGCCGTTCCAAAGGAATGATCAGCGACTGATTCAGTTTGTTTTTCTGTTACATTTCTCTGCAGCCAGCCCTGTCTGTAAAGAGCCTTCAATTTTAAAAAGAATTGAAAAGTATTAATGACAGCATCCTGACTGTCCGGGTTAAAATCATATTTCCATTTCATAGATTTTAAGTAAAAATAATTGAATTAAGAGTCAAGTAGAATTAGTGAGTTTACCTAATAAAAGTGTGCATTCAGGAATGGAATAAAATTATTATTTGAGTCGAAATTATCTCGCTTGTATCAGTTTATGAAAAACATTTTTTTGTTATACTTATACCACCAGAACGAACCAACATGATCTACCTTTCCGAGGAATTAAATATCTCTATTGCGGAGATTACAGCAGTTCAGACTTCTTTTTTTTCTTTAGGTTTTCAACTATTTCTTTAACTTCCTCGCTGCTGTCTTTATCGGCAATGAGCAAAGCATCTTCGCTCTCTATAACTACCAGGTTTTCAATACCGATTAGGGATACGAATTTTTTCGAGTAAATATAATTGTTTCTGCTGTTTATAACCTCTGAATCGCATTTCAGAACATTACCATTATGATCTTTTTTTGAAATATCATAAAGCGCTTTCCAGCTTCCTGCATCATTCCAGCCATAATCCACCGGAATAACAACACGTTTATCTGCTTTTTCCATAATGCCAATATCAACTGGTATTTTCGGCATTCTTGCATATTCCCTGCTGAAATCGACTTTTAAGCCCTGCTGATTCCATTTGAAGTTGATGTCTTGTAATAGAGATGTAATTTCAGGAAGATATTTTTCAAATGCTTTCAGGATAGTCTCGATCTTCCACATGAACATACCACTATTCCAAAAGAAATTACCAGCCTTAATAAACTTTTCTGCTGTTTTGAGATCGGGTTTTTCTTTAAATTGTTTTACGGAAAAACTGTTCTTATCGATCTGCTTTCCCCCTTCGATGTAACCGTAACCAGTTGCAGGATAGTTTGGCTTAATTCCGAAAGTAACCAGATAATCTAATTTTGCAGTTTCATTCCCCCTTTTCAGCGAAGCCAGAAAATCGTTTTTAGAGGCAATTATATGGTCAGCAGGTAGAATGACCATAGTTTTTGTTTTATCGTACTTACGGCTCAGATATGAAGCGCTGAGGGCGATACAAGGAGCAGTATTCATCCCGAATGGTTCACAAATTATATTCTCTTCAGGTAATTCAGGTAAATGTGATTTTATCAGTTCTGCCTGAGGAGCCGCTGTCACTATGAAAATATCTTTTAGATCAATTTCAGGTTGAAGTCTATCAACTGTCATTTGGATCATTGATCTATTTGAGACAATGTTCAGGAACTGTTTCGGTTTTGCCTTTCTGCTGAGAGGCCAGAACCGTGTACCTACACCACCAGCCATGATCAATGCTATCATCTTTTCCTCCAAGAGCTTAGCGTAAATCTACTTTTCTCGCAGATCAATTAGATTTATATTTTCCGGTAATTTAACGTCGAAAATTTTATCGGGTAATTCTTTATTAACCTGAACATCAGCAAATTGATACATGACAACATTATCATTTTCATCAACGATGTAAAACTCTGTTATTAAATTATTAGTAACTGTTATTTGAATTTTTTCTGCATTTCGTGTGTGTAGTTCTATTTTAACACTATTATCAAACTGATCAATTATCTCTTTTTCCGAGATGTCCCAATATTTAGCTATCAGTTTATCAGGTCTAAGTTCAATATCCGTTTTATCAGAGATGATTGCTTGGTTATTGATTGGATCATACATAGTCACAGTAAAATCAGCAATAAACAGAATCTGTCCATCAGGTTGAGAATATTTCATCAGAAGTTTCTCTCTATTATAAAAAACTTTCCCATCAGAATTTTTATAGATATCTATTTCGTTCCAATAGTTTTCTTGCGCGAACGAAGCCTCATAAGTGTATATTTTAGAGTAAGTTATCAGAATATCCTCGTACATTTTTTCTAAATTTACATTTTCTGGAAAGAGGAAAATCGGAAATAGAAATATTATAATGAATCTATTCTTGCAAGTATCCATAGATCTTCAAATCCTCTTCACTTGCAAGAACTTCTCTGGATTTACTTCCAACATGCGGACCAACAATACCAGCTTTTTCCATCATATCGATCAATCGTCCGGCTCTGGCATACCCTATTTTGAAATGTCTTTGCAGCATAGATACTGAGGCAGAACCAGCTGAAACAATAGCTGCCGCCGCTTGCGGGAAAAGTTCATCATCATATTCAAAACCACTTATTATCATATCATCATCAGTAATTATTTTGATCTGTTGTTCCGGCTTCGGTTGAGTAAGTAGATATTTAGTTATATCCAGAATTTCAGAAGGTTCGATATAGGCTCCATGTATCCTCTTCATACCTCCAATACCGGTTGAGCTGTATAGACTGTCGCCATTACCAAGTAATTTATCAGCACCGTTAGCATCAATTATAACTCGAGAATCGATTTTAGTTGGAACTTTGAAAGCAATTCTCGATGGAATATTGGCTTTAATAATTCCTGTAATAACCTGTGTTGAAGGTCTTTGTGTAGCTAAAATAAGATGAATTCCGATCGCTCTAGCCATTTGAGCTAATCTGGTGATCAACCTTTCTACATCCTTTCCGATCGACATTATCAGATCAGCTAATTCATCCACAATGATCACAATATATGGCAGCGGTTTATCTGTCATTTCAGCCTCTTCCGCTTTTGTTTGGTTTTGGAGTATTCCATTAATTATTTTATTATAGGCATTTACATTTTTTACTTTGTATTTCTGCAATAATTCATAACGTTTTTCCATCTCTGTAACGCCCCATTGTAAGACCCTTAAAGCGTCTTCATTATCAGTTACTACTTCCTGAATCAAATGTGGTATTCCTTCATAGATAGAAAGTTCAATTCGTTTCGGATCGATCATAATAAATCTGAGCTGATCAGGTGTCATACGGAAAATAATACTATTGATGATGCTGTTGATACATACACTTTTTCCGGTTCCAGTTGCACCGGCAATCAGTAAATGAGGCATTTGAGCCAGGTCAGCGATAACGGGAAAACCAGCAATATCTTTGCCGAGGCCAATGGCAATATCACCCTTAAAAGATTTCATCTCTGCTGAATTTAGAATATCTTTTAGGAAGATAGTGTCTCTGTTGACATTAGGAATTTCAATTCCGACTAATCCGCGTCCAGGGATCGGAGCTTGAATACGAATACTTTTAGCTTTGATCGCCAGTGCCAGATCATCAGCTAAAGCATGGAATTTATTCACTTTTACCCCTGGTGCTGGTTCAATCTCATACTGCGTTATGATAGGGCCAATGTTTACATGTTTAACTTCAGCATTAACTCCAAATTCAGCCAATTTATCTATTAATATTGTACTAATCCGGTTGATATTCTGCTGTATTTCTTCCCTATCTGCTTTCGTTATCGTGGTACTGGACAGAAATCGGTCAACCTCCGGAATATTATAATCTTTATGATCATCATCAACTTCATTTTTGTCCTGAGTCATTTTTACTGGCGGAATAACAGGTTTAACAAATTCCGTAGACTCATTCTCTTTTGATGTATGATCTGTTATTTTGGGATTTCTTTTGTTCCGTTTTTTAAGTTTTTTAGTCTTTTTAGGTTTTTTTACAAAGATCAAAGAAAAAATCTTTAAGTAACCATAGACAATTTTTTTTAAGGAAAAAACAAAGAATCTCTGAATATTCTCTAAATCGAAAATAAAGATCAAAGCCAAAAAGATAAAGGCAAAAGCGATTATTCCAGTTCCTGTACGATTAAAAATTGTATCTAAAAAGCTGTAAAATTTCCATGGTACGAGCCCAGCAGTGTTCAAATTACTCGGTTTTAGAACAAAAGAGGCAATATTTACAAAAAATGCAAATATAACAAAACAGATTAATCGGAAATAAGGATGTTTATCACTTTTCCAAAAGATCATAAAAAAGCCTAAGAAGAAGCCACCAATTAAAAGGGAAATACTGAGGAATTTACCAAAGATATAAATTAACCAAAATCCGAAAAATGCTCCAAAAGGACCTATAGGATTAGCTACAGGCGGAAAATCCATCTTGATGAACTTAAAGATATTAAGGTGGGCATTTTGTAAGGTTTGATAATCAGTTGCTATATCTCTTAAAGGCGTCAAAATTGCAAATAATAAAAGTATAGATAGCAGAATGAGCAAAATTCCGAAAATTATATGAATAACTTTTTGTTTATTTACTTCAGCCATAGTCTCCTCTTCTACACACTAAATCTTATACTGATAATATCTCCATCTTGAACAATATATTTTTTGCCTTCCAACCGGAATAAGCCTTTTTCTTTGATATTTTTTTCACTACCGTAGTTGATCAGGTCATTATAAGAAAAGCATTCAGCTCTGATAAATCCTCTGGCAAGATCGGAATGTATTTTTCCAGCTGCTTGCACGGCATTTTCTCCTTTTGTGATAGTCCAAGCTCTCACTTCATCCTCTCCAACGGTAAAAAAACTACAATAACCAAGTAATTCATAAGAGAACTTAGTAAGTCTATCTCGAGCAGATTCTTTTATATTAATATCCTGCATAAATTCTACTGCTTCCTGTTTTTCAAGTTTAGTAAGTTCCATTTCAAAGGCTCCTGCAAACTCAATGACTTGATAATTCTTTTGTAATTCCTGTACGCAAACTTCACTGGATCCAAATTTGTTCTCATCTGAGTTAAGTATGATCATCAAAGGCTTTTGAGTAATAAATTGGAATCCACGAATTAATTTAGACTCATCATCGGAAAGGCTTAAACTGCGAATAGGTAGAGAATTTTCCATGTGAGAGATTACCTTTTTCAAAACATTCTCTTCCAATTGCACTTTTGAATCCTTAATTCCTCTCTTCTTATTTAATTCAACTTTTTCAAGTCTTTTCTCAGCAATTATCAGGTCAGAAATCAGCAGATCTGATTCAATTGCTTCTACATCCAAAGCAGGAGTAGGAGCATCGTCTGTAATAGGATCACGATAATTTCTTATGACCAGCGCTAGGGCATCAGCTGTTTTTACTAAAGCCATACCGGAATCACTAAAGGAATCAGAGTTACTTTTATCGCCGCTGATACCGACAAAGTCTATATATTCAATGGTGGCAAAAATAGTCTTTTTTGGATTATATATTTCGGAGAGTTTCTCTACTCTTTCATCTTCCACCTTTACAATACCATGATTTGGTTCACTTTTTTGTGAAGGGTAATCTGCTATCTCTATATTCAATCCGGTAAGTGCGTTAAAAATAGTAGTTTTACCAGAATTCTGTAAGCCAATTAATCCAATTTTCATTTTATCTCTTTTTTAGATTTAGTTCTAGCGTTGGACCTTAAAGCAGTTACTTCTGAAGGTTTTAGCATTCTCCACATTCCTACCGGCAACTTATTCAATTTAATAGTCCCAATTTGAAGCCGTTTAAGTTCATAAACAGCAGAACCTATACTTTTGATCATATAACGAATTTGTCTTTTTCTACCTTCAAAAATAGTCATCTTCAGCTCGGTAAATTCATCATTTACCTTATTAGTATAAACGATTGCTGGCTTTGTTCTTTTTCCATTAATTACAATCCCTTTCCTTAATTTTTCCAGTTCTTCTTTACCAATCTTGCCTTTCACCTTAACCTTATAAACTTTCGGTAACTTGTATCTGGGATGGATAACACGTTCAGCAAAATCACCATCATTTGTTAATAATAACAGACCTTCTGACATGTAGTCTAATCTTCCGATGTAAAAGAGATTTGTCTCAAAATCCGGTAAAAGGTCAAAGATAATCCTTCTACCAAAATCATCCTTAGTCGATACCAGATATTTTTTTGGTTTATTCAACATAATATAAATTTTTTCCTGGCTGGGATGAATCGTTTTTCCCTTATAACTTACTTTATCTTTTGTCGGATCTATTTGTTTAGATAGATCGTCTATGATCTCGCCATTTACGGAGATTTCTCGGTTAGAGATCAAAATTTCGACAGATCTTCTCGAACCCAAATTACATTGAGCTAAATATTTATTGATTCTTACCATTCTTCCAATGTATTTTTAAGAATGTTATCAAATAACTTTTGCCCAATTTCATTTTGCACTGCACTTTCACTCTTAAATTCACTGTTTTCATTAACCTTGGAGTATCTCTCCGAGATGATCAAGGAATCATTTTTCCAGATCACTTCATTGTTTTTTAAGTCAGTAAATGTAACACTGAATAATATTCTCACTTCATACTCATCGACCGAAGAACCGGAATAAGTTGCAATTTTATTTGAATAATCCTGAATAATGCATTCTAATTGACAATCCGGAGCAAGACCAACTAATTTAAGTCGTCCATCCGATTCGAAATTTCCGATTAATGAAGTAAATACGATATCACTAAGGTCATAATTAGTAGAATAGTTTTCTATTGGTATTACAGTGATCGTTTTGAGATGCGGATATCCAGAAGTATAAACTGAATAAGTGCAACTTACAATCAATGTAATAATTATTAATAATAATATATTTTTCATAAATTTAGCAATCTTTTATCTGTTTATCTGTCAAGAAAATAGTGTCTAAAACTTGACAGAAAATATTAGGAAATTAATTAAAGTACTAAAAAATATAAAAGTGGAGTGGATATGGACAAGGAATATTTGACGTTAAGACAGGCAGCAACTTATCTTAAAGTTACCGATTCAGTAGTAAGGGAAATGACTAAAAGTAAAGTATTCAAGACAAAAAAAGTTGGAAGTACTTACAAAGTAGATAAGGCAGATGTTGATGAATGGTTGGCGAATTTGAATGAAAGGGAAGTTGAAAACCTGGCGTTAAAAAGATCAGTTTGTAAGTTCTCGGATTATTTCAATGCAAAGAATGTTTATTTGGACTTTAATGCAGACAATAAGTACGAAGCTATCGGAGAGATGTCAAAAAAAGCCAAGGACTTGAAAATCGTTAGAGATCATCGATGGCTGTATCAGGTTGTAGTTGCAAGAGAAGAATTAGTTTCAACTGCGATAGGCAAAGGAGTTGCGCTTCTGCATCCCCGTCATTTACATCCTTCTAAAGTTAAGACACCCAGCATTATCTTTGGCCGTTCCAAGAATAAGATAGAATTTGATGCAATTGACAGTGAACCAGTTAATTTATTTTTTATGTTATTACTGCATGATGATATTCAGCATTTATTTTCAATTTCATATATTTCTAAATTGCTTATGAATCAGGAAGTTCTTACGACGTTAACCAATGCAACAACAAACGAAGAGATTGTAAAAGTTTTAACAAAAAACGTGCTTAAGTAGTTTTTGTTTCACGTGAAACATTATTTGTTATTATCGAATTCCCGTATCCACCTGAGAGTTCGGTAATAATTATTTGAAGCATTCCAGAGAATATAACCATCAGCTCCTGAAGCAACTACAGCTTCTATCTGAGCAATTATATAATCATAAGTGTAATTAACTTTCCAAGAATTTGATTGTATATAGGGAATTACTTTGCAATCGCTATTTGTATATTGTAATGTTAATTTGCTACCTTTGTAAACTATGTAATATGGCTCGTTAGGCAAATCTTCCCTGTAACCAAAATCACGTGCAAAATGTGATGAATAGATCATAGGATGTATTGCATCCAGATTTTTACTCATCCTTGAGATGTCCTGACCTGTGGCATTAATATCAACTTCCCGCTGCCAGGAAACTATGGCAAATACATCAGCTGTTAAAGTTACCTCGCTTTCATTACAAATACTTTTTACTTTTTGTACAAAGGTCTCAATAATTTCAGGTTTATCACGACAAATATAAGTTGAATCACTATTAATAAAAAGACTGTCCTCCCGTTGAAAAGCAAAAACAGCGTTTGATATGTCACCTTGAGTAGGGAAACGAACATAGTCCAATTGTATTTCATCAATTCCGAACTGACAAACTTCTTTTATAATTTCAAATAATGTATCCTGAACTTTTTTATTGGAAGGATCCAACCAGGAAGGTTTTTTTCGTTTACTCTCCTGCCAGCTTCCACCCTGAATATTTTGCGGCCTTAAAGTGGAATCACGTTGTGCTGTTATTTGATCATGGAACATAACAAGTCTGGCAACGGCTCTCATATTTCGCTTATGGATAGAGGTCACAGTTTTCTTGGTGTCAACTATCGGTTTTATATTATCGGCCTTTAGGAAGCCTTTTTGAGGCATTCTGAAGAATATGTTCCCATTCATATTTTTCAGATCGAATACTATTGTGTTTATTCCGGCTGCTTCAGCACTATCCAAGACAGAAGAAATATTTTGAGTTGCAATTGTATATGCTGTCAAATATATTCCTTTTGTATATTTATTGTAGTGTATTTTTGTTAGTGGATCTGTGCGAAGAATTTGTTTTTCTATTTGGTGTGTTTCTCCCTTTAGAACTAAACTATCGGAATCAATATTTTGAAGTGAAGGTTTCTCAACTTCAATATTTTCTTTTTTTTGGCATGAAATTAGGATAAAAGCAATTAACATTAAAAATGGGATTTTCATGAATGCTTCCAATTAATAAAATGATTTATAAAGCCACCAAATTCGGTTAACTAGAGCCTAAAGATAGCCTGATCAAAGCTCGTTTTAAGGAAAGTTCAGCCCGTCTGAAATTTATATCCGATTCGGAGCTTTTTAATCGCTTTTCGGCTCGTTCTTTAGAAGATTTAGCTCTTTTCGCATTGATTTCATTTTCTTTTTCAATAGTATCACAAACAATTTTTACGGTATTATTTTCAACTGTAACAAAGCCATCGTGAATAGCATACTTTTCTGTTTTACTACCAGTGAAAAGTTGAAGTACCCCCGATCTGATCTTTGTGATGAAAGGAGTGTGCTCGGGAGAGACACCAAAATCTCCATCTACACCCGGAATAATTATATGCTCGTATTCCTGATCGACTTTTATTTTGGTTGGCTGAATGATCGTAACATGAATTTTACTCATTTTATGATCATTTCCCTTTTTTTAATTTTGCCTTTTTTTCTTCAACTGATTTCAAATCCCCGGCATAAAGGAATGCTTGTTCGGGCCAGTCATCACACTCTCCATCAAGGATAGCTTTAAAACCTGCTATTGTATCCTTAAGCGGTACATAAACTCCGGAAGTATTTATAAATTGTTCGGCAACAAAAAACGGTTGAGAAAAAAATCTCTCTAACTTACGAGCTCTATTTACCACGATTTTATCATCCTCTGATAGTTCGTCCATACCTAAGATGGCAATAATATCCTGAAGATCTTTATATTTTTGGATAATGCGCTGAGTTTCTCTTGCTACAAAATAATGTTCATCTCCGATGATCTGGGGATCTAATATTCTACTTGTTGAATCAAGTGGATCAACAGCCGGATAGATACCAAGTTCAACAATTCTTCTAGAAAGGACAGTAGTTGCATCAAGATGTGAGAATGTTGTTGCTGGAGCCGGGTCAGTCAGGTCATCAGCAGGTACATAAACTGCTTGTACTGAAGTTATTGAACCGTCTTTTGTGGAGGTTATTCTTTCTTGCAAATTACCCATTTCCGTTGCCAATGTTGGTTGATAACCAACTGCTGAGGGCATTCTACCGAGCAGTGCGGAAACTTCCGAACCTGCTTGAGTAAATCGGAAGATATTATCAATGAACAATAAAACATCTTTTTTTGCAACATCACGGAAATATTCTGCGATACAAAGTCCGGTTAAACCAACTCTTTGACGCGCTCCGGGAGGTTCGTTCATCTGTCCAAAAATCAGAGCAGTTTTATCAATAACACCGGATTCTTTCATTTCCAGCCAAAGATCATTACCTTCTCTAGTTCTTTCACCCACGCCTGAGAAAACAGAATAACCGCCATGTTCGATGGCAATATTCCTTATCAACTCTTGGATTAAAACAGTTTTACCAACACCGGCACCACCAAACAAGCCTACTTTTCCACCTTTTGAATAAGGTTCAACCAAGTCGATGACTTTGATCCCTGTTTCGAGGATATCTTCTTCAGTAGCCAGATTTTCAAACAATGGAGCTTGTCTGTGAATCGGATATTTTTCTTTAGTTTTAATAGGTCCCCCGCCGTCAATAGGTTCTCCAACCACGTTGATCATTCTACCTAGGACTTCTTTGCCAACAGGGACACTTATTGGTTCCTCAGTATCTTTTACTTTTGTATCTCTAACCAAGCCATCAGTTGAATCCATAGCAACAGTTCTTACCTTATTTTCGCCAAGATGCATTTGAACTTCCAAAAATAGATCCGGTTGATTCTTGCGTTCTATTAACAGTGCATTATGAATTGCCGGTAATTTATTTTCCGGAAACTCTACATCTACCGTTGGTCCAATAATTTGTATAACTTTTCCATCAACCATAAGTACCTCTTATATTTTTATCTGAATATTATTTTTCAATAGCTTCAGCACCTGAGGCTATCTCAATTATTTCCGTAGTTATAGCAGATTGTCTTGCTCTGTTGTAATGCAGCACAAGAGAATCTATCAAATCTGCAGCATTTTCAGTTGCAGAATCCATAGCTGTCATCCTTGCACCTTGTTCAGCAGCTGAAGATTCTAACATGATCCGCCAGATATCAACATGAACATATTTATTTCCCAATTCGCTAATAATAGTTTCTTCATCGGGCTCATAAATGTAATCCACTTTAGAAATATCTTCCGCTTCACTCGGAATGATTGGCAAAAGTTGTTTTATAACAACATTTTGTTGAATAGCAGATTTAAATTCATTATAAATTACATCTATTTTGCCATAGTTCTCATCGAGGAATAAGTTCAAAATATTATCAGCAACATCTGTAGAAACGCTGAAATCCATTTCGTTGAACAGGTCGATATAATGATGTACAACATTCTTGGAATGTTTTCTAAAAAAATCATATCCTTTTCTACCGATACAAATCATGTCCGCTTTAGGATTTTCTTTCAAAGCAGTCATCGCTTTCTTAATAATATGAGTGTTAAATGATCCACAAAGTCCTCTATCTGAAGTAACAACAATAAAAGCTGTTTTTTCCTTATCAGATGCTTCTTCCAGTAATGGATGTTCTGTAGATACATTCTTATTTTTAAGGGTTTTTAGCATTTCAGCAAGATGATCAGCATAGGGTCTTGCATTGATAATATTATTCTGTGCTTTACGTAACTTGGCTGCTGCAACCATTTTCATGGCATTAGTAATCTGTTTTGTGTTTTTAACACTTTCGATCCGAGTTTTAATTTCTTTTAAATTAGCCATAATTATTTAAAATTTCTTTAATACTTTCTTGCAAATTTTTCGCATGGCATCTTTGATCTCATCGTTCAATTTATCTTTTATCATACTCTTCATAAAATCTTTATATTCAGAATCAAGAGTAGAAAAAAGTTCTTCTTCCATTTTTTTTACATTTTCTATTTCAATATCATCAAGAAAGCCTTCGTTAGCCATAAAAATGATGAATGTTTGTTTGGCTACAGACAGGGGTGAGTATTGAGATTGCTTGAGAATCTCAACAAGTCTTCTACCTCTTTTCAATTGATCTTGCGTAGTTTTATCAAGATCTGATCCAAATTTTGCAAATGCTTCCAGTTCTGAATATTGAGCTAAGGCAACCCGTAATTGTCCGGTAACGCTTTTCATGGATTTAAGTTGGGCATTTCCTCCCACACGGGAAACTGATAAGCCTGCATTGATAGCAGGTCTGAATCCTGAATAAAATAAACGGCTATTCAGGAAAATCTGCCCATCGGTTATTGATATTACATTCGTAGGAATGTAGGCAGTGAGGTCGTCTGCTTGAGTTTCAATAATAGGTAATGCCGTAAGAGAGCCGCCGCCTAATTCATCATTCAATTTTGATGCTCTTTCCAGCAGGCGAGAATGCAAATAAAAAACATCACCCGGATAAGCTTCACGTCCGGGCGGTCTTCTAAGCAATAATGAAAGTTCTCTGTAAGACACTGCATGCTTGGAAAGATCGTCGTAAATAATGAGAGCATGTTCTCCTTTATCTCGGAAGTATTCTCCAATTGTGCATCCGGAATAAGGAGCGAGGTATTGTAGGGAAGCAGATTCAGCTGCAGAAGCTACAACTACTATCGTATATGCCATAGCTCCTTTTTCTTCCAGAACATTAACGATTTTTGCAACTGATGATTTTTTCTGGCCAATTGCTACATATATACAAACCATATCCGTATCTTTTTGATTCAATATAGTATCAATTGCGATTGCTGTTTTACCTGTTTGTCTATCGCCTATGATAAGTTCACGTTGTCCTCTGCCAATCGGAATCATAGAGTCTATTGCTTTTAAACCTGTTTGAAGCGGCTCTTTAACAGGTTGTCTTTCAACAACACCCAGGGCTTTCCTTTCTACAGGTTTAAAATCTTCAGCCTTTATTTCACCTTTACCGTCTAAGGGATCACCCAAAGCATTAACTACCCTTCCTAATAGAGCTTTCCCAATAGGAACCTGCAGGATTTTTTTAGTTCTTTTGGCAATATCTCCTTCTTTTATCTTTTCTGATTCGCCAAAAATTATACATCCTACATTGTCTTCTTCCAGATTCAAAGCCATTCCCGTTACATCACCTGGGAATTTTATCATTTCACCTGCCATAACGTTGTTCAGTCCATAAATTCTGGCTATTCCATCGCCTACCTGAACAACTTTTCCTGTCTCGGCAATATCTATCTCAAGTTTTAATCCTTTAATCTTTTCTCTCAGGATAGAACTAATTTCATCTGGTTGGATTTTCATTCTGACCTCATTGTTTTATTGATTTAACATTTAGCAATTTTACTAGATTGTTTTTAATCGACCCGTCGATAACCATGGAGTCAGTTCTTGCCACGAAGCCTCCTAAAATATCAGGATCAATTTTAATATTTAAAATTACATCTTTTTTAACAATATCTTCTATTTTTTTTGAAATGGAATCAAGCATCTTCTTTGACAACTCATGAGCAATGGTCATATCAATTTTTATCTGATTTTTAATATGTAAGATATTTTTTTCCATATCCTGCAAGATTAAATTTAGAATAATAAATCTATGTTTCTTCAAAAGAATGCTGAATAGATTCTCCCATAATTTCGAATTCTTTAAATTTTTAGACATTTCATGCACTATTTCCAAGCGTAAATCATGAGTATACAAGTGTGAATTTAGAATGCTCAGTATTTCAGGGTATTTGGCCAAAGTACTTTGCAAAATTTCAACATCTGATAAAATAGAGTGGATCTCTTTTTCATCCAGATCTGTTATGATTGCTTGCGAATATCTTTTGGCAGCTAAAATACCTTTCACTTTTTCTTCCTCTCAGAAACAATTTTTGTGATCAGCTCTTTATCCTTCTTTTCATCTATTTTTTCAGAAAGGAATTGTGAAGATAGTTCAGCTACAATTTCTGCTAATTCCTGTTCAATTTCTTTCATCGCTTTTGTTTTTTCTGCCTCAAGCTGTTTTTCCGTTTCCTGTAAAATCCTTTTTTCATGCTTCTTGGCATTATCTATCACTTCTTTTGCTTTGCCTTCTGCATCACTGACAGCAGCAGATTTTAAAGCTCTGATCTCCTCTGCCGATTTCTTTAATTCATTACTTTTTTCCTCAACAAGTTTATCAGCTTCAGAACGTGACGCTTTAGCTTTGTCGATATCATCAGCGATTTTTTTCTGCCTTTCACCCAAAAATTTCTTCATGGGCTTATATAGAATTTTATTCAAAATTATAAGTAAAAGCACAAAATTCAAGATGACAATAATGAGAGAATAATCTATATTAATCATAAAATCTCCAAAATACTATCGTGCAGTCAGATTTAATCCAACAGCAGTCAAGATCTAATTCTCTGAGTTTTTTTGCTTAGGTTGAGAAGATCAACAGAAGTGCTATCACTAATGAATAAATACCTGTTGATTCTGACACAGCTTGACCTACCAGCATAGTACGTGTAATGAGGCTAGCATTTTCAGGAGAACGTGCAATACCTTCACAAGCTTTTCCTGCTACAAATCCTTCACCTACGCCGGGTCCTAAAGCGCCCATTCCCATACACATTCCAGCACCCAGTAAGGCTGCCGCTTTCACTATTCCCTGTGCTAATGTTAGTTCCATTTTTCCTCCAATATTCTCAAAATAATATTAAACCGCAAAGATCAACAGAAAGGCAACCACCAGCGAATAAATAGCTGTTGATTCCGATACTGCCGCTCCTAAAAACATTGTCCGCATAATAATTGATTTTTCATTGGGAAATCTTCCTATCATATCATTTGCCTTACCGGCTACAAAACCTATTCCGGTTCCGGGGCCGATAGTTCCCAAGCCAATGGCTAATCCAGCTCCGATAAAGGAAACTGATTTTAATAATATTTTCCCAACTGTTAGATTTGCTGGTTGTACCGGAACAGAATATAGTAGCAATAATGATACAACCAAAGCAAAAATTGCCGAAGTTTGAGAAAGCGCCTGACCAATGAGCATATTACCCATTATAGCATTTCCGTGTTTAGGCATTCTTGAAACTGATTTACAAGCTTCGCCTCCGGAATATCCAGCTCCTAAAGAAGGGCCGAATGCACCAATTCCCATGGCGAGTCCAGCTGCTAATAAAGCTGCAGCTCTGAACCAACCGCCTTCCGGAATATCAAAGCCGCCATAGATCAGCAACATGGAAATTACCAAAGCAAAAATACCGGCGGTCTGGGCAGCGGCTTGCCCAATCAGCATTGTCCTGAATAACTGATCATTAGCCTTAGGTTGTTTCATAACTCCAAGAGCACCTTCTCCAGCAATGATACCGGAACCGATTCCTGTTGTTATCGCACCTAATCCCACGCTGATAGCTGCTCCCAAATAAGCAGCAATCCTGATATATTCGACTGATAATACCATCTGTTACTCCGTAATTTCAACACCGATATATGTAAGTGCTAACATTGTAAAGACAAAAGCTTGAATTGTTCCAACGAATACTCCGAAGAAGAGAGTTAATCCTACCGGGAAAACGACGTAACTGACTAAGGAAGACACTACTAAAATAATAATAGCACCACCTAATATGTTACCGAAAAGACGAAATGAGATTGAGACGACTTTTGAAAATTCTCCGATAATATCAAGTAAGAACAGAGGATTTTTAACAGGATTGACATAATTTTTGAGATGACCCCAAAAACCTTTTACTTTGATAGCTGTAATATGAACTATAGCAACAGCAAATACACCTAATCCCAAAGGAACATTAAGATTCCTGGTCGGCTCTATAAAGCCCGGTATTGGTACCATACCTATCATATTCGAAATCCAGATAAAGATAAATAATGTAACTATATAAGGTGTATAATTTACTTTTTCTTTTCCCAGTGTTTCAATCACAAATTGCTCTAAGGCAGAATACGTAACTTCAAATAATATTTGTGGCTGAGAAGGTCTTTCCAATAGTCTTTTTTTAATTAATATTGCCAGAAACAACAGCAAGATATCAACAAGGAGGAGCATTCTTAAAAGCTGGAATGTTCCCATAGCGCTATTTTGTCCAAATACCTTTTTGAAAAAATTGTAAAGATGATTGCTGCCGTAAATTGAAGGTTCTTCCCCGGACTGCTTATAATATTCATCAATTTGGAATTCTTCTGTTATTTTATGTTGAAGGTTATATTCACTTTCAATATTCCGGAAAACAAATTTTCCCTTATCAAAGCCTAATTGCATCTCTTTGTTAAATCCTTTAGAGAAAAAGACAAGTGATATCTCGATCAAAAAAAATATCAATATTATCATTAATATTGGATTCTTCTTTTGTGCCATTTTACCCTCTAAAGTATTTATTGTTCTTTAAATGATTTATAAATTCAACAAGATATATTACGATCTGACCGGATAGAAGTCCGAAGCCAAAAATAATAATATTTGGTTTGAATAAATAGACTACCAGCAACGCAAATACTATTAAAACACTATACCTGATCAAGGAGCCTTTTGCTGCATTTACCCGTGATTTTGTTGGCATTAAGCCAATCTGCTTCTTGATATTATTAGCAAGCCATAAGAAGTTTCCGGCACTACCTATTGTTCCTATCATCCAACTAAATGAATTCCTAAAGAACCAAGGTAAGGACAGAATAGCTGGTATGTTTGTCAAGAGAATAATCACTAATATTTTCTTGATATATTGATTATTGTCATCCATACTAAATTCGATCATTTTCCAACATTTTTTTTAATAATTTGTAGGATAAGAAGATACCTGCTGCCACACCAATTAACACTCCGATGAGTATTATTAACCCATCTGTTTGAATTTTTCGTTCAAGATAAACAGCACCCAGTAAGCAGATGAGAATTGAGCTGATCATGGTAAGCCCTAACTGTGTTATTAAGCTTATATACTTAACTAATACACTATTCAGTTTTTTGTTCTTTTTCAACATTTTCTCTCGGAACTGATTTACTTATTTTCTTTTGGGCTGAAGACATTGAGCTGCTACCGTTGAAAACTGCTCCGGTATGGATCTTTAAAATTTTAGCAACAATATCTCCATTCATTCTGGCGCTTTTGTCCAATTCGATAGCATCAGTACAGGTTACATTTCCTTCAACTTTACCTGAGATCAGGCATTCAGTTGCTTTAATATCTGCTTTTGCGACGCCGGAATTACCAATAGTTACAAAGCCGTCAGTTTGGATAGTTCCTTCTATTTCACCGTCCAGTCGAACTCCGCCTTTTACTTCTAAAGTACCTACCACTTTACTACCTTTGCCGATGATTGTTGAAAGTTCCACTTTTCTATTCTTGTTCATAAAATTCCTCCTATTTTAGCAAATTAATGTGATCAAGAGGATCAACACTTTTGCCATCGATCAATAATTCAAAATGTAGATGGGGCGCAGAACTATAACCGGTATTTCCTACCAAAGCAATAGTCTCACCTTTCTTCACACTATCGTTAGCCTCAAAGAATGAAGTTGCCAGATGAGCGTATAAAGTCGTGAATTGGTTAAGGTGATCTATCATGATAACCTTACCGTAATGTTCATCATAATATACAGATAGGACTTCACCTGTTGCAACTGCTACAATTTCTGATCCGGAAGGCGAGGCTAGATCGATGCCGGTGTGCTTATCCGAAAATTTCTGGCTGATCGCAAATTCACCTTTCAGCGGAATTATGTCTGGGATATAGGATATTTGCTCTGGGATCAGCTCTTTATCCGCTGTCAGTTTATTATCTTTCTTCTCATTCAGGTAGTTATCTATGAGTGCATTTACTCTTTCAGCACTCGGTTTTAATGTAAAATTTTTATCACTGTGTTCAGAAATTTTCTGGTTGATTTTCTTAATATATTTACTAGAAATGTCGAGTTCCATCTGCTGCTTCTCAACTAATTTTTTTAGTCTTATGTTTTCCCTAAAAAACCAGGCAGTTACAAGCATAATTACGATCAAAAAAAATGTTATCAGATACTTCATTTTTCTAATTTTTCTAATAATTTTTCAAATTCATTTTTGGTTGAATAATAAATGCTTATCTTACCTTTGTAATTATTATCAGAAATTTTTACTTTGGCATTCAATTTTTCTTTCAGTTTATTTTCTGATTCTTTAATTAGCGGAGTTTCACTTACTTGTTTTTTCCTCTTCGGAAATGCTAAAGAGCCAGTTTCTTTTATTTTTTTTGCTTCCTCTTCGGCTTTTCTTACAGATAATCTGTTTTTTAATATCAACTTTGAAAATTCATCCTGAAGTCCCTCATCAACTTGCAGAATTGCTCTAGCATGACCGGAAGATATTTTATCCTCGAGTATAAGCTGCTGAATTTCATCGCTTAATTTCAATAATCTGATGAAATTGGTGATAGTTACTCTATCTTTACCTACAATTTCCGATATTTGCGCATGTGTAAGTTTGAATTCTTCATTTAATTGTTGATAAGCTTTTGCTTCCTCAATTGCGGTAAGATCTTCTCTTTGTACATTTTCTATTATTGCAAATTGCAGCTGTTCTTTGGGAGATACGCTTCTAATGATCACGGGTACTTCACTAAATCCTGCTAACTTAGATGCTTCTAATCTACGCTCTCCTGCGACTAGTTCATATTCTCCTTCATCTTTGGAAGTTACAATGATCGGCTGAATTATACCGTTTTCCTTTAAAGAATTAGCTAACTCCTGCAGTTTTTCAGAATTAAATTGTTTTCTAGGTTGATATCTGTTTGGTTTAATCTGATCTGTTTTGATCGTAGTAATTCCGGTTGAACTATCGGTTGACTCTGGAACTGAACTTATCAATGCTTCTAAACCTTTTCCTAATTTACTCATCTTGCTAATACTTCCTTAGCTAATTGTAAATAGCTTTTTGCTCCAGACGATTTAATATCATAATGAAAGATCGATTTCCCAAAACTTGGTGCTTCACTTAACTTCACACTTCGGTTAATTATTGAAGAGAAGACCTGTTCCTGAAAATACCGTCTTACTTCCTTGGCGACTTGCAAAGATAAATTTAACCTTCTATCATACATCGTCAGTAGAATTCCCATAATATTTAGATCCGGATTTAGTCCTTTTTTTATTAGTCTTATTGTATTAAGCAGTTGGCTAACACCTTCCAACGCATAATATTCACATTGTATTGGGATAAGTACATCAGTGCAGGCTGTCAAAGCATTTACAGTCAACAAGCCTAGCGATGGAGGACAATCAATAATAACGTAATCATACTCATTCTTAATATTTACAATAGCTTCTTTAAGTTTAAATTCGCGTGAATATTCTTTCACCAGTTCAATTTCTGCGCCGCTTAGATCAACATTGGAAGGTATAACATCCAGTTTTTCTAAAATAGGAGATTTTTTTACTACTTCACTTATATCGACACTGCTGATCAGAGCTTCGTAGATGTTGGGTTTTCCACTTTCCACACCTATACCGCTGGAGGAATTTCCCTGAGGATCGAAATCAATTAATAATGTTTTTTTTTCGTAAATAGCTAAAGCGGAGGCAATATTGATCGCTGAGGTTGTCTTACCTACTCCGCCTTTCTGATTTACTATTGCAATAACTTTGCCCATTTTATCTCCAGAATTTTCTCAAAGGATTTTAACCTTTGCTTTTTCTATTTTCTAATCTCAATGATTTTCCTTTCTCCTAAGACTGGATGTGATACATCGTGGATCTGAAACTTCTCAAATTGCTTTATATCGTCCATTAATTTACTTTTATATAAAATAATTCTGCCATTATTTTTAATAAGTTTCAATAAAATACTTTTATATTTTGGAACTATTTTCACTGATCTGCACACTATGATATCAAAAGACCCAATTAAGCTCTTATCTAAATCTTCTAATCGTGAAACAATCGTGAAACAAGAAGTCAAGTCAAGCATTTTAATTATATTTTTTACAGCACTGATCTTTTTATGGGTAGAATCAAGTAAAAAAAATTCAGAACTTGGAAAAACAAGATTTAATGGTATTCCTGGCAACCCACCACCCGTTCCAAAATCCAATATTTTCTTATTTGCCAGAGCTGTCATTTCAATAGGAAGCAGTGAATCCAGAAAGTGACGAGTCCAATATTCATCTTTTGGAGTTTTTCTTGAGATAAGATTTATCTTTGAATTCTCTTCCCACAGCACTTCGAGTAATCGCTCAAATGAGTTCATCAACTCATCAACCCTCTCGGGTAGATGTTTATCCAAGTATTTCCGAAAAATATCTTTATTCATAATCATTCCTATCGCAGATTTCAAGAAGCATATTGGAAATGTCAAGAGTAAACGAATAACTTAAAAACGATTTAGATTTGTTTTGATTGCAGAAGCTAATTTTATAGCATTTCTTTCTGTTCTTGGAGGAAAAACATACCATTTAACATTTTCTTCTTGTTTTGATTTTTCAAGTTAAACTTTAGTTGAAGGTATAATTATCGAAAAAGCCAGTCTGATCTGTGAGTAAAAGCTAATTAAATTATTTGACACTAACTCACTCATATTTATAGAGTGGTTTTTGAAGTTGACAGGTAATAATATGAAAAGTTTAGAAATAATCGTTTCGGGCAGAGTGCAAGGAGTTTGCTTTCGTGCTTTTGTTTTACAAAGAGCAAGAGAGCTTAATATAAAGGGATATACTAAGAATTTAGTAAGCGGCGATGTTAAGGTGGTTGCCATAGGAAATGATGTAGCTTTAGATCTATTTATCAAAATGTTAAAAGCGGGTTCTTCAATGGCGAGAGTGGATGATCTAAAGATTACCGCGTTACAATTAACTACTGAATATACAGATTTTAGGATAACATATTGATTTTGGAAACAGTTAGGAGTTCACTAAAAAACTTAGCTATCAGAATAATTTTATTCTGGATATTGTTATCAGGATTTTCTCTGTTGTTAGCATTATCCAGTAATCCGATCTATGTAACACCATCCGGTGATTATCATATAGTTAAGGAAGGTGAAACAATCGTTTCTATTTCAAATAAATATGCACTTTCAGTAGATAAGATCAAACTTTTCAATAATATGACATCAGATCGGGTTTTTGTGGGGCAAAAGATATTCCTTTATCCTCATAAGTCAAAAAAACAGGATTTCGTTACACAGCGTAAAATCCCCGGCAATGGTTATCATTTGGTAAAGCCGAAGGAATCTATCCACCGCATTGCTAAAATGTACGGATTAAGCGTTTTTGATATCCTTGACTTCAATGATTTAAATACATACAAGCTGGAACCAGGAATGAAAATCTCCTTACTGCCCGGTAGGAAATCAGGTAAAACCAGCTTAGAAACTAATGGATCAGCGAAACCTAAGATCTCGGAAATCGAAAAAGAGACATCTGTACGATCAGAGGTTCCCGATTCAGCTATAGACTTTATCTTACCGCTGAAGGGTACAGTAACTTCGGAGTTTGGGTTACGAGATGGAAGACCTCACAAAGGAATAGACATCTCCGCTGAAAAAGGAGATCCTATCTTAGCTGTTCAAAAGGGGAAAGTAGTTTATTCCGGTTCCCAAAGAGGATACGGAAATGTGATCATCTTGGAACATCGTGGTTATATTATGACAGTGTATGCACATAATGAGACAAATTTAGTTAGGGTGGGAGATGCCGTTGGTAAGGGCCAACCAATTGCTACTGTAGGTCAAACAGGAACAGCGAGCGGTCCTCATCTTCATTTTGAATACCGGGTAAAGGGAAAAGCAGTTGACCCCAGAAGTGTTCTCCCGTCATTATAGTTAGCAGGAGCAAATCAATGACAAACAGAGAAGAGTTGTTTAAGATCGGAGAAGTTGCAAAGCAACTTGGAATACACGATCAAACGATCAGGATGTATGAAAGAAAAGGATTGATCAAGCCAATCAGATCAGAGCATAATACCAGACTTTTTACGCAAAATGATCTAATAAAGGTAACAACTATCATAACCCTGACGCTTGAATTAGGAATGAATTTATCAGGTGTGAAGATAGTTTTTTCACTTGCCAAAAAGTTAAGTATGAATAATGAAGAACTTTTGGATTTTATATATGATCATATCAATGAATTCAAATTATAAAAGGATCTAAAATGTCAGAGAATATTTTTAATGATAAAGCCTTACAAAGCTATCTGAATCAGATTTCCAAGAACAAACCTTTAAGTCGTGAAGCAGAGCATGAATTAGCTCTAAAGGCAAAGAAGGGCGATGAAAAAGCTATTGAAAAGTTAGTAACTTCTAACTTAAAATTTGTAGTTAAAATAGCCGCAAAATATCAGAATCGTGGCTTATCACTCTCCGAATTGATCAGTGAAGGTAACATGGGTCTGATCAAAGCGATCGAAAAATTTGATCCCAGCAAACATAACAAGCTCATTTCTTATGCAGTTTGGTGGATACGTCAGAAGATATTATTTGCGCTTGCGGAGAAGACATCCGTTATTAGAATGCCTTTGGGTAAAGCAACTCAAGCTAATAAGATCAAATACGCAAAAGATAAAATATTTAGTGAGACCGGAGAAAAAGCTACTTTGGAAGAGATCGCTGAGATCACTGATCTGGAAGAAAGTGCAATCAAAAAAGTAAGACAACAAGCTAAAAACACACTCTCGATAGATAACAGCAGTTTTTCCAGAAATAACAGCGATGTTGCTCTGAGTGAATTACTTAAAGATGAAGATAGCGTAGATCCTAAAACTTTATATTATCGGGAGAAAGTTGAAGAGAGTATTGACCGCTCAATTAATTCTTTAGATTCGCGGGAAGCTTATATAATTAAGCAATATTTCGGTTTGGAGGACGGTAGGTCAAGGAATTTTGCTCAGATTGGCGAAGAGTTAGGTTTATCGAGAGAGAGAGTAAGACAGATCCAGAAGGAAGCGCTAAAAAAAATATTAGAAGATTCTTACAGTGAGATTGAAATAGATATTGATAATCTGATTAGCTAGAGCTGTGAGTGAGGCTTCAAAATAAAGAAGTTCTTAATCTCGCCGCCGTAAATATCTTTCACCCTTTCTGCTAATATCCCGGTATTTTTTTTAAGTCTCGCTTCCTTGAAATCTTGAGCGGCAAATATTATGATAATAGCATCTTTCGTATTCACATCGACTGTAGTGCGCGCCGAGTCGGTGATAGGCGAACCAAACGGACCTTTGTCGTCGGCAATTAAATAACGATTTTGCAAATTTACTTTACGTTTATTATGACCAAAATAGCATTCGCCTTCTCGTCCCAAACGAGCTATAATATCGCCTTCAGTTTTACTACTATCATAAACACAACTAGGCAGTAGGAAATCCAGTGAACACCAGTTCCCAATGTCCACCAGCGTATTGATATTATAGTAATCCAATCCTTTCAAAGCTCTGCGCAGAAGTGCTTCCGAAGCTGGCCGATGTTTAGTTGGATCCATTCCGATAGCCCGGAAAAGTTGGCGACTTGAAAGCACACCGTCCACTTCGCTGATGTTTTTTCCTTGATATTTTGTTTTATATTCAACAGCACAATCCAGAAGTTTTTGATAAACAGTTTTTTCGGTCGTTACTGAAATATTTTTCATTTCTATCACTGCAAGTTTCATGGGTGTGTTTGCTTCAATTTCCCACATTATATGTCCCTCATTGGAAAAACCGAGTGAAATTTACTTCATTTCCTCGTTTTGTAAAGTACAGTTTTTCAGAGTTGCATCTTTGGATATAGTTACGTTACCGATGATCTTTACATTTTTACCAAAAAAGACATCACTTGCTATCCTCAAATCTGTGCATTTTTTCAGTGAAGGTACGCCTTCAGCAAATCTTTTAGAAAAATCGGCAATATTTTTATAATATTCATCTTGTAAGTCGATATTAGGTACTAATTCAGAAATTAATTCCAATTTATGCGCAGAAGTTAATTTATATGCATCACTCCAAAGAGCCAGAAGATCATTTGTTTTTTTCACAGGTGCAAACCGATCCCGATCCACAACGACAGCTTTAGAACCTTTGAAAATGCTGATTGCAGATCCCATAGCACTTTCCACTTGATACACCTTGACCCCGTCCACAACTTTACTATTCAGAATAAGCTGCAGAGGTAAAAGATTGTTGGTATCAAAAAGTTTCTGTTTCAAAGCTTTTAAATTTATCCAGAGATTATTTGTATTAAAATAACCATACCGCTCGATATCCTGAAATAGTTCTGTTTCATCTTCGGGGCATTGTGCTGACTCACGCAGGATGAGTTGGCCTTTTTTTGTCTGTGCTAAATGACCACCTTTCCTATCCATTCCAGTACGCAGACATACTTCCATTAAAAAGGGGATCTTATGATCAGAAAAATAACTGAGGATTTTTTCATCCACAACCGCACCCAGATTATCGGAATTTGAAATGAAAGCATATTCAAAACCTTGATCCAGAAGTTTATCCAAAATTCCCGAGCTCGAAAGTACACTATAAATTTCACCATGACCGGGAGGATTCCAATTTTTATGAGCATCTTCATTCTGGAGAGGTGTGAGATCTTTTTGGATGATCTTAGGTAATTTATTCTGTACAAAGTCCAGTGGTAAATGGGGAAGAGGAAGATCACCGTACTGCTTAAGATGATCAAGGGAATCCTGACGTGTATTGAAGCTATGCATAAACAGCAGAGGAATATTTTTTCCACTTACTTTCCGTAGTTCCAAAATTTGTTGCGTGATAATATCCAGAAAATTCAACCCGTTCTTTACTTGAAGTAAAGTTTTAGCTTTTTCCAGACCCATACTAGTCCCCAGACCACCATTTAATTTAATGACAACCAGTTTTTCCAAGGGAGATGATTTGATCTGAGCAAAGTTATAATAATCAATTATATGTTCTTGGGATGGAGGTTCAATATCAGCTTCCGAGAGAATTCCGGTTGCACCTTCCAGAATTCTGTAATAAGCATTGGAAAATGATTGAATTACCAGATCGTCCAAGCCTTCCTTCTGCATAAGTTCCACAAATTCTGTTAGATGGTTGTCCATGATCTTCCTCCTGAAAATATCAGAAATTAATTTTTTCTGTGATGGAAATATTCTTCTTTTTGTTGGTTTCTCTGTTACGGTTTATGATCAATTCTCCCAGCAATCCAATAGAGAAAAATTGCAAACCGATGATCATCAACAAAGTTGCCAGGTACAAAAGCGGTCTGTTATACAGCGGGTGTCCAAATCCCAGCTTCATGATCGTAAGATAGAGAGCGATAAAAAAGCCAACTGCACTAAATCCAAATCCAACTCTTCCGAACAGGTAGAGGGGGCTATGAATGTAACCTGTTACAAGTTTGACAGTAAGCAGATCGAGAAATCCACGCAGGTAACGTTCTGAGCCATATTTAGTTTTACCGAATTGTCTTTTACGGTGATTCACTGGTATTTCAGCAACCCTGAACCCTAATGAATAAGCTAAAGCAGGAATATATCTATGCATTTCACCGTAAATATCAAGTTCTTTTATTACCTCATTTCTATAAGCTTTAAATCCGCAATTATAGTCATGTAACTTTAGTTTAAAAGTATTGGAAGTAACTTTATTATAGATTTTAGAAGGCCAAGTTTTACTGATAGGATCTTTGCGTTTCTGTTTCCAGCCTGTAACCAGGTCATAACCTGCTTTTAGTTTCTCAAGAAATGCGGGTATTTCACTAGGATCGTCCTGCAGATCGGCATCCATAGTAAATATCACATCTCCTTCTGCAGCTTCAAATCCAATATTCAAACCGGCAGATTTCCCAAAGTTCTTACGAAATTTTATCAGCTTTACATTTCTGTCATTATCAGCTAATTCCTTTAATCTAGTATAACTACTATCAGTACTTCCGTCATCAATAAAAATAATCTCATATTTAGATTTTCCGAGGACAGCAATTATCTCAGCATACAATTGTTGTAAGCTGTTTTGTTCATTATACACAGGTATTACAAATGATAACTTCATTTTTCCTTCCTTCATACTGCATTAATTTCATAACTATAAGATCATATTCACAAAACTCATGACTAAGCCGGATGTTATAGGAATTTTAATATTATCGTCAACTGGTAAAATAGATAATTCGGCAAAGGTGGCAGTGAGTGCACCGAGAACTGCGACTAGTGGATGCAAAAAAAAAAGCCCAAATACAAGGCAGCTGACAAAACAGGCCAAGCTTCCCTCCAGACTTTTTTTTGTTCCAAATAATTTTATTTTCCCATGTCGAACGCCTACAAGAGCAGCCAGAGTATCGCCAATCGCCAGAAAGGAAATAGCAGTAAAAGCGAGATCTGCCGGGAAAACTGCGATACAAATAATAACCGAGATCAGCATATAAGTAGCTCCAGTAAAATCATGATATTCATGTTTTCTCAGCATTATTCCAAAGAGGTCGAAAAAAATTCGTTTTACAGTTGGATGCTTGATTCTGCCAATGTCGATGAGCAAAGCTATGATTAAAAGTGAGATCAGAACAAGTAGTGAATTTTTTTTATCATAACCTAATAAATAGCGATATGCTAGAGGAATTAAGATCAGGCTGAAATGAATTGTTTTTCTAAAGAATTCACCTTTATGTGTTGTAATCATTTTAGTTTCATTTTACTCACTACGAAAGATTTAGCAACATCCAGCATCAGTTTTGGATCACCTTTTACAGCTTCCGTGAAAAGAGCCTTTAAGCTGAATTTCTCTGCAGGTATTTTTTGGCAAAATTTTACCAGATTGTTAAATCTTTCATCGGTCATAAAGAGGAATTTCTCTTTCATTGAATGCATCACTTTCTGAGTATTTCCCAAGGTTTTATCCCATTCACGCCGGTATTTTTTCAAGAATTTTGCTTGAAAGCTCCCTTTCTTAACTGCTTCAGCCGCAACTCTACCGGCAATTCTTGCCGCAACCATTACCTGCACTACTCCGCCGCCTGTGATCGGATTGACCTGACGAGCAGCATCACCTACCAGCATTATATTGTCTTTAACGATATCCTTTAAAGTAGCAGAAGTTGGAACGCTACCATAGACTGTATAAGTTATCGTTGCATTGGGAAATCTTTTATTTACAAATTCATCCAGATATTCTTTAGGACCTTTTTTATGGGACAGATGACCGGCAATTCCAATACCAACATTTGCAGTTTTATCAGATTTCGGGAATATCCAGATATAGCCGCCCGGAGAAACTTCGTTACCAAAGTAAAATTCACAGGTATTTCTTTTGAGATCGAGACCGGCAAGAGTATATTGGACGCACGTATCAATATCTCTCAGCGAAACAGCTGTTTTTATTCCTGCCCATCTTCCCACGCGAGACTCTGTTCCGTCTGCAGCAATGACAAGATCGCATTCAACCTCTTTAGTTTCTCCCATATATCTAAATTTTACACCGCGGATCTTGTCATTTTTTTTGATCAAACCAACTACATTGGCTTTTGTAATAAGTTGAACTCCTTTCTCGGCAGCCAATTCACAAAGAGCTGTATCAAATATTCTTCTTTCCAAAACATAACCAACACCGTTATTATGCATAAAAGCACTTTCGCCATTGGGAGAAGTTAATTTGGCAATATCGATCTGAGAAGCTATCCAGCGTTTATCAATATCAATGAAGGGTTCAATACCATTATGGGAAACACCTTCTGCGCAACGAACAGGAATTCCAGGTTCGCGGTCACGTTCCAGCATGAGAACAGTAGCGCCTTCCACAGCTGCAAATCTTGCCGCCACGCTACCAGCCGGACCGGCTCCAACAACTACAACATCGTATCTATCTTTTATCATTATTACCCTTCCCTGATCGCTTTGATAGGACAAACCTTCAGACAATTCAAACAATTTGTGCAAATATGGTTATCAATTTCTACTTTGTATTCTGATACTATTATTGCATCTGCAGGGCATACAGCCACACAAGTACCGCAAATATCACATAACTCATGATTAATTTTCATATAAGAATTCTCCATTTACAACATATATATTTTTTCTCTAAAATCAATTGCTTTGACCACTGAATCTTTAAAAGTAAAGACAATATTATAGGATTTTTCAGGTTCTATTTTATTTAATAATTTCAGGAATTCTATGTTCTGAACATCACGTTCCGGAAGATAATCTGTGAGCAGGAAGTTAGGTTCCGGATTACCTTGACCGAAAGGTTGTAAAAGATTATGATCAATCTGCATATAATCCTGGAATTTATTTAACTCACTACTTTTGATCACTGCGTCGATAATAATACTTTTATTTTCATCTATACTGGTTTTATTTTGTTCAACATATTCACTAAACTTTCGCATAAAGTTTTCAATTTTACTACTTTGTATAGTAAAACCGGCCGCCTTATCATGTCCCCCAAATTGAATCAGATATTCTTGGCAATAGGTAAAAGCGTCAACCAAATTAAAGTCGTTATTCCCACGCGCCTCACCAACAGCGATGCCATTTTTATTTTTGATAAACACAACCGGAATTTTAAATTTTTTGGAAATTATTGCAGCAGAATAGCCCAGCAATTCGTAAGGTATTTGCTGATCCAAATCTCTGAAGATGTAGAAGTTTCCAAAATCATTGGTTATTTTTGTGCGGATATACCTTCGGATATCATCAATTTTACCTTCATATTCCTGCTGCAGATTCAGCATTTCAGAGATAATCCCATCTTTCTCTTTATTATGGGTTATAAGAAGCTTCATACTTTTATGTTCACCGTTGTAGCCTCGACCATTTGATAATAATTTGATGATGAAGTGAATATTATTCATTCTTTGGGCATAATTCATTCCCGGTTCCAGATACGGACTTAATTTGTATAAAGTTTTATCATCAAAAGTGTGCCAGGTATCAAGCACTTCTTTAACTAATATTCTATTGATGTCAATCAGAGGAACTCTATCTGATATACTACCAATCGCTACCCAAAATAAATAATTGCGCTCTGCGCTGATCCCGATTATATCAGCAATATATTTAATTAAAAAGTATATCACTCCAACGCCTGCCAACATTTCAAAAGGAAAGTCACAGTCTGATTGCTTGGGATTTAAAATCGCTAGAGCCGGAGGCAAAAGTTCTTCCTGAACAATATGATGATCTGTAACTATCACATCGCAATTGAATTCACTGATCTCTTGTATTGCTTCCCGACAGGATATGCCTCCGTCCACTGTAATGACCAAGTTAAATTTTTCATCCCGGATTTTATCTATAAAGTTCTGTTGTATGCCGTGATTATCAACTAATCTATTGGGGATATGATAATAATGATTTTGAGAACCTATTTGCTCCAGGAAGTCATAAAGTATGTAAGTTGAGGTTATCCCATCAACATCATCATGGCCGTAAATAACTATCTTTTCTTTTCGATGAACAGCATCAATGATCCTTTGCGCTGCTACATCTATATCTTTTAAATGCGAGTAATCCGGTAAATCGTCCAGTGAGGAGTTAATGAAATCATCATTAATTTGACGGTTATCTTTTATCTGATCTAAGATTGATCCTTTGTCGGAAAGATTATAACTCCACCGGAAGTTCATTTAGTTTTTTACCTGTCTTTATCAGCCTTAGGAATTTCTCTATGCCCAATTTTCTTGACACGTTTATTAAAAACGTCAAATCCTGTGATCCCAAAAGAGAACATCAACGAATTTTCACTTAATCCATGTTTATCTATATCTCCACGCGATATAAAAGAAACAGCAAATTCGATTTTTTTATTTGGTGATTTTAATGGAACTGAAGTACCAAAGGTCACGGCTTTTTCAATAATTTTCTGGTTATTTACTTCAAAGGGAAGTTCCCGATAATAAGCGCCGAGTCTCACAGGGATTTTTTCATACCAGGAACCATAACCGCTAAGAGGATCGTAGGCAAGACCCAAGCCAAGCTTTAAAGTGTTTTTTTCATACGCATCAGTATCATTCCACATTTGATAATATCCGTCCAAAGAAGCTTTATATTTTGCCAGCAATTTTAAAGTTACCCCACCCGAAAGTTGAGCCGGAACCTCAAAGAGGTAATTATCTTTTAGATCTAAAGTATCTGCGTAGGGAACATGACCGTATTTATAAAAGGTATCACCTTCCAATTTCGCATGGGTGGAATAGGCAGCTCCTAGAGAAAAATTTCTGATCTTTTTAGAAAATCCTAATGTGAACCCGGGATTCTTATAAATTTTTTCAATTTCATATTTTGTGTCCTGGTAATCTGTATCTTCAAAATCTATTTTCCAATATTGGATCCGATGGCCTAAATAATAATTTAAAGATATGCCGAAATTAATAATCGAGCTTTTGAGCGCATAAGCAATATCAGCTTTGTATAAGGAAGTACTTAGCCTATTAACTTCAGAATATTGCAGAGTATCATTAAAGGTAGGAAATTCACGCATTATGGTATTTTTAATATTACCTGAAGCTACTGAATTGTAACTAAAGGCAAATCTGTTATTGGCTACCGGTACGGTTAGTGTAAAATAAGGCAAGTAAAGTCCGTCATCTCTAAATTCATTCTTGTTTGAATCCTTATACCACATATATCCTAAAGAAGCGCCTGTAGAAAATAAAACGTTATTGGTAGTCGCTGCTATTGAAGGATTATGAAGATTCGGATTTATCCGGAAGAGGTCTGCTGTACCGGTTTCTCCCATTCCCATTCCATAAACATCATTCCCGTAATATTCAATTGGCATCCCCTTAAATGAGAAAACAGAATTAGCGAGTAAACAAACAGTGATCATCATAAATATTACTATTAATTTGTATTTCATTATTTCTCCTGAATTAGATTAAATACTTAACTATAACAAAAAAATTAATATTAGGTACTTTGTCAATTTTAAGTTGAAACTAAAATAAACTCGTAAAAACAGTAAATAAAATCGTATTATCAGTTTAGTAATTGCTAAAATTACTCAGCAGTAACGATCACATTATCTACCGAGATGTGATTTCGCTCTCTTGGTTACTGCAGCCTATATTACAAAATATTTGAAAGAAAGCTGTAATAAAAATTAACTCGGATTTGGCTTTGGAAAATGAATGAAAGATGGATCTTATGTGAAATAAACCGATGGTTTAACTGTGACACAACCAATGCAGACTAAAGATTGAGGGGCTGAGAACAAATTATACCAATTAAAGAAGCTGGTTGCAAAATGAGACCTGTCCATTCTTTTGGACCGACAAAAGAACACACCAAGAAAAACTCCCTACCAATGATAATTACTGAAATATGCTGGAATCTTTAAGAAAAATCTTTTGCGCTCTCAGGTTATTGATACTGAACTATTTTCGTGATTTCCAATTTTACAACAATGACAATACTACAAACATATCACTGCATTTTTCACTCGTAATTAGACCTTACTTTCAAAACAATATTACAAAACATTTGACAGTAAGTTGTAACAAGTATGAGTATGAATATATAAACTTCAAGATCGAATTAAAAGATATGAGGGAAAAATGAACATTTTAATTGTTGATGACCGTTCGGAAAATAATTATCTGCTGACAAGTCTTTTAAAAGGTAAAGATCATCATGTTTTTTCTGCTGCTAATGGCGAAGAAGCTCTGGAAATCCTGCAAAACCAAAAAGTCGATCTTATTATAAGTGATATTTTAATGCCGGTGATGGACGGCTATCAATTGTGCCGAAAAGTGAAAACCAATCCCAAATTGCAGAAAATCCCTTTCATTGTTTACACAGCCACTTACACTGACCCCAAAGATGAAGAATTTGCTGTTAAGATCAGCGCCGATCGCTTTGTGATAAAGCCCTGCGATCCGAAAAAACTTCTTCGTATAATTGAGGAAGTGATGTCGAACAGCAAAAAAACAAAACCAGTTGATGAGAAGACACAACCGCCGGAAGAAGAAGTCCTGAAACTCTACAATGAACGGCTGGTGAGAAAACTGGAAAAGAAAATAGAACAATATAATGAGGAACTTAAAGCTAGGCTGGAAGCAGAAGAAAAATTGAAATCAAATCTCACACTTCTGAAGATCGCGGGAAATTCTGCCCGGTTTGGCGGTTGGAGTGTTAATCTGCAGGATAATATCTGCACCTGGTCAGATGCGGTAGCAGATATTCATGAAATGCCGCATGGATTTGCACCGAAAGTTGAGAAAGGTATAAGTTTTTATGCTCCTGAATGGCGGGATAAGATCATACAGGTTTTCTCCGCATGTGCCGAAAAGGGCATTCCCTATGATGAAGAAATGGAGATTATTACCAAAACTGGAAAACGGGTCTGGGTCCGCGCTATCGGAGTAGCCGAGAAGAATGAAAACGGAAAGATCATACGTGTACATGGCTCTTTTCAAGATATAAGTGACAAAAAACAAAAACAGTTAGCATTGCAGGAAAGTGAAGCTAATCTTCGTCGTATGAAGGAAAAATTAGAAGTTCAGGTAGCAGAAAAAACCAAAGAATTGAAGGAGAGAGTAGAAGAATTGGAAAGATTCCACGATGCTACGATTCAACGCGAATTTCGTATAAAAGAACTCAGAGAAGAGATTGAAAAATTAAAGAACTGAATGATAAATCAATTATTAGATTTGATAATAATTAAGATTTTTGACTTTGATAAGGAAATTATTTCGAAATTCCTGTAGAAAATGTAATTAGGAGATCTTAATGATTTTTACTGGTATAATCAGTAATATATTTTTTATAATTATTCTCAGTTACCTATATAGTTTCATCTACAAAAAAAAGGATAAAATATCTAAAAATGTACATCATTTGCTTAATGGAATTCTTTTCGGTTTAATAGCCCTCGCCGGTATGATGGTGCCTTTACATTTTTCTCCCGGAGTTATTTTTGATGGACGATCAATTATATTAAGTATCGGAGCTTATTTTGGTGGTCCAATCGTGGCAATCATTTCTGTTTTAATAGCAGGCTCTTACAGATATCTACTGGGTGGAGCCGGAGCTTTTGTCGGTATTGGCGTCATCTTCACTTCTGCCCTGATCGGTTTATTATATCGTTATTTATTTAATCAGGCAAAATCCAAAAAGATCATTCCTTTATATTTTTTCGGGTTGATTGTACATTTTTGTATGATGCTGTGGATGATCCTTTTACCCGGTAAAACTAATACTGATGTCATTAAAGAGCTGACACTTCCGATTCTGTTAATCTATCCTGTTGCAACTCTCCTTATAGCAAAAATATTGATAGAACGTGAAAGCGTTATTGATGATCAGGCAAAGCTGGTATCCAATGAGGAGAAATTTAAATCTGTTTTTGAATCAGCTAATGTAGGTAAATCGATTACTCAAATCAGTGGTGAGATCAATGTTAATAAAGCATTCTGTGATATGCTGGGTTATACTCAAGAAGAATTACAAAATGAAAAATGGCAGGACTTGACTCCGCCGGAAGATGTTAGATCTATTGAGAAATTATTAGCTCCTCTGATAAAAGGAGCACAAGATACAACTCGATTCGAGAAAAGGTATATTCACAAAAACCGGACCTACGTTTGGGCTGATGTTAGCGTGGCTGCAATGCGTGACCGTTCGGGAAAAACATTGCATTTTATTACTACTATCGTTCCTATTGATGAACGCATAAAAGCCCAAAGAGAACTGCATGCTTTGAAAGAAGATCTGGAAGTTCAGATTGCAGAGAAAACCACAGAATTACGAGAGAGAGTTGCTGAATTAGAAAGATTTCATGATGCTACTATCGAAAGAGAAATCCGCATGAATGAATTAAGAGATGAAATAAAGAGACTGAAAGAAGAGAAAAATGAACCAACCTAATTACTTGAATACCTAATTTCACAATTATTTTCGGGAGATAATATTGAAATTATTCGTAATTAAATCTCGTAGGTTTTCGCTAAAATTGATCTACATTAATTCTAATACATTAATCCGGTCCTCTCACAATCTTGATCATTTCGGAGTAGTTCATGACTAAAAATTTTCTTAAACTTTTTTTTACTATGACAATGTTACTTTCAGTTATGTTCATCTGCGCTGATCAAACACCTTTGCAAGCTGTAAAAGATACTATCTCAATAGCTTCAGAGCCGGATTACCCGCCCTACTGTTTTGTGGATGAAAATGGTGAAGCAGCCGGATTTTCCATCGATCTTTTCCTCTCTGCAGCTAAAGCTGCCGGTTTAGATGTAAATATCAAAATTGGTATCTGGGAGCAGATCAAACAAGACCTGGCAGAAGGAAAGGTAGATGCACTACCTTTTGTGGGCAGAACTCCTGAACGAGAAAATCTATATGATTTTACCATGCCATATCTCTCTCTGCACGGAGCAGTGTTTGTGCTAAAAGGTACTAAAGATATTAATTCTTTAAATGATCTTAAAGAGAAAAGCATTGTCCTGATGAAAGGCGATAATGCAGAAGAATTCGTACGCCGTGAAAACATCTCTGACAATATTGTGACAACAGCTACATTTGAAGAAGCATTTATAACTTTGGCAAATGGTGAATACGATGCTGTTATAACACAAAGGGTGATGGGTATTGAATTACTTAAAAAAATTGGTATTAAGAATATCATCCCTCTAGATTTTCACATACCTCAATATAGACAGGATTTCTGTTTCGCTGTTCAGAAAGGAGATATGCAATTACTAAATCGCCTTAATGAGGGGCTTTCAATCGTAATCGCAAATGACACTTTTGAGAACATTCGTAATAAATGGTTCGGACCTTCCATAAAAGAGAAGATTAGTTTCAGCCATATTTTACGCTATCTATTATTTATACTCATTCCTGTATTGATCATTATTGCCGTAGGAAATATTTTCCTGCTGCGCAGAGAAGTAAGAAATAAAACCAGAGTTCTAAACAATGAAATTATTCAACATAAAAGCACTCTAAAAGATTTAAAAATAAACGAAGAAAAATATCATGGGATGATCATGAATCTTTTGGAAGGTTTTTACAGTGTCACTCTAGATGGGATCTTGATAGATTATAATAATGAATTTACCAATATCCTAAATCTGGAACCAGATAATGATTATACCGGGAAGAATCTTCCGGATTTCTGGCAAAACCCTAAGGAAAGGGAAATTTATGTAAATGAAATTCTGCAAAATGGTATCATCAAAAATTATGAGATCAAAGCAAAAAAAGCAGATGGTGCAGAAATTGTCGTTATGGTTAATTCTCGCATTATAAAAGATAACACAGGTAATCCTATCAGGATCGAAGGAACTTTTTTAGACGTCACTGAACGTAAACATGCTTTAGAAGAACTGCAAAAAATGAAAGATAAACTAGAAAATACAGTAGCTAAAAGGACAGCCCAGCTTCAGGAAAAAGTCGAAAAACTTTCCAAAAGTGAAAAAGCAATGCTATATATAATTGAAGATCTTAACAATATAACTGCTGAATTGCATGAAGAACGCCGTAAATTAGTTGATTCTAATGAAGAATTAGAGGCTTTTGCTTATTCAGTATCTCATGATCTGAGAGCACCACTGCGGGCTATTGATGGTTTTGGAAAATTCCTCTTTAACGATTATGCCGAAAAATTGGATGCGGAAGGTAAAAGATTTATCAATGTTATTAGAACAAATGCTGCTAAGATGGATAAATTGATTTTGGATCTGCTCAATCTATCCAGAATCTTTCGCTCTGATATCGCTAAAACCGAAGTTGATATGGGAGCAGTAGCTGAATCAATATATCTGGAAATTGCTGATGACCAGGAGAAAAAACAATTCAAAATGAAAATTAAAGAAATCCCAAATGCCTTCTGTGATATTACTTTGATAAAACAGGTTTGGCAAAATCTTATTAGCAATTCACTTAAATATAGTAGTAAATCTGAAATAAAAAAAATAGAGATCGGGGCCACCGAAAATAAGAAGGAAATAATATATTACATAAAAGACCATGGCGTAGGGTTTGATAACAAATACATAGATAAATTATTCAAAGTTTTTCAAAGATTACATAAAGAGGATGAATTTGAAGGTACCGGAGTTGGATTAGCCATTGTGAAAAGAATTATCAAGCGTCATGGTGGCAAAGTATGGGCAGAAGGCAAAGTTGATGAGGGAGCTACTTTTTATTTTTCATTACCAAAACAGGAAAATCCGGGAGATTAATAAATTGAGAACTGCAGCAGTTTATTCCCTCTACTTCAGAGCAAACTATCATGAATATTGAATGTAAAGAAGCCTGCATTCGTAAGTTCCGTAATCAAAATACTACAGTACTTCTAGTAAAAATATTTGAATTAAATTATCGAAGATATTATTATAGTAAATTGAATAGAAGGAGCCTAAAATGGATAATCTGAGTGATATCGAAATTCTCCTAGTTGAAGATAATCCCAACGATGCTGAAATGGCATTAAGAGCATTGAAACAAAATAATCTCAGTAATGAAGTGTTAATAGTAGGTGATGGTGAAGAAGCACTGGATTACCTCTACTCCCGTGGAAAGTATGCTGATAAATGTCCTGATCACCATCCCAAGATAATTCTGTTGGATCTTAAACTGCCTAAAGTTGACGGCAAAGAAGTGTTGCGCATTCTTAAGAATGATCCGGAGAAAAAAATTATTCCTGTTATTGTGCTTACTTCTTCTCAGGAAGAAAGTGATATTCTGGAAACTTATACTTTGGGAGTAAACAGCTATATTGTCAAACCAGTAGATTTTGATAACTTTGTTGATGCTGTCAGGGAAATCGGATTATATTGGTTGTTACTGAATCAACAGTTTTAAAAATTATTTTATTATCATCCTGAGTAGTCTTCGGCAACGCCGGAGACGTATCGAAGGATGAGCTCGAACTTTATAGTAAGTTTTAAAGGAATTTTTTAATGAGCAAAACGTATTGGGTGTATATATTGAAATGCTCTGACGGGAGTTATTATACTGGCTCAACTTCAGACATTGAATCAAGAATCTCACAACATCAGATCGGAGATTTTCCAGGCTACACTAGGCAGAGACGCCCTATAAAATTGGTATTTTCGGATTATTTTAACGATGTTTACGAAGCAATTTCAGCAGAACGCCAAATCAAAGGCTGGACAAGAGCCAAGAAAGAGGCATTGATCAACGGAGATTTCTTATTATTGAAAAAATTGGCCAAAAAGAAATGGAAAAAATAATGCTACATTGTCGCACTTCGATAAACCTGCTGCCAGCAGCAGGCTACTCAGTGTGACAGTGCAAAAAAAATTATAATAAAAAAATATTTTATTGTCATCCTGAGTGTTCGCAAGAACTTATCGAAGGATGAGTGTTAGCATTTATCGTGATCGGATAATTAATGAGGTAAAAATTGAAAAATTTAAAGATCCTTTTTGTGGAAGATCTTCTCACCGATGTGGAAATAGCTCAGCGTGAAATTTCCAAAGAAGGTATAAAATTCGAACATAAAGTAGTTGATACTGAAGAGGAGTTCAAAAAAGCGCTTACAGAATTCCGGCCAGATCTTATCATTTCTGATTATTCCATGCCAAAATTCGATGGTATGAGAGCTTTAAAAATCACTCGCTCAAGAATAGATTACATACCCTTGATCATACTGACTGGTTCGATGAATGAAGAAACTGCTGTTACCTGCATGAAAGCCGGAGCTGACGATTATGTGATAAAAGAAAAGATCCGCCGTTTACCTTTTGCTGTAAAAGAGGTACTGGAAAAACATCTTACCCATAAAGCAAAAAAACAAGCCCTGCAAGATCTTAACAAGAGTGAAAAGAAATACCGTTTACTGGTGAGAAACCTAAATGAAGGTTTAATGCAAGTAGCTAATAACGATCGCATCCTCTATGTTAATCAGGCATTGTGTGATATATTCGGCTACAGAGAAGATGAATTGATTGGAAAGTTCGGCTATAAGACACTATTTCTCAGTGTAGACCATGATTTTATTAAAGAGAAAAATTCATTACGATCAGAAATCCCGTATGAAAAATACGAAATAAAAGGCAGAAAAAAATCCGGTGAGATAATCTGGCTCAATATCAGCGGTTCTGCTGTAAAAAATGATAACGGAGATGTTGTTGGTTCAGTAGGATTATTGACTGACATCACGGAGCGTAAACGGGCAGAAGAAGCGATGAAAGCAAGCGAAATCAAATACAGAAGTTTAGCAGAAAATACTTCAGATCTGATCGTGGTGATTGATCTGCAGGGAACCATCACTTATATCAGCCGCAGCATCGAGGAAGAAACAGGCTTCAAAGAGGATGAGGTGATAGGCAAAAATATCAAGACACTTCTTACTGAAGACTCTGGAAAATTTGCATTGAATATTCTTCAAGAAAGACTGGTGGGCAAAAAATACAAATCAACCTTTGAAGTTAGCCTAATAGATAAAACAGGGCAGATAATTCCTTTTGAATGCGGTACTTCTTCCATATCTGAAAAAGGTAAGCTCAAAGGCTTCCAAATAGTAGCTAGAAATATCACCGAGCGTAAACTGGTGGAAAATAAGATTCGTGAAAAAGATATCCAGTTCAGAAAGCTTTCTAAAAATGTACCCGATTTAATTTTTCAATTTACCAGAAGAACCGACGGACGCTATTGCGTTCCGATTGCCTCAGAAGGTATTAAGAATATATTCGGTTGCATGCCAGAAGATGTTATAGATGATTTTTCTCCCATTGCCAAGGTACTTCATCCTGAAGATCAGGCTCGAGTTATTAACGACATTGAATATTCTGCTAAACATTTATCCAATTTTACTTGTGAGTTTCGAGTGCAAATTCCCGGTAGACCGGATCAATGGATCTTATCCAATTCCACACCTGAAAAATTACCTGACGGCAGCATCACCTGGTACGGGTTCAATGCCAATATCACCGAGCGTAAATTGATCGAAGAAAAGATTGAAAAAAGCTTGATTGAAAAAAATATACTACTAAAAGAACTTTATCACCGTACAAAAAATAATATGCAGGTGATCGCTTCCATGCTGAAACTGCAGGCGCGTCATCTTGGTAACAAGCAACTACATAATTCCTATCAGGAAGTGATCACTAAGATCAATTCTATGGCATTGGTGCATCAGAAGCTCTACGAAGCTCAAGATCTTTCTTCAATTAACTTGAAAGAATTTATCTCTGAAGTTGCTCGTAATTTACAAAAAAGCTATCGGATCAAAGGAACCAATATCGAACTGAAGTTCAATCTGCAAAAGGTTTTTGTAAACATTGATACTGCAATACCGCTAAGTCTGGTTATTACAGAATTGATCTCCAATGTTTTTAAACATGCATTTCCAAAGGGAGGGAAAGGAATAATCAAACTGAACTTATTTGAAGATAATGAAAAGAAAGTTGTGTTGGAACTGGCAGATAACGGTGTGGGAATAGCGCAAAATCTCAATCTGCGTAAATCTGCTTCGATGGGTTTGCAAAATGTTTTCACTCTTATTGAATTTCAAATGAATGGTGAAATTTCATATCTTAGTAAAAATGGCCTTCTTTGGCGTATTAGCTTCCAACATGATGTTAAAAAAGTGAGGATTTAATGGAAAAAATCAAGATCTTACTGGTCGAAGATGAAGCTATAATTGCTCGCTATCTCAGCATGGAGTTGGAATTAGAAGGTTTTGAGATTTGCGGTTTTGTGGCGAACGGAAACGATGCTATTCAAAAAGCTCTCGAAGAAAAACCCGATCTAATTCTGATGGATATAAATCTGCAAGGTGATAGAGATGGGATTGAAACAATGGAAATTATCAGGGAAGAGCAATTGATCCCGGTTATATTTATGTCGGGATACTCAAGGACTGAATACACTGAAAGAGCAAATAAACTTGATCCAATCAGTTATTTTGTTAAACCAATTGAGGCAGAATTTATTAGTCCTATCATTAAAGAATATTTTAAAGAAAAGCTAAAGTAGGTTAATGAAATATCGAAAATTCTTGTTTTCAAAATTCTGCTCAATGCTTAATTGAAAATGTATTACTTTAATAAACGCTGCCTTGCTCACAAGTCAATAGTAGAACAGTATGAAATAAATGTTAAATAATTCGGAGGTCTTTATTATGAAAAAGGGTAAACTTGGCTACTTGATCATAGCAAGTGCTATTATTTGGGGAGCAGTACTTATTGGATGTGCTGCTATTTTAAAAGGTACACAGTATAAAGGAGACATTAATCTTATTATTATTGGGGGTATAATTTTTCACTTTTTATTTATATGGGCACCTTTGGGAAACCAATTACTTAAAAAAGGTTAATCGGTTTCAAGCTTGAAAATTGATGCAGTCATTTAGGATTATAATGGAACAATATATATTCAATACTCAAAAACATCAATATTACAAAAGATTTGACAGAAAACTATACAAAATCTGCTCTAAAATTGACAGTGAGAAATGTATAAGTTATAAATGATAAATAGGTAATCTGGGATAGGCAGCTTGCTGCATCTGGCTGTTCCAATAGTACTCAAAATCTTCTGTTAGACAGCTGAGGCTGTTGAATTTGATTTTTTGTTTAAATTTGTACGAACAATTATTGGAGTAAATTATGATTTTTTTATATTTAAACTCAGACAAGATGGGGCAAGGGGAGCCGGAATTAGGTAAAAAATTAATGGCAGCCTTTTTACGCACTTTAGCCAAATCAGATATTAATATAGATGTAATTGGCTGTGTCAATTCGGGAATTAATCTTACAACAGAAGGTAGCGTGGCAATAAAAAGTCTAAGAGATTTGGAACAAAAAGGAGCAAGAATAGCATCTTGTGGTACATGCCTGGATTTTCATAACAAACGAGACGATCTCTTAATAGGTGAAATTGGAAGCATGGACCAAACTGTTTTGATAATGTCAAAAGCAGACAAAGTAATTAAACCAAATTAGTGGTGCTCTTTTTTTTACAACTGGCCAGTAAATTAACTCTGGGGGCTACCGGCGGTACACATAGAAAATTATTCCGCCACTACCACTATGCCGGTTCCGATCTTATTCTTCCCAATTAAATCCAGCCACATAAACAGAGCTGTAGCCGGATAGAAAATCAGGTAATAAACCGGCAGCAGCAGCCAGAAAGTTTTAGAAATTCCCAGCAGACTCAAGGGAAATCTCAATATCATCAGCCAGGCCAGATGACCGAATCTGCCATAAGAATAGTCAAACGAAACGAGCTTAAATCCGGCATTTTGCAGTTTGGAAATGATCTCGTCCTTATCATAACCAGGGCGCACGTGTTCTTCCACGAATTTGGCGGAATCATCAAGATTGCTGGGTGAGGAAATTATCAGCTTCCCACCTGCAGCCAGGACTTTTCTGAAATTCTGCAGAACTTTCTCATCTTCTTCTATATGTTCCAGAATATCGATGGCTATGATCAGATCGAACCTGGCTTTTGGAATATAATCGGTCAAATCTGCCTGCTGAACCCTGAAATCCTGCCAGCCGACTAATCTTGCGTATCGCGAAAAAGAAGCCATGTAATCCGTTTTTAAGTCGACCGCCTGAACTTTGGCCTGGGGGAAATATTTCAGTACAAAATAGGAATATTGTCCATAACCAGCACCGGCATCGTAAAAGTTGATCGGCCTATTTCTGGGAAAATACTTTTTAATCGCTTTTTTCACATACCACTGACGCAGCAGCAGCATATCCAGTAAGGCATAAAAAAATTTCCTCAAAAATGGGAAATTATCAATTATTCCGGCAAACTTATCTTTTAAAGGATCATACTGCATTAGAGAATATTCCTGCCTGCCCATAATCCACCGGTAATATTTATATCCGGTTTGCTGATTAAATAAATAGGAAATTGAGATAGCAACTTTTTTCTTAAGGAACAGTTATGCAGTTCTTTCACAAAATTGCTTTGCTGAATGAATTTGGTATTGTTAATAGTAGATGCACCGCACAGATAAATTCCGTTGAAGGGTTGAGCCATTAAAGCCATTGCCTGGATCAGCCTGCCGGCACATCTGTAAAAAATATCAAGTGCTTCGATAGCATATTCATCCGATCCTTGAGCTGCCATTAAGGCTATATCTGATGCCTCTATTTCTTTATTCTGCTTTTTGCCTGTTAATTTTAAAATTGTATTAAAAGTATCGCGTAAGCCTTTACCGGAAACCAGATCTTCATAACTTAAATAATTTCCATTCGGTCTTTCAGATAACATGTTCTTCAAAATTTCTGCATGTCTTTTATCTAATGCCGGCAGTTGAATATGCTGGATCTCGGAGGATAAAACATCTTTTACTCTAATCCCGGCATGTGTAACAAACTCAAGAATGCTGGCAGTTCCAAATCCGGTACCGGGGGCAACAACCAGTTTATTATTTAGACGGTTCCTGGCTGGAGTGTCTGGTGTATAAATTTGCAAGCTGAGATCAGAATTAAGTTCGCCCTTATCTTCCATATCTAAAATCCCGTAAGCAGCTAATTCCATATCATTTACAATCATAGTCCTGAATTCCGGACATCCCCATTTTATCAGGTCGTCCAGACTGATCAGAGGTTTGCCAAGCCAGTTGTTAACTTCTACTTCATAATGATTGATCACTGCACCGGCAAATCCGATAACGCAAGTTGTCGGCTTTATCCCTGGTTTGATCTCGTTAAGTGAGGCAAGAATGAAGTTTTTAAGATTTCGGGGGGAATTGATCTTCTGTTTGAATTCTTTAGATAAGATCACTTTATCATTACTTTTGAGTATTTCAGCTTTTAAACGAGTGTATGTTCCGCCGGCATCTACTGCTAAATTTAATTCTACCATAGATACTTAAATGTCTGAGAAGATTTTGGAAGTCAATAAAAAAACTACTTTTATCCCGAACATAGTGAAAATTGTGCTTTACTTATCGGATAAGCCTGATTATTGAACTTGACAAAAGAAGTGGTAAAAATGAACTAAGAGAAATGCTATTAAATAAAATTAATAAGGAGTTATTATGAAACGTGCAGCTATTTTTATCGGTTTGATCTTGTTTTTAAACTCTCTCTTTGCCATATCATTCAATGAAGAAGATTTTCTGCCCAACAGTTTGATCGTTGGTTTTGCATGGGATGCTATTGGTAATAGAGATTGCATTTTAGAGCATGATCTCAACAAAGGAGTTGTTGAAACAGGAATTACTAGTTTTGATCAACTCTCCAGACAATACGGCTTTGCTGATCTGAAACAGAGGATAGATTTTGTGAAAGATCCTGACTGGAATGATCAGGGTATCTTTCCAAGGTGTATCTACAATATCACTCTGTCTGAAAATGACAATATTGATGATGCGCTCCGGGCTTTAAAAAATGATCCGAATATCATCTTTGCTGAATATGAGCCTGTCCAGCATATAGACTATGTTCCAAACGATGCCTCCTATAATCAACAATGGGCTCATCAATATATACAAACAGAACCTGCCTGGGATTATATAACAGGAAGCGAAGAGATAATTATAGGAATTGTGGACTCCGGGATAAAATGGAATCATCCTGACCTGCAAGAGAATATTTGGATAAATGAGCCGGAACTAAATTCAACTTCCGGCGGAAATGTCATGACTATTAACTGGACTGCCGGAACTGTTACTGGCGGGAACGGCATTGACGATGATGGAAATGGTAAGATTGACGACTGTATAGGGTGGAATTTCTTTGGAGGTCAAACCAATCAGTCATATCAGGGTTATGAGGATAATGATCACGGAACCCACGTGGCAGGTTGTGCCGGAGCGGTTGGAGATAATTATATTGGTTGTGTTGGGGCGATGATGACTGTTAAGCTTATTTCATCACGTCATTCACCGGATTACACACCTTCATCCTCAATTTATTACGGAGATCTGGGAATTTATTATTGTGCTGATTCCGGAGCAGATGTAATAAATTGCAGCTTTGGAGGACCTGGAGGAAGTGCAACTTACAATACAGCAATTAATTATGCTATGGCTCAAGGTGCAATAGTTGCTTGTGCAGCCGGAAACGATAATTTGGATCTTGCTGTAGAGCCTCATTATCCGGGAAACGCTACTAATGCAGTTTGTGTTGCTGCTACTGGACCATATAGCGATGAGAAAGCAGGCATGTCAAACTATGGTACACCCGTTGATGTCTCTGCTCCCGGCATAAGTATTTATTCAACTATAATTGCCGATAATGGTTATGCCAGTTTCAGCGGTACTTCAATGGCTTCACCAATTGCAGCTGGCGTGGCAGGGCTTATCAAAGCAATGCATCCCGGTTTAAGTTCAACTGAATTGAAAAACAGGCTGGAATATACTTGTGACGACATTGATGATCTCAATCCTGGATATGAAGGTCTTATGGGTTCGGGAAGAGTTAATGCTTTCAAAGGTACAATGTATGATCTTATTCCCAAATTAACTATAGCAGAATTCATGTTCATGGAACAAGACGGTGATGGTGACGGCGTTGCTAATCCCGGTGAAACTGTTAGTTTAATGATCAATCTGGGTAATGACGAATTTTGGATTGATGCGGAAGAGATCACAGCTACAATCACCTGCAGCAATACAGAAGTAACTTTTATCAATGACGAGTCAGTTTTCTCTGATATACCTTCCGGGTACAGTGGCTGGAATTCAACTAATCCTTTCACTTTTGAGACTCCGGCTGCTCTTTCAGATTATATTCTGCCCTTCACTATAACAATATCTGCCAATCCAAATGCTGCCTGGTCTTACACGGTTGAGCAAGAAGTGATCATCGAATTGACTTTAGCTCAGGCAGGATGGCCTTATTCACTTGGCGGCGTAACAACTTCAGCGGGAGTAATTATTGATCTTGATGATGATGGAACTAATGAAATACTTTTCGGTGATCAGAATGGAATGATCAATGTGATGCATTCTGATGGTTCTGCTGTTGCTCCTTTCCCCCTTGATACAGGCTCTACAATTGGTGTAGCAGTTGCAGCCGGACTTATTGATGGCGACGAGATTGAAGATATTGTAATCGGCAATGATGCGGGGCACGTAATTGCTTATGATCTGGCAGGGAATACTATTTTTGATTATTCTGCTGGTGGAATTATCAAGAGCAATCCGATGATAGCCGATGTTGACGGCAATGGCACCAATGAAGTAATAATCTGCACATTCCCTGCTGGAGCTGTTCATATTATCAATTCTGACGGTACGTCATTCACTAATTTTCCGGCAAGTCTTGATAGTCCGGTGTTATCGTCGCCTGCAGTCGGAGATCTAAATTCAGACGGTAATCTAGAAGTCATTGTTTGCACAATTTCAGGTTCTTTATCGGCGATATCATCCAATACAGGCACCAATCTTGCCGGATGGCCGTATTCTCTTGGTTTCGGTTCAACTCAAGGTCCCATGATCGTAAATGTAGATTCGGATAATGATCCTGAAGTTATCATCTCAACAACGCCGGGAATAGTTTCTGTGATCAATCATGATGGAAGTTTAAGCTGGAATTTGGAGAATGGTAATCAGATTCGTACTGCAATTACCACTGCAGATTTTGATAACAATGGATCAAATGATATCTGCTTTGTAGATTATAATGGCAATGTGCATATTTTGGATAGTGCAGGAAATGAACTTCCCAACTTTCCAACTTCTGTTGGGAATACAGTCGTCTCCACACCCGTCATTGCTGATATAGACAACAACGGAACTCTTGATGTCATTTTTGGTGATGATGAAGGATATCTTCACTCGATTGATCTAACGGGTAATGAAACATTCATGTTCCCGATTTATTTTCATTCTTCTCTTAAGGTTGCTCCAGCAATAGGATATGCAGATAATGACAATGATATAGAAATTCTCATCCCGAACCAATCAGCATATTATCTTGTGGATTACAAAGATCCGAGCGGTTATTTACATTGGGCTAATTTTAAACGCAATCCGGCAAGAACAGGAAATGCTTTTGATCCTACCTCCGGAATTGAGTCGGAGAGCGTACCTGTTTTTACCAGCAAATTAGGTAACAATTATCCCAATCCATTCAATCCAGAAACCTACATCAGTTACAGTGTTAAAGAGCCAGGTTTTGTTAATTTAAAAATTTACAACACGCGTGGACAGCTTGTAAAAACACTTGTTTCCGAGAGCAAGCTGGAGGGAGTACATTACGTAACCTGGAACGGTAGTGACAACAGTAATAAAGCAGTATCGAGTGGAATTTACTTCTATAAAATGGATACAAAAAATTATAGTTCTACCCGCAAGATGATATTGCTTAAATAAATAATTCATGATCGAAAAGGGAAGGCTCCGGCTTTCCCTTTTTTGCTAAATAAATTTACTGAGAACAACCCGGAATTTCTAACTTATTGCTATCAATTTAACAGGGGGAAAGATGAAAAAAGATGAAAAAATAACAGCCTTGAAAAATGCTATGCGCGGTGAGGTTGACAGTGTTAATGTTTATAAAAATGCGCTTAGTAGTGCTAAAGATCCACAAATAATCAGTTTTTTCCAAAATATGGTTGAGGAAGAACAGAATCATTACAATTACCTGCTCGAGTATTATCACTCCATAAATAACGAAGAAAAACTGCAGAAGATAAATACAGCTGATGCAGAGAATCAAATTTTCTCTCAGCAGTTTATGGAAAGGATCGGCGCAAATCAGATATTGTTTTCGGCTATTTCTGTTGCCACTCTTCTAGAAAAAGAAGCTTTCGAATTTTATAAAAAATCAGCTGCAAAAACTGACGATGAAGTATTAAAAAAATTCTTTCTCACTCTGGCTGATTGGGAACAAGAACATTATGATAATCTTCTAGAAATTTCAAAGCAGGCAGAATTAACTTACTGGCAAAAAAATAGATTCGAGCCATTTTAATCCGTTATAATATCGACTATCTTTTTCTTCTGCTCCTGGAACTTGGTTTTTTAGTTGATTTTGTTTTGCCTTTTGCTTTCACAATCAAAGGTTTTTTATCTCTACCTTTCTGACGAAAAGTTTCGATAAGATGTTCAGCTTCTTCAAAAGGTACGTTAGCAAAAGAGAAGTTATCATAAACTTCTACATCACCAATTAGATGCGCATCCAGCATCGCTTCTTTCTGGATCAACGCGATTAATTTATGCGGATTCATTTTATCTTTACGCCCTAAAGCGATGAACAATCGCGTAATACCCTCCATATCAGGTGAGCTTTCTGACTTTCTGCTGCTCTTTGGTACATGCTTTGTTCCCGGTTCATGGATCTCTGTATATTTTTCAGATGAGAATTCATCTTTATAGGCATGTGTGATCAAGGCTGATATAACCTGATCGGACGGATAGTGAGCTAAAAGTTCATTCGCAATATTTAGGTGATCATGATAATTACCCGCTTCGATGATCTCATTCACTTCGCTTACGATCCTTTCACGTTTCAGTTTGATCAGATGCTTGACTTTAGGAAGTGATTCTTTCCTGATCTCAGATTTAGAAACTCTTTGGATCTGCATCAATTTCCGATATTCGGAAGGAGTTACAAACGTGATCGCTGTTCCCTGCTTTCCGGCTCTACCTGTACGGCCAATTCGGTGTACGTAGCTTTCTGGATCCTGCGGTAAGGAATAGTTTAAAACATGCGTGAGATCGCTTATATCTATGCCGCGAGCAGCAACATCTGTCGCAACTAATATCGTAACACGTTGTTTTTTAAACTGACTCAAAATACGTTCCCGTTGTGCTTGAGAAATATCACCATGAAGCGATGCGGCATCATAACCGCGATCAATTAAAGCATTGGAAAGTTGATCTGTTTTAAGTTTTGTACGGCAGAAAACCAAGGCATAAAACTCCTTTTCGACATCTATTATCCGGCAAAGAGCTTCAAACTTATCAGAAGCCCGTACCTCAAAATAGATCTGATCGGTTAAATTTACGGTCAACTGCTTGGAGGGAACTTTTATAATTTCGTATTCACTCATATATTTTTGGGCAAGCTGAACTATCCTTTGCGGCATTGTAGCTGAGAATAATAATACTCTCTTTTCCTGCGGTGTCTTCGAAAGGATAAGTTCTATATCATCGATAAAACCCATATTAAGCATTTCATCAGCTTCATCTAAAATTACGAACTTAAGCTGATCAAGTTTCAAGGTGCCGCGTTTTAAATGATCTATCAGACGTCCGGGAGTTCCTACAACTACTTCTACACCTTTTTTTAACCGGCGGAATTGCTGATCGTAGGATTGCCCTCCATATACAGTTAATACTCCTATCTTTCTACCTCCGCGAAATGAGTTCATCTCTTCTGCAACTTGTACAGCAAGTTCTCTGGTTGGGGCTAAGATCAAAGCTTGAACATTTCCGGTATTTTCTGTTATCTGATCCAGGATTGGAAGACCAAAAGCAGCGGTTTTCCCTGTTCCTGTCTGAGCTTGTCCTATAATATCTTTTGTGTTTTGAAGAAGTAAGGGAATTGTTAATTCTTGGATTTGGGTGGGTTTTTCAAATCCTTTTTTGCTAATGGCTAAAAGCGACTTCTCTGATAATCCTAATTTTTTAAAATTTTCTAAATTATTCATGTATTTCCTATCAATTTTTTTTGCAACGACCAGAAAGTAAATTGTTTCTGAGAATTACGTAAACCAAAATTTATGAGGTAGTTGTATTAGCAAGGTTTATTTTCTGACTGAAAAATTTATGCAGAAAATTTTTAATTAATTTACCTCTGTTGTGATTTCTCAAATTTTCAACCTTGAGGATGATTTATAAGAAAATATTAGGAAACTCTGCTTTATCAGTTATTATATCAAGTAAATAAAATGGAGAATTAATGAGAATTTTATTAATTATTGCAATGCTTACCTTTGGTCTTACACTGATTGCCAGTCAGAATTACGTTGTCGGCGAGGTATTTAGTATAGACCCAGAATGCTGAGGTGTTGACGGACTTGCACGGAGTGCATTGTACATGTTAAATGAATCTGCTGATTATTTGATCCCAGTCAGTTGGAGTTTATACGATCTTGAACCATCTCCCGGTGCTGGAGAGAGATTTAACTTTTATCAAGCATCAGAATTCCCTACTACCTTTTTTGGGGGAACTACCGAAATTGTTGGATGGGATTGCAGTTTTACAACCTTTCAAGAAGCTTATAATGATCATTTAACTGCCAACAGTCCCTTTACAATTGATCTGGAATTTGATCAGATCCAGGACGATAGTTTTAATATAGCAGCCACGGTTAATGTTACTGAAAATCTTACACTATTTGATAATAAGATATTTTTTTTAATAACTAACTGGATAGAATATAATTTGGAAAATCCCTGGTACTATTTAGTAGTTGCTATCTCAGACGAGACAGAGGTTTTGATCAATGATATTGGGGAATCTGAAATTTATACTGCCGAACTGAATTTAGAAATGCTGCCGGATTGGAATTTGGAAGATCTGCATGCTGTTGCAATAATTCAAAGTTGGCAGAATAATAAAATATTGCAAGCAGGGCAGGTAACTTTAGATCCTAGCTCTGTAAACGACACCATTAAACCCTTCAATGTTAAGCTGGATCAGAACTATCCCAACCCGTTCAATCCGAGTACTACGATCAGCTTTGTGCTGCAGAAAAATGCTAATGTAAACATAAAAGTATATAACATTAAAGGACAGGAAGTAACAACATTGGTGAACGACTTTAGACTTACTGGGGAACATCAGGTAGCTTGGAACGGAGCAGATAAGAACGGTAAAATAATGCCAAGCGGAATTTATTTCTATAATCTCACAGCTGAGATGAATGGTGAAAATACTTATTCCAACAGCAGGAAAATGATCATATTAAAATAACCTCAGTTTTTATCTGCAGAAGGCAGCAATTGAGAAAATAAGGCAAAATCGAACTTTAACTAAACAAAAATTTACTTTTCATCCGGGAATTTTTCTTGACACTATTTGGCGGTTTGACCAAATAGGCAACGATTTTAATATTATGCAGCAGGGGTGAATATGAATTTTGCAGATAAGAGGAAATATGAAGAATTAGCACATATAAATAAAGCTTTGGCTCATGCAACAAGGTTATTCATTGTAAATAAACTGGATGAAAAGGACTATTGTGTGAAAGAACTGACAGAGATGATCGGTGCAGATATTTCCACTGTTTCCAAACACCTCACAGTTCTTAAAAATGCTGGAATCATCAAAGATGATAAACAGGGAAATTGTGTTTATTACAAATTGCAAACTCCCTGCGTTCTTTCTATGTTCAACTGTCTGGCAAATGTGATAAAAAGTAATCAAAATAGGTAGATAAGGAGATAAATAGTGTCATGGCGATATGAATGGAAGATCCTGCTTTTAATGATCGTCGTCTTTTTAACAGCATATAATCTTCCCATAAGTGCAGCAAGATTTCAAAATGCTATAATGGAATCACTATACATGTTGCAGGAATATGCCAGATTACATGTTATTTTCTGCTTGTTGCCTGCACTCTTCATCGCTGGAGCGATCAGCGTGTTCATCAGCCATGCTTCAGTGATAAGATATCTGGGAGCAAGGGCAAAAAAAGTTACGGCTTATGCTGTTGCATCTGTGTCTGGAGCAATTTTAGCTGTTTGTTCCTGTACCATTTTACCTTTATTTAGCGGCATTTACAAGCGAGGTGCAGGTCTGGGTCCTGCCACCACATTTCTTTATTCAGGACCAGCGATCAATATCTTGGCGATAATTCTAACTGCACGAGTGTTGGGGGTAGAGATCGGAATTGCCCGAGCCGTGGGAGCCATCGTTTTCAGCATCATCATTGGTCTCATCATGGCTTTTATCTTCCGCAAAGAAGAACAGAAGAAGCTTGAGCAGCAAATAGCACAACCCGAACCGGAAGTGTCGCATCCACTCTGGCAGGAAGTCATTCATTTCGGCATTATGGTTCTCATACTGATATTTGCCAACTGGGGAGCACCAAAAATCGACTCAGGGATTTGGGCTGATATCTACAATGCTAAATGGATTATTACTACAATTCTGGCGATTCTGTTTGGAATTGCACTTAATCAAATTTTTAAAATGAAGATTTGGAAGATATTAGCAACCTCCGTATCTACCATCGCAGTTCATATAATCTTCAAAGGTAATCCGATGATCACTTTTGTAACTGGAATTATTGGCCTTTCTTATTTTACAAGTGTGGATGAAGGTGAACTAGGCGACTGGTTTGCCGCAACCTGGGGTTTTGCTAAACAGATCCTGCCGCTACTCTTCATAGGAGTATTGGTAGCAGGCTCGCTATTGGGACGTCCCGAGCAGGAAGGCTTGATCCCTTCTAGTTTGGTGCAAACTCTTGTAGGTGGCAATTCACTTTTAGCAAATTTCTTTGCTTCCCTCGCTGGAGCTTTCATGTATTTTGCTACACTTACGGAAGTTCCAATTTTGCAGGGTCTCCTTGGTAACGGTATGGGCAATGGGCCAGCTTTGGCACTGTTACTGGCCGGACCGGCACTCTCGCTACCAAATATGCTGGTTATCCGCAGTGTGATGGGAACCAAGAAAACTGTTGTATTTGTTACATTAGTAATAGTGATGGCTACCTTCAGTGGCGTTATATTTGGAATGTTCTACCGATAGATATAATAGGAAATAAATTATGGCGGTGTTGTGAGAATGAAAATTAACACAAATTCAACATCAGCTGATCACTATAATTGATATAGGAGTTTTTAAGTGAATAATCTATCAAAAATATTGATCGTAGTTGCCTTGATAATCGTTGTGACTGTTGTCATAATACTCAAGAATCATCCTGCAGAAAGTGAAAAGGAAGCAGCGGAAAGTGCTAATGCAGAAAAGATTAACGTTCCTTCGGAAAGAACAAAAGACCGTCCATCATCTGAAAAGGAAGAAAAAAGCGAACTAGAAACAAATACGAAAGAACAATCTGAATCTTTTCAAAAAAAACCGGACTACATCAAACTGGACCTTCCGAAAGAAACAAAACGAACAATTCAATCCAAGCAGGAAAAAGCAACAGGTCTTGTGCTGGCAATAGTGGAGGGCGAAAAAATTACAGAACAGGAACTGGAATCTCAATACAAAAAACTCTCTCCACAATATCGTGACGAGTTCATAAATGACAAAGACCTATATCTGGAGCAGCTTATCATCAAAGAGCTTCTGGTACAAAAAGCAACCGAGCAAGGATTCATCCCGGCCGGTAACAGAGATCAAACCCAACAGGATTCCGGAATTCAACAGTTGATTGCTGAGCTGGGTGGAGACATCGATATTGCCGAAACTGAGCTGAAACAGTTTTACCAGAAAAATATTGATCAGATGCAGGATTCTGGTTTTGAACAAGTAAAACATGATATTCATAGCTATCTGGTGCAGCAGAAACAGGCTGAATTAACCAATGATTATCTCAACGAAATCAGGAAAGAAGCGGTTGTCATTTTAAATGAAGAGTGGATAACAAAACAGCGCGCAGCCAAACCAGAAAACCCGCTGACTAAAGCACTTCAAAACGGGCTTCCTACAGTGCTCGATCTAGGTTCGGATACCTGCATTCCCTGCCAGATGATGATGCCTATTTTTGATGAATTGGAAAAGGAATTGAAAGGGAAAGCCAATGTAATCCTTCTTCAGATTGCCGATTATCGAGATTTAGCGAATAAATATCAAGTACGCGTAATACCCACTCAAATCTTCTTGGATCAAGATGGCAAGCAATACTGGCGGCATGAAGGCTTCCTAGCTAAAGAAGATATTATTAAAAAGTTAAAAGAAACCGGAGCACAACTATGATAGAATCGATTTTTATCTGGGCAACAAAAGCAATCGAAGGATCGCTGCTTGTTTCGCTGAGTGCTTCCTTTGTGTGGGGAGTTATGAGCATTCTGCTAAGTCCCTGCCATCTCGCCAGTATACCTCTCATCATAGGCTTTGTGAATGATCAGGGTACAATTTCCACTAAACGTGCTTTCACAGTTTCACTTTTATTTTCTGTAGGAATTCTCATCACGATAGCAATGGTAGGAGTTGTCACAGCAACTCTTGGACGAATACTAGGCGATTTGGGAACGCCTGGTAATTACATCGTTGCCGTTATCTTCTTCCTGATAGGATTGCATTTACTGGATGTGATTCACATACCGTTCACGGGGAATACAGGTCAGCCAGACTTCAAGAAAAGAGGATTGCTGGCAGCCTTTATACTGGGTTTATTTTTTGGTATTGCACTCGGTCCCTGCACATTTGCTTATATGACGCCAGTTCTGACGGTTGCTTTCAAATTAGCACCTACACAGTTCATATTAGCAACTTTATTGATCATGCTCTACGGCTTAGGACATTGTTCTATAATTGTGCTGGCAGGAACGTTTACAGAAGTTGTTCAGAAATATCTAAATTGGAGTGAAAGATCGAAAGGAGCTGTCATCTTGAAGAAAATTTGTGGGATTCTGGTGATATTTGGCGGTATCTATTTAATTTGGAATGCATAAAATTGAGAGGAGATTATCATGATCATAAAAATTTTGGGAACAGGTTGTGCCAAGTGCAAAAAGTTGGAAGAAAATGCCATTAAGGCAACTGAGGGATTGAAGGCGGAAGTACAAAAAGTTACTGACTTAAACTTGATAATGGACTACGGAGTGATGATGACACCTGCACTGGTGATCGATGAAAAAGTTGTTTCTACAGGTAAAGTACTCTCTTGCGAAAAGATCAAAGAGTTAATCCAAAAATAAGGACAAGAAACTAATGCACTTAGAAATCAATAATAAAAAATTCCTCGAATACATTATAGACCATGGGTCAGTGTTATCTATAGGTAATTATTTTCAAGTAAAAGGGTGATGAAATGCTGTTAAAATTCCATCCGGTCGGATGGTTTCACCTGAAAAGATGTTCAGAGCGCAGAAATCGAGTGATTATTTTCATATGAATGCTGAGGAAATAGAAGTTTATCTTCAGAAAAAATTGCTGGCAGATAGTAATGAAATTGAATTCCTCATTATTTATCTAGGTAAATTCAAACTGGAAAAGAAGAGTAATAAAATTATAGTTCGATAAAGGAAAAGAAATGAAAAAAGTATTATTTTTATGTACCGGAAATTCTTGTCGAAGTCAGATGGCGGAAGGGTTTTTGAAAGATTATCCGGGATTTGAGGTATTTTCTGCCGGCACAAAACCGGCGTGTGAAGTTGATCCTTCTGCAGTAAAGGTAATGAAAGAGTTTGGTATTGATCTTACAAAGCAGCATCCAAAATCTGTTACGGAATTTCTTAACTACGAATTTGATTATGTGATCACTGTGTGTGATGCTGCCAGAGAAAGTTGTCCGATCTTTTCAGGTAGAGTGGTCAACAGATTACATATTAGCTTTGAAGATCCTCAGGGAAAACCTCTGGAAACATTTAGACGTATCAGAAATGAGATCAGACAAATGATCGAGAAATTAGTTTTAACCGTAAAGGAGAAAAAATGAGTCAGGTATGTGATGTTATGGATAAGAAAGTAAGAGCAAAAGAAATGAATATTTTTGAAAGATACCTTACAGTTTGGGTTCTGCTTTGTATAGGACTTGGAATTATCTTAGGAAAAACAGCTCCTCAAATTGCTGTGACCTTAGACAGTTTTTCTTTCTATCAGATATCCATACCGATCGCTGTCTGTCTGTTCTTCATGATGTATCCAATTATGGTAAAAATAGATTTCTCGGAAGTAATCAAAGCCGGTAAAACTCCGAAACCGGTAATTCTTACAATTGTCATAAACTGGTTGATCAAGCCGTTCTCTATGTTCTTTATTTCTACTTTTTTCCTCACACTTTTTTTCAAATTAGGACTTATCAGCGGTTCGGAAGTCGTAAAAACCGGTCAGGAAGTGGAACTTTACCGCAGTTACATTTCCGGAGCTATCCTCTTAGGAATTGCTCCCTGCACAGCAATGGTATTGGTTTGGAGCTGGCTCTCTCAAGGAAATATGGGGCACACACTGGTTATGATTGCCATAAATTCATTAATAATGCTTCTTCTATATGCTCCGCTGGGTGGTTTCCTACTGGGTGAAAACAATATGCCAATTCCATGGCAAACTATCATAATGTCTGTGCTTATTTATGTAGCATTACCTTTGATTGCCGGTTATTTTTCACGGAGGTGGATCATTTCCAAAAAAGGATTAGAGTATTTCGAGAAAAAGTTTTTACCTAATCTTGGAACTATATCAATAGTAGCCTTGCTGATAACCTTGGTCTTACTTTTTTCTTTTAAAGGTGAAATAATACTCATGCAGCCACTTACAATTCTGTGGATTGCAATTCCGTTGTTTCTTCAAACTATTCTGATCTTCATTATTGGATTTGTCGCAGCAAAATTTTTGAAGCTTTCCTACGACAATGCTGCTCCTGCAGCTATGATCGGAGCCTCAAACCATTTTGAAGTTGCCATTGCCACATCTACTATGTTGTTCGGTTTATCATCTGGTGCATCTTTAGCTACTGTTGTGGGAGTTCTGATAGAAGTTCCAGTGATGTTATTATTGGTAAAAGTGTGTCTCAAAACCAGAAATTGGTTTCCAGATGTTGTAAAAGATTAAGGCAGGATTTTTCAGTTTTATTCTGCTACTATTCTGAATTGCTCATCAAGAGTAAGATCATGAATATTAATATAGCTGCTGTCTATAAAACCATTTTCAAACTCTATCAAAAAGGAATAACTGATAGAGTCAATTTCAGAAGAAGCTTTTAATCTGCTCCAGGTAGAGTCTCCCAATTGCAAAGGAGTATCGATCATAGTTATCAGTGAATCTAAATCATCAGTATAATAAGAAAATCCAACTACACTTTCGATTGAATTATTGATCAGTTTAACTCCGGCATGAGTAGGATCACAATATATTTTCATTGTTTTTCCCGGTTGAACATTCAGGGTGGTGTCAGTATAATATTCTCCAATTGGAGTTCCGTTGATCGCATATTGCATCATGAAAGTTTCGCCTTCCAGATGCAGATCAACTTCGCGAGGTCCCTCATCAATAAATAGTACTTCTTTACCTGTATAAACGCTGATTGTCATTTCTGTATCTTCTGTTTCTGAGCCTGCCAAAACATAGTCATTACCTTTAATATTAAAGAACAGATCATGGTTTGTCCGATTGATAAACCTGATATCTCCCTCAGTTGAACATCCGGCTATCACCATTAGTAAAAGTGATAAATATAACATGATTTTCATTTGCGACTCCTTCATTAACCCGCTATGATCAGGAGTAAGTTTTATTCTAACAAATAAAGTAATATTTTATTTGAATTTAGGAATTATTTCAAATTATAAAATACATCCTTGCCGATAAATCTTGCTGAATCTCCCAGTTCTTCTTCAATTCGGAGTAGCTGATTATATTTTGCGATTCTTTCACTTCGACAGATGGAACCGGTTTTTATTTGTCCAGCATTAACCGCAACTGCCAGATCGGCAATAACTGTATCGGAAGTTTCTCCGCTTCTGTGTGAGATCACAGTTGTGAAATTATTTGTTTTAGCAAGCTCTATTGTATCGAGCGTTTCGGTAAGAGTTCCAATCTGATTCAACTTGATCAAGATCGAATTGGCAGCTTTCTCATCAATACCTTTTTGCAGTCTGTCCACATTGGTAACGAAAAGATCATCACCAACTAACTGGATCTTATCACCTAATTTCTTTTTCATCAGTTTAAAACCTTTCCAGTCATTCTCTGCTAAGCCGTCTTCAATAGAGACGATCGGATACTTAGCAACCAGTTTAGCATAATACTCCACCATTTCTTCGGAAGAGAGAGCAGTTTTTTCTGCTGTAAGATGATATTTTCCGTTCTTATAAAACTCACTGGCCGCAGGATCAAGAGCAATATAGATATCTACACCGGGGCGATAATCCGCAAGTTCTATTGCTTTCACAATTATCTGCAGTGCCTCTTCATTTGATTTCAGATCTGGTGCAAATCCACCTTCATCTCCAACGCCTGTAGCATATCCCTGCTTTTTTAGATATTCTTTCAAGGTGTGAAAAACTTCCGCATTCATTTGCAGTGCTTCACGAAAGGTTTTAGCTCCCAAAGGCATTATCATAAATTCCTGTAGATCTACTGTATTATCTGCGTGCTGTCCGCCATTAATGATGTTTGACATCGGAACCGGAAGTAATTTGGCATTTGAACCGCCTATATAACGATATAAAGGCATTCCCTGCTCTTCGGCCGCAGCTCTGGCGCAGGCTAAAGAAACACCGAGAATGGCATTAGCTCCTAATTTTTGCTTATTGGATGTTCCATCCAGTTTGATCATTGTTCTATCTATTTCGGATTGAAATGAAACCTCTTTCCCGATTATTGCTGGTGCGATAATTTGGTTGATATTTTCTACAGCTTTGAGAACTCCTTTTCCCATGTATCGGCTTTTATCACCGTCTCTCAACTCAACTGCTTCATGTTCACCAGTCGATGCTCCGCTGGGAACAGCTGCTCTTCCGACAATGCCGCTATCAAGATAAACATCTACTTCAACCGTTGGATTACCTCTGGAATCTAATATCTCTCTTCCATAAATCGCAAATATTTCTGACATGATTTACTCCTTTTCCTTTATTATTCAATTTTCAAAGTTACACTTTTTTTGTCTATGGATTATGTAATATATTTATATAATTACTTTTATTTGAAGCAAATATAGCACTTATATTATACAAAAATTTCCTGTGTCATCCGCTCAAATTCTACTTTTGGGATATCTATTAATCTCTCTGCACCTCTTCCACTTCGTTGTACCATTTCATTTTTTCACCGATCATATTTCGCACATTCCAGGAAATAGTTTTTCGTTTGTTGTGGATTGTATCGATCATTGTGTTTATTTTTTCACGCACAATTTTGGCATCGGATTGGTTCAAGTAACTACCGGAAAATTGCAGAACTTTGTCCAAATTTGTCGTTACGGTTTTCCACCAACCCCAGTTTTTAGAACAGATTTTTGCCAGATATTCGATATCAACAGTATCTTTTTGGGGGTTGTGTGCTATGGGATATTTACGCATTAGAAGCATAATATCCACCAAATCTTTTTTGTTGATCTTCACGATCTGTAATTTTGCTAATAAGAGATCGATCAAGCTTATGGTAGGATAATCCAGTTCCAACCGTTTGCGTAAATCTATAGGATGGCAAAAGCGCAGTTTATCGATAAATATATCGGCATGAATCTCCTGATCCGGATGGTAGAAAATACGTCTTTTATCGCCGAACAGACGCAAAACATTTTGCTTTTCCGTCCAGCCTAAACTGAAGAACGTATCTTGAACTCGAGTAATGTGTTTGCTGTAGGTAACTAAATCTAGGTCTGCCAGATAACGCTGATTTTTGTATTGAATGTGCTTGTATTCCGGTGCTTTGAGGCGGAATGCAATTGAACCGATTACGCGAATTGTTACATTGAACTCCTCAGCTTTTTCCATCAATTCAGCAAAAATATCCAAGAATTTTTCTTCCTGTTTTTTCAAGATATCTGCTGTTAACTTTGCATTTTTGGCAATAAAGGGAATATTCATTAACCCTCCACTTTCCAATAATTTCTTATTGTTTTATTATTGATTTCTATCACATAACCACGCAGAATCCCTTCGCCGTATTCTGAACCGGGATTTACAACCGGTGTGTTTCCCACTTTATCATGACCGAAAGATTCGTGAATATGTCCGTGCAGGCCGATCAAGGGTTGATGTTTTTTTAACGCTTTATAAACCGATTTGCTTCCTACATGCACAAAATTTACCTGACCAGCAACTGTTACCGGTTTTTTGTTAGCATCCAGTTCTGGTGCCAGATCGAGCATCGTATTGAACGGCGGTGGATGGAAATTGAAAATTGATTTAGAGGGATCATCAAGTTTTTTCACCAGTTTTTTGATGCGTTTGGCCAGTGCTTTTTCTTTTTCTTCGCGCGGTGTATCCCAGGGAGTGGGATTCACATAAGCCAAACTGATCATAGGAATCCCCAGCACATTTACTACTTCATCTAAACACCAGATAATACCTTTATCGGTGTAAGATTGGATCACATCATCCACCTCCCAGTCATCATCGTTACCCGGCATCACGATCACGTCTACTTTGCTGATATCGATCTTTTCCAATATAAGCTCTATCCACTGTGCCATTCTATCTTTTATCATTTTCAGCATCAGTTTTTCTACTTGTGCCGGATCATTTTGCAGCTCATTTACGCGATCTTCATCACAACGCAAAGTATAGGCTCCGGAATCCTGAATCCGCTTTTCCATCTCGTTGGTTTCTTTATCTGTTTTCAACATCCAATTCTTACCAAAATAAAATGCTCGGTTAAACCCTTTTTTGTTTTTGATGATCGGCACTAGCGATTTTCCGGTTAGATCACCACATAAAAGGAGAGCATCCACATCATACATATCTGGAACTTTGAGCCATTTTCGCCAAACACTGTTGGCTCCGTGCACATCGACAGAAAAGAAAAGTTTTTTCAAGTTAACTCCATTAAAGATTTCTTCAGAATATTGATTTTGCCTTTACAGAAAATTTATACATGAATTCTGCTGGAACATTCTATAGCCCTAATCAATTGATAATTAAAGTAATTAATTCGAAACTCGCAATGAGAACAATTTTAGGCTTTTACTAAAAAACGCACTTCCTGCAGAATTCATTAACTGTTTTCTATTCGGGAGGAATCTGAGAATATATTTTGCTGGTATCGATTCCTTCTTTTTTGTTTTTGTTTTGCTGGATGAGATAAATGATCAATCCAGCCAACATAACTCCGATCAGAGTTAACATTACCGGAATGTTGAAGTTTTCCATGGAAAGATAAAGGAAAAACCAGCCTGCTACAAAAGTGAAACCGCCTAAAATCGTCATTACGGGAATACCAAAAATTTCCCATTTCACAGGAGATCTGTCGTAAATTTCCGGTTTATGATAAGGCAGCAGCATAGCGCTCAATCCGAAAGTCCAGAAAATAAAGAAGGATGTAAATAATAGTATTGATAAAATGATTTTCACGGAAAGCGTCATGATGAGTACTCCCAGAATGCAGAAAAACGCATTCAAATGAACAGCATTAGTAGGTGAGCCAGTACGGCGATTTACATTGGAAAGTGCTTTAGGAAAAGATTTATCCATCGCCAAGGCAAAAGCCAGGCGTGAATTTGCCAGAAATCCCGGTAAAATCGAATTGGCAAACCAAAGTGCGATCGAGATGGCAACGATCAAACCAAACCAGACGTTTTTGGCAATTGCCATAAAATAGAAAGGAATTGAGGGCTGCACCAAACTTCCCATGATCGCTTTTAGCGTATCAGGGTGATTATCGTAGAGAAAATCGTAGCAGCCGATAAATTTACCAAACGCGCTATAAACTGCCCAAACGATGATCATATAGAAAAGTCCAACAAAAACTGTTCCTATCATGAATCCCCGCACCATGCTGGTTTTGGGTGTTTTGATCTCACCACCGGCATAATTTATGATCGTAATACTTTGATAAGCCCATATCACTACAATAAGAGCTCCGATCGTTTTACCAAAGGAAAAAGCCTGCTGCTGCCAGCCCAGAGTTTCTGCTTTAGCTATGATATTTTGAAAAACTCCTGCTCCCCAAGTATTATTGAACATTACTGCTACATTTTCCATTCCGCCTGATGAAAAGAACCAGATAATGGAAATGAGCGTTCCTATAAGCGGAATAAAGAAAGCGATCCGCATGATGTTTTTTACTTTGCGGATTCCTGTGTAGGCAATATACCAGAACAATACAACCCAGATCATTCCGCCGATCGTTTGCCAGGTCGTAGTCTGCATGACAGATCCTAAATTTGCTAACCACCCGATTCCGCTGCTGAGTGCAGCTGTGGAAAATGCCGATCCTATTAAACCAACGACCAGATACCCCAAAACACCGCTGGAAATGCCATAACCGATAAATAATAGCCAGGCACTGATATAGCCCATAGTCGGACCTAAAACTCTGCTAACTCCGATGTATAAACCTCCGGAACGAGGCATTGTGGCAGAGTTAATAGCGACCAACAAAGTAATCGGTAGGAATATTATTAATCCAAATAAAAAAGCCAAGGGCAAATTTGCACCCGGAAAATCGGCAGCTGTAGATACAGAGTAAAACATAACTCCTGATGCTGCTGGACCGGCGACAACAAAAATAAATACATCTAACCAGGAAAGCTCTCGAACTAATCCTGAAGCACGTCTGTTAAAAATTACTCCTTCTGGCATAATTACTCCTTTTGGTCTTTTGTTTATATATTTTCAATTTGTTTGACGGGCGAGGAAAGATGATCCTCCCTAAGTTGAATAACAATATTTTCGCAGATGGTTTCGAATTTGGATATAGTGATTTCTGATTTAGTGGAAAATAAGCAAATCTTATTATAAATCATAATATACAAAAGGATTATTAACGTTTTAGGATGGTGTCAAGTGAATTTTCTTGAAAAAAATCAGAAAACTTTTGAAAAATAAAAAAGGGATTGAAAAAATCAATCCCTCAAAAAGCAAGTAGCTTGAATTTAGCTTTTAAATATTTTTTCCATGGATTTTACAGAACCCAGCATTGCTGCTGCTTCGTAGGGAACTACAACAGTTTTATCGCCATTCTGTACAATTTCATTGAACGCCTTTATATATTTAACAGCAAGCAGGTATTGAGCAGGATCGGTACCGGTTTTTTTCACAGCTTCTGCTACTTTCAGTATGGCTCGACCTTCTGCTTCTGCAACCAAATATTTTGCTTTTGCCTCTCCCTCTGCTCGGGCTATCTGAGCTTCTTTGTCGCCTTCTGCCACTAGAATTTGTGAGCGTTTTGTGCCTTCTGCTTCCAAGATCTTAGCACGTCTGTCACGTTCGGCTCGCATCTGCTTTTCCATCGCCATTTTAATTTCTTGTGGAGGATTGATATCCTGTAACTCAACTCGATTTACTTTCACACCCCACTTATCAGTCGCCTCATCCAAGATGATCCGCAGTTTAGTATTGATAGTGTCTCGTGAGGTAAGTGTTTTATCCAGCTCTAATTCTCCAATAACATTTCTAAGTGTTGTTTGGGTAAGCTTTTCTATCGCATTAGGAAGGTTATTGATCTCGTATGTAGCCTTTTTAGCATCGGTAACCTGGAAATATAAAAGAGCATCGATCTCTATTGAAACGTTATCACTTGTAATCACATTCTGACGTGGAAAATCATACACGGTTTCACGCAGATCTATTCTGCTCTGAGATTTTACCTGAACAAATTTGTTTCCTTTCAAGTCAGTTCTGGAATACCGCCAGTTTATATTACGCGATTTGTCAATTATCGGCCAGATAATGTTCAGACCGCTTTCCAATGTCCTGTTATATTTACCCAACCTTTCAATGATCATAACCTCTGCTTGTTTGACAATAACCATACCTTTGGAGATCAAGATAATGATCAAAACAGCGAAAACTATTGCAATGAAACTCATTAATCCTCCTTATCACAGCTCTGAACCTTTGAGCTGAACAAAATATTATTTGGGAACTTTTTTTACTGTAACTATAACCTTATTGCCGTCAATACCTTCCACTATGACCAGTGAGTCTTTTTTGATCAAAACATTTTTTTTTGCGACCGCTACCCATTCTTCACTCTCAACTTTAACATAGCCTTTCTCATCCGGTTGGATATCCTGAGTTACTTTACCTGTTTTTCCGATCAGGCCTTTTACATTAGTTTCGATATAATCTTTTGAAATGAATTTATTACTCAATTTTCTGCTGAGAAGAAAGACAAATAACGTAATCAGAGCGAATAAAATTACTTGTAAAACTATTGAATCAATAAGAAAAGCAGTGATCCCAGTTAAAATAGCACCAATTCCAAAACTTAAAAACAGGAATCCCGGAGTAAAGATTTCAATGATAATACAAATTATTCCTAAAAAGATCCACACCATCCAAGGATCAAGCCAAACTTCCATAATCCCTCCTAAAAAAATTACTGTTTTTCATCCGTATTCTCGTTTGTTTTATTTCTGTCTTTGTATATTCTCTTTACTTTCTTGCTTCTGCCATAACTCTTTTTATTGTAATTATAATTTGAGCTGTCTCCCCTAGAAGTTCTTATACCTAAGAGTAACATTAATTTATACATCAATACAAAAATATAATAGGCAATTATCAATCCCAGAATTAGAAAAATGATACTCACTAAAGTCGTAATACTAAAAACTATCATACTTCTGCGTAAAGCTGTATTTCCACTCGATGTTTTTACTGCCTTGATCATGATGAGTTCATTACTTGCATTATGTTTTCTAATATCATTTCTGCTGCCTAAACTATCAATTTTCGCCTGGATGATCTCAAGTTGTTCTCTAAACCTTTCAATTGTTTCCGGAGAAACACTCTCATTGATCAAATTTTGTATGCGTTTTTTGGTGATGAAATTATTATTAAGATTTTCTTTAAGGTCTGTACTCTCTGTAATAACGCCTTTACGGATTATACTTTCATTTGCAAGTCCGTTCAGCATTCTAAAGCGGGTTAAAATATCCCGGGAAATTTCAACAGGTAGCTCTACAATAACAAGTGAGTATTTGTTTTTTATTTCAGAATAAAGGATATTGCTGCTTTCTATCGTGTTAATCTCAGCAATCAGGGAGTTGATCTTGGCTAAATCATCGATTTCATAATCAAAACGGATTTTTTTATTGTTATGCGAATCATTATAAATATTTTCTGCTTGCCGGATATCAAGCTTGATCTCCGAGTGTACAAAAACTTTGTCCAAATTTGATCTGTTAATTCCCAGATAGACCGAAAACAAAATAGTTAACACTATAATAAAAATTTTAACATCTCTTCTTAATCTAAACATTACTGCTCCTAGCTTATTTATTCAACAGTTCTCCTGCATGCCGTAAGGCTAATTCAGATTCTGAACCTGATAACATCCTGGCAATCTCTACTCTACGTTCATTTTCGTCCAGTATTTTCACTTTAACTTCTGCATTTTTTGCTCCGGTGATCTTTTCAATGGAGAAATGTCTATCTGCATAAGATGCTATTTGTGGTAAATGACTTATACACATAACCTGATGATATTTGCCGATATCGTAGATAAATTCTGCTAAAAGCTCAGATGTTTTCCCGCCAATTCCGGAATCTATCTCGTCAAAGATGATAGTTCGACTATCTAATCTATCTGAGAGAATCTTTTTAATGGCTAGTAAAAATCTGGATAGCTCGCCGCCTGATGCTGCAATCCTAAAAGACTGCATTTTAGTGCCTTTATTGGCAGTAAAAAAAATATCAACTCTTTCCATTCCTGTTTCATTCATTCTGCTTAATCGTTCATCTGCACCAATTTCTGCCAATGTATGGAATTTGAATTTGATCTTGGCATCGGGAATAGCTAATTTAGTGATAGTAGATATGATCTCAGTTTCAAATTTTTTGGCAGCTACCTTTCTTTTATTGGAGAGATCACTTCCCAGTTGTTTTAGTTCAAGCAAATCATTAGTTATTTCTGCATTGAGCTGCGTGATCTCTTTTTTCTTAGAAGAATAGGAAGCAACTTGCTGCTGTATGTGCTCTGTATATTCTAAAATTCCTTGAATATCACGCTTATATTTCACACTGAGTTCATTTAAAATTGATATCCGAGTCTGTACATATTCCAGACGAGATGTGTCCACCTCTATAATATTCTGAACCTCCTGAATACTTTTTACTGAGCTATCAAGGTTTTCAGAAGCATCCTGCAGATAATTAATTGCATCTCGGATATTCTCATTATCATTTTTAAATTTTCCCAGATGAGCTATAAATAAGCTTATCGTATCATAAACAGAGTTTTCTTTTTCATAAATCTCTTGTTCTAATTGTTGCGAAATCTCAAGGATATCTTCTGCATTAGTTAATATATTTACTTCAGCCTGCAGTTTATTATCTTCATCTATCTGAGGATCGATTTTTTCGATCTCTTCTATCTGGTATTGATATAGCTTGATCTTTTCTGATAATTCTTGCTCCGCATTCTGTAACTTCTTTAAATTCTTTATTTTATTCTCAAGCGTTTTGTATTGGAAAGAAAACTGCTCCTTTATATTTGTCAGCTTTCCGAAGATATCAAGTACTTCCAGTTGGAAATCTGTATCAAATAATTTTTGCTGGTCGCGCTGACTATGAAAATCTATCAATACTTCTTTAAAATCCTTAAGGATCTCTTTGGATACACGGCGGCCATTGATAAAGCTTTTCGTTCTTAAGTTAGTACCGATCTCCTTAGTAAAGAAAATTTCATCTTCAGAAGTATCTACTTCATTATCTTCCAGAAGTTTCATAAACAGTTTATTGTTATTATCGATATTGAAGGTAACTTCGAGTTTTGCCGGTTGTGTATCATCAAGCAGCATTCCAGCATGAACATCACCGCCCAAGATCACACTGATAGCTCCTACAAGTATTGATTTCCCGGCTCCGGTCTCTCCGGTTAGCACTTGCAGACCTTTATCAAATTCCAAGTTCAAACTTTTAACAATGATAAAATTTTCAACGCTTAAACTTGTTATCATCTTTTTCCCATGTGAAGCTTTTTTCGTAAAATCTGGAAAAATGTTTTATTGGAAAGTTTGATAAAGCTTATCTTTTTCTTAGAAGCCGTTATCAATATCTCATCATTATCCATTAGATCAAGATTATTTTTCCCGTCCAGTTGCAGAACACATTCGCTGCCGTTAGTTTTTAATCTGAAACTAAACTTGTCTTCAGCCGCAAAAACCATAGGCCGCACACTTAAAACATGAGGATTAAGAGGAGTTACAACAAGAGCTTCCATTACAGGTGAGAGAATAGGACCTCCTGCCGAGAGAGAATAAGCAGTTGAACCCGTCGGTGTGGAGATTATGATTCCGTCGCAGCGAGTTTCCACAACCAGTCGTTTGTTGTTATAAAATTTTATATCGATCAGTCTTGGCTCCTTACCTTTGTAGATCACTGCATCATTTAGAGCAGAAGCAGAGAAGATCATCTTATTATCTCTTCGGATAATTGTTTTAAGCAGGAGTCTTTTCTGAACTGAAAATTTGTTATTCTTGAGATCATCAATTGATTTTTCCAGTTCGGAAAGTGAACTCTCCGATAAAAATCCTAGTTTACCAAGATTTATACCCATAAGTGGAACATTATATTGCAGAGATGTTTTACTAGCTCTCAAAAAAGTTCCGTCGCCGCCAAAAGATAAAATACAATCAAGTTTGTTTTTTTTGACTGCTTTTACAAAATCGGGATATATATCTTTCTGATCGGGAAAATTAAAAAATTGCAGATCTTTGCTTTTATGGAGTTTTTCCAATAAATTAAAGATTGTCTTTTTAGTTTTATAGTTCGGATTAAATATTATCCCAAAATTCTGCATAATATCTCCTCTTTAATGATTACTCTATGCTGTAAAACAATTTGTAATACGGTTAGTTATAGGCAACTTTTTTTTTAGAAAATCTATTTTACTTGTTCCACATTTTATTGGGTTATAAAGATTCCCATATTCGCTTGAAAGAATCATACCTGGCTGCAGGATAAACTCCATTTTCAACAGCTCTTTTCACTCCGCAGTTTTGTTCGTGAGTATGGCTGCAGTTATGAAACTTACACTCTTCCGTAAAAGCTGAAAACCCTGGAAATATACTTGGTATTCTCTCTTTATCATCACGGTGTAAACCGAATGTCTTAATGCCCGGAGTATCCACCAAATATCCACCAAATTTCCAGCTTAATAATCTGCTGCGGGTTGTTGTGTGAATACCTTTTTTATGATAATTACTAATCGCTGCTGTTTTTAGATCCAGCTCTGGTTGCAACATGTTGATAAGAGAAGATTTACCGGCACCGGAATGACCGGAGAAAACACTATCGTGGTTCTTGAGTATAGCTTTCAGTTCTCTTATGCCTGATGCAGTTTTGATCGAAGTGTAGATAACTTTAAAACCAAGTTTCAGATAAAATGATCCTATATTGTGCACAGTTTCCAGAGAATCTGCCAGATCAATCTTATTAATGCAGATCACGGGATCAATGTTTGAAATAAGTGCTGAACAGATGTATCTATCAATCAAATTAAGCTTTATTTTAGGCTCTTTATATGACGATGTAATAATAACCTGATCAACATTCGAAGCTATGATTATCTCCATTTGAAATTCTTTATCAGAAAACCTGGAAAGAGTATTTTCACGATCTCTTATCTCCTCTATCCTGAATTCTTTAGAGATATCTACATTTACATAATCTCCAGGTGCAATTATACTTTTAGTTTCAAAATTGACATGCTTAAAGCGTCCGCCTAAAGTGCAAATAACTTCTTGATCATCAATTTTAACCAGACATTTATAGTTGGATCTGACTTCTAAAATTCTTCCTTTTTTCAATTTTAAAGAGCTTTTACTACTGAATTTCCCTTTTTTAACTGATTTTTTTTCTGCTCTTTTCTCTTCCTGTACTTCATCTTCAGTAAAGTTATCTACGTTGTCAATTTCTACATTGCTGAGCTTGATGTTCTTACGTTTGAATTTTTTTTTATCTTTCTTTTTGTTCATTTAAGATCAACGCATCTAAGGCTTGTTGAATTTTTTTTGTTGCAACCTGTGTATTCACACATGGTCCTTCTGGTCTGATATTTAAAACACCATATACAGGTATTGGGAAAACTTCCCGCAAACCTTCCACTAAATCCCGGTCACAGGCAACAGCAATAATAAATTTGGGTTTATTATCGATTATTATTTTCCTGGCTAAAGTACCGCCGGTTGCTATTGCCATCTTAACCTTATATCTATCTGAGATCGCACATAACTCGGCAATATTGCATTTTCCGCATTTCCGGCATTTGTTAATATCTGTTGTTATTCTGATGTCGCATTCAATATTTTGCAGGCAATGTGGTAATAAGATTAACAAATTTGAAGATTTGAATTTCTTTTTTAACGCATTAATAAAGGAGTTATTCACGCAAACAAAAGATTCTCGTATCTTTTCTTTGGAAATGCCTAATAATCTCCCCAACAATAAGGTAATAGGAAAAAGAATTTTTATATAAGCTCCAATAGCAAATCTGGCCACAAGTAAATTGTACTCAGTATAACTGATCAGAAGCACAACCACAGTACCTACGAGTAGGATTAAGAAAAATACTCTTAGCGCTGTGAGAGATAAACCCGCTAGGACAGAACTGATCTCGTGTAATCTGGGAGAGATCAACCACCAAAGAAGTGTTGTAACTACCATCATTAAGATCAAACTGATCGTAGATAAGATCAGAAAAAGATTTTTCTCTTTTGTGTTTATTCTAAAATCCATCGGTAAAACAATCCTCAGATCTAATTCTGGCACCCATACTGAAAGCATAAGCAGTCATTATTTTTTTTCCGGCCGGTTGTACTTTTTTTATCAAAATGTCTTCATCTTGTGTTGCAATTCTAATGCCGTGTTTATTTACATTGATAATGCTGCCCGGTAATTTTTTTGATGTTGATTTCAGAAGTTCAACTTCAATAATTTTAATTCTTTTTTCTCGAAATGCAGCGGTTATCCCGGGGCTCTCTGCTAAACCGCGAACTCTGTTTCTTATATTATCGGCAGTATCCTGCCAGTTTAACAGAAAGTCCTTTTTTAATAGTTTATGACTGTAAGTAGCCTTGGTTTGATCCTGATCATAAGTTTTTAACTCTGTTTCTTCCATTTTTTGAAGTGTTTTTATTATGTCTAATGCACCTTTTTCTGCTAATTTTTTAGAGAGAGAAGTGTAGCAATCGTTTGGCTTGATCTCGATTTCTGTTTGTGACATTATTGGTCCTGCATCCATTTTAGCGATAATTTTAAATATTGTATTCCCGGTAATTTTATCACCGTTGAATAAGGCATAATTTATCGGTGCAGAACCGCGAAATTTTGGTAATAGGGAAGGATGCAGATTTAAGCAGCCATAGATCGGAAGTCTTCTAAATTCTTTCTTCAAAAAACTACCATATGCAACTGTGATAATTATCTCCGGAGCGATCTCCTTGAGACTGGAGATAACAGTTGGTGAATTCACATTTTCCGGTTGGATAAGAGGTATTTGATATTTTTCTGCGATCGTTTTTACCGGCGATGGCTTAAGCTTTCTGCTTCTTCCTTTAGGACGATCTGGTTGAGTGATGCACAGTTTGGGTTTATATTTTGTTTCAGATAAAGCTTTCAAGGAAGGAACAGCAAATTCCGGTGTACCCATAAAAACTATATTATTAATTTTCATAAAGATTAATATTTGTGATCAACCTACATTATTGCCATCTTTATCGGTTGTACTTTTTAATTCTGTTAATTTTTTTTTGATGAAAATCCGCTTAAGTTTTGATATTTTATCAACAAAGAGAATGCCATCCAAATGATCATATTCATGCTGTAAAGCTCTGGCAAATAATCCTTCAGCTTCATACTTAACTTTCTCGCCTTTTTCGTTCATACCTTCCACAATAACCTTTTCCGCTCTTGGAACTGTTTCATATATTTCAGACAGACTGAGGCATCCTTCTTCCAGTTCCACTTCACCCAGAAAACCATAAAGCTTAGGATTCACAAGCACAAGAGGATTTTTTATATGGTCCTCTTTGAACCAAAAAGGATCCACAACGAAAATGCGAAGTGATCTGCCAACTTGCGGCGCCGCCAGACCTACTCCGTCTTTTTCGTACATTGTAACGACAAGATCGTCGATAAAATCTTTGATCTCATCTGTAAATTCTGTGACAGCTGCTGCTTCTTTGCGAAGAGTTTTATCACCGTAAAACCTAATTGCAAGACTATTTGGTTGTCTCTTTTTCATTACTGATTATTCCTGCGATAGCAGCTCTCTGAAATTCTATTTTGGTACCGGTTTTATCATCAACACGTAAAATAACTGTATTTTTATCTTTTTTGATATTTACGATCTTACCAATGATCCCTGAATTTGTGGCAACTTCATCATTTAGCTTCAAATTATCGATCAAGGCTTGATGTTCTTTTTGCCTTTTACGTTGCGGTCTAATGATAAGAAAATACAAGATCACAAACATGAGAATGAAAGGTAAAAATTGTGCAATCGGATTTGGTGCAGCTGTGTCTCCCGCTGCCGAAGTTCCTGCTGCTAGTAAAACATGAATCATAATTTATCTCCTTTTTTTAATTTATTGTTTTGGGAAATACTCGAATTAGGATCTGTAAACTTATATTTGAGTAAATTCCTGCCATCAGATCATCTGCTATAACTCCCCATCCTTTAGGCAATCTTTGCAGCAAATTGATCGGTTCAGGTTTGAAAATATCAAATATTCTGAACAAAACAAATGCTGAAATTATAATGATCAAAGATTTTGGTAGAAAAAGTACAGCAATAAAATAACCCCAAAATTCATCCAGCACTATACTCCCGCTGTCCTGTCCCAGCCTGGATTCTGCTCTGTAAACAATTTTAATTGATAATAAACTTCCCACCAGAATTACAAGTAAAAACAGTAGTGAATTCTGCCAACCTGCTGACCATTGATCAGGAAGCGCAAAATAAAGAACCGCTGCAAAAAATGTTCCCGCTGTTCCCGGAGCTTTAGGAAAAAGACCAATACCAAATAAAGTGGAAATATATTCTGAAATTTTATACATTACTCTTCAATCAGAATCTCAACATAATTTTCCTGCATCAATTCTTTCATCCAGTTTTCGTATAACTCATTCTCTTTTTGAGAAACAACCATTTGTTTTAATTTTTCAAAGATCTCTGTATATTTATATTCTCTTTCGGGAATCAGCTTTAAAATAGAAAATATGTAAAGAGTTTCTTCTTCCCTGATAATCTGGGAATGCTCACCTACTTTTAAATTTTCTAAATATTTTTTAAACATCTCTGGATATTCATCCTTAGTAAATTCACCCATCAAACCGCCTTTTACAGCAGTTTTATCATCTTGCGAATATGTTTTCGCCAGTTCAGAAAAACTTTTACCTTGATCAAGCTTTGTCAGAATACTTTCCATTAATTGAATATTTGCTTTAACATCGTCAGGAGTTGCCTCGACTCTTTTTAAAATATGGCTGGCCTTTACTTCACCACCTTTTTTCTCAATAACTTTGATAAGATGATAGCCAAATTGTGTCTCAATAACTTCGCTGATCTCGCCGGGCATCAAAGCAAATGCAGCTTCTTCAAATGGCTTAACCATCATACCTTTTCCAAAGAAACCTAAATTTCCTCCTTTAGCAGCTGACGGATCATCGCTATTTTTTTTTGCCAGTTTAGCAAAATCTTCCCCTTCATTAAGTTTATCACGAATCTTGTTTATTTTAACCAGAACTTTCTTTTTTGTCTCCTCTCCGGGTTTAATAAATCTTACGATCATTCCGACCCGCTCCATCTCAGGCCGCAAAGGTAATTCATTTTTATTCTCGTTATAATATTCTTCAACTTCTCCTTCTGTGATGTGGACTTTGTTCTTAATGTTTTGTTGTATGATCTTAGATTTGAGTTGTTCTTCTTTCATCATTTGAATATAATAATCTCTTAATTCGGGAACTGTTAATCCTGATTTTCTTAACTCTTTTTTAAATTCCATTTCATTGGTAAATTGAGTTGTAATCTGTTTAATTTGACTATCTGCCATATCTCTGATCATATCCAGATCAATTTCATATTTTTCTTCTTTGGCTTTTTGAATGATCAATTTAGATTCAACCATATCGTTAAGAATATCAAATTTTGTGATGTTAGCCAATTCCATTCCGGAAGCTTTTATCTGCTGCATTCTTTTTTCCAGATCACTACTTAAGATTATTTCTCTTCCTACCTTAGCAATGATCTTATCTCCTACCTGAGCAGATAAAGATGATAATAATAATAAAGTTATGATCACAAGTATTGTTTTGTTCATTAATTCTCCTATAATGATATCTTAATTTCCGATTTATTTTTAAGGTCTGAAATCAATTCATCAAAAAGTCGTTCTTTTTTCATTTTAATAACAGCTTGTCGAATTTCTTCTTTAACATCAATATAATTATCTGTGTTAGTAACAGTCCTAACATCATAAAATCTAACTATATAAAATCCTTTCTCTGTTTTAACACTTTTATAATAATATTTTTTTAGTGAAGTCAGAGCATTCCAGATATTTTCATGGGTATTTTGCTGAGAAACAAATCCAATATAGCCACCATTTTCCCCAGCAGATTCTTCAGAATAGGAGATGGCTGCATCTTTGAAAGAGGTCGCTTTTATAGCTTCCAAAATTTCATTCAGCTTTGCTTCATCTGTTGTAAATATCCGCTGAACCTTATATTCCTTAAAACTGGTCGTATATTCATTTCTATGGATCTTATAATAGTTAAATAACTCATCCTCTCTGGCTGTGATCTCACTCAATTTGTGAGCTAATAAGAGATTTGCTTTAATGTTCAGTTCAGCAGTTTTGATTTTTTCTATAACTTTGGGAGTTTTGGATATTCCTAAAAGATCAGCTTCTTGTGCTAATAAATTAAGTTGTATCCAATCTTGAATATAACTCTCTTTAGTTTCTGCAGTTAATTCATCCCATTCTTTCTCAGTGAAGTTCGCTTTGAATTCATCCATTGTTAATTTTGCTTGATTTACTTGAGCAATAATGTATTCATCTTCAGTTTTAACACAAGACATTATCGTTACCAACATTATTAAGATTAATAATTTTTTCATAATACCTCAGATCATTCCGAAATTATTGGGGGAGTAAACACAATGTTTATTTGCGGTTCCAAATTAAACTCTGTATGGATGAAGTTCTGATTCATGTTTAATGATTTTAGCAGAATTCCATTATTTTCATATTCACCTGAAATATAATACTGGATTATTTTTGTTATTCCTATCACAAAATTATCATCATCAACTGATGAAGTAGTACTGCTGATATAAATATCATCAATGTCTTCAGGTATTAATAGTGGAACTGAAGGATCTGTCAAATTCAAAGTATCAGCTAAGACCAAAAAGGGACTTAAAGAAATTTCACTGGAAAGCGGATAAGCATTTACATCATTATTTTGCAAAATCAACTCAGCTCTATTAATTGTAAGTCTCTGCAGAAAAATAGATGTGTCAGCATTTTCAATCACATAATCTGGAGGAAGTACATCAATAAAAGCTGATTCGGGAATATTGAATTTAGTATAAATCTGAATCGGCTGGATATTAGATATTTTCAGTACATCTTCCCAATATTCATAGTTATTATCCGTTTCATAGATCATACAATCGTAACACGTAACTACATTTTTAGTGAACAAACTATCTTCCTGGGTTGCTTTATACTCAAAAGAAAGCACAGGATTTTGATCATTTCCATATTCCGAGCTATACAAATTAATAAATCCGTCATCTTCAGTATACATTACAATACCTGAATTTAAATCTGCATTGATCCAATCTTCCAGAATACTATTTTCTAAAACTATATTTATTGAGTCTTCTGTTGTTACGATGCTATATTCAGATAACAGTAGATCTGTATAATCATCCTCACTGAAATTTATTCCATTACTCCAGCTAGTGGAATCAGAAGCAGCCCACCATGTAGCATTTTCATACCATTCAATATTATCAACACGCGCTAGTTTTAGATTTGTATTATCAATACTTTCAAAATTATTACGTTCTTTAAGTTCCAAACTTATCTTAACATTTGAGACTTCATAAAAAGAATCAGGTAAACTAGTAAATCTCAAGAGACCATAAGCTGTTTCATTTTCATAATTACCGATTACTATGTTATTTGAATTATTATATGCGCAGCTATCTTCAAAGCTATAAAATTTAACAAAATCACTAAAACTAATTGTAGTATTTATGGGATTTAGTTGACCACCCGCTCCTACTATATTGTCCTTTTGCGTACAGCTTATTAATAAAGCAAAAATTATTATTCCAAAGATCTTAATAACTATATTCATTTATACTCCTTTATTATTTAATAAAAAATTAGAAGATATAGTAGGAAGTGTGGATATGATGATAACTCCTTCTATAAACATCTAACTTTATAACTATTAACATTTTATGATTTTTGTTCTCATGTGGATAACTTGTGACTATCATGTCAACAGAAAACTAGTTATCTACATTTTCAAATTTCAAATTTTTAAAGAACTATTTATCAACATTTATCAACAATATAATATGTGGATAAGTGTATAACTATTTTTTAATATCCTTGATTAGCTTTTCTATCTGGATTCGGAGTTCATTATCTTCTTTAAATTGCTTCTCGATAGTTTTCTTGGCATGAAGGACTGTAGTATGGTCTTTTCTTTTATAATACTGAGCAATCTCTTTTAATGATAGCTGGGTAATTAGTAGATTTGATAAATACATGGCGATCTGTCTTGGAAAGGCAATGTTTTTCTTTCTAGTTTTATCGAAAATCTGAGCAGGTTTGATATTATAAGCATCACAAACTTTTTGCATGATCGTTTCAAGATTAACCTCTTTGATCTTATCTGAGATCATATCTATCAGAATTTCACTGATATCATCAACTGTAATATCCTCTGTGTTAAGGTTATTGTAGGAAGCAAAAGCTAAAATTCGGATTAAAGAACCTTCTAAAGCACGAACATTACTATAAATATGCTCGGCAATAAAATCAATAACTTCATGTTTCAAATGAATTTCTTCAAATTCAGCTTTTTTCTCCAGGATGGCAACGCGGGTTTCGAAATCTGGACTTTTTAGATCAGCTAAAAGACCCCATTCAAATCTGGTAACAAGTCTTTTTTCTAATTCCGGAATATCTTTTGGCGGCCGGTCGCTGGTCAATACGATCTGTTTTTTCTTTTCATAGAGTGCATTGAATGTGTGAAAGAATTCTTCTTGAGTTCCCTCTTTTTTAGACAGGAAGTGAATATCATCTATCAGAAGTACATCAAAATTACGGAATTTATTCCGAAAGGCAGGCATTGTGTTATTTCTAATGCTGTCGATCATCTCATTAGTAAATTCTTCAGTTGTTATATAAAATATTTTTTTTTCCGCGATCTCTTCCATTACAAAGTTACCAACCGCTTGCATTAAATGGGTCTTACCCATCCCTGATTCTCCGTAGATAAATAAAGGATTGTATGTTGTGCCTGGTGACTCCGCAACCGCTAGTGAAGCTGAATGAGCAAATCGGTTATTGGTTCCGATCACAAACTCATTAAAATTGTAATTTTTATTGAGCTTTGTCTGATAGCTGCTAATCTCTTTTGGTTTAAAAGAACTGGTTTTTTTCTCCAGTTTTATAGGATTGATCCCTGTAAATCGAATAGTATATTTATTATTAAATAGATTAAAACATATCTCAGAAACCAGTTCACTATAATTTGAATTGAGATAATCTGCAATGAATTGAGTAGGTACCTTCACAGTTAGTTTATTATCTTCTAGATCAATTACTTCTGTTTCACTGAACCAGGTATTAAATCCCTGCTCGCTAATATTTTCCTGAAGCGTATCAAGAACTCCAGTCCAAAGCTCATTATAATTATTCATATTGCACCCTCAAATCTTTCTAAATTAACAACATCAAAATTAAGTAGTAAAGTTATCCACACATTATACACGATATTTTCCACCATCCCTAACATATTACTTAGCAAATGATTAAACAGAGAATTATCAAGAAAATCCTAACTTATCCACATTTTACAATTACACGTAAACTATCTTTATTACTAATCAAGCAACGAAAATGAAAACAAAAGTTTATTTGTCAAGGTTGTTAATTTGATGTTAATTGTGGATAATTATTCGGAAAAAACATTTATTTGTATATAAAACAAACATATATAATTCAAATATATGAATAACTTATCCACAAAAGAATAGTTCAAGTCTTTTATTATAAGTTGATTAACAATTATTGTGGATAACTAAAAAAAAATAAATTATAATGAGTCGGGGAAAGTTTTATCTCAACTTAATAAAAAACAAACTTTCCAAATAGAAATAAAGTAGGCTTAAATTATTTGACAAAGAAAACTACCTGCAAGGTATTGGAAATGTTTAAATATAATGGAGTAGAGGACTGAATGAAATTTGGACAACAAATGAAGTTGATCAAAAAAGGTGTAGAGGAAATCATTACAGAAAGTGAAATGATCACCAAATTAAAGAACTCAAAAGTATCCGGCAAACCACTTCGCATAAAATACGGTATTGATCCTACCGGTTATGATGTCCATATTGGCCATTTAGTTCCTATCAGGAAAATGCGTGAATTCCAGGATATGGGACACACAGGCGTAATTATTATCGGTGATTTTACAGCTCAAATAGGTGATCCAACAGGTAAGGATGAATCACGTCCGTCGTTGACAAAAGAAGATGTCCAAAAAAATGCCGAAAAATATATGGAACAGTTATACACGGTTTTGGATAAAGATAAAACTGAAGTACGCTGGCAAACAGAATGGTTTGGCGGTATGAAGATGGCTGATGTTTTAAATTTAATGGGCAAATTCACTTTGGCTCAATTCATGGCTCACGATACTTTTCGTAAACGTTATGAGAATGGTTTAACTCTGGGGATGCATGAACTAATGTATCCAATCTTACAAAGTTATGACTCAGTAGCAGTAAAAGCAGATGTAGAACTGGGGGCAACAGAACAGAAATTCAATATTCTCGCTGGGCGTGATATGCAGAGGTACTTTGGGCAATCCCAGCAAATAGCCATTCTTTCTCCAATATTAATGGGAATTGATGGTACAGAAAAAATGAGTAAAACACTTGATAACTACATTGCAGTATTTGACACACCAAAAGATAAATACGGTAAAACTATGTCGATCCCCGATGATCTTATTATAAATTATTTTAACTATGCCACAACAGTAAAACCGGATGAGATCAAAGAAATTTCCCAACAATTAAAAACAGGAAAAATAAATCCTAAGATCATTAAACAGAGACTGGCAAGGGAAATAGTTGCTCTGTATCATGGGAAAAAAACTGCTGAGATGGCAGAAGAAGAGTTTAACCTGATCTTTCAAAAGAAGAATATCCCCGACGATATCCCGGAACTTAAACTAAATGAGACAATGAAGATCATTGATATCCTTACACAAAGTGGAATTTGTAATTCTGGTGGCGAAGCAAGAAGAATGATCAAACAAAATGCAGTAAGTATAGATGGAACGAAAATCAAAGATATGTTTTACGAAGTTACTAAGGAATGCGTGATCAAGGTCGGAAAACGTCGGTTTGTAAAAGTAGTAAAATAAGAATGAGGGAAAATGGATACAATTATTCAATTATTAATACAAATTCCGATATTATTGATCACCTTAACTATCCATGAGGTAAGTCATGGTTATGTGGCTTATCTGTTTGGAGATGATACAGCAAAGCGAGCCGGCAGACTAACCTTGAATCCACTTCCGCATATTGATCCTTTTGGACTACTCATGCTGTTCATTGTTCATATTGGATGGGCAAAACCGGTTCCGGTAAATCCCTACAATTTTAAGAATCAAAAGCGAGATATGGCGATTACAGCAGCAGCTGGACCTGTATCAAATTTTGTGATGGCGATAATTCTTTCCATCATTTTTAATATTTTGAAAGTAGCTAATCCCAACATTCTTTATACAGGCTCAGTTCTGGCACAATTTTTTACAAGCATGCTGATTTATGCTATTCTGATAAATCTGGCGCTGGGATTATTTAATTTGATCCCAATTCCACCTATGGACGGCTCAAAAATATTAGGAGGATTTTTGTCGGATGAGGCTTATTATAAATTCACAGCACAAGAAAGAAAAGGAGCACAAATATTAATGATAATTTTCGCAATCTCTTTTATCTTCCGGCTTAATATAATCGGTTCGCTCATCATGCCGCCACTCAATTTTTTTTTGAAACTATTAACGGGTATAACGCTATAAAATAATTTGGGAGAATTCTTATGACATTGAAAGAAGTAAAAAATATTATTGATGAAAATCAGATCAGAACGATAGATTTGAAATATTCTGATCTAACCGGAAATTGGTATCACATTTCCTGTCCGGTCAGGAAACTTGAGTATATTTTAACCAACGGGATCCCTTTTGATGGTTCAAGCATTCCGGGCATGAAAACTGTGGAAGCTGGCGATATGATCCTTTTACCGGATCTATCAACTGCGATTGTCGATCCATTCACTTATCATCCATCTTTACGCATGCTTACTTATATTTGTGATGCTGATACACGGATCGGTGTAAAAAAAGATCCTCGCAGCGTAGCAAAAAGAGCTCAGAGATATCTTGTTGAATCAGGCATTGCAGATGAATCTTACTGGATACCTGAATTTGAATTTTACCTGTTTAACGAAGCAATAATTGATAATGGGAAATTTTCTGCCGGCTATAAGTTCACTTCATCAGAAAACAAGAATGATCTTCCCGGCGGTTATAAAGATGTAGATGGAACTGCTGTCGCTAATCGTAAAGGCTATCACATAGATGTACCTTTTGATAAATATGCTGATGTGAGAGAAGAAATGGTACAGATCATTGAAGATATCGGCTGTCCAATCCGCTATCATCACCATGAAGTAGGTCTTTCCTCTCAACAGGAAATCGAGACTGAATTGATGGAATTTAATCTGATAACCGATAAAATGATGTATATAAAAGATATAATCCATAATTGTGCTTTAGAGAATGAGCTTACTGCTACTTTCATGCCAAAACCTTTATATGACGAACCCGGAAACGGTATGCACTTTCATATCCAATTGAAGAAAAATGGTAAGAATATTTTTTACAAAAAAAGTGGTTATGCAGATTTGAGTGAAGAAGCACTTTTCTTTATCGGTGGAATTTTGAAACACGGACGTTCACTTACCGCTTTCACAAATCCCAGTACTAACTCTTTTAAAAGACTCCTGCCGGGATTTGAAGCTCCGGTACAGCTATTTTTTGGACTGGCAAACCGCAGTGCTGCTATCCGTATCCCGAAATACGCAACCAGCGAGGAAACGAAGAGAATTGAGTTTCGTACTGGTGACGGTACGTGTAATTATTACCTGGCAATGAGTGCTTTGCTTATGGCCGGTTTGGATGGAATAAAGAATAAGATCAAACCGACAAAAGAAAATGGTTATGGACCATTTGATGATAATGTATTTGAATGGAGTGCGCAAAAACAAGCAAAACTACAATCTATCCCGACCAGTCTGGAAGAAGCTCTGGAAGCTTTGAAACAAGATCACAAATACTTATTAGCTGGTAGTGTCTTTAATAAAGAACTCATTAATACTTGGATCAAAGAAAAAATGAAAGAAGTTGTTGCGGTGAATAACAGACCGCATCCCTTTGAGATGAATCTGTATTATAGTTTGTAAATTAAAAAAATATTTGTATACTCGTAGTAGGTTATTGATCTGCCATTCTTTCAATCTTCAATCTCAAATCTTCAATGAGAATTCAGTTTTTTTTCAGCTCTGCAACTTCAAATCCCATTCGAGGTATTTTGAATCTGAGTCAGTTTTTATTAATTTGGCTATCGTCTTTGCTAAGTAGGAACTTTTTAATCTTACTGAACTAAGCGGAAATACAAAAAATGTAGCGTTATACCACATCTTGCATTATTATGGGTGTTCAATATTAATTTGATCATCAAGCTATTTTAACTTTTTACATCATGAATAAATAATTTATTATAAGTTGACAGTATTCTGTTAACATTGATTCTTAATTTAGAATTGAAATGAAAAGAAAAGCGAGAATTTTTAAATTTCTATTTCAAATTTTATTAACACAACTGAATTAACAAAATACTGAAGGAGGTAAATCATGAGTGAAAAGAAAAAAATCTTAACCACTTCCGCTGGAATTCCGGTGCCAGATAATCAGACATCTATGACAGCAGGAAAACGTGGTCCTGTATTGCTGCAAGACCATTATCTTCAAGAAAAACTGGCTCATTTTAATCGGGAAAGAATTCCCGAACGTGTAGTTCATGCCAAAGCTGCAGGTGCACATGGAACATTCACCGTAACCAATGACATAAAGAAATACACAAAAGCTAAAATTTTTTCAAAAGTAGGAAAAAAAATCCAGATGTTTGGACGCTTCTCTACAGTTGCAGGTGAAAAAGGTTCCTCTGATACAGTTCGCGATGTGAGAGGTTTTGCCTTAAAATTCTACACGGAAGAAGGGAATTGGGATCTGGTAGGAAATAATACACCAGTTTTCTTTATCAGAGACGCTATTAAATTTCCTGATTTTATTCACACCCAAAAGCGCGATCCGCAAACAAATTGCAAGTCGGATGTCATGCAATGGGATTTCTGGTCACAAGTACCGGAAGCATTACACCAGGTAACCATTCTTTTTTCTGATCGTGGTATTCCTCAAGGAATTCCTTTCATGAATGGTTATGGCTGTCACACGTTCAGTTTCATTAATGCAAAAAATGAAAGGTTCTGGGTGAAATTTCATTTTAAAACTCAACAGGGAATTCAGTGTATGACTCCAGCAGAAGCCAATAAACTGGCAGGTGAAGATCCTGATTTTCATACTCATCAACTTTTCGAATCAATAAAAAAAGGTGACTATCCCAAATGGACTCTTTCTGTACAGATTATGCCGGAGTTGGAAGCTGATAATTATCAATGGAATCCCTTTGATCTGACAAAAGTTTGGCCGCACGGAGATTATCCTTTGATAGAAGTAGGAGTGATGGAATTGAATCGGAATCCAATAAATTATTTTGCTGAAGTGGAACAGGCTGCTTTTTCACCTTCCAATGTGGTTCCCGGTATTTCTTTTTCTCCTGATAAGATGCTGCAAGCTCGAATTTTCTCTTATACTGATGCGCATCGTTATAGACTGGGTTCAAATTTTGAGCGGCTTCCAATCAATGCTCCTCATGCGACAAAAGTTCAAAATCCCTATCAGCGCGATGGTCACATGAGATTTGATGATAATGGTGGACCAGGACCGAACTACGAACCTAATAGTTTTGGTGGAGCCAAAGAAGATCATTCTTACGATGAACCACCGCTTAAACTATTTGGGGATGCAGCTCGTTATGAACAAAAGCGCGGTGTAGATGATGATTATATACAACCCGGAAATCTATATAGAATAATGTCAGCTAAACAGCAGAAGGAACTGATAGAAAATATAACAAAATCTCTTAAAAAAGTTCCCAGCGCTATCCAGGAAAGAATGATAGGACATTTCAGCAAAGCAGATAAAGCTTATGGAAATGGAATTGCCAAAGGACTTGGCTTATCATAAAGTTATAAAAATTACATTTAAAATGTTAATACAAAAAAACAGGAGCAAATTTTTGCTCCTGTTTTGTAATTTTCTATAATTGTCTACTAATTAAGTTTCGATCACTTCAACGTTTGCTCTGGGGATCGTTACTTTTTTACCATTTTCCAATTCAGCTTCCAAAATACGAACCAGAGTTTCACTTTCTACTTTTGTAAGTTTTTCCGGAAGACCCGTAACCTTGCCGATAATTCCAAAATTAGGCTGTCTGATCACACGAATGGTAGTGCCGATCTCGAGAGAAGACATTTTGGGCGCTTCCGCTTTTAATTCATTTTCTTTGAAGTCTATCGGAATAATGATCTCAGGTCTCATCACACCTGCTCTGATCTGAGTAATACCATGAATTGATGCTTTGTGGCCTTCAAAACTCTTAAGTAACTCAAAAGTGTTGTGTGCCATTTTGATCTTTCCAAATCCTTCTGTGACTACAATTGTGAGGCCGATATCTTCGTGACCGGTAATAGCAACCCCAATATTGTAACCAAGTAGTTTTTTCAGGTCTTGATCATCTATTCCGCCGGTAATAATACCACTCACACCCATATTCTGAGCTTGCTTAATGGCAGCATAGTTTATCAATGCACCACAAATAATGATTTTATCTTTACATGATTCATCAATTTTCTTCGTATCGATAATCTCATCAGGTGTGGAAACCAAAAGTTTTATTTCGCCGGAACGTTCTCCACTCAGACCAAATATTCCTTGGATATAGGCAGATTTATTTTCGATGACAACACCCTCTTCTGGGATAACTTCTACTACCACTCCGTCAATAAATGCTTTTACCTGAATGGGGATACGCGGTTCGCGTAGGAGCATTTGTCCTGTTATAGTGGAAATATTTTCTATTTCACCATCCAAAGGAGCTTTAACAGCAGTTTTAAATAAGCCAAAAAACCCCTTTGTAACTGCCATTACTTGCCCTTTCTTGATTTTATCACCAGCTTTTACTTTAATGTATTGATTCACTAAATTGGGAGTTACATTTAGTTTATTAGCAAGATTAAAGGGAACAACTTTACCGGGAAGAAGTGTTTCTGCAACAACATCATCTGCTTTAACTTTATCACCTTTTTTTACAAGAACTTTTCCTTTAAGAGGAAGAATTCTATCTTTTCTAAGTACTGTACTTTTTGTTACTGTTAGACCTGGGGAATATGCTTGAGCCATTCTTACCTCCTTTTAATTCACTTCTGGATAGACTTTGAATTCTTTCATCCACTTTTTTAGAAGTGGTACACGTACAGACGATTCGTTAGGAAGAACAAATGGTTGTCTTCCGCGAGTATCTAAAACAATACCTACAACTCCGCCATGCAGATCACAGCTAATTTCTTGATTTTTACCTTCTCCGAGATCTAATCCTTTGCCTGGTTTCAGGTGAGCCTTTGCCTTTTCATCAATACCACAAGGGATTAATCTTACTTCGCCAAAAGGTATATCTTCTTCAAAAATTTCACCATTCGGAAGTTCCAATCTAGCGCTAAGGGCAATTTTACTTGGCTTGATCGAACCAACCGGTGCTACACAGGAACCAAGATAGATGAGACAGTCTTTTTCAAACACTTCAGTGGCTGCTTTCTCACTGATCTCGGCAAGAACACCCAGCTGCGGCATCATAAAAATACTGTCAACAGCCAGTTGTGTAATTCCTTCTGGTAGGAAAGAATCTATCATCATCATCACTGATTGGTTTCTGCGCGGTGCATGTGATAATACACCACCTGAACCAACCAGCAGATCCAAACTCATCATATCTACAATACTAGCTCCGGAAGTTGATTGTGAAAAAGCGTCTGCGATCTCGCGTTTTTTCTGCCCTCCTTTTAAACCAGCAGCAAATTCTTTATGCTGGATAAAAGCATATTTTAACGCTTCTTTTGCGATTGCCTGTTCCAAAATCAATTCCTTCAACTGTTGCGGTATAGTAGTAGGTCGGATCATTTTATTTTTTATCATATTTAGCAATTCAGATTCATCAATTTCAAATGGTACCCAGCGCAGTATATTCTCTAACCCAGAAGTAGCCAGCACATTTGAAATACTATAACTCATTCCCAGATTTGCACTCACAGTCCTATTGAAAACTCTGTCTTCAGTAAATACTGAAAATACATCCGTAGTAGCTCCACCGATATCAACTCCCAAAACTTCAATATTGTTGATCTTGGCAATAGTCTGCATTATGTTACCAACTGCAGCAGGAGTCGGCATGATCGGTATATTCTTAAGTTTACCATTCACGGGTCCTTTTGTCCAGCTCATGAGTTTATTGTAACCGGGAGCTTGTGCCATTACGTGCTCCATAAAAAGATCGTGAATTTTATCGCGAGCTGGTCCTAAATTCTCCCGCTCCAATACAGGTCGAAGATTTTCTGTAATAATCAAATCTGTTTTATCTGCTAAGGTTTCTTTAATAATATCTTGAGCAGACGTATTACCAGCGTAAATCACGGGAAGTTTATAGCTGGAACCAAGTCGTGGTTTAGGATCAGCAGCACTGACCAGTTCGGCAAGTTCAACAACATGTTTGGTTGTACCGCCGTCAACACCACCGGCCATAAGGATCATATCGGGTCGCAACTGCCTTATCCTTTCTATTTTCTCATAATTGGCGCGTTTATCATTACTAGCGATCAGATCCATGACGATAGCACCAGCGCCCAACGCTGCTCGTTCAGCACTTTCACCAGTCATTCTCGCGACCACGCCGGTAACCATCATCTGCAAGCCGCCACCGGCACTACTGGTAGATACATATGCATCAACACCTTCATCTTCCTTATCAGAAATCCAGATAGTGTCATCTTTAATGAATTTAATGCTTTTGTCGTTATATTTCAAACGAGCTAACTCTTCAAGTTCGGTTACGGCATTTATGACGCCTTTAGTAACATCGTTTAATGGTTTTTCCACCGTTGTTGGCGCTTCACCACGCACAGTTTGCCGGTATTCACCATCGACATACTCAATAAGGATCGATTTTGTTGTAGTACTACCGCAGTCAGTAGCAATAATCCTCTTAAGCTTCTGAGTATCGCCCATATCTTCCTCCATTACAGTTTATTATCTTTTTTACTAATTTTAAAGAACTGCTTGATCTTATTATTTCTTCGTTTTCTTTTTAAATTTCTATCTTTTCTCTCTTCATGATACATTTCCACATCTATTTCGTCAATACGTTTTATTAAAAGTCGTATATATTCTTCATTTTCCAATAAAGCAGCGAATTCCTGATATTCCTTTGGATTGAAGATAATTTCTGCGAACGGGGCTAGAAAATGCATAAGCTGACTACCTATCCTGGCTAGGGGACGTAAAGACTCTATCGTCATTATAGCTGGGGCTGCCATCCTTTTTTGGGCTATAAAAGTAGATATCTTCTCTATTAATTCTACTGCTCTTTCTTCACTAATCTCTAAAATCATTATTTTTCCTGGATACTTTAATTTAGTTAAAAATCTTTTGCCGCTTCTGTTGTCAAGTCATAGATATTGGCAAACTTATTAATTACAAACTCTTAGGTTAAGAGGTAGAGTCATCTAGTTTGCATATAGTTTTTTTATATCTTCTAATATTACAGACGGGACATAAGAAGATACATCTTGCTTGCTGGCGATCATTTCTCTAATTTTAGTCGATGAGATGTCCACAGGCGTCATCTCCATAAACTCGAGTTTATCAACAAATTCAAGTGTCTTCCAGTGAGAAGTATCAATATTAGGACGGTGAGCAATGATAAACTTGATGTTTTCTATCAGCCATTTAGAATCGTGCCATTTTGGTAATTCGGAAATAATATCACTACCAGCGATAAAATAGAATTGATCCTTAGGAAAAGTTTTTTTAATTCTATTTATCAGGAATTTTGTATAGCTAGGTCGCTCCGTATCCATGTCAAATTTTGATATTTCGAAATGAGTATAGGAAGCGATCGCTTTTTTTGTTAACACATATCTTTGTTTTACGGGCAGTGATTGTTCATTAGATTTTAGCGGATGTTTGCCGGAAGGGAGAAATAGTACCTTATCCAGTTGATAAGAATTCAAAGCGGTTTGGGCTAATTTAATATGTCCGTTATGTACGGGATTGAAGGAGCCTCCCAATAATCCGATCTTCATTAGTCTAATTTAGCAAATATTGCTGAAATTTTTTCTGCTTCTTTGCTCAGAGGATAACGTGTTATCAGTTTTTGTCCGTATTTTTTTGCATTCTCCAGATCATTTCTTTCTATAAATATATTGGTGGAATAATAAAGCGATAACCTATCTATCTCATTAATGTTCCCCAAATCAATAATTTCATCGAAATACATCAAAGCTGCATTGTAATCGTACATCTTGTAATAAGCAAGTCCATTGTAATACTTTTTTTCAAGTAATTTGTATTGGCATTTTTGAATGTAGTCCAATGCCTCATTTTTCAAGGGATTAAAGGGAAACTTTTCCAGAAAAGTTTCGAAAGATCTGATTGCATTTCTGGTTTCTACTTGAGTATAATGGGCTGATAATGATTCTTCAAAATAGCAGACCCCAACCTGGAAATAAGCTCTACCAATATTCTTATTATCAGCAAAAAGGCGGATCAATTCTTCATATTCAAACCGAGCTTCTGTATATTTGTGCTGATTAAAATAACAGTCAGCTAATTTCATTTGTGCTGTAGGAGTATGAATTGAGTTTCTTTCGAAAACAACTTCTGAAAAATAGGGAATAGCTTTATTATATTTACCTTTTTCAAAAAGTTCGTTACCTTTTTCCATTTTTTTTGCAACGGGCATTTTTTTTATCATTTTGTTTTTGCTGCATCCAAGAAGAATGACTAAAATAATGATCAGACTTAGTATTCTTTTCAAAATTATCTCCTATTCAGGCTTTTTCAAAAAATGTTTTATACGCTTTGTAGGCAGAATAAACATCCGCTTTGCTGGTAAGTTCATAAAGTGAATGCATACCCAAAACACCCGGTCCGCAATCAATAACTTCTGCTCCGTGTTCTGCCATGAATTTAGCTATTGTGCCACCGCCTCCTTCGTCTACTTTACCCAGAGCACCGATCTGCCAGAAAACCTTATTAGCATTAAAAATATTTATTATCTTAGCATTAAATTCAGCATTTGCATCGTTGGATCCGCCTTTTCCACCACTTCCGGTAAATTTTGTTACACTTACGCCAAAGCCTAAATGAACAGCATTTGCTTTTTCATGAACGCTTGGGAAATTTGGATTGATCGCAGCATTTACATCTGCAGATAACACCTGACTGTTAATAAGTGTTTTGCGTAAAGTTGAGCTGTCACTCGGTTCGCCATTTTTCTTTAGCAGATCAGCTATGAAATCAATAATAAAAATAGATTTAGCACCTGTATTTCCATCACTGCCTACTTCTTCTTTATCTGCCAGATATACGATAGCGGTTTTTTCTAAATTTTGAATAGAATCGAAGATAGCCTGGGCAGAAGTAAAAGCGCAAATTCGATCATCCTGCCCATAACCTAAGATCATGCTTCTGTCCAAGCCGGCATCACGTGATTTTCCAGCAGGTACTATTTCAATTTCGGCACTGAGAAAATCTGATTCAGTTATACCATATTTTTCGTTGAGCAGAACAAGAGCATTTAATTTAACGGCATCCTTAGCTTTTTTGTCATCCGGATATGGTATGGAATTAAAGACAATATTCATTTTCCCAGCATCAACAGCTTCTCCGATTTTTTTTGTATATTGAACTTTCCGAGCTAAATGCGGCAGCAGATCCGGCATTACAAAAACAGGATCCTTTTCATCTTCACCGAGACAAATATTGATCGCCTTACCATCTTTTTTTATGATAGTTCCATGCATAGCAAGTGGTGTCGACATCCATTGATATTTTTTTATTCCGCCGTAATAATGAGTTCTAAGCATGCCTAGGGAGCTGTTAGAATCTTCATAAAGCGGATTCTGTTTGAGATCAACGCGTGGAGCATCAATATGAGATACTATGAGATTGACACCTTCAGAGATAGGTTTTTTCCCAATTATAGCAAGTGCAGCATTTTTGCTTCTGGCAACTCTAAAGACTTTCTTAGTCTTTTTACCTGTATTAATATCATTAAATCCTTCTTTTTCTAATTTTTTTATGTAATAATCAATTGTTTCACGTTCTGTTTTACATTCATTCAGAAATTTTTTATACTCTTCTGAAATATCTAAGGCTGCTTTTTGTTCCTTTCCCGGAGCTTCTTTCCAGAAATTTGTCCTGGTATAAACAAGTTTTTTTCTAAGTTCTTCCGTTTTTTTCATATTCTCCCCTTCATGTTATTTCGATTATTTCAAATTCTCTTTTCCCAATGGGAGCATTTACTACAAAATGATCTCCTACCTTTTTCCCGATCATAGGCTGACCTATTGGTGATAAAATAGAAATTCGTTCATATTGATCGAAAGTCTCAAATATTTCATCAGCTCCAACCAGACGAACTTTTCTTAGACTGCTATTATCAAGCTCTTTAACAATGACTCTGGCGCCGAAACGGACGGCGTCCTTCGTTATCTTATCAGAGTCCAGAACTTGCAGTTTATCGATCCGTTCTTTTATATGATTAAATTCTTTTTCTATGTTCCTTTGTCTTTCTCTTGCTGCATGATATTCTGCATTTTCACTTAAATCGCCCATCTCTCTGGCCGTAACGACCTGCTTGATCACCTGAGGCCGCTCATCTATTAGGTATTGCATACGCTTTCTGAGGCGCTGCATACCTTCTTTTGTTATATAATTTGCCACTATTTTTTACCTTTGTTCCTTAATAATAATTTTTGTCCATGTAGTCCCATTTTTTTTACGTTTATATTACCACTGTGTGACCAGTTATCACAAATTTTCTGAATTGATTTATCATAACAGCAAATTGCTTCACAGAGTATCTCAGTAAATATAGGATTCCTGGTATTCTTATAATTTTGAAAAACTTTTAAATAAAAATCAGGATCCTTTTTATAGATAGCTTTTAGAAATTTGGAGTTAAGTTTAATAATATTGGGAGTTGCATAAAGCCATGATGATTCCAGTTTGTTAAAGATCGGTTTAATTAGATTTGTATCAGAACTTATTAATTTCCTTAAGAGTTTGAAAATACTTACTTCCAGCATTTCATTATCTTTCTTGATCCAGTTTATTATTAAGTCAATATGTTCGAGTGTATTCTTTTTCAAAAGTGGATAAATAGCTTTATCTATGACCAGATTAGATAATTTTTGATCATCTGTTTTGAATAATATTTCTTCCAGGTAGTTTAAAAATAAAACTGGTTGTTTTTTTATTGCTCTTGCCATGATATAAGAAAATATCATAGATCCATGTTCACCTTTATTCTTCAAAATATAATCGTAAAAGTCAAAGTGTTTATCTGCATCTTTATATATTTTTGCGGCAAGAGTTTTAGCAACCAGTGTAATTACTGCATTAGGAATATTACCGTCAATTCTTTGAGGATAGGCATTGTAAACAATATCTATATCATAATCTCCATCCGGCAATTTACGTTCAACAAAATCTTGTGTATCCTTTTTTAATCTCTTTTGCCAATCTAATGAAATCATATTCTGTCTCCTCTTAAACTTAATTAATTATGATGATCTTACCCTTTCGTACGTCACTGCCCATTCTAATCAAATAAAAATAAATTCCGGAAGATACATGATTTCCAGTATTATTTTCACATTCCCAACTGAAATAAGGCATCAGGTTATTGCTGCTATATGGACCCACATCACTTTTATATACTAACTCACCGTCAAGGTTATATATCCAAAGTTCTCCCTCTACTTCCAACGGTAAATTAATGAAATTAATTTTATCAACTAAACTTTTACTGATATCAAGCGGATTTGGATAAACTTTCAATCGTTTTAAATTTCTCAAACCCAACATAGATGTCAAGCTGAAATGACATTTATTACCGCTATTGGATATCATATTCCCAGCCAGATCTTTTATGTTTTTTACTTTGATGAAATAAGGCTGATTAGTATATTTTAACTCCTCTTGAAAAGTAAGCTGCACATAGGAACTGTCGGAAGTAAAATATTCTATTTCTTCAATGTGGTTCCCTAGATCCACAGCCGGTAATCCAAGTGTGTAATTCGTAATATCCTCAGCTGATAATTCTTCTATCTGCTCACTAAATACTAAATTTACCATCCTGAGTTCATAAATATTGGCCGAGGTAATTTCCGGAGGAAAAGCATCGTTCTCAAATTGGAACTGGTAGGGGCCCGGATCTACGGGCACTCCGGATGTTCCGGTTAAACCATGAATATTCAACAGGTAATCTTCATAGTCTTCAAACTGCTCATTAAAACTTAAGATCAAAGATGTGTTTTGTTCGATGATATTAACTGACACGGGATAAATTTTTTGGCGATTAAATTCAACAGAAAATACGGTGTTGGCTAAGTTACCTATCGTTAAGTTGAATTTGAGTTTGAGTTCATATTTTGAAATCATTCTTAGATTGATAAGCTCCGGGATATAAGAAGGTATTGCTTGTTTCCATTTAGTGGGGCGGCTTTCAGGAGGATCATAACTGTCATTTACTGCGGTAACCTGATAATAAAGCGTGTCGGAGGTATTAAGTTCAATATCAGTAAATTCACTCAGTAGTATATTTTCTGCTATTAAAGATACATTTCCGGAAATTTTACGATATACATTATACGACTCTGCACTTGGATGTTCCCAGCTTAAATATACTGAGACTGAATCAAGAGGAACTGCAGTAAAGAATTGCGGGGTTGAAGGTCCGGTAAATTCTTCTGCTATAATTATCAGTGAGCTTAGAATATGATCGGCATTATCTTCGACATTTGTCACAATAAAAGCATCTTGTTCAGCAGATTTACTCACTCCGGCGATCACATTTGAACTTGTTTTTGTTGAGATACCCTGCCAGATTGGAACGAATTGCCCATCGACATAATCAGCAACGTAGATATTGGGAGGTACAGCTATCACAAATTCATCATCTCCGTTATCTTCTATATCGATAGTCATGAGCGAATTTTTTGTGTCAACCTCAGAGAACGCGATATATCCAAGAGAATGATAATCATTATTGACTCCGGAATTTTTAAAAATCTCAAAATAAGAATATGATTTGGCCAGATCGGTTAGATTCTGGTTATATCCGCCAACGCAAAATTCTAATTCCCCATCTCCGGTAAAATCACCTGAGCAAACGTTAAAGGCATTTTCCACAGGCATCCTATACTGCCATACCATTTCATATTCCGTCGATTCCTTTTCAAAGATCATTATATCGCCATCATTATCTGATGCCAGAATATCCGGGTATTCATCAGAATCAAATTTAGCGCAAATTACCTTGGCGGAGAAGTTGTTTTTGATAGTTGTAGGTGTATCATTAATGATAGTTGCCTCTCTCACAAAATTATCTCCAAACCTTTTATTAAGTGTGAGTACTCGCTGGGAAAAGCCATTAACGGTTTCATTTTTAATAAGAATTACTTCATCGACGCCGTCATCATCATAGTCTGCAAAATTTGCACTTAGAGATGTATCATCAACATAAATTGGCTGAGAAGGATATGTCATTCCGCTCAATGTTTCCATTATTAATGGTCTATCCAGCTGAATTCCCAAAATTTCCATACCGGAAGTGTTAGTATTTCCCAGATCGTGCGGCCAAAAAACAGCAGAAAATTCATGTTTAGTGATCAATTCATTTTCATTTAATTCTAAGATCTTCAAAGTTTGTTCATTATCGACAGTTTCCAGAGCAATGATCTCTTGTTTTCCATTGTTGTCAAAATCCCAGCTTTTCTGGGTAGATACAAGCTCATTTCCAGATATAATTTGGTTAAATCCATGGATGTCAACGGCTTGAAAATCAGTTTCAAAACTGTATGCTTCATTAACTATAGTTTCCAAACCGGAAATATTACGGGCAGTAAGATCAATATCAACATATTGCGGGAAATCCTTGATCTTAATAATATGTATAGAATCAGCCACGCTATTGTAGGGGATGAATTCTGTCGACGGTGCTTGTCGCAACTCTACATTCACGATTTCATCAAATAAAGCCTGTATGTAATATTCCGGAATTTCCGCAGTATAACGCTTCATATAAACGGCAAATTCTTCATTAAATTCAGGAGGTGTCTGATCAATATAAATAGTTTTAAAAGTGCTGTAATGCTGGTTGTTGGAAGTTGTCAACTCAAGTTTAATTTGATATTGATCATCTGCTAAATAATTATCCACCAAAAATTGCGCGATTAGATCATCAGTTACCGGTTCATAATAATAATCTATCTCCGGATCAACATTATGCCAGTCATTTGGTGTCGGCATTTCCACAGATGTATATTTTACAGAATAGCGCCAGAAATTTGAACTTTGTACTGTACCAAAGATCCCAAAGTTAGAATTGAATCCTGTGTAGTCGAGTGGAGATGTAATTTCTAAAATCGGATAAGAAGAAGATGTTAAAAGTGAATATGCATCTAAAAGTCCATTACCGAAGATGTTATCAAAGCCGTTTACACCAAGATCTTGGCAGGAAGACATCAGCCTGCCTCTGATCTCTGAAAAATTCAAACCGGATTCTACAGATAATAAAAGTGAAATAACTCCGGAAACAAAAGGAGCAGACATTGAGGTTCCCGATTGTACATTGTAAAGATCTTCAGGCTCTGTACTATAAGTGCTCACAATACCTTGTCCGGGAGCAACGAGATCAATTTGGGGGCCATAACTGGAAAATGCTGCCAGATTTTTATTGCTGTCAACAGCACCAACAGCTAAGGTAGTAGAAAGTTGAGCAGGAAAAACAACTTGATGTGAAACAGTTGCACCTTCATTTCCGGCTGCAGCAACAATGATAGTTCCTTTATTATAAGCATAAAAACAAGCATCAGCAATGATCTGAGAAAAGTTTCTATCTCCCCAGCTTATATTGATCACATCAGCACCCATGTCCGCAGCATAAATAATTCCGGCTGCAGCATCATCATCTTGCAGATATCCACCATTCATGGTAGAGAAACCGGAACGAACGATCAGCAGCTGTAAATTCCAGGAAATTCCACTAACTCCAAGATTGTTATTAGTATCAGCAGCTATTATTCCAGCAACGTGAGTACCATGATTCAGATCATCAGTCGGATCATTATCCTGCTGCAGATAATCACCCAAAGCAATACTGCTAAGCTCCGGTGCATCAACAAAATCCCATCCGCGAACATCATCAATGTAGCCGTTACCATCATTATCAATGCCGTCATTATCAATCTCATCCGGATTTACATAAATATTATTTTGAAGATCAGGGTGATCAAAATGGAGACCGGAATCTACAATACTTACAATTATCTGTTCATTACCGGTAGTATAATCCCAGCTTAAGGGAATATTGCAATTAGCGAGGTTCGTCAGTTGAGAGAAAAATTCAGGATCATTGGGATAGATATAAAATTCATTCAAATAGTTCGGCTGAAAATATTCAATTCCCTCAAACTGTAAGTTCTTGATGTTATCCCAATCGATATCACTGGTAAAAGAGGCAACAAAATACTTATTGTCCGATTTCGGTAGTATCGGTTTGATATTATCAACATTTCGCTGACTCAGAAAGTCATCGAAACGTGCTAAACCGATAACATTATTATTTACCTGTTTATTGCCGGTGGTTTTAAAAAGCAGTTGATTAGGAACATAATCCATCCCTGCTAAAGAAATGGACAGAGTTAATATAATAACTATATTCCTGATGCGCTTCATACAACCACCTCATTAGAATTTATATGATAATCCTATAACATGTACATCGTTAACATTATATTTAAAGGGTACATAAGCATAATCAAAGGATATATTTTTCAAGTTAAGTCCAAAACCCAGAGTAAAACTTTCAGCATCAAATTTGTGCTTATAACCAAATTTAATGTCCAGGATATTGTTCAATTGTATTGTTGAGCCAATAACAATTCTTACAATATCATCATCGACATGCTTTAAGAATTTACATTCGCCAGCAATTCCGATATTGTTGATTTCAGCTTCCTGTACAATTCCCAATTCGAAAGAAATAGGTAACATTATGGTTTCATTTTCCATTTCGGATGTTCGCCCAAGATTTTTAACAGCAATACTTAATTTTTGACCTCTTAGAACTGTAATATAAGTATAGGCAATATCAAAGGTATATCCGTAACTGGAGGCAGTATCGATCTTTTCATAGAGTGCATTTACATTAATTCCTGCATATTGATTTGGTTTGATGCGATAACCAAAATTGAAAGTAAGTATCAAATCCATAGGATGAAACTCACCGATCAGTAAACCGGTATCAGTTCTATTTTCCAGTTTTCCATAATCCAGATATCTGTAAGCTGCCCCGAAAGCTGTTTTACCATTAGAGCTGCCGTAGCCGCCGGTATTTAATTTTGTATCAAAGATCCAATAATTTTGAGCGATGGAGATCATATTATCGTTATTAAATAATAATGCAGTAGGATTCTGCATAAAGGAAAAGGCTTCTCCTGAGTAAAAAGCACCGGTTCCAGCTTGAGCGGCTGCTTCCGGCCCGGAGGAGATTTTTAGCAGCTGAAATCCACATTCACCGCTGGTTGTAGCAAATACTGTAAATGATAAGGTTAAATATGCAGCTACAAGAATTATTCTTTTTGTTCTTTTCACATTTTCTCCTAATAATTATTTCTCTAATGCAAATTTCAGCTTCATACTTTTCCCTCGGGAATCCAGTAGGGCAAAGTAAATTCCAGAAGCCCAGCCTGAAACATCGATCTTAATTTTAGAATTAAAACCGCTTTCACAGAGACTTATGTTTTCATAGATTTTATTAGCTGCGATGTCAAATATTTTTATCACTATTTCCGCATCCTGATAAGTTTCTAATCTGAGAATTATAGTTTCTGCCGGAATTTGCGAATGATAATTTACTGCTTTATTGAAAGTTTGGCTCAAAGGATTGGGATAAAAATAAGTTCCACTTTTATTAAATAGTGTATTTCCTTCTCCTGGTGGTGCTTCTGTTAACCCGATAAATGACGCTGTCCTTTGGAGATTTGCATATTCGGCTAACCAGTATTCAGCCTCAATATCAACAGTCGCAGCAGGTACGTAAGCTTTGTAGATCGAGCCATTATTTGCTGGGATAAAAGCTTCTACACCACTATTTGAATATTCTGAGATAATAGGAAAATTCAAGCTTCTATTTCCAAACGACAAGACGGAATTCCTGTTCAGTTCAAAGTCATTAAAATTTAAATTTTCCCAAATGCAAAATCTATTTCGGGACATTGTTCCAATAATTTCTTTCTCATTATCATCATCGATATTTATGCCGATAACTCCAGAAGCGAGCATCAATGAATCAGGATCATTTAATTCTAAACTGGGCATAAAGACATCACCATTTTTATTAACAACAGCGAAAGAATTTTCACCACCGATTAAAATTTCCAGATAACCGTTATTATCAAGATCGCTGATGGTGGGAGATGAAATTGTACTTAAGGGAATATCACGTGGAAATCCCGGTAAGTAATCACCATTAGCAGTAAAAATGTGAATAGAATTATTCTCAGTAGTCACAATAATATCATCGGAGTCATCATTATCAACATCTGCCAGCAACGCAGATGAAATAGACGGGTAAATCGGTTCAGCATTTATATTCAATTGAAATTCACTTATCCCATAATCAGGAAGTGTGATCTGATGTACGATCCAATCTCCATCAATAAAATATAAATTATCATTTTTATAGATTAGATTTGATCTAATTTGTTGATCAAAATAAAGTGTCTCGATAACATTATTGCCGCTGTTTAAAAAGAGTATTTCACTTCCGGCGGGACTATAACTGTGTAGCGGTACAAAAACTCTGTTTTCGCTATTTTGATCAGGATTAACTACAGGGCCGGCCGCCCAGGTTCTGTTCATTTGGAATAAAATTTGTTCCTGATAGTTTTCCAATTCGTTATTTATTTGGAATAAAAAAGCAGTATTGCTGTCATCTAATCCTGCTGGAATGAGCAGGCTACTTGTTTCAGCATCATAAGCATAATAATCACAAATGGTTGATGAGATCAGGGTTGTTATTGGAAAATCTGGATAGAGTTGGTCATCCTTCCATAAATAAAGTGTACCATCCGGCATTGGATAGAAAATTTCATTTTCACCATCATTATCAAAATCCAGTAAAGCTGCGGAAAAGGGGTTATCTCCTAAATAATTTGCATTAAGCGACCATTCATAGCTAACAGAAAACGTCATCACAGAATCTGAGCTGCTGATATTATAGATTTCCAATGGGATTCCGCCATAATAACTTTCTGCAGTAGGCGTAGAATAGGCATCATTGTAAAAATTCTCACCAAAATAAGTGTTATTCCCGGCTCGATATGAATCATCTTTTGATCCGAAGAAACTGCTATAGCCGTATAGGATAGAATCAAGCTGCTGGAGTCCGTCTGCTTCTTCCAGATCAACGCCTTTGTGAGAAGCATCTCCATTCACTGAATTACTTTCAAAATCAGGTGTGAATTTTTCTCTAATGATGTTTTCATCTATGTGCCAGATCAGTATTCCTGATCCGTCATTTTGCAGTTCTGCTCCGAATCCGTAACCGGGTAGATAAAAATCCCATTCACATCCGATGTAAGAATTATCCATAAAACTAAATTTTGGTTGTCCGGCATAAGGATGCCCCGGCGGATAGACGCTCTGACCGGTGATAGTTTGGAAAGTGAAAGTTACAAGTGTGTCTCCAACGGCATTAACAAAAAAGCTGTCATCAGGATTCTGCTGTCTGTTTTCCAAAAGAAAATACTCATCATCTGAAATTTTTATCTTATAAAGTTTAGCACTCTCAGTATCATCAGCTGCCGGGAATACCAATGACAGTTCAGCGCTTGAAGCATCAATTTCTACTATATTATCGTCTTCCCAACCGAGATAATACCGCGACCAGGCGCAAGGCAGGGGAGGGACAAAGCCATTTGCATTCCATACACCGGTTCCCATCAAACCAAAGCCGCCGATACCGTAGGATCTTCCATTTGAATTATCGTTGTCAAACAGAGTTGGCAGTCCCAGGAAATGTCCGAATTGATGAGTGAGAACTCCAAAAATGCTGTAAATGGGATCGACATTAGCCTCAGAGTCCGGCTGCCATTCGGTTTCAGGGATAATTACAAATTGAGTCAAATAGACATCGTCGTTAGTCTCAAGGCCGGGAAAATCATCATTTTCAGGATCTAATCCTGCCTGAAGAGAACGTCGGGAAAGGAAAGTACTTTGCAGTTCAGAAGTGTTTGTTCCATTTACATCCGCTTCTTCTCCCGCACCGGCATGAATAATAACAATAGCGTCATAATCATTAAAATCTATTTCAGAATCAACAGCTTGAACAATTTCCTGAGTAAATTCGCAAACTCTTTCCAGCTGATACTCATTATCTCCATAATAAGCCATTGACTGAGTGAGAGTGATCATATCATTCCAAATCGTATAATTATTTTCAGTAAGCAAATAATTGCCGTGGGAAGCATCTGCATAATAGGTAGCCATATGGAAAAAAAGTCTTTCAAAATAATCTTGATCATGAGCAAGTGAATCAGGATAATCCGCCTCAAGATCGAAAGTCACATCACTAAATTCTACTCTTAAAGCTAAAATATTCTGTGGTAGTTCGTTTCTAACATTTACACCGTAGTTCACAAAACTTTCGGGAGGATATTCCAAATATCTTAATTGCTGATTTTTCCCCGGAACTTGCGGCATAGAGTTAAGCCCTAACACAAAAGTACTCAATATCAAAATAACTATTAATGATCTTTTCATTTTTCCATCCTGCTATTACACAAACACCCTCCTATCAATTATGACAAGAGGGTTTTGGATTGTGATACAAAAAAATAATTCAGCAATTATCGCTTATAATTTTCCAGATAAAATATCTTTTTCATTACAATTACACATTTCCACGAAATCGTACTTTGGTGCCCAGGAATTAGCTTTGGAATTACGGGCACGAATCAACTTAACCTTTTTAACTTCCTGGTTGCACTTTGGACAAATAGTTTTTCCTTCTGTGCTGATCTCGTGAGCAAGTTTTGCAGCGAATGATCTTGTTTTTGGCATCTTACTCTCCTTATATTTCTATAAATTAAATTCTTTCTATATACTCACCGGTGCGAGTATCAATTTTTATTTTATCACCAATTTCAATGAAAAAAGGAACTGTGATATTCAAACCGCGAGCAGTTTTGGCATTCTTACCGCTAACTGAAGCAGAATTACCTTTGACATTGGGTTCACACTCTACGATCTTTTGGATAACTGTGGTAGGCAGCTCTATTCCCAAAATGTTCTTTTCCGGATCAAATTTCATTGCTACTGTCATGTTTTCCACCAGGAATTTGTCCAGATCGCCAACCATATCTTTAGAAACCTGCATCTGTACGTAGCTTTCAGTATCCATGAATACATAAAATGTTCCATCAAAATAGAGATATTCTTTCATCTCTTTATCTACCCTTACATCTTCTAATTTTTCACTTGTCCGGAAAGTATTATCAATAACTTTTCCGGTTTCTACATTCTTAAGTTTTGTACGAACAAAAGCAGCACCTTTACCCGGTTTTACATGTTGAAATTCAACGATCTCGTAGAGACCGTTCTTAAATCTGATGATCAAACCATTCCTGATATCCGAAGTTCCTATCATGCTCGCTCCATAACTATTTTAGTGTCGATCACAAAACAATAATCTAACTATTTGCAACCGAGAAAGTTAAAAAAAATTATCGTTTAATTATGGCAAGGAAAATTTATATATGATATCATATAGCTGCATACAAATCTTCAGGATAGACAGCAGAAGAATAAGAAATGTTAACAAAACAATAATCGAGAATCATTGATTTGCTAATGAGAACATGAATGAGGAGTTGTGAAATTTTAGTTAGTTCTTTTCTATTTTAGCCTTTAGTCTTAATATAGCATCTATATAAAGCTGAACAACCATTTTCTAAATTTTCTTCGAGTGGTTGTGTCACAATTTTGAGTTTTCCGACATATATATGTAGAGGAGTTTTTAATGAGAAAAAGTAAACTATTTGACAAGATAGTTGTTTTCTTTTTCACATAAAGGAGAATGATATGTTGTTCATTATCTGTAAGAATAAGTTCATTTAGTAAATATTCTATGAGTAAAAACATAAGATCAGTTGTAGGCAGTTCTGTAAATATTAGGACTAAATTAATAAGAGGGTAAATTAAATGAAATTCAAAATCTTAGTTTATCTAATGCTAATTATGTCAGTATCAACATTAGATGCTGAAAAAAAATCTAACAATGACGAATCGAAGACTCAAGCAATATGTCTTCCTCAAATTTCTCTTGCTTGTGGTATCCAGTTTGACTCACCAAGTGTTCGATCAAATCTAAAATACTATAGCAAAAAAATGACTTACTCTTTAAGGTATACGGATTATGATTTCTTTCTTATTGGTACTAAGACTTATTCAGCAGGTGTTACATTGGACCATAAAGAATTTGCTTTAATCTTTAATAAAGTCGTTTATTCTCCATATTCAAACATACATTGCATGATTGGCATAGGTCTCTTATACAGCATGAAGAAGGTTAGAGATGAAAGAATATCTTATGAGAATTGGACTTCAAAAAAAAACAACGATGTAGGTATACCACTAGAACTAAATATTGAGATATTCTTAATCCCTTCTAAATTTATTTTGAATTTTGGAGTCAAAACTAATATTTATGAAAACATTTTCGAATATGGCTTAGTAATTGATATCGGTTTTGGATTAGGGAAAAGAATAAACAAATAGAAAAATTTATTCTAACTTGTTCGATAAAATTTATGAGGAGTAAATATAATGAAGAAAATTATCGTGATGTTGTTTATAATGTACATAACTTTAGATAGTTATGCTGGTTACTTTTTAAATGAAAGAAAAGGTGATTGGCAAGAACCTGGGATAACTATTAGCACAGTTGATGTTGTAAAAACTATTAACATATTAGATTATCCTGATGCTAACAATAATGGATTAAGTACCGCAAATAATGAATTAGCTGTTCAAGCCGCTATAAATGATAGAGAATTAGGTGGAATAACAATAATAGAATTTCCACCTGGAGAATATTACTTTAATGCACCTGTTAATATTAATAACAGTAATATAGTTTTATCAGGATCTGGTTCAAATGAAACAATTTTTAGATTTACATTCTGGGGAACTATAAATGGTAACTGTATAAATATAACAGGATTACCCGGCAGCAGTCTGAATCAAAATGGAAGTCCTTTCAATGAAGATGCTGAACCTATTTACAATGTTGGAATTGAAAAAATGAAAAATCTTTACAGAAAAAAACAATTTAGCAGTTTCAGTAGGTAGTTTTTGTAAGGCTAATAATTTATTCTACATTAGGAAAAATAAGTTCATCCAGGAAATTCCTCTCTGAGTGATTGGAGAGGATGAATGGGAAAATGAAAATAGTAGAGAAACTGTGAGAAGAGAGAATTGAATTGAAGTTGAAATGAAAAGGGAAACTAAATGAAAAAATATTTTATTGTAATAGCCATAATAATAGCAATTTCAATTTCTGCTGAAATTCAAAAACCAATATTCGTTGTTTCTCCAACAACGGGTATATCTTCGGGAATAAGAGTTGGTGCTGGATTTGTTAATAAATATGAAAATCATGTTTGGGAAATGACATTGAATTATAAGAAAGAGCTAATATCACATGTTGCAGGACCGGAAATAACTTTCAAACTAATGAATTCCAGCAATTTATTTAGTGTTTATCTACAAGCAAACAGATTTTGGAACCTTGAAAGAAAGAAATCGTTTTTAATTATAAAAGTAGGTGGTTTTTTAATTCCCACTTTATTTGCAATAGATAATAATGATAAAGTTATTCTTTTAATAACGATAGGATATGGATACAGCTTCAATATCGCAAGAAAATTCTATTTACGCCCGTCTATAGATATAGGACTGCAACCAAATTTAATTAATGTTGGATTAGCAATTACGTTTTAAAAAAGGAGAATTATAATGAAAAAAAATATTCTAATGATAATTATACTTTTTGTGATAGTTATTTTATCTGGTGATGAAAGATATTCGGAAAATGTTCACGAGTATCTTATGGAACAATCTTATGAATTACTAAATATTGATCAAGAACATGAATTTCCTGAAATGAATAACTATTTTGGTAATTTGATATTAGGAGTTCAGAATGAAGATAAACAAGACTGGGTATATCATTATGCCGAGAATAATCCACCTGACTTTAACCAATTTTTTGCAACGGCTACAATTATAGAAATAGGCATGTATTTATTTAATGAAGGAGGTGATCCGTTTGTACCAATTACACATTTTTGGGGTGCTGATGGAGGTACTAACAACAGTACATTTCTCTCTGGAACTTTCCCCATATTAGGTATTCCAACTGACTGGTCTTTTTCTTGTGAGAATGCAATGCAAAAAGCAGCAAAATATTTTGTTGGACCAACCATGCCACATTATTCATTCAATGACTATCACTTCGAAGAAGAGGATCAATTAGCTTTTGGAAATCATTATATAAAAGTTTATGATCTACTTGAATTTTATGAAACAGGTTATTGTAAGGTCTATGGTAGTTCTTTAAATTACATAGGGTGGTTTCATTTAATAGAAACTCAAAAATTAATTGTATTTTATGAAATAATTGGAAGGATTTGTCATTTAATGATGGATATGGGGGTACCAGCTCATACACACGAGGATCAACATGCTCCAGAACCTCACTGTTCTGATGGTGATCAATATGAAGGAAATCTTGATGAAGACTTTGGTTTCATGATAAATCCAGAGAATTGGTATTGGGAAAGTTTAAATACTTACTTAACAAAAGGTGGATTACTTGATATTTCAAGTGAAACTGATCCGCTCTTATATCTTATATATATTACAAATCAAATTGGAGATTTTTTCGCTTCTGATGATGTTGATGGTAATAGTAATTTATGGGATGATCCAAGTGTGCTAAATGCAAATTCATTTCTTCAATCTAAATTCACTGAACTAGAATCACAAGGATATACTGAAGAGCACCCTATTAGAAATCATCATGAAATGCAATTATGGTCTGAATGTCCAGCAATTCGTAATAATGTATTTCCATTAGCAATGCGAACAGTTGCAACTTTTTTAGAATACATTGCTCAAGAAATAAATTTAACCGCGAATTTTCTTCCCGCACCATTCTGTTTTGTACAAGGTTCTGTATCCTTAAACGGAGGAGGTGGAGATATCGAGGAAGTATCAATTTTATTTGAACCTCAAGATTTAGGTCAAATTATAGAACTTAATCCTGATAGTGAGGGTAATTTTCTTGATGCATTCGGTGAGAATAGGTATGGAACCTATGATGTTACTTACGAACTTTTTAGCTCTGATGGGAATTACTATCCATATACTGATTATGATGTTGAGATTGACCAAGGTACATTAACTTTACCTAATGTTGATCTTATCCCTATTCCAGAGATGACTAGTACTATTATAGTTAATCAAGAAGGTACTGGGGATTTTGCAGATATTTTATTTGCAGTGCTAGCTGTTGAACAAAATGCTACAATTTATGTCGGACCAGGAACATACTCCGGAGAGTATAATAAAAATATTTCATGGAACGGAAATGAAAAAAACATTACAATATGGGGATCAAATAATGCTGTAATAGATTGTGAAAATGACGGTAGAGCTTTTACAATAAACAATGGTACAGAAGATGATATTATAAAGGGATTTACAATAATTAACACAAATTCAAACTATTCTGCTGGTGGTGCAATAAAAATTGTCAATGGTTGTCCCCAAATAATTGAAAATACCTTTAATAATTGTTCCTCAGGTGATTATCCAGGATATTATCAAGCTGATGGTGGGGCTATTGTTGTTACTAATGCTAATGGAACCCAAATTATCAACAATACATTTGATGAAAATTCTGCTTTTAGTGGAGGAGCTATTTATGTCCACTCTAGCAGCAATATTTCAATATTGAATAATATTTTCACAAATAATACGAGTGGGCATATTTATGATAGTTCTGATGGATCAACAGGAATAGCTGGTGCAGTGCATATAGATTATGATTCTGATGCAATAATTTCAAATAATTTTTTTCAAGAAAATGAATCAAATAATGGTTCAGCTGCTTTAGCGTTCTTGAATTCAACAGGTGTGATTAATGAGAATGAGTTTGATTCAAATAAATTCGGATTTTGTGATACAAATTGTGAATATGAAAGTAATACCTTAGGGATTTATTATAATTCTTCATGTGAGATTTATGATAATACTTTTAGTAATAACTACTCAGATGTTGGCGTTAGAAGTGTAATTGCGGATTATGGTTCGACTACGATTTACAATAATTCTTTCATTAATAATCTAGATTGTGAAAATATTCTCTTCTATAGCAATCCCATTAATGAAGAACTAACAAATTGTATATTTTCGGGTAATGAGTCTTACAGTATAAGTTGGGGAGATGTAACACTCAACTACTGTAACACTTATCAAAGTGGAAATCTTGGATCTGGTGTTATTGAGGGAACGGGTTGTCTTCTCAATACCAATCCACAACTTGATACACAAACTTACCAACCCCTCTGGAATTCTACAACCAAATCTCCCTGCATAGATGCTGGAAATCCAAATCTAACTGACCCCGATGGAACTCCTGCGGATATTGGAGCAGTTCGTGCAATAACTCACAAATATGATATTGTTGATCTTCCATCACCAGACGAGGACAACGGCTGGAAGTGGCTTAGTTTACCGGCTTTGGATAACGTATATAGCACTACCGGTTATGACCCCGATGTTGCTGAATACCTACTTGCAGATATTATGCAGTTACCCGTACCAGCTATCCTTGATGTTGTAGAATCTCAAAATTATACGATTGCTTGGAATGGTATCGCTTGGGAACATGATTATGAACAATTCTTACGCACTGAAGGCTTCAAATTCCACATGAACGATGATTATACACTGGATGTACCTGGTTTTAAAGAACCTGATAATACAACTATCGTATTGGAAGGCAATTTAGCTCCAAACTGGGTCGGTTACTGGTTAGAAGAAACACAGAGTGTAGAGGATGCTTTCAGTGAGTATTGGAATGTTACTAATATCACCTCCATAACAGCTCAGCATTGGTCAGCCGTAAGATTTTTTGGTAACTGGTTAGCAAAAGTAGAACATGGTTATTCACCCACTCTCTCTTATGGCGATATGGTCATCATTGAGTGTAATACTGCTATCAATGATTTCGGCTGGGATAACAGCACACCGGAAGATCCAGCAGTAACATTCAGCGAACCTGAGAACTTCACCTATGAAGAGCAGGCAAGTTACCTGCCTCTTTATATAGAGATAGACCCTGAAGATCCACCCCTTGAGATAGGCGCAATTGTAGATGGAGAGTGTGTTGGAGCAACCGTTGTAACCGATACGATCAATCAGATAAGTGCTTATGTAAGTGGAGTTGATCCGGGTGATATTGAGCTTGAACTATATTATGGAGATAGAGCAGAGCCCAGAACACTTAGCTCCTATAAATGTGTTTCTGTGCAGGAGCCTGATAACATCAAAGGTAAGATCTCTACCAAAAGTATGGATTCAGCCTATTTCATAACCTTAAGAGATGATTCCGGTATGATACAGGAAGTTTACGATCTCTCAGCTTCGAACTATCCCAATCCATTCAATCCGACCACAACCATTGTTTATTCTCTTCCTGATGATGGTAGAGTTAACCTTGAAGTTTATAACATTAAAGGACAATTGGTAAAAACCCTGGTTAAAGGAGAGCAGTTAGCAGGATCATATGAAACCGTTTGGAATGGCAAAGACAATAACGATAAGAGTGTATCATCAGGAATTTACTTCTACAGGTTATCCACTAAGGATGATACGATCATGAAGAAGATGCTGATGCTTAAGTAATCAGGAGTCGGCTTCGCGATGCGAAACGATCTCATCGGCAAGGTATGGTTTTTCGTAGAAAAACACACCAGCCGATAATAAAATAACCTTAATACCCCTCTCTTGGATTTAAGAGAGGGGTTTAGGGTGAGATGATATGATAAAAGCAAAATACTTTAAATATTTTATTTTGCTTCAGATCCATCGTCGAAAACCGATGGAGAGTTACTCAGAATGACGAAGCAATAGAGGAAATTATAATGTCCCCCTTTAAAGGGGGAAACAGGGGGTTTTTTGAAGTTTAAGTTATCTATTTTTTTCGTGCTAATTTGCGTAAATTCGTGGTTACACACCACTACCTGGTACATCAAACAGGACGGAACAGGCAACTTCACCACCATCCAGGAAGGTATCAATGCTTCGGCAGATTCCGACACCGTTCTGGTTTATCCCGGAACCTACTATGAAAACCTTGATCTCAACGGACATAATATTACTTTAGCAAGCCTGGAACTTACCACAGGAGATGAACAATACATCTCATCTACTATAATTGATGGTCAACGACTATTAAGTTGCATTGAGATTCAAGATATTACGATTGGCGCAACTATACGTGGTTTCACAATTCAAAACGGTTATGGAACAGAAATTCAAGGTTCTGTTGGTGGTGGTATCTTTATGCAATGTGCTGAAAATACAAATATTACGAATTGCTACTTGAAAGATAACGTAGCAACTTTAGGAGGCGGCATATTGGCAATTTTAAGTGATCTTACACTATCCGGGTTGGATATCATTCATAACTCTGCGGGTTATGGAGGAGGAATTTTTTTCTGGTCTAATTATGAGATAGATTTTGATGCTGAAAATCGATGCAATATATATAACAATAATGCAGGAAAGGGAGCTGATCTATTTTCCATGGAATCCGAACAGATCGATGTAATAGTAGACACATTCAGCGTATTTGAACCGAGTAGGTATTTTGCAGAATATTTAGAAGGTTCAACCTATACATTTGATATCCAGAATAACTGGATGGAACTGGTTCCGCATGATCTTTATGTACACCCTTCTGGAGATGATGAGAACAGCGGATCAACACCGGATGAGCCCTTGAAGAATATCTCCTGGGCAGTACGTAGGATACAGGCAGACAGCTTAAATCCACGCACAGTACATGTAGCGGCTGGATATTATTCTCACCTGATAAACGGACAAATATTTCCTATAGGTTGTAAAGAGTATGTTTCTATTATCGGTGCAGATATGGATAATACAATTTTGATCAATGATTATAATCCAAATGCTGTAATAGGTCACAATCTAAATGGTGTTATTGGAATAACTAATTTTTCTATTCAAAACGATCCTGAAAGATATACATCCAATGTAATGATGCTTCGCTATATAGACAAATTGAAACTTGAAAATATAAAAATTCAAAATAATAGTAATATTCGTTTCATTTTTACAAATTCTTATATTTATAATGAATATAATAATTTGAATATAATTAATAATGTAGCAGATGATACAAATTCTGGTCTTGGCTTACATAGGAATGCCGGTTATATGAAAAACTGTATTATCTCAAACAACGAAAATATTGAACCCGATCCTTTTTCAAATGAAGTTGCTATGCAATTATCAGCAGATGGCGATTTTTTACTAGAAAATTGCATATTTTCGGGCAATCATTCCACAAACAATGAAGGAAGAATAATAAGAACTACAAATGTTAATGGTAACGAGCCAACTATTACATTCAATAATTGCCTGATTTCCGATAATTCAATAGGCAGCAGGTATGTTTTCCAAAATTTCAATTATGATGGATTAACCGAATTTAATAATTGTACATTCAGTAATAATATAGCTTCCAGTAATTTCTATCCCTCTACGATCTACTCAAAGGGTGATGTTAATATTACCAATACCATAATGCATAACAATACTGATTATGAGATCTTCATGGCAGATGATACGATCAATGGATATAATTATTTATTGAATGTAGAACACAGTAATATTAAGAACGGTGAAGACGGTGTTTACAATATGAACAATGCAAATATTATCAACTGGTTAGAAGGCAACATAGGAGGAGATCCATTGTTTCTTTTATCAGGAGAAGATCCGTATCAACTAACCGGCTCATCACCCTGCATTGATAGCGGCACACCGGATACAACCGGCTTATTCTTACCTCCTTGGGATCTTTTACATAATGAAAGAATTTGGGATGGAAATGATGATGGAACTGCTATAATTGATATGGGCTGTTATGAGTTTGGAGCAGATTCAGTGAGTGTAACCGAAAACCCAATACCCAATACCCAATACCTTCTAACTAACTATCCCAATCCATTTAATCCTGAAACCAAGATAGTATTTGAACTTCCTGAATCAGGACAGGTGAAATTAGAAATTTATAACATAAAAGGTCAAAAAGTAAAAACCCTGCTTGATTGCTATATGAGTCCCGGTAGAAGCGAGATGCTGTGGAACAGCAGAGATGATAATAATAAAAGAGTCTCTTCAGGAGTCTATTTTTATAAGCTGCAGACAGATGATAAAATTGTAACTAAGAAGATGCTGCTATTGAAATAGCTTCGCCAAAGTGGCATAGACTTCATATTTCACTTGGTAAACATTTCATGGGATAAATGATTCGTTATTGTCACATTGAGTAGCCTCGAAGAATTTCGGGGTGTATCGAAGTGTCGAGCATCTCTTTCCATTTGTCTACCCTTCGATACTTGGCTAAAGCCAAACTCAGGATGACAAATATAAGATCAATTCCCCCGAATCGATCGATAAATAACTTCCAAAGAATTGCGGACGATTAAGGGTAATCGCACCTACAAATATATTAGGTGGTTATTTTATCAATTCAAAAAATAAAAATTGATTCATTCTCCAAAACCACTCTGATTGATCACAATGCCCTGCCTATTGTCAGCACATAAACCTTATCAGCTTGACTCTCTTTTAAAACTTCAGCAATAGAGTTAGTTGTTGCTCCTGTGGTGAAAACATCATCCACCAGTAGAATATTCTTCCCTTTAATATCAAATTTAGGATTAATCTTAAAAGCTGATGAGACATTTTTCCTGCGTTGCTCTTTATTCAATTTTGTTTGAGTTTTGGTGAATCTCTTTCTTTTAATTAAGTTAGGAAGGTGCTCCCAATTCATATTTTTGGAAATTTCCCCGGTTAATAATTCAGATTGATTAAAGCCCCGATCACGCTTTTTAACTTTATGCAAAGGTACAGGTGCTATGTAATCCACAATATCAAAAGGTTGGAATTTTTTCAGGTACGTTTGCGACAATTCTCCAAACAAATTTGCAATTTTTGTGATCTCATGATATTTAAATTCATGGATCAGTTTCTGTAGTATTGGTGTAAATAGAAATACAGATCGGGCTCTATCAAAATGGAATGTGTTGGTAGAACAAATCCGGCATTCTCCCTTATTCTCAGATGCACCGCAATTTAGGCATATATCTTCCAAAAAATTTAATGAAGAGTTACAATCAGCACAGATAATTCGCTCATCTGCCATAAGATGATTTTGACAATTAAAGCAAGTGGCTGGGAAAAAAAGTCCACGAAATGTCTTTAGTATATTCATCTTATTCAAATTCCTCTTCTATCTCCTCTTCAGAATCACTTTTCTTCTTTTGCTTAACTGCAAATCCGAGTTGCACTAAATATGGCTCCTCCGGCTCCCAGGTCATAAGAGACCAGGAATATAATGTCCTTAGTTTTTTGGAATCTTCTAAAAAAAACTCCCGCTGTTTTTTTACTGCTTGAGAAGAAGTTGATCTTTCAGAGCTATGAATTTTTTTATAAATCTCTTCAGAATTTTGCAATAATGAATTTAATTTAAATATGAAATCTTTTGGGATCAATTCTGGGTTGCCTTGTTCTTTTTGTTTCAGGTATGTTTTTAAAAATTTTGTTACAACATCAATTTTTTCCTGTCTATTGCGAGGAAATTTACTATCAATTCCAAAACGGTGAAGTAATTTTTTATTTGTTGAATATTTACTTTTCATTAAGCGTTTACATCTCAAATAATATTTAAAAGTTTTTTGATTAATCTCTTTTAATTCTGAAAAAAATTCATTGGCTGAATTTTTCTTCTCCTCAACTTTTTTTAAAATATTTTGCCAGCGATCTGAAGCTTGCATTCCCCAATCAATAATCTCTTTCGGTAAGGATAAATGACCTGACCAATCCAGGATATAATTTTTGATTATTTTCAACCTTTCAGCACGCAGAGAATAAGTATCATTTGTAAAATAGTTATCTTGAAATATCGGCATATAGCCTCCTTGATACAGAGCATCATCAGTGATGAGCAATTAGCACATACTACTAAATACATTCAATTAACCTTAATAAGAATGAGCAAATGTTTGTCAAGAAATTAATATTAGTATTGTGCGTATGGATTGACGTTAATATATAAATATCAATAAGTTAGCAAAATAACAGTTGCATTTGAGTGCTTTATTTAAGATAAATATTCTAATAACATTTTATTGTGATCTAAGTGTTTTAATGAGCTGTCTAAACACTCCGTATAGTATGTATATTATCATCCATATAATGAAAATATAATAGGAATATTTAATTGCTAAAACGATGCTGATGACTGCTAGAGTAATAAAAAAAATTGATTCTTTTGAGAGTTTTTTTCCTTGATCAATCGGTAAATATTCTATCTTACTTATCATTAAAACTGAGACAATAAATATTGAAATCAATAAGAGATCAATTAGAATTTTTAGCTCAGGAAAATAGAAATTCAGCATAATAAATGATGCTATCATTCCGGCAGCTGCCGGAATTGGTAATCCAATAAAAGGATCTTTTTTTGTAGTGATCTTATTTTTTAAAGTGAATCTTACAAGCCTGAATCCACCGCAAAAAACATAGAAGATCGAGACAGCTGCGCCTATCAAATGTAATCGATGCAGAAGAGCAGTATAGGCCAAAAATCCTGGTGCAACTCCGAAAGTTACAAAGTCAGATAAAGTATCAAATTGAGCACCGAATTTACTTTGTGCATTTAGCCATCTGGCAATTTTACCATCCATGAAATCACAGATCATTGCAATACCAATTAACCAGGCGGCAGTATAAAATCTTCCATCGTTAGAAAATTGCAAAGCAGTTAATCCTAAGATTAAACTTAAGGCGGTAAATAAATTTGGAACTAAATATCTCAATTTTCTCATATTCATATCATTGCCAGGATTGTTCCCCCGGCTACCACTTTTTCACCGACATTAACATTAATACCCCAATCTATTGGAATTTCACAAGTGCATTTTGTTTTAGCAGGCACCACTCCGATCAATCTGCCGGTTAGTTGCGGATCAGCTTCAAAATAGCGCACTCTAGTGGAATCGAAATCAGTTGTAGTATTTACTCCGGAATAGCGTAAATCCGCCGGCTGAAAATAACTTTTTGTAATCGTAATAACATTTCCTTCAATTTTGCTGATCTTACCATAGATAGGCGCTACAATAATTTCAGAATCAGATAGCGGAGGATAATTCCTCTTTATCCTGAAGATCATTAAAATAATAATATACCAAACAAGGCCGATCAAAGTAAGATATTTTACAAGATCAAGAGCAAAAAAGAAATTTAGACCAAAGCTGATGATCACTAACAATATTGGAAAAACAGCTGTTTTGTATTTTAACTGCTGTATTTTAGTAACGTATTCTAAAGGAGTAAAATCCAGCATTATTGGATTCCACATCTGGCAAAAATGAAATCAACATTTTTATAATATCTTTCGAGTGAAAAAATATCATGTAATTCTTCTTCGTTTAAAAACTGCTGAATTTCCTCATCGGCAATTATAAGTTGCTCAAATGATCTTTTTGATTTCCAACACTTCATGGCATTTCTCTGAACTAATTCATAAGCTTTTTCACGCGAGACACCTTTTTTTGTTAACTCTAACAGGACAACTTGAGAGAAGACCAAGCCGTTTGTAAGTTCAATATTCTGCATCATTTTTTCAGGATAAACCAGTAAATTTTCTATCAGAGGTATCATTTTATTCAGCATATAATTGATCAGGATCGTCGAGTCAGGCAGGATGATCCTTTCAACAGCTGAATGGCTGATATCCCGTTCATGCCACAAGGCGTTGTTTTCCATTATGGCAATAGCATTAGAGCGCAATATCCGAGCCATTCCGCACATCCTCTCGCTAATTATCGGATTCCGCTTATGAGGCATCGCTGATGAGCCTTTCTGTCCTGCAGAAAAATTTTCTTCTGCCTCTAACACTTCTGTCCGATGTAAATGCCTGATCTCAGTTGCGATCTTTTCTAGGGTAGAACCGATTATTGCAAGCGTATTGATAAACTCGGAAATTCTATCTCTCTGGATAACTTGTGTAGCAATATTAACCGGTTGTAGCTCAAGATATTCACAGGTTCTCTCTTCGATTTTTGGCGAAAGATGAGCATAATTTCCAACAGCTCCGGAGATTTGTCCAACAGATATAACAGCGATAGAATTTTCCATTCTAACAATGTTTCTCTGCATTTCATCGAACCAAAGAGCGTATTTCATACCAAATGGCATGGGCTCAGCATGAATACCGTGTGATCTGCCAATACAAAGAGTATTTTTATATTCTTTAGCTTTCATTTTTAAAATTTCAGAAAATTTTTGCAGATCACGCAAAATTAGCTCTCCGGCTTGTTTCAGTTGGATAGATGAAGCTGTATCTAAAACATCTGATGATGTCATGCCAAAGTGTATCCAGCGAGCGGGATGCCCGACAAATTCTCCTACATTTGTAAGGAAGGCAATAACATCGTGCTGAGTGATCTCTTCAATCTCAGCTATGCGATCTATATCAAAATCAGCTTTTTCTATTATTATCCCAAGATCTTCATCGGGAATAATTCCCAGTTCACCCATAGCTTTGCACGCAGCTATTTCAACATCCAGCATACATTGAAACCGATTTTGCAAAGTCCAGATCTTGGTCATCTCAGCTCTTGAATATCTCTCTATCATAACAACCTCTATACCGTCTCTTGGCAGACAAATAAGTTTTTAAAATCTATTAATACTATCAATTGGATGAGTTATTTTGTCAATTTGAATATTCCCAAGCTCCCGATTTTCTTTATACAATGTTATTGATTCCAAGGTACGATTATAGTGGAATTTTATTTTGAACTGTTCTTTGTTATCACTAATCTCAATAATTTCCATATTCTTTGAAAATTTTATTTTGAACTCAGAACTCTGTACTTGTTGATCATTTATGATCTCTTTTCTGAAGACTAAAAGATCAGATAACTTGAACAAAATTGACAGATTCAGTTCATTCTTACTAATACGTTCGAATTCCTGAGTATCTTGTTCTAACATCCTTAAAGACAAAACAGAATCATAATAAGCGGAAATAAATGGAGTAGGATTCAATCCGAATATACCGGAATCATAAATATCTAATCTTAAGACAGAGTTATTTTTTTTGATAGTAACATTTTTCCGAAAAACAAAATTCCCGTAATTTGCTGCAATTATACCATCAATTCGAATATTGTTCCAAAATGTCAGATTTTCAGATAATAATCTTTCTTTTTCAGTTTCGGGAATTGTTAGAACAGCACAATTTGAGATTATTATTAAAACAGCTGATAATAGAAGAAACTTATTCAGGTTCATTTTTTTTTGCTCTTAATATCAAACCAATTCCTAACAAACTTGAAATTATCATTAATGAGCTCAGTATTTGTCCCATTGTCATAAAACCGATCAGATGTCCTAACTGCGGATCCGGCTGCCGCACAAATTCAACTAAAATTCTAAAAAGACCATATAATCCTATCCAACTCCAAAAGACAAGTCCGGGAGTTTTCCCTTTTCGAAACATAAAATATGTAATGAAAAAAAGTACAAAACCTTCTAAAAATGCTTCATATAATTGAGAAGGATGCCGAGGTAAACCCAAGGGATCTGAGGGAAATATCATTGCCCATGGCACCTTTGAAACTCTTCCCCATAACTCGCCGTTGATGAAATTACCTATTCTGCCAAAAAAAAGAGCAACAGAAACAAACGGCATTACAGGATCAGCTAATTGATAAAAATTGTATTTATGTTTTTTACAAAAAAAATAGCCAAATACAATAACTCCCAAAGCGCCGCCATGAAATGACATTCCGCCTTGCCAAACAGCGAATATCTCTAAGGGATGCGTTAAATAAAATTGCATGTTATAAAATAGAATATAACCAAGCCTTGCGCCGATGATGACACCAAGCATAAGCTTAAATAACAAGTTTTCGTAATCTTCTTTCAAGATTTTTATTTTTTTGTAGGCATAGCTCTTTTTTACAAAAATATAGGCTATTGTAAAACCGACGATATAAAATAATCCGTACCAGCGTATTTCAAACATGCCTATTTTTACAATTGTTGGATTGATCTCAGGAAATTTCAACATGGATAAAGTCTATTTTCCTAACTCTTTTAATTTATTATACAGTATCTCCACTAACTCCTCAGTCGGAAGTTCATACTTTTCTCCATCTTTTTGCAGATCAGGTGAGAATATTTTGATTACCTGAGTGGGAGAACCGTTCAGTCCAATTTCGTTTTCATCCAGATTCAGGTCTGCTGCCGTACGTGTTCGTAGTTCAGCTTTTTTAGCATTCCTTTTACCGCGAAGTGAGGGGAGACGCGGCTCATTGATCTCTTTGACGACTGTGATCACCGCTGGTAATGGCATATCAATTCGGTCATAACCATCTTCCATTAATCTCTGCAAGATTATCCTGCTATCTTTGACTTCTTCAATTTTTTTTACAAATCCGGTTTGTGGAATTCCCAAGTGAGCTGCTACCCCGGGACCAACTTGAGCTGTATCTCCATCAATTGCTTGTTGCCCAAATAGGATAATATCATATTCATCGATTTTTCGTATGGCGGCGGCTAAGGTTAAACTTGTAGCCCAAGTATCTGCGCCGGCAAATTTTCTATCTGTAAGCAGCAGAATTTCATCTACACCAATCGCAATTGATTCTCTAAGTGCTGATTCTACTTGAGGAGGTCCCATACTGATAGCTGTTACTTTCCCGCCGAACTGTTCTTTTAACCTTATCGCCTCTTCTATGGCATATAGGTCAAAAGGATTGATAATGCTTTCTACACCTTCCCTGATCAAAGTATTCGTTTTCGGATCTATTTTGATCTCGGTGGTATCAGGAACTTGTTTTATGCAAACCAAAATATTCATTATTCTTCTCCTCTTATTTAATGAGAGTAGAATTGTTTTATTGTCTTTATTACAAAATCTTGTTGTTCTTTTGTAAGCTCAGAATAAACTGGTATTGAAATCACTTTCTCAGTCAATTCTTCTGAAATGGGGAAGTCACCTTTTTTATGATCAAGATATGTAAAACACTCTTGTAAATGAAGAGGAAGTGGATAATAAACAGCACAACCAATATCTTTCGATCTTAAGTATTCCAGGAGTTCATCTCTTCTCTCAGCTTTCAGGGTAAATTGATTAAAAATGCTTTCGGCTTTCTTTATTGTTACTGGAAGTGAAATTTGAGATACATTCTCTAAGTTTTTATAATAGTACTCAGCGTTTTTTCTTCGAGCATCAGACCAGCTTTGTAAAGAGCGTAGTTTAACGAGTAAAACAGCAGCCTGGATAGTGTCTAAACGACTGTTCAAGCCGACCCATTTATGATAGTATTGAGGATTTTCACCATGAACCCGTAATTGGAAAAGTTTACCGGCAAGATCATCATCATTGGTCAAGCACATACCGCCATCACCCATCGCTCCCAGATTTTTACTTGGGAAAAAAGAAAGTGTTCCTATATCGCCTATTGTACCAGCAACATTACCATCGAATTTAGTCCCGATTCCCTGTGCATTATCTTCTATCACTTTTAACTTATGTTTTCCGGCAATTTGCATTATTTTATCCATTTCTGCAGGTTGCCCAAAGAGGTGCACAGGTATAATTGCTTTAGTTTTTGTGGTTATAGCAGCTTCGATCTTATCGGGATCAATATTAAATGTATCTGGTTTGACATCAACAAAAACAGGTTTCGCCCCTACCCGATAAATTGTGCCAGCAGTAGCAAAAAAAGTGAACGGTGTGGTTATCACTTCATCATCTTCGCCGATTCCAAGAGCAATTAAGGCCAGAACAATAGCATCTGTACCGGAAGCGCATCCAATTGCATGTTTTACGTTGCAAAATGACTGCATGTCTTCTTCAAATTCTTTAACTTGAGGTCCAAGCTTATAAGCATGAGAAGAAAATACTTTTTCAATTTCTGCTCTTATTTCAGGCATTATTGGTTCATATTGAGCATTTAAGTCTAACATTGGAACTTGCATGAAATTCTTACTCCTCAAAATAATCTATAGTTCTTTTTAATATTTGTTCAAGATTATATCTTGGTTTATAATCTATCAATTCAATTATCTTGGAAAGATCTGGTTTACGGTGACGCATATCTTCAAAACCTTCTTCATAAGCATCTTCATAGGCTAGATATTCAATTTTTGATCTACTGTTTGTCAGCTTCTTGATCTTATGAGCGAGTTCATCAATACTTATGCTTACGTCATTTCCAATATTGAATATCTCACCTTCGGCTTTCTTGTTGTTCATTAGTTTGATCATTCCATCTGTTACATCATCAACATCACAGAAACATCTGGTTTGTTTGCCGTCACCAAAAACTGTGATCGGATGATTCAGTAAAGCATTCCGGACAAATTTTGGAATTACCATTCCGTACTGACCTGTTTGTCTGGGACCGACTGTATTGAAACAACGAACTATAACAACCGGTAATTTCTTCTCCCTATGATACGCCAATGCAAAGAATTCGTCAATAGCTTTTGCAGCACTGTAACTCCAACGTGAAATATGAGTTGAACCGAGTAATCTGTCGTCTTCTTCTTTGAAGGGGATGTTATCATTTTTACCATAGATCTCTGAGGTTGAAGCCATCAGAACTTTTTTCTTATACTTATTAGCAAACTCCAGAACATTTTCTGCACCGCCAATATTAGTTTGCAGTGAGAGCAGTGGATTATCAATTATATATTTTACACCTACTGCCGCTGCTAAGTGATAGACTTGATCACTTTTTTTTATCAGTTTATCCAACACTTCCCGATTTAAAATTGAATCAATCACATATTGAAATTTATTATTTTTCGTTAAATGGATTATATTAGAATACTTTCCGGTTGATAGGTTGTCAATTACCGATACCTCATGATCTTCTTTTAATAGTTTTTCCGCCAGGTGAGAACCGATAAATCCGGCACCGCCGGTAATTAATATTTTCATTTTATCTTTGTACTCCTAATTTGTTATTAAACTTCTTATCACTATTATGCTAGTAGCTAAGCCCGTAATAAAAGCAATTGTTTCTTGAATGTAGGGCCAATAGTAAGAGAATCTTTCTTTGCGAGGAATGTAAATTGTATCGCCAGGGTAGATCATAGTGTTTTTATTTGGATCTACCCATTCTCCGGTTTTTGCTCTGATCACCTTGATCTTGCTTTGCCAGGCTTTATTTGTGAAACCTCCTGCAAGTTTAATATAGTCAAGATAATTTATCTCATTATTATAACTGATAATTCCTGGATTCTCAACTTCGCCGCTTATCTTAACAGTGACTGATTTTGCAGGGATAAAAATAACGTCTCTATCTTTAAGAGCGATATCAAGTTCACTATTTTGATCATTCCATAATAAATCAAAATTTTTAGCAAAAACTCCATTCTCTTCAGTCAGTTTATTGCGATAATATCTATAATCCAGAATTGACATATCCCGGGTATTCGTATTTCTGAGTTTATTGAATTTAGGTTCGCGGAGATCTTCTACACTATATCTTTTTAAATAAGCATTGGTAAGATCGGCATCTTCAGTTGGACCGCCGGCTTTATTAATTATTTGAAGCAGCGTAGTTTTATTTCTTTCGATGGCGTAAGTTCCCTCATAAGCTACCTCACCAACCAATGTAATATAACTTTTATTGTGGTAATGAGGAATATCTCGGATATAAATCCTGTCATCATGCTTTAGTAGGATATTTGCTTCGCTATTAGGATTTGTTAAAATATCTCCCAGAACAAGTTCAATATTTTCTGTTTTGGAAGTATTACCTATGAAACGAACGACATCTGCATTTGTCTGGTCAGCACTCGGCAAAATACCCATTGCCAGCTCAATGATATCAGATACTCTGTCGCCTGCTCGTAACTCCATTGTATTTTTTAAATTTACTTCTGTTTGATTTGCGAATGCTCCAAAAATATGAACTTGTTCCTTCATAGTGGGAACAATGATAATATCTCCATCTTTTAAATATGGGTTAGATTTTTCCTCTCCAAGTATCAGAAAGCGGAGCAAGTCCAATTCAATTTTTTTTCCTTCTCTTTTCAAAATGACATTTCTTCTAGATATCTGCTCACCTTTATGAATAGGAGCATTTAGAGTGTCGAGGAGGGCATTTGCAATTTTGATCGCTTCCGTTACACGATTTGTAGGCAATACGGGATATACACCAGGATTTTTTATGGCTCCCACAACAGAAACATGATACATTAGATCACTGTTTTTGTATTGCGAGATATCCAGTTGTTGTGCTGTTAGATTTAACGATATTAACAATACGACAACAAATATTAATGGTTTGTACATTTTTTTCATTGATCCCCCGAAATCTATTTAACGACTTATGATCAACATTTATCTAAGATGAGGAAAAATTCTTGATTAGAGCTTTTTTGTCAATTGTTTTCATAGAGACGAAAGATATGAATTTAAGAAATTTCTGTGATAGATTTTAATATCTCAAACGCTATTCTCAAGTAATTTTTATCTGAGTTGGAAATATCAAAAAAAATCCTCAAATAATTAGTTGTATCAAAATTAACCGGGTAATCATACTTTTCTAAAAGTTTTGAAAGCATTGAGCGAGATGGTACCTTTTTCTTACCAAACTCTAAAGTTAATTGTGTTTTCTTAACATTCAGTGACCGTAAATCAGCTTTCTGAGCCAGTAAACGTAATTTATAATACATTATGGCATTTTCAGAATTCCGGGGAGGTTTACCAAATCTATCAGTCAATTCAACGATCAGATCTTCATATTGTGTTAAAGAAGTGAACTCTAACATTTTCTGATATATTTCTAATCTTTCTTCCTCACTGGAGATATAAGATTCCGCAATATAATTATCAATATCGATTTTTATATGAGGTGTTTTCTCATTTTTATTGGTTATCGATTCGTCTGCTTGTAATTCCTTGATCGTACTTTCCAGAAACCGGCTATAATAATTAAATCCGATCGAGTTTATAATGCCGCTTTGCTTAGTTCCCAATAAAGAGCCTGCACCTCTCAGTTCCATATCGCGCATTGCTACCTGATATCCGCTTCCGAGAGATTCATACTCAATAAGAGATTCCAGCCTCTGTCGTGCATCTTCGTTTAAAGTTGGAGGAATTATCAAATATGCATAAGCCCGACGGTTACTTCTTCCGACTCTACCCCGCATTTGATATAATTGAGCAAGGCCGAACATATCAACTCTGTTCACGATCATCGTGTTGGCATTTGGAATATCAATACCTGATTCTATAATTGTGGTGGCGATGAGGACATCGAACTTATGATGAGCAAAATCTAATGTTACTTTTTCCAATTGTTTTTCAGGTAATTGACCATGACCAATCTCAAAGCTCACATGAGGCAACAGTTTCTGCAGGTCTGCTGCAACACTTTCTATTGTTTGAACTCTGTTATGAACAAAAAAAACCTGGCCGCCCCGGTCAACTTCGCGATTGATGGCATCTTTGATAACATTTTCATCCCAGGAAACTACAACAGTTCTGATCGGTAATCTTGCTTTGGGTGATGTTCTTATCAATGATAGTTCTTTTAGTTTGGAAAGTGCCATATACATAGTCCGGGGAATAGGAGTAGCACTCATGTATAAAGTATCCACAATTGATTTTATTTGACGTAATTTATCCTTATGGCGAACTCCAAATCGATGTTCTTCATCAATAATCAGCAGTCCCAAATTTTTGTATTTTATATCATTTGAGAACAATCTGTGCGTACCTATCGCTATATCTATCTCACCGGTCGCTAATTTTTCTGCATCAATTTTGAGTTTGTTTCTGGAGCGAAACCTGCTGAACATAGCTATTCGCACGGGATACTGAGCTAATCTGTCACGGAACACAAGGTAATGCTGTTCGGCAAGAAGTGTTGTTGGAACTAAAATAGCTACCTGATATCCACTGTTAACTGCTTTGAAAGCAGCCCGAATAGCAACTTCTGTTTTCCCATATCCCACATCTCCACATAATAAGCGTTCCATCGGAGTATCAGCTTCCATATCTGCTTTGATCTCTTCAGTAGCTCTTTTTTGATCAGGAGTATCTTCATAAATAAAAGAATCTTCCATTTCGGTTTGCCAGCTTGTATCAGGTTCAAAGGCAATTCCTTTCCTCACCTTCCGTTCTGCATATAATTTTATCAGATCTTCTGCAACAAGTTCGATCTGCTTATGAGCACGGGATTTCATATTCTCCCACTTTTTACTACCCAGCTTGTGGATGTTAGGAGTTATTCCTTCCTCAGACACAAATTTAGTTACAAGAGATAATTGGAAAGTAGGAACATAAACTACATCATTTCCAGCATACCTTAAGATCAAAGTCTCAATTGTATTCCCCTCTATATTTAGCTTCTTTAAACCGCTATAGATCCCGATGCCGTGATCGACATGAACAATATAATCTCCGGGTTTTAGCGCATTATAATCGATCAGAGCTTCATCTTGTGAAAACCTGTTGTAATGCCGCTTAAACTTATATCTGCTGAATATTTCATGATCAGTATAGACGGCTAGTTTAGCATCTGTTAATAAAAACCCCGTTTGCAGAACTCCGATCGAAAAGTCTATTTTTTCGTAATATTGCGGCAGAAGATCACTCATACGCCTGCTTTGACTACTATTATCAGATTGGATTATTATTCTGTATCCTTCGTCCAATTTTTCGATAAGTTCTTTCTCAAATATTTCCAAATTTCCATGAAGACTGGTTTGAGAGATGATCGGTGCTTTATAACTATTTGTTATTTCTTTAAATTCCTGAAAGGAAGCTGAAAAAAAGTAGTTTGAATAAGTTTTAAAAATTTTATGAACGAATTTATAATCAGCAAACAAATTTTCCGGACGTGGAATTGATCTTTGTTTGTATTTAGAATGTACTTTTTGATAAAGATCTGTTGACTCTTCAATAATCTCTTTAAGATAGGCGGGAACATATTGAAATTCATCCCAAAAGATCAGGCAATTGTCGGTTGAAAAGTACTCCAAAAAAGTTTCAAGATGAGGGATTAGAAGTGAAACATCGAGTTCGATCCCTTCATAGAAACCGTTCTCATGTACCTTTTCCCACAATTTCTTATCCGTTTCAATATCATGCAGAGAAAATTCCCGGGATGGAATTAAGGTTACTGTTTTTAATTCTTCACCTGTAGATCTTTGTGAACTAACAGAAAAGACTCGTATTGACTCAACAATATCGCCAAAGAACTCAATCCTAACAGGACGTTGGGAATTCGGACTAAAAACATCAATGATCCCGCCTCTTCTGGCGATCTCACCAACTTTAGAAACCTGAAATTGATTCTCGAAACCCATACCAACCAAATTAGAGATCAGCAAGTCAGGATCATATTCCTCATTGATCGATAGAGTGATAATATTCTTACTGAATATTGCAGCGGATGTGATCTTGCGAAGAAGTGAACGCAGAGAAACACTGTAAATTGCCGGTTCGGAAGAAACGGCTGCCATTAGTGTTTCGATTCTTTGACCTCGCAACATATAATGCGGTGAGCGTTGTTCATATGGTAAAACTTCATAATCAGGTAAAAAATAAGCTCTGTTTCCACCTACCAGAAGCTCAATATCTTCCAGATAATCCTCTGCAATTTTATCATCTGTAGTAACAAAAATAATATTTTTCCCAGTAAGTTGAAAGGCTTGTGCCAGCAACATTGACTTTGCAGAACGATTAAGCCCATGAAATAAACTTCCTGTATTACTCTTATTGATCGTAGAATCGAATTTTTTGATAAATTCAGATTTTTCGATCAGTGATCTTATCTTATTGTAGAACATACTCATATGGGGCAATTTGAAAATGGGTTGGATAACGTCAAGAATTATGAATTTTGTATTATGCTTTTAAGGATAACAAAATAAATTTGAAAAAAGACTGCAAAAGTCAGTTATCATAGAATTTCTACCAGATATCTCAAACCAGCAAATAATCAGTTTACTTTCCCTTTTTCATTGACACAAGGTACCAATTTCCAAGATTAAACTCTATGATTGAATTTTATAAAAGTGAAATTGATAAAATGAAAATTCCTTCCGCCAAAGGATTATTTATTTTTGCAGAAGCTGATAAAACCTTATATATTCAGATCACAAATAACCTGGAAAAAAGTATCAGGCAGTTATTCCAAGCAATGAAAGCTGATAAAAATGTCTTTCAACTTATTTCTCAAACTGATAAAATATCTTATGAATTATACAATTCACTTTTTGAAGCTCTTATTCATAAAAAAATGCTGGAAAACACTGATCATCCCGAGTTTAATGAACAGATCAAATCTTATGAAAGTTATGTCTACTTGGGAATTGATCTACAAAAACCACCTTATTTTAAAGTTGTTGAGAATACACAGCAAAACGATTTTTATCTTGGACCTTTCAAACATAGATTTTTCGTATTTGATCTTTTAGATGCAATGGCCGGTTTATTCAAGTTTCCACTTTGTCCCGATAAAAAGCCATATCCTTGCAAAAGATATAAAAATAACCTTTGTGACGGATGGTGTATAAAGAATAAACTAACTACCTATCAAAAAGTAATTCTCTCTTATATATTTAGGGAGATAGAATTACTAGTTCATGCCAAAGCTGAACAAAAAAAATATTATGATGATCTGTACTTTAATAAAGCTGAAAAGTTAAAAAACTTAATTCGCATTGTAGAAAAATATGATGCTTATTTGAAATTCTTGTTTATAACCAAAAATTTGAATTTAGAATTTCAAGATGAAAATCATCAATATAAAGTTTCCAAAGGAAGAATCGAAAGTGTTTTTTATAAGAAAAAAGAGTATGATTTCTCTTATGTTTCAATAGATTACAGGGAAAATGAGCTGTTAGCTTTCAACAAAGATGAGCTGTCAGAACGCAGGATCATCTATAATCATCTTATTAAAAAAAATGATAAAATAATACTTGATAAAATAGATAAGATCTTTAAAAAGTCTCAGCTTAAGGTGAGATCGGTTCTCACATGATCTTAGCTTAGGCAGAGGTTGGAGGATGAATTATAAAATACTAATTGTTGATGATGATATTTCCGTAACAAACTATCTAAAAATAGAATTAGAACAATGTTGTCCTGAATTAGATATCATTTGTGTTAATAAAGGTTATGCAGCTTTAAATAGAGTTATGGCCGGCGGAATTGATCTTCTGCTTACTGATATCGCAATGCCGGATATGGATGGATATGAATTGTATTCACGGGTTAAGGAAACCAACAGAGAATTACCCATTATTATGATGACCGGTTTTGGATATGATCCGGATCATGTGGTTGTTAAATCACGCAAAGCTGGTTTGGAAGATGTGATCTTTAAACCATTCGATGTAAAAAAACTTACTGAGAAAATTAAAAAAATGGTCAAAGGAGAATAACACGCGTAATTTTATTCAAGTACTTATTTTGACTTGCCAGTTTTTCCATATCTCAAATTTACGAGCTGTTACACATAAGTACGAAATTGTAAAATATCAGGAAGTTATTTTAGTTGCTGAAGCAAAAGATACTACCGCAGTCTCAAAATTAATAGTACAATTGAATAAAGAAGTTCAAACCTTCCAAAAAAAAGTAGGAGTTTATCTTGATATTCCTGTAAGGATAGTTATTGCTCCAAATCAAAAAGTATATCAAAGATGGACGAAAGAGCATTCTGCCATCATGGAATTCAGTTCAGGGTTTTATATGAGAATCAATCAGACTATTTATCTCAAAAATCCTCATGAGCTCAAGAGTTTATCCAATATTAGCACAATTTTACTTCATGAGTATATTCACCATTTTGTAAGTTCATTTTGGAAAAGTCCACCTCTCTGGTTCAATGAGGGTATGGCTGTATATTTCTCCAATGATATGGGGATAGACAGAGAATTGAATTTTGCTAAAAATTACATAATGGGTAATTCCAGAACCTTAACTGAAATGACACAAAATTATCCTAAAAATATGATTGAATGGGAATCATTTTATGCTAAATCAGGCTTAGCAGTTAAATATCTCTTTCTTAAAAAACGCGAGCTATTTTACCGATTATGGGAAAAATCCAGAACAACCGGAAATTTTGAAATGGCTTTTTTAAATAGTTTTTTTATGACAACGAAGACATTTTCAGAACAATTTGAAGAGTATTCCAAGTCACATTTCAAATCTACAATTCTGTTAGCTTCAACTAGCTTGATCTGGGGTTTTTTACCATTGATACTAATTTTAGGGGTTATCAGAAAAAAGATAAATAATAAAAAAACGGTTGAGACCTGGCAGCAGGAACAAGAGATCAATACACAAAAAATTCATATGATTAATTCTCAGAAAACTAAGAGGGAAGATGAAAGAGTTTGATAGGTTAGTAGAGGTAATTGCAAAATTACGAGATAAGGAAAATGGCTGTCCCTGGGACCTGAAACAGACACACGAATCTCTAATTCCCAATTTCATCGAAGAACTATATGAAACTATAGAAGCGATAGAATCACAGAATTATGATCACTTGTCTGAAGAGTTGGGTGATCTGCTGCTGCACATTGTAATGCAGGTGCAAATTGCTGAAGAATCTGAGAGATTTAAGATGAATGATGTACTTTCCAAGATCAACGATAAATTAATTCGCCGGCATCCGCATATTTTTGGCGATGGACATGCAGTTGATGCGAATGGTGTTAAAATGAACTGGGAGCGAATTAAAATGAAAGAAAAAGAACTTTCCCGTACTTCAGCAGTAGACGGAATTCCCAGAAAAATGCCGGCACTTATAGTGGCGCAAAGAATGCAGGAAAAAGCTGCTTCCGTCGGCTTCGATTGGCCTGAGGTCTCACCAGCAGTCGCAAAACTTGAAGAAGAAGTGTATGAGTTTAAAGAAGCATTTGAAAATAAAGATATTGAAGAAATGCAAAATGAACTTGGAGATTTGTTGTTCTCCATTGTGAATATTGCCAGAAAATCAGGTTTTGATACCGAATCAGCTCTTAAAAGAACGATAAACAAATTTGAAAAGCGCTTTAAAAAAGTTGAGGATTATTATCAGAAAAGTGATGAAACAATGCTTGATGCAAGCTTGGAGCAATTAGATGAAATCTGGGAAATTACAAAAAAAAGCGAGTAACAGAAATCTTCTGCTGAGGATCTACTTTATATCAGGAAGTGTTATTTTGCTCGTTTTATTCATTATATTTACTAATATAGTTATCAATAATGTAAAAAAAGATGTTCAGGTAGTACCTGATCTGTATTCAAAATTTGTTGGAATGCCAGCCGATGTTAATTTAGAACACTTTCTATTTCAATACTTCATGCAGGAAATATTACCTAAGATAGATTATCCAATAATTTTAACCGATAGCCTTAAATCTCCTTTTTCCTGGGAAAATATTGATATTCCTAAGAAGAATTTTGAAAATCTGGAATTACATCAGCAGGATCTTTTAAAAAGTATGGTAAAAAAAATGGAAGCTAATCATTCTATGATACCTTTAAGGCTAAGCAGAGAAGATCCTAAGATCTACAGTTATGTGTTTTATGGAGATTCTAATACTATGAAACAACTTAAATTAATGCCTTACGTAGGCATGCTCTTGATCTTTTTGTATTTATTTCTCGGTATGTATGGAATATTCACAATAAAAAAGACCGAGCGAGACATTCTCTGGGTCGGATTGGCAAAAGAAACTGCCCATCAATTTGGAACTCCGCTTTCATCTTTGAGTGGGTGGATAGATGTGATGGCATCTAAAATTAGCGGAATAAAACGGAAAAATGAGCTTCAGGAAATGCTTAACTTTATGAGAAACGACGTAGAAAAGCTTAATAAAATTGCTTCCCGCTTTGGTAAGGTTGGCTCCATAATGAAATTTCAACCCTGCAATTTAAACGAGATACTTCAAGAGACAATTGAGCAATTTTCTCGAAGACTACCCGCCGCCTCAAAAAAGATAAAGATATCTTTTGATAGTGAAATTAAAGATAAACCGATAAACCTTGATCCCGATCTGATCAAATGGACATTAGAAAATATTTTGAAAAACTGCCTTGATTCTATGAAACAAAAAGGCGGGATAATCGCAGTTAAGGCCTTTCCCCATAAACATAAATATTATATACATATTGCTGATGAAGGTGCTGGTATGCAAAAGAAGATGTTTAAAAAAATCTTTCAGCCGGGAGTAACAAGTAAAGAACGAGGTTGGGGTTTGGGACTGAGTCTCGCCCGTCGCATTGTAGAAGAATATCATAATGGTAAAATACGAGTTCTGGAAAGTGAAGTTGGGATCGGGACAACATTTGAGATCGTATTGCCTGAAACTTAAAAAAGCATTATTCTGCAAAGAAAAGCTTAGCTGGGTCCTCAATTATGAAATGTGATTTATTAACAGTATGAGGAATTGAAAAATGTATGTATTGTCACGTAATGAAATGTATGCAATTGACAAATTTACAATGAACAAAGTTGGAATTTCCAGTGAACAATTAATGGAAAACGCCGGTAAAGGCTGTAGCGAATTTATTAATGATCTGTTAAAGTACGAAAGTAAAATTGCTCTGTTCTGCGGAAGTGGAAATAATGGCGGTGACGGCTTTGTTATTGCCCGATATCTGAAGAAGTGGGATTATAAACCAGAGATTTTCCTGCTGGGAAATTCTGCGAAAATGTCACATGTAACAAAATTAAATTACGAGAAATGCTTGGAGTTAGATATTCCTGTAACTAAATTAATAGATGCTATTGCAGACTTATCAAAGTTTGAACTTATAATTGATGCGATCTTCGGAATTGGCTTAAAAGGTCAGATTAAAGGATTCACATCTGAAGTAATTAAGAAGATCAATTCATCCGGAAAACCCCTAGTCTCTATAGATATCGCTAGCGGAATTGACGCTGACACAGGGCAGACAGAGCATTCGGTAATAGCTGATTTTACTCTGACAATGGCGGCAATAAAATATGGTCATTTACTGGGAAAAGGCAGAGAAAACAGCGGTGAAGTTCTGGTCATCGATATTGGTGTACCCAGCAATGTTTTCTTAAAATTTTCACAAAAAGCTCAATTGGCAACCGCTGAAAATGTAATGTTTCCATCCAGAAATAAATTTTCACATAAAGGAGATTACGGTAAAGTAGGAATAATTGCCGGTTCCCCTGGTTTTACAGGTGCGGCTATTTTAGCATCAAAAGCTGCACTTCGGTCCGGTGCCGGTACGATAACTCTCTTTCACCCGGCAGGCCTCGAAACAATTTTTGAAACGCAGCTTCTTGAAGTGATGACTTTTGCATTTCGCTCATTCCCTCTTGATACAAAAGACAAAGAAAATTTCCTGAATAAGATCAATTCTCTGGATGTTCTCCTTATAGGGCCGGGTTTGGGAACTTCAAAAGAGAAAGTTGAATTACTCAATTTTATTTTGTCAAATTGGACTAAACCTTTAGTATTGGATGCAGATGCGCTGAATATTGTGGCCGAGCATAAAAATATGCTTGATGATATCAAAGATAAAAAGATCCTTCTTATCCCACACATTGGCGAATTTGCTCGACTCAGTGAAGTTTCTATTTCCGAAATACAAAAGGACCGATTAAAATATCTCAATGATTTTACAATTAGAAATAAATGCAGCGTTTTATTGAAAAGTACCATTTCTGTCTTTTGTGACAAAGATGGTTTTATTTTTAATATAACCGGGAATGATGGACTTTCTACAGGCGGCAGTGGTGATGTTTTAGCTGGGATTATCACTTCCTTTATAGGACAAAAACTTTCACTGAGAGCCGCTGCTGTTTCCGCTTCGTATTTGATGGGTGTAACAGCTGAAAATCTAGCAGATATTAGAAAATCTGCCTCTATCATTCCTTCAGATATTGTAGAAAACTTATTTAAATATTGACAGAGTAGATAGTTAATCGTTTTTTCAAAACAGAGATAGAATTTAGAAAATAACTTCAACAAAAGTACTGCTGAAATTAGAATTTTTTTTTCGAATCTTCTATAGATGGCGAAAAAAACATAATAATGGCGAATTGAATTCAAGTTTCAAAAATTTAGATTTAACTTAAAAATCAAAAACTAACATTATAAACTGTATAATTGAAAAGGATGTAATACTGTATTCGTGATATTAATATGAAAATTTCTATAGGATTGTTTTTGAGTTTCTTTGTCTTTTGTCTTTTTGCACAAGACATTGTGATCAATGAAGTCCTTTATGACCCTGAAAGTACAGATAGCGGTTATGAATGGATTGAACTTTACAACTATTCTGATATTTCAGTAGATTTAGCTTCTTGGAAAATCGAGAAAGCTGGTAGTGAATTTGAGACAGTTCTAACTTTTGATCAGTTCGGTAATAATATAATTTACCCTAATTCCTTTTTTCTCATTGGGGAAGAATTTGTTCTTAATGTTGATCTTACAGCTAATCTAGCATTTCAAAATGGAGGTTCGGAAACTGATGGAATCCGCTTAGTTTCTCCTGATACATTATACACTGATACTGTTCTGTATGATTCACCCAACTCCAATAATTTACCGGATGATCTTTTCAATCCCGGTGTTTATTTTGCTCCGGACGTTTCCAGTGGAAATACTTTGGCCAGAATCACAGACGGAGAAGATTCTAATAATTGTGAAGTGGATTTTTTCGAATGTAATCAGCCAACACCAGGGGAAACTAATTTCTATCCGATTGATTTAGCTATATGTAATTTGGAAACTTACGAAAATCAAGGTAATTACTGGCTTCAAATGGAAATAGAAAACTTATCCGTAGAAAATGTGGATAACTCGGCCGCCAGCCTTGAAGTTTATATAAATAACCAACTAACTAACACTTATCAGCTTCCTGCTATTCCGGCAGAAACAACGATAGAATTCACCTGCCAAATAGCTGAGCTTACTGGCATATACAATCAGATAGAAGTTGAGCTTATCTACTTTAATGATAATGAATTAGATAATAATGTTGCCCATTGTTCTTTTCTGAACGGTGATTCACCCTTTGTGATAAATGAGATCATGTTCAAGCCATTAACTACAAATCAAGAGTGGGTTGAGATATTCAACCGAACAGATTGTGCATATAATGTGGATAACTTGAGGATAACAGACGCATCTGGCGGTACAATTGACTTTAGTGGATCTTTCCCGGCGGAAGAATATATTATTGTCTGCCAGGATTCAATTTTATTTATGCAGACTTATCCGGCTTGTATTCCAGAAAATGTTATTCTTGCTTCTGGATGGACTTCACTGAATAACACAGATGAGACATTATGTTTGAAAGATGAATTTGCTACTCAATTCGATTCAACTTCATACAACGGAAATAGTTGTCCCAGTGATTTCTCAATTGAAAGAATTGATCCTTTTGATGATGAAAATATTTCTTGGGATGTCTGCTTTGATAGCTTAGGTACACCAACTTATGCCAATAGTGTTTTACCACTCCAATATGATCTCAGTTTAATGTACTTAGATATGGAAATTAGCGAAAATAACATTGAGCATTCAATTATTATAAACAACGAAGGTTTGGATAATATTTCAGAAGTTACTGTTAATTCCACCTTGATTTGCAATGGTGAATATCCCGGAGAAAACATTTTCACTGATGATCTTAGTTTTGAAGATTCATTGGTTTATTCATTTAATTCTCCAGTTCCCCAAAATGGATACTACAGCTTTTTGTATGAGATATCTTCAGAAAATGATTTGAATTCGGAAAATAATAGTGCATTTAGCTTTTACAATAATTCTGCCTTTCCTTTTGTAATTAATGAGATCATGTATGATCCGGAAGGGGATGAGCCTGAATGGATAGAGATAATCAACAACTTCATTATTCCCAACGCAGCCGAAATTGTCATCGTAGTAGATGATGATACGCTTCAGCTGCCGTATTGCCCGGAACAATACTATCTTATTACAGGATCAGAGAGTGATATGGTTGCCCTAAAACATAAATACAATATTGAGCATGTTACCGTCCTAACTGGCTTACAGAGTTTATCGAATAATGGTGAAAATATGATTGTTTCGGATTTGTTTGATAATTATATTGAAGAATTTTTCTATTGTCCGGAATGGAATGATAATCTGGATGGCGTTTCTATTGAAAGAGTAAATTCGCAAATAGCGCCTGATTCTCGTAATTGGGGACCGTCTACTTCAGGCTGTACACCGGGAAGAGCAAATAGTATTTTTGTCGAAGTACTGCCCAATACTATGAAGCTGAAGGTATCACCGAATCCCTTCTCGCCTTATCGTGAAGAACGTACTGTTTTTTCTTTCTCTTTACCGGAGATATTAAGTACCGTCACTCTACGTATTTTTGATCTGAAAGGAAGAATGGTGAGAAGATTAGTGGACCAAGTTTTACAAGCTTCCGAAGGAAACATTATTTGGGATGGCAGAAATGATGATGGTACAAAACTGCCGGTTGGTATCTATATAATTTTAATGCAGGCTACTGCAAGAGATAGTGAAAAAGTGTATTCAAAGAAAATAACAACTGTTATTGGTAAATGAACAGAGTATAAAGGAGTGGAAATGTACGGGAAAACAATATCTTATGCTATCCAGGGGATCAATGCTCAACAAATAACCGTAGAAGCTGATATTAAAGGAGGATTAGCCAAATTTTCTATTGTTGGACTACCTTCTAATTCAGTCAAAGAGAGTAAAGACAGAGTTTCTGCTGCAATAAAAAATTCGGGTTTTCGGTTTCCAACTCATTGCTATACTGTCAACTTAGCACCAGCGGATATAAAAAAAGACGGCGTAGCTCTTGATTTACCCACCTCTCTTGCACTTGTATATGCCCTCAACCATTTACAAACAGAAAAATTAGAAAAATATGCTTTTATTGGAGAACTGTCGCTCGATGGCAGTTTGAGACCTGTAAATGGGGTTTTACCTGTTGCTGTTGCTTGTTGGAAAGATAAAATGGATGGACTCATTCTTCCTTATGAAAATGCTAAGGAGGCTGCAATCATTGACGAATTGAATGTTTATCCTGCAACTTCCTTAAATGATGTTGTAAATTTTTTAGAGGGTAAAATATCAATAGAACCATTTAAAGTAGATAAAACCGAGATGTTTTCACACTTGAATGAAAGTCCGGTTGATATGTTTGATGTTAAAGGGCAATATCATGTAAAACGAGCTTTGGAAGTAGCTGCCGCCGGAGGTCATAATGTTCTTATGCTGGGTCCACCCGGCTCAGGAAAAACAATGTTAGCTCGTAGAATTCCTACAATTTTACCCGGATTTACTTTGGAAGAAGCTTTGGAAACAACAAAAATCCATTCGGTTGCAGGTTTCATCGGAGCTCAAAAAGGAATTAAGACCAGTCGTCCTTTTCGATCTCCACATCATACTATAAGTGATGTCGCACTTATTGGCGGAGGCAGTTATCCAAAACCGGGAGAAGTATCACTATCACATAACGGAGTACTTTTTCTGGATGAACTTCCGGAATTCAAAAAATCTGTTCTAGAAGTATTACGCCAACCCCTTGAAGATGAGGTAGTGACTATTTCACGAGCAACACAAAGTTTGGAATTTCCGGCAAAATTTATGTTGGTAGCTTCTATGAATCCTTGTCCTTGCGGATACTTTGGCAGCGATGTTAAAGGTCACACCTGCTCTTGCCCTATCGGCAATATTCAAAGATATCGCTCACGGATATCAGGTCCGCTTTTGGACCGCATCGACATACATATTGAAGTTCCTGCAGTTAAATATGATGAACTGAGTAGTATCCCATCAGGAGAAAGATCAGTAAGTATTAGAGAACGGGTAAATAAATCACGCACTATACAACTGGAAAGGTTTAAAGACAGCAAGATTTTCAGTAATTCTCAGATGAATCCGAAACAGATCAGAAAACATTGCATTTTGAATGGAGATAGTGAATCAGTATTGAAAATGGCAATGGATAAAATGGGATTATCTGCTAGAGCGTATGATAGAATATTAAAAGTATCCAGAACCATCGCGGATCTGGAAGGATCTGAAAATATTTGTGTTCAGCATATCAGTGAGGCTGTTCAGTATAGAAGTCTTGATAAAAAATTTTGGGAATAGAGGATTATCGAATTTCAAAAACTTGAAAGAAATTTTCGAAAGATAAAAAGGTCATATCTATTCTTTCTTGGAACTCTTCTTACTGTTATCTGCTTTCTTGACAGGTAGAATTACAACGCGTTTTCTGGAGCCTTCACCAATTGTCCTCGTTCTCAGTTTTGAATCTTTCTCGACAAATTGATGCACAACTTTTCTTGTACTGGCAGGCAGAGGTTCCATAGTATAACTTCTTCCTTTATCTTTAACCTTTTGAGATAAATTTTCGACCTTTTCCAATAAAGCTTTTGTACGTCTTTCTCTATAACCATCGATATCTACAAGCAAGCGGATTTTTCTCTTTTCACTTTTATTGACCATCTGATTCAGTAAATGTTGAAAACTATTAAGCAATTTAGCTTCTTTGCCTATCAGAAAACCTGCCTCTTGAGCATTACTGATATTTACGTAATATGTTTTACCTTCTAAAATTACATTAACTGTGCTCGATTCTATATTCATTCTTGCGAGAATACCTTCTGCAAAATCTTTGATCAAATTGGAGACATCCTTAGCATTTTTCAGGTCAGATTTAGGGATATTTTGTTTTTTCGATGCATTTTTCACCTGTTCAGGTTTAATGTTATTAATTTTTACTTTAGTGTCATCGTAAACAAACTTGATAGTTGTTGGTTTTGATCCTAATCCAAGAAATCCGGATGATCCTTCTTCTACAACTTCGAATTTGAAATCATTGAGATCAAGATTATTTTTTTTCATAAAAGCGGAGATAAGTTTTGAGGTAGATTTTCCTGTTACTAATGTTTCTTTCATGGTTGTTAATTCCTTAAATAAATTTTTTCTTAATGAAATATTGCTGAATAGATCCGATAATGGAGAATACAGTCCAGTACAATACCAAACCGGATGATAATCCTTTAAAAATAAAGAACATCATAATCGGCATGAAATACAACATCATTTTTTGCGATTGGCTTTGAGCTTTTTGTTTATCATCCATTTCCTCTGCGTTTTGTTTAGCAGGAGACATTAACTTCTGCTGCACGAACATGAACACAGCCATTAAAATTGGTAACGCCCAGATAGGGTCTGGTTCCGATAAGTCAGGTAACCAGCCAAAGCTTGCTTGCCGTAAAGCTATTGAGTATCTGAGGAGAGGATAAAGTGCGAATATTACCGGCATTTGAAGCAGCATAGGAAGACAACCGCCTAAAGGATTAACTCCATGCTCTTTATATACTTTTTTCAGTTCCACATTCATCTTTTGAGGATCACCTTTATGTTTTGCCTGGAGTTCTTTCGTTATTGGCTGGATCTTCTGCATTTTTGTGGTCGATTCAAAACTCTTGTGTGTTAACGGGTAAAGTAAGGTTTTCAGAATTATTGCAAAGATAATTATCACTATTCCCCAGCTTGGGATTATGCTATATAATAGAGTAAGAAACCAGGAAAATAATTTGGTTAGACCTTGCAGAAACTTAGGTCCCATCTCTACAATATTCTCAATGCCGTTATTATATTGTTTTAATTTTTTATAATCTAAAGGTCCCAAAAATAAACTGTAGTCGTGGGAAATCTGATTGCCCGCTACTGAAACAGATAATCTCAACGCAGGGCTGTCATTGTTGTCGTAGGCAATAAGCTGATTCATATCGATAAGTTTTTCCGGGATTATTGCCAAGGTGAAATATTTAGATCGAATAGCTGCCCAGTCAATCTTTCCGGAGATTTTTGTTTCTTCCTTCAATTTTGAAAGCTTGATCTTGCTAATGTCATTATCAACCTGACTCATAATTGCATAGACTCTGCTTTTCATTTTCAAATATTCTTCTGTATCTGCAATCCCACTTGTCAAGCCGATCTCGTACTTACTCAAATTTTCAAAACCAAATAATTGAGTTTCCATTTTTACTTTATAATCATCTGTAAGTATAAAAATCTTCTTCAGAGTTCCCATGTCCGAACTGGAGGTAAAAGTTAACTTGTTATTAAACTCATCAAGTTCATAAGCAAAAGGTACATTTGTGTAACTGAAAATATTACCAGTATTATCAGTTACTTTTGTGCTTAAAATACTGCCATTAGTATTTATCAACTCCGCATGAGCAATTTTATCTTTCAAATAAAATTTCTTCATCTGAACAGAGTTAATAACAGCTCCACTATTACTAAACGAAATCTTAATAAGTTCATTTTCCAGAACTATATTATTGTTAATTTGGATATCACTTTCTGTTGCCGGTATTTTCGTTTCGTTTATTTGAAGTGATTCCTCGGGTTGTGAAGTCTCTTGGACCTGAGTAACTGGTTGATTATCATCTTTTTCCGGTTTCTTTATTTGTTGGTCAGCGGCATTTCTTTTCCAGAGAAATTCACTGCTTAACCAAAAAACAACGAGAATAAGCAATACTGCTAATAAGGTTCGTTTGTCCATTGCTGCTCCTTAAGGTAATGGGTCATGTCCGCCTGCATGAAAAGGGTGACACTTTAATATCCTAAAAATTGATAATTTTAATGCTTTTAACAATGAAAATTTATTAAATGCTTCAAATGAATATTGACTGCAAGTAGGAGTGAATCGGCAGGAAGGTGGTAAGAAAACAGAAATAAATTTTCTGTAAAAAGTAATGATCACTATCGCGACTTTGTTAAAAAAGCTCATATCATATATTTCTAATTAATTGGGTTAAGTCATCTTTAATCTCTTGCCAAGCTGCTTTACCAGCATCAGATTTTGCAACAATCACTAATTTTATACCAGTAGGATATAACTGTTCACTCTCTCTAAGAAAGGCACGAATACGCCTTTTAACTTTGTTCCGCTTTACAGCATTTCCAATTTTCTTACTTACAACAAAACCAACAGCAAAATTATTTTCCGGTATTTTTTTCTTTAAGAAAACAAAAAGTTCACTTTCTGTTTTAACATTGTCTTCATAAACACTTTGGTATTCTTGCCTGGTAGTGATATACTGCATTTAGTCGCTTACAGTTAAGCGAGTTCTACCTTTTGCTCTTCTTCTGGCTAATACTTTACGACCAGCTTTTGTAGACATTCGTAAGCGAAATCCATGCTTATTCTTCCTCTTTCTGTTATGAGGTTGATAAGTCCTTTTCATTTTGATTCTCCTTATAGATTATATCTAGTATACTATATCTTAACTCTTTATTACATAACTTATTATAACAACTGAAACAAACTGAAATAGGAAGTTTTACTGTCAAGATTTATTTGTGGAGCGCTATCCTGACTCTACCTAAAGATAGTTTGTCCCCTTTCAGGTCCCACCGAAATTATTGTAACATTTCTGCCAACCAACTCTTCTATCTTGCTAATGTATATTTTTGCCCTTTCCGGCAGTTCATCATATTCCGTAAGTAGGGAAATGTCCTTATCCCAGCCCTGTAATTCAATGTATTGGGGAACTACTTTTTCCAGTGTTTTCGAGTTGAAGGGGAACTCAGTAACTAATTTTCCATCAATCTCATATCCTGTGCAGATTTTCAATGTTTTTATTCCGGATAGAACATCGAGAAGAGTTAAGGCAATTTCATCTATTCCGTTTATCATGGCAGCATATTCCGCTGCAACAGCATCAAACCAACCGCAACGACGGGGACGGCCTGTAGTAGCTCCAAATTCATTTCCCTGAATTCTGATCTTTTCTCCGATTTTATCAAATAATTCTGTAGGGAATGGTCCGTTACCAACGCGAGTATAATAACTTTTATAAATTCCGAAAACTTTATCTATATTAAGGCTAAAGCCTGTTCCTGTAGCAATTCCTCCATAAGAAGTATGAGAGGATGTAACAAACGGATATGTGCCGAAAGTTATATCAAGTAATGTTCCCTGCGCCCCTTCAAACAGTAAATTTTTATTTTCAACATTATTTAGTAAATAGGGTATTTGCTTCACGAATGGTTTCAATCTTTTAGCCGAGATTGTTAATTTTTCAATCAGATCATCAGCTTTACTCAAAGGATAATTATGAAAATGGAAAATATTTTCAATTCTTTCCCGCAAAAATTCGTGATTAAAAAGATCGCCTACACGTATTCCATAGCGTGCTACCGCATCAGCATAACAAGGTCCTATGCCGCGCTTTGTAGTTCCTATGTTAGATTTTTTGTTATCAGTTTCCGCTTTTCCTTCCAATTCTTTATGTAGGGGAAGTACAACTTGAGCTCTGGGATCGATGAAAAAACGGTTTTCAAACGAGATTCCCTGCTTATTAAGGTCATCAATTTCTGCTAATAATTCAAATGGATCAATTACTACACCACTACCAATAAGACAAATTTTGTCCGGATATAAAATACCCGAGGGTATCAAATGAAAAACATATTTTTTATCTTTGAGATTAATTGTATGACCAGCGTTATTTCCACCTTGAAACCGAATAATATAATCTGCGTCTTTTGCTAAAACATCGACAATCTTTGCTTTTGCCTCATCTCCCCAGGCACAACCTAAAACCGCTGTAGATGACATTGTTTCTCCTCATTAACAAGATAGTAGCAGCATCGTAAAAACGCTGCTGCTTCGCATAACATTTCTTTTGCAGAAGCTTTTTTTGTCAATAATTCAATTCTTAGCAAGCCCTTTGATAAAAATATTAAACTGCATGAAACTTTTTTTTATTAGTAAGATAACATAAACAATACTTTACTTTAGATTGAAGAGTCATTCTAAAATAATACACGTTTCAGTTAAGAAAAGTTTAATAGAATAAACCGTCATTAATTAAGAGTATATTACTATAACCAAAAAAACGTTGACGAGAAGATTACGCTGTCAAATATGTTGTTTTGTTAAGTTTAAGTATTTATTGATAAAGTAAAATGTCCGTCACAGATTCGCAGCAGAATGTGTATAAATAGTTGTTTAAAAGAGAGTAAAGACATGGATAATATTATTAATGGTAAAGTATATGCAAATCAGGATAAATCGCTGTTATTAACAATATCAAAGGATAATCTTTCTGCTTATCTCACGATTGAAAATAATTCTAAAATGTTAGATGAGAAGGAGATCACAGCTTTGATATCGTCTGTTGGCATAAAATACGGTTTTGAAAATGCAAAACAATATAACGAAAAAAATGAAATCAAAAAAGAATTAGGTAAACCATTTCTAATAGCTCGCTCAATTGCGGAGAATTCTCAACCGGGAATAACATTTTTGTTTGAAGCTGATTCATGCATAAACTTCAATGAACACTATGAATTGGAAGACCTGTCCGATTTTATCAAGGTTGAAAAAGATCAAGCGTTAGCTGATGTTTCAAGGGGTGATTCAAAAGAAGAAGGAAAAGATATATTTGGGAAATCGCTGAAGGAAAGCACTGGATCCAAAATAAATGTAGAAGAATATTTTGGGAATAATGTTTACTTTTCAGCCGAGACAAATCAAATGCTAGCTGCTGATGCCGGATATCCTTACTTTGATCGTGAGAATAGAATCTGTGTAAAAACAAGCTTCATTTCTGAAGATATCGACAACACAACAAAAACTATATATGGCAACACTACGATCGATGGTGTTATAAGTAATTCAAATTTGGAAATTTTTGGTGACCTTTGGGTAAAAGGAAATATCAGAGATTGTCTGAGTACCGGGATTATTGTTCACGGAAATGTGATATTAGATTATGCCGAAAGAGCTAAAATTTCTGCATCCGGAGAGATCACGATAAATAAAAGTGCCCGAAATAGCCTGATCTATGCTAATGGTGCAATTAAAGCTGCAGATAATTGTTCGATCTCAGGAGGTGTAATCCAGAGTGGTATAGAATTGCAACTGTTCTCTGTTGGCAGTCCACTTGGTATCTTAACTGAAGTTGAGATTGGGATCAAACCCTTTACAAAGCAACAAATAAAAATAATAGGACATAAACTAAATACCCTAAGAAGAAAATCGGAAGCAGATGAAGAATCAGCTATCGTTTCACTAGTTGATCAGCTGAAGTCTTTGCAAACTGAATTTAGCGAGATTTCAGAAAATCCAATCAACCAGGAATCACTGACAATAACTATTAAAGAAAAGGTTTATCCTAACTCAGAAATCAGGATTCTAAAAGACAAGATTGAGTTTACAGAAGAAAAGCATAGTATAGAAATAAGTGTAGGTGAAACTGGACTGGTGATAAATGAAGTTGACAAAATTTGACATAAAAAATCAATTGTTAGTAAAATTAAAAAGTAGGTATATAGAAAGTGAAGTATCTTTGGATAAAAACGAGTGAGAATAAAGATTTAAAAAATAAAACTAAGCATTTGCCGATCGGTAAATGCTTTTTTTGTTTTAAAGGGGTGTAGATGATTGATCAATTAGAGATATTAATTAAAATGCAAAAACTGGATACTATAATTGGTGAAAAGAATGTTCTGACAAAAAGATTACCACAACAATTAAACAGCATGAAGAAATCTCTAAAAGATGCAGATGAAAATGTAAGCACAACAACTCAGGAACTTGAGGAAAACCAGAAAAAACAGAAATTGAAAGAACTCGATATCAATGCAAATAAGGAAAAAATTGCCAAGTATCAAAATCAACTTCTTACAATTGAGACTAATAAAGAGTATAAAGCACTTAATAGTGAGATCAATCACCTGGAGAAAAATAATTCCACTATTGATGATGAAATATTAAACTTCATGGAAGCTGAAGCTGAGTTAAAAGAAAAGCTGGATGCAGAAAAAAAAGTGCAAAAACAAGCATCAGATGAATTAACTACAAATAAAAAAAGATTAGAACAAGAAATATTGGAAGTAGAGAAAGAGATCAAGGATTTAAAAGAAAAACGTAATAAGCTTGCCAAAGATATTCCGTTAAAACTTTTTCGAAGATATGCTGTACTAATAAAAAACAGAAATCGTAAAGCTCTGGTATCGGCCGAAAATAATGCCTGTAGCGGCTGTGGATATAAAATCAGACCACAAGTTGCAATAGATATTAAAAAAGGAGAGTCCGTAGTTTATTGTGAAAGTTGTGGCAGAATACTTGTTTCTCAATTATAATATTAAGTAGTCAAAGAAGATAAAGTGTCTGCTCGGCAACTGCCGGGAGGAAAGTCCGAACACCAAAGGGCAGGATACTTCCTAACGGGAAGTTCTGGTGACAGAAAGCTAGCTCCACAGAAATAAACTACCAGATATCTTTATGGTATTTGGCAAAGGTGAAATGGTAGTGTAAAAGACTACCAGTTCCCGATGTGAATCGGGAAGCTCGGAAAGCCTTATCCGGTGCAATGCTAAATAGGAGAATGATAGTTGGCCCAACTTGTTAAGTTCTCGGGTAAGCAGCTAAAACCGGTCAGAAATGAACCCCTTCGGGTATAGCAATATCCGGTTTAGAGAAATAGACACTGGATTGCTTTTTAGGCAATTTACAGAATTCGGCTTATTATCTTCTTTGACGCTATTATTTGAATTAATAAAAAAGGATAGATAAATGCAAAAAAGGTGGAAATTCTCTGATCCTCTAACTGAGGAACAAGCAAAATTAAAACAACATATTGTCGATAATGTGAAATGTCCAGATATGATTGCTGAGATGCTGATTAGAAAAAATATAACCAACCTTACAGATATTGATGATTTTTTCAATCCGGATCTTAATAATATGCACGATCCATTTATCTTTGAGGACATGAAAAAAGCAACTGAGCGGATCATTTCTGCTATTGAAAAAAAAGAATTGATCACAATCTACGGCGATTATGATGTTGATGGCACTACCTCTGCAGCTTTATTGTATCTAGGACTCAAAAAAGTTGGTGCTGAAATAGATTATTACATTCCCCATCGTATGATAGATGGTTATGGTTTATCGATCTTAGGTGTAGACCAGCTTAAGGAAAACGGGACAAAGCTTGTTATTAGTGTAGATTGCGGCATAAATGCTATCGATGAAGTAGATCAGATCAACAAAATGGGAATGGATATCATCATAACAGATCATCATAACCCGAAAGAAGAGTTACCCGAAGCTTATGCTATAATAAATCCCAAAATGGTTGATTGTGAATATCCCTATAAAATGTTAGCTGGAGTCGGGGTTGCCTATAAGTTATTAGTAGCAGTGTATTCACAGCTGGATTTAGATACAAATGAGCTGATAGATAAATATATCGACCTTGTTGCCTTAGGCACTATTGCCGATATTGTACCGCTTACAGGTGAGAATAGGATCATTGCCAACAACGGTTTACTGAGACTTGTTAAAAAATATAATATCGGCTTGAACGCACTAATCAAATTAGCGGGACTCTCTCACAAAGAGTTAAATTCATCTGATATTGTATTTGGAATTGCTCCGCGTATTAATGCAGCTGGACGAATGGGTAGTGCAACAAGAGCAGTTGAATTAATGGTTTCTAATGACGAAAAAGAAAGTGAAGAACTGGCACAAATTATTGAACGTGAAAATTCATTGAGGCAGCAAATTGATCAGCGTACTTTTCAAGAAGCTTGTGAAATTATTGAAAAAAAATATAAAAATATTGATGAAACACCTCTGATCGTAGTTTCTTCTGATGATTGGCATCCGGGCGTTATCGGGATTGTAGCTTCCAAATTAGTCGAAAAATACTATCGTCCCTCTATTATGATCACTTTTAAAGATGGTACCGGGAGCGGTTCCGGTAGAAGTATTGCCGGGTTTGATCTTTTTTCTGCCTTAGTTTCTGTGGAAGGTTATCTGGAAACATTTGGTGGACATAAATACGCCGCCGGGTTACAAATATTAGTTGAATATGTTGATCTTCTGGAAAATAAATTGAAAAAATATGTTAAAGAAAATGTATCAGATGAGTTATTTATACCTCCGCTTAATATTGATTCGAAAATAGAGCTGTTTGAAATAAATAACAATTTGTTGGAATGGTTAGAAAAATTTGCTCCTTTTGGACCTGGTAATATGCGTCCGACTTTTTACAGTGAGAATGTAATAATTGTAGGATTCCCCTATAATGTCGGTAAAAATCACTTGAAGCTTAAAGTAATGAAAGATGGTTGTGAGCTAGATCTTATCGGATTTAATCTGGGAGATTATCTGCCTTTTCTTAAAAAAGGATCTGAAGTAGATATTGCTTATTCTTTAGAATTCAATACCTGGCAAGGGCGGACTTCAATTCAGGGTAAATTAAAGGACCTGAGAATAACACAAGCTGAACAAGAGGATTATTGACCATGTTTCATAAGTATGCTTTTCTTTCTACAGTTGCGGTTTTGTCTCTACTAACATCTTGTGCCAATATAGATATCCAGGCTGAAAGAGTACCTGTTAATATAGATTTTATATATAAAATTATGACAAATTTTATACCTCAAAAGTGTGTATACTCTTACATTGGTAAGACCGCTTTTATTTCAGAAAAAAATACAAATAATATACATATTTTCAAAGATGGAAAACAGATTAATACTATTGGCGGTCTAGGTTTTTCAGCAACGAATTTCACAAAATTAACAGATATTGCACTTTCACCAGACGGTAATTTACTAGCTCTTGACAGCTTTCAGAAAAAAATCAAAAAATTTGATACTAGAGGAAAATTTATCACAGAATTTGATTTAAAAGGCTTTATCGAACCGATATTATTTGCTGTAGCCATCGATGAAACTTTTTATATTTATGATAATGCTGCAAAAGAAATTGTGATAACACGAACATTTGAAGATTCAGATAAGTATACGTTTGGTAAATTTCAGTTAAGATCACCTCAAAAAATCAAGTTAGGAAAAAAACAAATTACAATTTATGACAAATTTTCCGATTCAACAATTTTATTCGGAATTTTGGGACAGTTCCAAACAGAAGAACCGGGAAATATTCAATGGGATAAACAAAATCAATATATTTTAAAAGACTATTTTATCTATCATCCGAGAACAAACAGTAAGTTTGCAATCAATCAATATAAATGGAAAGATATGACAATTGATGACTTTGTAATCCTGATTTCTGACCAAGAAACATGGATCGGGAAAATCGGTTATTCCAATGTAACCGAGTAAAAGATAGAATACATGATTACCGGGAAAAAATATAGAATTTACCTATATCCGGCTTTGGCAGGAATTTTATTAGGTTTAAGCCGACTTCCCATCCACCTTGGATTTTTGGTTTTCTTTGCCTTCATTCCGCTCTTCAATATTTTTGAAAATAACTTAAAAAAAAAAGAAATATTAATAATCTCAGCTGTTTTCGGTTCACTATATAATCTGGTTTGTCTGCATTGGATATCGCTAGTCACTTTACCCGGTTATCTTGGAATGTTTCTCCTTTTCACGATTTATTTCTATATTGTATTTCAAATTTTCTATTTTACTAAACAGCAAATTCCAAAGTTGAGCTCAGCTGTATTTATTTTTATTTGGATCAGTTTTGAATATCTTCAGAATTTTGGTGAATTCAGGTTTCCCTGGTTCAATTTGGGATATTCACTGGCAGATTATCTACCTTTGATACAAGTGGCTGAGATAGGCGGTTTAACGCTTTTTTCTCTATTAATACTACTTGTGAATTTGTTGCTGTTTAGCGCTCATAAAAATTTTAAGCGTAACCTGATAATTCTTGCCGTTATTATTTTATCCTGGGCTGCTTTCGGTATTATACGCCTCAAAACAATCGCTTTGACAAAGACAGATTTCAGGGCTTTAATTGTTCAGGTGAGCATTCCTCAGGATAAAAAATGGGAGGCAACATTTCGCGATTCTACCTTCTCACTTTATAACGAATACAGTCGCAAAACGGCAAAAGATAAAGTAGATCTGATCATTTGGCCGGAATCCTCAACACCTGTTTATCTTTTAAATAATCCGAAATACAGAAATTGGATGCTTGATCTGGCAGAAGATCTGAATATAGATATCTTCACAGGATTTCCGCATTATAAATATACAGGGGAAAAAGATTATAACGAATATCTATTCTATAATGCCGCGACTTTATTTTCAAAAGATAGAAAAATATCAGCTCCGTATTACAAAAATATCTTAGTCCCGTTTGGCGAAAGAATGCCTTTCCTGAGTATTTTTCCTTTTTTATGGAATTTGCATTTAGGACAAGCTAACTGGGAATACGGGGAACAATTAAAATTTTATAGAGTTAGCTGTTATAAATTTTCTCCCCTAATTTGTTTTGAAATAGCGTTTCCGTTGCTAACTAAAGAAATGGCAAATAACAATGTAGACTTCATTGTGAACATTACAAACGATGCTTGGTTTTTAAGATCTGCTGGAACTTATCAGCATGCTGTTATGACAAAATTTAGGGCTATCGAGACACGTAAACAAATTTTTCGTGCTGCTAACACAGGTTATTCTATGATCGTTTCGCCAACCGGAGAAATCCTAAAAAAAACACAACTGTATGAAAAAACGACCATCGATCATTCATTATATATTTATGAAGGTATTTCTTTCTTTACAAAATATTTCTTCTGGCTACCGCTTGTCTTTGTATTAGGAGTGGTCATAATGCTAATTTATGCTTCTGTACAATTTTTCAAAAGTATAAAAAACGGAAAGAAATAATATGAAAAAATACTACTACACTATTGGAGAAGTTGCCAACTTGCTGGAGCTTAAAACACATGTTTTGCGTTATTGGGAAAAGGAATTTCCACAAGTTCATCCCAAAAAGAAATTTGGTCGTAATCGGAAGTATAGTCCCGATGACATTGAAATTTTAAAAAAGATAAAATACATGCTGCATATTCAAGGATTCACAATAGACGGTGCTAAAAAGAAATTGAAAGAAGAAATGAAGCATAGAGAACAATTGAACCTTGATTTTTCCCTGGATAAAAAGAAATTAAAAAATCGTATAAAAGAAGAATTATTAGAAGTAAAAAAAATATTATCAAAAGAATGAAATTTCCACTGTTTACCTCCCTTTCAGTTAAGGGAATAATCTTATGAAAAATCGAAAAAGCATTATCGCTACTGTTCGGACATGGGCACAGAATGAACCGAAGATCAAGGTTGTTATTTTGGAAGGCTCAGGATGTACCAGCCATATCAAAGATGAATTTTCAGATCATGACTTGAATTTATTTGTAGCAGATGCAACTGAATATTTGGCTTATGAAGATTGGTTAAAACAATTTGATGATATCTTGGTTTTCCAGAAAGAGGGATTTTTTTATCAAAATACTTTTATCCCAACCAGGTTAGTGATTTATCAAAATTCTCCTCGAGTAGATTTTTCCTTTTGGCCAGTATCTTTGCTGGAAGACTGGATTGAAAAACAGGAACTTCCCGAATTTTATAAAAACGGATTCAGTGTTATTGTAGATAAGTTGAACATTACAAATAAATTACTTCCTCCTATGAATGATGGTTTTATAATCGATAAACCGACAAAAGAACGATTCTTGCTGAATATATATAATTTCTATTTCGAAGCAGCAATAATAGCGAAATATCTTCTTCGAAAAAATTTATGGTTCGCACTAAAACTTTCCAACGGACCAATAAAAAATTATCTGCAGCAAATGATAATGTGGCAAATCTCTTCGCGTAATAATTGGAATCTTAAAGGGATGAACAATCTTGGTAAAAATCTGGAAGAGAAAATATCAGCATCAACAGCGGCAAAATTAAACAACTGCTTTTCAGAATACGATCTGCGGTCCTGCTGGAAGAATCTTGTATCAATGATGAATATTTTTGATGAAATCTCTAAGGCAATATCCCTGCAGATCGGAATCAAATTTCCTGCAGAAAGGATCGAAAAGATCAAACAATACATCAATGAGATAAGGAGCAGATCTAAGAACTAAAATGGAGTTAAAGAATGAACTTTGGTAAATTACATCATGTCGAGATCTATGTAAATGATCTGAAGAAAACCTACAAATTTTGGAACTGGTTTCTTGAAGAATTAGGCTACCATGAATTCCAAAAGTGGGATAATGGGTTCAGCTTCAAACTAGCTGAGACATACATTGTTTTTGTTCAAACAGAAAAGCGATTTCTGGATATCCCGTATCATCGCTGTCATTCAGGATTGAACCATTTAGCCTTTCACGGTTCAGACCGAAAATTCATAAACGAACTAACTGAAAAATTGAGGAATAATGGTTTGAAAATCCTATACGAAGATCGCCATCCATTTGCAGGTGGAAAAGGAGTTTATGCTGTTTATTTTGAAGATCCCGACAGATTGAAAGTGGAAGTTGTTGCCAAAGAGGACTAGCGTGAAAAAGAAAAAAATACAACTAACTAGAGATCAAAAAGAGAAATTAACCAGAGAAATCATAGAGTTTTTCTATAATAAACGAGAAGAAGAAATCGGTGAATTAGCAGCAACATTAATTCTGGATTTTATAACCGATAAGGTAGCACCTGTTTATTATAATGAAGGAGTTAAAGATTCGATAAAGTACATAAGTGAACGGGTCGAAGATATGTACGGATTAGAGGTTTAATATCTTGAGATTGCCATTGAAAACAGGCTGCGATAGTATTTGCAGCCTGTTGAATTTTAGTTATCTTTTTTGACCGATCAAAACTTCATTAATCATCAGCCATCATTCTTTTATGTCTCATTCCCATTGATTGTGAGTGTTCTTTTCTCAACTCATTGGCTTTTAGTTTTTGCTCAGGTGTAAGGATGTTCCATATTGCTTCATGGTGATCAATCCTTTGTAAAGCACTCTGCTTTTTAGAATCGAAGATGTTACCTGTAATCTTCTTTTGTTTTGCAAAATCATTATCCATCATTGCAGCACGTTTATCAACTCTTTTAGTATCAATATCTGCGTTGAACTGGATCATTTTCTTTTGATGAGCAGCTCTTAAAACAGCTATTTTGTCTTTTTGCGCATCAGTTAGATCAAGGTTTTCGCAAAGCAATTCCATATTATTATTACCCATCTTGTGTTGTTTTTGCTGATACATCATTGAGTTGTCATTACAAGGTTTGTCATTTCCTTTCATTACTTCAAAAGCTGATAACATACTTACAACAGTTAATGTTATTAATACCGCTAGTAAAATTTTTTTCATTTTAATTCTCCTTGTTTAATTTCTTAGATTTGAAGCTCAATTATTTCCAGTAGCCCTCAGTCCATATCCAGCCGCGCCGAGTTCTCTCCCAACTTCCAGGAATCCAAATATTTCCTTTTTTCTTCTTCATCCAATGACCTCGTATCCAGACATAATTATCCTTTTTGTGATCCCAATGCCATCTGCCTTCTACCCAGACATAATTTTCTCCTGGTCGTTCACTTCTGATCTCTGTTTTATTCCGGGGTGGTGCAATATTGATGTAAATCGTTTTCCTAGCACAGCTGCTGAAGTTGATGATCACAAATAATGCTAAAATAGCTTTTTTCATCTTTTACGACCTCTCATATGACCAGATCTCATATTATTTGGTCTAAGATCGTGAAGAAAAAAACGCTTTGCTTCATCAGTAGTCATCTCCTTTTTTAGTTTTATGAATGAGAGACCAATCTCTTTTTCCATGATGCATTGTTTGGCAATTAAGGTATCTAATTTTGCCTTTAACTGGTTATCATCAAGATCGGAGTTTATCAGTGATAGGAAGAATCTTCTACGTGCTTCTGAATAAGCGTGTTTTCTCTCAACCAACTCATCTCGGCATTCCATAAATTTTTCGTGGGTGCCGGGTGTCAGTTTTGGCCTGTTGTGATCAGGTTGAAAAGGTCCAAAAGTTGGATCAACTCTGCGAACTAAATATGTTCCGAGAAAAGCAAGATTGAATGCAAATGAAATTATCAGCAAGAGCAACATTGTCTTTTTAGGCATCTAAATCTCCTTCAAAATAACTGTACAAAGAATTTTCGCCGAGAGTAAAATTATTATCTGAATTTTCAGTATAAAGATCGTTACTTAATACAACTCCTGCTGTAAAAGCCAGCACAATCGAAGCTGCAATAGAAAAATCAATAATTTTTCTAATAAGTGGATTTACTTTAGTTGAAGAAACAGATTTTAACATTCTCTCATTGAATCCTGCAGGAACTTCTTCTTCAGTATATTGATCTAGGAAATCATCTACTTGAAGTAAATTTCTGATTTCATTCTGACAGAGGTGGCATCTACTAATATGCTTTTGAACATTATTGTGTTTACTTTCACTAAGTTCTCCAGCAATGTAGGCATTCAATTTTCTTTCATAACTACATTCTGCTTTCTGCTTCATTTTTTATCACCTCTATTAATAAAGACAACTTTTGCTTCAGTTTCCTGCACTTTTTTTTGTTCATCAATTATTTTTTTTAATTTTTTCTTAGTTCTCACAAGTTTAGAATCTACCGCCGATTCAGTTGTATCAAGCACTTTAGCGATTTCCTGATAGCTTAATTTCTGATAAAACTGCAATTCAATTAATAAAGCTTCTTCAGGCTTCAGTTTAGATAAAGCAGCAGAAATTAATGCATTTACTTGATTTTCTTCCACAGGCTCAGATTGGTAACTTTCCATATTTTTATTTTTCACGAATAAATTGTTTTTTTTATTTCTCTTTTTAATTAGATTTAATGCTTTGTGATATGCAGATTTATATAAATAACCTTTATAGGAAGATTCTTCAATTGCAGCCATTTTTTTATGCAATATTATAAAGCTCTCCTGAAGTATATCCTCTGCATCCTCCGGGTTCCGAAGAATTTTAAGAAGATAATTATATAGCTTTTTGCTCTCTTCCTGCAAAATAATTTCAAATTTAGTCTCTATCATAATTCGACCTAATTTTTTAAAATTAAATTTAAATGACAACAAAAATTTATTTATTATCTAAATCAAATATTACAAATTTTTATTAAATAAAATCCTTGCCAGATAAGTCAGGGATTTTTTTTTAGTTCAATCCGATGAAAAATAAAGGCTTAGGAAGGTGATATTATGTCAAAAGTTTGTGATATCTGTGGAAAAGGTGCACAGGTTGGTAATCATAGAAGTCACGCTTTGAACGCAACTAAGAGGAAATTTTATCCTAATCTCCATAAAATGAAGGCGGAGATCGATGGAAAGGTAAAATCTATTAAAGTCTGCTCTTCGTGTTTAAAGGGTAACAAAGTAAAAAAAGTGATTTAAAACCAATAGATAGAAAAAAGACCGAATTCGGTCTTTTTTTTTGGTTAAAAATTAAAAAAAATCTTTACTGTAAACAACTTCACTAGCTTATTGTACTAAGTGTAACATGGAGTAAGAATGGAACTTGTATTAGAAAAAATCGATTTCCCGGACGATTGTAATGTTATTTTTGGTATGTCCCATTTTATTAAAACAATTGAAGATCTGTATGAAGCTATGATTAACAGCGTTCCCGGCATTGAGTTTGGGTTGGCATTTAACGAAGCTTCAGGTCCTTGCCTTGTTCGTAAAGAAGGCACGGACGATGAATTAATGCGGATTGCAACAGAAAATTTACATAGAATCGGTGCGGGTCATACTTTTCTCATCGTTTTAAAAAATGCTTTTCCGCTGAATGTAATTCCAGCTATCAAATCTTGTAGGGAAGTTGTAAATATTTTTTGTGCTACAGCAAATCCGGTGCAGGTAATACTGGCCGAAACGGAGCAGGGAAGAGGTGTTCTTGGTGTAATTGACGGCTCATCACCAAAAGGTATTGAGCTTGATAGTGATATTACACGACGAAAAGATTTCCTCATAAATATTGGTTACAAGAGATGATGAGACTTTTTGTTGCTCTGGATCTTCCAGATGAAATCAGAGAGGGAATTATCGGAGTAATAAATAACCTGCAGGCAACTTGTTATTCGGATGTTAAATGGGTAAGTCCGGAAAATTTACATATTACTTTTCAATTTATTGGAGACACTAAAGAAGAAGATGTTCCTGAAATTAATAAAAGTCTGACTGCAAATTTTTCGGAAGTTGCTAATCTAGAGTTTAGTGAACCCAAATTAGAGATTATACCAGGCAGAGATCCCAAGGTTATTTGGATCAGCCTGGAAAATAATGAACAAAATCTGGCAAAAGCATCGAGAAGACTGAAGAGTAAAGTGAGAGAAATGGGTTATAAAATTGATAGTAGAAAATTAAATTTCCATATAACTCTGGGCAGAATAAAAAAAAGGTTGCCAGAAAATTTGATCAACCAAATATTAACTACAGAGTTAAAGTTAAATAATTTTAATGTGGCGAAAGTCACTTTGTATAAGAGTTTACTGAAACCTAGTGGACCGAGGTATATAGAAATTTTCGATTTAAAAATTTAAACAAGGAGTTAATTATGACTGCAAAGGATAAACATTCAGCCCTGAAAACTGCACTAAATCAGCTTGATAAACAATTTGGTGTGGGAACAATAATGAGAATGGGAGATAAACCAAATGACGACGTTGCAGCGATACCCACAGGAGCAATTAATTTAGATGCTGCTTTGGGAATTGGCGGCATTCCTAGAGGAAGGATCACAGAGATTTACGGACCAGAAGCTTCCGGAAAAACAACTCTGGCTCTGCATTGTGTTGCGGAATCTCAGAAGCAGGATGGTGTTGTAGCATTTATTGATGTCGAGCATGCTCTTGATCCGATTTATGCGGCCAATATTGGAGTAGATACGGAAAACTTATTGCTCTCACAACCGGATGGCGGTGAGCAGGCTTTGGAGATCGTTGAGACTCTTGTAAGAAGTAATGCTATTGATCTGGTAGTCATAGATTCTGTTGCTGCTTTGGTACCAAGAGCTGAAATCGAAGGGAACATGGGTGATTCCCATGTGGGTTTACAAGCAAGGTTAATGTCTCAGGCATTACGTAAACTCACAGGAATAATCAGCAAATCCAAAACTGCAGTTATATTTATTAATCAAACCAGAATGAAGATAGGTGTTCCAGCTTATGTTAATCCGGAAACAACTACTGGAGGTGTTGCTCTTAAATTTTATTCATCTGTCAGAATTGAGGTACGGAGGATTGGCTCCATCAAGCAAATCGGACAGGGCGCAGAAATTGTCGGAAATAAAACCAGGGCGAAAATTGTAAAAAATAAATTTGCACCTCCGTTCAAAAAAGTTGAGTTTCCTATCGTATTTGGAAAAGGAATCTCGCATCTGGATCTTCTTGTAGAGACAGCTGTAGAGTATGATATTGTAAATAAAAGCGGATCCTGGTTTGCTTATGGTGATACAAAGATAGGACAAGGCTCGGAAAAAGTAAAAGATTTCCTTATTGAGAATGAAAAGATCAAAGGTGAAATTGAGACAAAAGTAAGGGAAGCATTAGGACTTATCAAATCATCTAAAGATGAAAATAAAGACGTTAAGAAGGACTAAAACTACATCAATTGTTGTAGCTAATGAAGAATACTGGGGGATCTTACCGGATAAGATCCTCCATTTTTATTCTAAAGGACAGTCGGAACAGTTTGAAATCTCAATTGAAAATGCAGAAAAACTTTTGGACGATATCAAAAAGACAGCTTGGGAAAAACTACTTGATTTTCTTGCCTATCGCGAACGCTCTTATTCCGAATGTGAAAGCTTTCTCATGCAGAGAATATTATTTAAAAAAGACCTGCAGAACAAAATGCTGCAAAAAGCAATATCCCTTAATTTCATTAATGATGAAAGATTTGCTGAAATGCTTACGGATGATCTGATCAGAAAAGGTAAAAGCGAAGCAGTAATTAGAAATAAATTGTACAGTAAAAATATCCGGGAAGATATTATCTCAAAAGTGATCATTGAAAAATATGATGGTAAAACAAAAAATGAAATTCTGCAGGCTAATATTAAAAAAGCCAAAAAGAAATATGGCGGTTCGCAAAAAGCAAATGAGAAAATATTAAATTTCTTGACCCGCCAAGGTTTCTCCTATTGGGAAGTAAAGGAAATAATGGGGGATTGATTATGAATGTATCAGCTAAAATAAATTATTCTTATGAACAAATTCATATGTTGGTTAAACAAATTGTTGAAGAAATAACAAACAAAGACATTAAAATCGATCTTGTTATTGCCATTGCAACCGGTGGCTGGATACCAGCCCGGATTTTGAGAACATTCCTGCCGCACAGAGGAAGATTTCCTAAACCGCTTTACTCAATAGGGATAATTAACTACGATAGTGATGATAACCTGCTTGATGATCCGACAATCGTGCAGAATTTACCCGTAAATATTGGTTTTAATAATAAAAATGTACTGTTAGTAGATGAAGTGGCAGACTCAGGTGGGACGTTCGTTAAAGCTAAAGAATATATTGAAGCGCTTTCCCCAAAAAATCTCTATACTGCAGTTATCCACTTAAAAGATAAAAGTAAATTTAAACCTGATTTTATCGGTGAGAATGCCGGTAATAACTGGATTATCTATCCCTGGGATGTAAAAAACTATGATCAGGAGGAATAATGGATGTATCTAAAGTAGCAGATATTGTAGGTCACTTGAACAAAATTGCTGATCCAGCACTTGCCTTTACTTGGGATAATGTAGGATTTCAGTTGGGCGATGCTAATCTTGAAGTTAAAAAGATATTACTCACACTTGATGTCACAGAAAATGCGGTCAACAAAGCAATTAAGGAAAATGTGGATCTGATAATATCACATCATCCGTTTATTTTTAAACCTGTAACTAAGATAACTGATCCGCTTTATATCAAACTGATAAAGAATAATATTGCTGTTTATTGCTCTCATACTAATTTAGATGTTATTAAAAATGGAGTTAATTCTGCACTCGCTGAAAAGCTTGAACTTAAAAACATTGATTTTCTCACTTTTGATTCCGGTGCATCGGTCTTTCAAGTATCAGTATATGTACCTTCCGAGAATATGGTTGAAGTAGCAAATGCAATATTTGCGGGCGGTGCCGGGATCATTGGTAATTATTCTCAATGTATGAATGATTATGAGGTCAGTGGACAGTTCATGCCGCAGGAAGGGAGTCAACCAACATTAGGTACAAAGAATCAGCTGGAAAAAGTTGTTGAACGCAAACTGGAATTCTTTGTTGATTCGTTCAAGCTCTCCAAAGTTCTGGATGCGATGAAAAAAGCTCATCCTTATGAAACGCCGGCGTATACAGTTTATCCGCAATCAAAGCCGAATGAGAATTATGGCTTGGGAATGCTGGGAGAACTTGTGCCGGAAATGAGTTTGATCGATTTTGCAAAATTTGTGAAGCTTAAATTGAAAGCTCCGTTTGTGAAATTGTGGCCTGCTAATAAAAATAAAACCTCTCCCGTAACAAAAATTGCCCTTTGCGGCGGAAGTGGCAGTAGCCTAATTTCTAAGGTTTATGGAAAAGCCGATGTTCTCGTTTCCTCAGATTTCACTTATCATACGATAATGGACAGCAGGGTTCCGCTCATCGATGCAGGTCATTTTTACACAGAGAATCCGGTTTTGCGAAACCTGAAAGAAATGCTGCAGAAATTTGATCTGAAGATTGTGGAATTGAAGCCGGAAGATCATGAGATCAGGAAGCTGGAAGTAGTTTAATAAATTGAACTAATTTATGTCCTTTCCTCTCTGGATGCTTGATTTTATACACGATTATGGTACGATAGCTCTCTTTATAACTTCGTTCATTGCAGCTACGATCGTACCGGCTAGTTCTGCAGCAATTCTACTGGCAGCTTTAGCAGCCAAAGCATCACCCATACCTGCCCTAATTGCCTGTTCAGCTGGTAATAGTTTAGGTTGTGCCGTGAATTACTGGATGGGTTATTTTATCGGTAAACCGCTTATTCCTAAACTGGAAAAATCGAAAAGTGGACGTAAAGCGCTGGAGTATACAACTAAATATGGCACTTGGAGTTTATTTGTTTCCTGGACTCCTTTTTTAGGAGATCCTCTCACAATAGCAGCGGGGATTTTCCGGGTAAATTTCCTCAAATTTTCTATTATTGTTTATTCTCTGCGAATTGTCGGCTATATTATGATAGCATTATTTTTCATAAAATAAAAGCCCTCCCAGTAGTCAGGGAAGGCTCGTTGATCAATAAAACGTTTTCTTAGCAGTTACTCAGTTTTCTTTTGTTTACAAATGAACTTTGCGCATAGGGCTATAACCAGGAAACTCGTAGCGGCATGGAAGTAGTTTACAGCATACCCAACTCCTAAGAAGGAGCTTCCTTTAAAGAATGTTATGATCCCGAATAGCATCAAAAGAGCACCGATAGCAGTTAAAATTTTACTAACAATAATCATTTTCCCCTCCTTGTTTTTAGATGCAAAGCATCTTAAAAAATTTACTATTACCCTTTCAATCCGCTGGATGCAAAGCTGGCAATTATCTGTTTTTGAGCAAAAATGAATAATATAACTAATGGTAGAATACTAAAAGTGGAAGCTGCCATTAACAGCGAAGTTTGTGCCGATGCTTCTTGTGAAAAATAACTTAGACCAACTTGAAGCACACGAATTGCAGGACTATCTGTCATTACAAGCGGCCACATAAAACTATTCCAACTTCCAATAAAGCCGAAAATTGCCGCAGTTGCGATCACCGATTTAGAGAGTGGTAAGACTAATTTCCATAAAGTACGTAATCTTCCGCATCCGTCGATCCGTGCTGCATCAAACAATTCATCCGGAATTGTTTTAAATTGCTGCCTCAGCAGAAAAATTGTGAAAATATTCGCAATCCAGGGAATGATCAGAGCTTGATAGGTATCTATCCAGCCAAGATGATTCAAAAGAACATAAGAAGGTATCAGATACACAGGTTGAGGCACCATCATCATGCTGATGAAGAGATAGAAAATGAAATCTCTGCCCTTAAATCGCATTATGGCAAAAGCATAAGCAGCAAGTGCACCTGTGATTAATACACCAAATACAACTGAGAAAGAGACAAATAAAGTGTTTATGAAGTATCTTTTAAAGGGTACTTTAGTAAAAGCCTCTTTATAGTTTTCAAAGTGCAGCATAAATTTCTTTTTGTTGACTATATCGGAAGAAGCAACTTTTTCATAAGAGCGGATCCGATTCATATCTTTATCAAAAAGATGAATATAAATGCTATCGCCATCAACTTTTATGGGAGTAATTCTGTAATCTATACCGTTTTTCTGATAAATTGAATATTCTTCAACAGGTAAAAAACCAACATTTCCTTTGTTTACTTCAAGCTGAGATTTTACTGATGTTGTTAACATCCAGACGAAAGGGATCACCATAAGTAAGCCGCAAATGCTGAGAATTATATATGAGATTGATTTTTTCATTCTTACACCTTAATAATGTACTTTCTTTTCCAGCTTTTTTTGTAATAATGTCAGCGATAATATTATTGCAAAAAGAACAAGTGCTATTGCACTGGCATAACTTAAATTGTTGCCCTCTCCAAATCCTTTATCAAACAAGAAATAAACTATAACTTTTGTCGTGCCCAGTGGACCACCCACCGGCGGGCCTGTCATCAGATAAATTTGTGAAAACACCTGAAATGTAACAATTGTCGTCATCATCAGAACATAAAAAGTTGTGGGTGAGATCAAGTGCCATGTGATCTTGAAGAACTGTTTAATTTTCCCCGCTCCATCAATCTCTGCAGCTTCATAATATACTTGAGGAATGTTCTGCAGTCCTGCCAGATAAATTATTGTATTGTAGCCCAGACCTTTCCAAATTGTTACTATAATAATACAAAATAATGCCAGCGAAGGACCACCAACCAGAAGATAAAGAGTATTATAACTAATACCAATTCCGCTGGAGAGACTTTGGATTACCCCCGGAAAGTTCAATCCTAAACTGCTCAAAAATATATCAATAACTCCACGACTTTCTGCTAACCAACCCATTGGATCAAAGCCAATTTTCGTTAAGAAGAAATTAGCAAGTCCGGTCTGCTGATTGAAAATTATTTTCCAAACGATTGATATAGCCACCATGGATGTAACGGTTGGAATAAAATATACAGAACGAAAAAAACTCTTTAATTTTTCAATTCCGTTCAGGAAATTAGCAAAAATTAATGATAAGACCAAACTGATCGGTACTACAAATATCACCAAATGAAAAGTGTTTAACATTGATTGCCAGAACTCACCATCGTGAAGCATTCTTGAATAATTCTCAAGACCAATAAATTCACCGGGACCGGTGATAGTCCAATTATAAAAGCTAACAATAAATGATAAAATAATCGGAATCAAACGAAAAATAATAACGATAATCGCTGCAGGTAAAATATATAAATACGGTCCGAAATCAAATTTATCTTTCATACTATTTCCTTTAAATTTCTACTCTATCTTTTTTAGTAGCTAACTAATGTCAATTGAATTTTAGTTTCAAAGTTGATTAGTAGAAAATATAACTGCAAGAATTAATCATGTAGCAGGTTAAAATTCCACCTGTAATTTCGCTGAAATTATCTGATAATATTTCTCTTTAGTAGCACTTTTTTTTCTTTGCTATCTCTCGGGTTCTGTTTTCTAATAAGATTGTTGACATCAAACAAAGATATTTCAATAAATGAATGTATAAAAAAAATCACAAGGGAGATAAAATGAAAATAGTGATATTATTTCTAATATTTTTAATTTCTTTGCATCTTTTAATAGCGGATCCGCCTCCCACTTTTGATCTCAGAGATGTTGACGGTGAGAATTATGTGACTTCAGTAAAAAGTCAGCAAGGCGGAACTTGTTGGACACATGGAGCTATGGCATCTATGGAAGGGAATATGATGATAACGGGAGCTTGGCTTGATGCGGGAGAAACCGGAGAACCGAATTTAGCAGAATATCATTTGGACTGGTGGAATGGTTTTAATCAGCATAATAATGATGATATTTCACCTCCATCAGGCAGCGGCTTGGAAGTTCATCAAGGCGGCGATTATCGAGTTACTTCAGCTTATCTTTCACGAGGTGAAGGTGCAGTTCGCGATATTGACGGTCAATCTTATAATACTCCGCCTCTTAGAGCTAGTGCGGATTATCACTATTTCTACGCCCGTGAAATTAACTGGTTCGTTGCAGAACCGGATTTAAGTAAGATAGATTCAATTAAATATGTAATAATGGAACACGGAGCTATAGGAACCTGCATGTGCTATGACAGCTCATTCATGGATGCACAATATAATCACTATCAACCGCCCTCAAGTCCATTAGATCCCAATCACGCTATCACAATCATAGGTTGGGATGATAATAGAGTTACTCAGGCACCTGAGCCGGGTGCGTGGCTGGTAAAGAACAGCTGGGGAAGCGGCTGGGGCTATAACGGTTATTTCTGGATCTCTTATTATGATAAACATAGTTGCCAACATGACGAAATGGGTGCTATTTCGTTCCAGGAAGTAGGTCCTTTTGAATATGATAATTTTTATTATCATGATTATCATGGCTGGCGGGATACATTTACAGAAGCAACTGCCATTTTCAACAAATTTATCGGTGAAGATGATGAGATGTTGAAATCTGTTAATTTCTTTACTGCTGCCGATGACGTAAATTATTCGGTGATAATCTATGATGATTTTATTGATGGCATTCTGCAGAACGAACTCACATCCGAAAACGGAAACAAATTACACTATGGTTTACATTCAGTTGACTTTGAAACTCCAGTTTTAATCGAAGAAGGTAATGATTTTTACATCTATCTAATTCTTTCAGAAGGCGGTTATCCTTACGATAGAACTTCGGATGTTCCGGTTCTTTTAGGTGCTTCATACAGAACTATTGTGGAGTCTTCTGCCAACGAAGATGAAAGTTATTATCAGGTTGGCGATAACTGGTTTGATTTTTATGAATATAGCTTTACTGATCCGAGTTGGGATGAAACCGGAAATTTCTGTGTAAAAGCTTTGACTGTAAAGACAGGTATGAATGTAACACCGGAAGAAAGTTTCAATTCTAATGGACCCCTGGGCGGCCCTTTTGCACCGGAAAGCAAGACCTACCAATTTGAGAATAAAGGCATAACACAGTTTGATTATGAGATCACAAATGACCCCGCGGCAAACTGGATCACTTTACTGGGAGATGTATCAGGTACACTTCAAGGCGGAGAAACAGCCGAGATCACAGTGGAGATCAATAATAATGCCAATTTACTTGGACAGGGAGCCTATCTTTCTGAAATTCAATTTGTAAATCTCACTGATCATATTGGTGATACTGTAAGAAATGTTATTTTAGCTGTAGGAGATGCAAGCTTGATAACTGAATGGAATTTCGATTCCGATCCGGGATGGACAACTGAAGCCGATTGGGAATTTGGTATTCCTACCGGCGGAGGCGGTGAACACGGAGAGCCCGATCCAACTGAGGGTTATACCGGCAACAATGTTTATGGCTATAATCTGTATGGAGATTATCCTAATAATCTTTCAGAAGAAAATCTCACAACAACAGCAATAGATTGTACTAATCTTTATAATGTTAATCTTAAATTCTGGAGATGGCTGGGTGTTGAGCAGCCTACTTATGATCACGCATTTATCAGAGTGAGCAATGACGGAGAAAACTGGATCACTATCTGGGAAAACGAAGTAGAGATAACAGATGCTTCTTGGGCTTTGCAGGAATTTGATATCTCTGAAGCAGCAAATGACCAATCTACGGTTTATATCCGCTGGACAATGGGCGCTACTGATGGTGGCTGGACATATTGCGGCTGGAATATCGATGATGTACAAATTTATGCTATTGAAGGTAATATGACTCATTCAGAGCAAGAACTTAATGTTTTCACCGAGTTACGCAACTATCCAAATCCTTTCAATCCAAGTACTTCAATCTCCTTTTCTGTGTATAGCGATTTAAGTTACATTAATCTAGAAATCTATAATATCAAGGGGCAAAAGGTAAAACAGTTGGTAAATGATCAATTGCCATCAGGACATTACAGTTTTGTTTGGAACGGCAAGGACAACAATAATAAACAAGTTTCTTCAGGAGTTTATTTCTATAAATTAACTTCTGATGATTTTGTACAGACTAGGAAAATGTTATTGGTGAAATAAAGAAAAGTCGTATAAAATAAAATAATTTGGGGGCACAATGAAACTAGTAAAAGTAGCGATAATAGTACTTTTTGCTGTTACACTTTCAGCAAAAATAGTTGATTTTTCAGATTTGCCGGAAGATATCCAAAAAACTGTTGTTCCGGATATGGCGGGCAGAGTACTGGTCAATGATCTTGATCCTCAGTTTGCAGCTATACCAGCTACGCAGCGCGAACTTCCAAGCGTAGTTAACGGCTGGCCGGTAAGTTATGGCAGCGCAAACTGCAAAAATGGTGCTATTTATGTTAATATGGATGCGGATGAAGAACTGGAGATTCTTTTTGGAGTTGGAATGAAAATAACCGCTCTTAATCTGGATGGAACTACTGTAACTGGATGGCCGGTTCAGCTGGGATTTTATATTTGGAGTAGTCCCGCTTGTGGTGATATTGATGGTGATGGTGATATTGAGATAGTTTGTACAAGCAGGAACAATTCCACTGCTAATACAGGAGCACTTTATGCTTTTGAATTGGATGGAACTCCGTGTGCTGGTTTTCCCGTAACGCAAGCCGGCGGCGGCACTAATAATGTATGCCTTTACGATCTTAATGGTAACGGGAGTATGGAAATTCTTGTAAATGTTAGAAATCATCCGCAGGGTTGGGTTTATGTTTTTAATGGAGATGGAACACTTTTTGATGGTTTTCCTCAGGAATTGGATTATATTCCGGGTGCAGGTATCTCCGCAGGTGATGTAACAGGCGATGGAATACCGGAAATTGTTGCTCTAAGCTACAATAGTTTACACGTTTATGATCTGGAAGGAAATCTCATGGATGGATTTCCCTTATCAAATGCCGGCTATACTTATTCATATTCTCAGCCTATCTTGTACGATCTTGACGCTGACGGGGTAAGAGAAATAATCTGGGGCGGATGTTCCAGTGCAGCGGGTGCTGTATTTGCAGTGAATAATGATGCAAGTTCTGTTGAAGGTTGGCCACAACCAACTGATCAATGGATATTCGGTACAGTCTCACTTGGTGATATTGATCAGGATGGAAACTTGGATGTAGTTGTTGGTGATCAGGTTTCATCAGGTACACCTATGGATTATATTTATGCCTGGGATGCAACTGGAAATGCTATTGATGGTTTTCCTGCTGGACCGACTAATGCCATTTATGCTCAGATCGGTATTGCAGATCTGGATGGTGATGATCAGGTTGAGTTAATGATCGACGACAACAATTTTGGAGCGGGTTATAATTGCTACAACCACGATGGAACACAATGTGCAGATTGGCCGCTGGAATGTGGAACGGTGTGGAGTTCAACTACGATGCAGATAACTCCTGTATTTGGAGATGTTGATAACGATAACGAGATAGAAATTATCGGTGCAGCCACAGATATAATGAATTGGGTAGTGGAATGTTATTTATGGGATACTGGAACTGTCTGGAACGAAGATCTTGCTTATATGATAATTGACGGTTGTAATGTACAGCATAATGGAATGTATGGAAATGCAGAGGTACCTACATTCCTCCCACCACAAAATTTGTTTGTAGATCAAGCATATATCTTCCCTGATAATTATTATTATCTAGCTTGGGAAGCACCTGATGTTGGAATGAGAACATTAGTTAACTATAATATCTATGTAAATGATGAGATTTATGATACTGTTGGTCCTGGAGTTCTTGAATTAACAATTATCAATGCCCCTCTTAATCCGGAAGATGTTAGTGTTTTTTATGTAACAGCAATATATGAAGATCCGGCAGGTGAATCTGAACCTTCCAATTCAGTAACATGTACTCCTATGGTCTCTGCTTCAGAAGTAATAATTGCCATCAGTGAATTTGCTAACTATCCCAATCCCTTTAATCCAGAAACAACGATCTCCTTCAATATTACCTCAGATACGGAAAGAAGAACAAAATTGATAATCTATAACTTGAAAGGTCAAACTGTCAGAAAGTTAAAAGATGAAATATTAACTCAGGGAAATTACTCTGTAGTTTGGAATGGAACGGACGATTCAGGGAAAAATGTCAGCTCAGGGATCTATCTTTATAAGTTGAGTTCAGATGATTTCGTTGAAACCAGAAAAATGCTGCTGGTGAAATAGACCAAATGTGTCGGTGAATTTCAGAAGTAAAAATGATACAGGTTTACACAGGAAATGGTAAAGGTAAAACCACAGCTGCTCTAGGTTTGATAGTAAGAGCTTTGGGTTGTAATAAAAAAGTTTGCCTTATCCAATTCATGAAGAAAAATTTCACGTATGGTGAGATCCAATTCCTTTCCAAACAGGAAAACATGGATATCTTTCAATATGGTACTACTCAACTAATAAATCCCGAGAAACCCGATCAGATCGATTTTGATGAAGCTATGGAAGCCTACCGAAAATGCAAGGAAGTATTAACTTCCAACCAGTATGATGTTATTGTGATAGACGAGATCAATATTGCTGTTAAATGGAAATTGATATCTTGGCAAAAACAACTTGAATTGATGGAATTTAAAACCAAGGCGGAGATAATCATGACCGGTAGAGATGCCCATGCAAAAGTGATTGAGAAAGCAAATCTGGTGACCGAAATGAAAAATGTGAAACACTATTTTAGACTCGGTGTAGAAGCCAGAAAGGGAATCGAGTCTTGAGATCGGCAACAAAAAAATCTTTCAGACAAACTCAACTGTATTTAAGATCCTTAGCTCTCCCTAAATTTGGTTGGGAATTATTCAAGTGATGAAAATAAATGATAATCATTGGTCTGAACTTACTTGCTTTTTACTGGGATCCAGTTTTCAAGTTCCAGAAATTTTTTTTCCAGACTTTCTTTGGGATATTGATTATAAATGGTTTTAAATAATGCATATTTCTTTCTTAAGTGATAAAATGCAAAAATTGATTGAAAAAAATCTCTATAAAAAAACTTTAATATCGTGGCTGCTTTTACCTTTTTCCCTGGTTTATTCTGTAATTCTCATTTTGCGCAGAAAGGTGTACTCCGGAGGCTATCGATCACGTTGTAAGATAATCAGTGTAGGAAATATCGTTAGTGGCGGCACCGGCAAGACACCGTTTACGATTTTCTTGGCAAAACATTTGCAAAATAAAGGAAAAAAAGTAGCAGTTTCGCATCGCGGGTATAAAGGAAAATTCGAGAAAGAAAACAAACTGATCTCCAATGAAAATGAAGTCTTCAATTTTGCTAAAGAAGCTGGTGATGAGGCTTATCTGCTGGCTTCAAAATTATCAGGTATTCCGGTGATCGCCGGAAGGAACAGAACAAAATCCATCAGGATCCTGGAAGAAAACTATCTTGATCTGGAATTCATTATTCTGGATGATTCATTTCAACATCTTAAAATTCAGCATGATCTCGATTTTGTAGTTTTCAATGCTATCGGCGGTATCGGTAATGGGTTTGTGTTGCCAGCGGGAATTCTGCGTGAACCGCTCTCCGCTCTTAAATTAGCCGAGTATATTGTTTTCAATGGACACGGTAAAGTGCCGGATAAGATCAAGAAGTATAATAAACCAATCTTGATAGGCAGTTACCAGATCAAACAAATTTTTGATGTAAAGGGAAAGGCAATAAAACCAACCGGAAAACTTGCCCTGCTTTCAGGAATCGGTTTGCCGAAGTCCTTTGAAAAAACGGTTCATAAGGCAGGATTAACTTTTGAAAAGCACTTACGATTTTCCGACCATTATGATTTCCAAAATAAAGAAATTCTCAAGAAGATTTCTGCTGATCTGAAGCTGGGAAAGATTGATTTTCTGCTGACCACAGAAAAGGATTTTGCCAAATTGAAGTTCATCGAGCATGATCTGCCATTGGTAGTGGTCGAAGTGGAATTTGTATTGGAAAATGTTGATGGATCAGATAGAAACATCAAATTTCCCCTTCTTTCTTGAAATCTGGGTTTTCAGATCAAACTGAATTGAGCCTTAAATTTATCTATATAACCTTGATAATTTCCAAGTTATCGTAAAGATCCAAGCTGGGGCTTGGATACCAGAATATGACCTTCGCGATGAAAGATTGATTCGCTGCTAATTCTTCTTCCTGAAAAAACCAAAAATCGGTACTAATCCCAAAGAGGTAATCATTCCTACACTTCCAGCTTGGGGTACCATTTTAGCACCCCAAAGTAAAAAGAGAGTCAAGCAGACAGCCAATCCCCCCAAAGATCCGGCAACCGCTCCCAGTTTACTTACTTTCTTATTGAACATTCCCCAGATAAAAGGACCTAAAAATACTGAGGCAATCGCTCCCCAAGAAACTGATAGTATAGTTACGATTACAGCAGGTTTCAAAAATGCCAGAATCATTGATAGTAAAATAAAAAAAGCACTTCCTATTCTTACCAGTCTTGTAAGCTGATTATCAGAGGCAGTTTTATTGAGGAATCCCTTGTAAATATCTTTTGTGATCGAAGTGCTGGAGATAAGCACTAAAGAGGCTAAAGTAGACATCGAAGCCGCTAAAATAAGCAGCATAATAACAACAGTAAGCGCTGAAGGAATAACTGTTACTAACATCTCCGGCATCAATGCATCAAAAACTGGTTTACCGTTGTTAAAAGCAGCCGGACTGCCCTGAGGAGTTAAAAAAATACGAGTAAGTGCACCTGTAAAGTAGGCTGTTCCCGTAACTAATACAGCAAATATCGTTGAAGCTATAGTCCCGATTTTGACTGATCTTTTATCTTTGATCGCATAAAATTTTTGCAAAAGCTGCGGCATGGCAAACGGAGCTACGCTGGTTAACACGATCAGTGATAAGAGCGGAATAATTCCGGGTGGTCCGACAAGAGAAGTGAGTTTAACATCTATATTTCTTAAAGCAGTAAAAATATTTGGTAATCCATCGCCCTTCTGAATAGTGCTGACCAATAAAATGATTACACCAATTGTCATGATCATACCGAAAATCACATCGATCATCGCCATAGATTTGTATCCACCCATAACTAAATAAATTCCGGTAAACACAGCCATGAAGATCAGCACATAAGAGTACGGCATACTGAATGTAATTTCGAAAAGATAGCTTAGTCCCATAAAAACTGCTGCAGTGTAGGGAATGAAAAATACAAAAATTGCTGCAGACGTAAATATCTTGAGAAAGGGAGAATCGAAACGTGCTTCCAGTAATTCTGGCATGGTTTGAACATTATAACGATTTGCTTCCTGTTTGATTTTACTTCCCAAGATCAACCAGACACCCAGAACACCGATTATTGCATTCCCGAGGGCTATCCATAATCCCGAAAAGCCGAAAGCCCAACCGATCTTCCCGGCAAAACCTATGAAAAGGACTGCAGAAAAATAGGCTGTTCCATAACTAAAAGCCGTCATCCAGGGTCCTATCTTGCCTCCGCCCAAGGCAAAATCAGCAAACGATTTTGTTTTACGTGAACCTTTGAAACCTATAACGATTACCATTACAGCATACAGCAATACCGCAATATATCTTGCTGTCATTTTTTCTCCTTTCTCATGAAAATCTTATTATTGTTCAAATCAATGAGCTGTTAATTTGAAATTGAATTTAAAGTATCTAATAATTCTTTTCTTACATCTTTCACATCTTCAAATATGATCTTAGTTACACAGGAAATGAGGGGAATCGAAAGATTAAATTTAGCTAATTTATTGATAGTTTTCGCCATAGAAACGCCTTCAACAACCATTCCGACTTCCTGAAGAGCTTCTTCTGTGGAATATCCCTGACCCAGAAGCTTTCCGAATCTTCTGTTTCGACTATTTTCGGAAATACAGGTTGTGATCAGATCTCCAATACCAGCTATACTGTAAGCTGTTTTATGGTAAACACCTAAGAATTTCATTATTGTAACAAATTCATCAACACCGTAAGTCATAATTATACCGTAGATATTTGTTTTGAATCCCAAACCGTCAGCAATTCCTACTGCAATGGCAATTAACCCTTTCAGGGAGGATGCTAATTCCACACCTTTGATATCTCGGCTGAATTCGAATTTCAGGAGATCATTTTCCAATTTCTGCTGCAGTTGGAATAAAATGGCAATATCTCGCGCAGCCAGTATGGCTTTCGAGGGCAGCCCTTCCGCAATTTCACGAGCAATAGTTGGGCCGGCCAAATTAGCAAACTGCACTTTAGGTAATTTAGCCATCACAGTTTCCCAAACGGTTTTAAGTGTAGTATGTTCAACTCCTTTGGAGGCGTTAACTATCACGCATTCTTCAATGCCATGAGTTTTGAATTCATCAGTAAGCTCCTCAATAAATCTGGAAGGAATTGCCGTAATGACAATATCGTTTTTCTTAATAGAGCGGGAATATTTTTCTTCAACGATGATATTTTTCGGTAATTTTATATTCGGCAAAAATTGTGACTCTCTTGTTTTATTGATCTCAGCAGCTTCCTGAGAATTGATCGTCCATAAATAAACTATATTCTTTTGGGAAAATATCATTGCCAGAGTAGTACCCCAGTTTCCGGAACCGATCACGATTATTTTTCCTAACTCTTCCATAATTAACTCCCAACGAAATTTTATTAAACCAGTCTTGATTAGATTTATTAATCGTAAAGATTTTTTTGCAGCTAAGATCTATTATTATTTTTTAACGTGATAGTATTTTCTTCCTTTTAAACTGTAATAATGCTCATAATTCTCTGTTATGTTAAAAAAATATAGATCAGTCATGGCTGCAATTCTGGATAGTTTTTGTTTAAAGATTATATTTCAATATCTATATCGTCTTCTTCCTCATGCATGGATATAAAATCATCCGCTCCGTTTGATCCATAAGCAAAGATGATAGTATAAGTTTGTCCCTCTATCAAAACCCGATCAAATGCATCTCCAGAATTCAGTGGTATTGTAAACCTGATTTCGGAAATACCGGTTTCCTCACGACCAAAAACGCGTGTGACATTATTTTCACCACCTAGTCCCACATCAGCAGAATGCATAATTTCAGACACACCAAAATCATCTCGAACGTAAGTTATTCCGCTTTCTACATAACCGATCAGAAAATTAGCATCCTGCATTTCTTCGGTCGGATCAAACCCAACAGCCAGCCATCCTGTAGTAGGTGCTAGCAACATACAGCGGAGAGAATCATCCACAACTTTCCACTTGAAAGTAAAATCACTTTTGACTACAGTATTGAACCCCGAAGTATCATTATCAAGGCTGATATCAGCGCCGGTTGTTACGCTATTATTACCACCACCTGTTGTATTATCAACTGTGAATGAAGAGAATCCTGCATTGATGTGTATGGAAGCAAAACTGTCTTCATCCCCATAGGCCAGGATAATTGGATAGGATTGATCCCAAATAAGTATTTTATCATAAGCATCACCGCTGTTCAAGGGAATAGAGAAATAAATTATAGATTCTCCGCTTGCTTCCAAGCCACCCGTATAATATAAATTTTCAGCACCACCGTTGCTTAAATCAGAAGTATGCGTTGTTGGTGAATTACCCCAATCATCTCTGATATAGGCAATAGAATCATTCTCTACATAACCAATAATGAAATTAGCTCCCTGCATCACATTTTCCGGATCAAAACCTATTCCCACCCAACCGGTTGTGGGAGCTGTAACTAAGCAATGGATAGTGTCAGGATCTACCAGCCAGTAGAATTTCATTCCACTCATCTGCAAAGAAAGATATTGAGTAGTATCGGGAAAAGCAGATGTATTTCCGCCACCCCCACCTCCTCCGGTTTCGGAGACAGTGATCTCGGCATAACCTGCAGCAGAATGCATGGAAGTGAAGTCATCATTGCTTCCTCGTGCCAAAATAATGGGGTAAGTTTGTTCCAGCAGCAGAGTTTTATCATATTGATCACCTGAATTCAGGGGGAATTTAAATTCTAACACTGTAACACCACCGCTTTCACTAGCCGAAAGTAAAGTTACATCATTGCTGCCGCCTAAGCTGAGGTCAGATGTATGTGTAGTTGGTGATATGCCCCAATCATCACGGAAATATCCGGTTCCATCACTACAATAACCGATTAAGAAATTAGCTCCCTCCATAATATTTACAGGATCTAAACCAATTCCAATCCAACCCGAAGAATTGCTGCTGAGAATGCAGTGTAGATCAGATCCGCTTACTTTATATTTTAGAGTGATTCCAGCTGTAGAAACCGTTTGAAACCCCAATGAATCTGGTTCGTTTACATTAGGTGCAAAAATTTCATCAAAAACAGTCTCACAACTAAATAAAACAATGAGGATCATCAATAGAACACCATACAATATTTTGAGTTTCATGTCAGCTCCCTTATCATTCCATTTTTCGTTGGATATTAAATCCCAAACGCAAATATGAATTTTGTCTTGTACCTAAGCTCACCCGCCGCAAACCGATATCATCCGTATTAGCCAGCAGGAAAGTAAACTGATGACCGTAAGTATCAAATCTGAATCCAAAAGCAAAAGCATCTTCAGTACCAATATAATGCGAAAGTTCAAAATCAGCAGAATTACGATCTAAAACCGGATAGTATTCTGCCAGCAAACTTATATCATTAACAATCTTCACAGCTATACCACAACCGAGTACGAATCGTTGATTATAGCCATCATACGCCATATTAAGAGTTGCTACAAATCGTTCAAATAATGGTTGATTCTGAGCTGAAAAATAGTAGAAAAAATTTCGCCGAGTTGTTTTTTCCTGACTAACTTCTTCATAAGAAAAATAATCAATACCTGCCTGTCCATTTACAGGAAAATCTTCCAGTTGGATCTTGTAAGACACACCTATTGATTTCTCACTTTTACGTCTGGAATAACTAAGTTTTGCCTCGGCATTTTGTAAAAAATGATATCGTGCAGATAATCCAACATTTGCTCCGGTATCAATTCCAAGAAAATTTGCCAGTGGATCATCAGTTATATCACCATAAAATCGGTGTTGGATCATCAACTCTCCAAGCCCTTTTTTCAATCCGGAAGGATTTATCAGGTTAAGCATTGAGACATCATAAGCAAAGATGGGGATAATGAAGGACAGCATTACAATGACCACGAATCTTTTCATTACAACTCCTATGTTTGTATGAATCGGTTCAAAATGCAATTTTTCCCGATCAAATGATTGCAGAATACCTGTAAAAAATTATATTTCTATTTCAGCTGATTTTTTACCTGTTTTATTACAGTTTGTTTTTACTTTGATAGTGTCACCGGGTTTTGCATCAATAATTTTATAGCTCAGTGTTCCGCCTTCAAGTTTATCCTGACGAGTTATTTTCTGTTCGATGATCTGATCTTGGTTCAAAAATACTAGAATTTCAAAGATAAAATGTTTATCGACATCTTTTACATCATGTTTGAAATTAACGGACAGCATTGAATTATCATTATCAAATACTAAATTGACTTCAGAAGCCGGATGAGCGATCAGAAGTGTACTCCCAAAAATGATCAATACTAAAAGTAAAAGTTTCATAATTACTCCTTAAGGTTTATTTTTCTTCTTTTTGAAATACATCATTTTTACCCACGAAAAATTCAAAGTGAAGTGTATTATACCTAAAATTATGAAGGAGACACCAGCTATTTCGTGAGCTGCGTACAAAAACTCACTTCCTTGCAGTGCTGTAGGGATAAATTTGTAAAAAATCAATGCTAATACTGCTATCAAAAAGGCCAGGATCAAAAATACATTAAGGAATTTCAGAGCTTTTGGCTTATTCATGTTAATATCTCCTTGACTAACTTATAAATACTTATAAGAATAAATTGAATTTATTGTCAATACATTATCTGACTGTATTGAGATGTATAATAAAATATTTGACAAACTCCTTGAGTTAAACAGAGTAACAAAAGCAGTAAAAAGCAGAAGTAAAACAGAATAACTTATGAGAAGAGGATGATAGTTAAAATATTAGTTTAATAAAACATTGATTGCCAGGACTAAAACGTATTGTGGTCTTTATGGAAATTTAATACTCATAACAAAAGAATAAAAACTAGGAGGAACAAAAGATGGAAAAAGTAAAAAAAGTTATGTTATTAGTAGGATTATTGATATTTACTTGTATACTTTCAGCTCAAGATGACGAAGATAAAAGCGAAATGAAATTTAATCAACTTCCTCAGGAAGTACAACAGGCCTTCAATAACATTGCAGATACAGCATTAATTTCTGAGATCGATTCAGAGAGAGAAACAGAAAATATTACAGCTTATGAAATCGAAATTTCCAACAATGGAGAATATGAGATAGATAAAGCGACAGAAGAGGATGATGTAGAAGTTGAGGAAGAGAACGAAGAACATGATTAAGGGAAAAAAGTATCAAAAAACCTTATTTTTCCACTTGCCGTATTAAGCAAGGCCAAAGAAACTGTATCTAATATTTGTTTTCAGGAAATCAGAGGGAATTATTAAGTAAGCGGAGAGGAGTAATTATGGCTTTAATTACAGAATTAAGAGATCAGGGAAATTGGTTGTTCCAGCACCGGAGTTATTTGCCGATCTTACTTTTACCGCTTGTTATCAGCGGCTTATTAACAGAACGCATATTTTCAAATTCCTCTTATTATATTGTGATTTTCAACTGGGTTTGTATTGGGTTTTCAGTTCTGGGTTTTATAATGAGAGCTTATACTATTGGACAAGTGCCCAAACGGACATCCGGGCGGAATACCAAAAAACAGATCGCGGAAGTTTTGAACACTACAGGAATTTATTCAGTTGTGCGGCATCCACTATATCTGGGGAATTTTCTTATGTGGATGGGGGTAATTCTGTTTACAAGATCAATCTGGGTTACTATTATTTTTTCACTAATGTTTTGGGTTTATTATGAAAGAATAATGTATGCGGAAGAAGCTTTTTTAACTGAAAAATTTGACCAGGATTATATTGACTGGGCAAAAAAAACACCACCTTTTTTCCCAAGATGGAAGCAATATCAGAAATCCAAATTGGTTTTTTCCTGGAAGAATGTTTTGAAGCGGGAATATTCCGGTTTTTTCGGTTTAGTTGTCAGTTTTGTAATCATTATCAATTTAGATAAGATCTTTACTGCCGGCAAATTCACTTATGATCGTAATTCTATGATCGTACTCTTGATCTCCTTTGTGATCTATCTGATTTTACGTGTTTTGAAAAAATATACGAAATTCTTTAATGTTGTTGGAAGGTAGATAAGCTCACATACAATTTCAGGGGCACTTGTTATTCAAAAATTTCAACTAAAATCACAGTAATATTATCTTTTCCACCTTCCTGCAAATCTGAAGTGACTAATTGCTGGCAGGTTTTTTCGATATATCTTCTATTGTTAAGAAAATTTCTAATTTCAGTATCAGAAATTATATCCGTTAATCCGTCACTGCACATAAGAAAAACATCTCCTACCCGAAAATCAAATTCATAAGAATTGATCTCAATTTCCGGTGTTGTACCTAAAGACATTGTGATAATATTATTACCTGGATGAAAACGAATCTCATCCTTCGTTATTGCTCCACTTTTGTACAATTGCCAGACAACAGATTGGTCTTCAGTCAATTGGGTTAGCTCGCGATCCCTTAGTCTGTAACATCTGCTGTCACCAATAGAATAGAGTAATAAATTGTTTTCAAAAAAGACTGCTGCAACTAAGGTAGTTCCCATTCCATGATATTGTTCATGTTTCTGAGAAAGTTCATAAATATTTTTATTGGTTGTTTCAATTGCTTTTTGGATTTTAATATTAAGCGACTTTACTTCCCTTTTTCCTGTCACATCTTTGCCAATATTTCTCCATGAATGATTTGTTGGCAAAAGTTCTTCAATAATTTTATTTAATTGTTTAGCACAAAGTTGACTTGCTACTTCACCGGCTTTAGCACCTCCCATACCATCACAAAGAATGAAATGTGCAGCTCTGTTTGCAGTGAGATCGACTATATTATTTTTAGAGTTCGGGATAAGGAAATAGTCTTCATTATGATCGTACTTTTTACCTAAATCAGTTTTAGAAGCATATTTTAATCTCATTCTAAACCTATCCTTTTTTACTCTTTCCTGTCTTAGTCCTGTATGAACCATGGGATAATACTCTTCACATAAAGAATTGTAATATTGCAGTTGCAGGAAGTCAAGGACAAATAACTTTACTTTGTAGTATGTATATGGGAATAGAAGTGCAAAGTTGTATGGAGTTTGAATTGTTTCTTTCTTTTTCCGTCACAAAAGAAAGGACAAGTTGAATTAATAAAACAGTTTGTTAAACTATCTCGCCATTCGAAGTTCCGATGTTTTTTCGGAACCGAGAATGGTGGGTGATACGGGATTCGAACCTGTGACCTCTACGATGTCAACGTAGCACTCTAACCAACTGAGCTAATCACCCACTCAGGGTTAAGAAATTAATTAAAGATTTTTCGTCAAGTTTTGACATTTTCATATAAATCAGAAGAAATCCATTTGTTCCTGATCAGGTTTTATGTTAAAATGCTTATAGGATTTTCTGGTTGCTTTTCTGCCTTGAGAAGTTCTATCCAAAAATCCCTGTTGGATAAGATACGGCTCATATATTTCTTCTACTGTACCGGCATCTTCTCCCACGGCAACTGCGAGAGTTTTAAGTCCTACCGGACCACCTCCGTAATTTTCCATTATTGTGATAAGGAGCTTTTTATCCATATCATCCAGACCAGCAAAGTCAACGTTGAGCATTTTTAAGGCTCTTAGTGCAATTTCTTTGGTGATCTCACCGTCGCCTCTAATTTGGGCATAATCACGAACACGGCGAAGAAGACGATTTGCAACTCTGGGAGTTCCACGGCTTCGTCTGGCGATCTCTATAGTTCCCTCCTTATCTAACGGAATATTCAATAATGCTGCTGACCGTTTTAAAATTTTTTCAATACTTTTAACATCATAATAATCTAATCTTAAAACCAATCCAAATCTAGCACGAAGTGGAGATGTGAGTAGTCCGGCTCTGGTAGTAGCGCCGATCAGAGTGAATGGTTCTATATCAATATTTAAAGAGCGTGCAGAAGGTCCGCTGTCAATAATGATCTCCATCTCAAAATCCTCAATTGCCGGGTACATATATTCTTCAACTACGTGATTCAAGCGATGGATCTCATCGATAAAAAATACATCATTCCTTTGCAGATTTGTGAGTATTCCGGCAAGGTCAGGAGCTTTTTCCAAAACAGGACCAGCGCTTACTTTTAATTCTACATTAAGTTCATGAGCAATAATATGAGCTAGAGTAGTTTTTCCCAGTCCGGGAGGTCCGTAAAACAAAATATGATCAAGCGGTTCTTTACGCAATTTTGTTGCTTGAATTGAAATATCCAGAATCTCTTTAAGCTGTTCCTGACCCACAAATTCATCCAACGATTTTGGGCGGAGACTGCGATCAAACTCTTTTTCTTCAGTTACTTTCTTAGGATCTGTTATTCTTTCTAACATAATATTTATCCTCTAAATTTTTTCCAGAATGACATTAGGATTAATGCTGAAATAATTGATCTTATGACAAGCAAAAAAAATGGAATTGAATATTCATTAATAAATAAACGGGGGAAAACAAACCAGATAAAGTACATTTGTCCCAGTATAATTGCTAAGGCAAAACCTAGAGTGATAGATGATTTCCTAACAGATTTTTTATTACGCTTATTTTGTAAAAGGATAGTATTCCAAATTAAATATCCGCCTCCAATTATAACAAGAGCTAATATTTTAGGAAAGATCATAACTCTTACGGTTTCAAACCTATAGTAGCAGGACTTTTCCGGCCAACTACAGGGCCATTCAATACAGTGAAACCTGCAATTTTCATATTTTGCCTTATCCATTTGGCGCAGCTGTAAGTGCTCAACTTCCCACCTCTCCGCATTTTATCATATACTTTTTGGAAGATCTCAGCACTCCACATTTGTGGTTGTTTCTGAGGTGAAAACGGGTCAAAAAAAACTCTGTGGAAATAATCTTCAGGAAGATCATCAATGTTTTGAAGAGCATCTCCAATGATCAGTTTAATGGTGTTATTATTCTCATCACTAATTTTAAGCCTTTCCGCTATTTTTCGGAAAAAACTGTATTCCGAATTAATTACTTCTGGAACAGGGAGGGTTTGCATTACCTGCAGGACCTCCAAATCGCTTTCCAAACCGATGATCTCTAAATTGTGATTTCCCATTGTAGAAGCAATTGAATTATAACCCAGACCAAAACAGAAATCCAGTATGCAAAAGCCGTCTTCAACTCCAACAGCATTCACATGTTTCTGGAAAGCCTCATCCAGAGCTCCGGAAACGGAGTGATAGTTTTCTTTTGCAAACTCACTGTATACAGTGTAAGAACCGTCTAATGTTTTAACTAATTTCATGTTTATGATCAAGCAGAGTCTGGTTGTAGGATCTTTAAATACTCAGAGTAAATTTCGTTATTATAACATACAAAAATAACTTTTTTGATCTCCGAATGTTCCTTGATATATTTTTTAACTTCGCTCACAGCTATTTCAGTAGCTTTTTCAATTGGAAATCTATAAACTCCGCAGCTTATAGCCGGGAAAGCGATAGTACTGATACTATTATGTCTCGCCAGCTCCAGGGAGTTTTTATAAGCACTCTTCAAAAGCTCTTCCTCTTTACTTTTTCCACCGTGCCAAACCGGTCCGACTGCATGAATTACAAATTTCGCAGGTAACTTATATCCTTTTGTCAATTTAACTTTTCCGGTAGCACAACCGCCTAATTTTCGACATTCACGTAAAAGTTCTTCTCCGGCAGCATCGTGAATTGCTCCGTCAACACCGCCGCCGCCCATGAGTGAAGTATTTGCAGCATTTACAATTGCCTCTACTTTTACCTGCGTGATGTCACCTTTAATTACCTGAATTCGCTCCATTAATTTATGATTGATTTTCTCAAGGATTTTTATTGTGGCAAGACCTGCGGTTGTGATCTTGTATTTTTGATAGGAGCTACCAGGTTTGCCGGGAAACTTATAAGCGATCAGTTTATAATTTCGAAGCAAGGAAATTGCGCGTTTGAAATTTCCAGATTTACCTCTCCTTCCTAATTTTTCTGCAATCTGATTTGTACTCATTTCCTGCTCTGCACAGACTGTTAGTATCTTATAATGCAGCTCGGTAAGATTCTCTGGATCCCAATCTCTTGCAGTAGAGGAAGTTTTATTATAAATATCCCTGAAGCTGATTTTCCTGATCTCCGAGGTATCTGCTCTCATATTTTTACATGTATTTATCAAATAATTTGTGGATGCATCATGAGAATCTACCGGGTCGGAAGAATTAAGCTCAGGTAATATTTTACCGGCTAACTGTTTTCCTAATTCCACACCCCACTGATCAAAACTGAAAATATTCCATATTACTCCCTGCACAAAGATCTTATGCTCATACATAGCGATAAGACTTCCCAAAGTACGGGGAGTTAATTTTTTGTATAAAATAGAATTTGTCGGTCTGTTACCTTTGAAAACTTTATAAGGTAATAACCTGTTTATCTGGTCTTTTGTTTTTCCTTCGCTGGTTAGTTCAGAAATAACTTCTGACTCTGTTTTCCCCTTCATTAAAGCTTCAGTTTGGGCAAAGAAATTTGAAAGTAGAATTTGATGATGTTCACCTAATGAATTATGTGAAATAGCTGCAGCAAGAAAATCACAGGGAATTAATTTGGTTCCCTGATGAATAAGCTGATAGAAAGCATGTTGTCCATTGGTTCCCGGTTCTCCCCAAATGATCGGACCGGTTTGGTGTGAAACTTCCTTCCCGTTCCTGTCAGTCTGCTTACCATTACTCTCCATATTTCCCTGCTGAAAATAGGCCGGGAAACGATGTAAATACTGGTCATAAGGCAATATTGCTTCTGTATGAGCAGAAAAAAAATTGTTATACCAAATTCCGAATAAAGCTAAAATTACCGGAATATTCTCCTTGAATTGGGCTTCCCTGAAATGGGTGTCCATAGCAAAAGCACCCTCCAATAATTTTTGAAAATTTTCAAATCCTAATGAACAGGAAATAGATAAACCAACAGCACTCCAAAGTGAATATCTGCCGCCTACCCAATCCCAGATAAAGAACATATTCTCAGGATCAATTCCAAACTTGGCAACGGCTTTGGTGTTAGTAGAAATAGCAACAAAGTGTTTGCTGATATTTTCCTCTGCCTTAGCCTGCAGGAGGAACCAATCTCTGGCAGAATTTGCATTAGCCATAGTTTCCTGAGTCGTGAACGTTTTTGAAGCGATCATGAATAAAGTAGTTTCAGGCTCAAGATTTTTAAGAGTTTCAACCAGATGGGTGGCATCCACATTGGAAACAAAGTGTAAGTCAATTCCCTGATTGTAGGGAGCTAAAGCTTCAGTAACCATGAGTGGTCCTAAGTCTGAGCCGCCGATTCCAATATTTACGATATCAGTAATTGATTTTCCAGTATATCCTTTCCACGTACCGGAAATAACTTTATCGGAAAATATTTCCATCTTAGCAAGCACTTCTCTCACGGCTGGCATGACATCCTTACCGTTTGTGATCACAGGTTTACCGGAGCGGTTTCTAAGCGCAGTATGCAGCACAGCTCTATTTTCTGTTTCGTTGATCAATTTTCCAGAAAACATATCATCAATTGCTGATTTGAGATTTGTCTCTTTGGCTAAGTGAAGAAGCAGTTCAATAGTGTCATCTACAATAATATTTTTGGAAAAATCTACCAGAATATCATCAAATTTGAGTGAGTATTTCTTGGCTCGCTTTGTATCCTGAGCAAAAAGTTCTTTCATCTGAACCTTTTTCATTTGCTGATAATGTTCTTTCAGCTTTAACCAGGATAACGTCTTTGTCGGATCTATCCTGCTCAACATATTATCTCCTGATATTGCTAATTTTTATCATTTTAGATCTTCTCTTCATCTTGCATCCTAAGGATCTATTTGAGTTTTAGACATTAATTTAGGATATTAATAAGTCAAACTTTTTTATTAAGACTAAACAACTGCAGAGAAATCCAAGCTAGCCTCTATTATTTTTTAGATTGAGCTATAACAAATTCACAGCTTTTTTGCACGATCAATTTTTTGTCATTATCAAGCGGTGCAACATGATATGAATTCTCCAGCCAGATCAGTTCTTTGAACTCAGAGCCAATGTTTTTTATTGTATAAGTTGCGCTGATGCGAGGCACAACGTGATCTTCTCGTGATTTAAAAATTATTACCGGCTGCCTGATCTCCGGGAGTTTAGTGCGAACTTGCTTCAGCATTTTCAGCATTTCATAAACAGCATTTGTAGGAGTTCTGTCATAGGCGATTTCCCTGGAGTTTGAATCTTTAATATCAGAAGCTACCGCTGGTGTAGACTTTACTAATTTACGTAGAATGGGAACAAACCAGAATTTTGGGTGGGAAAATTTTGTAGCGTGATTGATCAGAATTAGCCCTGTTAACTCAGGATGTCTACTTGCCATAAAGAGAGCTAAGCCGCCGCCCAAAGATAAACCGCATAAAAATATCTTGGAACATCTTTGTTTCAGTTTGTTTAATGCCTGCTCCAGATCAGCTATCCAATCTTCGTAACAGATTTTATTCAAATCCTGCCATTTTGTGCCGTGTCCTGATAATCCCGGTAGTTCAACATTGAAATTTCGTTTTGAGAATTCCTTAGCCATATATATCATAGTTGATGTCGTTGACGTGATACCGTGAATTAACAATATCCCTATATCACTTTCCGATTTATTAGAGTAGGGATGATGATATTTTTTAACATCCATTTTATTCCTCATATATTTTGACCAATATCAATTTTCACTTTCCCAATCGAGTGACCGTTTTACAGCTCTTTGCCATTGATCATATAAATTTATTCTCTCATCTTCAGTCATTTTTGAATGCCAAGTTTGTTTTTCTTTCCAGTTAGCAGCGAGCTCCTTTTTATCAGTCCAAAATCCAACAGCCAAACCGGCTGCAAAGGCAGCTCCAAGTGCGGTGATTTCAGAAACTTCGGGAATAATGACAGCCGCATCTAAAATATCTGCTTGAAACTGCATCAATAAATTACTGGCTGTCATACCACCGTCAACTTTGAGTTCAGTGATCTTAATACCGGAATCTTTTTTCATCGCTTTGAAAACATCGCAAGTTTGAAAGGCGGTAGCTTCTAAAACTGCCCGAGCTAAATGATTTTTGTTTGCATAATGGGTAAGTCCGATAATAGTTCCGCGGGCTCCGCTGTTCCAATGTGGTGCAAAAAGACCTGAAAAAGCCGGCACAAAATAAACTCCGCCATTATCAGTAACCTTCTCTGCCAGTTTATTGATCTCCTGCGAATCCCTGATCAAACCGAAATTATCACGTAACCATTGGATCAATGAACCTGCTAATGCTATCGAACCCTCTAAAGCATAAACCGGTTTTTCACCTTTGATCTGATAACCAACGGTAGTAAGTAAACCATTTTTGGAATGAAATATCTGATCTCCTGTATTTTGCAGAATAAAACATCCTGTACCGTAAGTATTTTTTACATCGCCTTTATGAAAACAGGTTTGACCAAAAAGTGAGGCTTGTTGATCTCCAAGTATTCCCGCGATCGGTACCTTGGTTTTAAAACCGTGTTTTGTTGTGCCATAAACTTCTGATGATGAGCAAATTTGAGGTAACATGGTGCGTGGGATCCCTAAGATTTCCAGTAATTCTTCATCCCAGTTAAGGGTTTCCAGATTCATCAGCATTGTGCGGCTGGCATTTGTCACATCGGTTACATGTTTTCCACCAGTAAGGTTCCAGAGCAGCCAGCTATCTATATTCCCGAAAATCGCTTCTCCCTTTTCTGCATCTCCCCTTAATCCATCCACATTATCAAGCAGCCATTTGATCTTTGGTCCGGAAAAATATGTGGCTGTCGGGAGTCCCGTTTTTTCCTGGAATTTTCGCTTCTTTTTTTTCAGAGATCGGCAGATACGATCTGTTCTTGTATCTTGCCAGGTAATTGCGTTATAATAAGGCTTCCCTGTTTTTTTATTCCAGACGACAGTAGTTTCCCGCTGATTTGTAATACCTAAAGCTGCAATATCGCTTGAAGTTATATTAGCTTTTTTCAAAGTAGAATTTATAACTTTTTTGGTATTTTTCCAAATTTCTATTGGATCGTGTTCTACTCTGCCGGCTTTAGGGTAGATCTGTTTATGTTCTAACTGATGAGATGCAGTGATCCTGTTTTTTCTATCGAATAAGATAAATCTTGTGCTGGTAGTTCCCTGATCAAGTGCTCCAATCAATTGTTTCATTTTAATCCCCGATCTTTTCCAGATAGTTTTGATATTTTTTTACTAATCCCGGAAAATTCTGTATCTCTTTTTTCCCAACCGATGTAACATCATAAACTCCACGACTAATTCTTTGAAACCAACCATAGTAATTGTTCGATAAAATGGAAAGTGTTTTTTTTCCGGTTTGATAAGATCTTAATTTTTTGGGTGAAGATGCACCTAATTTATTTAGATAAACTGCAATTTGAATGGCATTTTCTTTATAGGCGGTAATAATTTTTGTTCTATTTATTCCACCTATATTAAGATTCTGGGAACGATTATCTAATTCTCGTATAATTGAGCTTTTAAGCCGTGTATTTTTCTTTTTTTGGAACTTTATCGGATGCAAGATTATCTCAATCTGATCATTGGGATCATCAAGATCAATTAAAATAAGACCTACCCCTAATCTTTTTAAAATATATTTGAACTTCTTCCATCTTTTAGTCGATTTAATTACTGCTCTGGGTAAGGCAGTATAAACTGAAGGTGTAATGCGCTGACGTTCTGTAGCCTGAAAAATTAGCTCTAAGTTTGGAGTTAATTTTAATTCAATTATTATAATTCTGTTATCTTTTGAAGCTACAATATCACAATTTTTTACTTCCGCCCGTACCCTGTATCCATTAGCTGATAAATAGTTTCTTACAGGATCAAACAGGTCAGATTCTTTCATTTTTTAATATAACACCGTTCTGTGCAGATACTGTCTCTATTGTTTCACCGGTAATAAGATCGGCAGATCCCAGCATATTTTGCTTTAATTTAAGAGGATGCGTGCTTTTGTTAATAATGATGATCAATTCATCATTTTCCAAAGATCTTTTATAGATCAGAGCATTATTGGTAGCACTGATGAATTCAAAATTCCCTCTTCTTAACACAGCATTCTCTTTTCTTATCCTGATCAATCTTTTATACCAATTTCTCAGATTAACACTTTCTTCCTCTTCACTGTATTTCCAATTGAATGGCTGTCGGTTTTCCGGATCATGACCACCTCTCATGCCAACCTCATCTCCATAAAAGATATGAGGAGATCCGACAAATGTCATTTGGAATAAAACTGCCAGTTTTAGCGTGCTTATCTTGCCATTTGCTGATTCCAGGAAGCGAAAAGTGTCATGACTATCCAGCAGATTCATCATCACCTGAGTTGCTTGTTTTGGATATCTCACTAATCCTTCATTTATCTTATCGACAAAATCTTTTGCTTTAGTATTTTTCAAGAAATAATTGTAAACAGGATCCTTAAAATAATTGTAATTCATGACAGCGTCGAAATATTTGTCATTCACCCATTCTGCCGCATTATGCCAAATCTCACCAATAAGGTAAGCGTCCGGTTTCAGTGTTTTTACTTTTTCTCGGAAAATCTTCCAAAACCAGAATGGAACTTCATTTGGGATGTCTAATCTGAAACCATCAATATCAAATTCCATTAACCAGAATTCCACAACATCCAGAATATAGTCAACAACTCCGATATTGACATTGGCTTTTTTTTGATCCTTTATATAGTTTTCTTCAGGATGTGTTCGATCCAAGTCAAAATTCAGATCGGGCATAATAGAATGTCCCCACCAGCATTGATAATATTCTCTGGCATCAAATTGCTCGGGAAGGGCATCAGGTATGGGCCATTTATGCCAGTCAAACCAATTGTAATATTTTGATTTTGGTCCATTTTTCAAGCAATCCTGAAAAGCAAAAAAGCCCAAGCCCACATGATTGAAAGCAAAATCAACAATTACTCTGATCCCGTTATTATGTAATTCTTTCACAAGCTTAATGAATAACTCATTAGTCCCAAAATGGGGATCGATCTTAAAATAGTCATAAGCTTCGTATTTATGGTTGGATTCGGCAGTTACGAGAGGATTAAAATAAATTATCGTGATCCCCAATTCTTTTAAATAATCGATTTTATTGTAAACCCCTGCCAGATCACCACCATAAAACAAATAATTTTTATGTTCTTCATCCTTAAGAGGTTCTATCTGATACCAATCACTAATGAATTGAAATTTGTTAAATCTTGCAGCGGGAGATAGAATATTTTCTTTTTGATAATACCACTCCGAGAAATCAGGGTCGATAGTGTGATCACCATTGCAAAATCTGTCAGTAAAGATTTGATAAAAAACACCGTCTTTTACCCAATCAGGTGTATTAAAGTCTGTAGCTTTTTGTGTTATCGCCTCTTTTTTTAAAGCAACATTTATCAATGAGTTCCGATTTCCAAATTTATCCCGTACAATATTTTCAGCTGTTTCATCCACCAACCAATTTCCATCGACAATAAATTTATATTCGTACCTACCCTGAGGTAATTCCAGCTCGATCTCGTATATTCCATTTGTTTCAGCTAATTCGTATTCATCCGGTTTCCAGTTATTGAAATCCCCGGAAATAAATACCTTATGTTTGCCGCCGGTTAAGGGTTTATAAGTAAATTTCATTTATTTCTCCATTCTAAAATATTTAAAAGAAATAGAGGGTAAATCGGTCAATATATTTTCCTATATTGACATAAAATATTCTTAATTCAAATTAGTCTTAGTGATATCGGAGGGTGTAATGAAAAAAGATATTCAATTCAAGGATTTTTATATAAAGCCAAAATTACCGGAAAATCTGCAGCCGTTATTAGAATTAGCCGAAAACTTATGGTCAACCTGGAATCCGGACGCTTATAGATTATTCAGCAGAATTTCACCAACATTATTTAGAGAATTTAATCATAATCCGATTAAATTGATCCAAAAAGCGCCTCAAGAGAAATTTGAGAAACTAGCGCAGGAAAGTGGATTTTTGAATGAGCTTGATATGGTATATAAGCAATTTAAAGCATATCAAAATTATGAAGGCTATTATTTGCAAAACGAGAGTAGGAAGAAATTTCCGGCAGAATTCAATATTGCTTATTTTTCAATGGAGTTTGGACTGCATGAATCATTACCGATCTATTCAGGCGGGTTAGGGATATTATCGGGAGATCATCTAAAAGCTGCTTCTGATATGGGCATGCCGCTAACAGGGTTTGGCTTGCTTTACCGCTACGGCTATTTTAATCAGAATATCGATATGAACGGAAACCAAACCGAAAGTTATACAGAAAATGAATGGTATTCCAAGCCTATAAAAAAAGTTGTTGATGAAAATGATAAAGATCTAATTATCATAATTAAGATCAGGGGCGAGGAGATATCTCTCAAAGCTTGGGTGATCAAAGTTGGAAAGGTCTCTCTTTACCTGCTGGATTCAAACTTAGTTGTTAATAAACTGCAGCATCGTAAAATAACCGATTATCTCTATGTATCAGATCGTGAGACAAGATTATTGCAGGAGATTGTGTTAGCTTTTGGCTCTTTAGAATTAATAAAAAAATTGCAAATTGAACCGACTGTGTATCATCTTAACGAGGGTCACTCTGCCTTTCTTATTGTAAAACGTTTACAAGAATTGATGAATGACAAAGGTTTATCTTTTGAGGAAGCAAGAGAAGTGATCCGTTTAAGTACAGCGTTTACAACTCATACTCCGGTTCCGGCAGGGAATGAATCTTTTGATATTAAATTAGTGGAATATTACCTTGCGGATGTAATAAATTCAACAAAAATCACTTTTGAACAGTTTAAAGAATATGCGCGGATCGAACATGATAAGGATTTTTCTCTTTCTGTTCTGGCTATTAAATTTGCTAAACATATCAATGGAGTTTCAGAGCTTCACAGCCTTGTCTCAAAGCAGATGTGGCATCCTATTTTCCCCAATATTTACGAAGATGAAATGCCGATCAACGCTATCACTAATGGTGTTCATATTCCCAGTTGGATTTCCCGCCAGATGTCCAAGCTACTTGATCGTTATATCGGATCTGATTATGAACATAATGCGGATCAGGATACTATTTGGGACAGTGTCTTATCAATTCCCGATATAGAGATTTGGGAAGCACATCAGCAGCGTAAACAGCAGATGATCACTTTTATCAGGAAGAGGCTGCACAACAGCTTGATGTACAAAAGCTCAAAATTTGCCTCCTCTGAAAAAATTAAAAATGTCTTAAGTTCAAATAAACTGATCATAGGATTTGCTAGAAGATTTGCCACGTATAAACGGGCAAACCTGATCTTAGCAGATAAAGAAAGATTATTAAAATTGATCCAGGATCCTGAAAGACCAATTCAGTTTGTATTTGCAGGAAAAGCTCACCCCGCAGATGAACTGGGTAAGGCAATGATCAAAGAGATCATAGACTTTGCAAAAGCGCATCAAGTAGAAAGCAGTTTTGTATTTATCGAAGATTATGATATGAATGTTGCCCGTCATTTTGTTCAGGGTGTGGATATCTGGTTGAATAATCCCATAAACCCGAAAGAAGCAAGCGGCACATCCGGTATGAAAGCGGGAATTAATGGAATACCTAATTTGAGTATTCTGGACGGTTGGTGGCCGGAATGCTATAATTCCAATAACGGCTGGTCGATAACTGCCGGTGCAACTAAGAATGTTCCGCAAATTAGAGATACTTTAGATGCAAATGAAATATACGATATCCTGGAGTATGAAATAGCACCAATTTATTATAATCGCAATAAAAATCGAATTCCATCTCAATGGATAGGAATCATGAAAAATTCGATCCATGACGTTGGTAAACAATTTAATATTCACCGTATGCTGCGTGATTACCTGGTAAAATCTTACTTACCGATTGTCGATGATTCCCAAAATTTATTAGCGGATAATTTAAACTATCTTAAAACAATCAGCTCTACCAAAGAAAGATTAAAAGAAAGCTGGCCAAAAGTAAAATTCCAAAATGTAGACATGAATATTAAGGATTCTGAAACTATTAATTATGGTGATCTGATGAAAGTAAAAGCTACTATAAATATTGATGGTTTGGATGAAGCATTGCTCAAAGTTGAATTATTTATCATCAATGATGAAAAACAAATTCAAATATACACCTTAGATTTTCTGGAAAAAAAGAAAACTTCAGCTGTTTACCAGGCAGAAATTAAAATTACAGGCTCGGGCCGTCAAAGTTATAATTTGAGAGTAAGACCTGTTCAAACTGAACTGACCGAGTACTTTGAATTTATAAAATGGTACTTTTAAAAATGATATTTGATGCCTTTTTACTAAACCTAATTGAATATTAACTTCTATATATTTTTTAAATTATAAGTGAGAGAACATGATTAAAAAACTTGGCATTCCGGTCCTAAAAGCAGTTAAGGACAAATTTGGTTTAAAAACAGAAAGTATAAGTAAAAAAGGGAAACTTGTCTTTGAAAATCAAATTACACTACGCAGATTTGCTCAACAACTGAACGTAGGTAAAGACATTATTCTAAATAAAGCTAAGACAGCACATCCCGGTGAACTAAATGCCGTAGATGTAATTTCTACAATAATACAGAAAGTGATTTCTGCTTATGTGAAAAAGAAGAATCCTTCTGCTTTTGAAAAATCGCATAACTTTTTAAATGAGAAGATAGGAAATTTAAAACTGGACCGGTTGAAAAAAGATTATCAACACAGTTTCTATTCTTATCCTAAGGCTGATTTCATAAGAGAAACGCTCTTGATCTGGATCTTAAATAAAAATGAAGCATTAGAAAAATATAAAGAACTCTTTGATGATAAAACTTTAAAAACTGAAAGCGATTATCCGATCCAATTTGAACTTTTACAAGTTTTTTTCAAAAAACAGCCTGGTGTTGACAGTAAAGATAAAGACCTTTTCAGCTTTTTATTAGAACCGTTCATTAAATACCCTAACTCGATCTTTGATCAGCTTAACTTCATTAAAAACAACTGGCAGGAGTTAATTGAAGAAGACTTAGAATTGCTGCTGCAGGGAATTGATCTGTTGAAAGAAGAAAATAAAGCAGACTTTTTTGGCCCGGGACCGACTTATCTCCATGAATTCCATGATGAAGAATATGAGAAATTTACTGAAGATAAAGATTGGATGCCGCATTTGATATTAATTGCAAAAAGTGTTTATGTTTGGCTGGAACAATTAAGCCGGAAATATAAATTGGAAGTAAAAAAGCTGGATCAGATTCCGGAAGAAGAATTGCAGCTGCAGGCAAGTCGCGGGATAACAGGTATTTGGTTAATAGGAATATGGCAGAGAAGTTCAGCATCAAAAAGGATAAAGGAATTGAACGGAGATTATGAGGCGATTGCCTCAGCTTATTCTCTTGATGATTATCGTATAGCTGATGACCTGGGAGGCGAAAGCAGCCTGGAAGAACTCAAGAAAAAATGCAGGAAGTTCGGAATGCGACTCGGCTGCGATATGGTTCCCAATCATACCGGAATTGATTCTGACTGGATTGTGAAGCATCCTCAATGGTTCATACAAATAGAACATACTCCTTTCCCAGCTTATTCTTTTAGTGGTGAGAATCTTTCAAAAAAAAGTGAAATTCAAGTTAGGATAGAAGATCATTACTATGAAAAATCTGATGCAGCAGTAGTATTTCAATATATCAAAGATGGAATAACCAGGTATATTTATCATGGTAATGACGGTACCAGCACACCTTGGAATGATACAGCTCAACTGAATTATCTAATGCCGGAAGTACGACAAGCTGTTAAAAATAAAATCATTGAAATAGCAAAGGAATTCTCCATAATAAGATTTGATGCTGCCATGACTTTAGCAAAAAAGCACATACAGCGTCTCTGGTATCCGGAACCGGGTTCGGGCGGTGATATTGCTACCCGCAGTGAATTTGGATTATCTAAAACTGAATTTAACCGACTGTTTCCCAACGAATTTTGGCGGGATGTGGTTGATAGTGTGGCTCAGGAAGCACCTGATACTCTGCTTTTAGCTGAAGCATTCTGGATGATGGAAGGATATTTTGTACGGACTTTGGGGATACATAGGGTTTATAATAGTGCTTTTATGAATATGTTAAAAAATGAAGAAAATGCTAAGTACAGAAAGTCGATTTTTAACATATTGGAATTTAATCCTCAAATCTTAAAGCGATTTGTAAATTTTATGAGTAATCCGGACGAAGAGACTGCGATAGACCAATTCGGAAAAGATGATAAATATTTCGGAGTATGCTTATTGATGAGCACTTTGCCGGGATTGCCGATGTTTGCACACGGGCAGGTAGAAGGATTTACCGAAAAATACGGAATGGAATTCCATAAAGCAAAATGGCAGGAAAATGAGGATGAATATTTGATCGAAAGGCACAATCGTGAAATATTCCCGCTGCTAAATAAAAGATACCTTTTTTCCGAAGTTGAAAATTTTGTTTTATTCGATTTCATTACTGAAAATAATGAATTGAATGAAGATGTTTTTGTTTATGCTAATAATTTCAAAGGTCAGCACTCACTGGTGATCTACAACAATAAATATCAACACACTACCGGCTGGATAAATTGGGCTGATCTTCCAATTGAAAAAGATGGTGATACTATCTGGACAAAAAAGAATCTGGCTTCTGTCTGGAACCTTCATAACGATAAGGATTACTTTGTAATATTCAAGGAAGAGATCTCCGGGAAAACTTTAATACGTAATTGCCGGGAAATTCATCAACGAGGATTATTCCAAGAGCTGGGAGCTTTTAAATATGCTGTTCTACTTGATATTTATGAAGTGAAGGATAACGAAAAACAAGATTATTCTAAATTAGCTGAATATTTACAGGGCGGCGGAGTAGATAATATTTATATCTCCCTGAAAAGAACTGGAGTACTGCCTATTTTAGAGAAGTTCAATGAATTCATCAACTGGGATATCCTGACTTATTTAATAATTTTAAAAGATAAAAAAAAAATTAAAACTTTTAAAGCAGAATTAATCAGCAGGATCAATGAATTTCTTGAATTCATGCAGCAATGGCTGAATTCTCAAGCTAAAATAACAACAATAACAGCAGACATCTCAATCGATCTGGATCATTATTTTAAAATTTCCTCCAAACTCAATGAAGATAAAAAATTAATGGTCATTATGTGGATATTATTGCGTCATTTAGGAAAATTAACTGCGAAAAAAAATTATGAAACGATCAGTACGGAATTTATTGATGAATTTTTCCTGGGAGATGAATTACAAAAAATATCTAAACTCAAATTTGATGCTGATCTGCTTAAAATATCAATAAAATATCAGAATTTATGGAAATTTGAAAATTCTCCTGAACAAATGCTAAATGATTTGCTCCAAATCAATGAAGCAAAAAGATTTTTAGCTATTAACCAATTCGAAAATAAACTCTGGTATAATAAGGAAAGATTCGAAATGCTAAGTGAGATTTTGGAGCAAATTAATTTAATTTCGATCCGAAATAAAATATCACGTAGAAAACCTTTGTTAAAGTTTATTAAAAAACTTAAACTGGCCGGCAAAACTTCAGAATTCCAAGTAGAGAAATTGCTTGCTGCTTTTAGGGAGGCAAAAGGTGAAAAGAGAAACCATTAATACAGACGAACGAATACATAAAGATATTTCCACAGAATACAAAAAAATGGTCACCTTGTCTGATAGACCTAAAATACTTATTTGCACACCGGAAGTAACAGCTTTACCGGAAGGTATGGGAAATGCAGCTAATCTGGTCTCTGCTAAAGGAGGAGGTTTAGGTGATATCTCTGCCAGTTTGATCCGTAATCTGAATGAAAATAAAAACTACGATCTTCATGTTGTTTTACCAAAATACGACAGTAAGATAAAGCATGTAGCCGCTATTACAAATCAGGAAATTGATCGTCTGGCTGTTGTCTTAAGCGGCAAAGGTATCCATTTGGTGAATGATAGCGCTTTTTCTTATTTGAGTAATCCTTATGATGAGGGAACTATCCACAGCCCGGTTCGCAGGTCGCTTGCTTATCAAAGGCACGTTATCAATTTGCTCTTGGATTACCTTCAACCGGATATTGTTCATTGTAACGACTGGATGACTGGCTTGATCCCGTCGGCTGCCAGATCAAAAGGGATAAAATCGTTATTTACACTGCATAATATTTTCACTGAGAAGCAGACTATGAGGAATATAGAATTGAGTGGAATTCGTCCCATGGATTTCATGAATTGGCTCTATTTCGAAGAGTTTCCGGATAATAGCAGAGAAAACTGGGAGAGTACTTTTAAAACAAATAAAGTCGATTTTACTGCGAGCGCCGTTTTTGCTGCCGATGAGTTCAACACAGTAAGTGAAAGTTTTTTGGAAGAATTGTATAATAATGATTTTCCGGATATTGTTTCAAAGCCGCTTTACGAAGTGATCAAGCGTAAGTATGAGGATGGAAGAGCAAGCGGAATATTAAATGCACCGAATGATACCGTAAGCCCGAAAGTTTTACCTGGTATTATCAACTTCAATAAACATACTTTAAAAGAGAATAAAGCCTTAAATAAAAAAATTTTCCAATCTAAGATGAAGTTGCCTGTGAATCCTGATATACCGCTGTTCTTCTGGCCAAATAGACTCTATTATCAAAAAGGACCAGACATTCTGGTTGATAACTACAAGGAGGTGTTCTCTAAATACAAATTGCAGATAGCCTTTATCGCTAATGGTGATTCAAAAATTGAAGAAAAATTAAAAAAATTAGGAACTAAATATTCCAATCTTGCTTTTGTTAATTTCAATGAAGAGCTTAGCAATTTGGGGAAAGCAGCTGCTGATTTTATCTTGATGCCGTCACGTTATGAGCCTTGCGGACTTCCGCAAATGGAAGCTTTACGCTTTGGTACTTTACCAGTAGTACGCTCAACCGGCGGACTCAAAGATACTATTTTCCAACTGGATGTTGAAAAGCATACAGGTAATGGATTTACTTTCAAAATAGCTGATAGAGCGGGTTTGGAATATGGGATCAAAGAAGCACTGAAGTTTTATAAATTGCCCGAAACTACTCGTATTAAACAACTGCAAAGAATAATGAGTGAATCGAAACGTAAATTCAATTTGAAGCATACTGCAGAAAAATATATCAAAATCTATGATAAATTAATAAAAGAAAGCAAGGACAACAAATAATTGAAATTTAAAAGATCGAGTGGAATATTATTGCATATTACCTCACTACCGGGTAAATTCGGCATCGGTGATTTGGGGAAGTCAGCTTATGAAATGGTAGATTTTTTAGCTGATGCAAAACAGAAATTGTGGCAAATTCTACCGACAGGTCCTACCGGATTTGGGAATTCTCCTTATCAAACTTATTCTGCTTTTGCCGGGAACCCGCTTTTCATTGATCTTGATAAGCTTGTTGAAAGTAATTTACTCAGTAAAGGGGATTTGGAACATGATCTTGTTTTTGTTCAGGGTAAAGTAGATTTTGATCAAGTAAGAAAATTTAAAGCGAGTAAATTAGAGATAGCGTATCAAAATTTTGATGTGAATGATCAGCAATTTATCAAGTTTATTGCTCAGGAATCATTCTGGCTGAATGATTTTGCCTTTTTCATGGCATTGAAGGAACACTTTGACGATCAACCTTGGATTGAGTGGAAAGAAGAAATAAAAGTACGGCAGAAAACAGCAATCAATGAATATCAAAAGCTGCTGCAAACCAGGATCAACTACTACAAATTTTGTCAATTTGTCTTCTTTGCACATTGGCAGGCACTAAGGAAATATGCAAATGATAAAGGTGTAAAGATCATTGGTGATATTCCTATATTTGTATCTTCCGACAGCTCTGATGCCTGGTCAAATCCGGAAATATTCCAATTTGATGAACATCATTCTCCCATCAAAGTTGCTGGTGTTCCACCAGATTATTTTAGTGAAACAGGACAATTATGGGGAAATCCACTTTATGATTGGAAAATGCTGGAACAACAAAATTTCGAGTGGTGGATCCAGCGATTTAAAGCAATCCAAAAATTGGTGGATATTGTCAGAGTAGATCATTTCAGAGGTTTTGTATCATATTGGGCTGTTCCGGCAGGAAATGACACTGCAATTGAAGGCAGCTGGGAAAAAGCATTGGGAGATAAATTGTTTACAGCTTTGAGAAGTGAATTAGGAGAGCTTCCTATAATCGCTGAAGATCTTGGGATAATTACTCCGGAGGTTGCGGCTTTGAGAGATGCTTTTGATCTTCCCGGTATGAAAATATTGCAGTTTGCCTTTGATTCCGATTTGAAAAATGAGTATCTGCCGCATAATTATTCAGAAAACTGTGTGGCTTATACTGGAACTCATGACAACGATACTGTTTTAGGATGGTTCTTGTCCAGTCCTCCAGGACGTAAGGATTTTGTGAAGAATTATATTAAGCGGGAAGATTTTAATATCTGCTGTGAAATGATAAAATTAGCATGGATGTCTAAAGCGAATATCGCCATTGCACCCTTACAGGATTTTTTATGTTTGGATAATAAAGCCCGCATGAATACACCTGGAACTACTCAGGGGAATTGGCAATGGAAACTCGAAAATGAGCAGTTGACTCCTGATCTGGCTAACAATATCAAAGCAATAACACAACAAAGCTCACGCTAGATTTATTCTGCTTATCCTAATTATATTTCTTTTGAGATGATCGGTGATTTCCAATTAATTTTAAATAAAAGAGCTGTTTTCCCAATCATATTAACTAAAGTAGAATCAGAAGCCTCAGCCAGCTGCAGAGCTGTTTCTTTTCTTACTTCTCTATCCTGATGAGCTATTGATATCTTAATGAGTTCCCGCGCTTCTAAAGCTTCCTGTAAACTATTTATAACATTTTGTGTTATTCCTTTGTTACCTACTTTTACAACCACATCCATATTTTGGGCTATAGCTTTGAGTTTTGATCTTTGCTTATTCGTTAATTCCATAATCTTTTCCTTTAACTTTTACTATTTTTTTAACTTCATTATCTGTTCTGTTATATCGTTTTGCATGTTTTGTTCCAATTAGCAAACGACTCTTAACGATCAGTTTCAATAACTCCTTTCTTTTTTACGACTTCTCTTCACATGCTAAAGTGTGTTAAAATTCTGCAATTTACTCATTATCACTATTTGATCATCTTCCGAATTTCCACAGGTCTCCGGAATTTTGGCTGGATTAACAAACACTTTATTACTAATTCAGTTTTATCTTGAACGTTCGACTTATAAATTCAACTCCTTCGCCTACGGATTTATCATACTGTTCTTTCTATTCCATGCAACTTAAGGAATAACTTTTGACAATTCATTTATAGTTATAACCTAGATTTTTACAATCTGATATTTAAAAATTATAAATTCAATTTCGAGATCCCTTAGAACAGAAAACTCCCTTACAAAATGTTAATAGCTTTAAAACTGTGTTATAAAAGTATAACCTGAAATATAAATGAGCAGACAGATTATTGTTGTGTAAAATATTATTTTAGTTGACATATAAAAAATTATTCTATTAGTTTATTTATATTACCTATTTAGAAAAGGGAAATATTCGGTACTGTAAATCAGGCTTCAATATATTTAATATTCTACTTGAAACGAGAGGTATACTCTGAATGTTAGGTTTTGAAAATATCATGGTTCTGGCAGTGGTTCTGGGCGCAATGATCCTATTTGTTACCAACAAGCTACGGGTTGATCTGGTGGCACTTTGTGTGTTGGCTGTACTATTAGTTTCAGGAATAATCAAACCGGAACAAGCGCTCTACGGCTTTGCTAATCCTGCTACCGCTACTGTGGCGGCTATGTTCGTTTTGAGTGCCGGTCTTGCCCGAACCGGTTTTGTAGAATGGTTAGCCCGTTCGATTGATCGAATTGCCGGTAAATCACCGCAGCAGTTGGTTTTCGTCTTATGCGTAACTATCGGACTTTTATCTGCTTTTATTGTAAACACAGCCACCGTTACCATTTTTATTCCAGTAGCTATTGCCTTAGCAAAAAGCCGTCATATTTCCCCTTCGCGCGTGTTAATTCCCTTATCTTATGCCAGTCAATTCGGCGGAGTTTGTACATTGGTAGGAACTTCAACTAATATCCTGGTGAATTCCATTGCTGTATCTAACGGATTGCCAAAATATGGACTTTTTGAATTTGCTCCTCTTGGTCTGATCATGTCGGTAGTGGGAATTATTTTCCTGGTTCTTGTCTCAGGATGGCTTTTACCCAAACGAAAGGGAGAATATCAAAAATTGGATAAATACCGGCTTGTCGATTATCTGATCGAATTGCGGGTAATGGAAAAATCTCCTCTGATCTCTACAACCTGGAGGAAATCAAAATCTAAAAATTCGCCTGAAATTGAGTTGATCAAACTTATCAGAGCGGAAAAAGAAACCTGGCAGCCAAGGGATGCGAAGATCAAAAAAGGCGACATTCTTTTACTGCACGGAAATATGGAAAAACTTATGCTGATGAAAGATGAATATAAATTGCATCCTACCGAAACCAAATTGAACGATAAAAAGCTGAGTTCAGACGATGTCCGGTTGATCGAAGCTTTAGTTCCACCTGATTCATTTCTTATCGGCAGAACATTAAAAACTGCCAATTTCTACAGACGTTTCAAATGCAGGGTTTTTGCTGTACAGCGTCGGGGTAAGATTATCAGGGATCGTATTGCCGAAATACGTTTTGCTGCGGGCGACACTACTCTGCTCCAATGCGATAAAGAGGATTTGGATGGCATTCTTAATTCGAACGATCTGATAGTTACCAATGAGCTTACTGATCTTCACATGCGTAAAGATCGGGTTTTCACCGCTATTGGCATCATGGCAGGAGTTGTTGCCCTGGCAGCATTTAATGTATTTCCTATTCTAGTAGCTGCTATTATTGGTGCAGTTGGGATGGTGCTCAGCCGCTGTATAAGTCTGGAAGAAGCATATAAAGCTATAAACTGGAAAGTCATCTTCCTATTAGGTGGAATTCTTCCTCTGGGTATTGCTTTGCATGAGAGTGGAACGGCACAAATTCTGGCAAACAGCCTTTTACAACCGCTGATCAAATTTGGCCCCGTCACAGTTCTTGCCTTACTCTATCTCATTACCGCTGTGATGACCGAAACGATGTCCAATAATGCCTCTGCAATTCTATTGGCACCGATCGCTTTCTCAATAGCTGAAATACTAGGCGTAAGTCCACGGCCTTTTCTTATAGCGATCACTTTTGCTGCCTCTACCAGCTTTGCTACACCCATTGGATATCAGACAAATACCATGATTTTTACACCCGGTGGTTACCGTTTTTCTGATTATTCGAAAATCGGTATTCCGCTCAATTTATTGTTCTGGGGTCTTGCTGTTTTACTGATTCCGGTTTTCTGGCAATTTTAGTAGAAAATATAATGATCAAATAGAGAAGATGTATCAATAATTTTTGACACCATATTTCCTAATTTACTCAATATTTTCAATTAGTATAACATCTTATATTGTTTTAAAGAGTGGCATGACAGAAGAATTAGTTGCTGGATGTGCCTGCCCAAGAGGTTATCCGGTTCGAGCCAGGCAAGATGTTACTGAAGCCCGGGCTGGGAATGGTCGGTATTGTGTGGAAAGAAGGGAAAATCAAAATAGCTTTGATTAACCGAAATTAAACGATATGCTTAAAGCAAGGTATTTGGAAAAATAATTAAAGATATCATGATTGATTTATAGATGTGGAGTAAAATTGCATATTCACTGTTAAGTGTCATTCTTTTTTCATCTTAACTTTGCCGGTACTTCCAAGCCGGGCGACAGAGCATTAAACCGGTTATATTTCTATTTTTTGTTATTCTATAATTCAGTTTAACGAACTGTCGGGGAATTTATTAATTCAATTTTTGAATCATTATTTATGACTTAATAATTTAATCTATATCGAAGCTCTCAGCAAACTTAGGGATTGTTACATTCCAATGATATGTCTGCTTGATCTTATCGGCCATTGCTTGACTGGCTTCCGGCTCACCATGTACAATGAAAACATTTTCCGGTTTTTTATTGAAAGGCATTAACCAGGCTAACATCTCATTATAATCAGCGTGTCCGGAAAAACCATCAATGATCTCAATTTGGGCATTGATAGGAATTACCTTACCATGAATTTTTACAGTTTCTTTTTTATCCACAATAGATCTGCCACGTGTGCCTTCCGCTTGATATCCGATCATGAGAATAGTATTTTTTGGATCGGGCAATCTTTGAGCCATATGATGTACTATTCTGCCTCCGGTTACCATGCCGCTGGCTGAGATAATAATACAGCCGGACCGATGTTGATTTATACCGATGGAATCTTCTTTCGAACGGCATATCTGTAAATTTTTTGGTCGGAAGATGTCCTTACCGGCCATTTTCTGCTGGCGTGCGTTCAGGTCAAAGTCGTGAATATGCTTTTCAAATATTTCTAAAGCTTCTATTGCCATGGGAGAATCCACGAAAATCGGGTAGGAAGGAATTTTACCTTCTTCTTCCAACAATCTCAACAGGTAAAGCAGAGTTTGCGTTCTGCCTACGCTGAAGGCAGGAATAACTAAAGCTCCGCCGCGATCCATACTTCTTTTGATCACGGCTACTAGATCAGAAATTGGGTCTTTCGAGTCATGCAGTCTCTGTCCATAAGTAGATTCTAAAATCAGATGATCAACATTATAAACCTGATCAGGTTCGTTCAGAACGGGAATTTCCGGACGTCCCAAATCTCCGCTGAACAGTATTTTACTGGATATGTGCGTAGTTTGAGTTTTTATATCAATAAACGCAGCGCCTAAGATATGACCGGAATCGTGAAATTTAATGCGGGTATTTTCAGAAAGTTTGAAAAAATCTCCATAGTGAACAGGCTGAAAGAGGGCGATGGCTTTTTCTGCATCTTCTTGAGTATAAAGTGGTAAAGCTGGTGAATGTTTGGAGAAGCCTTTCTTATTAGCCCATTTCGCATCTTCTTCCTGGATGTGGGCACTATCTTTTAACATAACGCGGCAAAGCTCCGCTGTAGCATGTGTACAAATTATTTTTCCGGCAAATCCCTCTTTGACGAATTTAGGTATATAGCCGCTGTGATCTATGTGAGCATGAGTGAGCAGAATAAAATCAAAAGTGGCAGGTGAAACGGGAAACTCATCCCAGTTTTTCAGCCGGATCTCCTTGGGTCCCTGAAACATACCACAGTCGATCAGTAAGTTCTTTCCGTCTATCTCTAATTGGAATCTGGAGCCTGTTACCGTTCCGGTAGCACCGAAAAAAGTTATTTTTGACATATATCCTCCTCTGAAATTAATTTCTAATTAATAATAGCTAAAATATTCTGCAAGAACTTTATCTGATTTCTTGATTTATCTTGTTAGAGTAATGGAATAAACTCAGTTTTAGTAAACAGGATACAAATAGAAAAGTTGACATTTTTCTTACTTTGATTAAAACTGCTGAAGTATTTTAAAGAACGAGATTGGAGATGCTATGTACGGAACACATGAGATTCCACTTTCCTTACAGGAAAAAGATATTTCTATTAATGTGACTAAAACGGAATTCGGATATCAATATATCAGACAGATTGCTGGCGGTCTAGAATTTCAGAAAGCGTTACTTGCCGTAAGGTCAAAGATCCTGATAACTCCTGTTGAACCCCTGAATCATCCGAAACATATCACGAATTTTCTCTTACTGGAATTTGATAGAGAATTGATGATAGCTCCTCAGCAGGAAAAAACGCTTTATGCTACTTTTCCTATTGAACTGGGAGTTTTCATTTATGCCAAACAGACCTATGAATTATTTGATAAAATCAGCTGCATTCCTGCAAAATACAGTCTTTACGGTGATCCAAAAAACGGGGTGGTGGTACGTTATCACCTTACCTCCGTCTATTCTAAGATCCCGCAGGTAGATCCGCTTCATTTCGGCATCATTCAAATGAATATCAAGAATAACAATTCTAATTGGAATACGATAACGAAAATTGTTCTAAACGCATACGGTATGAAATTGTATTATAGTCCGCTGCAGGTGAAACTGTTTGCGAGTATGAAGATCAGTGATGAGCTTTCAGCAGAAACAGATTGCTATGAGCCGAGTACTGAAAAGAACTTTAAAAAATCAATAGAAATTTACCAAAGTAAAAAACTAAGTATCTTAACTACTAAATTTAACATGATGGATGGAATATAATGTTAGATAAAATCATGTGGGGCAATATAACGCTCCTTCAGCTGATCATAGCTTTTTCAATTTTTTTCATTTCTGTAATAGTATCCAGGATCCTTTCACTTTATGTGAGAAAAACTCTAAAAAATAAAGCGTCTAAAGACAATATGGAAGTGATCATCAAAGTGATATCATTTGTAATCTTGATCATTGGTGTGATCTGGTCACTGTCTATTATGGGCTTGAAACTTTCCGGGCTGTTAGTAGCAGGTGGAATTGCCGGGATAGTGCTGGGATTTGCTAGTCAAAGTATTGTGGGAAATCTCATTTCAGGGCTTTTTTTGATTGTGGAACGTCCTATCAAAATCGGTGATACTGTTAATCTTAACGATATTACCGGAATTGTTGAGGATATTAAGATCATCTCCACTACCATTCGTACGTTCGACGGCTTTCAGGTAAGAATACCGAATGAAAAAGTCTTTACCGCTAATATCTCCAATTATGTTACAAACGTGGTTCGTAGATTTGAATATAATGTCGGGATCCGCTATACAGATGATGCTGATAAAGCGATTGGGATCATCGAGGAGCTGATCGAAAATGAACCATTTGCACTAAAAGTGCCCGGTCCGCTTGTTTGGGTGAATAATCTTGGTGATAATGCTGTAAATATAAATGTGAAAATATGGTCTCCTGTCAGTGAGTGGTGGGGTTTGAAAACAACGATGCTTTGGCGCATCAAGAAAGCACTGGAAACTCAAGGTATTGAAGTTGCCTTCCCGCAAAGAGTTGTGTGGTTTGGAGATCAACGCGCTAATAACGATGCGCTGCCTGTAGTGAAATCTGATAAATAAAATACCGGATCAGCAGGTTATTTGCCGATACAGAAGTTTTTGAAGATCTTATTCAAAATATCGTCTGATGTAATCCTTCCGATAATTTCTTCCAGAGCAGAGCTTGCTTCTTTAAGGTCGAAAGCGGTGAATTCATATCCCAGTTGCTTTTCAAGAGAAGTTACAGCTTTTTTGATGGAACCGGCTGCCTTCTTTACCGCTGCAATTTGCCGCGTATTGGTCAAAATACCCATCTGAAGTTCCTCTTCCGAGATTTCAATATTTTCCAAGAGACTGCTTTTTAACTCAGTTAATCCTGTGCTCTTTATGGTTGAACAAATATTATAACCTTTTTTGATGTAATCCTGCAAATTAACTTTGCTGAACTTATCGGCTTTATTCAGAACTTTAATAATTTTTTGGGGATCAACGATCTTGCTTAGAGCTTTATATTCCTGCTCGTTTTCATCTCCATCGATCACAAATATCACTTTATGCGATTTTTTTATAATGTCATAAGAACGTTTTATGCCGATCTTCTCAATATGATCATCAGTATCTCGTAAGCCGGCAGTATCATAAACTCTCACCAGATAACCATTCAGAGAAATTACTTCTTCCAAATAGTCGCGCGTGGTTCCGGGAATGGGCGTAACTATTGCCCGCTCGGTTTTTAAAAAGGCATTGAAAATACTGGATTTCCCTACATTGGGTGCTCCTACCAGGCTTATCCTGAGGCCGTCTTTGATTATCAGCCCTTCCTCGCCGGTTTTTATAAGATCATTTAGCTCAGCGACTACATCTTTCAGGTCTTTGATCATTGCACTGTTGTCTATTTCATCCAGATCCTGCTCTAAAAAGTCAATCTCAAGTTCAAGTTTTACGCGTAAGTCACTAATTTTGGAAAGTACTGTTTCAATTCTATTTCGCAACCTACCCTCATGTTGCTTTAAGGCAGCCTGATGTGATATTTTAGTTTTAGCATTAAGCAGATCACCAACAGCTTCCGCCTGGGTAAGTCCTATTTTATTATTTAGAAAAGCACGTTGAGTAAATTCTCCTGGTTCTGCCAGTCGTGTTTCCAGTAGTAATAAAGCCAGTATTTGATTTGTAATAAAAGTGCTACCGTGACAGGAAATCTCCACAACATCCTCACCCGTATAGCTGGCTGGCTCTCTGAATAATGTGACGATAACTTCATCAACAAGTTTTCCTTTGTAGACTATCCGGCCGAAAACAGACCTATTTGCGCTTAGCTGAGTAAGTTTGCTTTTACTTTGAAAAATCCGCGAAACAGCTTCTATTGCATGGTCTCCGCTAACTCGGATCACAGATATTCCACCTACGCCAATTGGCGTGGAAATCGCTGCTATTGTATCATGGGAATATTCCATAATGTTTTATTTCAGGATTGAGATGATCTTTTTGGTAAGTTTGTCAGCCGAAATACCGATTTTGTTTTTTAATTGACTTACGGAACCATGCTCAATAAATTCATCAGGAATACCAAAAGAATAAATTTTAATATTTGTATTAGCAAAATGTGATTTCAAAATGCTGCCAAAGCCACCAATAAGTGCGTTATTTTCTATGGTTATAATAGTTTGAACTTTCTTTTCTAAGGTTGTTAACAATTCAAGATCTATCGGTTTGATAAAACGCGGATTGATCAGGTAGGGCTTATATCCGGGCATTTCATCAAGTAATTTTTTGTAAATAATCTCTGCATCATTAAAGGCATCTCCAACCCCGATTATAGCAAGATCTTTACCCGAATGCACGACCTCACTTTTGCCAATTTCTATTGGTTTGTTCTTATTATCAATATATAGCGCACTTCCACGCGGATATCTGATCACAACTGGTCCTTTCTGATAACTGCCGGCAAATTCCAACATCAGTATAAGTTCTTGTGCATTGGCAGGAGAAAGAATTATCAAATTTGGTACGAAATTTAAAAATGAAAGATCAAAAACACCGTGATGAGTAGGTCCATCTTCTCCCACCAGTCCGGCTCTGTCCAGGCAGAAAACTACAGGTAGTTTCTGCAAAGCCACATCGTGAATTACTTGATCCAGAGCTCTTTGCAAAAAAGTAGAGTAGATAGCAACAAAAGGTTTAACACCTTGAACGGCAAGACCAGCGGCAAATGTTACAGCATGTTGTTCGGCAATTCCCACATCGAAAAATTGATTGGGATACTTTTCGGCAAACTCACTCAGACCTGTGCCGTCTGTCATGGCGGCAGTTATCGCAACAATATTTTTATTTTCAGCTGCGAGTTTACACATTGTATTCCCGAATACTTTTGAATATGTTTCCGCTTTCTTCTTTTTAGATCTACCGGTTTTTATTTCATAAGGTCCTAAGCCATGAAAACGAGCAGCATCATCCTCGGCATATTCGTAACCTTTGCCTTTTTGGGTTACGATATGTACAAAAATAGGTCCGGTCAGATTATTTTTGATATTATTGAATATCCTGATCATTCTGGGAATATCATGTCCGTCAATCGGTCCTAAATATTTAAATCCTAGATCTTCAAATATGATATTCGGCGCTAGAGTATTGATCATGTTTTCTTCCAGAGTACGAGCGCTGAGAATAACTCTGCGTCGAATTCTCTGCGGTAGACGCTGCACAAATTCATAGATCAGGTTTTTGGTGGCATTATAAGGTTTACTTACTAGGATATTCGTTAGATATGCCTGCAGAGCTCCTACATTCTTGGAGATGGAAAAGTTGTTATCGTTCAAAATTACGATCATATCTTTTTGCACATGACCAACGTGATTAAGTGCTTCAAAAGCCATACCACCTGTCAAAGCTCCATCACCGATTATGGCAATAGTTCTGCCTTTTTTCCCCAGCATTTCTTTGGCAGTTGCAATACCCAATGCTGCGGAAATAGAAGTGCTGGAATGCCCTACGCCAAAAGCATCATATTTGCTTTCAAAGATATTATTAAAACCGCTCAAACCTTTAAATTGCCTTAATGTGTCGAAGTGTTGATTTCTCCCTGTTAAAATTTTATAGGCATAAGCTTGATGTCCTACGTCCCATACAATCCTATCTTCCAGAGGATCGAACATTTTAAGTAAGGCAACGGCAATATCCGTTGCTCCCAAACTGGGAGCTACATGTCCGCCTGTTATAGCGGTAACCTGTAAAATCCTTTTACGAACATCTTCTGCCAATTCCTGCAGTTGAGCAATTGATAGCTTTTTTACATCATTAGGTGACTTTATTTTTTCTAACATAATTTTTTAACCATTTTTTATAACCCAAGAATTACATTCTGTAAGCTGTTTTGTCAATTAAAATCAATAACCCTTTCAGTGATCCAGTTGAGGATATTTTCCATACCTGTTTTCTTAAGTGAAGAGCAGGCAAATATCTGCCGACCTTCCAGTATCAAATCTTGTTTAAGATTTAAAACAACTGCGTTAACCTTAGATTTAGCGATCTTATCGGCTTTTGTAGCCGCAACAACAAAAGGGACATTGAAAGTTTTCAGCATATTGATCATGATAATATCTTTGGGATCTGCTTTATGACGTATATCGACCAATACAATCACTCCTTTCAATTGCTGTCTTTTTTCAAAAAAAGTAACGATCATTTTATCCCAAGCTGCTCTTTTATCTTTACTCACTTTAGCATAGCCGTAGCCGGGAAGATCAACAAAACTAAAAAATCCTTCCAGATCAGCTTCATCAGTTTTAAAGCGTACTTCAAAGAAATTGATCAATCTGGTTTTACCGGGTTTATTGCTAACTTTGGCGATCGATTTTCTATTTAATAATTTGTTTATAAGTGTAGATTTACCGACATTAGATTTGCCAGCAAAAGCGATTTCCGCAAAACTTGTGGGATAATAATCTTTGGGCTGTACTGCACTTTTTACAAATTTAGATTCAATAATTCTCATACTATAAACTGAACGATCACTCAAAGTAAACCATTGAGGTAATATCAGATTCCCAGACTTCCACTTCTGAAATTTTACAATCAACTACCTTTATCCGCTGTTTGATCTGCTGAAAAATGAACTTGGCAATATTTTCCGAAGTCGGATTGATCCCTTTGAAAAATTCTAATTCATTTAGATAAGTGTGATCAAGCAATGTCATTACTTCTTTTAAGTGCTTTTTAACTTCTCCAAAATCTATTGTCATTCCAATATTATCGACCTTTTCACAAAGAATGCCAATACGAACTTTCCAATTATGACCATGCAGATTTTGGCATAATCCCTCGTATCCCTCCAGTTTATGGGCAGATGAAAAATTTGAGGTAACATTGAGCTTATACATCGTTCCTCCTAACTTCACATAAAAATCTACCTCGAATAAATTTTGAGTACTTTATTTGTAAAGAACTTTAATAATTGACAAGATAGAGGCATCTTAGAATTTTTCGAGCTGAAACAAAATAGCAATGAGGGAATAATGAAATGTAAGGGATTAAAAAGTCAAAAAACCAAAGGTGGAAAAAAAATTGATGTTAAATGTAATACGGAATTAGATCAAAATGCTATTTTCTGTAAAGTATGCGGTCAGCCAACCGGTGCTTTATCCGGTCCGCTTTCAGCAAGAGTAAACTATCAGAAAGTATGGAAGAAATTCAAAACGATAAAATCTCAAGATTACCCATTTTCTATTTTTATGATCTTAACTTCATTTTTACTTCTTGCTTTGGGAATAATATTTCGTAGTGACTTAGCGGAAAGCTTTAAGCTGGATCAGTATCTCTTTACGAACGTCATGTTGTTGATATTAGTGCCGCTTGTCTTGATCCCGTTTGGATTTAATGAGAAATTTACAGAGCATCCTTTTAAAATATCATTTTATTTACAAGCTCTTAAATTCTACCCGAAATATTTTCTGCTTGTCTTGCTCAGCATTCTTTACTTTCTGTTGTTAAAAATTCTTTGTACAGGATATTTGTTAGGAATAAAAGTTGATCCCATTTTACATCCAGTCCGCCTGATACTTGTACTTTATTGGATAACGATCACTTTCCCGGCTGTTATCTTGATAATTCGCAAGCAAATGAATCCGCTAAAAGCTGTGATAATTTGTTACACGGCAAGTGCAGAAACACGCTGGCAGCAATTTTTCATTCTGATTCGAATTTTTATTATGAACATCATCGGTGCTGCCTTAGCCGGATTAGGACTTTTAGTTACTATCCCGTTCTCTTATATTTTAATTGAAAAATATTATCAAAGTATGGATGACTTTGAACTTTTTGATTAAAGTGCTTGTTAGGTGAATTAATGGAACATTTAAGAATTGGAATAGTAGGTAATATCGGTGTCGGGAAATCCACTTTAGTAGAGGCAGCAAGCAGAAAGCCGTATAATGAACTTTTACTGGGAACTATCCCCAACAGAGTTGGCGATGAAAAAGTATACGCCTTTCAAGAAAAATTCAATGTTCAGGTTTTAGATGCCTTCTATAAAGATCCGATCGGAAACGCTTTTATGGCTCAGATAGAATTTTTCAATGGCAGATTAGAGCGTCAGCTTCAGATTGAAGACAGAAAAGGAATAGTGTTAGAAGACAGAACTTTGGCAGAAGACTACCATATTTTTGGTATAGCTCAAAAGATATTAGGCAATATGACCGAAGAAGAATTTCTAACCTATCAGAGGAATTACGAGCTGATGACGCAGGAGATAACTCAACCGGATCTAATTGTCTATTTAAAAGCAGATGTTCCTGTTTTGGAAGAAAGGATCAGGGAACGGGGCAGAGATAATGAAGCAGGAATTCCAAGAAAGTATTTGATCCAATTAAATCAGCTTTATGATCAATTTGTGAACAGACATGTTACATGTCCGGTGCTGGTGATAGATGCTAATGTTGATACACCCTTAGATAAATATTTAGAAAATACTATCAACAAGATTGTAGAGCGCATCAGATCGCTTGATCTGCGGGTTACAACACCTGGGATCAGTAAATGGGTAGCTCTTCCGGAAACGGCTGCAACTTTAAAAGCAATTGATGCTGAAACAAAACTGGAAAATTATTTGAAACAAAATCCCAACCTGATCTCAATTGCCGGTAATGTTGGGCTTGGAAAATCTACATTAACAGCATTAATGCAGCGTAGTTTAAAGATCAGCGGATTGTATGAGAATCCCGAAAAGAATCCCCTCTTGGAAAAATTTTTAAAAGACAAAAAGACTTATTGTTATGATCTGCAGCTTCATTTTCTTCAAATGCGTAAGAATCTGCAAATTACAGGCACAAGTGGGGGAAAAAGTTATGTGATGGATAGATCGCTCCTGGAAGATCTCCTTGTGTTCTGCTATCAATTTCACAAAGATGGATTTTTGAGTGATAATGAGCTGGATCTGCTTACTGCAAAATTCAAAACAGTCTGTAATGAAATTCCCTCACCTGATCTTTTAATAGTTTTAAAAGGCAGAGCAGATCTTGCCTGGAGCAGAATACAACAGCGGGGGAGAGAGATGGAAATGGAAGGTGGCTGGAATAAAAGTGATATAAATGCTTTAAATCGCTGGTACAGAACCTATGCTAATGATGTTTATCGTTTTGGCTATCACAAAGGTAAAGTCATTGAGATCAATGTAGAAAAAATCGATTTTACAAATCGTATTCATGTAGGATATCTGTTTGAAGTCATTTATGATACTCTTTCAAGTTAGGTGTTAAAAAGCTCAATAACCTTTTTGTTTCACGTCCTTTTTCATGAGCTTCAGATTCCAAGTTGGTATCTGCTTGGAATTTTTTCTCTAAGTAGTCATTTTTACCTTCAATATAAGCTTTTATGCCCTCCAAAAAAGTAAACCGCCAGTATTAACTCTGTCTAGATAGCCGTCTATGTCAGCCTCCAATTGTTTCGCTTGATAGGTAAAAATCCTGGGCAATTTATTTCTCCTAAATTTATTTTAAATAAAGATCGAACATTAAGCCGTGACGCAGTCCTCTATCGCTTATGGTAATGCTGTTTATTTGGAAGATATCCATAATGGTTTTCACAATTCCAGCTCCAGCTAAAATTACTTCGGCACGCTTAGCCTGCAGCCCGGGAATTTGTTTTCTTTCCTCTATTGTTTTACTGCGGAAAAGTTCTATAAGCTGGTTGATCTCTACCAAACAAAGCTTGCTTCCCTGGATGATCTTAGGGTCGTATTTGGTCATTTTATGTTTAACTGCTCCCATACTGGTAACTGTGCCGCCGATACCAATAAGTATCTCGGGACTTCGTAAGTTAAGTCGTTCTTGAAAGAAATCTTTCATATAAGACAGCATCTCTTTCAGTTCTTTTGATGTAACTGGATCCGATAGCAGGAATTTTTCAGTTGGATATACAGCTCCCAAATTCAAACTGATACGGTTATTAAGTTCGGTACCTTCGCTAAAGATAAATTCAGTGCTGCCGCCGCCCGTATCGAATACGCACAAGTACTTATTGGTCTTGCCAATGGTAGAAAGCACCGCTAAATAGGAAAGTCGAGCTTCTTCTTCACCTTTAATAACTTTTATTTCTAGGCCGAGTTCTTTCTTAACTTTTTCTATAAATTCTCTGCTGTTTTCTGCTTTTCGGAGACACATTGTTCCAACTGCTGTGATCTCTTCCACATTGTATTTCTGTGCTTGTTGTTGAAACTCTCCTAGAGCTTCGATATTTCTTGTCATAGCTGTTTCGGAAATTTTGCCTGTTTTAGCCATTCCCTCACCCAGGCGAGAATTGTTGTTAATATCTATCAAGGTCTTTACCACTCCGTTTTCAATGGAAAAAATAAAGAATTTTATGGAATTTGTCCCAATATCTAGAATTGCATAATTATTCATATAATTCCCCTAATTAGTAGTTCATCCCAAAGGTACGTTTCATTGCTTTAATGTAGTTAGTATTCTCGAATTTTTCCACTTCCAATTTATTTACGGTTTTTAGAACTAATTCAGGATCAACATGTTCCACAGCTATTGTTTTTAGTCTAACATCGTTGAATTGCACCTCAGCAAATTCTACGATTGAGTCATCTACTAAATATCCATGTCGTACTTTTTTTACATCTACCATCTTGAGCTCGGGATTTTTAGTAAAATTTTCACCAAATGTTCGCCATTCCCATCTTGGTATAACTTTTCCCATTATTTATCGCCTTGTGGTTTGTTTATTGATTCCATTTTTCTTTTTGCTTCAGCTATTTTCTCCCAATTGCCTTCCCATTTATTGTATAGAATCTTGGAACCCAGTTCCAAAATTTCTTTCAATTTAGGTTCTTTTAAGGAGTAATGAACATTTCGCCATTTTTGTTCTTTTTTTAAAAAAGCTCCTTCATAAAGAATTTTTAAATGAGCGGAAAGAGTATTTTGGGGGATATTTATTTTCTCAGAGATTTCTGTAACAGTTAAGGCTTTGTTTTCCATAAGAGTATAGATTATCTTTATACGAATTTGGTTGGAGATAATATTAAATAATTTTGATAATTTTAACAGCACAAATTCATCGAGCATCATACCCTCCTTGTCATCATATTACGTTTATCTGAAATGATGATATGATATGTCAAGTATTTTTATATCTTGATTGAAAAATGTTTATCATCTGGTTGAAGTAAAAGGGATATCAATGCTATAAATCGCTGGTATAGAACTATACTAACGAAGTTTATCGGTTTAGATATTACAATGGTTAGCTCATGGGAAGTGATGTAGAAAATCGATTTGACCAACTCAATTCGAGTTGATACCTCTTTGAAGTTATACATGACATTCCTTCGAATTAGCGGTTTTGGAATTATTAATACATTTATCTTCATTATTGCGCTGACGGGAGCTATTTTTTGCTGATCGATAAAGAATACCACTAATTATATTATTTAAATTTATTTTTATCCCTTATTTTAATTATGTGTTTATTAGTATAATATTAACTAAATTATTTTCAATTATTTTCATCTTGACATCTTGTGAGAATTATCCAAATTTCCGCAAAGACGCGAAATTAATTTAAGGAGGACGTTATGAAGAAAATTGTTTTATTTCTTGTTGTTATCACAATGTTGATCCTGCCTTTATATGCGCAAGCTGGAAAGGTAGCAGGGCGGGTTACTATCGAAGGAACCGGAGAACCGCTTGCTAATGCAGCTGTTTTAGTGGTTGGCCTTGAGAAGGGTACTTACACGCAACCTAATGGTACTTTCTCGATCGCAGATGTTCCAATCGGAATAGTTGAAGTTCAATTTCGTTATATGGGTTATGGAACAAAATCAATGAAGATTGAAGTTAAAGAAAATGAAACATCAATTTTAAATGTAAAACTCTCAGTTAAATCTATCAACATTGAAGGGATAAAGATAGTTTCCGATCGTGCAAAAATTGAAACACCTATCGCTTTTACAGATGTTGAAAAAGAAGAGATCACATCTTCTTTAGGCTCACGTGATATCCCGCTTGTTCTTACTACAACACCCAGTGTTTATTCCACCGGTCAAGGCGGCGGCGCTGGTGATGCTCGCTTAAATATTCGCGGCTTTAATCAACGTAACGTAGCTGTTATGATCAATGGTGTTCCCATTAATGATATGGAAAATGGCTGGGTCTATTGGTCTAACTGGGATGGTCTTGGTGATGCTACATCTTCAATACAGGTACAAAGAGGCCTAAGTGCAGTAAATCTGGCAGTTCCTTCCATCGGAGGAACAATGAATATGATCACTGATCCAACTAAAATGGATAAAGGTGTTTTCTTTAAGCAGGAATATGGTTCAGGTGGATTTGAAAAGAATACAATGGCTGCTAATTCCGGCTTAGTAGATGATAAATATGCCTTTAGCTTTAATGTAACACGGAAGACCGGAGACGGCGTGATTGATGCGACCTGGACAGATGCCTGGTCATACTATCTGGCTTCAAGTTACAATATCAATGACAACAATCGAATTGAATTTTACGCTGCGGGCGCTCCTCAAAGACACGGACAAAATACTTATATGCAGAATATGGCTGCCTATAATCACGATTATGCCACAGATAATTCCGGTGTACCTACCTCTGATCTTGATGATTATTTTGATGATTTCAACGAATCCAAAGCGGGAATGTTTTACAATGAAAACTGGAATGTAGTGGATAACAGTTATAAAGGTAAACAGAGTTGGAACGGCCAACTGCATGACAGATACTCAGATACTTTCTTGAACGAAAGAGAAAACTACTATCATAAACCACAGATCAACTTAAACTGGTTTACAAAATTAAATGAAAAGTTTGATATCTATTCCATCGTGTACTACTCAGGTGGAAAAGGCGGTGGCTCAGGAACATTCGGCAGCATGGTCTGGGATTATTCCGGTCCTTCAAGAGTTGTTAATTTTAATTCAACGATTGCCGTTAATGATACATCCAGTACAGGATCACTCGGTATTCTTCGTAATAGTGTGAACAATCAGTGGACGATTGGCGCTATTTCCAAAGCTTATTATCAAGTAACTGATAGTTTCAAATCCTCATTTGGTATTGACTTGAGAACTGCAGAAATAGAACACTACAGAGAAGTGCGTGATCTCCTAGGCGGAGATTATATTAGATTTGAAGGAAATGACTTTGATACAACTGATGAAGATTACACAAAAACACTTGGTGACAGGATCGATTATAACAATACAAATACAGTTGACTGGTTCGGTGGATATCTTCAAGGTGAATATGCTGTAGGGAAATCAAATTCCTATGCAATGTTTGGTCTTTCAAGTGTTAAATATAGCTTTACTGATCATTTTGCTGATAATGGAGAAGGTGAGGAACTATTCTCAGAAACTGAATGGATCCTAGGTTATCAGGGTAAAGGTGGTTCAAGTTATCAATTAACAGATAATCTTGGTATATTCGGGAATGCCGGTTATGTATCCAAATGCCCAATATTTGATGAAGTGATTGATGACTATGATGGTACAGTTGCTGAAAATCCGGAGAATGAAAAGTTTACTGACTTTGAAATTGGATTTAACTTTACCGGATTAAATGGTCTTTTAAATGTTAAAGGTGATATTTACTACACCAATTGGCTAGACCAAGCAAAAACTCAAGGAATATCAGACTCTCTTGGAAATGAAGGAATCTTGTTCATTAGAGGTATGGACTCACGTCATGCCGGAATTGAATTAGAACTAAACTCACAACCGATTTCACTTGTGAGATTTGATCTCTCAGTTTCTAAAGGTGACTGGATCTATACAAATGATTTAACAGCAACTTATAAAAATTGGTATGAAGGAGTGGAAGTAATAGACACATTAGAATGTTATGTAAAAGACCTTAAAGTTGGTGATGCACCCCAAACACAACTTGCTTTTGCCACAACATTCTTCCCGGTAAGCGGTCTTTCTGCTAAAGCCTCTTACAAATATTTTACTGATTTCTATGCTTCCTGGGATCCATTCAGCCGTCAAGATCCCACGGACACTTCAGAAAGTTGGGAAATCCCATCTTATGGTGTATTAGATCTTCATTTCAGTTATAAACTTCCAACAATTGTTAATGGTTTGGAAATGGAGGCATTCACCCACATCTTTAACGTGTTAGATGAAATTTATGTTCAAGATGCAGTGGATAATAGTGCATATAATGCTTGGGATAAAGATGCATATCCTCATACAGGTAGTGCTGCTGAAGTTTTCTTCGGGTTACCAAGAACTTTCAACGCTGGAGTTTCAGTTAAATTCTAGTAAGAGCACTTAATTATCATCTGGGGAAACCTGCAGGTTTCCCCTTTTTTTTATTTATCAGTAATTCTATTTGACTTAATTTACCACATTAAATTAATTCTCGGAATAGTTTATGCACAATATTCAGGTAAAAAATTACGGGGAGGATAATATGCTGAAAAAGTTTTTTATTATTTTTATTTTGTTGATCACAGTTTTGATAGTTGCAGATCCGCCTGCTCAATATGATCTGCGGGATGTTGATGGTGAAAATTATGTACCAAGTGTAAGAAATCAGGGATCATACGGAACTTGCTGGGCACACGGGGCTTATGCCTCTATGGAAGGTAATATGATGTTGACCGGGGCTTGGGATAATGCCGGTGAGAGCGGAGAACCGGATCTTTCGGAAGCGCATTTGGATTGGTGGAATGGATTTAATCAACATAATAACGATGATACTACTCCACCTACCGGCGGCGGATTGGAAGTCCATATGGGCGGAGATTACAGAGTTACAACTGCTTATCTTTCCAGAGGGGAAGGAGCAGTTCGAGAAATTGATGCACCCTACGGTAATTCAGCATTCCCTTGTGATAGATGGCTGCCGAGTTATCATTATTACTATTCCAGAGATGTTGAATGGTATAAATTAGAAGATGATATTTCCAATATTGATGTTTTGAAACAAGCTGTTATTGATTATGGGATTATGGGAACTTGTATGTGTTACGACGGCTCGTTCATCAATGGTCAGTACAATCATTATCAGCCGCCATCCAGCACATTAGACCCAAATCATGCGGTAGCAATTATCGGCTGGGATGATAGTCGTGTAACCCAAGCCCCCCTACCTGGAGCTTGGTTAGTTAGAAATAGTTGGGGACCGTCATGGGGCTACAGTGGTTATTTCTGGATTTCTTATTACGATAAACATGCTTGCCGAAACATAGAGATGGGTGCAATATCTTTTCGGGGAGTAGAACCTATGATCTATGATAGCGTCTATTACCATGATTACCATGGCTGGCGTGATACATTATCAACCGTTTCCGAAGCTTTTAATGCTTTTACAGCTACTGGTACTCAGATAATTGAAGCAGTAAATTTCTTCTCTGCTGTAGATTATGTAGATTTTATAGTAAAAATATTTGATGATTTTGACGGCAGTGTTCTTTCCAATGATTTGGCAATTATTTCCGGTGATTTTGATCATGCAGGGCTGCATACAGTAGATCTCGCAACACCGATTTCCGTAACAGAAGGAGATGACTTCTATGTTTACTTGTATCTTTCTGAGGGAGGTCAACCTTATGATAGAACTTCTGAAGTACCGGTTTTATTGGGAGCTCATTACCGAACTCTGGTTGAGTCTTCAGCGAATCCGGAGGAAAGTTACTATAAAGTAGGTGACAATTGGTTAGATTTTTATGATTATAACGATCCATCCGGTTATCAAAATACTGGTAATTTTTGTATTAAAGCATTAACTTTTGATGGAGCATCAGGAACAAATCCACCTCAGGATCTTGGTTTTGAAATAGTTAATTTTAATAGTGCAGCATTAAGCTGGAGCGCGGGGAGTGCAGGAGCTTTGAGTTATAATGTCTATAGAGATGGTGATTTTCTGGCGGAAGTTTCCAACGATCCTTTCCCTACTACAGGATACATAGATGCAGATCTGGGGCAGGCTGAATATTCCTACTATGTGACCGCTGTTTATGATACGGAAGAATCTGATCCATCTAATACGATACAGGTTGAATTGATCTTACCTGTACCTACAGAACTAACTGCAGAGTCTTTAGGTCCAAACGTTTCTCTAAGCTGGGAGCCAATAACTGAAAATAGGGATTTCACAGAATATAATATCTACAGGGATAATGAATTTCTGAACTCTACAACGCAGTTATTCTATTTTGATCAGGAAGTACCCACAGGTGTTTATTCCTATACTTTAACCGCTGTGTATAGCGGAGATTGGGAATCTGAGCATTGTACTCCTGTTGTGATAGATCATACCGAAGCAAATGACATCCAAAACCTGAATGTGAACTATTTAGGCGGTAATTTCCCAAATCCATTTAACCCGGTAACATCTATCAATTTCTCGGTGGGAGAAACAGATTCTAAAGTCGTTATTCAAATCTATAATTCAAAAGGTCAGAAGATCAAAACACTAGTCAATGAATCCTTACCGATTGGTGAACACTTTGTGACTTGGGAAGGCTTAGATAATAATGACAGACCTGTTAGTTCCGGAGTTTATCTTTATAAAATGAATTGTGGAAACTTTGAAGCAACTAAAAAAATGATATTAATGAAATAGAAAAATTAAGAGTAGGGTCTTACGATGTTCATGATCTAAGATCCTACTCTGCTTACATATTAAAAAACCAATTTTTTATTTTTCTTTGATTATCTGAATAACTTCGCGTACATAGGCACATTCGCATTTTTCAGGACAAGGCCTTAAATTACTCTCATGCAGGCAATACCCGCTACAATGGTCAGTTCCTGTCAATTTTTCCTTAAAAATCGGTCCATGATACAAATCACTGAAAGCATTTACAGGTATAGACATAGTGCTGCGGCAAGAATGATTGAACAAAAAAAATCCCTTCTCCAGGTTTTTGAAATGTACTTGATAACCAATTATTTCTACCTGGGGATCATAAATAAAATCACTGCGATATTTCCATTCTTTATTACAATTAGGGCAAACCTTGAATTTTGTCATACTCTTCTCCTAAGATATTAACTAAAATATTAATTTTGCTTTTTGAGATTCTTAAAACTTCATATATCATTATTCAATTCTGGTAGTAATCTTGTCAATTTGTTCATAAAACACTTGCTGGAAAAAAGAGTATTTAATAATTGAATAAAAAGTTCAGGAGAGATCATGCATCAATATTTAGAACCATTGATCGAATCATTTCAACAAAATTCAGATCCGTTAAAAGCTAAGCCCATGCAAAAATACATGAAAAACAGATTTGAGTTTTTCGGTTTGAAACGTCCGGTGCGTAAGGAGCTGCAGAAACCATTTTTACAAAAAGATCGTCTACCGGCTATAGAAGAATTACCGGAAATCATCAAAGAGTTATGGCAGTGGCCGCAAAGGGAATTCCAATATTTTGCCATCGATCTGTTACGTAAGACCAGTAAGCGAATGAATGAAGAAAGCATAGGACTTTTTGAGTATCTCATTATCACAAAATCATGGTGGGATACAGTTGATATCATAGCTGCCAGAACGGTGGGAACTCATTTTAACAGATTTCCTGAATTGCTTGATAAATACATTGATAAATGGATGAAAAGCGATAATATGTGGCTGCAAAGAACCAGCCTTTTATTCCAGCTGCATTACAAAGAGAAAACTGATTATGAGCTTATGAAGAAATTAATTTTAAAATTGAACGGAAGTAGCGAATTTTTTATCAATAAAGCAATCGGATGGGTTCTACGTCAATATTCAAAAACAGATGCAAAAGCTGTAATAACCTTTGTTGAGAATAATAACTTAGCTTCGCTCAGTGAAAGGGAAGCATTAAAATGGTTAAAAAACCAAAACTCCAGCTGAATTATTTATCTGGTTCAAACTCATTCTTAGGTTTGTAAACAAAACTGGGAAGTGAGATGCTTTCCTGAATTCCGGCTATCACGTTCCTGCTGCCAACGCGCGAATATAATCCGCTGAATTTTCCATTATAGATAAAGAGTCCTAAAGTAGTTTTTAAATTTTTAACATTGAATTGCTCATTTTCTGAAACTGTGATTTCTTTTTGAGTAAAGTTGCAGAATTTCTGGAGCAGATAATCGTTACTAGCGGCAGCTTGACGCAATGACCTTTCCCAGTCTTCTTTGTTTTGATCCAGGCCGCAGATAACTCCTTTTCCGGCATATAAATCTTTTGGCTTAAGTAGATAATTATCTTTATCGGTTAATATTTTTGATAAATTATTTTTATGAACTTGAAATGTTTTCGGAATATGCTTGTGGATGAAGTCTCTTTCCTGAGAATTCAAAAAATCTGTTTTTGCTTCGCTTGTGAGGACTTCAAAGAAAATTTTATTATGCATTATCTGGGAGCGGAAGGGGCCGACAACACAAACTGCTTTTTCTTTGTATGCTTGTATAAGATCAGAACATTCCTCAATCCTGAGTTCAACTTCCTTATTTACAGCTCGTCTATAAACCAAGTCGATCTTAAAGTTGCCGACATATAGTTTTCCGTCTCTATATTCCATATCACGCGGATCGCAAATAATTGTTTTATGACCTTTTTGCTCAAAGGCTTCTTTAAAAGACTCGAATTCCTCATTTGATCCAAGTCCCATAAAGTCAGCAATGGCGATGCTGGGTTTTCCTTTCCCGCCAAATTCACGATAAATTTTCAGTAATTCCGATAAGAAACTAAAAAACAATTCGTAATATCTGATATCATATTTTTTTCTTAACTCAGCAATAACAGCCGAGTCGGAAAATATCTGTTCCAAAGTGTTAGCTTCGTTCATGGCCGAAGTTCCATCACCATTCAGTTCACAAAATTTAAAGTCTCCATCATAAAAAATATCAAGGCGGGCAACTGGGGCGGGATTTTTATAACCCGGATCTATCAGGATAAGATCTTCCATGGTTTTTGAGAAACCGAAGAATTTTCTAAAATCCGGATTTGTGATAAATTCATTCGTACACTTTGTAATAATTCCGTAAATCATCTCTGCTATATATTTGAATTTAGAAATATCCTTTTGTTCGAAGAACATAGGCTGATACAAAAAATCGATGATCTCCCCTTTATACCTGGCATTAGAGTTATTCATCTTTTGAGTTACAAGATCTAGATCAGCTAGATACTTTGGTGTGTCTTTCTTTATGATATCTCTATATTCCTTATAAATCTTATTGAGCAAATTGACCTCCATCCTGTAACAATTCTTCTGTGATCTTGCCATTTTCAGCAATTTTATTATTTAACCCAAAATGTTCATCTTTGCAGTTGATGACAGCAAGAATATCACGAAAAATAGATATGATCTTTCTGTCACCTAATTTAGCATTCATACCTTTGGAAATGGTTTCCCGTTTAGCATTATTTACATCCGCAAAACTCAAGTGACTCATGAAATTGGATACTTTATTAAAAACTGACTTATTATAAAAAATCTCGGTTATAATCTTTAAATAGGCAAAATTGAGCGGATATGGCAGCGAATCAGTCATTCTAAGTTCAATATAATTTCTGGCTCTGACATCAGGAAAACAGATAGAAAAAATGTGATTTAACTGCTGATCCAAATCTTGAAAAGGATCGAACACTTCTCGGAAAGGCTTTTCTGATTTGACAAATTTTCCTTTCTTTACAAGAAATATTGGATTAAGTTGCAGCAGGTACTCGGCATATTTATCATAACCAAAATCTGTTTGAAATACATGTGGAATTACGCCGCAGCGAGCATTATCACAATTAGCCCAGATCTTAGTTCTTAAGCAAAATTCCTTATATTGTTTTCCTTCAAAAACTGGTGAATTGTCATAAGCAGCACTCAATACAGGTGTGAGCCGTGAAGCCAGCAGCATTTTATCTGCAAAATCTTGCTCGGAACTAAAATCTATGGCAACCTGAATTGATGAAGTTGCTTTCATCATATTGAGAGCTAGTTTACCTTGCTTGCGAAAGTACTGAGACATAAATTCATAACGTTTTTTGGGAATAAACTTGATGTCTTTTAATTTGGAATGAGGTAAATACCCGGAGGCATATAACATTTGGTTATTTTCATCTAAAAGAGGCTGCAGGATTTGAAGGAATTTTAAATAATTTTGTTCCATTACAGAGATAGTTTTTTGAGGATGCATACTGATCTCAAACTGAGCACCTGGTTCTAGAGTTATCGCCAATTCAGAGTTATTTAAACCAATAAGATGATCAGCTTCATAAACTGGATCAAACCCCTTTGTCATTATCTTTTTTAGAAGGTCCTCAATCCCGTTGTGTTCGTAAAAGGAAATGCTGTTATGTGTATTGCGATCAACAATGAAATATTCCAGTTCAGCACCAATAATAAAATCAGCTGGCTTTCTTTCACCTCTCTTCAGATAATCTCTGATTACTTCTTTTTGCTTTAGATATTCCATATTATTTTTTCCGGTTATCAGCTGAGATCAAAGCAACGTTAAATTCCCGCAAAGTAGCTGTCATAATGCCTGATCTCACTGCCGGATCACTTTCCATGATCACGTATGCCTCTTGATCATTTTTAGATTTAAAGATAACAATTCCAAAGGCTGTTTCATCCTCTGCTTCTGTTTTGCCGGCTAAGATCAAACTCCCCGTAGCTTTTAAATGTATTAATTTATTAAAATGCTGTGATATTATTTGATCTTCCTTATCTGTCCAATTATTTTTATCCCAATATTTGGGAATTAGTTTCAATGTGTAAATGTATTCTTTCATCTTAACTCCAATATTTTTTCTCTGTCAAATTTCTGGAGATGTATAAACAAGACAATGTTTTTCTGTTTCAAAAAAAGATGGGAAAAGAATTTTGATATTTAATTTTGGAAAGTAAAAAAAGCTAAAATAAATATTTGTTGCAAAAAATCTCCGTTCATAAATTATCAACATATAAGAAATTTTAAGGTAGGAATTTATGAAGAAACCATTGGTGACAATTTGTTTAATATTTATAATTGTAGCGGCTTATGCAAAAACAGTACAACTTAAAAATTTTGAAGAATTGATGAAAGCATTGAATCAAGGTGAACAAGTGAGAGTAATAGCTCATTATGAGAACTGCAAGTTAATTAGTGATAACGTAGTCCAGGAGCGCTCGCCCAATGCAATTGGCGGCATGATGATTGACGTTTATGAATATTTTGCTCCACTGTCTATTGGTAATCCCAAAGCATTTCTAGTCTTTTCACATAGCAAAATGATCAATTACAGCGGTTTTATTTACAATTACGCAAAGTTCAAAGTTTTGGAAGACAACAAAGTACAGATCACCGCTCAATATGTAAATCCACAGTCATTTGATCTCGAAATGGATGAGAAATTCTTTGGTGAGATAAATGACGGAGAGAATAAAGGAGCAATTTATTTTTACATGAATAATTGAATAAACAGAGAGGATCATGAAAAGTAAGAATAGGTTTATTAATACTTTTGTAAACGAAATGTATGCAATCCTGATCGGGATAGGAATTGGGAATATCCTCTTCGGGCAAGGCCTGGATTTTGGAAATATCATGGATTTAGTAATGGTATTTTTTGTTACTACCGTAGTCCTGAAATATTGGTGGGATTGGACTGAATATATCTCTGATAATGTTGTAAGTTCCAAGCGTGAATTTGCTCTCGATTTTATGATCCTGATCCTATTAGAATTTTTATTTGGCTTTTATAATCAACCTCAAAAGATAGCTCTCATATTTTTAGGATTAGCTGCTTTGAATTTGTTATGGGTCATAAATCACTTGTTAGAATTTAAAGAGAAAAATAAACCTAAAGCAAACAAGTGGCTTCTCGAAAAAGTCTTAGCAGTTATGATCTTTTCAGTTGTGTTATTAATAATTGTAAAATTTGGGGATTTATTACCGCATTACCTGGAAGTTGCAATGATCATCATTGGCTATTTTGTTGTCCGCAAAGTTAGCTTCCGACAATTGAAAGATAAAAAGGGAACACAGATCAGAGCTGCGGTTCCTGAGGATGCAGAAACAATTACAGAACTTAATAATTCTGCCCTACATAGCAAATCGCCTTCAGGTTTTATGATCTCGAAATTAGAAGTGAGAAAAGTAAGGGAGCAAATCAAGACCGGAGAAACAGATTTCCATGTTATATTTAAAAAGAAAGGTAAAATTCTGGGATTTATAGAAATTTCTAAATCAGCTGATAATAGCATATTGGAAGAAGTTGACTGGATAGATTTTTTCCAAAAAGACAGATTTGAAAAAGGTGATGGAAGATACATTGAAAAAATTGTGATCAAACCGGAAAATAGAAATAAAGATCTGGGTAAAACATTTTATGAATATCTCTTTGACAATTATCGCGATCACCTGTTATATGCTTTTATAACTATCAAACCAATAAATAATCAAGCATCTATGAATTTCCACGAGAAAAATGATTTTATCAAAAGTGCTATATTTACCAGCAAAGAATATAGCGGTTTGAAAAATTATCAAAGCGTAATGATGATCAAAAGATGATAGAATTTTAATGATTCTTAAATTTAAGTGTAATGATCTAGGAGGAAAACCTATGCGTAATCACTTGTTAATTTTATCCTTATTGATTTTTATCTCTCTTACAGCAGCTGAAATGCCGGATTTTAGTTATATTGTAAATAAACAGCTCAGGGCTGCGGAAATTAAGAAAGAATATTATAACAAGTGGATGGATAATCTGCAGGAAGATATGCGAAACATGGATTGCTATGATGTTCGCTATTATTCAATAGATGTAGATGTGGATTTTGATCTGCATTACGTGGAAGGCTCAGTGATTTCATATCTGGAAATTCTGGATGAAAATGTTTCCCTGGTCAGTTTTAATTTTACAACCGATCTGGATGTAGTAGAAATACTTATGAATAGCAATTCTCTTGATTTTACACATGAAGATGATATTATTGAAATTCAGCTGGGCGCTTCTTTCAATCCGGGTAATCTCTTAGAGCTAGAAGTGATCTATTCAGGCTATCCGCAGAATAGATTGAACGATGGCATGAAATTTCAAGAACATTCCGGTACTCCGATCGTTTTTACAATGGTTTCTCCAAAAGGAGCAAGAAAGTGGTGGCCTTGTAAAGATACTCCGGCTGATAAACCAGATTCTTTGGATATAAGCATAACTTTTCCTTCTCAATATATATCTGCTTCAAATGGTACTCTTCAGGAAGTGATAAATAATGGGAATGGGACTAATACTGCAGTTTGGCATGAATCTTACCCCATTTGTACATATCTCACTTCTTTTGCAGTTACAAATTACCAAATTTATTCTTTTAATTGGGTTTACGGCAGCAATAATATGATGGTAGATAATTTTGTCTATCCTGAACAATATAATATGAGCGTGGATCTCTATTCTTTGTGTGAGGATATGCTTACTTTCTATTCAGAAACTTATGGGGAATATCCATTTATAACTGAAAAATATGGTCATGCAACTTGTACGACTTTGGGAGCCTTAGCTATGGAACATCAAACCTGTACTTCCTTCGATTCCGGTTATATTAGCGATCCTGCTGCTGAATATACAGTCGCTCATGAACTTTCTCATCATTGGGCTGGCGATGCGGTAAGTATTGGTGCCTGGGATCATGTCTGGTTAAAGGAAGGCTTTGCTTCCTATAGCGAAGCACTCTGGGCTGAAAACCTTTTTGGCTTTGACGGCTTGAAATCCTATATGATGGCTGAAGATACTGGAGCTCAATTGGATGAATGCTTGTATCGCGATCCGGAAGGCGGTGGGAATCACATTTTTAATATTGTAATCTATAATAAAGGTTCATGGACTATCCACATGCTGCGCGGTTTATTGGGAGAAGATAATTTCTTTGCAATGCTGCAAAACTTTTTTGGAGATCCGGAGCTTCTGTATGCCAATATTTTAACTGCAGATCTGGAGAATGCCGCTGAGAATGTTTATGAAGATGAACTGGACTGGTTTTTTGATGAGTGGTATTTTAATTATGGCAGACCTCAATATCAATATACTTATTACAGATCCGAGGAACAGGATTCATTAAAAATCACATTGCTTTCTCAAGGAAGTTCCGGCGATCCTTTTGAGATGTTCATTCCACTTAGTTTGAATGGAGAGATCAGTAGAATATGGGCGCAAGACGGATTTTCCTATCATACAGTATTCTTGCCCGGCATTTTGGATTCACTGATATTTGATCCGGATAACTGGGTACTTGATTATGGATACACAGAAAAACTACCGGCCTTGGACCCAATAGATATCAGGCGCGACGGTTCTGTAGTGATCACCTGGCAGGAGTATTTCGATTCTGCAATCGCCGGGATGAATATTTACAGAAAGCAGGTAGGAGGCGATTATATCCTGTTGAATACAGAACCTGTTCCTCAAACATCTTATCTGGATAATGATGTCTCAGCGGGAGAAGAATATATTTATAAAATTGCGGCAGTTTTCCAAACAGAAGGAAATTATCTCAGTAAATTTTCTAATGAAATATCTGTCGAACCAATTGATTTTACTTTAGACGGAGGAATTTTACTTGTGGACGGGACTCTTGACGGGCTTCCCTCTTCACCTTTCCCAACGGATGAAGAAGTAGATTCATTTTATGCCGGCTTGCTTAGTAATTATTCATATACAAACTGGGATATCGTAGCTCAGGGCTCACCGCCGCTTACCGAACTGGCAAATTATTCAACAGTTATTTGGCATGCAGATGATATTTCAAACTATCCCTTTGTGAACGGTATTTATAACATGAAAAGTTATTTAATGGCAGGCGGGAATCTGCTGGCATCCTGTTGGAAACAATTATGTATGCTCCCGGATAATTTTCAGAATTATTTTCTCTTTCTCAATGAAGCAGCTACTCATCCTGAATCTGATTTTGCCGGTGCTTTCGGTTTGAACGATTTTGATAATATAGTTGTCGATCTCAACAAAATCCCCCTTCCAACCTGGGGAGAAAATTTGCAATATGTGAATAAGTTTGAAACATTGGAAAATGCGGAGGCGATCTTTAGCTATGATTCATTTACTAACGATCCTAACTGGGAAAATCAAATTTGCGGTCAAAGATCCAGCATTGATAACAATACTTATTTATTGGGCTTCCCACTTTACTATATGCAACAGGATCAGGCTGAAAATTTTGTGCAAATCGTACTGGAAGATTTTGGAGAACCCAGCAGCATAAGTAATTATGAATTACCAATTACATATTATGAATTGAGCAATTATCCAAATCCTTTTAATCCAGAAACTTTAATTGTCTTTAATCTCCCTAAAACAGGTAAAACAAAGTTAGAAATATTTAACGTCAATGGTCAGAAGGTAAAAACTCTAGTTAATGAAAATCTGGGAAAAGGTACTTATGAAATCTATTGGAAAGGTAAGGACGATGGTAACAAGATGGTTTCCAGCGGAGTATATTTTTATAAGCTGCAAACAAGTGAAGAAATTATTAACAAGAAGATGCTGCTGCTGAAATAATTATGTTAAGCATCTCGAAGTCAGTGAATCATCGACAAAATGTTTCAGCTGATCTTTTCATTTTATTTAGGAAACACATCAGCGATAAAATAATAAATCCTAAGCAGCCTCTATTTTTTTTAACCTTCTTTTAAGGGATTATAAACCTGCAGCTTCCATTTTTCCTTTACAGAAAACCTTACCATACTGATTATAACAAAAAATATAATCTATGAATACGGAGTTAAGGAAAATGAACAGTAATGAGATCAGAAAGCAGTATTTACAATTCTTCAAAGATAAAGGACATACAGTTGTGAATTCAGCACCTGTAATCCCTTTTGATGATCCCACACTTCTATTTATTAATGCAGGAATGAATCAGTATAAAGATATCTTTTTAGGAAAAAGAACACCGGAAAATAATCGAGTTGCGAACAGCCAGAAATGTATTCGTGCCGGTGGTAAACATAATGATCTGGATGAGGTTGGAAGAGACGGGTATCATCACACATTTTTTGAGATGCTGGGCAATTGGAGTTTTGGAGATTATTACAAAAAGGAAGCAATTAGATGGGCATGGGAGCTGCTGACCGAAGTTTGGAAGCTTCCCAAAGTTAAGCTTTATGCTACTGTTCATAAATCCGATAAAGAGGCTTATGAGCTATGGAAAACTGAAACTGACATTGATCAAAACCATATTGAATATCATGACGATAAAGACAATTTTTGGGAAATGGGTAATATCGGCCCTTGTGGTCCTTGCTCTGAGATTCATATTGATAGAGGGGAGGAATTTTGTAACCTAAAAAGTGATGAAGATCATGAATGTAAAGTGAATGGTGGTTGTCATCGTTTTATAGAACTTTGGAATCTTGTTTTCATCCAGTTTCTTCGGGATGAGAAGGGGAAATTGCACCAGCTGAAAGATAAATTTGTAGATACTGGTGCCGGTTTCGAACGACTGTGTCAGGTTTTACAGAATAAAAAATCTAATTATGATACAGATTTGTTTCAACCGTTAATAAAAAAAATTGAACAGTTCTCCCTGGAAAAATATCATTCTAATCAGCAGGGAACTTCTCATCGTGTCATAGCCGATCATATCAGAGCTTTAGCTTTTGCTATCGCTGATGGCGGAATGCCTTCCAACGAAGGACGGGGTTATGTACTCAGACGTATTTTAAGAAGAGCAGCTCGGCATGGGCGCTTGCTTTCCGTAAAAAAACCATTTCTTTACAAGCTAGTAGATGATCTTGTGAAAATAATGGGAGAATCTTTCCCAGAGTTGAAAGAGAAGAAGACTCTGATCAAAATGATCATTAAAGCTGAAGAAGAGAGATTTAATGAAACATTAGATAAAGGCCTGGCAAAATTTTCTGAAATTCTGTTGAACTTAAAAGGAAATCAGATTCCCGGTGATGTCGCTTTTATGCTTTATGATACTTATGGCTTCCCGCTGGATCTAACCATGATAATGGCAGAGGAAAGGAATCTTGGAGTAGATGAAAAAGGTTTTGAAAAAGAAATGGAGAAACAGCGTAAACGAGCTCGGGATGCTGCTAAGTTTGATTTGAAGAATGATGATGTAGAATGGAAAGTATTTCGGCCGATCGTTCCCACTGAATTTATCGGATATACTGAGAATGAAGCAAACTGTAAAATTTTAAAATTTCATTTAGATAAGAAAAAAAATGTCAAAATAGTTTTGGATAAAACACCTTTTTATGCTGAATCAGGCGGTCAGATGTCTGATACTGGTACGATCTATAACAAAGAGTGCCAAATTTTCATAACTGATGTACAAAAAGATGCAGATATCTTTATTCATCTGGGGAAATTAAATAAAGGTGAAATTACCTCTGAGGCTTTTACAGCAGAAATCGATATTGACAGACGTATGGATATTGCCAGAAACCACACTGTCACGCATTTGTTGCATAAAGCACTGAAAGAAGTTTTGGGCGATCATATCCAGCAAAAAGGGTCATATCTTCATCCCGATCATTTGCGTTTTGACTTTACACACTACCAACAAGTAAGTAAACACCAGCTCGATATAATAGAAAGAATAATAAATAAGAAAATAAGGGAATGCCTGCCTGTAAAAACTGAAGTGAAAAAAATACAGGAAGCCAAGAAAGAAGGTGCCGTAGCACTTTTTGGAGAAAAATATGGTGAAAATGTCCGAGTGATAACTATTGGTAATTATTCTAAGGAGTTATGCGGCGGTACCCATTTAGATTACACAGGTGAGATAGGTCTTTTTAAAGTAATTTCAGAATCTTCCATTGCGGCAGGGATAAGAAGGTTAGAAGCAGTAACAGGTATGAAAGCTGAAAGATATGTAAAAATACTTGAAGATAATATTGCTGAGATCGGACGTGTCTTGAATGCACCCGCCTCTGCTGTTATTGAGAAGATCAATAAATTGATCACTGAAAATAAAGAATTTAGTCAACAGTTAAAGCAGAGCAGGTTAAAGGCAACCGGAAATTCTCTGGATGAGATCATTAATACGGCAGTTGATCTTGAAGGGGTAAAACTTGTAGTTGCTGAAATTGAGCTTCAAAATCCGGGAATGATGAGGCAAATTGGCGATCAATTAAAAGATAAATTGAAATCCGGTATAGGCGTTCTTTTCGCTGAGGTAGATCAAAAGGTTTCTATCCTCACCATTGTAACAAAAGATCTAACAAAAAAATATCAAGCTGGAAAAATAATTGGAAAGATCGCTGAAATAGTCGATGGCAAGGGCGGAGGCAGATCTGATATGGCAATGGCCGGAGGAAAGGATGCATCAAAGATCAAAGACGCTGTTAAAAAAGTACCTGAAATTATCAGTAGTATGAAACAGAACTGATCCTGAAAGCTAGAATTAATATATGAAAAAAATATTGATCATCCGACTTAGCTCATTGGGTGATATTGTACTTACTCAATCAGCAGTTCAAGCTATCAGAGATGAATATCCCCAAGCTCAGATCCATTATCTTACCAAAAAGGAATATGCCCCTATCATTGAAATGTTCAATTGCGTGGATCAGATACATTATTGGGAGAAGAAGCGGTCTCTTCTGATACAACTTCGGAAAATCAGATTCGACCTGACAATAGATCTCCATTCTAAATTTAATACATTAATAATCAAATGTGCCGTAAATGCAAAAAAGACGATCACTTACAAAAAGCAGCACTGGTTACGACTGAAGATAGTTAAAAAATTAACTAACCGAACTATATCATCTACTGTTGAGCTCTATTTTTCTGTCTTAAGAAAGCTTCAGATCGAAGCAAAGGTCTTTGCACCAAGACTGTATCTAAGTGGGTCTTTTGAATTACCGGAGCCAAGCAGTAAACTAACAGAAAAGAAAATGATCGGTCTTTTTCCCGGTGCTCTGCATAATACAAAACAGTATCCTATCCAAAAATTTGCGGAGTTTATTGATTCTGTTCCAGCGGAATGGAATTGCGAATTTGTTATTTTTGGCTCTGATAAAGAAAAACAAATTGCTGATCAACTCGAATTTATCACAAAAACAAAATTGATTGATCTGTGTGGTCAACTCGATTTGATAAAGCTAATTAATGTAATAAGTAAGTTGGATGTTGTAATCACCAATGACAGTGGACCGATGCATATTGCTGCTGCTCTGAGCAGACCTCAAATCGCTATATTCTGCTCAACACATCCAAAACTCGGATTTAAACCATTGAATAAAAACGCTATAACCTTGTCATCCGACATATCCTGCCAGCCCTGCTCACTTCACGGTAATAAGGCTTGCCCCTTGAAGCATTATAATTGTATGAAGGAAATTACTCCCAGTCAGATTCTTGATTCTCTTGAATATATTCTCTTTTAAAAAATAACCTCAATAAAAAATAATTGTAAATATACTTTACACATAAAAAACATAGTTGACAAATTTTTCCATAAAAACTTTTTTAAGTTAAAACCTAAATGAATTATGAGGTTTAAATGGAAAATAAGCTTGAAAAAGTCATTGATCAATTTGTGATTGATAAGAACTCAACCGCTAAAGATGTCATCAAAACAATTGAAAAGAAAAAAAGTAAGATTATTGAAGTTATAGGCGGAAGCGGATCCGGCAAATCGGCTATCCTGAGTAATCTGAGAAAAATTTTTAAGGACAAAGATATTACGGTTGATTTCTATGTTCCCAGGATATATCAATATAATCATTTCAAACAGATATTACAACTTCTCACCAATCTAAATGATAAGGAATATAATGCACTAATTACTGATTCATCTGAATATGATTTTAAGAATAAATACGATCTATTTTATTTCATATCAGAAACTCTTACTAATCAAGATCTTCTAAAAGATAAGATAATCTTGATCTATGAGAATGCTTATTTAGACGAATACACCAGAGATTTCATTAAGTACATTGTGCAATATGCAGACAAGCAGGTTATTCAATTTATAATTTTTTCAGAGCAAGAAACATTTCCATTTTCTCAAAAAATATTGATTGAGTCTCCCGGTAAAGAACAAATTGCAAGTATATTAAAAACAGTTCAAAAAGATAAAAGTGGTTCAATAGCTTCTGAGAGTGAGATCATCTATAATATTTCAAATGGGAATTTATTCATTGTTGATTATATAATCAATAATCTGCTATCCAAGAACAAGACATTTGATTTTGATTCATTTTTAAAAAAGAAAGTTGATATTGAAACGATCCTTACACAATATATCAATGATCTTAAGCCAGAGCAGAGGAAGTTACTATTCATAATTCTCTTACTCGATACCTCAGCCCCAGATGCAAAGTTAAAGCAGATCTGCAAGGCAGCTTCAACAGCACAAGATTTGAAGATACTGCAAAAGAAAAGATTGATAATTAAACAGGAAGATAATTATTACGTTAAAAAAGCAGCAATAATAAAAAAACATTTCGAAAATTTACCTAAGAAAAAGCGTTTAGAAAACTTTGAACTAGTTTCAAAAGTTATTAAGCCTGAATTTAAAAATGATCTTTGCGTGATCTTAGGTGAAAGTACCTCTAAATGTTTCGATGAATGCATATCAAAATTATCTAAACTGAACGATTATGATTCCTTAATAACAATCCAGAAACTTTACATAAAACAAATCAGTAAACCAGAGAAAAAGATTGATATTCTATATAATTTGGGAACAGCCTTCAGAATATTGAGTAAGTTGGATTTAGCAGCAGAATATTTTCGTAGAACGCTAAAGATAGCCGTTGAGAATTCTTTAAGTTTAGATAAATTAGTTTACGGTCTTGCAGAAACACTTTATATTATGAATTCATCTGCTTTTGCCCTGGAAGTACTCAAGAAATACACGGAAAAGCCGGATGAATTAGAATTGAAATTGAAGACAAACTTGCTGAAAGCTGACATATTACTTGATCTTGAAAAGATGGATGAGGTTAAGGAACTAACAGAAAACTCACTGTTGCTTATCGACAAGATAAGGGATGCGGATCTTCGAAACAAATTAAAAGCAGATTTTAGGAAATTAAAAGGGAAGATCGCTTACTACTCTGATGATTGGAAAAAAGCTGAAACTGAATTTATCGAAGCAGAAAAACTCTATACTAAAGTTAATAATACAGCAGGATTAGCAGCTATTTACAATAACCTTGGAGTTCTAGCTATGTTTCAGGGAGAAATGAAAAAAGCTGAATCATTGTATCAAAAAAGTTTAAAAGCAGAAAAACAAAGATATAACCTGAGCGGGATATCAACTTCTCAAAGCAATCTTGGCAGTCTGTATGAAGATAAAGGAGATTACAAAAGATCACTCGAATGTATGCATGAAGCACTGAGACTACAATTACTGATAAACGACAGAGATCAGATCCCTAACATTTATTTGAATATTGGTGTTTCTTATATGAATAACGGTCGCTTTGAGAAAGCAGAAGAAGCTTTTAATAATTCACTTGCTATTTCAGTAGAATACAACATGTATAAAAATATTATTCCGGCTTTGAATAATCTCGGTGCACTTTTCTTTAAATCAGGTAATTTTAAGAAAGCGATAAGTTATTATGAACAAGCTGTAAAAAAATCCCAGGATGCAAATTTTACCGAAGGAATCATAAAATCATATAACAATATTGGCGAATTATTTGAAAAAAGGGGCGAGTATAATCTGGCACATGATTATTATGCAAAGAGCATAGAACTCTTACCAAGTATTTCTGATGAATATATGAAAGCAGAATTATATGGTAATATGGGTAGTGTGCTTACAGCTATGCATAAATTCAAGGAAGCTTATGCTTATTTAGTTGAAAGTTATGAATTTTTTAAAGGTTTGAATGCTAAAGATAAAATTATTGAAGGAGCTTTGAATCAGGCCTCTTACTTTATCGAAACCAGAAATTTTGAAAGTGCAAATTATTATCTAGAAACTGTGCAATCATTAGCCGAGGAAATAGATAACGATCATTATCTGGGACAATGTACATATTTGAGCTCTTTATTGGAAAAAGAAAACAGAAAAAAGGCTATGGATCTGCTTCGAAAAGCTATTGAATACTTTGTAAAATCTAATAGTAATATAGAATTAGCTGAGGCTAATTATGATTTTGCTAATTTGCTTTTAGAAGAAGAAGATTGGGAACAGGCACTGCAAATTCTGAAAGATAATATCGAACTGATAAAAGGCTTGGGAGCGATTAAAATATTAGAGCGAAATGAGATACTGATCAAGAAGGTCTCGAAAAAATATTCTACCGAGCTGAAAGAATCTAAGGTGCAAGAGACAATTTTGAATAAATTCTACGAGATAACTCAGGAATTAAATGATATCTCAGATTTTGATACTCTTATTAATACAGCGATCAATAAATTGATCGAATTTTCCGAGGCCAAAGGCGGATTATTTACCTTATATAATAACAAAATGATTAAAGATTCCTGGGAATATGTTATCCCGAAAGGGATCGGACCTGAAGATGAGGACTTTCCTCAATTCATGGACTTAATTAATGAAACTTTTTCCGAGGGGACAAGTCAAAATTATAAACAACCTCATTTTGCTCCCGAATATAATAACATAATAATTTTCCCGCTTATAGTTCGAAACGATAAAAAAGGCGTTGTCTGTCTCTTTACAAAACACGGATCTCATTATTTTACTGAAAAAATGTTTAATCTGATAAGTGCATTATGTAATCAGATAGTTGTAATAGTAGAGAATATAACCTATGAAAATCTACAAAAATCTCACGAGATCATTCGGGAAGAATTAGCCTCTTTCAGCACATTTGCTAATATTATAGGAAAAAGTAATAAAATACAGCATATTTTCCGTATGATCGAGAAGATCAAGAATACACCAACTTCAATTCTACTGGAAGGACCAAGCGGTACAGGAAAAGAGCTTATTGCCAGAGCTATACATTATAATAGCAACAGAAGAAACAAAAAATTTATTGCTCAATATTGCGGTGCCTTACCAGAAACTTTATTGGAAAGTGAATTATTCGGCCATGTGAAAGGATCTTTTACAGGAGCAACTCATGATAAAAAGGGACTTTTTGAAGTTGCAGACGGAGGAACATTCTTTCTGGATGAAATAGCTGATATTAGTCTTTCCACACAGGTAAAACTGCTTAGATTTCTGCAGGAAGGAGAAATAAAAAGAGTCGGCTCAACTCAAACTCATAAAGTAGATGTCAGAGTTATCTGCGCTACAAACGTTTCATTAAAGGAAAAAGTAGACAGCGGGGGTTTTCGGTTAGATCTGTTTTACCGGCTTAATGTGATAAAGGTTGATGTCCCGTCTTTAAAGGAAAGAAAGTCCGATATACCACTATTAGCAGTTCATTTCCTGGATAAATATTGTAAAAGCATAAATAAAAAGGTAAATGGCATAACAGAAGAAGCTATGAAATATTTGATGAATTACAGCTGGCCGGGAAATATCAGACAATTGGAAAACGAAATTGAGCGTGCTATTACTCTCGCTGAAGAAGATTCTTCCATTAAATCTTCCGACCTGTCCGAAGACATATTCCACTATAAACAGCATACTAAAACTGTACAGTTGTTAGAAAACAGATCGATGAAAGATGCAGTAGAGAAACTTGAAAAAGAGATGATCTTGAAAGCTTTAGAAGAACACGAAGATAATCAGACAAAAGCAGCTAAAGCCCTGAGCTTAAGCAGGCAAGGTCTTATAAAAAAAATGCAGCGCTATGGGATAAAAAAATAATTTACCTCAGCTGAAAGAAACAAATATATAGGATATTGCATGAAAAACAAATTCAGGTTTGTAGCTCTGGATATCGAAACTTCAGGTTTTGATTTTATTGAAAATGAAATAATCGAAATTGGCGCAGTTCGAATTGAAGAAGCAAGAGAGATTGACCGATTTTCAATTTTTGTAAAACCTCAGAAAGAAATTCCTCAATTCATTAAAAGGCTAACTCACATTTCAGATGAGCAATTGGCTTCAGGTGAATCTTTGGAAACAGCTCTTACATCGCTTTTTGAGTACCTGAAAAACGACTTGATAGTCTGCCATAATACAGGTTTTGATCTGGGATTTATCAATGCCAAATGTAAAAAAAAGGGCTTACCAAAACTTGCAAATCATTCCCTTGATACTCTTGATCTAAGTCGAATTTATCTGCCCTTTATTACTAATCACAAACTTACAACTGTAGCAGAATATTTTAATATTGATATTTCTAAAGCCCATAGAGCGATTTATGATGCAATTGCAACCGGGAATATTCTGGTTAAATTAAAAGATTTTATTCTGGAAAATATCCCTTTGAGAGTTAATCATAGATTACTTGAAGTATCCACTTCTCTGGTAAAGCGAATTGGCTTATCTCTCTTCCTGGAAAGAATAGTTGATCAACAAAAAGACACAACATTATTAACCAAGAAAAGATCAAAAGTAAATTTCCATAATCGAAATTATATTTCACATAAACCTCAGAAATTAAAGGATATAACAATAGATGAAGTTTTTGGAGAGGACGGCGTCTTCAGTAAACACTTTAGTCAATACGAGATCCGGGATGGCCAGATCGAAATGTCAAAAGCTGTGTTTGATAATTTTGATAAACGTGAGTTCCTGCTGGTTGAAGCCGGGACCGGCGTAGGAAAATCTTTGGCTTATCTTATTCCTTCCATTAAATATACTTACAGAGAAAACAAAAAAGTAATAATTTCGACTAATACAAAAAATTTACAGGAGCAGTTGTTTTACAAGGATCTTCCCATTGTTAAAGCTTGTGTAGATATCCCATTCAAAGCAACGCTTTTAAAAGGTAGAAGGAATTATGTTTGCGAAAAACGGTGGCTGGAAACAATTTTAGATCTTACCAAAATTATCGCCGCTGAGGAAGCCCCTTCATACATGAACTTAATCGTTTGGAAAGAATTTACAACGACCGGCGATATCTCTGAAAACAGTTCATTCAATGTTAATAGAGATAGAAGAGTGTGGAAAAAAGTTTCATCGGATAGTTTTCTGTGCCGTAAAAAAAGATGCCCGCATGCTAAAAGCTGTTTCCTGATGGAGATCAGGCGGAAGGCTGAGGAATCTAATCTGGTCATCATCAACCATCACTTGCTGTTGGCGAATATGCAAAGTGAAAATGCTGTTTTGGGAGAATATCATAATCTGATCGTCGATGAGGCTCATAATTTGCCGCATCTGGCTCCGGTTGAACTTGGTATCAATCTTTCCTATCCCGATTTTAATAATTTTTTCAATCAATTGCATTCAGTTTATAATAAATATAAAACCGGAATTCTGGTGCGATTACAAGCAGATGCCGTAAAAAGTGACTTCCCATCTAAAAAGGAACTGAAATTAAGGATCGAGGAAACAGAAAAGTTAATTGATGATAATAAAGATATATTCGGAAAATTTTTCAAACTGATCGGAGATGTGGTAAATGATAAAGGCAGTTACGGAAAACTTCGTATCAAGAATACTGATGATCATAGTTTTCTTAATGAATATCTGGATAAAATAATCATTTTCTGGCAGGATTTTTCCCGCAGTTTTAACAGAATGAAAGATATTTTTGCTGAGATTAATAAAATGCGGTTTGTGGATTATGATAAACATAAGGAAGCTCTGGATAGCGTTGGGAATATGATCTCAGAATACTATAATGTCCTGTCTGAGATGAATAATCCTGAACTGAAAGATTTTGCCTATTGGATGGAATCCTTTAGATCGAGTGATAAAAAATATCCCTCCGGTGTGCTTGTCTATTGCCCGTTAAATGTTGATCAACTTTTGAATGAAAAACTATATTCATCACTTGATTCTGCAATTTTTACATCTGCCACCATCGCCATTAGAGACAATTTCAAATACTTTTCTATTAGGCTTGGGCTTGATCTCTTGGAAGAAGGATTCGTCCGGGAATTAGTTGTAAAATCTCCCTTTGATTATAAACGACAATCTAAGGTCTTAGTGGCGGGATTTTTACCTGATCCCAAAGATAAATACTTCTCCGCGCAAAGTATTGAAATTATCCGGAATGCAGTTAAAATAACCAAAGTTGGAACTATGGCACTTTTTACATCTTACAAAAATCTGAACGAAGTTTATGATGCTCTGAATGAAGAAATGTACAATAATGATATACTGCTGCTTACTCAAGGAAAAGGATTTAGTAGATCTGCTATGTTGAAAGAGTTCCAGAGTAATCAAAACTCCGTTCTGCTTGGGACTAACTCTTTTTGGGAAGGTGTTGATGTCCCAGGTGAATCGCTGCAGCTGCTGGTCTTATTTAAATTGCCTTTTATGGTGCCTTCTGAACCTATTGTAGAAGCTTATTTGGAAAAATTGGAAACGGAAGGAAAAAACAGTTTTATGCATTATATGCTGCCAAATGCTCTCTTGAAATATCGACAAGGGTTTGGGAGACTTATCAGACACAAAACTGACCGTGGTGTTGTCTTGGTTCTGGATAACAGGATCGCTACAAAAAGATACGGTCGATATTTCAAAGATACTGTTCCGGCTCACACATATATAACACAAACAGATATTGAAATTTATGATCATCTTACCAAACTGTTCAAAAATAAGCGCTGATAAAACTGAAATTAAGATTTGAGCTTTGCAAAACCTGAATTATATAACATCTTTATTAAAAGTTGTTTACAAAAAGTAAAAATCAGAAAACTTACATTTATTATATTTTAAGACATAGTTTTGCGACGCATTTACTGGAAGGAGGTGAAGATTTGCGGTAC
>JAIPIH010000038.1 GCA_021734835.1 Candidatus Cloacimonadota bacterium | reverse complement strand
CCTGGTTTTTGTCTTCATTGCTCTTAAATGGCAGATTACCTGCGCCATAGCCTAGAAGAACATAAACAATTGGATTGCTTTTAGTAATGGCGACATTCCCTTTATCGTCTACCGTTTTATAATGTTTGGTGTAAATATAATAATCCTCCTCCCTCATAAAAGGAGAACATTGAATTGGGTAAACATCCCAGCGGAAATCGGATTCTACTTTCTCAGCAAAATCAAATTTATTATTGAGATCAATTAAAGTTTTAAGTATTTTAATATAAACATCAGGATTCATCTCTGAAGAATCAATATTTACAATTGATAATGGTTCAAAATCCTTGTAAAAAGGGAATTTGGCAGATTCCGGGACTCTGTATTTCGCCTCATATGAGTCAAAGAACTTTTCCATTGCACTTGCATCAGGCCGACCTGTTGAACAAGGTCCGGATCTCATGGCAATTGTTCCTCCGGTTGTCAGTAATAGTAGCTTATCAAGACAATTGTTAAATAATAAAGTTTTATGATTAGTTTCTATATCCTGCCAATTGAACTGGGCATTAACCTGCCCATCAAAGGCATTTTCATTCCAAATCCGCACTTTTTTAAGATTATTATTAAAAAATTTTTTCCCCATATCGAATGAAACACCTATTTGCGGGGGTACAAATTGATTAAGATAATACAAAGCTGCTATGATATTAGCCGGAGCATCAGAGGGTGAAAATTCGGCTTTTAGTGGAATTTGTGAACCTGTTAAAACTATATTACATTTTGGCAATTTGAGACTGTAGTGCAGTAAACTTAAAGTCCAGGCCATTGTGTCGGTACCATGTGTAAATAATATTCCCAGTTTATTTCTTTTAGCACCAGCATCTTTTAAACACTTAATGATTGCTTTTACAACATTATCAATATTTTTGATATCTATTTTAGAATGGCTGTTCGTGATTGATTCGGTTGGAATAAAATCGTTTATTAGTTGATGATATCCCAATGTGATATTTTTTATTACTTCAACATCCTTAGACACTGATAAAATTGCGACTGGTGTTTGATAACCTATTGAATCAATATAATGCAGTACATTTAATCCTTGTTTGTCAGTATCTTGTGTGCTAGTAGATGAATGATTACCAATTTTTTCATAATTCAAATCCAGAAGGAACAAATCCAATATATCATGGCAGGCAAGCCATTTTTTTATATCGGGAAAATTTTCATTGAGCGATTTATTCAATGAATAAGGGTATGATATAATATTGCAAATATCCGATGAATAATAATTCAAAGTAGCTTCTATTTTTCGGTCAAAATGATCAAAGTGGTCATCCAGCAGGCCGATTAAATGATACTCAGGTAATTCACTATAGTTGATATTTTTACTATTGGAGATTGTTTTTATTGAACATGACAATATTTCATCTTCAAATGGCAATTGTTGATATACAAACCCAAAAGTTTCAAAACATCGTTCAGTAGTCTTTTCAATGAAAGACTGAGGCGAATAGCCGAAAAGGAAAATCTCTTTCTCGTAACGGAACTTATTCATCAACCGCAGAGCCATGGCACATTCCACACCAATATATTTTGCTCTTTCATCGCTTTCAGTGAATTTCAATTCGGTATTTATAATAAAAACAGCATCGGGGTTCTCAATGTATTGTTTCCATATTTCCGAAATAAGCTGAATAAAACCATAGCAATATTTCGATGTATTGAAAGTTAAATATTCTTTTCCATTCTTTTTATTTACAAAATCTAATTTAGAAACAATCTCGCCTATATGCTGCTCATTATCTGATATAAAATAATAAACCATATTTCTACTCCTCAGGGTGAAAATTAGTTTGGATAGAGTTCACTTATTTATCCTTATTGCAATCTCCAGCAAGGCATCCCGCAATTCTTTTAATGCTGAAATGTCAAATCCTTTTTGAAACTCAGATATTAAAAGAACGATGGATCTATTTTCATTTACCTCATAATCTAAATTAATACCAGCCCCTGTAAGGACTAATCTATCAATTTCTTTCCCTAAACACTTGTGTAAAAATTCTAGGGTGGCACTTAATTTCAAGGTTCCCATAAAAGAATTCCAAACCTCATCAAATTCAACAGTAAAATCACATACTGATTCCATCTGAATAGAATTCAAAAGTTTGTCAAGGGGGTATGAAGAAGTATTAATTTTTTTCGGCGGAATATTTATGTTCTCAGTACTGCTATATTTTTGATATTTTAAAGCCTTTAGGCTTTTAATGTATTGCAAGAAACCTTCACTCTGATTATGGTAAAGAATCAGGGCATTCTCAAACTCCTTGTCCTTAAAGTACTTTTTCACATCATCATGAAAATCATTGTAAGCCCTTGCAATTATTAATTGTCTAATAATATTATTACCGGGTGATTGAGGATCAAACTGACTCTGGTTATATTTTGCAATATAAACGTTTGGTTTTTCACAGGTATCTGTTGCAATCTCAACTATTTTTGTTTTTCCTTGAACATACCAATGATTAAATTCACTGTCGTCAGTACCTCTTGTAAAAATAATTATTGTTTTCATATTATTTAAGTAATATATGTTTTGAATGAATGTTTCATTACACTTTGAGTTAAATGGTTTAGAAGTTGATTTAAAGATATTAAACCAAACTTAAATTTAGTCTTATCTTCAATATCGGTAATGCTGCCGCCTCCGGTTGAAATATATATCATCGGGAAATTTTTCTTTAAAATATTAAAAATATCGTTCTTATTATCTTTTTCAAACAAATTATTAAGTTGAGTTCTGTGAATTATTAAAACATCAAAATCTTTAATTGCAACTTTTTTATTGTTCATATCCTCTGACATGATCTCTATTTCATTATTTTTAGAATAAAATTTACAATTTCTATTTGTCTTTACTGATTTTATTTGTAAATCATTAAAATGAGTTACTATATACAAATTGGCTGCGATGGACACATCTAAATAATCGCGTTGGTATAATTTAATTCGTTCTACCTGTTTTGAAGAACCAGCACCAGGGAAAGGGAAATCGCTCTTACTGGGGTATGTAAATTGCTTATTTCCCAATGACTCAATTAATCTTTCCTCAAATATGAGTATTTTTAAGAGACCCGTCTCGGATAAATCATAATGAAAATCGGAATTTTCAGATTTGACAGTATCTCTATTTCCCCAAATAACATTAAAGTCTTTATTGTTTTTTTCAATATTTTCAAGAAACCAATCCTCATTTAACCAATTTGCTTTTTTTTCTTTATCGTCTGCGATCGTATTTTCGTGCCGCAAAAACGAAATATTCCTTAATTTAATTTTCGAATCTTGTGAAAAAATATTTTTATCAGTAAGATTATCAAAAATGTTTGTGGACGTTTTTTCATCCGGAACAACCTTAAGAAAAATCCTTTCTTTAGCTCCCAACCATCTTTTCAGCCATATTTGCCAGCAGGTTTTTAGGGTTTCAAAATTTGATCCTCGTAGAGGATTTTCATTCGTGATAATAAATCGTTTAGAGCTAATGTTGAAATTATTTATTATATTTTCAACCACACTTACATCATCGCCAAATATTATTACTCTTCTGGGCAGGCGGTATAACCATTCATTCATTACACCGTCTCCGGAAGCAAGAATAGTATCCTTCCTTATTTTAAAAAATTCGCTTGTGAAAACAACAAATTTAAAACTATACAGTTCATCATTTAAATCAGTAAATATTCTTATCCCGAATGTTTCGAAATCAGTGGTGTAATTGTTGGGTTTATTAAAATCGCCGACAAATGCGATTTTTTGTGGTCTCTTAAGAACAAAACTGTAGGCAATGGAGTATTTGTTATTCTGTTTATTAGGGTAATATCCCACTTTTATCGCCTTTTCCAGATTTCTTTGTGTGATCTCCTGCATTTTAAGAAACACACCGTTAATTTTCATGTCAGCTATTCCGCGCTGGATTGTGGTTGGGTAAATACCTTTAGTTGACTCTAACAAAATTTTTGCATACGGGGTGTTTTTATTTTCATTCGCGCTTAATTCACTCTCTGTGCACACATTATTAAACGTTGGGATATTGGATATAAGCTCCATATTAATATTATCAGAAGTTTCCCCCTTTTTTAGTTTTATTATTATATCCAAATGGAAAATGTCTTCTAATACACTTTTACTTGCATGTTTTGCTGTATTACGAATAAAATTTTCAAGAATTGAATAAATCGATTGCATACCCTGTGTACCACGAACCAAAATTTCAATGTCATTTTCACACGTATATTCCACATTCCCATTATGAAATGAATCCTGATTATAGTATCTGAAATAAGGTAAACTATGAATACAATATATACTACTTGGGATATTTGAGCTATTATATTCATTGAAGTATTTGTAATAAGCAACCATTTCTCTGTAATCACCAGGTGCTTCTAAATAGGTTTCTTCATAAATCTCATTACCTGAATTATTGATTTCACAATTTTTAGTGCATATCTCAACTGAATTGTTTTCAATTCTCTTTGAGCAGGCATTTCCTTTTTCCCATTTATTCTCACCGAAGAGATTGCAATGGTAGAATATCCGAAACCTTAAACGACTTATTCCTTGAATGTCATTAATATTTTTCCCATTTTCCTTTTTTCCCCAGGTTATTTGCTCGCTTGCCGCAATAGTATCCAGTAGAAGGCAATTTTCAGCAAGTGGTTGAATTATGTCCTTATAGAAACGCAAAGCGACAGGTTGATTATTATTATTTAATCCGGCGACAAATTCGTTGCGCGAATTTTCATAAAGCGTATAAAGATTAACCATTTTAATTACTGAGTTAAGTTGATCAGCCGTAAGTGAAGTGAAATTTAATCTTTTTATAACCTTATCGGTTGTGCAATATGGAGCGCAGTGACTAATGAGGTGGTGAGCAGTATTAGATAAAATAATACGTGAAATAGCCGCATTCAGGGAAAAATCTTCAATTTCTGTTAAAATTTTCTTTAAATACTCTCCTCCTATTGCATAACTTACTCTTTCAGAAATTAGCTTAGATATCGTTCTTTCGTCTTTAGTTAACTCATAACCTACTGAATATCCAACAATAAATGAGCCCAAATTTCTGTATTCAGTCTTAACGTTTTCTGGTGCCGTTCCTGCGTTCTCGGCACCAGATTCCCTGTTAATAATACCAACGATAGCTGGCAAATATTCAACCCAGCAATTGTAAATATTTGCAATAAAAGCAATTGAAACAATTTGAAAAACCCAGTAAACGATATGTTTTTCCTTTTCTTCAGCATCATCAAAATGGACAAAAAGTTCTGGGTTTTCCTCGATGAAATTCGTTAAATAGTTTATCAGACAAACTTCCAGCGAGTCAATTCCAACTAAATTGAATCCTTCTTTATATAATTTTTTACTTAGCTTCTCTATTTCAGAATCACTCTTTGGACTTTTTCTTTTAAAAATACTTTTATCCTGTTCAACAAAAAATTCTGTAACGGACTTCGAATCTATATTTTTTTTATAATTTTCATGAGAATCGGAGAAAACATCGAGAAAGACTGCCGACTTTGGTATATAAAAGGATAATAATTTATTCTGTGCGTCATACTCAAATTTCTTATTATTGCTATCAATGCAACCAACTCGAAAACTTAAGTCTGTCGCTAATAAATTACTCAGTGAAGTTATAGTGCTAAATTTTATGCCTTTTTGAGATTTTAGGTAATTATAAAAACTTAACTCATATAGACATTGGTCTTCTTGAAAAGCATGAAAGAAAAAGTCACTTGACAATAACTCGGTTTCCCAATTGCTGGCATTCTTTAATTTCGCGAGCGAATATGAAATGAATCTAATGTTTTTATTATCTTTAAAATCCGCGTAAGAGGTGAGCAAATAAAAAAAATCATTAACCTCCTTTAAAATATGTTCATAACCGATTATAGAAAGTTTTAATTTCGAAAGGATGTCTTCATAAAACCGGTAAATATTTTCCATGGCACCTTTTTTAATATCTATCAATTTTGTCATAACCTAAAGTTAATATTTTTTTTTCCTGAACCGATTTAGCTAGATCAATCGCAAAATAAATCCCGTAAAGAGAGGAAAAGCCAAGATTCGATATTTCAGTATCGAACTGAAAATAATTTTTAATTTCGCTAAGGTCAACACCAGTTGTAAATAAAACTTTATCCACATAGGACAGCGCCGGTTTTAAGTGTCTGAAATCGATATTTGGCACGATTAAGCCAAATACTATATCGTCAGGTTTCCGTTCAAAGTCAGGTTTATATGTCCATACCTGAGTATTGGGATTATGCAACTTTAGAGTCTTTGCAATTGCTAGTGTTGAGGTGCCATTACCAAGTGCAATTATGGAATAATCGGGATCAATATGTTCATTTATGATTTCATGTGCAATTCTTGAAAAGACTTTTATGATCGTGTCTGACTTTTCTTCGGAATGATTTGTTGCAAAGTAGATTGTTTCCTTATTCAAAACCCTAAGTTTGTCAATACACTCTGGAATATAGCCTGGGACAGAAATAACATTAACATACTTGTTATTCATTGGTGAAGTACGTGTCTGAGGAAGGATGTTTGGTACGATAATTGTTGTGAAATATTGAAATATATTAGCTGCTCTCGCCAATGCAATTCCTGAACTTCCACTGGTGACTTCAAGAATTTTGGTTTTATTAGGGCTGATTATCCCAAAAGCCTCACACAAAAACAGATAGATCAACCAAAATCTGGAATAATGTGTGTTGCCCATTGAATTAAGATATTCCATTTTTAAGTAGAGCTGATTGTTATTTTTCAAGTTGATTTTATAACATTCAGTGTTTCCGATTCCAAAGTAGGTCCTCTTGTATAATTCTATTCGAGCCAGAGGAAGGTTAAAAGGCATATCAAACAAATAATTTAATGGTTTATTTGAATTTAGAAAATCAATAACATCTTGCCTTTTAATAATCTCCCTTGATAGGTTGGTTCTTTTGGGAAGATTCATACTATTCCGTTATTTCAACTGGTTTTTGATTTTCTATTCTGACATACATAATCTCCAGCTCAATTTCTCCATCTGAAAAGTTGGAAATTCCCGAAGCTCCCTCAAATCCCTTTTTGTTGCGAATGTCCCTAGCTACTTTAATAGCATCCTGACCTACTTTTTGTATGGCGTCATATATCAATATTATGGCATCAAAAGAATTTGCATTTACAAGAGTAGGCTCCTTTTTATAAGTGTTATAAAACATTTTTTGAAAACGTTTTACGGAATTCAATTTTAGATTTAAATCAGATGATTTTGGGGTTGGGACTACTACTCCATTTGCCGCTATGCCCGCAATACCAAGGCAATCAGTTTGTAAAAATCCCGTATTGGAAACAATATTGTTCCTATAATTTTGTTCAGATAATTGTTTCATAAATCTTCCCATTTCTTTTGGATTTCCTGCTAAATAAATGCAATCAGGATTTTTTTCTTTAACTTTCGAAATCAAAGACTTAAAATCAGTTTGATCAACCTCAAAGGACAATGTGTCCATAATTTGTTTTCCATTCTGCATATAAACATTCTTAAATTTATCCTTCAAACCGATACCATAATAACTATTTACGTATATAATAATGGGATTATTACTTTTAAAATTATTTAATGCAAATTTCGCCGCATAACCAGCCTCGATATCATCAGATGGCCAATTTCTTGCAAAATTATTACTAATATCGGCAAGTATTGAGCCAGAGGAGGCAGGAGCAAAAAGGAAAGCATTGTTTGATTCAATAACGGGTATCATTGATTTTGTTGCATTTGATGAGATTTCCCCAATAATAAATTTCTTCTTATCAATACTGGTAAATCTATTGGCATTGTTGATGGCTTCTTTGCTGTTACTCTTTGAATCTAAATAATCCACCTCGATAACATTATTTCCATATTTTAGAGTATCGTTAATGAAATCCACTGCAAGGTCAATACCTTCTTTTACTTGAATTCCATATACAGCATTTGGACCCGTAAAGTCCAGAGTGGCCCCAATTTTTATTACTTCTTTGCCTTTATTTACATTATTACAATCCGTAAATAAAAAAAGTACAAAAAATAATAGGACGATGTGTTTCATTGCTCTTTTCATTTTATTCACCCTTAAAATTAATTATTTTATTCGCCAATTTATTTATAATTTCATTTTTATGCTCAACAAAGATAATAGTCTTTGGGTTATCTGAAGTTTTCCATGAGTGTTTTAATAACATCTGCACGAAAATCTCAGATTTATCTGCATCCAGGCCCGCAGTAGGTTCATCAAGCAACCAAAGATCTGCTTCCTGAGCATAAAGCATAGCAAGAGCTAATTGCTGACGTTGCCCGACACTTAGCAAGCCTGCTTTCTTAGTGTCTGTCCATTTATAAAAATCTGAGAATGTCCAAAGTATTTCAACGTATTTTTTGACTCGCCTACTCAGGTCAACTCGAAGATTAAAAAAAAGGATTTTCGAATAAAACCTAAAGAAAAAAAGTTTAAACTTTGAAACTGCGCTATTTGTAAAAGTTGATTCTTCCTTAAACAAATTATCCAGAATATTTTCGGGATATGCAATTTCAAGATTTTCTTTTACAGATAACTTATTAAAAATAGCATTCTTCTGCATGAAGTAGGAAATCCCCATTTTCTTCACCTGTTCAGCAGTTCTGCCATTCAGAGATTGCCCTTTATAAATTATTTTGCCTGAATTAATAACGCAGAGCTGATAAATAGCTTTTAACAAAGTACTCTTACCGGAACCGTTTGGACCAGTAATAGCTATGCAATCTCCTTTCTCCACCTGCAGGCTAAAATTTTCAACCACCGGTTTACCTCCATAGCCACAGGAGAGGTTTTGGATTTCTAAAACTATATTTGACTTAGTAATTTGCATGACTTGTGCTCGTTTTTTTCAATAGACTTCCTTGTTTCATCTCATAAACAGAATCAGCTAATTCAAACAGTTTCGTTTTGTCATGTTCAATCATCACTAATGTCATGCCTCTGCTTTTTAAGGAAATAAGATAATTTTGTATCTGCAGTGCGGCAATTTCATTTATCCCGGCGAAAGGTTCGTCTAACAATAATAACTTTGCCTCATTCATTAAGAGTGAACATAGCGATAGCAGCCTTTTTTCACCAACACTAAGTTCAAAAGCCTTTAATCCGGCCTTGCTGGTCAAATTAAATTCTTTAAGTATATTTTTTGCTTTATCGCGATCCTTTAATATATTTTGCCGGATAGCAGCGGGTTTGAGCACGTAGTTGTGCAAATATTTTGCTTCATGGTTGTTCCCTGCAGCCAGTAAATTACCTAGCACCGAAACATCACTGAAAATACGGGGTATCTGGAATAACCTTCCGATACCTTTTCTTGATCTGTAAATAACACTTTTTCGAGTGATATCTTCTCCTTCAAATACAATATTGCCCATATCAGCCTTTTCAAAACCGCTGATAATGTTGAATAACGTAGTCTTGCCAGCGCCGTTATCACCATAAATACCTGTAATGGTACCCGGCATTATGGTGAAATTGACCTTATCCACGGCAATTATGCCATCATAGTGTTTGTTTAAGTCTCTTATGATTAATAGTTCTTCCATTATCCGCGAATTTCAAATTTACCAAATAAGCCGTTGGGCTTTAACCGGACAATAAAAATCAGAATAAGTGCATAGATAATCATTCGGGCATTGGCAGCAATAGAATCTGGCATGTTGACAAAGCGAAGCGCCTCGGGCAACAGCACATAGATCAATGCACCGGAAACGGGACCCATGATATTACCTGTGCCGCCAACAAGAATAATAGTAAGGACAAGAATACTTTCATCCAATGTGAAGCTCGTAGGGTCGATGTAGCTCGTGAAAGTTGCATACAGTGCCCCTGCAATGGTGGCAAACACCACTGTAATGGAAATGCTAACGAATTTGTAATAGGCAGGGCGTTTGCCTAAAACAGTAAGCCAGACTTCATCATCCCGTGTACATTCCAGTAATTTACATAATGGTGTTTTAGCGAACCAGTAAAAGAACAAAATAGCGGAGGCAGTAAAAAACAATGTCAAAATAAAAAACTTCAATGGGGTATTAAAAATCAATCCTGCTAATTCGGGTTTTGGAATTCCCGGTATTCCGAAAGGACCACGTGTGAGAGCTTGCCAATTATAGATCACTCCAAAAAATACGATTTGTAATGCTATGGTCCCAAGTGTAAAGTAAAGATTCCTCAACCTGCCGGCAGACCAGGTGGTAATAGAGGCATTCAGAGTAATGTTAATAATAATCGCAAAAAACAGAGCCGTAAAAAAGTTCAGACCTATGTCAACCATTAATATGGAGGTAAGGTATGCGCCAGTGCCATAGAAAGCTGCCTGGCATAATGAAAGTAATCCGGTAAAACCTGTTTTTAGATTCAGGGACAAAGCCAGTATGATGTAAATCTGTAGAATTATTAATATGTTAATGACATAGTTCATTTCTCATCAACTCTTAGGCGGAATTGTAAGATACCTTCGGTGCGCCACAACATCACGAGGATAAGAATTGTAAAGGTGACTGTATCTCTCCATTGGGCTGAGAGAAAGAACTCCGTAAAATTCTGAATTATTGCAAGCATTATCGAGGCGAATATTGTGCCATACAAAGAATCTGTCCCGCCAATAATTACCACCACCGCAGCACTAAGTGTAATTGCCATTCCAGAATAGGGGTCAATACCTGTATCGAATCCCTTTAAAAGTGCAGCAGAAACCGACATTACAGAACCTATCCCAAAAACGATGTAACGGATTCTCTGAGTATTAATTCCCATTACTCTTGCTAAAAGGGGGTTGTCGGAGATGGCTCTTATTTTCAGTCCGTATCTGGTAACTTTAATGAACATCAAAAACAAAGCGATTAGAGGGAGTGAGAAAGAGAATTGCCACAATTGAGGTTTGGTGATGATGATTTCACCCAAAGTTAAACTTTTACGGATACTGTTGTCGAGGATTTTGGTCTCAGTGCCAAAAAGTAATGCAATAATATTAATTATTATGACGTAAACTCCGAGAGAACTTATCAGAGCAATATTTTCGCTGCCTGATTTATTAAAGAGCGGTTTATAAACCAACCATTCAATAATAACTCCCAGTAAAAAAGCGAAAACAATTGTTAGGATTATTCCGTATGCCAATCCCACAAATGGATTTGCC
>JAIPIH010000037.1 GCA_021734835.1 Candidatus Cloacimonadota bacterium | reverse complement strand
ATTAACTACAAAATCGATGACCCTGCGACAAAAGTAGAAGTGGATTATTCAGAATTTCTGGAAGTTATGCACGTTTTGGTTGAAAACGCTATTGACGCGATATCGGCGAGAGGCGCGATTTCAGTTACAATAAACAAATCCGAGAATAAGGCAATAATAAGCGTAAGTAATGATGGTGAAACTATCGACAAAGAAAACTTACACCGAATCTTTGATCCTTACTTTACCACAAAGAAACACGGAACGGGAATGGGTTTGGCAATCGCCAAAAAGATTCTGGAAGATCACAACACAAAACTAGAGCTTAAAATTGAAGATGGGAAAACGGTATTCTTTTTCTCGTTGGCAGTTTGCTGAGATAGCTTTAAGTCGATAACGATTATGATAAGGATTTGATAAAAAAGGCGACTGCTCATAGACAGCAGCGTTACTAAATGAAAAGTATTAATTAAAACTTATTTTTAACTGCATTCTTAATACAAAGACTCTTATGTAAAAAACTACACTCACATAAATGCGACAGAGTGACTCTGGTTGGATAGAAAAGCTGAACGCATTTTATTTATATTTTAAATATTTGAATATATTAACATCTATTTAACTTTATCAAAATCTTCCTTAAATATGGACACATTACTTCCTGGAGCATTATCAATAATTTGATTTATGGTAGTAATTTGACCAGTTGCACCATTTATTTCAAAAACATTCCACCACTCACCATTTCCTGATAATGGTACGCTCCAACTTCTAATAAATCCATTTTCGCCGTATAGACTTACTGATGCACTCGAATTTGTTAAATGCGCATCTTTGCTGAAGTTATAAACAGAGTAATTATAGATTCCGCTAAATACTTGACTTATTGTTACCGTTTCAGGACCATACGAGGTAATATCATCAACATCTAAGCTTGCATAGGGGGGATTAGACAAATCTCCTTCATCAGAATAATATACATGATAATTATTACCAAAAATTATGGGTGTAAATAAATGAGAATCAAGGTCAGTTGGATATTGTCCCCATGTGAGAATTACCCTATAACCTCCATTGGTTGAAATATTAGGAGAAAGATTTATATCAAAACCACCAGTTGATTGATTACCTAAAACAGTAACGACCAAGAAATCGTCAATATAATCCTCTTTAGAAAAATAAGCAGTGTATGTGCCGGAACTTAGATTGCTGAAAGAATAGGTACCATTACTGCTGGATGTCTTCTGGTCAACAATCTCTTGAATCGGATCGTTTACGCCAAATCTTAAAACAACATTTACATTGGAAATGGGATTTAGATTAGTTGCATCTTTTACCGTTCCTCCGATATTACCAACTTCATTGGTGTAGGGCGATAACCAAGTTGTTGGAGCGTAATATACTGGTGGACTTTGAATGATTAGATCTTCATGTATATCAAGATTTTGATTAGCCACCTTATACCCGTGCGCAACAACTCTTAAATTAACTATTCCATAATTAGATGGAAATTCATAAGAACCATCATTACTTGTAAATACAGTATTAAATATATTACCAGATGAATTGTAAACTGTTATAGTTGCATTTGATATACCAGTTGAGTTCTCAAAGTCTTTCACTATGCCTTTGATTGTAATAGGATAAATATTATTGTTGTAATCTTCAAGGATAAAAGTAGTAACTGCTTCAGTTGACAATACTGACGCAATCGTATAAGATAAATTAGCCACAGTGAAAACTGCATTCATAATTCTGAATGGACCAAAGCAAGAATTGACTGCCGACCTTGTAATGCTTCTTCCAACAGTTTGCGTTAAAATATCTGCAACATATGACGGTTCATTTATCACAGTATCAAATACTGATTTGGATATTTCTGCTAGAATTTTAACAATATTCCCTTCCCTATACCAAGTATAGAATTTTGCTTTTTTGACAATATCCGTAACAATACTTTGAGCAACTTTCGTCACCAATTTATAAAATGGGTGATTTGCGGGAGCACCCCGTAATTCAACAGATAGTTTCAATCCGGTAACAACCTCAAAAAGTGGAATGCCAAGATCAAAAACACCGGTCATCGCTGCCGGAAGTATTGCACGTGTTAACTCTTCATCCGTAGAATTACCGTTCAATATTCCCATCCCGTAGCATTTGATTGCGATTTTTTGAAAACCCTGAGTTGATGTAGTTATATCTTTGCTTCTCTCAGCTGGTAGATTTATTCCTTGTTTAAATAAATTCCAAATACTAATATTCGGAGAGGGTATTAAGTCAACCCATTCTGAAGAAGCATTAAAACTAGATCCATCCGTACTTTTATCTACAAAAACTGAAATCCATCTTTTGTATCTATTACTAACATTAAAAGTAGCATCACCGTTATTTTCGGAATAATTTTCGATCACCAAGCCATTTACTTCAAAATCGGGATTCGGAGATATGTTTGCTGTTTTATTTATATGTGATATTTTTTTTGTTAATTCCGTTTCGTACTTTTCATAGAAATCCTCGTAAATATTTTGAATAGCATTAAATAGAATAACATTACTAGCATCCAAGCTAAAAGAACCATTATCCAATTGGCCTTGAATTATTGCTACGGCAGAATTGAATGAGGATAGTGCTTTAAAAGAATTTAATATTTGTGTGGCTTCATCTTTATCACTAGAGCAAATTAAGGGATTTAGAAAAATCAATGCCTCCAATGTAGTTTCTGCATTTAACGTAATTTCTTTATTTTCAGTATTTGCGATTGTAATATTTAATAATATTGGTGTATCAGACAAATTATATAAACCAACCATCTGAACAGTATTTTTATTTAATTGTATGTTATATGCGTTGTTGTTTAAGTCACTTTCATTCAGTCCCGACTTAACCCTAAAATCTGAGCTATTGGTGCCTGAGGGCAAGTCGACTGTGCCAGATGCAATAATTTTATCTACCGGAAGGTGTGGTTCTACCGGGTTATTATTTTTACTGCAGGAAATTAATAATACAAATACAATAAGAACTGATAAGATTTTTTTATTATAATTTTTCACAAGATTTCCCTATTAATATTGTTGGTGCGTTGAATGAAAGATTTATTCGTGATGTTTCGTTAATAGGTGTAAAAACACTTTATTATTATCGCCAATGCAAATTTTGAAGAATATTTCATCTTCACAATATTTATTACAATCATTGTAGTTAATTAATATTTGGAGCCATTGTTAATTCTTCTAGTACAACTTTATAATCAGAATTCAAAAGGAAATTTTCTTTTCTAACCCCAACTCTGACTAATTTCGAATCATTTGATTGAATAATATGATCTACCAATTCATCATCCACTTGATACATGATTGTCTCAGAAAAATCATCGTGTCTTTTCTTTATTTCTCCAGTCAGTCTATTTTTAGTGACTAACTGACTACTTGGCAGAGCAAATAATACCGAATCAACTAGCATATTATTATCGTCGATAACAAATTCTAAAGACCTATTTAGTTCATCCCCAAGAACTTCTTTATTTGAGAAAAGCATTACGAACAACTGGTATTTTGATGATCTATTATCTATATATATTTTCTTTTGAAATTGTAAATATAATTTACTTTCCTCATCACCATTAATAATATAAGATTTACTCATTTCGTATATATCATAATCTGAATATGATGTTTTCGATATTGTAGCACAGCTAATCAAACCAAAGAGTGTGAAAATTAGACCAAATCTTTTCATCGGATTCCTCCTCTTATTACAATAACATTTTCTATCGGTGCCTCAACAAATTCGGGCATACTTTCACCGATATTTGCATTTATATATGTTGGGTCGCAAATGTAATATTTCATCCCGTTATGTTTTATAAATTTCCCATCAAGCTCATTTGAAAAGGCAATCGCAGTGCAGACGTGTCCAGGATAATCCACCCCAACAATATCCAACTCAGTTAAGTTAGACACCATATATGCAAAAAGAATCGATCGGTCTTCGCAGTCCGAATAACGATAATTTATGGTTTCCTCAGGAAATAACACTTTTTCTCGTCCAAAATTATCTTTATCCAGCTTATATGGAAAGGCAGTTTGAACAAAACGTAGCATCATATTAACCGCTTCATGCTCAGATTTCCCTTTAATAATTTCTGAAAACGGTTTTAAAAGTGTCTCTCGTAAATCAATATCTACTTTTGCATTAAAATAGACATCATAGTTTGTATGAGGATAGGTTTTATAATATTCTACTACATTTTTATTTATTTTCGGAGAAAAAGTATAGGTTTTACCTTCATAATTAAATATCAAATTTTGAGTTACTCGATTCTCAGTAAGTTTTGGTTCGACCGTAATTCTTAAATCTACAGAATGCAGCTTTTCAGGATATTCATCCGAATATGTAGAAATCCCCCCTGCCTCATGTTTATATAAATCATCAAAATTAATTATGTATTTTTTTTCGTTGGATGATGTTGTTCTGATGTAGGAAATACCATACAAATCTTTATCAGATACTAGAAATAATCTTAAATTATCGCCTTTAAATCCTATTTGTGTTTTATACCCTGACTTAACTGTTAAAAACCATATTGCTAGGTATTGTTTGTCAGGAGAGGTAGGATAAACCGTTTTTGCTAACTCTCTTAGTAATTGAATATATCCCCAATCATTGAGATGCTTCTGCACCTTTTCTGCATTTAATAAATCTAAAACAGTTTTATAATCTTTTGAACTAATTGACTGCCAAAATTCTGCAATCACTTGCTTATCTATCGGATGTTTAATTTCTGGCCATAAATCATTATTTTCTTTTATTCTGATCAGTTCACTCAAATAATTAAATTCGCGAGTTATCAGTGTTGTTTGAGCTGGTTTTATTCTTGGTAAATCAGACGCTTCCTCTATACTGTTTTTGGGTAAATTGACTTTTACAGGAATAGACAACAAATCATTTGGATTATCTTTTTCATCAGAATCTTTGTTAATATTCTCCAGTTTTATGGTTTTCTTTGATTTTTGAAGTTGTTGCTTCTTTTTTATTGGAGGGGCCTTGATTTTGGGTTTCTCATCCAAAACATTACCGTCATTCAATAAGAATGGCTTCCATTCTTTATTAAGAAATTCAATGAATTTCTTATCTTGTTCTTCCATATATTTTTCAAACTGAGTTCGATCCTTCGTTAACCATTTTTCATAATCTTTTTGCGCAAGGAGAACATTATTTATAAATAAAATGATGAGCAATATATTCAAGAAGTTTATCATATTTAGTCTATTTCATGTTTTTCTTTGATTTCACTCAAAATTATGTATGAAAGCAATTGTTCAGTTAAATATCCTTTAATCCATTTCCCTTCAACTAATATGCTTGGAATGGCATCGATGCCGACATAATCAACTATTTTGTAAGAGTAACTATCTTTATAATTGACATTATAAATCTCAGATGTTTTCACTAATAATTTCATAGTATTATCCTTAAAGCTAATATTTTATTATTTTTCAATTGGGCTCCAAATAGTTAGATTTCGGGTCAGCCCTATCCCCCCCAATGAAGCTTGTAGTTTGATGCAGTAGAGACAACTCTCCATGCAGTATAAACATGTTCTGGCAAATCTTCGAAACCTCTATCTTTCATTTCGCCATCAGAATTACAAATATTAGTCAATTCTCTTCCCTCATGGAAATAAAATATATTACTACTTATCCTATAAAAGAAAAATTCTACATCATTCCATTCAGAGCATTTACTTTTTGTTGACTTAATAATTTTAGAATTAATTTCTTTACAAATATTTTCAAATTTTGATTTTTCCTTTGCTTCTAATAATGTTTGAATATTTATTATAATTCCATTATTGGCAGCATATGCCTCTAATCCGTGCTTTTTCCAATAATCGCCAGGATAATCCCTCACAAGCATTTCATTTATTTCTATCGCAAGATTTTTTGTAGCCTCTGAATTTTTGTAAATGAGTTTTAGAGATCCACAACTCGTAATAAATACTACACATAGAACTATATATATCTGTCTAATTCTCATAATTTTCCATCTCCTTCTCTAGTTCTTCGAAACCTTGAGATGCTCGGAACCTCTGATAAAGTTCGGGACTTCCTTTTTGCATGGCATCAATGATTGAAGTATTTACACTTTTTGGTGTAATTGCCATCACTACTCCACTTAAATATTCCCCTTCATCATTTTGCATAAGGTTATCTTTAACGGGGTGTGCACCTGTTAAAACCTTATTTGTTGTCGTTTTTGTTACTTGTGTGAACATCTCGTTTATCTCTGACTCTCTATCCTGACCAACTTCTTCTTGAAAATTTTTCCTAAGTCTCTGGACCTTCTGTTCAAATATTTCAGCTAACGATCCTAGTGCGTTTGATTTAGCTTTCTCATAAGCCAGATCTCTTCTATACGAACGCCCTTCTCCGTATGCTGCCACGGAACCAGATTCAATTAAATTAGCCACATGTGTTTTTAATCCTGACATAGGGTCTTGCACAGAATTCCATTCCGAACTGTCTTCAATTTTTTTGCTCGGTTGTGACGCAGAGCAAGCAAAAAGTAATGCTGAGAGAAATAGCAACGTGATTTTCTTTAGACTTTTCATTTTATTTTACCTTTATATATATCCAAAATGATTGTTGAATTACCAATATCTTTATATTCTGATTTTATAAAATCAAATTTATAATCATTTTTATCGATTGTTTGCTCAAAAATAAGTCCATTTTCTCTTGTTTCATTATGAGTTTTTAAGAGCGCAGTTTCATCTTGTAATAATGCAATGGAACCATACATGGTTGGTCCGGAGGAATAAAGATTTATTTCATAGTATTTATTTTCACCGTCCTCTCCACTCTGAAAAGGGAACGAACCTTCCGTTCCACTATTAATACTTATTGAATAATTAAAGGACCAAACGCTTCCATCCCATGATTCATACATCATGGAGTAACTACCTGCGTCGACCTGATAATCACTATTCTTGCGAATAGTTGATGGTGTTGCTGGACAGTCATCACTAAACCAGGCAGGGGCATATACCCAATCAAACGACAGAAATGCTTTCCCATCTTGTCCATCATCACCACAATTAATGAGTAATAAGCTCAAAATCAGTAAACCAAATATCCTTTTCATGTGTAACATTCTCTTTCTCCTATATTATTTCCAACCACTTTTGCACCAATTACTACACCGGAACTACTGAAATCTAAATCTTCCACCTTAGAACTAATTCCTCTAAACTCACTGTATATCCCAACAGTTCCAGCAATAATTAATTCTGCCCCAAAGAAATATGTAATACCATATCCTTTATGCTCAGCAGCTTCAAATGAGCCAAAGGTACTTGCATTTGTTTCAACTTTAGTGGTTTGATATACTAGTCCTGCGCCTCCATAAATAGCCGGGATTAAGCTTTCAAGATGTATTGGATATTTTGCCAATAGATCTATCGAAGCACCTAATTGAGACATATCACCCAAGTTATAATCCCAGTTACTACTCATGGTCCAAACGGATATCCGAGCTCCAAAATATTCAGATGTCATATTGCTGTATTCAAACACTAATGGAGCCGGACTTTCCGTATATTGAGCTAAGTCTGAGTCTCCCCATGAAAAGGTTCCGTAACCAACCCCTATAAACTGATTCTTGCCTTGAGAGAGAAGTAGCGAACTTCCAGTGATAATCAACAATATTATTAGATTTTTAATTTTCATGATATTTTCTCCTTTCTTTCACAATAAATTAATTAGTTTTTTGTTCGACAATTCTGTTTCAATTTTCTTGATCGTTGTCTTTTTGTTCAATCCAGATTTTCTACCGGCCATATTTTCCGATTGAAATATTTGATTATTCTGATCATATATATCAATATCAAAAAACCATGCCATAGTTGTGATGTCGGATCTACCTATGTCTTGCTCATCATAAGAAATTCGTATCATAATAGTAAAATGAGGTTTATGTGCATCGTACGTGAATCCTTGTTTAATGAATTGTGCTAATATATTTGAATAGATAGCAGAGTTGTAATTATCTAAAAACTCTATTTTGAACGATGTTTTATTCTTTTCTTTACCATAGTCTGACATTAGTTGATTATATAATTCCGAGTTTATACTCATCAATGCAGAATTTCCAGATAAGACTAATAATAATTTATAGTTGTTTTTATTTTTCTGAATTAACTCCGAAATATTTTTATAAATTCGTAGCCTTTCTAATTTATATTTTGATATTTCCAAATCTGATTGATAGGCAAAAATTTGTGATTCATTCGATTTAATGCTGTCCTCTAATTGAGTTGAAGCGGAGAAAATATCGAGTCCAATCAATAAATAAAATTTACCCGACATGATTTCTCTTTTTAATATTTGTATATTTTCGAAGCTGTTACTTGTTTCTGTTTTAATATTCCTTTCGATATTCGAGTTATAGTCTTGCCTATCTTTTGACTCTTCATAGTTTTCTCTTAATATTTTGTTTGATTTCACTTCAACACTAAATCTTGAAGATAGTTTTGAAAGCGCATCCTTATAAGCGATATCTTCAGATTCCCCTTCACCAGTGGCCATTAAATACTTTGTTGAGGGGAAGTATTCTTCTGGTGATAAATACCATGATGGGACCTGTGCAAATATGATTTTTGAACAAATGAATATTATAAGCAATGTCGGAAACTTCATGATTCTACCATGTATGATTAAGAATAACTAGATCATTTCTATCTATAGTATTTACATTAACACTATCTGTACCCATCTGAATATTCGAGGTATTATAATATTTGATTTCCAATGTTTGTTTCTTAGGTGGAATCAAGACCTTCCCCACCCAAATTTCACCGGGGTAGTAACGCGAAGTACGGAGATCGGCATTTTCAGTATAATTCATTAATTTCGATGAGATACTTCGAGTAAGCGAACCTAATAATCCTCCACCCGTTTGTTTATCAAGTTCTCTATTCGCTGCCTCAACAAGTAGTCCTTTTACTATAGTCCTAACAATGGCTTTTAGATATATTATTTTCTTCTTACGTTCAAAGGTTTCTTCTGCGATATTATTAATTGATTCGAATTTTTTAAGTTCTCCCAGAAATTCATTTTTGTCAAAAATTTTGATTTTATGAACTGAGCTACCTTGGGAAATTAATATTGGGACGGCAAATTTAAAATTCAGATTGGGTTTGATCTTTGGCCAAAATATTTCTTCAACTTTTACGCTGCTATTTCCTTTAACTTCTTTAATTATTAAATAATTGTTTGTGGTTGATATATAGTACTCTTTAGGTTCCTTCAATGGAGCTCTTCCTAAACAGACTATTAAATCAATACAGGTGCTGTTCATCTTCGCGCTTGTAAACTCGAATGATGGTATTGGGAAATTATAGATCACTTTTTGCTCCTTGCACAAATCAATGGCTTTCTCAAGGTCAATTCTTGCATCGTCTTCAAAACCTAGCCTTTCAAACAAAATGGATGAAAAATATCGGCCAAAAGCAGAGTCCTTAAATTCAAGTTCGGGAAGAGAATAGTCAATTGAAGTGGTATCGGATTTATTCATTGAATCAATTAGATCAGCGTAATTATCATTTATGACATCTAATTTTTCATGCATTGCCCGTATCTCAACTAAAGCAGCATCAATATCATTAAGTTTATAATAATTCATGGCACGAAATATATTTATATATAGATTTTCATAGTCCTCACCTGAATAATCGAGAACGTTCTCGTTGAGCAGCACTGAGGAAGCACCTTTGGAAATGCTTTGTGTAAAGAGAGCTTCAATAGACTGATTTGCACGCTCTAAATATTTATTACTTTCTTTGTAGTTTCCCGCATAATGGTGAAGCACTCCCATATCGAGATAATAAAGCAATATGTCTTTGTCATCATAATAATCGTCTTTTTTCATTTCTATCTCATGAATTGCAGCAGAGTATCTCTCAGATTCTACAAGTTTATCTATTTCTCGATATTTTTCTGTATTCGTTTTTAGACTAGCACACCCAATAAACAATTGAATTAAATAAATAAAAAAGAGTCCTTTTGTTGATAACTGTATTACATTTACCATTTGTAACTACTCCTTTCAACCATTTTCTTTATTTTGTGACTTCCTATCCATACTTTTTGATTATTTCCAATGTTAATCAACTCAAGATCAACTTGATAATATTTAGTAGCTTGCCCCTCTATCGCATCGGTAATTGAGGTTAATGAGCCTTGTAAAATAAAATCAGCACCTGTTTCTTCAGCCAATTCCTTTGTAGTCTCAACGGATGAATAACTTTGCTGTTCCATCCTCTCATTTCGTATTTCTTTTCTTTCTTCTTTGTCAGCAACAAACACAACCTTACCTCCGTTAATCAACTCGCGAGCCATATCATTTACGAATGTATTCATTGCTATATGTTCCGAAGAAAGATTGCGTATCCGACCGACTATCACTACAGGTTTTTTATTTTTCTCTAATTCATAATCTCGAAGCCAATTCTTATTTATCAGATCCTTAACCATCGCTTCAGCCACTAGGCGGGAGTCTGAATCATTCCATCGACCACTAACATCAGTAGTTTGCTTAGTGTCAAGTCGCCCAATAGTTGTTGATGAACCACACCCAACAAGTAGTATTAAAATTAAATATCCAAATGCCTTCATATCTCCCTCAAAATATTTACTTTATTTTTACAACAATATCTGTACCAATACTTTCACTATAATAACTCCCATTGTATTTACTAGCATTTAGCCAACTTAATTCTACATACTCATATTATTATATGTTGTACTTTTACAACGTCGGCTTCTTTATATGTTGTGCTTTCGCAATATTTGTTTTCTGTATTTTTATATTTCTATTATTATTTATCAATTTTTAGATAACGGAGCTGTAGCTTTTTGTGTCAGATTAGGGCCAATAAATAATATCTTGGATTGAAGTCTGTGATTATGATTAGGATTTGATAAAAAAGGCGACTGCTCATAGCCAGCCGCCTGAATAGGAGAGTCGCCCTTTGGAGCTATTAGCACTTACCTCAAATAGTATTCCACAATCAAAAACTACTCATTATTTGATATTTTAAGTCAGTTTTCCTTTCCATGTTGCAGAAATACAACATAACTTTCCTCTTAATGTTGTACTTTTACAACATCTTACATATTTTACTCTTTTGGTATTACCTATTAATATTTAGTTAATAGAATTTCGGCTTTTGGTATGTTTAATGTAGAGATGTGATATGGTGAATTTAAAATTGAAATCACGAAATCAGCTTTACTTGTTAGTAATG
>JAIPIH010000036.1 GCA_021734835.1 Candidatus Cloacimonadota bacterium | reverse complement strand
GCCTGCAAAACCACCATTGTTGTGTAATCGTAGCGTGGTTATGATCCCCTTCCTCAGGCACCCGCTTTCGTCGGGCTTTTAGGGTAAAACAAAATTTTTTATAATAGAAAAATATATTTTTGATGGCGGCGGCGAAAAATTTAGGTTTTCATTATTCCTTTTTCAAGGAGGGTGCAGGCAAGCGCACAAAGGACGATGCGAAATACCGATTTATCGGGATGAAGCCGGACGACTGCGATTGCCGAGGGAGGGAATTAGATTATACCATATCCTTACCGTATCATTATTATATCTATCTCCCCTGTTTCTGAGGATTTATTTCCGTGCAGCTCTGTTTGTGTTCGCTTAGAAAAAAGCCTTTCTACAACTTTCGTTTTATGTTTTGGGAAATACTTCTTAAGAATTTCCAATGTTGAATTAAATGTAAAATCTCTTCTATCTGTACGCACATAAATTGTACTATTCTTAGCCATCAAATTAGCACAATTACAAAAAACTGCATCTAAAAGACCTTTATAATCATCTTTTGAAACAAAGCGCCCTTTATGTTTATGTTGTCTTGACTTAGGAATTTCTAAACCCCCTAGCAGCCAAAGGCGCAACCACTGATCAGCGTAATAATCTGTTACCGAACAATACGGGGGAGAAGTAAAAAGAAGTGAGAAGCGAATTCCCGATTTTTGCGCTTTTGGCACAATTTTTTCCAACTCAACTGTACTATCTCCAAAAATTATACTACTATCACATCCCTCTGGCTTGCCTTTTTTGTATCGCCAACTTATTTTTTTTATTATAAACTCAGCAGGATTAATTTCAGGAGGAGAAATTAGTTTCTCCTTCTTCCACCATTCGACTGAGTATTTCATCCCCATAGCTTTACTCATTCGCATTTGGTTCGATAGTCCTTCCCCCAATTTGCCATGCAAATAAACTAACAGAATGGACATTAATGTGGCATCGACATTACTCGTCTGCCAATTTAAATGATGCCGCGCTGACAAAAGAAATTTTAAAACTTCATCACAATAACACATGCGGTAAAATAATGGCATTTTATCAATTTTTCGATTATAGTAATTTCTCCTAGAATATACCTCTAACACACGATCAATCACTTTATTTTCATCTGCAGGTTTAAGTTTTACTGATCCGTAAAGCCATCCTACAGGATTAATTTCAATGCCTAAGCTGTGCCTCCCCAAAACACTCCCAGCATAAATACTAGAACCTCTACCAGCAAAAGGATCAATAATAAAATCACCCTGACGAGAATATTTCTCAACTACTTCAAAAGCAAAATCTAAAGGAAACATAGCATAATAAGGACCAAATCTTGCCCATCTAGATTCAGGTGTCTTAAACCCTTTTATTATATCTTCTATTTTCGTCTTCATTTCTTATAAGATTTATCCCTTATTTCTCTGGCAATATCATCAAATATACGTTTTCCGAGATTCAACGGTATAGCCGCTTCTGCATGAGCTGAAACAAGAGGTGAAACTGAGTTGGGGTATCGGCTGGAAACTAATTCATCTAACATATTCATCAAATCCCCTAATCGAGGAAATTGATTCGAATTCGCTGTCTCCAGGTTTTGTTGATACTCATTAAAAAAAGCAACTACAGGGATAATTCTATATCCTGTTTTCGTTTTATAAAATAATTTTCTTCCAAAATAAGTATCCTGGCCATAGATCTTATCACTTTCAGAAAAAATAATATTTTTCTTAATGTATTCATCTGAAAGTAAGAAAGCTGATTGGTTTGGGAAACAACCAGACACCCCATCGACTGTAGTGTCAACTTCTTCAAAATGATTATAAAAAGTTCCTGATTTTTCGACGCCAAAGATTAAAAGGTCTTTTCTTGTTTTTTCTTTTTGAAGTTCATTTATTCGGGATAATTCAGTAACTATTGATTTATTTATCCAAGACCAAGTACTAAAACAGGCTAAAGGCCCATCAAGAACAAAGGCAACTCGGTCTAGAAGATTCAACCAATCTTTTTTCTCAAATGATCTTAAAATATGCACAAGCCAAAGCTTCTCAAACATTTGCATCACTTGCCCATACATTTCACCATTTGAACCACCATAATTCATTAATTCATGCAAACGCATTGCATCTGTTGAGAATAAAGACTCTCCACTATGAGGACATTTATATTGACCAAAATTATAGGTCATTTCTTGGTCAACCCCATCAATAGGGCTCCTCGGTTTTCTCCTCTCCCCTGCCTCTTTATCTTTTTCGAGTTTTATCTTAAATAGATGCTCATAGGTTTCCAGTAGAGTTTCGCCTTCTTCGAATGCGCTTGTATTTTGGAGTTCTTCAAATAAAATTCTCCGCATGGATTCTTTGGCGGATTTCTCAGCATCAACAATGACATTACAACCAGGAATCACTGTGTCAATAGTCGATGCTTTTTCGGTTTCTCTAAATTTTTTCGGATCAATAAATTCTTGTTTGGCAAATTCCAAAACAGATTTCTCAACTATCAGAACTGCAGAAATAGTTATATAACCAAATTCTGCACCGGGAAATCCATTCTCTGCTTTTGCTGGCTGATAACTACCATCAATAGCAATAATGTAATCAGGAATAAAATTGCTTTTAAAGTCATTTTTTTTAACGATTTTATTTTTAAATTTTTCTTTTCCGCCGGCTTGCATCTCTTTTTTCTTTATTCTTAGCCTATCCTGCAGCATCTTGACCTTTTGGCTGTCAAGAATTCTACGCAACGGTTCATAACTAGCAAATTCTTTCTCAAATCCCATATATTACCTCATTGTGCGGTTACATCGAATTTAACGACTTGGATAGGTATAACAAATGGATTGCTCAATGTCTTAACTCTTAAGAATCCCTTGTCTTGCGCTCGCCTTATTGATGGTTCAAAATCGGCAAAATCGTAATATTTGCAGAGTTCTTTAGTTTCATCAGTATTATTCAAATGAGCAATAAACCAATTAGCTGTATTTTTCAAAATGTTCTTCTGAATACTACTTACTTCCTGGGTAGCATAAACCATTCCAAGATGATACTTCGCCCCTTCTTTTGCAGTCCTAACCCAAATATCTTTCAAGTCAAGATCGCTACCACTTGGCAAAAGATTGTGCGCTTCTTCAATATAAATTATAATCTCTGTTGGTGTTTCTCCCTCCCGAAATAATCTTTGATTCTCCCGAAAAATATGCCACATAACTCGCTCAGCGGTGGCTTGGTTAATTTCAGGCTCACCGCTAGATTGATCAATAATTACCAATTTCCCATTTTTCAAATCATTATAGATATCTTCTGCATAATCTGAGCTCCTAGTAGGTGAATGATTATCTATTACCTTAGCTATCTGCTTAGGCCCATTACTCCTATAAATCATTTCAAGAATCTTCACAAAGTTTTCATCAGCCCAATTATCACCGGAAGAATTGGGTCTATCATCAACATACCATCTTTCAAATGATTTATATTCTGTTGTCTTCATATAATCAAATAACGTAGCAAAAGCAGTCGCTAAACTAGGCAAAGAAGGATTTCTTGTTTGAAAAACCCTTGCAGCTGAAGCAAATCTTTCGGCATTATCAGGATCACTTTGAACAGCGATCATCCCATTAAACCTCGTACTTGCATCTCTCGCAGTTGGACGCCCATTAATTAATTCATTACAAAAAAGCCCAGTTGTAGTAACGTTTAGATTTGCCGGTACAGGAAAACCCGCTTTCGCTAATAATGCTCGATACGCAAGGACTCTCCTATTATAACGTGTCATTGCACTTCTATCTGTTACTTCGGGAGCTACGAATTCAACCTGTTTAAAATTTTCAATAAATTTAGATTCTCCTTTCTTGAAAGAATTATCGATAATCTCTTTGCCAATTTGTAAATTCTCTTCCAAATAAAAATTAATAAGCATTAAGTTTCGATCCGGATCGTTGGGATGAGAAGTTATACCATAAGTAACAACCTCATCTGCTTTATTCTTTCCTTCACGAATTTCCCAGATATTCTTTAAAGCGTTAGGATTATTCGACCCATCAGCATCTTGAACATTCTCATTAGCATACTCCCCATTTGGATCAAAAATGATTTGACCAATTCTTAGTCCTTTATCTTCAGGTTTAGGGGGATATCTTAGTTCATAAACAGACTTTGCAATAATCTTCGTGGTATTAGACTTACCTGTCCTAGTCATCCCAAACAGTGCCGATTTCTGAGAAAGTAAATCTGCCGGATATATATAAACCGGAACATCATCTATGTCTTGGAATTTCCTATTTGTTGAGGCGTAACGAATAAAACCAAGTTTTACATTTTCAGATGTTCCGTATTTTTCAAGATGTTCTTGTTTATTCATTGGGTCTGTATAATTTACAATCAACTCTAAAGCATCAGCATTCGGCTTATAAACCTTTAATCCTCTATTGGGATAAAAATTAGAAATATCACTCCCGAACATTAGATGTAACTTGGCATTTTGCTCATCGTTTACAGCATCTAAATAAAATGTGCCAATAATTCTACATTGCACCCCCGCATACCCCAAATAGACGCGTGTTTTTGTATCCATTATACCTTCACCATCCCAATGCGTATCGGTTTCTCCGCTAACTCGTTGAGCCGTTTCAACCCTTATTCTTTCTGCCTCCGAACTGTTTGGTAACTGGGCAGCATCCATTACTCTTAGTAAAATAAATGAAGAATCTTCTGTTTTAAAATCAATATCGGACTTATCTGGATCAACCCGTGTAGCAATAAGAAAACTTAAGCTGGGAATACCCCCTACTTTTTTCCGCTCATTATCATGTATCTGTATTTTTGCATCTTCATAATTTATAGAATAAAGTTCTCCCACATATTGGTCTTTTTGGATCAATTTTTTAAACCATGCTTGTGTATCTTTTATTTGAGATTTCTGAAGTTCTTCAGTTAATTTTTTTTCAATAGTCATAAGGCTACAAACCTCCCCTTTTAATATTTTTCCTGTATACAACTTTCCAAACGATGTAAGAGATTGCTTATTAAAAACAGTCTTCCTATTGCTTCGTGATGAGATATTTGTTTTGTATCGCCATGACTTAAGGTATTACGCCACCATTGCATTATACCCATGGCTATATACATAAAACCCTCTTGCTCGTTTTTTTCAGATTTAGTACACAACGCATTAAGTTTGACAACTTGCTTTTTTAAACAAAATGTCTGTGCCATCAAATCCTTTCCGATAACGGTATTGCCCGACTTTTTCTGAATATGAACTTCGAATTTCTCCAATGCTTTACGGATTGATTCGTTTATATGGCCATCTAGAAATAGCTCCAAACAATCTGGCACTAAAAGTGGGTGCAAGGAAAATTTTTTGATAATCTGCTGCATTTCATATGGAGGTGGAGTAATTGAAGGGCGTGACCGAGGCAAATTGAGCTCTTTTATTTCTTTTTTTAAATCGATACCGATTTTTAATAACTGATTAGATAAATTTTGTGCCTCGGGTGCCAATATAGGATTACCTTGTTTATGGCGCCGCTCTATAGCTTTAGGCAATATTTCTCTAATAATTTTCTTTAAAGTTCGTGGTCGATCTTTATGTAGTTTTTTGATAAATTCGACAATGCTTTCTTTCTTATTACTTTCGTCTTTTGGCAAAAATTTATTTAATCCATTATCTTTTGCTATTCTTTTAAGATTAAAGTTTCCTCTAAAGCCGGAGTATGGAATTATCTTAGCGATTGCTTCAGAAAGCGTCCTAATATTTTGAATATCAGCTGCGGTAAAACGCTTTGACTTACTCCTTATAGATTTATAGTTTTTTAACTTCTTTTTTTTCTTTTTCATGTTATGGCTTCTCTTAATTATAGCTTCATCTTTTTATTTAAAAATTTTTCAATATGATACTGTTGTATCTTACTTGGCTTCGTCTTACCACTAAACCATCGACTAACAGTAGAAAAAGATACTTCTAAATCCTCCGCAATCTTTTGCAGAGAAAGCCTTTTTTCCAGCCTATATGTTTCTAATTGTTTTACTATTTGCATATTTTGCATTTTATATCAATTAGACTTATAAGTCAACGAGATTTCGTGTCGTTAAATAACCCAAATATTCATCAAAGCAACGCGAACCCGCAGGGCAAAAGTCTTTCGCCATAGGCGAATGTCTTTTGGCGTTGCGGACTGTTCTGGCCTTTTGAAAAAAAGACAGAAGTGTTTGATGAATATTTGATAAAGGTATCTTTTTCCTCTTAGGGAAAAGCTGGCGCACAAAAGGCGAAGCGGAAATCGCCAAAGGCGATTGAAGCCGGACGACTGCGATTGCCGAGGGAGGAAAAAGGTAAGATAAACCTCATCATTGACATTTATTATTTTTTTTATCTGATCCAATATTTATAAGAACAGCTGCCTTTTTATCTACTATTTGCATATCTTGCCTCATAAATGTCTTAATAATGACTTTTGTTTTTAAGAATCTCTCTTTATCCTCATATTTTTTAAGCCAGTCAGGATTTTTCTGAATGATATCATTTCTGGCATTATCATCCTCGCTCAAATCAATGATATTAATATAAAATTGATCGACCCGGTACTTTTTATCTTCATTATTACTTAAAGGATTAAGTTGCGTAAGAACTGCGAATTTCTTTAAATCAAATACCCCTATAAATCCTTTTTTCTTCTGTCTATAAAGCCTAATTACAGGAATTGGTCTATTTTTATATTTAAAAACACCATGAAAATAGGGAATAGCATTAGCAGGGCAATCCTTATTCCAATGAGGAACAAATCGTTTATCTCCTGAAAGCAAACGATGATCACTAAAGTCTAAAGAGCTAATAATAACATTTGCGGTATATTTTTTTTCATCTAAATTATCAATTTCTTTTTCCAGACAATCAAAAAGATTTATTTTCTCCCTTTCGATAGGGTTTAATGATTCACATATTTTTTCAAACAAGTCGCTATTTTCTGAATTAGCTATCCCCGAACCATATTGCTCCCCCCATCTGGAATAATGAACATGCCACTCATCTAAAAACGCTCCTTTTTCATCCAGCCTGTTATATCCCTTACTCAAAATATCCCCCGCATATGAATTCATAGTATCATCTTTAAAAACACCATAATTCCGAAAAAGCATATTCATCCCAGCATTTGAGTTGTACCCACTCTTAAATTCACCGATGAATTCTTGTGTTTTTGCCTGACTTAACTTTGCTTCAATCAGTGAATCTTCTTCCTCTTTTTTCTGATTTGCTTTAGCTTTGTCAAATAAGTCGAAAAGAGCCTTTTTTTTCGCGCTATCTAGTTGTTGAGACACTATACCTTTCCATTTTTCATGATTTTCTGTTAAATCATTGATGTTTTTTCGTATAGGACTATCTTCTTTCTCCACTAAATAAATATAATCTCTTGTATACGGAAGATTTTCACCCGTGATAACCTGCTCAGATTTTTTTTCAATACTATTTAATAATTTTACCGCATATAAAAAATCTAGTTTCCCCTTGAAATCAATAAAATGCGCTTCTCCGTCTAAAGGAAGTATCCACCAATGCCAACCCCAAAAATGTTCAGCATCGAAACTGTGGCACTTTATATAAATATCAGTTAAATGTTTTATATCGTCAGGAATCGCAGTTTGAATTATCTGATAAAACTTTAAAACATCATCATTCATCTGGCTACGATATTCATCGAGAATAAAGCTGACTAACCCAAAAAACATTTCATTTTTTTTCTGATTGATATCTTTCTCGATTTTCTCCAGAAATTGTTTCTCATCCAATTCCTTTTGTAATTTCTGCTTATCCTTATCGGTCAAATCAAGTGATTTGAGACGCCACTCTAAACTTTCTGCATTTGAATGTCTTTCTGAAGGTTTAAAATGTGAAAAAAGCTTTTTCCCGATAGATACTGCATTACTAAACGTCTGTAAATCTTTTGCATCATATGCCTGTTTTAACAAATGTTGTAATTGCATAAATATTTCGATACAAAAATCTCTATAATGAGACACTCTGTCTTTTCCCAGACCGATTTTACCTAACTCATATTGAATAGCATAGTCTGCAGTTTCTCTTATATAAGTTCCACATCTATCTTTCATAAATTCCTGCAAGTCCTTGTCTTTTTCTTTGCAGGCGTGCATATACAACAAATATATAAATCCGAAAGTTTTTTCAAAAATATAGTGATCTAGCTGACGGATTGCCCTATGAGAAATGGCAATAGGCAAATAAGCTATCTCTCTTATTACATTTTTATCTTGAGATTGCATTGCTATGGAATAAATATCCCGAAGGTCGTCTGTAATCCATTGAACTTCTGCCCATTCACCGACAATATTGCTTCGTTCTTTTTTTGCCATTTCCATACTGTAATTACTGGAATAGGACTTCATAATATCCAGAAATAATTCGCTGAGTGAAATATATACTTCTCTAAGGCTGCTTATCCTTCCTAAATGCTTTGCTTTTATATCATCAATAAGCTGATCTTTAAGGTTTCTTAACTCGGTTCTTAACTGATTATCTTCATCATTATTTCTTCTTACACGAAATGTTGTATTTGCTATCAACTGAATTTCTTGGATATCGCATTGACCCTGAATTAATATTTTCTTGAATGAAAAGACAGAAGGCCTATCATCTGTAATTTCGTCGAAAAACCTTTTCCGCAGATACCTTCCTTTCTCTTGCTTAAGTGTCTTAGCTCTTCCTGTACTACCCTCTATTGAAGATAGATCTACATTGTTATCACGCGGTAAATCCAGTATGTTTGCATAAAAGCTCAGGCCATTCTTCTTGGAAGCAGTTTCAATAATCTGAGCGATTTTCTTCAAATTGTCTAAGTTGATATCACAAACAACGCCTCTTTGATTAATCTCGCAATTCACACACTCCTCTTTTTCTCGTTCGGGGTCAAAAAGAGTATATTCAAGTTCAATTTTATTCTCCCCGAGTTCTTTCATCAAAATATTATTGCCTAAACGTTCCTCGATTGTGTTTTCAATGGAGCGTCTCAACTTGTCCTTCAGGAGAGCTTTGCTTTTATCAAGTAATCGTTTATCACTAAGTAGCACTCGGATTATTTGAAACAGTACAGCCGCATACATTATTGCACTTACAAATATTTGTATAACGATAACACAGGATGATCTCGCCCAAATTAAATTCACCAAAAAGAACAACCCCACAAGACCAACTGGAAATAAAAAGCTTTCTTTCAAAAGCACCTCTGAAAGATTAACACCCGATGCCATTTTGTTCCCTGAAAACCCAATAATAAAAATCATTATCGGAAAAATTAAAGCTACAATCCCGATTTGGACAGGAACCAATGTGCGATAAAATTCCGCATTTTCGTATGAAATATAAAAATGCTTATTTAAAAAAGAGAAGGAAAGAGCTAATAAAATTGTCATCGCGGCAAAATTACCAGCTGTAGGGTAGTACCATTGGGAAATGCGTTGCAATAATTTCTTATGCCAAGGCAACAATGTTCTTATCCCTTTTAATTCAATTTTTGCTTTTTCAATACGCGACGACAACCAACAATTTTTTCTTGATTTTATTTCCCTGTAGCTAATTACCATTAGCAAAACTACAAATAAACCAAAAACTATGTAGTATGTGGGTTGCCATTCACTAAGAATGAAACAAATTCGCATTATTAATTCCAATGCATCTTCAATCATACCAATCTTCATCCAAAATACCTCTGCATAAGCGCGTTGAAGTGATTATCCATTTCGTTCAATGACGCGCGCATTTTTTGTTTTGCTTGTTCAACTCGATAAGCAACCGAAAGAAACTTCTTCTGCGACTCAACAGAAGGCTGCAATATTTTCAAATTTTTTAAACCTTGTGTATTGATGTTATAGTTTCCGGCTGTCGTCCGCGACTCTTTTGCAATTTTAGATCTGTAACTGGGTAACGAAACAATATAACAAATAAACGAGGACAATAATTTGGCATTCTCTCTTAATCGCACACGAATTAAATAAGATGCGTTAACGTAATCCTTATCTAAATTAAAGACAGCGCAACGCCCAATATAATCTGGATTGCCATTAGTTCTAACAAACAGCAAATCACCTTTCCTCAACAACAACTTATTGAATTCCTTTTCATCAAGCTCGGCATACTTCAAATCAGCTAAATCAATATTTCCCTTATAAATATTTGGTATTCTTAATACTGGTGTTGAATTCTTTTCATTTCGCTCAAAGCATTTCATGTTAGTGCCATATTTTATATCTGAAGATACCTCCCCCAAAGACATCTGAGGTAAACCTTTTTCATTTATAATCGGATCTCCGAACATATCGAGAAAAACGGATTTGAGATAATCGTCAAGCAGGGCGAGCTGTTCTTTGCGTTTTTGACGAAGGTCTTCTGAATTCTCGAGAATTCGAACTATTTCTTTTTGTTCTTCAAAATTCGGTTTCTTAACAATTCGATTCTTGACATCCGACGGTTTTATAAAAGGCTGAGCTGTCCCAGCTTTATGCCACTTGTTTTCATCGTTTAATTGATACCAAAGAAATTTGGGAATAATCTTTTCTGTATCTGGAATAATAACTTGTGTATTTGCAAGACTACTCCATTTGCCATCTACATAGAAACATTTTCCACATCTAGCACCGTTAGCTGATAGGATAACAGCGGGACAATCGAATTCATAATCAGGCAAATAACCATTCAAACCTCCCGCCCCATAAGCAGGATATCCATCTTTTACAAAATGCTTACCTGAAAGCTTAAGCTTTCCTCCTTGTGTTACTTTCGCTATATCATTAACCTTAACTGAACCCATTAACTATAATCCTTTTTTAATGCATCTATGTTTTTTACAATTTCCGACTCAACGGCACTAATCTTCCCCAAAATCACTTCCGGCTTATCATATTTTGGCGGAGTATATTCAATTTCCTTATAACGGTTAATACTGAAATCATATTTGTTATCGATTATTTCTTTAACTGGCACAAAGAAATGCTTGGCTTTTCTATCATCGTTAGGGTTTTTGCTTCGCGCTTTCCACTCCTTCACAATATCCGAAAGATCGTTGCTCTCTATGCGATCCCTCTTATCATCCAGGGAATAACCATCTGCCTGCATGTCATAAAACCAAACCTTATTAGTTGTTCCACCTTTAACAAACACAAGAACTGCTGTGCTTACCCCGGCATACGGCTTAAACACGCCTGAAGGCATAGACACAACGCCCTGAAGCTCACATCCTTCAATCAACATCTTGCGCAAGCTTTTATGGGCTGTTGACGATCCAAAAAGCACGCCATCAGGCACAATAACAGCCGCACGTCCTCCGATCTTTAGTGAGTTGATTATCCTGTTTACAAATAAAAGCTCTGTTTTTGTTGTTTTGAGGGATAAATTCTCGTTAATATCACCTTTATCAATACTGCCTTTAAACGGCGGATTAGCAAGAATTACATCATATTGATCGTCCTCGTTGTATTTCTTAGATAATGTATCCACACGTTCTATGTTCGGATGAGTTATCCCATGAAGCATAAGGTTCATTAATCCGATACGCACCATCGTAGTATCAAAATCGTATCCGTTAAATGTCTTTTCCCTGAGCGCTGTCCATAACCGTTCGTCAGTTAATTTGTCGCCGAATCCTCGCTCAAAGCCGTCTTCATCTCTTGTTATTTGCCCTTTGCTTGTGTGAGTAGTCAAAATATATTGATAAGCGCCAAGCAAAAACCCGCCTGTTCCGCAAGCAGGGTCCCCGATAGTCTCGCCAAGTTTCGGAGCAACGAGTTCACACATCAGTTTAATAATATGCCGTGGTGTACGGAATTGTCCGTTTTTGCCCGATGAGGAAATTTCAGAAAGCAAGAATTCGTACATATCTCCCTGCGTATCGTGGAAAGTCTG
>JAIPIH010000035.1 GCA_021734835.1 Candidatus Cloacimonadota bacterium | reverse complement strand
ATTATTATCTTGTGATCATTTCATGATTCATAATTACCAAAGAATTTTTTCGTCAGACCACACCTTTTCCCCTGCATATTTAAAATATAACTTGCAATTTACAGGGTAAATTATAATTTGTCTTCAGAATAATGAAGAAGGATAAATCATGAATAACTATATTAATCGTAATATGGAAAAAACAATCATAAAATATTTTAGCATATTTCCAGTAACTGCTCTTCTTGGTCCACGTCAATGCGGTAAATCTACATTAGCAAAAAGAGTTTTATCTGAATTACAGGACTCTATTTTCCTGGATCTGGAGGACGATAGAGATCTGCATAAATTATCCGAACCAGTGCTTTTCTTCGCACAAAATTCTAATAAATTGATCTGTATTGATGAAATCCAGCGAAGACCGGATTTGTTTCCTATACTTCGCACAATAGTTGATAAAAATGGCAGAAATGGACAACTTCTCATTTTAGGCTCAGCTTCTCGAGATCTGCTAAAGCAAAGCTCGGAGTCGTTAGCCGGAAGAATCGGTTATCTGGAGTTAACCCCCTTTTCGTGTAATGAAACAACTGGACATGAAATATCAGATTTATGGATAAAAGGCGGATTCCCAAGAAGTCTTCTGGCTGGTTCTTCAGAAACCAGTTTCATCTGGAGAAAGAATTTTATACAAACATATCTTGAACGTGATCTGCCGCTGTTAGGTTTTAGTATTCCTGCCAATACTTTGAAAAGGCTTTGGATCATGCTGGCACATTCCAGCGGTCAAATTCTGAATTCATCTAAGCTTGGAAAAGCGTTGGGAGTAAGTCATACTACTTTGAGGAAATATGTTGATCTGCTATGTCAAACCTATATGCTAAGATTAGTTGAATCATGCCTGGTAAATACTAAAAAGAGGTTAGTAAAATCTCCTAAAATCTACATTAGAGATACCGGGATTTTGCATAATCTTCTAGGTATACAAAATCATAATGAACTATTGGGACATCCAATTTTCGGATTTTCCTGGGAAAGTTTTGTTGTTGAGCAAATTGCCAGCAATTTAACTGATTGGGACATGACATTTTACCGCACATCAGAAGGCTCGGAAATGGATATAGTTCTATCCAGAGGTAACAATAAAATCGGTGTGGAGATTAAAGCCTCCACAGCTCCAAGAATGACCAGAGGTTTTTGGAATGCAATTGATACGTTAAAGTTAAATCAGACTTGGATTATTGCACCAATTTCAGATTCTTACAATATTCAAGAAAATGTAAGAATTGCTTCCATAAATAAGTTTTTGCAGGCAGCAAGTAAGGTTTAAATTTATCACTCTTATTTCCTATTTGGAAACAAATAAAAGCATTCAATTCCCTACAAGTACTGTTGGATATAAAATTATTCTTGACGAAAAATCCCAGTTAAAAATATTCAAACAAGTGTTTTAAATATTTGTTTGAAAAGAGGGTGAAATGAGTAGTGAAGAAATAAAACAAAAGATCGTTATAACAGCAATAGAGTGCATTGAAAGCGAGGGATTTCAGAATGTTACTATTCGCAAGATCCCAGCAAGTGCCGGCGTGAATGTAGCAGCAGTAAATTATCATTTCGGTTCCAAAGAGCAACTTCTGCAGATCGTTATGCAGGCATCTCTACAGGAGAGTTTTGTGAACAACATCAACGATTATTCCGAACTGTGGAAAACCGAAACAAGAAAGGCATTGAAGTTGTTTTTGACAGAGACCCTGAAAGGTGCGATCAACTATCCCAACCTGACCAAGGCTCATTTCTCTTCTGTCTTCAATTATAACAATTATGAAACAGATTCTATGAAGATGTTCACAGACTTCATGCATAGGTTTTATAAGTTAATACAAGACATATTAAAACAAAATGGGGAGCAGGGCAAAATTGCTGCTGCTCAACTTTTCAGCACAATTCTAATAGCGGGAATGATGCCGGAGCTTTACAGTGATTTCAGTCAGCTGGATATGAAATCTCCTGAAATTCAGGACAAATTCATAGAAAACCTGATGCAAAACTATATAGTCTAAAAGGAAAAAAAATGAAAAAAAACTTAGTCTTTATACTAATTTTAATTTTGAATTATTACTGTCTGATGGGACAAAACCAGACCGGCAATCTGATGGGTAGAGTTGTCGATTCTGCAAGTAATTATCCTCTTTCCAATGTAAATGTTATAGTCAAAGAATTGGAAACAGGCGTCATCACAAATGAGAAAGGTCAATACCATATTTACGACATTCCGGTGGGAAGTTACACGGTTTCTTTTCAGCGCATTGGTTTCAAACCTCAATTGAAAACAGATGTAATTATCCGTTCCAACCGCACAACTTTTAGCAATGGTGTATTGCAGCGGCAATCGATTCAAATCGAAGGGATAAAAACAAAAGTGGATTATTTTGCCAAAACCGAAGAAGCGAAGACCAGTGTGATCAATTTTTCCAATGAAGAGATCCGACGTGCTCCAGGTTCTGCCGGTGATGTAAGTAGAATTTTGTTATCACTTCCCAGCGTAGCAAAGGTCAACGATCAGAGCAACAATCTTATAGTGCGGGGTGGCAGCCCAATGGAAAATACATTTTTTATAGATAATATTGAAATTCCCAATATCAATCACTTTCCCAAACAAGGATCTTCCGGTGGGCAGATCGGAATTCTGAATGTCGATTTCATTGAAGATGTAACCTTCAATACAGGTGGATTCTCCACACTTTACGGCGACAAGCTTTCTTCCATCATGGAAATTAAATTCCGGGATGGAAATCCCCAGGAGTTTGATGGACAGATCGATTTCAACTGGATCGGTTTTGGTGGAATTTTTGAAGGTCCGATAAATAAAAAAAGCTCTGGAATGCTTGCTGTAAAAAGAAGTTATCTGAAATATCTGATCGAAGCAGTCGATATCGGTACTTCTTCTGCTCCTGAATATGGCGATATTCAAGGCAAATTCACCTATGAATTCAATCCTTTCCACAAAATTTCAGCTCTGGTTGTTTTTGCAGATGATCACAATTCTCCCGATCAGGAAAATGCCAAGGAAAATGCTATGAGTCATTTTGGAAATCAGGATCTTTTTCAGGGAACTTATGGTGTGAACTGGCGTGCAGTATGGAATGAATCGACCTTTTCCAACACATCACTTTCCATGACATCATCAATTTACGATGAAGAATTCCGGGAAACCTATAAAGAACCTGCCAGTAATATTGCAGACATCAAAAATAAAAGCAGGGAAATCGAAGGGAAATTCAGAAATGTAAACTATAAAAGGTTGAATGATAAATTAAGTATCGATTTTGGTTTAGAAACAAAACTGCTGCAAAGTAATTACGATAATTTTCTGGCAGAGAGCACCAATGCTTTGGGAGATACAATTCCCGAGCTGATTGTAGATAAAAATATTTCAGCACATAAATTAGGCGTTTTTGCCAGTTTGAATTATGATCTAACTGCTAATTTTTCTGGTACTTTTGGTTTGAGAGCAGATTATTTTTCCTATAATGATAATTTTTCAATTTCACCCAGATTTTCCTGCCAATATAAATTAAGTGGAAAAACTTTGTTGAATGCTTCGACAGGAATTTATCAGCAGAATTTACCTTTACTTTTATTATCTCAAAACGAATCATTCCAAAAATTAGAAACGCCTTTTGCAGTTCATTATATTTTGGGAATCGAACACTTATTGACCGAAGACACGCGATTAGTTGTTGAAGCATATCAGAAGGATTACAGCAATTTCCCGCTCGATCCGCAGCAGCCTGAATTGTTTGTGATCGATGAAGATTATTTCCAAAATTATGAAGAGTTGCGAGATTCAGGCAAAGCCTTGAGTAGAGGAATCGAAATTACTCTTCAAAAAAAACTTGCTGAGAGCATTTATGGTTTGGTCAGTGCAACTTATTTCCGCAGTCGTTACAAAGGTTTGGCTGGAGTTTGGCGTAATCGGAATTATGATAACCGCTTCATCGCCAGTCTGGAAGGTGGTTATAAACCCAGTGCCGGCTGGGAGATGAGCCTGCGTTGGATTTATGCCGGTGGTGTTCCCTACACTCCAATTGACAAGGATCTATCGGATATCTATAACCAAACAGTTTATGATGAAAGTAAAATAAATACTAAACGTTACCCTGATTACCATTCCCTAAACTTAAGAGTGGATAAGCGATTCTATTTCAATAAAACGAATCTTGTTGTCTACTTCAGTGTTTGGAATGCTTATGCTCAAGACAACATTGCAGAATATTATTGGAATGATGAAAAGCAGAAAGTTGATAAAATCTATCAGTGGACAATGTTACCGATTCTAGGTTTGGAATGGGAGTTTTGATCAAACAGAAAAATTTTATGAATTGATCTCCATAAACTGAGAATTAGCTCCGCATAACATACCTTAATATAGTTCATTCAAACATAATATTCCAAATAATGGAACAGTTTTCCTACCAGATAATACGGTAGATTTAGTAATTTAAATTCTTTTCCCAAGCTAAGTTTGATTTTTTGTTTTTTCAAAACTCCTGCATAAAATCTTACAGCAAATTCAGAATCAGATTTTTCCATATATAGATGCAATGAACGCAATTTTCCTTCATTTCCCGATTTCGTTTCGATAGGAATCAATTTACCTTTATAACTTACTATAAAATCAATTTCAGCCTGAGATTGTTTTTTTTCACGAACCCAAAAAGATAATTTTTGTTCATTTTCTGAAAGCAGAACTTTTAGCTCCTGACCTACAATATGCTCAATAATGCGGCCTTTGTAGATTGTACTTATGTCCTCAATACCAAGATATTGGTCAAATAATCCCATCGAATAATTAATTAATCCAGTATCTAGGAACTGCAATTTTGGTTTTTTCCTTTTGTTAGGAATCATAGGTAATTCGGTGGCTGTAGTTGGATAAATCAGATCTATAATACGGGCATTTTGTAGAGAACGTAAAGCTTCTCCGATTTCTCTAGAACGATAATTTGAACTGCCGAATCCCTGGAAAGTGATTCGTTTTCCAGCTTCCAATGGTGCAGAATCAATAGTATGCCGGATAATATCTACCATAGATTTATTCCTGGCATATTTGCTTATATCATCGTGATATGATAGCATCAAGCTTCTATAAATAGTTTTCAGAGACAATATATTATTCGATTCAAGCCAGTTGTTAATTACTTCCGGCATTCCTCCCAACATTACATATTTATGAAATTGCTTTAACAATATGTTATGGGCAAACTCTGGAATGGGTATTTTCTGGAAGCTTTTGATCATTTTCTCATTTTTTTGAGCTTGTAAAAATTCCTCGAATGTAACAGGAAAGAGAAATAAATACTCCACTCTTCCCACGGGAAAACTTATCTGCTGATCTCCAATTACCGCTTCCAGTAATGAACCAGCAGCAATTATGTAGAGGTTTTTAAATTCCTCATGGAAATATCGTAGCAAGCTGATTGCCAGTGGAGAATTTTGAATTTCATCAATAAAGATTAGAGCTTTAGTGTTAATGAGTAGAACGTTTTTTTGTAGGGAAATACTTTGCACTATATCCTGGATTGATAGATTATTGGAAAAAATCGTTCTATCTTCTTCCAACTCCAGGTTTAATTCCACAAATCGTTCAAATTTATTTGCAAACATTCTTACCAATGTCGTTTTTCCAACCTGTCTTGCTCCTCTTAATATCAAGGGTTTTCTATCCTTTTTCTGCATCCAAAATTCTAACTGCCTCAATGCACGTCGATAAAACATTTACTCTCCCTATATAATTTATTAAACATCATAGATTTAAACTTTATTTATGTGTAAATCAAGTCAAGTAGTATCTTTACATTTCGTAACAAAGTCAGGGCAAATTATTTCATTTTTTGTTATAAAGTAAAAGTAAAAATAAGCAAAATCTGTATTTAAGTAAGGGCAAATTTAATTTAATTGGTATAAAATACTAGATCTTATTTTTAATATGATTTCCTGAACTTAAGACCAGATAGCCAAGTTTTTATGTGCCAGATCTTGTTTTCTACTTCAGTGTTTGGAATGCTTATGCTCAAGACAACATTGCAGAATATTATTGGAATGATGAAAAGCAGAAAGTTGATGAGATATACCAGTGGACAATGCTACCGATTCTAGGTTTGGAATGGGAGTTTTGATAATGTTAAAAATTAATCCTTTGTCAATTGGCTAAATAACTCATCTATTAATGGATATCCATAAACAGAGAATTCGTTTCTTTTCTGTTTGATATCAGTCCCCATAACTAAAATTGTTTGTCTGAGATTATTTTCTAAGTTTCCAAAATATTTTAATCCTTTAAAGAATTCTGTATTTAATGTTTGAGCAGATTTAATTTCGATTGGTATTGGCCTTAAACCTGAGTCAATAATTAAGTCTACTTCGTTGCCATTGTTATCTCTAAAATAGTATAAATTACTTCTCTTACCCTGATTATATCTATTTTTGAGAAACTCTATAACAATAAATGTTTCAAATAATTCTCCCTTCAAAGGATGGGTTTTTAACTGATCACTATTTTGAATTCCGATTAGATGACTGGCCAGCCCAACATCGAGGAAATATAACTTTGGAGATTTTCTAATTCTTTTATTATAATTTTTATAAAATGGTGGTAATAGAAAAAGGATATAACTTGCCACAGCGATTGAAACCCATTCTTTAACTGTTTTATTGTTGATCCCAAGCTCATTCCCAATACTGCTGAAATTTAAAATCTGTCCAGTTCTTCCAGCACAAAGTTGAAGAAAACGGTAAAATTGCATCAGATCTTTCACTTTCGTAATAGATCGAATATCTTTTTCAACATATGTTTCTAGATAACTGGATAAGAATAATTCTGGGCGAATATTCTGATCAAAAATTCTGGGATAAAAACCTTTGTAGATAACTTCATTTTGAGGTATATATTTTTTCTTATAAATTTCTGAGTATGAAAAAGGTAATAATTTTAGAATTCCTGTTCTACCCGCTAGTGATTGTGCAATTGAACTCAAATATTCAAATTGATTGCTTCCGGTTAATATGAATCTGCCGTTTCTCTGTTCAGATTCAACAATCGTCTGAATGTAAGATAAGAGGGAAGGAACTTTCTGGATCTCATCAATAATAACACTATGAGAAAATCTTGCTAAAAAATCTCTAGGATCTTTTTCTGCATAGTCTCTATTATCGAGATCTTCTAATGAAATGTAATCCATTTCCGGATATGTCTGTCTAACGAGTGTTGTTTTGCCAGATTGACGAGGTCCTGTTACTGTTACAACAGGAAATGAATTCATCATTTCTTTCAATAAATCCTGCATTTGTCTTTTAATCATTGCCCCTCCTCTTTATGTATTTCAGGAATACAATTCCCAAATTGTATAACTTTACTAATATGTCAAGCAATATAATTTTACACGCATCCCCCATTTTTTCAATCATTTAGCATCAGCACCAATTGCTGCTTCCATGTTTGGAATGCCTATGCTCAAGACAATATTGCAGAATACTAATGAAATGATGAAAGCAGAAAGTTGATTAAATCTATCAATGAACAATGTTGTCGATTCTGGGTGTTGAGTGGAAGTTTAAATAAAAATTTCTAAATTGTATCAACCGCATATAAAGGCATATTGATAAAATTACCCTGTTGGACAAAATTCCTGGGCGAACATCTAATTATTAGTTCTGGATTATATTTTTCAGCATAGCTTCTCAGACTTCTCAAATTTCTGTTCAATCCACTTTTTACTTCAACAGGTAAAATCTGATTATTTCTATTTATTATGAAATCTACTTCAGCAGAATTGTTATATTTCCAATAATAGAGATCTTTATAACCATTATTGATTAATTCGGATGCAACAAAATTTTCAATGAAAGCTCCATTATACTCTGAAAATAATTCGGTTGGTTTGAGAATAATATCTGAAGTTAATTTTAACATAGCAGATAAAAGTCCCGTATCCAGAAAATAGAGTTTGAATTTGGCATGATCGGCATATCCACCCAGAGGAAGTCTAGGTTTTTTTAGATTATATACGACATTTACCAGACCGGCTTTTCTCAACCATTCGATTGCTTGGTCATAAGTAGAGGCTCGAGCTTTTTTTTTAACGGCATTATACTTGAATTTTTTATTTTCTTTTGCCAGCTGATAGGGAATACTTTGCCAGATTTCCGAGATTTTTATGGCATTATTTTTGGGGGTATATTTTGAAAAATCTCTATTATAGGCTTCTAAAATGTCATTCTGTTTCTCTCTGACTGATGAAATATCTTGGTTCTGTAGGTAGTCTTGCAATACTTCCGGCATACCACCTAAAAACAGATACATTTTTATATGTTTAAGCAGTTTTTCATGAATAATATTAGGCAAAGCTGAATAATCATTTTTTGAATGTAAATTTTCAACAATCATCTCTTCACCAGAAGCGATTAAATATTCTGAAAATGTCATTGGGTACATTGTCAGGAAGTTAACTTTTCCAACCGGAAAGCTGTTTTTTTTCCCAACACTGACTCCCAAAAGAGAACCAGCAGCAATTATATGGTAAGCTGGTGCTTCTTCCTGAAAATACTTCAGACTGGTTAGTGCTTCTGGAGCTACTTGAATCTCATCAAAAAAAATCAAAGTATTGTCAGTTTTTATTTTTTTCCCTAAATATAAACTAATATTAGTAATAATTTTCTCTGGTTTTAATTCAGCTTGGAACAAGGATCGCAAACCTGGATTCTGCTCAAAATTTAATTTGATCAATTCTGCATATTCTGTTTTTCCAAATTGTTCAATAATAAAAGTTTTTCCAACCTGCCTTGCTCCTTGTAATAATAATGGTTTTTTATTTATATCATTTTTCCACTTCAGTAACTCAGTATAAATATTTCTCTTCACCCTAACCTCCAATGCTATAATGACATTTATATTAACTCCTAAATAATGTAAAGTTTTATAATTTAATTCCCCAAAAATGCAGTTAAGTCACATAATTATTTATAAAAAGTGTTAAATTATTATAAAATCATCTACGAAAAAGTGTATTTTATTAACTATTTTTTGTTCCTCAATGTGTATATCTTATGTAATTTTATCCAATAAAGAAAAGGCTTATGCAAAGTGACGTTTTGCTTTGCAAAAATGACACATACAGGGGAGAAAATTTGAAAAACCCCGATGCAAAGCATCGAGGAATTCTCAGATTAAACATTGTATAAATTGAATTTAGTGCATTTAACAGATCGCTTTATATTATTAAGGATTAAATTAAAAAAAGGGAAAGTTTGAACTTTCCCTTTTTTATAGATATTTGTCTTTTCTAAACAAAACTGAGCAGATCCTGGTATTTGGTTAACGGCCATTGATCTTCTGCTACTCTTTTTTCCGCCTTATCAACAGAATATCTTAGTTTTTCCAGAAGTTCCAGCCCACCTTCAGCACAGGCAGAAGCATAAACATGCATATCTTCTTCAGCATGATATTTCTTCAGGAAATTACGCATCTCTTCGGAAGCACAACGAACTTCACTGTAGATATTATTCAAATACTTGATATCCTGGCCTAGTTCCTGATTTTGCAATCCCAGCTCTTTGAGCTGCAAAAAACTGGATGTGAGTTCATGGAGAGTTTTTGAAATGGCAGGCAAGATCAGGGTTTCGCTGATCTTTACCCCTGTTTTAAATTCAATTTTGCATCTATTTACATATTCTTCTCGTTTAATATCGGTCTTGCTGACAAGTTCATCTCTGGTCAGAATGTCAAATTTCTTATGCAGCTCAATTGAGGCTTTTTCTTCATAAAATGAAATTGCAGCCGGAGTATTTTTAGCAGCCTTTAGACCCAGTTTAGCAGCCTCATCCAGCCAGTTTTGACTGTAGCTGTTTCCTTCAAAACGTACTCTTTTTGTCTTTTTAAGAATTCCTTTTAAAACTTCGATCGCCTGTTCTTTTATGTTAGATTTTTTACCTCTCAGCTGTCTGGATATCTCATTGTAGCCGTGAGCCATCATCAGATTGAAAATTGTAGCCGCTTCAGCACAGTTCTGGTTTGAACCAACTGCTCTTAACTCAATTTTATTACCTGTAAAGGCAATGGGAGAAGTTCGATTACGATCGGAAATATCCTTGGAAATCAGTGGTAATTTCTGCACATTTAAACTAATACTGGCCAGCTTCTCATCTGTAACAGAACCAATTCCTTCGATACTGTCAAGAATCTGGGTTAGGTGAGTTCCCAGATACACGCTCATAATAGCTGGAGGAGCTTCATGCGCTCCCAGACGGTGATCATTCCCCGCATCTGCCACTGCTGCGCGCAGCAAAGGCCCATATTTATCTAATCCCAGCAGAAGTGCTCCAATTGTCATCAGAAAAGAGATGTTCTTCAAAGGAGATCGGGAAGGTTCCAGATAGTTCGCTCCAGTATTGTCTGCTATCGACCAGTTGAGATGTTTTCCGGAACCATTGATACCGGCTATTGGTTTCTCATGCAGAATTGCCACCAGACCATGGCGTTTTGCTACCCGCCTGATAAGATCCATGGTCTGCAGGTTATGATCACTGGCAACATTCGCTTCTTCATACAGCGGAGCCAGTTCAAACTGGTTCGGAGCAACTTCGTTATGCCTTGTTTTAGAAGGAATCCCCCTTCTGTAAAGCTGCAGATCCAGATCTTCCATGAAAGCAAAAACTTTGTCGCTGATCGCTCCGAAATAGTGGTCGCTCATCTGCTGACCCCTGGCTGGAGGTGCTCCGAATAAGGTGCGGTTACAGATCTGAAGGTCGGGACGTTTTTCTAATATACTTTCCGGAAACAGAAAATACTCCTGCTCCGGTCCCATAAATACGCGCATTCGTTTGGCAAAACGATTTCCCAGAATTTTCTGCAAATGCACAGCTTCTTTATTCAATGCTTTCAATGAACGTAAAAGCGGAGTTTTCAGATCCAACACATGTCCCGTCCAGGAAAGAAAAACTGATGGAATTACCAGGGTTTTTGTCTTCTCACCTTCCCGCAGGAAAGCATAGGAAGAAGGATCCCAGGCTGTATATCCTCTGGCTTCAAAGGTTGAACGCATTCCACCTGATGGAAAGGAAGAAGCATCAGGTTCAGATTGAATTAGATTGGCTGCATTGAACCGTTCAATCAATTGCAGATTTTCATCATAACAGATAAAAGCATCATGCTTTTCAGCAGTACCGCCGCGTTGAGGTTGAAACCAATGAGTAAAATGCGTTGCTCCACTCTGCATGGCCCATTCCTTCATAGCATGGGCAACCTCTGATGCAATTGACTGATCCAAAGGTTCACCATGTTCGATTGTTGCTATCATCTTATCATAGACGGATTGCGATAATTTTTCCCGCATTGCCTTCTGGTTGAAAGTTAATTCTCCAAATGTCGACATAATTTTACTCATATTTCACCTCCTGTTAAATTTATTGGTCTATAAATTCCATTATTTGTTATATCGTCAAGTTAAAAATAATTTTATAACACAAAATTATATTATTCTGCTCTACATTTTAAACATTTTGCTTGATTTATAGAGTTTATTTACTGGTAATTACTACATATATGCTTGTGCCCCGATTCATCGGGGAAAATCAGTTCCAGAGTAAATCTCTAAAACTGACATATAAATTGTTTATTTTACAGTTTCGTAATTATTTTAGTAATAGTAACTTTCTGCTGATTTCTACCTTGCCAATTTTTCCCAATGAATCCGGACGCAAGCGCATTCTGGCAAAGTAAATGCCGCTGGAAACAGGTTGATTTTTGTCGTCGGTGCCATCCCAGACTATTTGTTGATTTGAAGATTTGTTGATTTGGAGATTTGGGAATGTTTTAATTTTTTGGCCTTTCAAATTATAGATTTCTATAGTCGCAAACGAGGACGTTTGCGTTACATTAAAAC
>JAIPIH010000034.1 GCA_021734835.1 Candidatus Cloacimonadota bacterium | reverse complement strand
ACTTCATAGATTAAGGGAACGTGGTATAGTTACTGCGCCATTTATAGATAGACCAACTCATAACGAATTCATTGATTATGCGCTGAGAAAAAAATATATTAATCGTTCTGCATCACTCCATAATACATCAAGGAACCCAAGAGAAGAGAGACTTCTTCCAAAACAAGAAACAAATAATAATAGCTTTATAGACATTATAAGAAAAGCTTTACCTAAAGTAGTTATTTCTGAAGCAAGGACAATTATTTCAGAATTATGGACAAATATGGTTTCTGTATACAGAGGCAACCTCTTAAAAGAAATGGAAGTTCATGACGATGAGAGATCTTATTCTATAAATACTGAAGCATTATTAGTTGAATTTTCACCAAAAGTTTATATGTGTGAAACATGCAATAAAATTCTTCCATACGCATTAAATGGAAAATGTACAGACATTTCCTGTAACGGAACTGTAAATGAAGTAAATACAGATTATTTAATAAAAAACAAGTATGGTTATAAACGAGTTTTAAATTATCCTCTTTTAGGTATGAAAACCGTGGAACATACAGCACAAATTGACTTGAATGAACTAACTGAAAATGAAAAGCATTTTACGAAAGGCAAAATAAACTTTCTTAGTTCAAGCACAACGATGGAATTAGGAATTGATATTGGAGGTTTAACATCCATATTTTTATCTAACTGTCCTCCAGGCCCCGCTAATTATCTACAAAGAGCCGGAAGGGCAGGGAGGAGATCTGATAACACTTCTTTGGTGGTTACAAATGCACGAAGAATTCCTATTGATCAATATTTTTTCTTCAAACCAGATCTATTCTTTACAAAAAAACAGCATAATCCTTATGTGAGCCTTTCAAGTAAAAAGATAATATCTAGGCATATAAATGCATATATTTTATCTGCTTATTTTAAGAGTCTTGCTGAAATGAATACCATTGCTGTAAATAATCCATTAAAAGTATTTGGCAGCGTTGAAGGATTTTTTCTTCATAATGAATACAACGATCCTTTTGATAAGTTCTTCAGCTGGCTAGTTGAGCATGGTGTTAAAAATAATACTTCTGCAATAAAAAAATTAATCAGCAATACTGGCTTAGAGGGTATAGAAATTGAATCGTACATTGAAGATTTTGCTTTACATATGTATGCTCTTAGCAGCACAATTAATGAATACTATGGTAAATTAAGTAAATCTATAAATAAAGCTGAACAAGAAAACAAGCAAAGCTTCAAGCGTCTACTTGAGCATCAACAAAAATACTTTTTCAAACAAGACTTAATTCGTTTCTTAATCGAAAAACAAATACTGCCGAAATATGGATTCCCTGTAGACATTATTCAATTGAATACAAAAAATAAAGATACCATAAATAAAACAACTACAAGACTTGAAAGAGACATAAGTATTGCTATTTCAGAATATGCCCCTGGCAATACTGTCATTGCCAATAAAAGGGAAATAGTATCTCAGGGAATTTCAACTGATTTTTATTTTGGTGGTGAATCATTTGCCGAAAACCTATCACCCATAAAAGATAATTTTCATTATGTCATTTGCAATAAATGTAATCATTTCTATCTTATTCAGAATTTTGGAAATAATGCAGATTGCCCTGTATGCCATCAAAAAGATTATATTCATGCAACTCAAAATTATAACTTTAATCCTCCTGATTCAACGCCAACCAGAAACATTCAGGGGAATTATTCCACTTCTGCATATATACCAAAAGGTTTTGCCGTTGATTATAATGATACACAATCTTATGACAACTCTTTTAGAGATTCTGATAAAGTTTATTCCCAAGTATTTCCATACCTTCCATACGATTTAGATGAAATGTCCCATGCTTTAAATGGAAATATGTTAATTAAATCGTATGATGAGGCAACATTCTACACAATTAACAATGGTCTGAAATTTGGATATGCTATTTGTTTATATTGTGGAAGAGCTGAACTTGAACATGGTTATAATTACCCGTTATCTGATTCTATGAAAAATCACTTCCATTTGCGTAAAGATAAAGAAAAGTGCAGAGGCATAAGCAATGACAGTATTAAACGGTATAAATCACTAGCGGCTAAGTATACAACTGATGCCATAAGAATTCGATTGAGATATAAGCTAAACCCTTCTAAGTATTTTGAAAATAATAAATTAAAAACATTTTTCAGGACCTTAGCAAGAACAATGCTCATAACTTCTTGTAAAAAATTAGGAATAGATGAAAGGGAATTATCATATACTTTAGTTCCTTTTAGCTCTGATAATCTTTTTTCATCCCAATATGATATTGTTATATATGATGATGTTCCTGGTGGAGCAGGTTATGCACAAGTCATCGAAGAAATGTTATATTCAAAAATATACTATGATGAACTGATAGATAATTTGCACTGTTTCGAAAACTGCAAAGGAGCTTGTCCTGCTTGTATTTTAGATTTTGATAATATTGAACAGGATGAAATAAAGTATAATAGGCACCTTGTCTTAGACTATTTTAAGCAACCCATAGTAAAACACATGATTAATTCCTCGACTACTTCAAATGGGACAATAGACAATTCTAGAATTATTATGCATCCAAAACAAGAATTTCTTAGTCAGCTCCAAAAAAGAGGTTTGCAAATTATTGAACTATACTTTCATGAAATAAGAGATGGTGATTTTGATATAACAAACAAAGTATTTCGTAAGCTTTTGTCACTTGCTCAAAAAGGGATCCCCACCCATCTATTATTTACATCTGATGAAAAAAGTATTTTAAAAAACGAGCTGCTTAGATACAAACTGCTTTTACTTAATAAAGAGGGGGCTGATCATATTGGTGCATTCCTTTGCAAAGATAATAAGAATAGATTAGCACGAATTGTATACAATGATAAAACTTTAACTTATTCTGTATTTACACAAGCGGTAAGTGATTCTGAATCAGTTGCTTCAATATTTACCAAGGAACCGATTCTTGAACATTGTGCAGTACATGCAGAAGAACCATATTCACCAGCTGGAATAAATTTTGATATTAACTTCTCTTCAAAAAAAACTGTACTGGAAATAAGTGAATCTCAGAATGCTTTACAACTACCTTGGGATTTGATCTGCACTAAATTTGATTTAGAAAAAGAGACAAAAATTAAATCCATCTATTACTCTGATCGTTATTTCTTTTCAAAAAGACAAATAATAAGCCTTTTAAAAACGGTCCATGGGATGAATTATGATGAATTATTATCGCTAACTATTGCATCTACTCCAGTAATGCCATCTAGAAGTTTTGATTCATTTAAAAATGATAATGAAAGAGTTGAATTTGTTAAAACAACCGCTCAGGAAATTAATATTAAGAATGTAAATATGTTTTCAGCAAAGGGAAAAGGTGACTTTCCGGGCTCACAGCATCAACGAGAAATGCTTATTGTAAAAAATAATGATGAATTAATAAGACTGGTATTTGATAAGGGGATGGATCTTTATAAACCAAAGATACCTCGCGGTTGGAATAATAAATTGCGCGAAATTAATACATTTTCCTATCAAAACAATATAATCTTTCTGCTAGAAGAAACGAAAGAACGTAATGAATATTTAGATAAGCGCATACTGGATGCTAAAAATAAAGGATTACTTATATGAAACAAATAGTAGTACAGTAATAGTATATTACTCCCCTGATCTCTGATATATTCACACTTTTCTCTATTATAGTGTTTAATTTCATTACTACTTCAATTATTGAATTCTTATCGTGAGTGCTATGAAGCATAAAAAGTTCTAATGATAATAGCCCCTTGTTTAAAAAAACAGTTGAACCACTTAATAAAGAAAAATGAATAGGAGATATGTAAACCGTCTATACCTAGAGTATATATCATTTTCGGCTAAGTGATGAAAAAATATAAGCTCAGTAAAAAAACTCTTTAATACCTTATATAGATTATATTTTATCCCTATATTTCTGAGATAATTCATGTTATATTTAATAACTAATGGAACATCTAACTGATTTAAAAGCAATCCTCCATTCAAAGCGTGCAAATATATATTACATAGAAAAATGTCGAGTACTAATGAAAGATGGACGGGTAGTATATTTAACAGAAACAAAAAGTGAATTCAAATATTGGAACATACCAATTGCAAATACAACAGTAATACTTTTAGGTATGGGTACATCAATAACTCAAGCAGCAGTAAGGATGTTAGCTTCAGCGGGAGTTCTTATTGGTTTTTCTGGAACTGGTGGTACTCCATTAATTTCTGGAAATGAAATAGAGTGGATTAATCCCCAAAGTGAATATAGACCAACTGAATATGTACAAGGTTGGATGGGATTTTGGTTTGATGATGAAAAAAGACTTAAAGCTGCAAAATATTTGCAAAATAAAAGATTGGGTTTTATTGAGAAAATATGGTCAAGTGATAGTTTTTTAGAACAAAATCAGTTTTATATAGATGATTTGAGTATATCAACCACGATCAAAAATTATAGGGGTAAAATTGCCACAGCAAAAAGTGTAAATGAATTATTACAAACTGAAGCATTGCTTACAAGAATCCTTTATAAATATGCAGCAGAGAAAACTGATTTATCAGGTTTTACCAGAGATAGGGATTCATCTGATACTGCAAATAAATTTTTAAACCATGGAAATTATTTAGCCTATGGCTTGGCAGCAACGACTCTTTGGGTTTTGGGAATTCCTCATGGTTTTGCTTTGATGCATGGAAAAACTAGAAAAGGAGCTCTTGTTTTTGATATTGCCGACTTGTTTAAAGATGCAATAATTTTACCTCTAGCATTTATCTATTCAAGCCAAAATTTTACGGAACAAGAATTTCGTGATCAATGTATTATCTCATTCACAAAGCATAAAGTATTAGATTTCTTATTTAAAACAACAAAAGAAATATCACTTAAACAAGATTGGAACTAAAACATGGTCGTTACATTTCAATCAGAATGTGAAAAAAAGTCATTAAAAAAAACTCGTCGCATATTGGATAGCTTTGCTAATAGAATTGGACAACGAAGTTGGCAAACAGTAATAACTATGGAAGGTCTGAATGCAGTAAAGAAACTTCTTAAAAAAACTTCTTCCAAAAATACTGCGGTGGCCTGTCACTGGATAAGAGGACATAGTAGAGCCGAACTTCTTTGGATTATTGGAAACCGCAATAAATTCGATCATAAAGGCTTTGTTCCAGTAAACACAACAAAAAAAGATTTAATACATTCTAATGAAGAAAATTCTTGGAATTATCTTCCAGCAATAAAAGCATTAACAGCTTTAGCTGGATTGTTTCATGATTGGGGAAAAGCATCAGTTCTTTTTCAGGAAAAGTTGAAAAGCAACTCTTCTATCGGCGATCCAATTCGCCATGAATGGATATCATCTTTACTGTTTCAAGCTTTGATTATTGAAAATGGAGCTCAAGATGATAGATCCTGGCTGGAAGCCCTCTCCGAGAGAGATATTAACGAATCAAAAATTACTTCAAATGTCGCTAAACTCAGAAACAATCAAATGAAGAAACTTCCTCCAGTAGCAAGCTTATTAAATTGGCTGATTTTATCACACCACAGGTTACCATCGCTAGAATATAATTCAGCAAAAAACTGGAGAGATGAACAGGCTCCTGATATCACCGAAATCTTTAGGATAGTTGATCAAACCTGGGGCTATGAAAATAATTTTGATACTTCTGAATATCAAAAGAGGTTAAAAGATTGTTTTATCTTTACAAAAGGGTTGTTGGCACAATCCAGCAGTTGGGCCAAATTAATAAAAAAATGGTCAAATCGATTAATTGACTGTTTACCAGTGATAGAACAAAGTATGGAAAACGGTGCTTATCGGCTAATTCTTCAGTATACACGTCTAAGTCTTATGCTTGGAGATCATTATTACTCATCACTACCAAAAGTTGCAGGTAGTGAAACAGATATCCAATTGTATGCAAATACTGATCGAGTGACAAAAACTTTTAAACAAACGCTTGATAACCACTTAATTGGTGTTACAAAAAGTGCTCTTCGCATTGCTCACCTCCTTCCAAAATTCGAAAGTGACCTAGATTATGTTCAAAGCACGCAAGCATTAAAGAAACCCAGTCCTGCTGCATTCAGCTGGCAGGATAGAGCTGTCAATAAGATTAAAGCCGGTATTTCAAAAGATTCCATAAATAAACAAGGTTTTTTTGTTATAAATATGGCAAGTACAGGTTGTGGAAAAACTTTTGCGAACGCCAAAATCATGAGAACTTTATCATCTGATGGCAAAAGCCTTCGTTTTATTCTTGCACTTGGATTAAGGACCTTAACATTGCAAACTGGAGGCGAATATAGAATTCGTATGGGACTAGATGATAGTGAGCTGGCAGTCCTGATAGGTTCAAAAGCTATTTTGGAGCTTTATAAACAAAATGAGCAAGATGATCTTTTAGAAAACGAAGAATTTGAAGGATCAGAGTCCAGCAAAGAATTACTGACAAACGATATTGATTATTATTGTGATATTCCTGAAGATACATTATCCACTGTTCTTACTCGTCAAAAAGATCGCCAGTTTTTATACGCTCCTGTCCTAACGTGTACAATTGACCATATCATTGCCGCAACCGAAACGAAAAGAGGCGGTCGTTATATCTTACCTTTTCTACGCCTTATGTCTTCAGATATAGTGATTGATGAAGTAGATGATTTCTCTGGAAGTGATCTGATAGCAATTGGTAGATTAATACATTTAGCAGGCATGCTGGGAAGAAAAGTAATGATCTCCTCTGCTACCATACCACCTGATTTGGCAGAAGGATATTTCAATGTTTATCACGCAGGATGGCAGATATATTCCAAAATTGGCAATGCAGAGAATAAAGTTTCTTGTTCATGGGTTGATGAGTTTAAAACTCATATAAGCATAATTTCTCACTATATTCAAAAAGATGCTGTAGCTGTGTTTAAAGAAAACCACGAAAAGTTTATTACAAAACGTGTTGAATATTTAAATAAAGAAAAACCGCGAAGAAAAGCTGATATTGTTATATGCCAGAAATCCCAGAAGATTAATGATGAAGCAGAAGATGAGACAGTAGAAACAAAATATTTTGATACTATTTGCGAAGCGATCATTTCCAAACATATGAAACACCATTCATTGGATAAACAAAGCGGAACTTCAGTCTCTTTTGGTGTAGTTCGAATGGCAAATATTGCACCTTGTGTTTCTGTAAGTAAATACCTTATGGAATGTAATTGGCCACAAGATATAAATGTTAAAGTAATGGCTTACCATTCACAACAAGTTTTATTACTGCGCCATGAGCAAGAAAAACACTTGGATCAAGTACTAAATAGATCAGGTTCAGGCGGTAGTCAAATTACTGCTTTCGAAAATAAGATAATAAGACAACATCTTGATACATCAAAAGCGAAACATGTAATATTTATAGTAGTATCAACCCCTATTGAAGAGATCGGTCGGGATCATGATTTTGACTGGGCAGTGATAGAACCGTCTTCATTTCGATCAATCATTCAAATGGCTGGAAGAATTCGCCGACATAGAACCAGTGAAGTGAAATCTTCAAATATTTCATTGATGCAATATAATTTGAAGGCATTAAAAGACGGGGATCAACCAGGAAAAACCTATTTCAAGCATCCAGGCTATGAGGAGGGCAAATATGTTTTACCTACACATGATCTCTCAAAACTAGTAGATGTTAAGCTACTTTCCTATAATATTAACGCCATTCCACGAATAAAGAAACCGTCTGACCAAAATTCTCTGACTTCACTAGCACATTTAGAGCATGCAGTAACGCAGAAACTTCTTACCAACTATGAAGAAATTGGCCCTGAAGAACTCAATGGCTATGTATATCATAACTGGTACCTTACTGGATTGCCTCAAGTACTCCATCCATTTCGAAAAAGTGAACCGTCTACTAACCTTTTTTTAATGTATGACTCTGATACAAATCTCTGTGTATTTGTAGAAAAAGACAAACAAGGGCACCCTGTAATCCGTGAAGGTATTCTACACATCAAAAAAGAAGGTCTGCTGCAAAACAACAGTACTTGGTTGAATAGAAATTATGAACAGTTAATTGAAGTTTATGCAGAAAAATTAAATCTAACTAAAAAAGCAGTTTCCCTCCGCTTTGGGGAGCTGAACTTTGTATATAGAGAACAATATGAATATGTATATTCAGATCAGTTTGGACTGGTAAATATCTAAGGAGGAGGGAAATTAATGGTAGATCCTGCTATTGAGGCCTATATTAATGAAAAAAAAGAAACGTGGTTAAAAAACAAGATCACTCAAACCATGAATGAAGAGGAGGCGGAAAATAAAAGACAAGAAGGTGAAGAAAAATTTTCTTTAGAAAATTGGCTTCCAGATGCTGCAAAACGTGCTAGCCAGATCTCTTTTGCTAGTCATCCTTGCACATTCAGTCACCCTAGTGCTCGAAAAAATAAAAATAGCTATGTAACTTCAGTTATTGAAAAATCAATTAAAGCACCTGATGGGTATTTAAGAAGTGGAAATGTTCAAGTTGAGATTGATGCCCTTGGTAATGCTGCAGCTTTGGATGTGTATAAATTTCTTACATTGAAAATGCAGGATGATAGAAAACTCATCGACCATATTGAGCAGGGATCTCACCTCGCTGTTGCACTACTAACAATTCAATCAGAAAATTATGAAACTCTAAGGACTAATTTTCTCAAAATTAAAAACACTAGCAATAATGGTAATACGATTACTAGTTCTAAAATTAAACAAGTCTTTTTTCCTGTTGAAAGTGATTATCATCTTCTCTCATTGCTGAGTAACTCCGGCATCATATTTGATCTTAAAAAACGGATAAATTCCATTCGTTTTTCAGAAGAAAACAAGCAGGCAAGAGAGAAGAAACGAAACAATGTTTTCCATGAAAAGAGTTTCCCCGAACTGTATGATCTTTATGTTGTTGGTTTTGGTGGGACAAAACCACAGAATGTAAGCGTGTTTAATTATGAAAATGGGGGGAGGGCCTATTTACTGAAATCGTTGCCTCCAAAAATCTTACAAAGAAATATTAGGTTTCCCAAAAAGAATTTCTTTATGGAAACAGTCCGATTCTACCATTATCGAAGTATTTTTGAAGCTTTACACAAACTATTCCAAGCTGATTACAACAATACACGCATTCGAACTGCTCGCGATTTTCACATCCAAGAATTGATTGATCGAATTATTGCTGCTATGTGGGCTGTAAGATCAATCCCTTTTAACAACTACAGACCAGAGTTATCAAATTTAAAAAAACACCAAAAAATCTGGCTGTGTCCTGAATTTCAAGAGTCACGAGAGTCAGAAGAGCATTGGTTGGGTGATTTGTGCAATGAAATTTCCAGTTGGATTGTCATTGCTTATGAAAAAGAACTAGGTAAAAAAGCCATTAAATTGGGTGAAGCAGAACGAAAGCACATACATTCTTTAGTTGTTAATAACAAGGAGGCTCTCAGATGATTAAGCGAATATTGATGTTACCGCATATAAAAGTTCATAATGCTAATGCTTTATCTAGTCCTTTCACCATAGGATTCCCGGCAATAACAGCTTGGATGGGTGCTGTTCATGCCTTGCAACGAAAAATTAATGCAAGCAGATCTGGAAAAATTGAGTTCAAAGCATCTGCAATAATCAGTCATGCTATCGATTTACAGACTTATAAAGGGAAAGGAGACTTTGTTCACTCGATAATAGGAACTGGTAATCCGTTAGGAAAAGATGGAAAAAGACCTTCCTTTATTGAAGAAGCGCGTTGCCATATAGATGCTTCCCTACTTATAGAATATCAAGGAATAGATAAAACAGAAGAAGATAAATTTGTAGAAACGATTTCCAATCACATGAATGCTTCAATGAAGATTGCAGGAGGGGATATTATCTCATTTTCCACACCTCAACTGTTCAAAATTGATGACGAAAGCAGTTCAGAAGTTTTTTCACTCTTAAAAAAGCTGATGCCGGGTTATGCAGTTATAGAACGCCGTGAACTGATGAAAGATGCTATGAAAAAGGGTCAAGATGCTATCGATGCAATGTTAGATTATTTAGTCGTCCACAATAGATCTGAAAAAGATGCTGAAGGAATAGTTAAATGGATTTCTAGTAGAAAAATATCGGGATGGATAGTACCTATTGCTACGGGATTCCAAGGGTTAACAGAGTTGGGACAGGCAGCTAATCAGCGAGACCCAACAATTCCACATCGGTTTGCTGAAAGTATTGTGACGCTTGGAGAATTTCTTATGCTGCATCGAATTAGATCTTTAGAGGAAATTCTATGGCGATATTACATCGATGAAAAAAATAGTTTATATGCATGTCAACAAAACGACAGTGCAGTAAATAATCAACAACTTATTTTAGGAGAGTAAGATTATGGCTGAAAAGAAAATTAAAGTAGAAGTATTGGCATTTGAAAAAAAATTGGTTCCGTCAGATGGATACATGTATGGTACTCATTGGGATAAGCGAGACAATATCACACCATTGGAATTAAGAGAAAAATCAGTAAGGGGGACTATTTCTAATCGCTTGAAAGCTGCGGTTAAAAATGATCCTGCAAAACTGAATACAGAAGTTGAAAAACCAAATCTTCAAACTGTTGATTACTGCACTCTTGGACAAGAACAGGATACCTTGAAACTGCAATTTACATTGAAAGTACTTGGAGGTATCGAAAGTCCATCTGCATGCAACAATTCCTCTTTCACACAAACATACAAAACTTCAGTAAGAAATTACATACAACGAGAAGGATTTAAAGAGCTTGCAAAGCGTTATGCAATCAATATAGCTAATGCCCGTTTCTTATGGCGTAACAGAGTAGGCGTTGAAAGAATTGATGTGGAAGTAAACCCACTAAATAAGAACAAAGAAAAGTCTTGGACATTTGAAGCAGACCAAATCAGTACAAAAAGCTTTGATATTGAAAATGACCAGGTCAACTCTCTTGCAAACCATATTGCTACAGTACTATCAAGTGAGGATGACTTTTTACTACTGGAGATCAACTGCTTTGCCAAAATAGGCAAAGCCCAAGAAGTTTACCCCAGCGAAGAACTAGTATTGGATAAAGGAAACAGCAAATCTAAAAAAAGTAGAATTCTCTATTCTGTCGATGGTATTGCTGCGATGCATTCACAAAAATTAGGTAATGCTTTACGAACAATCGATACATGGTATCCAGATTTTGATAATCCAGAAAAATCAGCAGGTCCGATTGCAGTTGAGCCTTATGGCGCTGTAACAAATCTTGGAACAGCTTATCGTACACCAAAAGATAAACAAGATTTTTATACACTCTTTGACAAATTTGCTTGGGGTGAAACACTTAACCGCATTGAAGATGAACACTTTGTTATGTCTGTACTGGTTCGGGGCGGGGTATTTGGAGAAAGTGATAAATAGGGAGTTGTGATGAATTACTATCAAGATCTAACCCTCTTGCCGGGGGGAGACATTGGAATCTCATTTATTAGGAACAAAGTATTTAACCGCATACATAAAAGATTAGTAGATTTTAAAAAAGCTGATGGTTCTGTTCCAATAGCTTTAACTTTCCCGAATTATGCGAACAATAAAAAAGACCTGGGAAACAAAATTAGATTACTTACAGAAGATAAAACAGTTTTAGAAAAATATGATTTATTTTCTTTGGTCTCTATCTTTTCGGACTACGTGCATGTTACAAACATCAGGTCTGTGCCTTTAAATATCAATGGATATGTTTGTTTTTTTAGAAAACAAAGTAATAACAATGTTGAAAGGCTTGCTAAGAGAAGAGCTAAAAGAAAAGGAATAAGCTTCCAAGAAGCTTTGTCTGATTATTCTCAGTTTGAGGAACAATTCATAGATCTCCCCTTCCTTACATTGAAAAGCGGTTCAACAGGAGAAACATTTAAACTATTCATTGATAAGAAAGAAGCTGAAATGTCAAGCAGTACAAAATTTAATACCTTTGGATTAAGTAAAGGTGGAGCTGTGCCAGATTTTTAGACTCATAAAATTGGAATATTATTTTTATTAGAAAATATTCCTAAAAGTACATAATTATTAACAAAACATTATTATATAATAAGTTATTATCTTTTTATTTCTGTTCACTACCGCATAGGTAGCTTAGAAATTGCATACGGGTATTCTTCCCCGGTGTCAAGGGTTCACTACCGCATAGGTAGCTTAGAAAGAAAAGTAGGCTATATGGAAAAACGTGGTGAAGTTCACTAC
>JAIPIH010000033.1 GCA_021734835.1 Candidatus Cloacimonadota bacterium | reverse complement strand
AGGTCATGTAGTTGTGTGTGATGGATATAGAATCAATGAAGAAGATGAAGATTTTTTCCATTTAAATTTTGGATGGGGTGATAACACCCCTGTTCCAATAACTGAAGCTTGGTATGATTTACCATCAATTTATGGCTCATATGTTCCTGGTAGTTTTTCAATTGCCCATATCTGTCCACCAGGTTATAATGGATCAGTTTCTGGTAATATACAGCTAAATGGTGGTTCTGGAGATATTACAGACGTTGTTGTTACTGTTGGTTATAAAACAACAAATCCTGATACAAACGGTAACTACGAAATTGAGATATTCAATGGTAATTACGATGTTTCAGCTTATCTATGGGGTTACGAGGAAGCTTTTCATATTGAAGAAGTTGAAGTTGTATCAGGTCAAACTAGTGATGTTGATCTTGAACTAGCAGTAAATACTCCTTCATATATTTATGTCCCGACACATTATGACACGATACATGAAGCTATTACAGAAGCAGTTGATGGTGATATCGTGGTTGTACTTTCAGGTACATACAATGAAAATATTAATTTTCAAGGTAAACGGATCAAAGTGGTTTCCTTTTATTACTTCAGTAATGACGAAACGTATATAGAGAATACAATAATCAATGGTAATCCTATGGCTTCAGGATATCTTGTAACTATTAATCAAGGTGAAGATTATAATTCTCTTTTAGAAGGTTTCACTTTACAAGGGAGCACTCAAATTCCTTATAAAGGATTAAGATGCGTTTCCAGTAGCCCTACATTAAAAAATCTGAGAATTAATGGTACGACTTGTGGAAATGATTATGGAGCAGCACTTTATTTAGAACACTCTGATTCTATAATCGAGAATGTAACAATTCAGCAAATTTATGATTCAAATACTTCAGTATTCTTACTTTACTCAAATCCAATATTCAATAATATCCTTATTCATGATAATGATGGTACAGCTCTTTTCTCAAATCGGTCAAATTCTGCTATAAATAATATTACTATCTATAATAATGAGCAATTTGGAATTCATAGTATATGGGGAGCATTAGATCTTAATAATTGTCTTCTGTGGGGCAACAATAATAGTGAAGAGCAGATACATAATTTTAATGAATATAGTGATTTGTCTATCATTTACTCCGATATCCAGGGAGGATGGGAAGGAACCGGCAATATTGATGAATTACCCTTAGTTGATGCCAATTATAAACCATTGTGGACTGAAACAGATTATTCACCTCTTATTGATACAGGTAATCCCTTTATCCAAGATCCCGACGGCACACCTTCCGATATAGGTGCAGTACGAGCAAGAGATCATAAAATTGATTCCATCGAGCTAATTGAAATGACCGAAGGGATAAACTGGAAATGCTGCCCTGTAATTGACACAGTATCTATAGGTTATGATATTGCTTCTCATCTGTTTCTCGATATACAACAGATACCTTATCCAGCCCTGGAATTAGTTGAAATGCAAGATGAAGAAGACAATATATACTTTGAAGAAAATACATGGCATAATAACGATCAGCAATTTACTAGTGATATGGGATGTAAAATTCACATGAACGATCCTTTCACACTGGAAGTAACTGGTTTCTTAGAAGATCCCTATCACGTAATTGAACTTGAAGCCGGAATAGATAACTGGATCGGTTATTACTTAGAGGACAGCATGAAACCTTTTGATGCACTTGAAGCAGTACTTGATGACATTGATATGATACAAACAAAAACATTTACAGCAAATAAAACACCTTTGGGTTGGCTGAGCGTAGAAAGCTGGACAATTAATTACGGTGATCTGGTTGTTGTTCATTGTACAAACAATTGCAGCTTTTATTGGGGACAAGATGGCGGCGGTACTGTACCAAAGGAAACAAGATCTTCATCAGAGGATTTCTCCTATACTGAAGAATCTGATTATGTTCCTATCTATGTAGATCTCAGCGATCCGGTTTTAGGTGATCCTACAGAAATAGGTCTTTTTTTAGATGGTGAATGTAAAGGAGCAGAAGTCATAACAGATTCATTGGTACAGATCAGAGCCTATGTTTTGAATGACACAACTTCCTTCGATCCCGGTGATATTGAATTTGAGCTTTCTTATGGTTCCAGGTCTCTTAACACGAAAATTACCGATTTCAAAATTAAACATGACATCATGGACGAATGGAAATCTAAAGAAAAGTATGTAACACATGGTTCCCAGAATTACTACTTAATATCTTTAACTGACTCCGAGAATAATACACCAGTTGTCAACCGAACAACTCTTTCCCAGAATTATCCAAATCCCTTCAATCCAACCACGACTATAAATTATTCCATCGCAGCAGAAGGAAACGTTGAATTGGCAGTTTACAATATCAAAGGTCAGAAAGTTAAAACCCTGGTTTGTAAAAGAGAAGAAGCCGGCCAACACCAAATAGTCTGGGATGGGAAGGACAACACCAATAAGACGGTATCTAGTGGTATCTACTTCTATCGTCTTGCATCTGGAAAGAAAACCTTAAATAAAAAAATGTTGCTTCTTAAGTAACATTATTGTTTAATTGTATCATCCTTTAGTACCATTCTTGATTAATAGAGTGGAGCTTAGGGTGAATTCGAGGAGATTATGAAATTAAAAGTTTATCGAAAAGATGCTGTTTTGCTTCACAAAGTCAGCATTATTTGTTTGTTTTGTTTGTTTTGTTCGCTGTTAAATTCCACAACATGGCACATCAAGCAGGATGGCACAGGAAATTTCACAACTATCCAGGAAGGAATCGATGCAGCAGCAAACACAGACACCATTCTCGTCTATCCGGGGACCTATTATGAAAACCTGATTATGACGGAAAAAAACATTACGCTTGCCAGTTTGGAAATGACCACAGGCGATCCTCAATACATAAATTCAACAATTATCGACGGACAAAGGCTGGAAAGCTGCATTTTTCTTCATGACGTTGATGATGAAGTATTAATTCAAGGATTTACAATTCAAAACGGATATGGAACCTATCTGACTGGTAATGATGGCGGTGGCATTCAAGCAGTTTATATTGAAAACGGTCTTATCAAGAACTGTTATCTAAAACAAAATATCGGATTGAAAGGTGGAGCATTTTATACAGCTCTATCAAATTTAACTTTTTCAGGTTTAAGAGTAACAGAAAATTCAGCTTCTCTTGGTGGAGGAGCTTATTGGGACAATCAAAGTATTATAACTTTCGATCCTGACAACTTATGTGACATCTACAATAACAATGCCGGTAAAGGGGCCGATCTTTTTTCCAACTATTCCGTAACCACTCATGTTGTGGTTGATACTTTTACTGTACTTAATCCCGATCGCTATTTTGCTGAATATGATATGGATGCCTCTTATACATTTAATATTCAGAATAATTGGATGGAGTTAGTCTCACAAGATTTGTACGTAGCACCAGATGGAGATGACGCCAATTCCGGTTTGTATGTGACCGATCCCTTGAAAAACATCTCATGGGCAGTTCGCAAGATTCAACCGGACAACCTTAACCCTCTCACTATTCACGTTGCTGCAGGCACCTATTCCTGGGAAGAGAATCAGCAGATATATCCCATCGGTAGTAAAGCTTATTTATCGATTGTCGGTGACGATATGTATTCGACGATTTTGAATAATGATTGTGCACCTTGCACATATATGGGATGGAACATTATAGGTAATTTAACATTTTCAAATTTTACTTTGAACAATTGTTTGGTTCATACTATGAGCCATATTATTTATCTTCGAGAGATAAGCTTTATGAATATGAGTAATATAATAATCGATGGCAATGAAAATTTCAAGTGGAATATAATCAGCGAATTTGTCGAAAATGTGTATGATAATGTGAATATTACTAACAATACCGGCATTGCTTATTCCGGCATTACAATGGGAAAAAATAAAGGTATTATTAAAAACAGTGCGATCCAAAATAATTCCTTGGTGGATAATCCATTATATAATGGAGCTATTTCTGCTCTATGTTTAGATGCTTATGACAACTTTCATATAGAAAATACAATAATTTCCGGTAATACATCAACCGATGAAACTTGCACAACTATTGCATTAGGAGCACAGCCCAATTCTGATGATTTTATTGTTTTGAGTAATTGTCTTATTACAGATAATGTTAGCACTAAAGATTATATGATTAATCTTAATACAGAGGGAGGTACTTATTTAAATAACGTAACTATTTCAGATAATATCAGTGCTAATTCCACGATACGTTCATCCCATGATCTCACATTAAGAAATACAATTATGCACAATAATACTAACTATGAGATTTTTATGCGGGATATTGGAATTATTAGTGAGTTAGACATTGATTACTGTAATATTAAAAATGGAATCAATGGAATATATAATCAGAATAACGCAAACATCATCGACTATGGTGTTAACAACATGAGCGAATATCCATTATTTGATAGTTTGGGAACATATCCTTATGCTTTGCTCTCCGGCTCTCCTTGCATCGATACCGGTACACCTGATACAACAGGTTTATTTCTTCCTCCCTGGGATTTAATATATAATCAAAGAGTCTGGGATGGTAATAACAACGGAGAAGCAATTATTGATATGGGATGTTACGAATTCGGGGCAGATTCAGTTGGAGTTTCCCAGAACCTTATACCAAATATCCTAAACCATTTAACCAACTATCCAAATCCCTTCAATCCTTCCACATCTATCCAATTCTCAATCCAAAATGATTCAAAAGTTGAACTTACTATATATAACATCAAAGGTCAGAAGGTGAAAACACTTTATTCAGGTATTGCTAAAGAGGGAAAACATTCAATAATCTGGAATGGAAAAGACACAAACAATAAACTGGTTAGCTCTGGAATTTATTTCTATAAACTTAAAACTAACAATAAAGAGCTAACACATAAAATGTTAATGATGAAGTAAATCAAATTAGTATTTGCTCTCAGCCCCTCTCTTGGTTTTAAGAGAGGGGTTTGGGGTGAATTCGAGGAAATATTATGAAAACTAGATTTATTCTTTTGTTCTTTTTTGTTAGCATTTGTTCGTCGCTAAATTCCGTTATTTGGGAGATAAAACAAGACGGCACAGGTAACTTTACCACTATTCAGGAGGGAATAATTGCATCCATAAATTCAGATACAGTTCTGGTTTATACTGGAACTTATTACGAGAATATAAACTATAATGGAAAAAATATAACTGTTGCTAGCCTTTATCTTACAACTCAAAATGAAGATTATATCAGCCAAACTATTATTAATGGTAATCAGAATGGTAGTTGTGTTAGAATAGTATCAGGTGAAGATAGTTCAACTTTACTTTGCGGATTTACTTTAAAAAATGGTATAGGTAGTCCATATTCTACAACTAATCAATTATACGGAGGTGGTATTCTTATAAAAGATTCTCAACCAAATATTATGAATTGTGTAATAGAATATAATCATGCACAAGCAGGTGGTGGAATTTACTGTTGGAATGCAATACTTTACTTAGCTGGTGTAACTATTAGAAATAATCATAGTTATACATCAGGAGGGGGTATTTTTATGCATAACAATTCTGAAATCATTTTTGATAATGAATTATTATGCAATATTTATTTAAATTACGCTTCTGGGGGATGTGAAATTGCTAAGACTTGGGCATGCCCATCAATGCAAGTTTATGTAGATACATTTACAGTTACTGAGCCAGATGGGTATTTTATCAGCTCAACAACTACAACCGGAGTTCCTTTAAATGACATAATCCTGAACATGCAAAATGCAAAATTGGAGCCTGTTAATGCTGATCTTTTTGTTTCTACTGATGGAGACAATAATAATAGCGGTTTAAACGCAAATGAACCTTTAAAGAATATTAATTACGCTCTTTCACTTGTAAAATCAGATACTCTTCATCCCAATACAATTCACATTGCTAATAGTATATATTCTGACTCATCTAACGATGATTGTTTCCCATTGAATATGCGTGGCTATGTTTCACTTGAAGGTGAATCTATGGAAAGTACTGTTTTAGATGCAGAGTTGAATAGTCATTTGATAAATGATGGTTATAGTAAGTTGGATTATGAATTAAAGAATCTCACACTTTCAAATGGTTATAATAATATTTCTTCTGCTATTTACTTAACAGCACTTCAAAAACAAAATAAGTCAATTAATTTAGAAAATATTACTGTAAATAATTGTCGAGGATACAATAAAAGTTTAAATTTGGTCTATATGAATCTTAATATTTTAAATATGTTTTCCTACTCAAATCATAGTACATGTTTAAGTTCTGTTAATTCCTATCAACCTGAACAAGAAGTAATAATTGAAAATGTTTATATTCACGACAATCATCAATATGATCCAGGTAGTACATCTTCTGATGCACGTCCTCAACTTTCTTTCGGCATGTTAGGTACAGAACCAATGAATGTAACTATAACCAATATGGAGCTAACCGATAATATCCAGACTCAAAGTGATTGGCCGGAAGCTTGTTCAGGTGTAAGTGTGGGTGACAATGTTAACCTTAACTTAGTTAATTGTACAATTGGAAATAATTCAAGCCCTGGTGGTGAAGGTGCATATCAGGATTTGTTAAAATGTTTTGAAAATGTCGGTATTGAATTACGTGATGAGATTGATGAGTATTTTCTTAAATTCAGGAGTTTGAAAAGGTAAATAGACATAACAAACACCTCCACAAGCCAGTTCAACTGTTATTCTTGTAGGATTCGTACAATTTTAGTTTCTTTATTAATTTCATAGTTTAGTTTTTTATTGGCTCGTGGCAGGTGCGAACCATTAAGTGCATTAACTATAAATTCTAAAGGGTGGTAAATTAAAAAAGTGATAAATACAAAAAAAAGATTCAGTAACATTTCCATATGTATGTTTTTAATAATTCTAAATTTGTTTAGTGTATCAGCTGCTCAAGAACTAGTGTTAAAAAATCCAAATTTTGAGATCACCTTTCCAAATGAAAATTTCCCTCCAACATTACATTCTAAACGAACAGGTGAAGAAGTTACTCCTACATTAACCTATCGTCTTCCAAATAATTACTACTCAACAAAAAAATATCCTCTTCTTGTGTATATCCCTGGCTTCGATGGAGGTTTAAAAGGAAACATAAAGAATGCTATAACAATCGCTGACACTAACAGCTGGATAGTCGCAACTGTGCCTTTATTCAAGAAGAAAATTGATCGAGATGAGCCTGGTGGTGGAATAATAGTTAGTATGGAAGATTTTCCTGTAATCTCAAAATGTTACAGAATAATGTTTGAGAAACTATTTCAAGAAGTTCCAAATATTGATTACAATAAAAGTACAATGGTAGGATTTTCAAATGGTGCAATAACAATAGCTGTTCTTATCTCAATGCATGATGAATTCATAACTAGTCATTTTAATAACTTCTGTTTAATAGATCATGGTATGTTCCACCTAACTGATCTTCATAAAATAGGATCAAGAGATTGCAAATATCTAATTCTTATTGGTGACCAACAAGATCTCGGGAGAGACCTAAAGATACAACGTAGTAAGCTTCTACAAGATGAAATGAAATTAGTCGGAGTAAATCTAACTTATGAAATAATGAAAGATACTGGTCATGAATTCAATAAAAAAGAAATGATTTTAGTCAGAAACTGGGTTCAAAATTGTCAGAAGTAATATTGCTTGATAATGCACTTAACAGCCGTGTCATCGGTAGGGGTTATCAGTCCGTTTCGTCTGATCCGGCAGCTGCCGGATTCAAACTTTGGTTGGCTCGCTTTCTGGCGTCCCCGACTCGTCGGGGCGATCCCGCTGCTTGCGCAAACCCTTAGGCACTTCTTTATTAATTTTATGTCTCAGCAAGTTCTTTTCAAGCTTTATTGTGATTGAAACTGGAAAGTGACAATAGAATATTTTATATTGTCGTTTTTTGTTTTATTTGACAATTTGAGTTTCCATATTGTCATTGTCTCATAAAAATGAGAAGGATGAAAAAAAATGAAATTAGAAGAATTTAAATCAGGGGAATATACTCAAGAATACCAATACAAAGCTTTTTTGCCAAATAGTATTAATTCCAATTGGATTTGGGAAAATTCGGAAATAAATATTCTATTAGAAGAAGCAAATAGAAAACTTGGAGAAATTAATGCGTTTTCATACCTAATTCCTGACATCGATATGTTTATAAAAATGCACATTGTAAAAGAAGCTAACACTTCAAGCAAAATTGAAGGTACTAAAACAGAGATTGATGAAGCTGTAATGAAAGAAGATCAAATTTCTCCTGAGAGAAGAGATGATTGGTTAGAAGTACATCAATATATTGAATCTATGAATAATGCAATATTAATATTAGAAAAATTACCTCTATCAAATCGCCTAATAAGAGAAACACATAGAATTTTACTGAGCACAGGTAGAGGTGAAAAGAAAACTCCGGGTGAATTCAGAAAAAGCCAGAATTGGATTGGAGAAAGAAATTTTTCCGAAGCTAAATTTATTCCGCCACACAATAAATATATAAATGAACTAATGGGTGATCTTGAAAAGTTTATAAACGATAACAATAACGTCCCTCATTTAGTAAAATTAGCATTAATTCATTATCAATTTGAGACAATTCATCCCTTTTTAGATGGAAATGGAAGAGTAGGAAGATTACTTATTACTCTGTATCTAATCGCCAACAAAATCTTAACTAAACCAGCTTTGTATTTATCTGACTATCTCGAAAAAAATCGAATCGAATATTATCATTACCTAAATGACGCCCGAAACAATAAAATCATACAATGGATAAAATTCTTTCTAAAAGGTATTTCAATTACTTCTGAAAATACAAAACAGACATTTGTAAGAATAATTGAGTTACAACAGGAAATGACAATATTGAGTCATACTTTTGGTAGTCGATCAGAAAAGATTCAAAATATTATTAACGTGTTTTATGAAAATCCTATCCTGAGTATAAAGGAATTAGTAATGAAAACTGAAATTCCTGATAAAACCATTAGAACATTAATCAATCTAATGATGGAAAAAAATATCGTAAAGGAAATGACTGGTTATGGTAGAAATAAGCTTTTCGTATTCGATAAATATTTGAAGTTGTTTTGAAAAAGATGAAGTGCCTAACAGCCGTGTCATCGGTAGGGTTTGTCAGTCCGTTTCGTCTGATCCGGCAGCTGCCGGATTCCCGGCGTATACTCTAAACGTTAGGCACATTAGTATGTTAAATATCATTGTGAGGTAATATATATGATAAACTCTGATTTAAATGCAATTTTAAATCTATTCAAAGATGAAGAAGCAAATTTAGAAAATATATTTGAATTTACCATTCGTTAATAATATATATCATTTCAGGCAATGCAATTTCAGATATGGGGCAATAGATTTTATGGATAATTTTAAATATGAACTAGAAACTAAAATGTTAAAAAAATCAAAAGAATATTTATCTATAAGATTCAGTGAATAAGTAAAATATGGCACTAAAATACAGCTTTAATAATTAACTTTACAGCATTCGATAATAACCCCATCTTTGGCATTGTTAGTGAAGGAGCTTTCAGATTATCAATTTATTGGAAAGCTCGAGATGGTTTATCTTGAATAGTGATTAATGTAACTTTCAGTTGATAGGGAGTCATAATTAAACAAATCACACTATCGGAGGCAAACTCAATTGTCAATTGCGAACATCTTGTAGCTGAATTTAACAGATTTTTTATAGAAATGGAGCAAAAATAGAATATTAACAATAGAGAAATGGCCGATGGAAAATAACTTAATTGATTTAATTGATTTTAAAAAGGTAAATGTTTTATTGGAAGGTTTCAATAAATTGACGGGATTTGTTACAGCAATTTTAGACCTGGAAGGAAAGGTGCTCTCAAAATCTGGTTGGAGGCAAATCTGTACCGGATTTCATCGTATCAATCCAGAAACTTCTAAGAATTGCAGAATCAGCGACACCGTGTTAGCAGGGAAATTAGCCAAAGGTGAAAAATATCATTTCTATAAATGTTTAAATGGATTGGTTGATGTTGCAGTACCAATAATCATAAATGGTGAACAAATAGCCAATCTTTTTTCGGGGCAGTTCTTTTTTGAGGAACCGGACAAAGATTTTTTTATTAAACAAGCCCAAAAGTATGGATTTAATGTACAAGCTTATCTCGATGCACTATCCAAGGTTCCTGTCGTTTCTAAAGATAAGGTCATAACCTCAATGGACTTTTTATTAAACTTAACTCAATTGATCAGTGAAATGACATTTCATAAGAAAGAACAAATGGAACTAAATAAATCGTTGCGAGAAAGCGAAGAACGATTGCGCCTTTCTACCGAATTAGCCAACGTAGCTGTTTGGGAATTCGATTTCAATAAAAATGAAATGTCGCGGTCCAAAAACCATGATATACTTTATGGTCTTGAATGGCAGAAAAAATGGGAATTTGAAACTTTCCTGAATGCCACACATCCTGACGACAGGGAATTTTCAAATGAAACAATTCAGAGATCAGCAGCAACTGGCGGACCTGAACTATACACCTTCGATTTCCGAGTGGTCTATCCTGATAAGTCTATTCACTGGTTGAATGTTGTTGGGCAAATTGTTGCGCGAGATCAAACCGGACAAGGAACGATCGCCCGTGGTTGTTTAATAGATATAACTGATCGTAAGCTTGCGGAGAAAGCAAGAGAAAAAAGCGAACGAACATTTTCCGTGATTTTCAATAAAGCTCCTTTTGCTGCCTGGTTATCACACCTTTCAGACGGAAGTTTTCTGGAAGTGAACGAAAAATTTGAGAAGATGTTTGGATTCAGCCGCAAGGAGATCATCGGTAAAACATCTCTCGATCTGGGAATGCATCCAGATCCGAAAGATAGAGAAAATTCAGTAGCTTTATTCAAGAAACAGGGTTTCGTGCACAACCTTGATATGAGTTTAAATACACTGACCGGAGAAAAGCGCGAATTTCTACTCAATTCAGATCTGGTGGAAATTGGGGGAGAGAAATTCATCCTGACTACCGCTAACGAAATTACTGAAAGAAAGAGGGTAGAGAATGAATTAAAGCTTCATCGCGAACATCTGGAAGAATTAGTAAAACAAAGAACTCAGGAACTGGAAATCGCCAAAACCCGCGCAGAATCGGCCGACAGATTGAAATCTGCTTTTCTGGCAACCATGTCGCACGAACTGCGAACCCCGCTTAACTCGATCATTGGTTTTTCCAGCATACTGCTGCAGGAAACACCCGGTCCACTTAATCCGGAGCAAAAAAAGCAGCTGGGAATGGTGAAAAAAAGTTCGCATAATTTGCTTTCTCTTATCAATGATGTTCTCGATCTTTCCAAGATTGAAGCAGGTCAATTGAATGTGAATTTCGAGAAGTTTAAATTGTGCGAGATCATCAATAAAGTTGTTGAAAACTGCAGACCCTTTGCTGAAAAAAAGAATCTTGAACTTAAGATTTCCGTTTTGGAAAATGTTGAGACTATAAACAGTGATAAGCGAAGAGTCGAACAGATTTTTTTGAACCTGGTTAATAATGCTATAAAATTTACTTTACAGGGATCGGTTAAAATCGAATGTAAGCGAGTGAATAAAAATATTATTGTGAAAATAATTGATACAGGGATCGGTATCGAAAAAGAAAAAATAGATCTATTATTCAAACCTTTCAGCCAGATTGATACTGGCTTGACTCGAGCTTATGAAGGTACCGGATTAGGATTATCAATTTGTCGGAAATTATTGGATTTGCTGTCGGGTGATATAAGCGTGGAATCCGAACTTGGAAAGGGCAGTATATTTACTGTAACTTTGCCGGTAGAACAATCTTCCTGAGAGAATCTGTGCAAAAGTAAGAATTCTGCAGAATAGAGTGTTTGGGGAGGAAAACGGATAAATGATGTCTTTGCGAGTCAGCTTCTTGCTGTTGCTTTCAAAGTAATCTTGATAATTATCAATTAATTAAGAGAATATATTGCTTCAGTAGAATTCCTCTGATAGACACTTCGCAAAGACTGATATTTTTTTGAAATCATAGCAAATGAAGGAGATGAAATGAAACCTAAAATTTTGATCATAGAAGACAATGAACAGAATTTGTATATGATTTCCTATCTGCTGGAAAACAATAACTATGAAGTAATAAAAGCTTATAATGGAAAAGATGGTATTGAGCTGGCAATAGAGCATAATCCTGATGCAGTTATTCTCGATATTCAATTACCGGAAATGGATGGCTATGAAGTAGCCAGAGAATTGCGAAAGATCGAAATTTTGAAAGATGTTTTGATCATAGTTTTTACATCTTATGCAATGGTCGGTGATAAAGAAAAAGCACTGGCAAGCGGTGCTGATGGCTACATAGATAAACCGATTGATACGGATTCTTTCATTTCCCAATTAGAAGGTTATCTTTTGAAGAAAAAGAGTTTCGATGATTAAAATATTACTTGTTGATGACAAAGCAGAAAACTCTATTTACTGCAGTCTTTGCTTAGCACAAAAGGAACAAAGAAAATGCTTTTGCTAAAATAATGTACTTCAATGTTGCAGTAAAACGTAAATGTAGTCCCTGACTTTAGTCGTGGCAACAAATTTAACAATAAGAAAAAGAATTCAAAAAACATTACAAAGGTTTAAACTTGACTAAGGAACGTAGTCCTATCTTAGTCGAACTCACTCAACCCTAACTCATTAAAATTAATTAAATTACCAAAAAAATAAAAAAGATTTGACATAAAAATCTCGAATTTGATTTTGACATCTCATGAAAAGCCAAGGTAGCAAAAAGAAATAGAGCTACTTTAAAACCAAGCCTGCAAGACAGGCTTATAGATCTTTGAGGAGGGAGAAATGGCTAAACAAAAATTTGTAAGAAGTAAGCCGCATGTCAATATTGGTACAATTGGTCACGTAGATCATGGCAAGACCACACTTACGGCAGCTATTACGCTTTACCTCAGCAAAACAGGCGCAGCCGA
>JAIPIH010000032.1 GCA_021734835.1 Candidatus Cloacimonadota bacterium | reverse complement strand
TTTACAGGCATTCGTGAGTGCGATTTTTAGGGTCGTATGTCCCAGTAAAGGACATGACCATTAGATGTCCAGATGAATTAAAAGCGTCAATTGTATCCTCATTATTGGTGATACACATGACGGAGCCCCTATTATTCAAACAAACAAGAATGAATGTATTTGACAAAGTACGAAAGGTCAAAGAACTCATACACAAGAACTTGCCAGAAATCAAGGAAGACGAGTTAATCATAATGATGTCTCATTGCCGAGAGCATTATGAAGGAAATTTATACTACGGAAGACGAACATCTAACAAAGAAGAGAAGAAAAGAAAACCTACTAAAAAACTAACTTCAATAGAATCTCATATTTACGACTTACTTCTAACACATAACGTTAATCCCTCAACTTGTTACAGATGGTTTCTTGCCTCAAGGGTACCTGAAGATATTATGCATAAAGTCGAAAGGAACAATATGACAGTAGCTAAAGCTATGGAACTTGCAAGAAATAGAAAAAGAATCAAGGAAAATAAACAGGGTTGGCAGATGATTTCAATGATAAAGGAAATTGTGAAGTGGTTATAATGGCTGACATTAGAGAAAAAGACGAAGAACATATTATTCAACAGATGAAATTCATCTTATTGAAGTATGAGAAAAAGAGAAATCACGAGAAGATAACGAAAAAAGAACTATATGAAACTCTTGTAAGAGAAAGAGTAATCGAGGTTAATACTCAGAAAGCATTTGATTCTCTTTATGATTGGGCGGTTGAATCAAAGCTGATAAGTGAAAAAGGTATTAAGACTTTCAAGAAAAGAAAAGGAGTCAAAGCTTATTCTTTCACAAAAGCACAAATCATTCAGCTATTTGAAAAGGCTGATAGACCAAAAGTAGCAATCGCTTGTTATATGACATTAATCTGTGGACTGCGTATCAATGAAGTGTGTTGTCTTGAAATGAAAGATATTGACCTTGAGAATTGCACAGTTTATGTCAGGAATAGTAAAAACTCAAGACGAAAGTTTGATGGTTATGGTAAAGACCGTATTATCAAATTTCATTCAGATTTCAAACCACCAATTGAAAAATGGATTGAAATTATTGGAGATTCAAAATGGTTTTTACCATCAATGACTCATCCTTCAAATCCATTGAGAAAAAAGAGTTTGCATGAACAATATAGAGATTTATTGGTAAAGGCTAAACTCCTTATTCCAGAATATCAATATGAAATAACTCAAAAGAATCGGGGCAAATTAATTACCATCAAGGTTAATAGGCATAAGTATTGCTTTCACACTTTAAGACACACCTATGCTCAACTATGGAGGGATAATGGAGGAGATAGAGATACATTACAAAAGCAACTTGGACATAGCGACCCAGCAACCACACAGAAATATTATGATACAACAGATGACCAAATTAAAAGTGATGTAGATAAAGTATTTGGTAATGAACACCCTGCAATGTCCACCACTATAAGAGAGCGACCTGAAAAAATAGCTTCACATAATCCAAGTCTTGAGTTAGCTAGACTTGAATATGAAAAGAAAAAGCTTGAGCTTGAGATTATCAGAGAGCAAAGCAAAACTAATGAGGTAAAACAAAATGGAGAACAAACCAAAGGATGGGGAGGTGGAGGAGTATGATGAAGTCTTTTCATACACAGCAAAACAGGCAGAAGAAGATGGAATCCTCTTTGACATCACCAATCTTAACAAGGAATGGAAGAAGGGACTTTTCAATTATGTTACTGTCAACCTTCTCCAAAAAGGATATTTCAGGGAGCAAGAAATAAGCATTCCAAACATTCTTGACCTGCTCAATCAAGCGTTATTTCTCGTAAAATCAAAAAGTAAAAACTTCAAAGATTTCGACCATTTTTTCTCAGGCAATATCGAATTCCCAAATGGAGACCGAAAAGAAATTTTCATATGTCAAAATGAAACTGGGAAGTTCACAATAATGCTTCCGGAGGATTATTAGGATGAATGCAAATAGAACCATTCAGGTAAGAGTTACTGAAAGACAGAAATTGATTATAGAAAACAGAATGGAAATGATGGGTTTTGTAAGGATGTCAGACTTCATAAGATTTCTGGCATTAGACAATAATTATTGCCGAGAGAGGATAAGAAAATATGTCAAGGAATTCAGCCATATTTAGAGCCATTTTAGAAAACGGTGCCATAGGGTTAGATTTAGGAAACCAGCTCCGCATTTTAAGATACGGGGTGGGGGGTTAAATGAAAGTCGCATTATATGTCAGGGTCTCAACAGACATGCAAGAGGTTGATAATCAATTAATCCAACTGAGAGCATACTGTATTAAGTGCAACTATGAAATCTATGAAGAGTATGTGGATATTATTTCAGGAGCAAAGAATAGTCGTCCATCTTATGATTCTATATTTAATGATGCTCACAAGAAGCTATTTGACCTAGTAGTCTTCTGGGACTTATCAAGATTTAGTCGAGCAGGAACCTTATTTACATTACAGAAGCTTAAGGAATTAGAAAATCTCGGAATAGATTGGGAGAGTTATCAAGAACCCTACTTCAAATCAATAGGACAATTCAAAGATGTAGTCTTGTCTATTATCTCAACAGTAGCAAGAATAGAAAGAGAAAAAATAAGCGAGAGAACTAAGGCAGGATTAGAAAGGGCAAGAAAACAAGGGAAGCAGATTGGTAAGAGGGGTAAGGATAAAAAGCCAAGAAAAAAGGCTGGATATTATACTAAGAAGTATTATGGAAACCTACGTCCCCAGTAAAATTTGAGTTCCCAATAAATATCGACCGAAAAGAGTATAAATGTCCAAAGGATAAGGAGAGTTCACATATAAAAATGAAAAAACTTAATAAAGAATAAGGTATAATGTTAAGTATCATGCACAAATTAACCGATGAAGATCAAAAATTACTTCTTAAAATGTTTAATATAGATAAGAACAGTTTTGAGAGTTTAAAAAAATCTAATCAAAATAAAATAGTCAATATTCTTTTAATATTACATGAATACAATTCGTTTTCAAATGAATTTCCAAGTAATGAATGGGATGCTGAAAAAATTAGAACAGGACTAAAAATGTTACGTTCATGTAAAAGAAGAATTTGTGAATACAAAAAAATAAAGAGTGAAATCTCTGATGATTTGAATCATTTTGAAGAGTATACTATAAGTGAGATTGAAGAATTAAAAGACCTATATCAAGAAGTCATTGCTAAAAATTCAAAACAAGAAGTTCAAGTTAATCATGCAGATTCAGAAGAAAGTCTTGGAGATATTATTGGTGATTTTTTTTCAAATTTATTTGATGGATTAAAATGGGTATTAATTATTTTAATTATATTTATTGTTTTGTTCTTAATTTTGGCACCAACTCATATTTATCCTTTAATTGGTAATTGCAACACCAATGAAGATATTTTTGAGTGTTATTTTAGGATTCAGATTGAAAAGAAGAATCTTGAAGAATTCACAGAATGCCAAGATGCATGTGGACGGGGCGTTGGAAATGAATTATGTTTGGAAAAATGCGAATATCAATATGGAATGAATAAATATGATTATACGCCCTAATAGTAAAGAGTGAACTCCCACATTTTGTTTCTTTTTCTAAAAGAAGAAAGAACTTAAACATTAGTGATTATAACATCAGGTCCTTATTAAATGAGGGTGAGCGAAGCGAAAGGCTACAAGCCGTCCCCAAGGATTTGCGAAGCAAACCTCAGAGTAATTTTTAGTGGCATTCCATCAAATTAGCGAATGCGACACATCAATAAAAAGAATCGGGGGGGACAATCTTTATTTTTCATTATATAATCACCAAAAGATTTTTAACATATCTCGTTATATTACTTTAATATGGCTAAATCAAATGATATTGGGGAAACTGGAGAAAAAATTGCTTTAAAATATTTAAAAAAACTATATCCCCATAGAAACATTTGGTTTGGAAAAATCCATGAATGTGCAGATATACATATTTCTAAAAAAGGTAAAGATAAATATACAAAAGTTGAAGTTAAAAGTTGCTCCAAATCAGGAAGATTTAATATCTCTAAAGGAGCTCATAAATCATTTTGTTATAATAAACATATAGAACAATCGTTCTGGAGAGGAATAAATATAAAAAAAGAATTTATTGAGACGCATACCATAAATAAAAAGACAATTTCGCATGATGGTAGAATAATAAAAAATGAAAAATACGAAATTAAAAAATTTTATGTTTTTGTCTGGTTAAAAGATGACAATTCTTATCAAATAAAAATTTTGAGTGTTGCTCAAGTAAATAAGTTATTGAATAATCTTACACCTCAAAAAAGATTTTATTATATGCAAGAAATTAGAACTTTCGAGAATCCAACTAAAATTCGAAAAAATTTGAAATTTCCTAAGGATTGTGTAATTGAAAATGCTATATCTTATGGAGAAAAAGGATATTTAACAAAAAAAGAAAGAATGAAGCCATTAAAGAATACAGGAGAAAAATTTGATAATTACACTTCAGATTCTAAAAATGGTTATTCAATAAAACAAAATATTTATTCTGAGTATTATGTAATTAATCCAAAGAAGATTTTTAATTGAAATTGCGTTTTTTATGATTGTCCCCCTTATACATTTAGCCACTAAAAATTATTTCAATTAACATATATTAAATGTAATAAAAAAACGGGGGTCTTAAAAAACCCTGATTTCTTTATAAATAATGCATAGTCAAAAAAAAGGACGTTTATTTAATCCCTATTAACCTATTAGTTTTAATAAAATATATGACCTATTTCATATAAATTGCCAGTTCAAATAGATTTGTTACATTAGAATTCAGGGATGAATCATCCCAATAAACCAGATAGCCATGACCATATCTTAGTGAGAATGTTTGAGTTTTCTTCTACCTTATTAGATATATCGTAACAAATTCCTTTACTACAAAAATGACTTATACATTCAAAGTTGTTTTGACAAGTTTGATTATCTTGTTTTTGCTCAAACAATAATCCCTTAAAGCAATATGAATTAGTTTCATTAATAATATCTCTTAATCCTGTAGAGACACATCTCCTTAAATTTTCAGGGCAATTACAAATACCACAACCACCATCTTCAATATATTCACAGGCTTGAGGGCAACCTTCACAACTTAAATCTTCAAGGGTTACAAGAGAATCTGATTCAATTGCTTGAACAGGTTCTTCTGGAATATCTTCAATTCTTTCTTCTTCATTATTACCATAAGTAACTATAAGGTCATCTTGACATCCCCATTTAATACATTCTGACTCACATCGTTCAGGCATTGAGCAAATTCGTGAACCACAAGTCCCCCCAGAAATAGTTCCACATTCTGATTCTAATCTTTCTTTTTCAATAATGCAATCTTTGTAATCATCATCTTCATAAGGTGTACAGATAGTGCCACCATGTTCTAAACATACTTTTTCTGATTCGGGGCAATTTAACGCAATAACTGATGAGACTAAAATAATGCAGAGTAATAGATAAATTAAAGCTTTCATAGAAGTATAATTAAATCGTTTCCATATTTAAATATTTGGTAACTCACTTGGTAATACTTGGTTACTTTAATAAAAATGGCATTTTTGACATAGAAATTGCCTGTTCAAATAGTTTTGTTACCATAGAACTCATGGATGATTCATCCTTAAAAACAAGGGCAACATAACTACAGATAATCAATACATATAAATATACAAACACATTAACCTGCTTATATGGAAGATAAAGAAATAGTTGCGGAGGTTTCTAAGACTAATTTGGGTCTTGCTACATTAGTGCAGACAAATAAAGAGATGTTGAAGTTCTTTTCTGATATGATAACTCCAGGTCTTTGCGGAATGGATTGGTCTAACATTATGCAACAAATAGAAGGAATGACGGAGTTCAAAATCATATCTTCTCTTAGTGATACTCTTGACAATTATAAAGAGTTAATTCATGAACATAAGAGAATCATGATTCAATTTAGCGGAGGCAAAGGATTGACTCTTGATAAAGGTAAGTCCATCATTCAGCAATATTTCAGTTCACATGATTATCTAGAACAGATATTTTACGAGAAAGAAGCAGAAGAGATACAAGTTACATTCTTACTTATGCGCTAATCAGATATCCAGAACATACTCATTATCTTTTATAGTTATATCTTTGTTATTATAACCTTTGACATCATATAAAATCAAATGGCAGTATTTATCACCCATATTGATAACCCTATGCTCAAATTTTTTGCTGAAAGCCCAATAGGATATGCCTTTAATCAATTGGGAGATACTTATACTCTTACGCTTCTTGGGATTATCTGTACTGATATCAATAGTTCTTTCAGTATTGAATATAATAAGGAAGAACCATGCTTTCTTGCCCTTTTTTGAAATCTGCCAAAGCTTCTCGATATCCTTCTTAAAAGGTGCTTCTTCAAAGAATTTCGAAGGTGACCAGTAATTGCTATCTGACCAAACTGGCTTAATCTCAATCCAAATTTTAGTATTATAACAATCAGAATCATTAGTCACAACAATATCGCATTCATCTTTTGATTTAGGATAGGGATATTCCATGAATACTTTCTTATATATATTTAACAGGCTATCTGCAATTTCAAGCTGATATTCTTTTTCCCACCTATCTTCAAGTTTATCCGCATATGTTTCAAAACGGTTCTTCATTAGCTCTATTAGCTCTGTGGGAGATATTTCTTTCATAAGTAATCTGTCTGAGTTCATTTGCTTAAATACTTTTTGGTAACTCACTTGGTAATACTTGGTTATTTACTTGGTTCTTCACATGGTAACTCATGGCTAAGAAAGACCCAGTATCATTCATATTGAGGGCGAAGAATAGAATCAAGGTGCTTGAATCTCTGGAAGAAGGAGATAAGATTAGTGGACAAATCGAGAAAGAAACTGGAATGTACAAGTCTCATGTAAACAGGGCTTTAACTGAGTTGAAAAATGAGAGCTTGATTGAGTGCAGAAATCCAGATGATAGATATTATCAGTTCCATAGGCTGACCCAAAAGGGTAAGACTGTTTTAAAGAAAGCTAAAGATATTTTGAAGCAGATAGAGACATAGTTACTCTCTCAATTCATTCATAAGCTCCTTGATGTCTTCACTTGTATTAATTGGTTTTTCAATATTCAATCTGAATGATGCCTTGCCGAATTTCATCTCATAGATTTTCATAAGCAGATATATCTGTTGCATCAGTTTATATTCAGAAGGATTGATACTAACTTCTTTCTCCAAAACCATATATGTCTTCATAATCTTTATCAGAATGTCTTTAGGGTCGTTGCCTATAAATGCTTTAAACTCTTGAGCCATACTCCTATAAACATTTAATTCTATTGAGCATGCAGTATCTTCTTTATAGAAATGGCATATCTCTTTTATTGGACAGTCATTGCATTTGCTTATAGGAAGAGCCTTTGTTGCTCCACCTGTTTTTATGGGATTCAATTGAGATGAAAGTTTCTTTTTCTCACTTTTAGCAAGACCACCTTTTCGTGCAATTCTTGACCTTTCTTCCGGTGGCAACCTTGAGAGCCTCCCCTTATTTTTGATGAATGAAGGAGAGGGAGAGTATGAGTTCCCATAGTTTGACTCATTGTTTGATGTCATTTTATCTCATACAAATTTATAATTTGTTGCCTCCATTTAAATTACTTAAATTTCAAATTCCCGTTAAGTATTAGATAAGGGGCATGGAATAAATTTCCTACGGAATTTATTTAATACCCTTATATAAGGGGTTACTAAATTTCAAATTAACCATTACAAACATCATAAATCCCTCTCTTATCTTTTGTAAAAAACTTTGAATCTACCAAAAAACTCAAAGCATCACTAATTGCGTTATTAGCAAATTTATCTTCTATTTCGTCATTGTCTTCATCAGACCTAAGGAATTTTTCCTTTGTCTGTTTAGTTGTTATCTGTATTAGCTTTTCTTCTTCAACCCATTTTTTAATAGCAGTAGCACATTTATCATACTCTTTTATCACTTCTTCAGGAACATCTTTTGAATATTGAAATAATAAATCACCTTCTTCAGTATCAATAAATGTAACCTTGAAAGGGCATAATGGTTTTTGATGACGATTCTTTTCTTGTTTTACTGTTAAGACATCTCCATTTTTTGAGACCATTATTATTACATCAACAAAAGCTCCAAAATCTCCACTGCCTCTTAAATCATTGACGCTTTTATTACCATAACCTTTTCTCAGATGATGGAGTAAAATCCAACTTACATTATGTTTATTGATTAGTGGTCTAATAAACTCATAGATTTTTCTTATGTCCTTAGAAGAATTTTCATCACCATCAATAAATCGCACAGCACTATCAATGATAATGACATCTGGATTAAATTCAGAAATGAGGGCATCCAGTCTTTGGAACCAGGGTGAGAAATTATCAAGTTTGACATCTTTTTCAATAACAAATCTAACATCATCTAATCCTTCACATTTTTTAACTATTTTGAGACATCTTTGTTGTATCCAAGTCTCTGCATTTTCTTTATCAATAATTAACACTTTTCCCTTTACTGTTTTAAATTTGCCAAACAAAGGTTTGCCTGTAGATATACAATCAGCAATATTGATGGAAATCAGAGATTTCCCACAACCAACATCGCCACCAATAATTCCAATACCTTTCTCAGGAAGTATGCCCTCAATATTCCATATAGGTTTTTCAATATCTTTTGACAATAACCCTGCCAATGTAATTGTGTTATTCAAAACATTATCTTCATCCCAACCAAAATTGTCATATAAACTTTCAGGTTTTTCATAACTCAAAGATTTTTTTTTGCTTTCCTCAAAAGCTAATCTTTTCTTTTCTGCAAATTCAAAGAAAGCTTTCTTCTCTTCCTCCGTTGGTTTTGGTGGTGCTTCAAAATCATCCCATTGACTCATCTTCTGTCACCCCTCACTTCACATATACTCTTCACAGAACTAATATCAAATAAGTATATGCCATCAAATCTATCATCAAAAGTAACAGAAGTCTCGCTTACTTTTTTTAGTCTGCCAATGTAACTGAAACCATCTTTAAGAATTAGTTTGCAGTATTTGTCTACAAATATTTCTAACTCGTCCTTTATCATCTTTCTTCGTCCTCCTATCGAAAATTTAATATAGAATTCTGCCAACTAATGCTGTGAATGCCGAAGCATTAAAGATTATCAATTTTGATTAATTTATCATGTTCTAAAAAAGATTTGGAAACTTGAAATCCATCTAGAATTTTCTTGGTCACACTCACCGCACTATCTATTGAAAGATGATAACCAATCATTCCAGAATGAAGTGAGCAAAGCCATCTATACATTATAAGAGATTTCTTTTCCTTTGAGATATCCATATTGTTAATTTCTTTTGCTATCTCTGACATCTTATTCTGCAAAGCTTCACATTCTTTTACTGCATTATCATGAAATCTATTAACAATTGCAGTTACTTCTTCTTCTGATTTTTCAATAGAAACCAAATCCTCAGACTCCGCGTTCATATTTTCACCTCCATAAGTTTATTTTCATCATTGTATCTTTTAATGTAATCAACTAAAGCCAGTCTAACGATAGCATTTTGTGACTGTCCCGAATGTTGTTTTATAGTTCGTAATTGATTGAACATCCATTCAGGCATTGATACAATTTTCTCCTTCATTTTTACCATATTATAAATATAATAATTTCGATATATAAATTTTTGGTGTTCAGGTTATGACCTCAGTCGTCGATAAATACTCGTTTTTCACCAAAACGTATATATATGATTTCAATATATATTAAATAATAAAATTAATTTTTGAGGTTTTGAAATTGTCATCAGATGAATTGAAAAGTAGATTGCAGAATTTTGTTTTATTGGAAAACCGACTTCGCTTGCTTTTCAAAAATAAGTTAGATATAATTGATGAAACCGAATATCTTTCCCGTATGGAAAAAGCATCTGCACTTTGGAGGGCAGATGAAGAAGTTATTTATATTTTACGAAAACTAAGTGTAATAGGTAATGAAATCAATTTACATTTCCTTGAATATACATTAGATGACATTCTTCGTTTATTCTTTTTCTTTGTGGGAGCACATGAAGAATATTTTTTCAAGAAGGATGGTTCACATTCATTGTTTGATTTGATAAACAAGCCAAGCGGATATTCTTTTAACAATACGATGAGTTTTGTATGTAATCGTTTTGAGGAAGCAGTATCAGGAAAGGACGTATATGCTAATAATGACCGAATCGAAATGTCACTTGCATACTTGCTTATTTTTATTAGTCGAATCTTATTCAGTCCATACTTATCTGATGAAACAAAAGACTTGAGTTTACATGGGCATATCCTTAATGTGCCAATAAGAAATTTAGTTAATAACAATATATCCCTTATGGAAGTATCACGGCAAAAACAGGGGTTAAATGAGGTTTTAGAAGGGATTAAAGGGGATATTATAACATTTTCCTTATCCAAAGAAAAGTGGAGAGAATTGGTTTCAATTGCATTGCAAAATCTAATCAATCTTATATCCATTTCCGACTATCTGAAAAATGAAATCTATGATTCTAATTGGAGGTTGTTACGCCCCACTATATTTGAACGGTCAAAACAAGGATGGACAACAAAGATTTTCATGTGTGTCCGATATGAAGGTCAAATTTCTTCTCCCGAATTTCCATTTCAATCTTTGAAGCCAAAGCAATTCATAATGTACGATTAATCCTTGTTCATTCCTTTCTCCAGTTTTTCCATTAACTCGATAAGATGCTTCTCCATAGGATATAAATCCGTATAATCGATGTATCCGTTCTTTTTGCATATCCTATCCGCTATCTCTAATCTTACAGAATTGATGTTTATCCTTCTGCTAAGTAGCTCTTCTTTCTTTTTCAATACATTTTCAATCTCCTCCTTCTCTTTGATAAGCTCTATACATTCTTCTCCTTCGCATGACTCAAAGTATGGGCAGATATTGGATATCTTGCACTCCTTACTGCACATCAATGGTTTTCTAACATACTTGCCATGCTTAACTGCGTGTGCGTTATCTTTATTCTTATCACCGCAGGAAGCTCTCCATTCAGGAGAACCTTTTACTCTCGTTGGTTCGTTCTCTTCCATTTTCTAACTCGGAAGGTGTTTTTTAAACTCATAAAACACCTTCGCTTACATATCTTTCAAACTTCAAGTACATCAAACAATTAAACAACATCATCTTTTCATAATCACCCTTGCCATCATTAGCATAAGATAAATCCTCTGGGATAATCCCATGTGGAATGAATCTTTTTGCATCTGTAACAAAAGGGCTGTATGCTCTGAATGACTTTCTTAACGCAGACTTAAATCCAAAAGGAGTATTAACAAACACTCTCCCATGCATTCCACCAGATATCCAAGAAACTGAATCTGCTGAATATGGCTTATACTTTACAAGTATGTTTGGGCTTGTATTGCCAAGCAAATGTATCTTGACATTGTGCTGTTCTGCTGTAAAAAAGATGTTGTTGTAGTTTTTGACTGCACCACCTATCCCTATATAAGAATACCTTTGACAAAGTTCGATAAAGTACTCAAATGGTTCATCAGTATGATATATGGGAATGGGGTTAAGACCAGCCTCTTCCATCAGTTGCAGATTGCGTTTTGTGTCGTCAAGTTTCTCTCTCTTACTATCAAGAACAAAGTAATGGTTGACATACTGCTTATTTCTTTTTACGAATTGAATATACTCTTGTATGTCAATTGCTTCATTCTTTGTACGTGCAGTAAATCCGCCTGAGTCAAGCATAATGTTAACATCATATCCAAAGTAGTCATAAATATCTTTAAGTGAGTCTCCAACATAATGGAAACTCACCAAGATATTTCTCACCTTGCATTTTTTCATTGCCCGTCTCATCTGCTCAGCTTGACAACCTGCAAAATAGAGTTTCATTTTACTCTTCATCACCTCCAACAATTTTATTATATATTGCTTCGATTCGTTCACTCTCTCGAAGACACCTGCCCAGAAGCATCTCCCTGCAGTAGGAAGAAATTTCTGTGAAACCCCTCGACTCCATAATGTTTATCAGTCTGACAAACTGGTCTGGAGTGACGAGGAATTTTACTGTCCTAGTCTTGTTTGACTGAGTCATAAATATGGTAATGTTGTGTCCATATTAAAATAAATCTGGGATGCTTCTCAATAGTCTCTTCAACAATATTTCAATGAAAACACTTATATACTTCAGTATATATCTCTTTTCAATAATGGTGAACATCGACGATTTTAATGACATTCAAAAGCTAATCTTATTGGCAATGTATAAACTTTCGGGTATAAAGGAGACCATACTTACTTCTGATATTCGTAATGATATCAAAGACAATCTGTATATCCTTATCGATGACAATATGTTCAATAGAAATGTTGACAAAAAACGAAAAGGCATAGAACTTTACAAATTATCTACATCAAAAATTGGACTTGGAGGACAAAAGTATCATACCATAAATAGAAAAGGAATCGAAGCCATATTCTTTCCAAAGTATAAAATCAAAGCAACAAAGATGACAAAACTAATCGAAAAACTTGAAGAGGTTACCCAACAAAAAGGATATCCCTTAGATGGACATGAATCAAAGGATGAAATCAAATCGCAAAAGAATCTTAAAAGAATCATCTTAGTCGTCAATAGCATTCTAAACACAAGCACTGAAAAAGAGGCATTAAGGTATCAAGAATTTACTTGAAACACCCTAACCAGACCTTTACCCTGATTCTCATTTAAAAAGACTGTCCGTACCTTTATATACGAGCCTGTATTTATTTATATTAAGAACCCAAATACGGAAAATGTGAAAGTACGCCTTTGGGTTTCCTAATGACGGAAGCAAAAAGACGCTTTTGTTTAAATACATGGACACCGGAAATCGCTACAAAGTCATTGGAAGATTTTCAGAAAAGAACCGCTTAAACATATAAATCCGAGGGATATAGCGGTTATATGTTTCTGGAAATCATATTGGCAATTGCCTTAGGCACCCTGGCAGGTATCTTTACAGGC
>JAIPIH010000031.1 GCA_021734835.1 Candidatus Cloacimonadota bacterium | reverse complement strand
GGTTTCAATCCTTTCTGTATTGGATTATTGGTTAAAGACCCGCCGGAATAGTTAAAAAATATAGGGAAAATGACTTAAAGCATAATCCCAATACTTATTTTTTGTAACCTTCCTGGGTCTTGAGAGCTGGATTTTATATAAAATCCACTTCTCAGAAAACTTCTAACACATCTATATGACTATAAAGATCAAGTATTGACATGGTGTCAATCAATAAATTGCTCTCAGTTTGAACAGAGATTCCTGTAAGTACAGTCAGAGCATTTTGTTTTAGTTTTCGTTTCTGCTGGGAAGTAGTTGAGGTTGAGAATATCGAAAATCACAGAAACAATTTCCAGCGCTTCCTTTTTTAGATCACCACCAATAGGCACTTCTATAAGCTTGTTTTTGCTGCGGACATAAACCAGAAAAGCCTTATTGACCGGCATATCATATTTTTCTTCGATGAGCAGCGCATAAAGTGTCTGCTGAATTTTCAAAGTTTTATAAAGTTTATCTTCCCAGAAGGTGAATTTATAGTCCAGCGGAGCAGCTTCGCCATTTTCCAGAAAGAGCACTTCATCAACTTTACCGACTAATGATAATTTATCAGAAGTTAGATAGACATCAGTCTCTTTACTGATTGCGCCGATACGCTGGCGTAGGTAATCCTTGTTTCGCACGAGCTTAAGATTGTGAATATCCCGCCCTTTATTGACCAGAGTGCGGCGGTGTTCATGTTGATCGATGTTGAGCACATTCATATAATAGATAAAGCGGGGACAGTAGAGATATTCAATCACTTCGGAAGGCGTTACGAAAACCGGTTGTTCATTCATAGAAATAATGCCTTGATCTCATCGGTGATCAAATCTTTATCGAAAGCCTGACCAAGAAGTACACATTGTTTAAAATCGTCGCTGCACATGGGAAATATATAAACAGAATCCACATTTTCATCAATAAGTTCTTCAATTTTTGTACGCAGTTCACGTCTCTGGGCTTTATCCAGATCACCCAGAAAAACGGAATACTGCACCCGGTAAATGCCAGCTTCTTTACAGGCTTTAGCCACTTTTGTTCTGACTTTATTTTTAGGAATATCATACATTACCCAAGTTAGCATGTTATTACTCAAAGGGAATTAGTGAGAAGTGAGAGGTGAGACGTGAGAATGAAGAGAAAAGAAGCAAGAGTGAGACGTGAGACGTGAGAAAGGAGAAGATGCGAAAGTGTGAAAGTGCGGCAAAATTTCATAAATCAGTATCCTCTTCAGTTCGTTTTGTTCGTTTTGTTCGTTGCTAATAACATCTTCATTTTCCGATCAGGTTATTGGCAAATTTATGAGCATCAGCCTGAATACGGGCTATCATCTTCATATTTTTCCTGCCATATCTTTCAACTTTATCAAAATATTCGAGGATTTGGGGAACCAATATTTTTTTCCCTTCATCATTGAGGGTAACACCTCCTTTGATCTCATCAAAATGTTCGGAATTAACTTTCCGTCTGGAAAAAAGATAAAATACCGGTTTTTCGATCAAGATCCGGTAAGGTTCTATGAAATCGAAAACCAGTGATTTCTTATTATAGTTATCAGTATGCAAAAGCCCGATATATGGATCGAGTCCGGCAATAATAATGGCACGCTCCGTTTTACCATACAAAATCCCGTAACCATAATTCAGGCAGGCATTAAAGGCATCTTTAGCGGGACGGCTGCTGCGCCCTTTAAACCTGTATTTATCAGGCAGCAGCAAAGAAATTATATTAAAATAAATACGGGCGCAATTTCCTTCCAAACCCATGATCCTGCCCATATTTTCGGAAAGACTGCCGGAAATATTCTCCAGTTGTGCGTGGAAACCTCCCATCCTGGTAACTTCTGTTTTCAACTCATCAGACACGTTTTCCCGCTTGGATATCAATTCATTAAGGAATTCCTGTTGATTTATGATCTTCTGAGCAACCCAATTCTTCACATATTCCAGCCCCTCATCGTGTTCATAAATTTCCAGCAGACGACGACGAATAAACGTAGTGCTTCCTAATTTCGGAAACCATATCCGCCCATAAGGATCACCGAACTGATCCAGGAAGATAATATCAATATTATATTCCAGTGCCAGTTGAATAGCGTCAGTAGTGATCTGCGCGGCATTAGAAATCACAATGGAAGACACACGCTGGGCAGATATGCACTTCTTCTCATCACCTATCTTCACTTCAAACATGCTGCCACTCTTGTGAAGATAGGTGCCGTAAGTGTTTAAGTAAAGTTCCATGATTGGTTACCACATCTCAAAACTTTTATCATCGGAAAAATATCCGACTTCTGAATTATAGTCAATACTGGAAATGAGAAATCCCTTATATTCCTGTACTCTGGTTTTTTTTGCCAGCCACAGAGGAATATCTACCGTATATTCCTCAATATCTCTCAAATTAGAAAGAGCCATTACTTCGGATTCAAAAATTAGTGGAATAACAGCCACCTTGAAATACTCAATTTTTCTGGTTATTGCTTTAACATCGTCATCTGATGTTAAAGAATCAAGCTTTTTATTTTTTTGGATTTCCTCATATTTATGTAACCCTTCCAGAAACAGGGGGTCTCTTTCCAAATCAATATCTTTATAGATTATTTCGGTAAGCATAAGCAACTCATTTTCAGTCATTCTACTGCCATTATGTTTATCCATTTCGGTCATGGTCTTCTCAAGTAATTCTCTGCTGTATATTTTCTCTGATATATCATAATGGGCGTAAATATGAACTGCACTATCCGGTTTCTTTCTACACCTATTAACTCTTCCCGATCTTTGCACTAAAGCATCAATAGGTGCATTTTCCGTAAACAGGATATCATAATCAATATCCAAAGAGACCTCAACCACCTGAGTAGTAACCGCGATGTTATAAATTGATTTCTCTTTTTCAATATTATCCAGTTCTTCTTCTTTATGAGCTCTGTCCTTCTTGATAAACCCTGAATGATAACAGATTGGATAGCATCTATCGCAGTTCTGTAATTGCTTAAACATTTGAACAGCTTTTTTTACTGAATTAATTACTATTAAAACCTTTTTCCCTTCCTTCACTTTCTCAATGATGGTGCTAATTGCATCTTCCACTTTTGCCAGATGAATATAATATCTATTGCGCGATTCATTTAACAGCGAGTAATTTTTTATGATTTTAATATCAGATAATTCCCTGGCAAAATGATTAAGCAGAAATTCCGGCAGGGTGGCACTTAATATAAAAAACCTGGATTTCCATTTCTTTAGATATCTTATCGTTGCTGTAATCAAACCTAAAGTATAAAAATCATAAGCATGGATTTCATCCAGTATAATGTCTGCTCCCATCAGGTTATATGTTTTCATTTCCCAATAATTGTAATTAAATCCGGGAGTTAGAATCTGATCTACTGTAGCAACCGTAAATGCAATATGAAAGGTCTTAGCTAACAAGTAATCAGAATAATCATATTTACCAGGATTATCCTTTTGTCTCAGATTGTATGCCCCGCTATGAACAAGAGCCACGGAATCGGAGTCAAAATAAGCCTTAATTCTCCCCCAGATAGCATTTGCTGTAACTCTGGTTGGTAATAAGTAAAACCTCCCCTTTCTGATTCCCGAACTCCATAATAAAGCTGCCTCAGTTTTACCTGATCCTGTGGGGGCAATTACAATAACGTCTGAATTACTCTCTGCGCACTCTTTTTGAAAATCAGATAACGCAATATTTTTTCCTAATCTTGATTCCAAACCTTTGATTACGGTATTCTTATCATAGATGAGCGGCTTAAGCTTTTTTCCACTGGATGCTATCCAATCACAGCTTTGCAGTATTCCCTTATAGAAAATGAAGTCATCACGAACAATTTCTTCTTTTCGTACGGTGTTATATATATAGTAAAAGTTTTTCGGATAACCTTTCTGAAGAAAAAGTTCGAATTTTTCCTTTTGGACTTCTATATCGTAGTAAGCGAGGAAACTGTACAGTACTTCTTTGCTAAAGTTAAATGATTTTATCTCTTTCTGGTCTCTAAAAAGTTCAAATGTTAAAGGTAGATGGTGAGTAAAAATACTCAGAGCTGCCGCAGGATGATGGAAAAGATAAAAGAAAAGCGCACCCGACATCAATTCATGTCTAAAATAGAAATCATTTTCAGGAAATTTGCCTGATCTTATCAAATTCTGAAATGACTCTACAACCTTCCCCGCATCATGCAGAATGATAGCAGATTTCAGAATCCCGCGGTCATATTCTGAGAATAATCCTGACCGTCTCTCATCCAATTCATTGAATACAGAAAGCAGCCTGTCTGTATGCTCAATTAGAGACTGATCTTTTTTTGCTAAAATTCCCGATATTTCTTTATCCATAAATGAATAGCGGTATTTTTATACCATCGAATTCTAAAACTTCCTGTTCCTCTTCTAAAATTACCGGATTACTTATAAATGAATACTCCTGCCTTTTTGCGATTGTACGTATCTGGTCTTTATCAAAATCAAACAAAATTGGCAGATTATAAACTTGAGGGGATTGGAAGGTACTATAACGGTACAATTTCCCTGCCTCCATACCGGCAAGAGTTTTTTCACCTCTTTGGCTTCCTTTAACCAGGCAATTTTCTAATCTTCGCTCCATTTGTAGCTGAACTTTATCAAGAACAGAAACTTTTTTTATTTGAAGTAAAGAATCACTATTACCCATTGTCAACGCATATTTCGGATATAGAAAAGCATTCTTCATCTCGGAAATTACCGCTTCTTCACCACCCAAAACCAGTAAGTAATCATTCCTGAAAAGAAATTCTCTTCTGATTACTGAAGAAACCACTAATTTTTTACTTTTTATGGGCATGATTTTCCAAAGATCAGAGAAAAAACCTTTGCTTTTACCGCTTACACCCAGGAGTAATTTGTTTTCCATAAAATACTCTTGAACAGCCGGAAAGTCTAAACCTAAGGCAGCACCTGCTAAACCTGCAACCGTTGTTGGGGGAGGTAATGGCAAAGTTTTATGAAAATTGTGATATTCCGGTAGGCGAAAAGAAGCGGTTTCGCTCCTGGCTTCGATTACCAGATAATTTCTATTATTCATCCTTGTATAATTCCTTAATCCATCCTTTTATCTTCATAAAGCCGTCTGCCAGATTTTCACTTCCTTCTAATCCTCCGAAAACACTCTTTTGCACTGCGAAGACGCTATCTTTAATAAATGAGTTATAGTCATGTTTTACTGTATTAATAAGGCTCATATCTATAGGATAATTCACCGCCTCAGCAAAAATGGGGTTCTTTGCAAACATAATTGCTGCTGCAATAAATTTTGGTGATACATCACTTAAAAATCGTGTCTGTCTTCCGCTGCTCCAGAGATTTTGAAAGGAATCAATAAAGGCTGAGACACGATTTATTTTATCTTGATTGCTCAACTCTTTATCCAAATCATCTTTTACAAATCCATCCCCACATCCTACTCTATCCAATTCCAGAAGAATTGTTCCACGGTATATTCCACTATGTATTTCTGTCTCAAAAATATTGGGATTAGCTCCTCCCTTGATTCCCATCAGATTTGTTCCGAAATCAAGATCACCCTTATAACTGCTGAGAGCACATAAAGCTTCCACTCTTAAAGGTGAAGTTCTTTTAATAGACTCTGTCTGGGCATTCATAAATCCGAAAAGGTCATCATCAATATATTTTGCAGGATCACATTCAGTTGAAGGCGGGTGCTTTCCATCTCCTGGAGTTACTAAAGACATTTTCCAACCCATTGTTTCCAGTTGATCTCTCAAGGCTCTTCTGATTGCCTGAGCCGAGACATAAGGTAATTCTTCATTATTCTCCAAAGTAATTTTCTTGATATTGTTGATATTATCCGCTTCCGAATCCGAGCCGTTTAAACTGGCAAAACTCACTTTCGATAAATAAGTTATCGTTAAAGCAACCGGTTTTCTTTCATTATTATTACTCATTGTTTCCTCCTGTACTATTATCTTTTTTCTCCCATCCCTGAGATATAAATGTATTCATCGCTGAAATGATTGTAAACTGACGGAAATATCCAAAGTTCTCTTCATCGATATTATCCGTTATGTCTTTACTAATGAAGATATCATATTTACTCTGCAGCCTGATCAATTGCTCCAGAAAAAGATTTAATCTGCGACATTTCCTTAAACTGATGATCTCGCCTTTACCGGCAGAACCTGCAGGTCTTTTCCCTTTGTTTCTCTCTTTTTCCTTTTCATAAATTCTGTAACCTATGAGGTTACCAAGTTTCACTGCCCGATCTCGTAATGCGTCTTCCATATTACCATTTCCTCCATATTTTATATAACTTTCATAGAACTTTATCATATTCAAAATTACGTCAAAGCTGTAATTATTATTTTCCGAAAATTTGATGGCAGCCACAGTTTCAGCTTCATTGATGATGCTTCTGACCCTGATGATATTTTCTGCTATCTTATTGACATACTTGTTATTTTCCCGATTCTCTTTATAGGGCAGACAGAAACTTCCCAATATACTAAAAAAATCTCTTTTAATTTCATCCTTCAGCTTTTTAAAGAAATCAAAAAGATAATATAAATTATTCAGCTTTTCTGATCTTACTGGTCTATATGCATTATTCTTTTTCGAAAATTTCTTCGCTGAAAAATAGAATAATTCTGCTTCCAAAAATTCACTTGGGATGATTTCCAATGTCTCCATATCCATTGTCTGGTTATCCTGGATAATATCATATTTCTTGAATAATGTATATAATAGACCCAGCATATATTCATATACTAATCCCGGATAATAGCCTTTAACATTGTTTTCTATTTCATAATTACTTCTATAGCTATTGATTCTCATTGATTCGAGAGGTAAAAGCAATGATTTAGTTGCTTCCAGAAGCTGGATCTGCTTTTTAAAATCTGTATGCTGAAAGAAAAAAACATAAACCATCTCATGCTTGAAGTCATTATTCCAGAAAGCAAAATCAGTACTTAATATCTGCAATAAGCGACACTTATAACACACACTTTCGGTTTTGCCACCCCCAGACGAATAATTTGTAAATGATCCACTACCCCCAATAAAAGCAGAGAAACTCTTTATTTCCTCTGTCTTTTTATATCCTTCTCCGCAGATGAAGCATATTTTTTTCCCAGGACTGAAATCCATCTTTTTAATTATGGGTATGGCTGTGTTTCTCTCATTCAAGAGGACTTTCTTCATTTTATCTATCTTTAACTTTTCCTTTTGAGCAAATTCGCATATTTTAGCATAAAGTTCAGGTCTATTTACCTTAATATCTTTAATTTTTGGGTAATTGTCTTTTTTTAAAGTAAGGGGCTGGGCAGGATGAATTAGCAATGGATAACCAGTAGGTTTCACTTTTGCAAATCGGACAAATTCATCTTTACTTTCATCATAATAAAAGCCCTCATTTCTTTCGATTTGTTTTTGATTACTAATATCCCAGTGTTTTCTTGCCACATCATTATAGATAGAAAGCAATAATGTTTCTAAATCTTCACCCTTAATCATTAACTCATTACTATGAATTTCAACGGTTAATTGATTATTATCCTTCACTTTCTCATACAAAACTGCGATTCCTGCTGATTGCATCGGATCTGATGTCTTTTTAAAAATCAATTCATCCATCCTACCTCCTTAAACTTTCTCCACCACTCCAAATCCCCGCGTACTTTGTTTACCTAATTCTAAATATTGCGGAATATGGAAATTTACCATAAATTCTCCCCAAAACAGGGCATTCAATATTAAATAAGCCTGTTTCTATAAAACTGATAATTGAGATTCTTACGAATAAATTTTCACTATTCATAAGTTTTTTTTTAACCCATTCTTTAACGCTGATTTTATAACTATTTAATCCTGCCTGGCTTCTAATTATGGCATATTCGCCATAATTAAAATTCTCATTATGAACCCGTTCCCATATACCCAGAAATTCTATAGTATTTCTATTTCTCAACCAGTCAGATATAAAAAAATCACCATCTTTTGCCTTGAGCATATCTGTTAAAGAGATGTAATCTTCATTATCAATACTTATTAGCGTTATAGGCTTATCAAGTACAGTAATCTGTTTATTCTTAGTCATGCTCTATTCCTTTAAATAATTTCCCTTGCGTCTAAAATTTTTACGGCAAGGACGTCGTTGTTCCCAGGAATCCATACTTCTGCTTTTCTAAATTCAATGAATTGTATTATTCTTCTCAGTGAACTCTGTGCCCTCTGTGGTGAAAAATATCTTCTTCTATCGCAGTTTCTTACTTCAAAACTTTTACCATAAAGCATAACTAATTGATCCGCAATAGAAGCAACAACCTTCATTCCATATTCAGCTATTCCGATTTTATTGTCGTATGGCATAATTACCTCGCCTGATAACATTCATTAACAGCTTTCAATCACTTCCTCCTACACTTTCTCCACCACGCCAAAACCACGCGCACTTTGTTTGCCTAAACCCAGATATTGCGGGATCTGGAAATTGATCATAAAGTCTCCATAAAAACAGAGCATCTTGCGATTCTTGAAATTTACCGGTTTCTCCTTAAAGAAACCTTCCACCTTTATCTTTTCTATGTCATCTATCCAGTAATCAAAACCTTTACATAATGACTTCAAATTCTCACGTAAGAGCAATTTCAGAAAACTTTGCTGCTCCGGTTTATTCAATTTTATATATTTCTGAAAATTCTCTTCCTTGAGCGCCATCCAGGGTGACGAAAACTTGTAATTAATAAAATCTTCCGTTTCTCCCAGCTCCTGCTCGATAAGCATAATCTCCTTTTCCGGCAGATTATATTTTCTCTCATTGATGATCAGTTCATCCAGATCAAAGAACAGATTTTTGATCAGATCTATGCCATTATTGATGCCGATCAGCGCTGGATGTCCATTAATAAGTCTATACTGGATAACCGGAAACGTGTATGAAAATCCGCCTCCAGGTAGATGATTATGAAATTCTATTTCATCCGGAAACTTTCCTGCAAAGTACCCCCGCAGTTTGGGCAGGTCTCCCGCCTGAAAACTTACAGTGTCAAAAACTATCTTAATGATTTTTACCCTCATCTGTTTCCCGTCTCCTCATTAATGAGCCAGTTAAGTAAACTACCATACTGATACATGTAATTATACGGAACAAAGATTCCTCTGTCGCTGTCTAAATTTAATATTATCCTCATGAACAAATCCTGAATTAGAATTATATTTTGTCAAATAATTTAATACGATCTATTATTCATCTCACCTGCAATTACCTTATGACATTAAACTCATTATTCCTGTAACATTAATACACTATTGATTGAAGTCTTTTTTTGCGTCATTTAGTGGCACTTCCATAGGCGGACAAGTTTCGCAGTTGATGAATCTTTTCTTCAAAATTCATTATTAAGCATCCATTGTCAATTGTCCACAGGTAAAGTCTTCTTAATCTGCTTGCCGGGGGTTAATGAAATGAAGACTGGTGGTTGAAATCTTCTTTTTTTTCGCGTTATTTCAGGGCTTTAGCGGTTGAAAGTGTTTTGAGAAAACTGCGTTTTCTTGCATTAGCGGGAGCTAATGCACTCCATATAATTCACGAAACTGAGAAAAACATGATGAAAGTTTTAATCCGTGATGTCGGTGGCGTCCGTGGTTAATAAATTTCTCCTTTTTTTCGCGTTATTTAGCGGCTTTAGCGGTTGAAAGTGTTTTGAGAAAACTGCGTTTTCTTGCATTAGCGGGAGCTAATGCACTCCATATAATTCACGAAACTGAGAAAAACAAGATGAAAGTTTTAATCCGTGATGTCGGTGGCGTCCGTGGTTTATAAATTTCTTCTTTTTATTCGCGTTATTTCAGGGCTTTAGCGGTTGAAAGTGTTTTGAGAAAACTGCGTTTTCTTGCATTAGCGGGAGCTAATGCACTCCATATAATTCACGAAACTGAGAAAAACATGATGAAAATTTTAATCCGTGATGTCGGTGGCGTCCGTGGTTAATAAATTTCTCTTTTTTTTCGCGTTATTTAGCGGCTTTAGCGGTTGAAAGTGTTTTAAAATCCAGTCACCAATCACCAATCACGTTTCTGGTGAATAAATTGAAACCAGAAAATCTTAAACCCGCCAGTTTATTTGCCTGCCTATTCCAGTAAGCTTTTTCTTCATCACTCAACGTCTGCCAGGCAACTCAGATTCCTGACAGGATTTTAGCTAAAAGTTATAGATAGTGGTTAATTATTATAATGCTTCATATAACTACCGATCAAAGTACTTTGAGGTTTTTTTACTCTCCTGATATTCTCTAAATTCCATACTTTTTTTACAGAAAATCCTATTGCTGAATTGACAGCATTCCGAGTATGCCCAACTCCCAGATTGTTGTAGTCTAATAACAAAGCTGCATCATTCTGGATTTCAAGAAACACCAAATCAGTAATATTCTGTGGACATTGATGCCTTAAATACCTTAAACTTGACCTATTTAAAATCCTCACGACGAACACCTCTACATCTGCACGAAAATTCATAATACCTCCTAAAAATTTTAGTATACTTTATAAATACGAATTCAAAGTGCCTGGTCCTGCTTTTTTCTATTTTTTTTCTTTTTTATATTGTAGATTAATCTTTCCAGATTAATATTAATGAATGTCAAACTGGAAAGTTTGACCTACATTCCTTTTAAACATATTTAATCCCATCCGTTTTATCGGTGAAATCCGCGGTTTAATAATCTTCAAACCAATCACGAATCACCAGTTTTATCAGCCTAAGGCTGACACGCTGAACGCAATAAAGATATTTTTCGTTAAGTCGCTCCCTCAATCACTCGTTCCCTCGTAAATAAATTGTACCCAGTTACTCTCCTTCTCACCAATTTATTTGTTTCTTTGTTCCAGTTTGCCCTATCTTCCTCACTCAACTCCTGCCAGGCTGCCCCGATATCTTTCATTTTATTACAGAAATATGCCGTCTGCGGATTTGTGCTGTGATTGTATGTTTTTCGGTGATATATCCAGGGATTGTAGTCACGTTTATTGGGCGAATGATGATTCGCCACTACAGAATAAAATACTTCTTCGAAGATTTTGCCTTCCAATGCTAATATCCAGTTTCTCTGGCTCTGCATTCCGCGTCTATATGTCGGCAGGCTTTCATATTGCGGTTCCGGCATTGCCAGGATTTCTCCAAAATGCTCTGACAGCCAGTCTTCATATTCTGCATCAAGGTCTTCTTCTTCAGTAATGATGAACCACCTTTGGCAGTAGATTTCATCATCATAATATACTTCAAGAAGTTTCTCGCCGGCATTGTAAAAACTGAATTTTAGTTCTGTACGTTTGCTGACGGTATATACTGATCCCATTTCATTCCCCTGCCAGAGAAATTCATAATCTCCATGTTTCCGGACGTAAAAAACAGTTTCAGCCAGAAATTTCTGTTTGCCTTCATTGAGAATATAGGGAGTGTAATAATTCAGTTTCCTGATCACGCTTTTATAATCCTCATTACGGGGATTGCTGACTGTTATGGCAAATTTCCTGATCCATTCATTGCGTATCGTCAAAGGTGTTCTTTTATAGGGTGATACCGGCTGATACGGATATTTTTCCACAACACCATTTCGTTTTGTGCGGTAAACTTCCCCGTTGAATTCGCCATGTATAGCAAAATTCTTCTCCAGGAAGTCGGTTACATTCAAAGTTTTCATAAAAAACCTCCGGAATATTTTTGCGTGATCCGAGATCCGAAACTCGAGACTCGATAACACGACTGCAGGACTTCACGACTACTCGAGTTTTGAGTTCCGTTTTTCACATTTTCCCATTTTCACATCTTCACATTTTCGTATTTCCCCTTCTCACGTCTCACTTTTCACTTCTCACTTATATATCAATTTTACATTTTACTTTTTACATTTTACATTGGGAAACGTCAACCTTCTAATCTCTTATTTATGTGGGTTTTACACATAGTTATTTTGGTGTTTTCCCAGATTATGACAATGAGCTTGTTTACAGATAATAGTAAAATTTCATGTGGGTTTGTTAGTTAGACGTTAATCGTAAAGCGTTAAGCGTAAAATGCCCCATAAATTACAATAAGGTGGCACTAAGGAGAGTATAAGGTTGGTATAAGGAGCCACAACAAGGGACAATCTAACATAATATCGTTAGATTGATCTATGTTGTCACACCTTATACCAACCTTATAGGCACCTTATACTTACCTGTTAGGAAAAGTAAACCATCGGAACAGAGAAGAGAAGAAGAAGATTATTCTAACCACTGAGGGCATAGAGGCAATTTAATTGAAAATTAGATTCGTCTGCAGACGATTTTACGAATAAGGCTTCCTCGTTCCGAGTCTATTTCTGGGGTAATTGACTGTTTAGAGGTGGAACTTCTCCAAATTTGTCGACATATTGGTTTAGTAATTTAGATTCTAAAATTTCTGCTTTTTCATTATCATCACAGGCAATATACATATAATTTAATACTTCTTTTGCTAAACCAAGTTTCTTTTTTAAGTTCAAAAAATATCTTCTTCCACCACTATGACCTTCAACTGGAACATCACAATATTCATCTTTATTTTTTGAATTTGTTGCACAATTAAAAAAATGACGTAATCTATCCCTCAGTCCATTTTTGTTTCCTGTTTTACCAATATACATAATCCTTTCATTGTCAGTTGCCAACATTCTATTAACTGGTATCTTTTCTTTACGTACAAGCACGTAAACTCCTGCAGTATTAAGTAAAGTGTTGCTTTCTTTAATATAAAGTTGATTTGCTTCAAATTCCTTTGAAAAACAAGTAAGTATCTTTTCTATCATTTTCAATCCTCGAATCTTTTTTTTATTTAAGTATCCTTCAATATAGATCAATGATATTATATTGTTCAATTTAACACAAGGGATTTTTAATAATCCAGTGATTCGATTAATGACTAACGAATAAATACATACGCCCCACCCAATATAAAACATTCCCAGTTCATCTGCCAGTTTCCCTCCCCACTTCCCTTAATTATCAGTAAAATCGACCTTAACTCAATAAATATAATAATTTTCTCTATCATTACAGCCCTCAGGTAGGACCCGAATGTCTCCCGAAAGCCTTTCAATTAACAAAAAAGAATGATTTAAATTTACTTATCTGGATTAGAACATTCGTTTCAGTAAAACTTTCCCCTTTTTCTTATCTTTTCTCTGTTTCCAGAGCATCCCCTGCTCTGGTTTTATCCTTTTTACATTATATATTACTACTCCTCTTCACGTTTTAGCCTCACGTCTCACTTCTGAACGCAGTGAAGGTTTTATGGAGTGCATTAGCTCCCGCTAATGCTTGCGGTGGCAGCCGCAGAGTGGGATAGGTTTGTGGCTGGGAGAGAGTATTGAATATAGGACTTATGGGGCTTATAGGACTAACCCATCTTTCGGTAAAATGCAGCTAAGTTATTGAAATATAAGGATCCGATTTTCAATTTAGGCACTACTTTTGAATAGGTATTTTTGTTATTTTTCGATCAGTTTTAATTGGAATATTTAGGAGTTCATATATATC
>JAIPIH010000030.1 GCA_021734835.1 Candidatus Cloacimonadota bacterium | reverse complement strand
ACGCTGCATAACAGGCTGTACAAGTCATTGAATCAACTTGAAAATGCAGTGCTAAAGTATTTTGACACTTTTACAAATGAAATGTTGGCGAAACTTTGTGCATGTTCCTATATATGATGATTCATTATGGAAACTGTATAATTCGTAAAATTAGGGTTTAATAAATGCCCATGAAAATCTATGGTTACGGGAAATTATGGCCTTTTTTCATTTTTTTGCCAGAAAACAGCAATTGTTGGACGATAATGACCGTGGATACATTGGATATGTTTTTTGTGTTTGTTCTTTTGCAGGAGGACTAAATATATAATTTTATCTTCTATTATGAATTTATTTCCAATATCCAATTATATATTGATAAAACTAAGGTTGTTCCAGCTACAATATAAAAACTATTTCTGGCAAGAGTAGAAGACTCATATTTTTGACGAAAGCTATCCGCATCATTAGTAGTAGTAGCAGAAGCATACTTATCAACATAATCATCCCCTACGCTGTTCATATAGTACCCTGCTCCGGCTAATAAAATTGATGAGTAAAAGAAAAATCTTTTCCTGTTACGGTACATAAGATCAGTTTGGATTGTTCCCTTTCCCATTCTCAATCTATCTTCCAGAATTTTTGGCATATCATAACAAAGGGCTAATCCTGCTCTAATCTGCGACGTATTATTGTTAAATTTATCTAAGTAAACGAAATATTTAGGATAAACAGACTCATAATTTATCTTTGAACGTCTAACATAGCGGGAAATTATCTGTAGTCCTACAGATATGCCTTCATTATCCAATATTTTCCCTCCAGAAATAGCAAAATAAAGAAATCGGTTTCCTTCTTTATAGGATAATATTGATTCTTTTTCAGTGATCATTCCAAGACTTAAGCTTATTATTGATATATCGTTAGCAATAATAGAATTGTTTTTATTCATAATAACTCTCTCAAAATCAAGGGAATAATAATTTATTAAAGAAATACTTGCTGGAAAAGATAATTGTAACAGATTTAAACCAACTTCAGGAGCAAAATAATTTTCTGAATTGATATCTTGTTCTACATTAGAATAACACTCTCCTAAATAAAAGTTTAAATAGTTCACCTTCTGTAATTTATCTATTCTTAAGTCACAAAACAGAAAACCGTTTATCAGGATTATGAGTAATATGCAAAATCTTTTCATTTATCACCACCTTAAATTATATATTAAATCATAAGTCAAATTTAAGCCTACTCTGTAAAGGTAGGTGTTCTCATTAAATTTGTCTATATTAAACATTAACTTAGTGTATATGGGTTCGTACTTCCCACTCTCATTTCTAAATCGGAATAAAACCATGACCCCCCCCGTAAAATTTCTGGTTTTCTTTTCATTATTGAAAATTTCTTTTACTTTGGGGGCAATATATCCACCTGAAAACATAAAATTAATACTTCTTAATCCGGCTTTATAGCTTAGTGATTGCTCAAATTCTCTTATCAATCCAAAATTTACAGTTAAATAATAATAATCGCTTTCCAAATATTCCTCTAATCCAATCACTGTACCACATTCCAAAGAATAGACCATTGGGAAATTACTAATTCTTAGTACTTCAAGACTAATATTTGAAAAGGGAAATAATTCGCCATCATTAATATTACTTTCCGATAAAGAATCTGCTTCCATTGTTATAAATCCAACATTCTGCCCCACTGACGCATTTAAAAAATCATATTTGATTTTACTAATTGAAAATGCCTGGCAATTTACATAGAGCCCAATAAATGTCATTATCAATAAACTCTTAATCACAAACTTAAACATTTTGTCCTCCCGTTTCCTCAGTTAACCTGCCTGATTCTAATTTAAGACTTATTACATTTTCACTTTTTAAATATTTTTTTTCAAGAACATTGTCGTGAGTTACTATGATAACAATATTTTTTTTGGATATTGACTGTAACAATTCATAAATCTGCTTCTTCAAGTCCACATCCATTTGACCTGCAGGTTCATCAGCCAAATATACTCTACCTTCGGTATTAAGCTGACCTAACGCACGACAAATTCCTATTAATTGCTTCTGTCCTCCAGATAAAACCATGACATTTTTTTTCCCTTTTCGAATTTCATCTCTTGCTTTACTAAAGACTTCTTTAAAAGTAAGCGCGTTATTCAATTCTTTTACTTTTTCCAATATCTTAATTTCTTCGGGTTTATTTTTACAAAAAATATTCATTATCATTTTATAAATTTTCCCATAATTCTCTTCATTGCTTTTATTACTGATCAATACATTATCTATAGCAGAAATGCATTCTATCATCCTGAAATCCTGATATATCGTCCTTATACCATTACTTCTCAGATTACTTAATTTAGGCGATATTGTTTTGGAGTAAAAATTCCATTCATAGAATGCCTTTTCATCTTCTGTCGAATAATACTTGACACCTGTATCATTTAAAGTATCAGTCAGCAATGGGTAAAATAATGTATCAGATAGTATACGGTTCAGTCTTTCTTTATACTTCCTTTTTAATATATTGACTTTTAACCAATTTGGAATTCCATGGTTATACCTTTGAGAAACAGGAAATTTTAAACTTTTCCAGATTTTTAACAATGTATTACTTTTACTGGAAATTAAGTTTGTGTTAATGTAGGTTATTAGTTGTGTCTCAAGGTTCTCATCTATATCAATCGAATCCCTATTTTTCTTTTTATCTGAGCAATATACCTCTAGTTGACGATAAAGGAATTTTGCTTCCAAATTGGTTCTAATAGTTATTGTTTTTGCCTGAAAGTCAATGTCTAATATTGGATAAAGAATAAATGATAATAAATATAGATACCTTAATCTTTCATTTTCATTTATTATTTCATTATTTTTTCCATATTCAACTTCAATAAATTTTCTAAAATATATCGATTTAATAATTCTTGCATAATACTTATGAAACTTTGATAACAGTTTCTGGTCATCAATCACATCTGATAGAACTTTAATTAAATCATCTTTTGTTGATACTTCTTCAAGTTGAACCTTAAGCAATCTTTCTAACCCAACATTTCTACATTTTGTTTTAATATGCTCCATATCAATACTATCTTTAATAATACCTGAAATTGAGTACTCATAAGATAACGGCTTATCAGGTTTATCTAATGTCCCAATAAGATTAAATAAAGTTGTTTTACCAGATCCTGATATCCCCTTTATCAAATATAATTTTCCTTTTACAAACTCATAACAAATATTATCAAGTACTGGACCGTCTTGTTTACTAAATATTTTTGTTATTCTCACTAATTTAATCATGTCTATCATTATTATTCTCCACGATATATTTGAATTATCAGTTTTCTGTTAAATATTGCAATTATGTAATAGGATACCAAAGAAGACATTAATACCACAATCATATTGGAAGGTATAATCGATATTACCGTATGATAATTAAGAATAAATGGTATGCCCGAAAATATTAAATCCCAAGAGCTGCCTAAAATTAAAATACAAACCATGCTGATTATTAATCCTATTAAAAATAATATTACTATCATACCACAGAAAATGCTAAAAACATACTTATGGGAAAAACCCATTGAAAGCATTATCGAAATTTCTTTTCTTCTTTTCTGAATTATCAAAGATACTAATGATAACAAGGCAATGAAAGCTAAAACCCTATTCATTGAAGAAATAAGAATCAAACCGGAATTCACTTTTTGTGATAGTAAAATTATATCTTTCAAATTTTTCTGATCATTCCACACAGAAACATTCTGTTTTCCAAATCTCTTTTCAAATTCATTGAGCAAGCCATTATAGTCAATATTTATATCCAATGCTTTTCCAAGATCGCCACTTTGAATGAATATTTCCTGCCTCTCCGAGACAGTATCGATACTTAGATTATATAAACTATCAACCAAACACAAATAAGCTAATATAGGGTTTGCTGAATCAATTATACCTTTTACTAAATATTCCTGTTCTTTACCATTACATTTAAAATTCAGAACAGTCCTGCCATATTCGTTATCAGTTGTTCTACAAGTAAATTTATCTGCTAATTCCCTGCCTATTAAAACCCCTGGTAATACTCGATAGTCAAAATCTGCAACTCTTACCTCTCCTTTTTTTAGAGATTGTAGAATATCTTCTTTTTCCTTTCTGGTTAATTCTACAGTATCTAATTCAGTACTAATATTTGCTATTAACGCTTCTAAATAAATATTATCCATTTCGGTTGGCGCATAAAGCGGATAAAATCCTTCATCTTCATCAATATTAATGTACAATGATTCAAAAGCCAGTCCTTTAAGATTTGCGTCTTTTACTTCACTTAACACACTATCTATTGAAGCACTGGGACATTTTTTAATCCAGATGTGTGGATATATTGAGATAAAAGAATCGTAGATATTTTTCTCAAGACCATCTGCAACGCTTTGCAAGATTATTGATACACTAATCACGCATGTCACAACCAGGATGATCAAGATTGATTCCCAGGTTGATTTCCTCATAAAAACTCTAATTATTTCAATGATATTCATTAATTACCTCTATTGATCCAGTAAATAGTATTTTAAATCTTTAAAAAAACCAGACAAAGACCCTTTAATTAGCTTTTTTGTCCCCCCAATATTCGAAGTATTGTAATCAAACTCTACCGGTTCAAACACTTGTTTTATATAACCATTAGGAAAAGCAACTTTTAAATCCAACTTAATCACTTTTATACTACTGTTCCTTGATTCATTCATGACCATTTTTCCATTGATTATCATAGCATTTCTCTGTTTAAGACAATCTTTCAAATAATTATACCAAAAATCCATCACACTTTCCATTCCATTATTAGAATATTTATAAACTTCAGTAATAAATTTGAGCCAATGATAATAATTATTTAGAAGTCGATAGGCTCTGTATTGTGTATGTGAAAAAGGATTTTCATCTACAAAATTGTACGTGTATCTTCGATTTCCTATCGATGTGAAATCCGAAGTATAATCATAATGAGTATCATTAATTTCAAAGTTTAATATACTTTTGCCTATATTATCCAGATATCTCACTTCTACAAAATTCATTTCAAAATAATCAGATATGTGTGTAAGTTCATCTCTCATCACAAGACTTGTATTATAAATTACCTGCGCGGCTAACCTCCTGTCCCCTTCCACAAAAGGAATTCCACAGATCAAATCACCATGATTTATACTCTTTATCCTGTTTAATCCAATATCAGTTACAGAAATACCAGCACAAACAAAATAATAAAACAGAATAATCATTAATATGCAAATTCTATATTTCATTCTATAGCTCCTTATCCAGCAATTTATTACTTATTTACTGGTATATTCTATTAAATATATATTCATTCTCGGTGTTAGAATATTTATAAATTATTTTTTTACTACCAATTTTTATAAAAACTGTCTTTGATAACAACTCAGTTTCTATGCCTAAACTTTTATTTTCTTGAACTGTATGACTTCTAATTTCTTGTGGGTAGGTAGGTTTAGAATCATAATAAATCATTTGAAATTCAGATATCTTTGATTCTACCTTTACTGATGTATCATATATCTTAGAATTTTCACTATAAACCAGAATACTGTCTATTTCTTCAGCAAAAGGGGTGCAGAGATTATAAACATCATATTTCACTTCAAAACATAATACATTATCATTATCTTTTATTGAATAGTAATAATTCTCATTATCCTTCAATGAAGTACTCCCCGCTGAATGAAATGCTATCATTTTATTTTCCTTGTATAACGCAGTGACTAAAGGTGTTTGTGTGTCATCTAATATTTCTATACATTCTTGCTTTTTATCTGAATCACCACTGGATGTAAAATTGAAATTAGAATACTTATTTTGTATTTTGTTGATGGTTGCCATAACTTTGTCTATAGAGCTGAGACTTTTGTTATTATAAGAAATTATTAGTTTTTCTGATGTTTTAGCATCGATTAGTTCTATGCTTTTTATTTCCAAATCTGAATTAATTTTATACATTATAGTAAGAGTTTCTTGAACACTAATGTCTTTCTGAAACTTATAACCATTTATTTCTTTTTTTATTATACTACGTACTTCATAAGGATATTGCTTACCTGATTCAATGCCCTGAATGTTTTGTACCGAGATAATGGAACTGTTATCGATTTTAAATAAATTCTCATCAATAGTGATTGTATAGTCATCAATACTATATGAATATTTTTTCCCTAAAACTGAAATTACAAATGTCGGCTTATCTACTTTTATTTCTATATTAGATAATTCTTTCAAATCAAATACACTATAATCAATTTTATCATTTCCCGATAATTGAGCATTTTCCAAAGCTAAGAATATATTAGATACATATTTTTTTAAATCAGTATAAGAATCGAGATTTATTGTATTAAAAATTGATTTGTATAGAGTTATTTCATAGTCCAGATCATCCATTTTTCCTAATACTTCTAACAATCCTGAAACTAAAGTTGTAGCACTTATACTTTCAGTTAAGGCTTTGTTACACAGATTATCAATACCGTTGACATCATCATTAATAATCTTCTGAGTTTCCAAATGAATATCACTAAAATCATATTCAATATACTGCTTGTTTTCTTCTTGAATCAGCACTAAATATTCTTGCAGATTCGAGATAACCTTATTAAGTATTTCTTTTTTTCTATTTGAACTTTTATCACCAGTAAAATTTACATTATTAAAATTCTGATTACTAATATACTCATAGTCCTTTAATGAATTAAAGAGCGACTCATTTATTAGTTTAAATTCATTTTCTAAATTTACTTGTTGCCTAATCTCTACTCCTGATGCGAAATTTACAACAATTAAGAACAATGTAATCATTATCATAACTGTTTTTTTCATTTTTCCTCCTGTTATCAATTATTCCATATAATAAAACCCATCTTTATGATTTCTTATTATATTATGTGTTGTTTCATCATCACCTATCATTACTTGACAGTTTTCTATTGTAACTCTTTTATTTTTGGGTATTTTAATAACGGGCTCATATAATTTATAAGTTGATTTGAACCTGCAGTTTTCTATATGTATATCTGCCGGACTGCTTTCTATTTGAATAAATGTCATATCATAGCCCTTAGAATCAAAGCATATATTTGAAATAGTACATTTCCCCTTGCAACCGCTTACTTTTATAAAAGACTCCAATCGATTATTAGTAGTGAAAAAAGTATCTTCAATATAATCACCGCAAGCAATTAGAGAAATTCCTTTATCAATTAATATTGTTTGATTTATTATATAATTACCTTCTTTAACTAAAATTGTAAAATTCCCTATTTTCTTTGCTTCTAGCATTTTCTTAGCGATTTCTTTATGCCAATTCGGTTTGATTCCTATCATAAATATATTTTCAATTACTCTTTCAATCCAACTTAATTCGGAATTCGGTTCTATTGTTAAGTATCCTTCTTCATTTTGATATTCCTTTATTATTTTAATTCTATTTCTATTCAATTCAACGGTTTCTATAAAATCCACATTAGAATTTAGATGGCGTTGCAGACTTTCAAAAAATAATTCAGTATTTTTCCAATATTTAAATTGATAATACATTTCATAGCCATTGATACACAGATCCTCCTTGCTATAACAGAATAATAATTTGGTTTCTGTATCCGTTTTCATTATCATTTTTAATTTATCTAAGTCTATTACTACACTATTATTACTGCTATTGGGATGTAAAAGTATTGTTTTTTCTTTATGGACGGCTAAAACTTGTATTTTATCTAATACGTAATTCTTAGATACTTTGCATACCATCTCATGATCATCTGAATAAACTTCAAAACCCTCCTGCTCATCATATGTTACGTCTTGAGCAATATTTGCCCAAAATATTGGAGAAATATTCCAGATTTCTTTATCTACATATTCTATACTATATTGATAATGGAATATTAAATTACTATAAAGAATATGTCTGATTTTTTTTAATAAATCTAATTTCTGAGATTGATCTGTTTCTATTTCATATTGCTCTACCAGTTCATCAATTTTCTTATTAGCCTCTTCATATTGAATTTCCCTACCTTTTATTGCCTTATCAAGCTTCTCATCAGGTATTTCAAACCGGTTTTCTGCCCGGTATTTTTTTTTGTCAGTCAAATATTTAATTTCAAAGTCTTGTTTATAGACTAAACCAAAAATTCTAATATTATTTGAGCTTAATTGTGTACATTTTGAGAACTTATCATATATCTTTCCATTATCTTCTCCTTTTTGACTATAGATTTCATATTGAACCCGAGTTTCAATAAAAAAAGCAAAAACTAATTTGGCTTGGCTAATTGCATCATTTATTGCTTCCTTTTCGCTTTCTCCATATCCAGTACATTGAATTATTCTAGCATGAACAGGATATATCATCAATAAAAATAATACGCCAAATATTACTAGAAAAGTTGATTTACTCGAATTCATACTTGATATCATCTTTTTTCACTTTTACCAATACATACACCATTTTCTCAGACAAATCTAACCACCTTTCACATACCAAAACATCTTCTAATTGGTGATTGAAATATATTCCAATAACATGATCATAGATATCTTCGTTATTAGTCTCAAAGTTTGTCTTTGAGTCTATTACATGATTGGCAACATAACTGGCTATTTGTTTTAGTGCTTTTTCTTCTGCTGTAATCCAAGAATCATTTTCATTTCCCCAAAATGGATATTTACCAATTCCATAACAATATCCCCCACTAATAAAAGCACTATTTTCGGAATATTTTTTTACCCATTGGGGTTTTATTAACTCCGAATAAAGTATATATTCTTTATCAATAACCACATTACTGTCTTTCGGACTATAGCAGGCAATATTATCACCAGTATATAGATTAGTTGAAAATTGATCTAAAAGTACCAAATTATCTCTAATATTATCTAATTCCTCTTGTTTGTAACAAAAATGATAGTCTGCAAAATTGTAATCTCCTCTAGGATATATGTATAATACTCCTTTAATTGAAAATCCCTTATGGTATGCACAATATCTAATCTCAGCATCCCTCAGCAGACCTTTGCCATTTCGGGAAAAACCTACTACTGCTTCAGGATTGTCTGCCTGGTTAGCAAACCATCTCGGATAAGCCCTTTCAATATCTTTATTTTTTTTTGTGTTTACATTTGAAACGCACCCTGTAGTTATTAGTAACTGTATAATCAGCAGAAGCTGAATACAAAGCATGTTTTTACTCAGATATTTTAACTTCTTACTTTCATTTACGCCATAGAACAAATTACTTAAATTCATTATAATCTCTTAAAAATAAATAAAAGTGACCCAAAGTCCAATAATGAACTTTGGGTCTAACCTTGTTACCATTTACCTTCATTCTTTGCTTTGTAATCATCGAACTTCTGCTCTTCTTTTTCAAGCTCTTTGAAGGCCTCTGAAGATCTCCATCTAGTATACTCTTTATGCCCATGCATTGAATCATTAAAGGATTGATTGAATATTTTGGGATTTAAATACATTATGGCAGCACCTGAATAGTGATCCCCTTCCTTGATTATCATAGGCTTATTAAAAATACTAGATCCTCTAAGAACATTATTGGAAATTGATTTCCACACCTGCATGAATGTTTCGTTTACTTCACTTCCATCCAGATCAGTAGCTTCGTCAATGAAACCCTTTTGTAACTTACTGACTTTTGCTTCTAATTGAGAAGATAAAGAAGCCTGGCCAAGACCTTCTAATTTATCTCTCAAAATATCCCTTCTGGGTGCCTGTGCTTCTACAACTACTGCCGGTGATCCTAATTCTTGTAAATCACCTGCAACATCGTACAATTCTGAAAATGGATCCTGATTCTTGTTACTCGAGCATCCACTTAAGATCATTATCACAACAACAACAATAAATACATTCTTCATATTTTCCTCCAAATTATTCAAACACTCCTCTTTCCAATTCATCAAATGGATCAGTAGAAGTTTTTATCTCTTTGACATTAGATATATTCGTTACGATATTATCTTTTCTTTTTAAAATTGGCACATAGAGATATAATTTACTATGTCCACTGTCCATAATTTCGATATTAAATTCTCTTCTTTGATTATTACCCCATTCAAATTCAGGGATCCCAATAATTTCAATTTTGTGCTTACCAACGCTTAATTCTTCGATACATAGTTGATCATTATTACTTAGTATCTTCTCAGCAGTTACATTACGGATTATATTGTAGCTTGTTATACCTACATATACGCTATCTACAAAAACGTAACTTCCCGGTAAATTGGAGGATACTATCAAATCCTTACCAATATCAGTTTCTCGTAAAGTAATAATAGTTCGATACCCTAATTCTGTCGAAAAAGTACAGCGTGCTTTCCCATTGGCAAATTGAACATTGATATCATGATTACCTGCAGGAAATGAGTCTATATTTAAGGGAGTACCCATATAACCTACCCCATCAATAGTAACATTATTACTGTTAGGAATTGATAAAACGGTAACCTTGCACGTTCTTTTCATATTTTTATATTTATTATTATACTTTACCATAATATCATTGTAAACATCATTTAATTCTCTACTGTTATTCGATATTACAAACTCTCCGTTAGTTATCTTCGATAAGCGAGTTAATGCTTGCACATTTACATCTCCCATACCAATTCCATAAATATAAGTCCCTTCTGAAATATTAATTTTCTCTATCTCAGATAATGATAGTAAACTACCCGTATCTTGTCCATCTGTAAAATATACGATGATTTTATTACCATCCTGTTTTTGTAGTTCAGAAGTTGCTCTCACTATAGCATCATATAATTTAGTACTTCCACCTGTTTCAATTGATTTTAAAGAACCAACTAATGTGGATTGATTGGTTGAAAATTTTCCATGAATGTCAATTGAACTTGAAAAGCTAACAATCAGACCTTTATCAGTGTCCTCCATTTTATTGATAAAGTGTTTAACTCCCAGTTTCAAATCCTCAATACTGTTCTGCATGCTGCCGCTTTTATCAATTAACAAAACAAAATTATTAGAATTATCTTCCTTAACTAATTCAAAACATTCGCCTTGCAAATGTATAGTGAGCCATATCAACAGAATTAAAACACCAACTTTTAGTAATCTCATACTGAACATCCCTCCTTATATAGAATTTGTATAATTATCCACTTTTTCTCTCATAACCCCTAACCAAAATACTGAAACACCCCATAAACACTTTTTCTAAAATGAACATCTTAATTATGTACACTTTCTTATAAACTCTATGTTAAGCTTTAAATTTAAAGTTAAATATCTGTCAATATTTTTTTCAACATCGAATCCTTTTGATTTTATCAATTCTAGCGTTTAATAGGGGTACTTTGAAATTAAAATATCATCCAATAATAATAAAGCCAGTAGTATAAAGTTATCTTACTCGCTACATAAACAGATAAATAGAATAACGATAAGAAGAATAACATGTAAAATTAGGAAGAAAATAATAAATATATGAATTAGGAATTATTCTAATATACATTCAATATCATTTATTTTTAATACTTCTATTATTATTTTCTGACAATAAGTTCAACTTCAAAAAAATAGATAACAAATAAATTAAAAGACCTTTTTTATACTAATAAAAATTTATCAAAACCAGAGAAAAGGTGTTACAAGGAATTGACCAGCACAATATCGACCACAGGACATGTTCATTTGAAATATATCACTTTCATAGTTGAATTTATTAAATACAGTTTGACTTCATTAACTTATTTTATATTCGCAACATACTTACCAGGTAGATTAAGAACCTTCTACAAATTCAACATTTCGGATATGAAATCAGAAACTCTCAAATATGCTTCAAATACGTAGTATCTATATTCAAAATAATATTCAGGTAAAAACATCCTTAACAGTATCACTACCACAATTAAAACTATTGGTATTGAATAGATCGCGACCTTTTTCCTTTTCCCTGGTTTGGTATTGTTTCTAAATTTCCTGACCTTTTTTCTGCTAATGGCAGCAATTTTCCCATTCCTCCCTGAGAACTGGTACTCTCGCTTATATAGTCTGTCTTCTTCGGCAATATTAACGGCTTGCTGACGCATTGATAATACTGTATGACCACCATGAGTATATTGCTGAAAATAGGAATACGGTATTAAAGCATGTCCTGGCATCTTGTATTTATTTTCTGAAGCATATGCTTCTCCCCAGCTGTTTCGGACAATAAAAACTCCATCATCATCATCCCAACCCACAATCAGCATAGCATGCCCTCCTACCTTGCCCTCATCAGGTAAAGGAAGACTAACTTCTCCTGTACGTATTGAATAAGAACTCATAAATGATTCATATAAACTAAATCCCATTGTCACCGGCACAGGATTATATCCATCTATTCCTGATAATAATAATTTCACGTCCTCAACTACACTGTTTTGTCGCGTCTCTACTGGCTCTATCGAATAATATCTTTTCCCCTTAAAACAAATCTCTGGAGGCGGTCCTTGAGGCACATCAGAATTATTATGCGGGTTATAAACCCATTCAGATTCGCTTACAGTTCCATAATCAATTAATTTAGCATTACAGATTATCTCTATAGGCATCTCCATATAGGTACCTTCCGTCTGGGGAATGCCATCAATCATTTTGCATTGATGATACAAAAACTGACGGGATGTACCGCTACCAGTTAAATAGTCAATCAAACCAGTTGCTGCATTTGCCACACACGTACCGCGACTTCCCTGATCAAATACTAATCCCATCTTTTCATATTCTGGAATTATATAGTGACGCTCATTTATTCGTAAGGTACGTGAATGCCCACTCCAAAACCGGCAATAGGGACGTTTGCTCGAGGGAATTATCCCCAGCGATAAAAATGTTCTACTGTTTTTATACGCCCGTACAGGTAAACGAACACTATCTAATCCCCGAAGTATGCTTTCAGCTCTGGAAGTACTTATCTTAAATAATTTACGCAGTTTCTTCAATTTCTTTGCCGGACTTGCACTTGATTTTTTAATCTGAAGGTAGTTAGGCGCCAGACATTTCTGTTTTAATTCCTTATCTTTATAGCTTGGTAGGTTAGGAGATAATACACTAATGAACTGCTCCACGTTTTTTATCCGATATCTCTCCAAAATGCTGCTGTATAACTTAGCTCTTTTCTCACCTATTTGTTCAAAAAATTCCTCTACTGGACTGTCAGGCTTAATCATTTTCTTCATAAAGCAATCCCATTTTATATTTCGTTTCTGGCTTGCTGTATAACTTTAAAACCCTATCCAGAATAATCCCCTTCAATTTTTCCACTTTGTCATCTCCGTCACTCATATGAGCAAATACTGCCAAACGCTCTAATCCCCCTGTTGCTCCCAAAAGTTGCCCCAGCGTAGATATATTATATCCCTCTATCAAATCTAGATCTGACTCAGAAAATATCCCTAAATCTCTTAATTTAACCCTTTCTACATCTTCCCACATTCTCATACCTCCCAGTTTAAATCGATTTCTGCAATTTTTTTATACCCGACAAAAGTAAAAAGTTGACCATCGATATTTGATTGAGCTATTCTATTCATACACACTTAACCAATCATTAAGTATTCAATAAATATTTTCACTGCCAACTTCACATTCTGCGATACTAATGTAGAGATTACTTGTATATGTGTCAATAAATATTCTTCAACTAATATCCTCTAAGTGATTGATACTGTTCAACATCACGCTACCCCCTGTAACAACTTATGCTTTATAATATCAATAATACTGCACACTTTCAGATTTTCTTGACATATGTGTGGCAGATTAATGTCATCTATGAAGCATTTCTCAAAATGTATCGGA
>JAIPIH010000029.1 GCA_021734835.1 Candidatus Cloacimonadota bacterium | reverse complement strand
TTATAAGTAGTTGCATGATTAGATGCATAGTTACATTATAAGACAAGTGGTATCATTGACCAGAATATCGGTATCATTTTACCGGAATAACGGTATCCTTTTACCGGACAGGTGGTTCAATTTGCTCCGGAATATTCATCTGAGTGCAGAGAAGTTAGAAAATGATCACTGAATATTTTTGATATTTATGATCATTTTGTAACTTTCTCTGTGCCAGAAACATACGGCTATTTGTGAAATCCTATTGCACAAAGTGGGTTAAACATGTTTTGTGGAAAATGAATTGTTTGAATGCTTAACTTGTTCAATAGGAAGAACTAATTATAATTAATGTGATGCCTGATATTTTGTGAATATAAATAATGAAGAGCTCCAGAAAATCAGGAACTCCTCATTTTAATTTAGTTATTTTTTTACATCGAAATAATTCCGCTATTTATTTTCCCTATTATAAATCCAAAAGCCTCTCCGTTTTTCTCCCCCTTTTTCCCGTTCACTGTTCACAGTTCACTGATCACTTTAATAAAATGACCTTCTTCACTTCCATCAAAGCCCCGATTTCGTATCATACATGATAGACGAATAAAACTGATTGATAAAAATCCACCTTAACTGATCAGGCAGATTCTTTTGGTTTATTCTCCTGGATTTGTGTTTCCTGTTTTTTAGCAGGTTCATCCTTTTTTTTTGGTATTTGCAGAACAAAATAACAGTAAATAAAAAAGATCATTCCACAGAATGAAAGTAATCTATCTTTAGCAAAAAGGCTGTTGCTGAAGATCGGGGTTACTGCAAAGGAGAAGTAGAACATCTCTAAGATAAGAAAAAGTATTATTCCATTTTTTAGCTTCTGAAGAAGAAATTTAATTAGAGTCTCCTTTTCTTTATTAAAGAATTCGAAGACATAAACGGCAATTGTCATCAAAAATAAGATAAATGTGATAAATCCAGGGAAAAGTAAATTATCCATATTTCCTCCTATATTTTTTCAGTTACGGCTTTATCTTCCCATAATAATTGCAGAAATATTCCAATAAATAACGCCAGTGGTGATAATAAAAGAACAGGTTCGGGATATATATTGCCAAACAGACCATTGATAGCTGAGAACCGTATAGCTGGATCTGCCTGGTTCACTGATTCACTTACAATACGAAAAAGGTTGTCACCAAAAATATCGCAAAACAACACTCCTAACATCAGGGAATAAGAATATCCACGCGATAATATTCTTAATGCTTTAAGGCGAATATTTCCTATTCCTTTTACGTTACTCATCTCAATCAATAGATATACATAAATTGCCAGTAACGGGATTATTATTCTGCCAGCAAAAATAAACCAGTTTATACTATCAGGGTTTGAAATATTTACGCTGCTCCTGTATAAACCCAGCCACACCTCTTCTACCAGTACGGCAAAGTAACCTACAATTATTCCCCCGGCAACCCGCGGCATAAATACCTGCGTCTGATTTTTACCTGACTTGATCTTTCGTATTAAAACGTAGCCTTCCATTAAAAAAACAGCATATAATGCCAATACTGCAAGGTTGTATATGGAAAAATTATTCAGTACTTTCATAACAGGTGATTCAATGAATTCCCAGAATGGATGATTGATAAATGCCAGAGAGAAGAAGATAATCAGACCACACACTTCAGGTAAAAATTTGAAAACCTTCAACCAGAAAGGATGTCGATAAAACTGATAGTATGCCGCTTTATCGATATCATAGCGCAGCATCAGCCAGGTTCTCGCTTTCCGAAGTAATAATCCGAGTTTTCTGCTCTCTTCTTCTTCTTTTACATCATTTCTTATTTCAATTAAAAGTTTGGCTATCCTTTCAACTTCTACTTCTCTGTTCAGTTCTTTGGAATGTAGATCAAACCAGTCCTGGTTATTATCATCCATGCACATTTCAAGATATTGTTCTGCTGCAAACAAAATATTATCGTTTTTCAAAGTTTTAATATTTGATTCAATGAAACCAAAATGATATTCAATCAAGTATTTTAACTGCTCGGCAAAAACTGGATCAAAATGTTTGTGAGATTGAAGAAATAAAATCAGAGATTTTGAAAAAATAAACCGTGGTTGAAAATTTTCATCATTGATGATATCTATCGAGTCAATTATAAATTTTCGTAATAATAAAAACGGATTAAGCCCAGACTCTGACCAATTATGAAGTTTATAAAGTAATCCATTAATCTTCTCTTGAATATCTTTACTAACTTCTGATATGAATAGGATATCCAGTGAAAAAAAATTATCATCATTCAGTTTTAGGGCAATGATCTTTAAATTACCATTAGGAAATAAAGCAAATTCCTTCTGGCTTTTACATAAATATTTATTTTGAGTTTTGTCGTAGAGAAAGTATTTCATAATTTATCTAAAAAATTTCCGATCCTAAGATCAACTTCACCCTCATTTATAGCAAACCTTACAATATTTGGAATATTTTGATAAAGGTAACAGATTGTGAACTTTATGGGTGAATTATATATAGCCGTCACGGTAATAGCTGCTGCAACTCCTTTATAACTCCCAGTGATATTATAGATGATTTCATCAAAGTTTCTATTTCTTGTTTCATCTGCAATTATATTTCTAAGGTTTTTTAGACCTTTTCCGAAAGTTTCTGCGTCATTGGTCTTTATGTACTTCATTATTCTTTTTTCGACTTTTATAAAATGTAACCTGTTTTTTAACACTTTCTCTAATTGTATCGTAGATATATACCCGTCTAATGTATCAGAATGAAGCAGAAATAAATAATCATCTTGAGGATTAACTAGATTTTCCTCGAGCATTTTATTCAATGAGTTCGTTTCGGCTGAGAATTCACTTAAAGATATATCCCAGTTTTTATTAATCTCTTTCATGAATTGTTGTATTTCTTCATTTTCGAAATCTGTTATTTCATATTTGTCACTTAATCTATCAAATTCCTCTTGCATCGTATTATCTTCGTATTGAGCAAGAATCTTAGATATTAAAGAGGTCCCTGTCGTAGTAAAAATACATTTCATTTCAATTCTCCTTATATGAGTTTTTTTATACAAATATTAAATTATTACATACCTCCTGAATTGTATATGCTTAAAAATATTGATCTTTTTTATAGAACCATCTGGTTGCTTTTCTTCTAATGACAACCTCTTTGTAGTTGCGTATATTGGTATTCTGTCATTCTGAATGCACCAGTTTACTAAAGCAAAACTTACACCAAATTCACCTTGAATCAGGACAAAATCCCCAGGTTTTGTTTCTTTGCTTAAGTATTTCATAAAAGGTTCAACCATTGTATCACTTATCTCACCTTCTGGCGGTATCTGCCCCCATAATTTCTGAAGTTCTTCTTTAAGTGGGAGTATTTTCTCGCATTTAAGCTTTTCATATACTTCCTTTTCTTGATCCTCAGTCAAACTGTGTGAAAAAAAGAGATACAGGTTTGGCATCATATCTTTTCCTTATTTATTTTCATTCATAGCACTATCAAACATTTCAAGAATAAAAGTTCGATTATCATTCTCTATAATATTTACTCTATACCCCTTTCATTTTACAAACTAGGCCGTAATAATTCCATATTTCCTGCACGATTTTTGTTTTCCAATGGTTAATTAGAAACAAGCAGACTTTCGAAAGGTTTATTGCCTACATTTCCCATTTTTAAAAACTCTTCCATATTACTTTTTGCCTCTTTCCAGCAAATTCTTTAACGCATTTATTAAATCCAGTATCGAACCTGCACATGATATCCTGCCTTTCCTGCTCAACCAAGTATTTTTTAAATTCAAGTCCGTATTTAATCAATTCATAATGCTGATTATTAGCTTTGAGTCTTTCATAATTTTCCTTCTTAGTAAGGGAATCAAGAATTACTTTCAATAATTCCTGCTTAAATTGACTGTTTTTCAAATCTTCAGTAAGTCTTTTTAACGCCTCCTGGATGTTATACAAGCAGCAATTATTCTTTATATTCGCTATAAGCCCGATAATGCTTTCTTCTGCTAATTCTGCATTTGATTTGAATCCAGACACAAGCTTTTCAAATTCTACCGGGATCTTCTCTTCATTTCTAAAACTACCATACCCTACAGATGTTTTTGCCCCTATTCCGTATACACTTAAAGCCTCAATAGTAATACATTCCAGAAATGCCATTAATCCTTTCTCAGTTATTTCCTTCCAAAGTGTACTAGTATAACACTTGTTTTCGCATTCATCAATATCCTTACCCTTGATACCGATATTAAAAACAAATGAAGTGTCTTTAATCATTAAGAAAAATACAGGGATAGGAGAGAAATGATCTGCTGGAGGTAATGCGCCTGAATAATATTTCGTATAATGAGGATTAATTACGTCTTTTTCTATTTTTGGTTTAGTAACTGGCAGGGCATCAAAAAAAACGACCTTACCCTGTTGTTTTTGATTGCCAAATATAAAAGAAAATAGGTTGTCTTTTTCGACTTCATTATCAAGCTCTTTGCTGTCTTTAGCTTTTTCAAGCTCTTCAGCAAAATACTCATTGATAATGTAATTACGCAAAACACCTTTCAATGCCTGGCCTGGAATATATGGAAAACCATAAATATGGTGCAAAGTAATCGAAGTCTCAAAGACACTTTCTCCGCCCAATCCAACCACAAATCTCCAATCCGGTTTCAGACAAAATTCCTTTCTCTGCAATCTCACTTGTCTGATTTGGCTGCATAAGTAAGCGCTATTTATTAAATCTACTTCATTCTTTAATTTTGTAGTTACATCGTATGGATTTCTCTTATCTGAATCGTAAATTGTGAATTTCTTCCCATTAAAATGAGGAAACTTATTAAGTAGCAAATTAATATTATTAAAATTGCTACTTATTGGTTTATCATCAAATACTTCCAGAGTATCTTTAGGTATATAAAGCTCATTCATCGTCTTCCCCTTCATAAAGTCCATCTGCAAACCTGCGCAGCCACTTAAAGAATGACAAAACTTCTATAGTTAAAGCTCTATATTGTGATGAATTTAAACTGGTAATATTTGCCACAAGACCTTTTAGATCGGTAAATTTTACTAAATTATAAATCTTATACTTGTCATCCTGAATTAACCATTTTACAATATGTGTTCCGACAGTTTCATAAACATGTTTTTCTTTATCCTTCTTGGAAAACAAAAACGCAATCGCTGATCCTAATCCATTAGTCTTTACCATCATAGGAAAGCTTTTTACATGAGATTTATAAGCTTTTTTCAGCTCAGAATTTACGCTATTGGCACATTCATATGCAAAACTTGCTCTGCCATTCTCAATACCTTTTATAAATTCCTGGCTCATCATTCCTCCCCAAAAGTGATTATCTGAACTATTCCCTTACCTAAAGTAGCATTCCCGCCAATCTGTATTACGCTTGGAATATTATCAATGAAGTATTTCATTACTTGGCTTTCACTTTTCAGATCATTATCTGTCCTAGTAAAAACAGGAGAAGCTAATGTCAGACTATACATCACTGTTTCTGCAGGTAAATATTCTTCTGTAAATAATGCTCCCGGTATAACAGTTCCGGTTTTAGTATCAATTTTCGTGCGAGTTATTACTTCAGTAGATAAATTTACAAAATCTTTGAAATCATCGTCTGATAGAATTACCAGCCTCTTTCCTATACCATCAATACCGGTAATTTCAGCAAGTGCTTGCGCAATACTTGGGCAATTATTTGCAATTTTAAACGTATACTCTTCAAGAATGACATTTTCATTCAAACCAAGGAAATCTTTGTCTGATACATGACACTCACCATTATTTACACTGTTGGTAGTTGGTATTTGCTTAGAAATATTACAGAGATCAAGTTCCCCCTTAAACTTTTTTAATAACAGGCTACAAGTTATATAAGCAAATACACCTTTCATTGATTTTACTGGAAATAATAAAAGTCTGGCATCTGAAAAACCAATAGCTCCAGCATGAGCTGCATCTTCATCTCCAAAGATGAGATTGAGTTCCTTTAATTTTTCTGCTTCATTACCAGCATTTTCTCTAAATATTTCCCTGATTGAACCTTTCAATCCCGATGCCTCAATTTTTGGGAAACCAGTATGCCTTTCCCGTTGTATTGGTAGATCAATTATACCCAAATCCTGACCACTTCCTGCATGAAGTGGAGTAACCACTTTTAAAAAAAACGGTTTCGCTATTCTGAACATCTTTCCTCCTAATGTATTTTTATAAAATTTTCTTCTTTCAAACTGGATTTGAAAAGTGCTTGATATGGATTACTGTTTTTAGTCTGCTTTCCGATACTCATGCCAGTCAATTCTAAAAAATCAGCACTGAATTCTATTGTTGAGTATTTACTTTTTAATTCATTCATTACATTTTTCACTGAATCTCTAATAAAGAGAAGGAGCTCCGGTTCAATCGAATAAACTACCAGCTTGTGCTTGATAATACTGGGAAAGCACATAATTTGCTTCTCTATTTGTGCTTTTTTTTCTTGAACATTAGAAGCTATTAAAAAATCTATCGCTGATTTTATTTCCCAGACTTCTAATTTGTCGTTTGTCAGTCGATTTACAAAATCTAATTCACAATTAAATTCTTTGTAGCTGTGTTCAAAACCATCGCAACCATTTGTGTATAAATATTCTAACACTTTGTACTCTACGAAATAACCAAACACATTTTTCCCAATTGCCTGTTTTTTTTGAACCATTTCATAGAATAAATCACCTAAAGCTGTAATCTTATCTTTATTGTCGATAAATCCATATTCCTTGAGTTTTTCAAAATGCTTGAAACTATGATCATGTGTCTCTAGCTTATACCAGATATCAAAATATAAACTCTCTGTCAGGACAGGGTCAAAATTTATTGGTATCCTCGGTATTCGGATTAAATCATCGGATTTTTCAAATTTATAAACCACTTCACATTCATATAGCTGGGAAAGAATCGTCATCAAAGGGATTAGTCCTTTGTATCCTCCAGTTATATTTATTTTCACATTCTTTGATATGAATTTATCTCTTTTATCGGGGCTTATGCCATTAACAAATTCATTCATTAATTTAACTATATGCTTTATCAGATTATCTTTTCCTCTGTTAAAGTTTTCTAATTTAAAAATCCTCAAATCTTGAATTATTTTGACTTGCCTAATATTGATTTTATCTAACGAAAAAAAAATGATCCTGATTGCTTCTGAACAAATTTTCGCTGAGATAGTGTCTGTTGCTATTAGATATACTTCCAGATCTTCATTAAACTCCTGTTGTATCCTGTATAAACTTGATACCTCTGCAGAAATAAGCTCAGTAGATTTATTATTTGCCCAGGATGTCAAATTACTAACATACTGTGAATCAGATGGATCATGATATAATTTTGATGGTGAATCAAGATGACTAATACTGCAAAGTAAACCATTTTCTTTCTCATAATTTTCAATGAATGATGTCCCGACGATAGTGATTATTTTCTTCATATATCTATTTCCATATTTGATTTACCAAAATAGGCGATACCGAAACCTTCCTCGGTTTTAAAATCAGATACTGATTTCCCTTGTATTGATTCCAGAAGGTTAGCAGCTCCTTCCAAAATCTCAAAGTAATATAAACTTCCCGAAGGAACTGCTTGCATCATTGTTTTAGGCTTTTTCAATTGTATATCAAAACCACCAATAAGAAGCGGTCGGTTCACTATTGCTGATCTAAGTTTCACCTTCAATCCCATAACAATTTCACCGGTTAAACTTTCAGGATCTATAAATCCTGGTAGCCACCCATTATTGAAGATTGCCGGTGTTGCCAGATACATTATAAATTCTTTCTCTATTTCAGGAAGCTTGATAATCTGATTTGCTTCTATAACTTTATAGGATACTGCTTTACCTTCACCACCCAGTTTTAATAAGCCACTTCTCTCTAATTCTAAACCAGAAAAATCTATTACCATATCTAATTTATCCAGGCGCTTCATATCAACTCGATACAGCATAGAATCTTCAGCAATTCTGGTAACCGGATTTCGAGCTATACCAATTTTAGGTTCATTAAATATTCTCATTACACTTTCATTATAAAGGTAATTTACACAAAATCTATTCCCTTTATTATTCAAATAAGATTCAAATTCTATCTGAGTTATATATCCTTCCTTGACTTCTTCATAATTTTTATTGTCAGTTTTTAAGATATAATCACACGGTGATGATGATAGGCCTTTTGCCTGAAATCGGCTGATTTTATGTGCTTCCAGATCATCTGATCCCTTTTCTAACAGACAGTCTGCCGGAAAAGGAAATACTATCCTGTCATCCATCATTAAAGAAATTTCTGTAATTTTCAGTTTAGCGGAAGGATCCAGAGATGTATTAAAATCCTTCGGTCTCAAAGAACGGAATAATTCTATATTTTCACTGAAATAACCCCCGCGTAAAGCTCCATAAAAAACTGATGGATATGGAGGAAAAATTCCATCGCTCCAGTTCTCTTCTCCCATTGAAAAGGGTTTGCCATCCCGAAAAAAAATTGTGTCCAGTGCTTTCATTTTTATTCTCATTGCTCTTTCCCTTTTTTTATTAAAGTTTCTCTTATCAGAAAATCAATGATATTTAATAAACCATAAAACCTGTCTTGATTATATTCACAGTTAGCCAGTAATTTCAATGTTTTATTAGTCAAATCACTAATAAGTCTTTTCTTTTCGTCCTTTTTTCTGTTGCAACTCCTGCCGATTAAACGTTTGAGTTCATTATCATATGCTCCCCTTCCAACCTCATCAGCAGTTAATTTTAAGCCAAATTCTTCCTGTATCGCTTTAATAAATGTGCTGGAAAAATTATCATTTGTAAGTTGGATAATTATATCGGATATTATTCCAATATTATTGCTCTCACTTTCTGTCCATTTTAGATAAGTTTCCAGCCTTTCTCCTGAATGCTTTATTATTGCTATGGCTAAGGCATCTCGATTTCCCTGCTCTTTGTCCTTTGCTTGCTTTTCCATTGCTCTGGCACTCTGTAATACTATCCGTAACGGCGTTTTAATATGTGCGATGCTAATCCCTGCCGAAAATGTTATATTCTCTTTGAAATTAAATTTATTTTTCAAATGTTGATTTACCTCTTTATCAAACATCTCTCGCAACGCTTTAATTGTATCCAGTAAACTTAACAGATTAAGAAATCCAAGGAAATCATCCCCGCCTGCATATATTGTCTTACCTCTATTTTGGCTATCCAGATACTTGCTCGCATTTAAAGCATATTCGCCTAATTTTACTGAAAAGTTTTCATGGAATTCCCGTAATCGAATACTATCGGGCAATTTAATACCACTAAGCCATTCCCCCATCTTGTCACCATCAAAAATCAATATTGCATAATAACTGCTTAATTTAAGGTTGTTCTCTTTTGCTGTCTTCATAAAGCTCTTTAACAATTTTATGATATCTAACTTATCCAATCCTGAAATCTCAATATTACTCCAATCCACCTTTTCTAAATCCCCTGTTAATAGTAATTCCGGATAATTTTCTTTGATCTGTAACAGCCGGGCTTTTGTCTCCTCATCTTTAATATTACTTATAATTCTATCAAAGCTTCCCTGCAAAGCAATATCTGCCGTAGAAGGAAATTTTGAACTCCCTTTTTTATAATGTCTTTTTGTAAAACATATTCCGCATAATGATTCAAGCTTTTCCCGTGATGGAAATATCGCATTCCGCTCTCCACAGATTGAACATTTTCTCCCCTGCTCATAAGTTTGTTTGAATGTTTTAATATTTTTCACTGATGCCAGAGATCTTTCAATTTCTGAATATGCTGTCTGATAATCACTTCCTAAAGGTTTAGCCACCCAATATACATCTAGAAAATTATTAATCTGGGATTCAAAATGTTTGGGAAAACTTTGGTTTTTGCTTTCTTTCCGAAACACTTCCCCTGCCAGGATTATAAATTTATTTTTTACCCTGTCTGACAATTCATTACCAAAATCATATACTTCTTCTGCATTCTCAAATTCTATTTCTGTTATAAACCTGTTGGGCTTAGATTCGGAATCTGCTACAGGAAAAATAATTTGAGGATTATTCAGTTTAATAGAATCAAGTGCAAACTTAATCAAATCTGATAAAATCTGACTCCCTGCTCTCAAATCTCTTGTTTTTCGCGCCTGGGAAATGAATGATTGAACAGGACTTATCGTAAATAGAAATAGATATTTATTTCTCATTGTGCAAAACCTCACTTATAAAATCTTTCTGAAACTCTGTATTATTCAAATTCTTCCCTTTGGCATCTATGGCATTTAATATAGAAATAATTGGATAATAAAGATTTTCGTTAAACATAGTAGTAACATAAATGGGGGAAGAAAACCTGTTCTGCCCAAGAGCATAACCCAGAGATCCGTCATTCTTATCGAGAGGTTTATGAGTTGCCCTCCCTATTCTTGTTAGAAGTTCACTATATTCAGGTGTTCCGTCACCAATTTTAACTTCCATTAAATATGGATAATTAGAATTTGTAAAAATTGAATGCCAGGCAAATTCCGGATTAACCGACTTAATTAATTTTAATATATTATCTTCACTAAATTCAAATGTGAAAGGAGCATTATCTATCTCTTTTATTCTAAAACATCCAAAACCTCTTCTGGTTCTTTTTCCCAATCCACCAAGTATTGAAAAGAGAATGAATAATGTCTTTAATTTTTCTAAATTGAAAGTTCTATTGTCTATTTGATAGTTATTGCGTAATCCCAGATATAATTCGAATTCCTGATTACCTCCAGGACAAAAGGCCTCAATATTAGATGTTCCTTTATGAGGAACGGGTGAAAAAAAGAATTTTTCCTTCAAAGTCTTTTTGATTCCGATAATTACTAAACTTTTCCCTTCAGACTTTTCAGAACCTCCAAATATATCCGCTTCCGTTTCTTTCAACTCTTTCAAACTTAGGTTTCCATATAATGCTCTCCACCAGAATCTTAATGCTCCCTTAATTGAAGGTGGTCTAAGTTCAGGAGTTTTTCCATCAGCTCCTGCTAAAAACATAGGTGTTATTACTTCACATTTAAATATAACTCTTTCCATTTCAACTCCATAAGTTATTTCAAATTACTGCCAATCTAGAAATCATCCATTTGTCTTTCTAAACCTTTTTCACCATTCCGATACCCACACTGTTCAGGAGTATGATTATGTGATAAAAAAGATGTAAATTATTACTCACTATAACTGCTCAATTTCACTTTCTTCCACTCTTTCCGGATAATTCGCACTTCATCGCGATTACCTGCCAACATAACTTCTATCTCAAATACTTCATCAATCATATAGACTTCCACGCTGTCGAAAAAATCAAGTCCCAGGTATTGCAGAAAAGATACTACCCATCCCGCTAAGCCTGATTCGTAGATAACTAAGCGGATCTTTACCCATTGATCAATTGGCAGCAGCGTTCCTGATTGCAGCGAACTGCCACCTGCTGCAATATAACTATCTGCAAAATAGATGACGGAATTATTCTCCAGATTACGGATATCATAGCCGATGGAACTACCTGGTCCATTCAGTATAATAATTGCAGAACCCTGAATTGTTTCCGGGATCAGGTGCAGGTCAACGTTACCTAATAAACCGGATTGCGGCGATATATTATATACCTGGTCGTTATTAGCGTCCTGGACTGTCACTTCCGTTGTTGTTTTCTCTGTGCAACTGAAACTTAATAAAACGATCATAAGCAAAATTATAAACCTGAGTGCTTTACCTGCCACGTTACCTCCCTGCCTTGAATCCACCGCCCTGTTGTAATAAGTTATATTCAATACTTTCTGTTAATAAAAAAGAGATATTAACCACTTTGGATTCTTTACTCAGATGGCGTTTAATATAGTGGTTACTTAATGTCAAATAATTTCTGCATAATTTTGCTAAAAAAAATCCTTTTTGGAGAATATTCCCTTCACAATTAGGTTTAACTAATCCTTTCAACAAGATATTTATTTAATTTATATAATTTATTTGCCAAACCGAAGAATTATTTTTATTTCGCTCCTGAGGTTATAATATGTTTGTTCCCCGATATTTTGTCAGATTTGAATTTAAGGTCATCAGGAAAATTACTAATCTTCCCTTTTACAGAGGGAAGCATCTGAACACCATGTTCAGAGTTCTCTTTGATCCCTATCTTCCCAAGGGAAAAGGACTGGCAAATTTTAAAATTCGGACAATTCCCACTCAAAATGGTGATTCCACCATGCTGCCCGGCGAAAATGTCAGCGTCATATTATCATTTCCTCCAGCATCCAAAGACAATGTCAGCGAAATTATTGAATCACTCTCAAACAGAAAATTTGATATGTATGATTTCCCTTCCAATTCTCATTTCCACCCGCAACTTTCAGTTAATTTTATACAAGCTGTATGTTGCCGTTGTAAGAAAATATGGACGGATAAATGCCAGCCTCTCGAAGAAGATGATCTACGGGTAAAGGTTAATAAATTAAGCAGATTGAGAGAATTCACTCTGCACTTTTATACCCCCTTGAGATTGAAACGATTAGAACGAAATGAAGATGATTACACTTTTTTCAATGAGGATTACTTTACTGTTGACAACTTTCTGACTGCTCTCGCTGGTTCGGAGAATATTCAAAAACACTCATTACAGATAATTGATAAATATTTCCACTGGATAGAATGTAAATATAAACTTGATCAATATGGTGAAACTCGTCAGACTATTGGTGGTCTCTGCGGATTTGTCCGGTTTAGTGGAAAGATGAATATTGATCTGGCAAAAGCTCTGGTCTATGGTCAATATACCGGTATAGGTAAAAATAGAACTTTCGGATTTGGATATTATTCAATAACCGAGTTAATGATGAAAAGAGGTGAAGTGAATTATCCCAATAAATTCTTCGAAAACTTCAAAACACCGTTTTGAGTTACTCCTAAACCTGGAAAGAACTTAAATTCTGTTTTATTATTGACAGCCAATGCAGAAATAATATTTTCTCAGCGTAATTCAGAAGAGAATATATTTCATCAAGCTCAGCCGGCTCTTTATAAACGCATAAGTGAATCGGTTAAAACGTGAGATGGGAAACGGGAAACTGAGAAATAGAGAAGATGAGAAAATGAGGAAGGGAGAAAGTCGTGAAGTCGATCAATCATTCAGTCGTTTAGTCTAAGAAGAATAACCTGCCCTTTTTTCTATAAAATTCCTGCCTCAAGTTATGAGGTTTGGCAAATGCAGCTTTGGGGACATTGATAATAAAGAAGTTACGAAGAGAGTCTTTAAATGACCTTGAGATCTCGAGGGATTGCGACGTTCTTCACGAATGTAAATTTCGACTTTCCCAGTACCCTTTAAATGACCTTGAGATCTCGAGGGATTGCGACAGGTCAAAAAACCCATTGCCGATGTAATCAACTTTAAATGACCTTGAGATCTCGAGGGATTGCGACCTACTGCTAAACGATTTATTGTAGCTGTTGTTGACACCTTTAAATGACCTTGAGATCTCGAGGGATTGCGACTCTTGAAAGAACTGTTTCATTTGCCTAAGATCTTTAAATGACCTTGAGATCTCGAGGGATTGCGACCCAACCTATCCATCCTAAAATAAGGACTCCGATGCTAGCTTTAAATGACCTTGAGATCTCGAGGGATTGCGACTGGAAACTTCGATTCACTGTTCACTATTCACTCACTTTAAATGACCTTGAGATCTCGAGGGATTGCGACTTTCCCTTATTTTTCTTAGCGAATTTCTTCACCGTATTCTTTAAATGACCTTGAGATCTCGAGGGATTGCGACGAATGAGTTGAGGATTGGCCAGTAAATAATCCACTTTAAATGACCTTGAGATCTCGAGGGATTGCGACAGTAATTCATTTTCATAAAAAGGTTCATCCAGTTCTCTTTAAATGACCTTGAGATCTCGAGGGATTGCGACATTTAGATCTGGCCATCATAGCCCTCCTCATATCTTTAAATGACCTTGAGATCTCGAGGGATTGCGACAAATCCCGCAACTGCTCGACAGCAGTGCGAATCTCACTTTAAATGACCTTGAGATCTCGAGGGATTGCGACCCATCCTCTGTTTGAACAAACCTGGGATTGACG
>JAIPIH010000013.1 GCA_021734835.1 Candidatus Cloacimonadota bacterium | reverse complement strand
GGAAAGCCGTATGCGGGAAAACCGCACGTCCGGTTTGATGAAGGGGGATAGGTGGAAAGTTTGTTCCAGACAATATACCAGCGAAATCTGGGAGAACAAATAGATACTTGGAAAAACAGGAAACCTGTCTCTACTCTACGTAGCAACTTAGTTGTAAAAAGAAAAGTAAAAATCTTGGAGGATGAAAAAACGGAAATAGAATTGATCAATATGGGTTGTGATATTGGTCAAGGGTATTTTTATTCTAAACCTTTACCAAGCTCAGAGATATTTACATTTTTTCATCAGAATATTTAACAATTACAACAAAGGGCATCCTTGTATTTTGTTGAATGTTAATAAGTCTAGCGAATCAGTTAACAGCGAGTACTCGGTTCTGCAAAGCTTTGCCCAAATTGGCTCCCGTTGTTCGCCCACTTCGGGTACTGGCGGGGCATTAAGGGGAATATAAATTAAGCTAATCGATTTTAATGGATTATCAAAACAAAAAATGAAGGAAATAAGGATAGTTATCATTTTCCAAACTTGCCGGTAAGGAATAACGTAATCCTCCATCTCGCGAAAGTCAAAAAAGAACTAAAGCAAAGAAATCATGAAAAAGGTTGTTTTACTCGTATCAACGCTATGTTTAAGCGTTTTGTTGTCAGCAGTATCGCACAATAAAGGTTTTAATATTACCGATTTAGAAATTTCTGAAGAAGGTTGCGGATATTCGATGTAAGATGGATCTGATAACAAACAAAAACCGATTGCTTCTGAACTTTACTTCTACGCTTTGATCGTTGATTATAATTTAGCAGCAGGAACAAATGTGTTTTACTGAAATGATCTAGATTTTCAGGTTGGTGGATCTTAGTATATTCTCACTACTTTTAAAAAATAGAATTGACAAATAAAAACTGATGAAAAATATAATATCACAGAGACAAAATGATTAATTATCTTTGAATTTGGGATGATAATAATGAAAAAATTACAAAATAACGATTCACAAAGAAATGAAAAAAAATATCGGAGTTTGTTTGAAAATTCTCCTATTTCAATCTGGGAGGAGGATTTTTCTGAAGTTTATAAATATTTAACAAAACTTAAAAAAAAGGGGATATCTGATTTTAAAAAGTATTTTAAAAACAATCCGGAACAGGTAGAAAAATGTGCCGAATTGGTAAAAATATTAGATGTAAATAAAAGAACTATAGAACTGTTTCATGCAGAGTCAAAAGAAGTACTTCTTACAAATCTAAATGAGATATTTACTAAGGAATCACAAGGATCCTTTATTGAACAAATGCTCACAATAACAGAAAACGGACAGCATTATAAAGGTGAATGCATTAATAAAACTATTGATGGGAAATTGATTGATGTTGCTCTTGAATGGGTAGTTGCAGAGGGATTTGCAGTAGATTATTCTGTAGTTTTTGTCTCTTTACTTGATATTACAGAGCAAAAAAGGGTCGATAACGCGAACAGACATCAGCAGGAACAGATAAAACTTATAAATAAAATTCTCAGGCACGATCTTGCTAATAACCTTACAGTAATAAGCAGTTCGATCAATAATTATCTGAGATCTAATAATAAACAGCAATTAGAAAATGTAAAAAAATATATTGATAAAAGTTCTGACTTAATATCGAAAATGAAAGATCATGAATTCCTCTTATCGACATCAAATCTAAAAATTTATAATATAGAAGAAAATTTCAAAACTATTCTTGAGAACTTTCCAATGGTCAAATATTCCATTGTAGGAAAGAGTAAGATATTTGCAGATGAATCTTTGAATTCTGTTATTGATAATTTAATCAGCAATGCAGTTGTTCATAGCAAAACTACAAGAATTGATATCAAGATCACCACATCCGGTAAAACTACCGAAGTAAGGATAATTGATTATGGAAAGGGGATATCAGACGATAATAAAAAGAAAATATTTGAAGAAGGGTATAAATTTGGCGTAACAGGTCATTCCGGTTTAGGTTTGTATATTGTTAATAAAGCTATTACAAACTGGGGTGGAAAAATTTATGTGGAAGATAACGAACCCAAGGGAACAGTATTTGTGATGTTTTTAAGTAAAGTGAACTAAAACTTAATTAAAACAATAGAGCCTTCCAACCGGAAAGCTCTATTTTGTTTTTACAATTTATTTCTGTTCTAGCTCTGCCTGAGCTGCTGCTAATCTGGCAATAGGTACTCGGTAGGGTGAACAGCTTACATAATCCATTTTTACTAAATTGCAGAATTTTACTGACTTCGGTTCACCACCATGTTCGCCACAAATTCCAACCTTAAGATCCTTGTTCGCATTACGACCCTTTTCTGTTCCCATCCTTACAAGTTGCCCAACTCCCTGTTGATCTAAAACCTGGAATGGATCATCTTTCAGAATGCCTTTTTCAATGTATATCGGTAGGAATTTACCCGCATCATCACGACTGTAGCCGAATGTCATTTGCGTTAGATCATTTGTTCCAAAACTGAAAAAATCAGCTTCAGCACCAATGACATCAGCTATCAAAGCAGCACGCGGGATCTCGATCATTGTACCAACCAAATATTCGATCTCAGTGTCTTTCTCTGAAAATACCTTCTTTGCTGTTTCATTAACAATATCGGCCTGCAAAGTAAATTCTTCCACAGTTCCAATCAGGGGTATCATGATCTCCGGTTTGGGATCAAAACCATTTTTTTTCATATTAATTGCAGCTTCCAGGATAGCTCTAGCCTGCATTTCAGTTATTTCAGGATAAGTATTTCCCAGTCTGCATCCTCGATGACCAAGCATGGGATTAACTTCATCCAGAGCATCAACTTTTGCTTTAATTTGTTCGACTGAAATTCCCATTTCTTCAGCCATTGTCTGCTGATTTTTATCTTCGTGAGGAACAAATTCGTGCAACGGTGGATCTAACAATCGTATTGTTACTCCATAACCGCTCATGGCTTTAAAAATACCTTCAAAATCTTCTCTTTGATACGGAAGTATTTTTGCTAATGCTTTTCTTCTTCCGCTTTCATCCTCAGCAAGGATCATTTCTCTCATAGTCTTGATCCTTTCGCCTTCAAAAAACATATGTTCAGTACGGCAAAGTCCTATTCCCTGAGCCCCGAATTCTTTTGCGACTATTGCATCTTTTGGAGTATCTGCATTAGTTCTCACATACATTCTGGTATATTTATCACAAAGCTTCATTATCTTTCCAAAGTCACCACTGAGTTTCGGTTTTGTTGTATCTAATTTTCCCTCATATACTTCACCTGTAGTACCGTTTAAAGAAATCCAATCTCCTTCTTTATATTCTTTTCCGGAAATTGTCATAATACGAGTTCTATAGTTTATTTTGACAGCTCCTGCTCCAGATACACAACATTTACCCATTCCACGAGCTACAACAGCTGCATGAGATGTCATCCCGCCTCTTGCAGTTAAAATACCATTGGCAATATTCATCCCTTCGAGGTCTTCCGGAGAAGTCTCTATTCGTGTTAAAATTGAATTGTCGAATTTGCTGGCTTCATCAGCAAAGAAAACTATCTGACCTGTAGCAGCACCGGGAGAAGCAGGAAGGCCTTTGGCCATTACTTTTGCTTTTTCAATTGCAGAGGTATCGAAAACAGGGTGGAGAAGTTCATCAAGTTTATTAGCATCAATACGTAGTATAGCTGTTTTCTCATCTATGAATTTATCATCAAGCATGTCCATTGCAATATGAACCATAGCAGCACCAGTTCTTTTACCTGTCCTGGTTTGTAAAAGCCACATTTTCCCATCTTGAACTGTAAATTCAAGATCCTGCATATCACGGTAATGTGTCTCTAATTTAGTTTCTATATCAGATAACTCTTTATAAAGTTTCGGCATAGCTTCTTCAAATGAAGGGTATTTCTCAGCACGATCTTTCTCGGTAACTCCGGCTAATTTTGCCCATCTTTTAGAACCTTCAAGCGTAATTTCCTGCGGTGTTCTAGTTCCGGCTACAACATCTTCGCCCTGAGCATTGATCAAATACTCACCGTTAAAGATATCTTCTCCGGTGGCAGCATCTCTGGTAAAAGCAACTCCAGTTGCAGAATTATTGCCCATATTACCGTACACCATTGCCTGTACATTTACGGCAGTACCCCAGTCACCTGGGATTTTATGCATTGTTCGATAGTATTTTGCACGAGGATTGTTCCAACTTCCAAATACTGCACCGATCGCACCCCAAAGTTGATCCCAAGGATTATTGGGAAAATCGTGTCCGGTAACTTTCTTTACTGCTAATTTAAACTTTTGCACTAATTCTTTCAAATCTTCAGTTGTAAGTTCAGTATCGTTTTCTACACCCTTATTATCTTTCATTTCTTCGATAATTTCTTCAAAAGGATCAATGTCTTCTTTAGTTTTGGGTTTCATATCTAAAACTACATCGCCATACATTTGCACAAAGCGGCGATACGAATCCCAAGCGAAGCGTGGATTATTTGAATTAGATGCCAAGCCTTCCACAGCATCATCATTCATACCCAAGTTGAGGACAGTATCCATCATTCCGGGCATTGAAACTCGCGCACCGGAACGTACTGAAATCAATAAGGGATTTGAATTATCTCCAAATTTTGCTCCCATTATTTTTTCAGTATTTTTAATCCCTTTTTCAACTTCTGGTTTTAAAAGTTCAACAGTTTTTTTAGCACCTAATTTATTCCATTCGCTGCAAACTTCGGTTGTAATAGTAAAACCGGCAGGTACAGGAACGCCAATTAGATTCATTTCAGCAAGATTTGCACCCTTACCGCCAAGTAAGTTTTTCATCTCAGTTTTACCTTCAGCTTGTCCATCTCCAAAAGTATAAACTCTTTTAATAGTCATTTTATTTCTCCTATTTTAGTTTTCTTATATATTGATATTTAGAACTAGTTAAGACAATTTTATTTAACAGTTTTTATGTCAATTGAAATTAAACTTGCAATTATTTACTTGCCTTATTCTAAAAAGTATTAAACAAAGATAATTCATAATAGTATTTCTTGATTCAGCTTTTGAATTTATCGGAGTATAAAAAAATAATATTATGAAATATGCAAGTTGACAGAATAATAGTATTTCCTCTATCTGAATTATCAAAATTTAGTCAAAATGTTTAAATGAAATTTCACGAGGTTAAATGATTGCAATATATGTGGATAGAAATCTGAAGAAATTTGAGGATAAAATCAAATTTACATTTGATTTTATTTTCAATACTTTGGGTTATGAATACAATTATGTTCATAGCCTTGATCAAATTAAAAGAAATGACATTATATTTTTTTATAGTCTGATCGAACCTACCATAAAAGAAGCATACATACTTGCATTGAATAAGATTCTGTTTTATATTCCCGTTTTTCCGGAATTGTTGCAGTCCGGTAAAATGACTAAAAAAGATGTAGAAAAATTCACAAATATAATTAAACTAATAAAAAAGATTCCTGTTCTGAATAAAAAGGAAATCAAAGTACCTTTTCAATATCATCAGAATTCCGATCTGTATTACGGAATCTATAAATTCGATTTGATTGGTAATATATTTTTTAATCTGCATACCTCAAATACAATTGATGGAGTAAAGAGAGATGAATTAGGCTGGATTACTGATGATGATGTTCCTTTCTTTGGTTTTCATCAGGAACCTTACGTTAATATTTTGCTCTGGTTATTGGAAAATTGTATTTTAGATTCGCTGAAGCATAACGGCAGAACATTCTTAGTGAAAAAAGCTTACTGGCCGTCGGCAGAAGTATTTGCAAATTCATTTTCCTATAATATAGATAAGTTACAGAAATGGACCCTTAAAAGCATGGTAACCAGTAGTTTGGAGGATGCACTCATATTCTACAAATTCAAATATGTATTCAATAATTTTATCAGTAAGATCAAATATCTGCTTACTAATATTGAGGAGTATTGGAATTTTGAAATTATTACTCAGATAGAGAATTTACATCAAGTGGTCGGTACTTTTTTTTTCGGTACTGGATCAGAGGAAAAAAATGACATAGATTATTCTATAGAGAATAAAGAAGTTCATAAGGAACTTATGGAATATAAAGTCAGAGGTGATGAAATAGCATTGTTGGCATCCGTAAATGCCGGTAAAAAGGATATCCTGCATAAACAAAAGAAAAAACTATTATTGATCACCAGTGAAGAATCTTTGGGAGTGAGACACAATCACTGTAACTATGATCCTAAACTCTCTTATGAATATCACAGGAAGAATGGCTTTATCTATAACTCATCCTTCGGATTTCATAATAAAAATGGATTTAAACATGGATTTGGATTTCCTTACTATCAAATGGGTTATCATAATGAAGATACTGTGAGGAATTTTAGCTGGCATTCTCTGGAATTACCCGTTAATTTCTTTGATGAACACCTGAAATTATCTCGATCCAGTATTATTCCCTTCGAGACTGCTAAGGATATTGTAGATCAATTAATTGACTCAATTGAGGTTGTCAATGGCTTAGTAACATGGAATTTTTCAAACTCTAATTTTGATGAGATCAAATACAATAAAGAACTTCTTAATTATATCATTGAACAGATCAGACCAAAGAAAGTTTTCATTGCAACATTAATGCAGATCGCCCAGTGGTGGAGAAAAAGGGAAACTATTGAGATTTTTGAAAGTGAAGAACGCTTTTATATATATTTTCCATCAAAAACTGATAAGTTTTCAATAACCATATTTGGAAATTTTGAGATTGATAAAGTTAATTATGCTGAAGCTGAAATAAGTGAAAATAATATTTATTTTTCTAATGTTAAGTTGGATTCTAAGATAGAAGTAAGTCTAAGAAGAAAAGAAAACTCGGAGGATGTTGTATGAAAAGATTATTGTTGATCGCCTATTTCTATCCTCCGCTTGGCGGACCAGGTGTACAGCGTCCTGTCAAGTTAGTAAAATACCTGGAAAAACATGGTATCTCTACAGATGTTATTACTGTTAAGGCTATTGTCTTCCATTCCTCTGATAATTCGCTTCTAAAAGAAGAAAGAGCAGATCAAATTATCAGAACATCATCTTTGGATCTTATGTTTATGTTGAAAAAATTCTCTAAACCAAAAACAAATAAAACACTTTACTTTTCAACTCCTGAGAAATATAAAAAAATCATCCGGAATTTATTTCCAATTGATGATAAGATAGGCTGGTTGCCTTATGCTGTTAAAGCCGGTAAAAAATTAATTAAACAGAATAATTATGATGCTGTCATGACTACAATGGGGCCATATACAAGTGGTCTTGCTGCCTATAAGTTAGCAGCAAAATATAAATTACCTCTCATTATTGATTACCGTGATCATTGGACATTGAATCCTTATATAACATTCATTACTAAATTTCACAAGTTATACGCAGCTAAATGGGAAAACAGGATAATTAACTATGCATCTGTTGTGTCTGTTGTGAGTGAAACTATGAAAGAAGATCTTATTGGTGCGTTTGGGATTCAGTTGAAGAAAAAAACTAAAGTAATGTACAATGGCTGGGATAAAGAAGATTTCTCAAACATTGTTATCAGAAAAAATGAGAATAAAGTAATTAAATACATTGGTAACTTTTATAGTCACAGAACACCGAAATTTTTTATAAAAGCTTTGGAATTATTGCAATCAAGAGGGAAATTGCCGGAGAATGTCGATATTGAATTCACCGGGAATTATTATAAAGAAACTTTAGATCTGCTTTTAGGTTCTTCAGTCAGGAATGTAATCAGGGTAAAGTCTCAGGTTGAACATAAAGATGCGATCGAATCTCTTATGAATTGTGATGCCTTGCTGTTATTCATAGCTTCACATAAAGGTAAGGGCGTATTGACCGGAAAATTATTTGAATATTTGCGCAGTAACAAGGAAATTTTGGCAATGATCCCTCCTAATGGAGAAGCAGCAAAAATATTGAAAAAGAATAAACACAAATTGATCTGCAGTATGGAAGATGTGGAACAAATAGCTGAGAATTTTTTAAAATTGGTAAAAATTATGAAAAATAAAAAAGTAGAACGTAAGATAAATTATGAATTTAGCCGTAGTGAACAGACAAATGAATTTCTCAATTTTGTTAAGGATAAGATATCAAAAATATGAAGAAGATCAAAATCGTGCACATTCAGTTATTACCAATTTTATCAGGTGTTCAGAATGTCATGTTAAAAATTTTAGGATCATTAGAATTAGATAAATATGATATTTATGTAATCTCCAGACCAAACGGTCCGCTCGTAGAAAAAGTATCGGAGATGGAATTTACCCATATCCCGCTTAGATCACTGCACCGCAGGATTTCGCTTTTTGATCTGGCTGCATTTTTCCAATTAATCAGAATTTTTCGTAAGTATAAATTTGATATAGTTCATACTCATTCATCCAAACCGGGATTTCTCGGTAGAATATCTGCCAGATTAGCAGGTGTCCCGTACATAATTCATACTGTTCATGGTTATCCATTTCATGATTATCAAAACAAAATCACATTTCATTTTTACAGATTAATGGAAAAATTTGCTGCTAAATTTTGCGACAAAGTAATTTTTGTGAATAATTACGACAGGAAAGAAGCTATAGCCACTATGTTAGTACCAAGTTCAAAAGCTGTTACTATTCATAACGGGATTGAATTACCGAGATATACAAAAAAGATAGATCTCCATAAAAGTGAACTTATTATAGGAAGTATACTTAGATTCTGGGAACAAAAAAATATCATCAATACAATTAAAATGGCTATTGAGGTTTGTAGGCAAAATAGGAATTTGAAATTTGTTTTTGTAGGTGATGGAGAACTTTATCCGGCTGCAAAAAAACTAGTTGAGATGTCAGGAATGAGCAATAAAATACTTCTACCGGGATGGGTACAAGATCCTGCAGAATGGTTAATGAAATTTGATGTTTTTCTGCTATACTCCAGATGGGAGGGATTGCCGCTTTCTATTTTGGAGGCTATGTCTTACGGATTACCAATCATAGCTTCAGATATTAAAGGGAATAATGAGTTAGTAAATGCGGAAACAGGCTTACTGGTACCAATTAATAACCTTGACAGATTAACAGAAGTTTTGCTTACAATAACTAATGATAAAGAAAAATTAATCGAATGGGGTAGAAACTCTAGAAAAGTAATAAAAGATAAATTCACATTAAGTGAATTTTCTGATAAATATAAAAAAGTATATCTGAGGGAAGATTAAAGTGATTATTAAATATATATTAGTTTTCATTGCCTCATTGTTTGTAACATATTTTTTAGTACCTCTTAATATTAAGATTTCTCTTAATTGGATCTTGATTGATCAACCTCAGAAGAGGAAAATACACGAAAAACCTACACCTATTGCGGGCGGATTGGCCTTTGCAATACCTGTGATCGTTATCTTGATAGTACTATATTACATTATGCCAGAATTGGGATCACAAATATTGATCTTAGCTTTAGGCGGTTTATTAATGCTGATATTGGGTTTATTCGATGATAAAAAGAGAATTTCAGCTGGTTACAAACTCATATTTCAAATTATAATAATTAGTATTGTCTATTTTTTAGGATTCAAAATCCAGTTATTAACTAATCCCTTTGGCAGCACAATAACCTTAGGATATTTTGCTTTTCCGGTAACAATGTTATGGTTTTTACTGGTTGTAAATGCTTTTAATCTTATAGACGGGGTGGATGGGTTAGCTTCCGGAATTGCATCTATCGTGGCAATAATTCTATTTGTAGTAGGGATTCAGAAGGATAATACTATAATTACATTAGCTTCAGTTTCCTTGATCGGAGCTAATTTAGCTTTTTTGAAATATAATTTCTATCCTGCTAAAATATTTATGGGTGATGCAGGTAGTTTATTTCTAGGATTCAATATTGCAGCAATTTCTATAATAGGAGAAACAGGTTTCAAAGGAATAACTTCTATGACAATTCTAGTTCCGATCATTGCCTTATCAATTCCGATCATGGATACCATCTTTGCAGTGTTTAGAAGAGTTAATAAAAAAAAGCATGTATTCCAGGCTGATAAAGAACATATTCATCACAAATTGTTGGATCTCGGACTTGCACAGAACTATATTGCTTTGATCTGTTATTTTTTAACTATTCTATTTGGTTTAATTGCTCTCGGTTTCTCATTTTCATCAAAAAAAACCTTGTTATCAATTTTATTGCTTCTTTTATTTACCTTGATTATCGTCGCCTACAAAATATTTAAAAAGGATGTAAAAAAATGAAAAAGATTTTTATTTTCTGGTTGCTGATTTTATCTACAGCAATATTTGCACTTAAAAACTGGAAGATTTACACTAATACCACTCATGTCTTTGACGCTATAGAAATTGGAGATAACTTAAAAATTGCAACCTGGGGAGGATTGCTAAATTACAATAGTTCCACTGGTACATTTGAAAAAACTTTAACAACGATAGATGGGCTTGGCAGCAATGACATCAGAGCTCTTGATCACATAGAACATTCTGATGAATTCTTAGTTGGCACTTCTGATGCCGGAATCAACAGGATCTTTGAAGGTACATATTTAACACCCCTTACAGAATCTCTGGGATTACAATCAAATCATATTAACAAGATAACACATAATGATACTTTGATATTTGTTGCAACTTTGTCGGGCGTTAGCTGTTTCAAAAATGACCTGGGATTTCCATTTCCATTGCTTCTAAAAAATTATAATACTGAAAACGGACTTTCTGCAAACAACATTACCTCAATGCAGTTAACTCAGGAAGGGTTCATTTATTTTGGAAGCAATTCCGGTTTGGATTTTGTTGATCTCGATTCATTGGAAGTTATCACTTCATGGCATCATATTGGAGAACCGTTATTATTAAATAATAAAGTAACCTCTATATCTGTTGGTGAAGACAAGGTTGCAGTTGCTACTGAAGGAGGATTACAAACATTCGAGAATATTTATGATCCTGACCAAAATGAGATCATCCATGAAGGTGACGGGATCTTTCCTGTTCATATTGATCAAGAAAATAGCATCTGGTATGGATTTGGATTTTGGGATGATAACATGCTTTATGTTCAGGATTCAACGGAAATTGCTGTAGTAAAAGTTACTGCAACAGGAGAATATTCCGAATGGCAGATTGGCAGTAGTAACTTGAATACTACTAAGATAACCCGTATATTGGAATTAAACAATAGGATCACTTTGTTGAGTTGGGGAGAAGGTATTTTCCTGAAAAATGATGATGACTGGCAGCAGATAAAATTAAATAGTATTTGTGCTAATATTGTAACCGATATTGCAATAGATAACAACCTTGATGTTTGGATCAGCAATGGCCATTTTGGGGATGGGATGGTCAGCAAAGGTACGCGAGGTGTTTCCGGTTTTGATGGTTCTCAATGGGAAAACTATAATGTTTCTAACAGCGATATAAAAAGTGATAATATTCTTTCCATTGGTATTGACAGCTCCAATAGAAAATGGTTTGGAGCCTGGGCTACTAATAGCTCTGCCACAGGTTGGTATTCAGGGATATCTGTTTTGGATGACTCTGTCTCTCCGGTTTGGGAATGGATAAATACGTATAATAGTGGAATATATACAAACACTATCTCTCATATAACTAATGATAATGAAAATAGAATGTGGATCAGTTGTTATGATGGTGGAATTTCTGTCCTGGATGAAAATGCTGAATTAATATCCCAGTTTGTGCTTCCAAATGATGAAGATCAGAAAGTTGTAATTTCGCATAATTCCGGTAATAGGGTTTCAATAGGATCATATTTAACGGGATTGCGAATTTGGGAAGATGCTTCTATTCCAAACACATTTAACGATTATTGGACAGTACCTCCTTTCAGTGATCTTACTTCATCCTGCCGGATATTTGATATAACTACTAAATTCAAAAACCAAGTGGAGGAAACCTGGATAGCTGCCTCCGCTGGATTATTTATGTACAATGGTGAAGATTGGTATAAATTTGGACCGCATATCAAAAAGAAAATTTGGTTTGATGGTGATTGGTTTTGGAATGAAAATAATCCAGATCCGGAATATTGGTATTATGAAGGGCAGGAACGGCTTTATGGATCTATTGTAACTTATCCGACAGCAGTTCTCCTTGATCCTTTCAATATGTTATGGATTGGTTCTCAAGATGCAGGAATAACAATGTTTGATACATCCAGAGATAAATTCATTAACTATACAACAGCAAATTCTCCGTTAATATCTAACACTATAACTGCATTGGAATATGAGCCTCAAACCGGAACTTTATACATTGGAACATCTTCAGGTTTGAATTCTGTGGAAATTGGCATAGCAGCTGAGATGAATACGGAATCTAAACTTTTTGAAACTATAGCTTTCCCCAATCCCTTCTATCCTGATCAGGGTGATATTTTGAACTTTGAGAACAAAGGATCAATTACAATGCCTGCCGGAAAAACTAAATGTAGAATATTTGATCTGAACGGTGGTTTAGTTATAGAACTCAATAAAAATATTTATGAACAATTTAACTGGGATGGTATGAATTTAAATAGGGAAAAATGCAGTTCCGGTATCTATTTCTATCTGATCTCAACTCCTGATGATCAGACTTCAAGCGGTAAATTTGTTCTAGTAAGATAATTTCATGAAAAAAAAGATCCTGTTTCTTTCATCTTATAGATCATCATTTGTTTTAAATGATATCGCTATCCTCAGGAAATTTACAAAACTAAGCACTATTAATGTTACCACGGGAAGCAGTATTATGAGTTTAATTTTTCTTGGATGTAAAATTTTCTTCGGTGTGCTTAAACATGATATAATTTATTGCTGGTTTGCAGAAAAACCGGCTTTCATAGCTGTGTTTTTCGCGCAGATACTCAAAAAAAAAAGTTTTGTAGTTGTGGGTGGATATGAAGCTGCAGAACTTCCACAGATAAATTATGGCGGATTGCTGGATAAAAAAGTTAAAAAAAAGATAAATTACATAATCAAACATGCTGATCTTACCTTAGCTGTTTCGAGATCAAGCTTACGAGAAATTGAAGCCAATTTTTCGCCTAAACACTTGATGTTATTGTACAACGGTGTAGATGTAGAAAAATATTATCCAAAGGGCGAAAAAGAAAATATTGCTATTACGGTCGGCAGCGTTACAAAAGATAATTTAAAAAGAAAAGGTCTGGAGACATTTATCCGAGCAGCTGCTTTTATACCGAAAATTGAATTTGTTCTCATTGGAGATATAAGTGAAGTTACTGGTAACTATCTTCGTTCCATCGCCTCCAAGAATGTTACATTAACAGGTCGTATTCCAGATTCTGAACTTCTTAGCTATTTACAAAAAGCAAGGGTTTATGTTCAGATTTCTGCTCATGAAGGATTTGGCATAGCGCTGGCAGAAGCTATGCTGTGTGAGTGTGTTCCGGTTGTAACAGCAAATGGAGCTTTACCTGAAGTAGCTGGAGTAAATGCTTTTTATGTACCAGAAAAAGAACCAAGAAAAACTGCCAAAGCTATTAAAAATGCAATGAATTACAAAACAAAAAAACAATTTAGGGAGCATATTTTAAGAAATTTTTCACTAACAAAAAGAGAAGAGATTCTTAGAGAAGTAATAGGAAATAGCTCTTGAATTTACGAATCGGGATTGATAATCTTAAATCTGGATGGATAATAATCCTGAAACAGATCGGTTTAGAGTTTTCCAGGGTTTCGCTCTCATCAAGAATATCTCCGGAAGATTTTTCTGTGATCATTGTCACTGCCCGACATAATTCTGATGAAATTAATATCTTAAATGAGTATTTAAAAAATGATGGAGCTGTTCTTTATTCTGATAATGCAATTATAGATGGAATTTCTTACAAAACAAAAAAAGTTACTTCTCTCTATGCGAAAGATCATTCCCCATTTTCTAATATAGGATTTGTTGATATTTTTTCCACAATAAAAATTCCGAATTCAAATGAACTTATACAAGTTGATCAGGGATTAATGGTCACTTCGTTGAAGAAAGGCAACAATTTGATTTTACCTTTTAATATCAATGAATCAATCTTGAACACACGTTCGAGGAGAAAGAAATTCTATGCAAATCGAAAGGAACTCCCGTCCGAGATAGTTTCGGAAGTTTCTAAAGGGAAATTGAGAAAGCTCGTAGAAAAAGCTCTTGAGTATCTTTATCACAAAAGAGATCTACCGTTTGTTCATTTATGGCATCAGCCCAACATTGATAAGAACTTATTCATATTCAGACTTGATACTGATTTTTGCTCCAAAGAGGATGCAGTTGAAATGTACAGAATATGTCGAAACAACAACATTTCAGCAACTTGGTTTATGGATACAGATTCAGATGACAGGTTGAAAAATTACGAATCAATGATAGATCAGGAAAAGGCTATACATTGCGATAAACATATGGTTTATGATAGTTATGAGGATAATTTTAACAATCTGTTTCAAGCGGATAAAAAACTGAAAAAATATGGAATTTCTGCAACTGGTTTTGCTGCTCCTTTTGGAGATTGGAATACTACTCTTGATAAAGCTCTACAGAAAATGAAACTGAAATACTCCTCAGAATTTACACTTGACTATGATGATCTCCCCTTCTTTCCAAATTACGAAGATAAATTCTCAAATGTATTACAAATTCCGATTCATCCGATCAGCCTGGGAAGATTACGCCGCTCCCATTTTTCTGAAAATGAAATGTTTAAATATTATTTAGAAATAATCAATGAAAAATTAGTACTGGGAGAACCTGTTATTATCTACCATCATCCACATCATAGGCATTATGAAGTTTTTAATAAAATCTTTCAATTTATTAACTCTAAAGGTTTCGGTAACATGAACTTGCAAGAATTCAGTAACTGGTGGATAGAAAGGAATAGGCTTGAACCGGAGTTTAATTACACAGATAATAAAATTTATACAAAATATGATTCTCAGAATGTTTTTGTTAAGATATCAACTAAAGATGGATATGCTATTATAAAGAAGGGAGAAATCCAAATTGATGAGATCAATTTCAAACAACAAGCAAAAGTAGAACTCAAAAGTGATCTGAGAAGAATACGCAAATTCCATTGGAGAGATATTTTATATGATAATGAATCGAGAAAAAGCAGGAGATATTTTTTAAAGGATTGATTTTTTGGTTATTTTAATGGGAAAAGAGTTAATTCCCTTAGTATCTTAACAATATTATATCCTGAGATGTTAGTAGCAAAATCAGGGTGCAACTGCCTGGATGTTTTTTCAATTTATTAAACTCCTGAAAGAAGAATATGATTCAAAGTTGATTACAGAATTATAATCAAGTTTTGTTAACCAATCTAATCTTGTAGAGATGCCGATGAAATTATCTGTCTCAAGATAGAATAAATCTCTTAAACCTAGTTGATCATTTCTAATTATTATTTTTCTTGATTAAACAAAACTTCCAAATCACATCTTCTCCCTCAAAGTTTGTCTATTAATCTTATGTTTACAAAAACATGCATTTTTTTTTACTTTGACAAAAGTAAGTTGATAATGTGAATAAATCCAAAAGTTAAGGATTAAATATGAGAATACATTTAGCAAGTTATCAATCGATAATGTTGAATCGTGGTGGACCAACATATAAGATATTGCATTTAAAGAGTGCGTTAGAAGATATTGGAATTGATGTTAAATTATTTGATATGTGGGATTTCAATCTGAAACTAACAAAAGACGATCTAATTCATATCTTCCTGGCAAATATCAGCACATATGCTCTTGCTTGTAATCTTAAATTATATGGTGCTAAATATGTAGTGAATCCAATAATCTTTAGTAATCATCCTGCCTGGAAAATTAAATTGTATCAAAATCTGGAAAAACCACTTAATAAGCTTTTCATACGATCCATCTCTGATTACAAGATCATTAATTCCATCTGCATCAATGCAGAGATAGTTCTTCCCAATACGATTGATGAAAGTAATTTACTGGCAAAAGGCATGCATGTGAAGAGAGAGAAGATGCAAATTATCCATAATGGGGTGGAAAAACGTTTTGCAGAAGCTGATGCAAGTTTATTCAAGAAAAAATATGGATTAAAGGATTTCATACTTTACGTAGGACATTTGGGTCCTGAAAGAAAGAATGGTAAGAACATAATTAAAGCTTTGCAGCAGATCGATCATCCAACTGTAATAATCGCGGATATTTTACACAATAAAGAAGGTGATTGGTGCAGGAAGGAAATTGAAAGAAGTAAAAATATTACGCTAATAGAATGGTTGAAGCATGATGATCCGCTTTTCGCTTCGGCTTACGCTGCTTGTCACACATTCATACTTCCAACAAAATACGAGACACCTGGAAGAGCAGCATTGGAAGCTGGACTGGCTGGTGCGAATATTGTGATAACTCCACATGGTGGGACAAAAGAATATTTTTCTGAATTTGCTGAATATCCTAATCCTAATTCTGTAGATTCAATTATTAGTGCAATAATGATATCATTAAGTAAGAAAAAAACAAAGGGACTAAGAAAGAGAATAATTAAGAACTATACTTGGGAAATAATTGCAAAACAAACGATAGATGTTTACAAACAAGTAATTAAATGAACAAATATCTAAGAAAATCTATACATTATTTTGCCGGGAATTTATTTAATAAAATTCTGTTAATTGCCTTTTTACCGATCTTTACGCATTTCATGGTTCCAGCGGAATATGCTGTTTATACTAATTTTCTTATTTTTATTTCATTTGCAAATCTTATTTATCTCATGGGAATGCAGCAATCTATTATTTCATATTTTAATGCAGGACCTTCCTTAGAATACAAATATACTCTCATCTCTTCTATGTATATTCTAGTATTTGTTGCTGGTGTATTTTTTTCACCTTTAATTCTCATGAATGGAAAAGCAATTACTTATCTGATTGTTCGTGATGTGGGTTATAAAAACTTAGTTCCATATATTGTGGTTATAATTTTTGCGGAATGCATCTACGGGTTAACTTTGAGTATCTTGAATATGATGGAGCGCTCTGCGAATTATGCTGTGTTAGGAAGTATCAAAAATTTAATTTTGCTCATATTATTTCTCTTCGGTACTTTTTCCAATAAATTTACAGTTCATACAATTTTTCTCTTCATGATGATCTCAGCTTCGGTAGCCTCACTTCTGGCAATAGTGAATATAATTAAAATTCTAAAAAACATTGCTGAAGGGAGTTTCCAACCTAAAATATTCTCATTCAAAATACTAAGACCTGTGCTAAAATTTGGATTGTTCATGATACCCGGAACAATGGCAATGCTTATCTTGCGCGTGATGGATAGATATATGCTTACATATCTCTCTGCCAATGGATTGCATGATGCTGGAATTTATGCAACCGGTTACCGTATTGGGATGATCATGCAATTATTGGCAACAATTGTTAGTCTTGTATTTTTCCCATATGCCATGCGGATAGCAGATCAACCTGAGGCAAAAAAAATATATAGGAAAATTTATAATTACTTTATTTGGCTCGGGAGCTTTTTGGGGATACTGATTATTTTATATTCCAATGAGATATTTGCTATCTTTATTGATAGTAAATACCATGAAGCTATCAATATTGTTTTTGTCGGAGTGATCTCGGTATTTTTATTAGGGGTTTTCAATATCCTGAATATTGGTTTTTATATAAAGAAAAGTGCAAAGAACATCTCAATAGCTGTAGGTTTTGGTGCAATTCTCAATTTGGTTATGAATTATTTTCTGATTCCCAAATACGGAATAATGGGAGCCGGAATAGCCTCTATAGCAGCATATCTTTTCATTGTTAGTTACAATTTTATTAAAGTTGAAAAGAAAATAAATATTGGCTATAATGTAAATTATCTTATTTCATCCGTTGTCCTATTATTTGCATTGACGTATATAAACCTTCAAATTCCTTCAGGTCTGAAATTTACAATCTACAAAACGTTGTTTTTTGTAGTATTTCTATTTGCTGCTTTATTGATTTTGCAGAAGAATGGGAAAATAGAAGAATTTAAAATAATGTATAAAAATGGAATGAGAAAATGAAGTTTGTGCTTAATAAGTTCGATACAGAGATTAATTTTATCGACAAATTTGTGGATTTCCCACCAGTTCACAAAATAGTGATTATTGATAAATATATTCATAAACTATATAAAAGTAAGTTGGATTTATTTTTAAAAGATACACCAACATATCTATTTGAAGCAACTGAAGCAAACAAAATATTAGCAGAAGTAGAAAATATCTATTCCTTTTTTATTAAAAATAAAGTTAATAGGGAATCAGTGGTGATCGGGATCGGGGGCGGAATTACAACTGATGTTACGGCTTTTGCAGCATCAACATTCAAACGTGGATGCCGGCTTCAACTTATCCCGACTACTTTTCTGGGAATGATCGATGCGGCGATCGGTGGAAAAACTGCTGTCAATTTCAATGGGATCAAAAACAATATCGGTACGTTTTATCCGGCTGAAAAGGTGATCATTAATACTGAATTTCTGAAAAGTCTTTCGGATATAGAACTGAAGAACGGCTGGGTTGAGTGTTTAAAAGTATCGTTGATCGTGGATAATGGATTATACGAAATCTTAAAAAATAATAATATAATAGTGACTTCTGAAATCATTGAAAAAGCAATTCAGATCAAAGTGATGCATTGTGAAAACGATTTACATGATTCAGGTGAAAGGCAGAAATTGAATCTCGGTCATACATTTGCACATTTAATTGAATCTGCTTCTGATTATTCAGTTAAACATGGTGAAGCTGTAGCAATCGGAGTTCGAAAAGCTGCCGATTATAGTCACAAAGAAAAAATGATTACAAGTGATGAACTTAAAGCAATAAATGAAATATATGATAAATATAAATTACCAAAAACGATATCGCATGAGATAAAAAATAAAATTAATGTGAAGGGAAAGAAACTAATTCAGCAGGATAAAAAAGCTGGAAAAAAAGTTAAATTAGTTTTATTCCGAGGTCTTTTTGATGTGGTAGTAAAAGAGATCGACGATTATAAAAAAATTATTGATTTAATGATACAATAAATAGATCAGCTCCGCAATTTTTTCCAGAAACTCCGCATCAACTTCATCAAAAGAATTCCTGGATTTGCTGTCCACATCTAACACAGCAACGATTTCTCCGTCTTTCCAAACAGGAACTACGATCTCGGAAGCGGAACGGCTGTCGCAGGCAATGTGACCGGCAAACTTGTGGACGTCAGGCACGATAATAGTTTTCTGCTGATCAACGGCTGCCCAGCACACGCCGGTGTGTTTTTCCAACACTAAACAGGCTACACTTCCTTGATAACAACAAACAGTAAGTTCCTCAGCTTTCAGATGATAAAATCCTGTCCAAAAGTAGTGATCAAATTTATTATGTAAAATTGCTGTGATCGTACTCATCCGAGCCTGGGGATCGGGAGTTTTACGGATGAGCATACTGATCTGATTGATTATTCGCTGGTATCTTTGAGCTTTTTTAATTTTATCCATTTGGACATCATTTCCTTTTTCTATAAACCGGAGCCAAGCTTAGTGTCATAGTCTTCGGTGTCAATTCTCTTAATAATTTTGCAGTTAGGAGTTTTCTGGTCTCAGGGATTTCGCAGCGCATCCTTACCACCGAATTCTGATCAATTCTACTTAATTCTGCTTCCAGGAGATCAGTTAGGACATTTATATCTTCGGTTAGTTTTGTAATATCAAGTCTTATCATCGGTCTGGTAGGGAGGACGTGGAAAGAAGTTTCTTTCAATTCCCATTTATTTTCAGATTCAGCAAAAAGCAGTTCATAAAATCCTTTTTCCTCTGCCATTTCCACAATCGAGGTTCGTTCTGTAGAACCTGGATAAATTACAGGAATGTACTTTTCATTTTTTTCATAATGAAAAATTTGAGCACGATGGATATGACCTGAGAGTACAGCATGATAATCAGTTGGAAGTTTGGCCAGGGGTAAAACATCAATTCCATAACGAAAAGTATAGCCTTCTATCTGAGATTGTTCAATAGCCTGATGCATGAGTAGAAGTTTTATATCAACATCCGGGTTACCTTCCGTGGCAGCTCTGAATATTTGGTCAAAATTCATCTTTATTCCTGTTCTGATATTTGGGAATCCTGCGATGGAGATAAAAGCGTTTTTTTTATTAAAAAAGAATGATGTTGGCTCGTCAAAAATATAGATGTTTTTGTGATTCATTAGAATAGAAGAGGGCAGGACTGACCGTTCGTGATTTCCCGGAACGATAATAAAAGGTATATCATTTTCGGCAAAATTATAAAGGATATCATAAGCTCTATCTACAATAGGAGCAGGCACTTTACTTCGAAAAAAGAAATCTCCCCCGTGAATTACCAGATCTGCATGCGTTTCATTTGCATAATCCAGCACCTTTTGAAAATTAGCAAAAAAATCTTCACCACGCCTGCGGCGTTCTACTTTAGGATTTATCGTATAATCAACTCCGAGATGTGTATCAGCAAAAAAAATAATTTTTAACATATATTACATTGTAACATGTTTCGTATAAAGCTTGTAATAATAATTTTTCTTCGCTATTAACTCACTATGGGTGCCTTGTTCTACGATCAGGCCGTCTTTTATCACATAAAGAATATCGGCATGTCTGACTGTTGATAAGCGATGCGCAATGATCACGGTTGTTCTGTTTTGTGACAGTTCTTCCATTGCTTTTTGAATATAAGCTTCTGATTCACTATCCAATGATGATGTTGCTTCATCAAAAATGAGGATCGGGGGGTTTTTTAGAAATGCGCGTGCAATTGAAATTCTCTGCTTTTGACCGCCTGAGAGTTTTACACCACGTTCACCTGTTAATGCATCAAATCCATCCGGAAGAGACTTGATGAAATCAAGGATATTGGCTTTTCGGGCTGCTTCCAGAACTTCTTCTTCATCTGCCTTGGGATTACCGTAAAGAATGTTGTCCCGAATAGTGGTATCAAATAAAAATACATTCTGCTGCACAATACCGATATTATCGCGTAGAGAACTTTGTGTTACATCCATAATATTTTGTTCGTCGATGAAGATATTGCCTTTATCAATTTCATAGAATCGAGGTATAAGCGAAGCTAGAGTTGACTTTCCTGCTCCCGATTCACCCACCAGAGCGATAGTTTTTCCAGCAGGGATATTAATATCTATATCCTTCAAAATCCAGTCTTCGGAAGATCCATATTTGAATGATAGGTTTTGTATATCGACTGATCCCTTAACATTTTTCAGGATACGAGCATCCTTTTTATCTTTTATATCCGGTTGGATATCCATGATCTCCAGAAATCTTTCGAATGCTGCAGATCCTTGCTGAAACTGTTCGGTAAAATGTACTAAACGTTCAATCGGTCTTAAAATGAAATTAACATAAAGCGTAAAAGTAAGCAGATCAATAACATCCAACTGTCCTTGAGCAATCAGGTAGACTCCACTTCCAATAACGAGAAGATAATAAAAATCAGTAAGAAAAGTCATACCTGAAAAATAGATGCTCATGATCCGATACATGTTTTCTTTAGCACGTTGGAATGTGAAATTAATATTACCGAACTTTTCCATTTCCAAATGCTCATTTGTAAAAGATTTAACTTCTCTAATACCCTGAACAGAATTTTCCACAGTGCTGTTAATATCGGCGATACGTTTTCTTACTAAGCGGAATCCACCTTTCATTTTTCTACCAAAAGTAAGTCCCCAAATTATTAAAAGAGGAACAGGGATCAGCGCAATGCAAGCAAGGGTTGAATTGTAATGGAACATAGCCAGAAATGAACCGATTATCATGAACACGGATATTATCAGATCTTCAGGAGCATGATGAGCAACTTCTGCGATCATATTCAAATCGTTGGAAATACGCGACATAATATGACCTGTTTTAACATTATCAAAATAATTGAAAGACAGCTTTTGTAAATGAGCGAAAACTTCAGAACGCATATCTGATTCCATCCTAACACCCATAACATGCCCCCAACGAATTCTTATGTAAGTAAATAATGATTTAAAGACCATTATACCAGTCATTAGCGCTAAAAAGAATACTATCTTTTCCAAATCTTTATTGGGAATGTGAACCTTCAACAGTGTTCTGGTTAAAATCGGTGTAAGAATCGATAATACAGCTGCTAAAAATGCGACTGTCATATCAAGAGTAAATAAAAACCTATGAGGTTTGTAGTAGCCTATGAATCTTTTTAGCATAATTTTATTACCTTTTATAATATTTTTTCTTAATTTGAAACATCAGAACTTTCAACTTTAATATTTAAGAGATTTGATCATAAACTCATTCAGAAACTATTTTGAGAAAATTTTTTGATAGTAATGTGCTTAGCTCTAATATATGCGCTTGATAATTAATTCTACTTTCCATCCATAATCCCAATTCATTAAAAGCGATATCGGAAAAGTGTAGTTTAGGTGTCAAATTAATGATCGTAACGTTTTCAAAACCGTATCTTAATATCAGGTCATTAAAAAGGCAACGGCAATACCGAGTATAGCTCCGCCCAGTACTTCCAAAGGAGTATGACCCAGGAGTTCTTTTAAATTCCCCTCAATCATTAAATAACCTTCTTTCTTTTTAATGTTTTCTACTAATTTATTAAGAACAGTAGCCTGTTTGCCGGCAGCTCTCCTCACACCTGTAGCATCATACATCACAACAACAGCAAAAACTACACTTAAGGCGAATATCGAAGACTGAATCCCTTCTTTTATTCCGATAGCAGTAGTAAGTGATACAACTGAAGAAGTGTGAGAACTCGGCATACTCCCAGTATCTAAGAATCTTCGAAAGTTAATTTTTTTTTCGGTAAATAGACTGAGTAGAACTTTTAGTAACTGAGCTGAAAACAAAGCCACAAATACGATATCAAATATTTTATTGCCAAAAATTATTCCGTTTTCCATAACTATCCCCATTAATCACGGTAAGAATTCATCTAATCCTTTAATTGTCAAATTATTGTTCCTGTTCAATTGTTATAGTTTCGGTAATTCTATCCGCTTTGTAAAACACCTATTATTATTAAGGTAATAATTGAGATAATAAAAAAAATTGTAATTACCAGCCCGATTGGAGACATTTTTAATAAGGTACCGCAATATTTACAGCGTTTTACTTTGGAGTTGACCATCTTTCCGCAATTTCTACACTTGATCTGTTTAGCAGACATCTTATTTTACAACCTTTGTAAGAAATCGGGAATTCATAAGTCTGGCTACAGCCATATAGGATGGATCAAAACGGACTTTGTTGCCGACTTTGTATCTTTTCTTCCTGGAATCGGATATTTTTGATCCAATTTCATAAACTGTCATGTCGGAAGTAGTCCCTACAAATTTTACATTTGAGTTTTTAGGGAAAATTTCTTTCACATCTACGTCAAGAATACCAAAATCAAGGATTGCTCTGTATTGTGTCCTTTCTTCCACATCATTCTGTTCGGCAATATGACCAATGCTGGCTTCAGAGATAATACCATCCGGTAGTGCATCTTTCTCAGACATTTCAATTATATTAGCATCAAATTCAAATGCTGAAGTGGAGAGATTCCGGAATTTTTTGTTGTTAAAAGGTGATCTACCCAGAAAAGCAGCCTCACCCACACGAAAATGATTAACGGTTTTGGGAATCTTGTGTTTTCCTATCAGAGGTAGTGTAATCGAACTCCCGCCGGAAATTAACTTAAGATCCCTCTTAAATTTCACTTCTAGAAGTTGTTTATACAAACATAATTGTGCAAGTTTATCATAAGTAGGCTCAATACCATACATACATCCCAGATTTGTTCCTATACCTTCGATCAGAATATTTGATAGACCAAAGACCTCTTCGTAGAAAGCCATAAAATCGTCTCGAAGAACACCTTCTCTCAATTCGCCCATTTCTAACATGATAATTATCCTATGCTTTTTTCCGAGTTGTTTTGCTTCATGATTGAGAGCTTTTATAGTTTCAATAGATGTATTTAATGAAATGTTAGCGTATTTTACAACGGTTTTCACATGTTGAATAGCAGGTGGTTTGATATACATAGTAACTATATCCGGATCGATCCTTTTAATTGTTTTTAAGCTGCTGAGACGAGAATCTCCAATAGAATGAACCCGTTTTAACTCAGGACTTTGCAATATTTTGCTTAACACTTCCTTATCACCTGAAAGAATTTTTGAGATCAGTGTCCAGTGAATATTATTTTTTTCAAAATAATTGTTCAGTTTATTAATATTATTTAAGATTGCTTTGGTATTGACAATTAATTCTGCCATTTGCTTACTCCTTTATGTACCTCATTTCGGCATATTTAGTCCCAAAACCTATCCTTTCATAGAGTCTTTTTGCTGGATTATCATATTCTACATGCAGGGCTACATCATTATCTGCAGCTTCTACCGCTTTTATAATTATTTCTTTCCCAACACCTTTTCCACGTTGATCTTTTCTTACAGCAACATACACCAGAATGTTTTTTGGAATGTAACCAGTCATCCCGGTTTTGTTCATAACTAATACACCTACAATCTCATCATTATCTAAAGCAATTTCCAAGAATCCACCTTTACCTTCAACTTTAGAAAATGCGTAGTCAATTGCTTTTTCTATGGCGGACTTCTCATCACCATATTTACCTAAATGTTCAAATAAAAAGTCGATGACGTTTTTTTTAGAGACAATTTTATTAAGTTCGGTCTCATTTTTGAAAATTAATAATTTTAACATCTTCTATCTCCATTTTAATTTTATGTAAACTGATTTTACAACATTATTTTATATGATTTATAGACAAAATATTTAAAAGACTTCTGTGGTCAAGCTATTCATAAGTAATTCCAAAATGATAAATTACTAAGTGAACTGTTAGAAGAGCGATTATAGAATTCAGAAAAACTGATCCAGTAATGTTCGAATTGTTTGACAAGCTCTGCTTATTCCAAAGTTTCGCTATCAGAAAGGGAGATCGATGAGAAATAAATTAATGATCTATGGTGCAGCTTTATCCGCTACCTTATTCTGGGGTGCCAGTTTCGTTTGGTATAAAGAGGCATTTCTGGCATTTGATGCCATATCAATTATATTTTTTAGATTGATAATTGCAGCGATGTTAATGCTTGCTGCTTCAAAGTTAATCTACAAAAAAGAAAAAATAAAAGTTGAAGATTACAAGTTCTTCCTGCTGTTATCATTTCTGCAACCGTTCTGCTATTTCATTTTTGAAAGTTATGGTATGAAATTTATTAGTTCCACTTTAGGTGCTCTTATTATTGCAACAATCCCGCTATTTACACCTATATTTACCTATTTCCTAGCTAAAGAGAAGATAACACTTTATCATATTTCAGGTTTGGTAATATCATTTCTGGGTGTTTTTATTGTTTTGACCAATGACTTTATAGGTCGCATTTCAGCTTTAGGGATCTCTTTGTTACTTTTAGCAGTTATATCTGCAAATTTTTATGGGATTATGGTGAAGAAGCTTTTAACAAAGTACTCGGGATTCACAATTGTAAAAACGCAAAATATTATTGGTTTGTTCTATTTATTGCCTCTATTTCTAATTTTTGAAAGAAATAAACTTTCTACGCTTCAGATCACCGATTTTATCTCGATTTTTAAACTGGCAGTTTTTGGCTCAGTCTTAGCATTCATTTTTAAAACTTATGTTATTAAAAAAATCGGTCTGATCAATTCGAATATTTTTGCTAATATGATACCAGTTTATACTGCGATCATAGCTTATTTTACTTTACATGAAGTTCTGGGGATGAGGAAATTTATTGGAATGGTAATTGTTATCTCTGGGCTGTTTATTTCTCAAATTCCGCAATTCATGAGAAAGAGAATTAAAGCCCGAAATTTCCAAAGTAGTTAAATTTATCCATTATTGAATTTTTTAATTATATTTTGATAATACTTGGCTTTCTCGATCAATTCTAGTTCATCAATATTAACCAAGATTCTATCCAGCATTACGATCTTACCATTAACAATAACATCTTTAATATTTTCCGAATTTAATGAATAAACCAGTTGTGAAAAAGGATCGTATAAAGGTTGTGCTTGAATATTCTGAACATCCACCAAGATGATATCAGCTCTTTTGCCTGTCTCCAGAGATCCGATCATATTGCTCTTGCCTAAAGCTTTCGCACCGCCCAAAGTTGCAATTTGCAGAATATCTTTTGCTGGTAATAGAGTAGGATCTTCATTAATCGATTTCTGCAATTTGCTAATTAAACTCATTTCCTGAAAAATGCTTAAATTATTATTACTGGCTACGCTGTCTGTGCCAATGCTAAGGTTAATCCCTTTATCAATATAGTTCTTCAAAGACATAAACCCGCAAGCTAGTTTGAGGTTACTGCTGATATTAATAGCAACTGAAGTGTTGGTTTCTGCTAAAATCAACTTTTCTTCCTCATCAAGCCAGATGGCATGCGCAGCAATAGTATCGCCTTCAAAAAAACCGAAACTGTGTAAGTACTCAACTGGTCTTACGCCGTTTTTTGTAAGAGAATCTTCAATTTCCTGTTTAGCTTCAGAAATATGAATATGAACCAATAGACCAAGCTTATTTGCTAAATCTCTGGCTTTAATAAGATTCGCTTTTCCACAAGTATAAATAGAATGTGGCGCAACTGCAAAATCTATCAGTTGATTATCCAGATACTTTTGATGCATTTCATTAATGAGTGATAAGATTTCATCAGCATTTTTATGATTCGCAGCAGAAAAATCTAAAACTCCTTCACCTAAAACAGCTCTGATACCTACTTTTTCTGCAGATTTAGCAGTTTGATCTCCAAAAAAATACATATCATTGAAACAAGTTATTCCGTTCTTTATCATCTCTGCGCAGCCATACAGAGAGGCATCTTCTACAAATTCTGGTGATAAAAATTTTGCTTCTGCCGGCCAGATATGCTGAGAAAGCCACTCATGCAATGGCAGATCATCTGCCAAACCTTTGAAATAACTCATCGCGGCATGTGTATGAGTATTTACAAAACCGGGTATAACAATTTTATTCTCAGCCTCGATGATCCGGTTGGCTTGATATTTCCGGTCTAAATTTTTACCTATTTCCAGTATTTTACCATTTGAAATTGCTATACTCTCAGTTTGAGTTTCTTTATCAAAGTGTAAAATAAGCCCATTTTTAATTAAAATGTCTATATCCATTTTCTCATCCAATAATGTTTGATCTCACCAAACAGGATATCACCTTCCTTATATGTTTCGTATCCATTCTTCCTGTAGAGTGAAACGGCATTCGATCTAGCATTTAATATAATCTCCTGAGCCCCGATTTTTTTAATTTCTTTTTCCAAAGCTAATAATATTTTTGTACCGATCTTCTGTCCCCGTAACTGCTTATCCACTGCCATATATCGTATTTGTACCTGATCTTTAGAATTGAAATGAGCTCTCCCGCATCCAACTATTTTATTATTTAATACCGCCATAATATGTATGCTTTTTTCCTCCTTATTATCTTTTTCAGTTCCCTTTGGACGTTCCCATGGTTTTCTCAATATCCTCCAGCGGAATTCGTAGTATTTAGAAAATTCATCTTCAGTTACAGGTTTTTTTAAGCTTACATTATTGCTCAAAGTGAATTCCCTAGCTAACTATTCGGTAAAGGACAGTTGTAAATTTTTGAGATAATTCTGGATGCATAATTAATACCTTAGCATATCTAAAAAGCTTTCTATCCTCAATTTTGTGCGGGCATCTAATTTCCCTGGTTGATCACCTTCAATTGTGAGAACAGGTATATCGAGATATTTTTTTATCAGTATGTTATCGATCTGCCGGTGACAGAAAGATTGAGAGTAACTTATCACAGCATTTAATTGGCGTTTTTTAATTTGCACCTGAATGTCATGCAATCTGTCAATAATGGAATATGGGTAAGTGTATTCCAAGTACTGATCAGTTAAATCAGCTTTAAGACTCGGCATGCTGAATTGCCTTTGAATTTCATTGTAAACAATATTTACATTTTTTTCAAAAAGGAAATCATAGAGGTCTGTAATTATTGGTGGAACTCCTAGAAAGCCGAATCTGAATTTTGATACAAAAGGTGTTCTTTTTTTTACTTCTGAGATGAATTCATCAAGTCGTTTTTCATAATCATCAGGATCACTATTAAAATCAGATGAATTTACAAGCCATTGATGATTTTCCGCTCCGGTCACTTTATTCTCTTCGAAGGTGAGTTTATCAAGCAGGACCAGTTTTTTTCTTATTTTATCAAGTCTGTGTTTAACGTTAAGAACTTGGACATGTTCAACTTTAAAAAGACGTTCCAGTTTATTAATTTCTGCCTTTAATTTCTTTCTGTCTTTATCATGCGGAAAGGAAAATGAAAAAACTTCAATGCCTTGATCGATCAATGAAGACATCAGAGAGTGCGTATTGGAACAATCGCCTTCCACCACACCGATTACAGCATCTAAGTTTGCAGATAAAGCCACACTGTACATTCCCTTTATCCAACTGCAAATATTTCTGGGATAACCTTCAAATTCAGCCTTTTCTACATAACTTGAGGCATTACCCGTAACAAATATATTGTTCATATCAATTGGTATATGACCGGCAGCAAAAACAACTTCTACCGGAAAAGACGTTGTGAAACCTATCTTCATATCAACTCCAGATATTCATCTTCAAGTTTATCAAGTTGTTTCTTTAATAAAGCAATTTCATTTTTATTATTTTTTAAACTTACTGTCAAAGCTTTTACTTTCTGGTCATCATTATACATCTCCGGTTCTGCAAACTCCAGCTGCAATGACTTTAAATTCTCAAGTTTTGCTTCTAAAAGCTTAGTTGTAATTTCAATATTCTGAGATATTTTTTCTAGTACGATCGGATTCACTTTGCGGGGACTTTTTGCTTTAAAGGTTGCATTATCATTAACTTTTTTCTTCTCCTTCTGGAAAAAAAGATCATCCAATTTTTTGGTAGTTTCTTTGATAGTGGCTTTTGTGAATATCCATTTCTTTTTTGCAATATTTTCAATGAAATACCGATCGTGAGAGACAAAGACGATTGTACCGTCAAATTCAACTAAGGCATTTTCTAAAAATGAGATCATGTTAATATCAAGATGATTAGTAGGTTCGTCCAGAATTAAGAAATTAGGTTTTTCATGGATCAATTTAGCTAGATATAATCTGGCTTTTTCACCGCCACTGAGAACAGCAACTTGTTTTTCAACTTCATCACCTGTGAATCCATACTTAGCGAGATAAAAGAAGATCTCTCCTCTAGGAGCGCCGGGAGCTAATTGCCAGATAGTCTGCATAACAGTAAATGATTCGTCCAGTTCGAGGTGTATTTGATCGTAATAACCGATCTTTAAACCGACACCTTTTTTTGATTTGCCAGATAATGGCTTAATCTCCTCATTCAATAGCTTGAGGAAAGTTGTTTTCCCACAACCATTTTTTCCCAATATAGCTATCTTATCTTTGTAAAAAATATTTAGATCTATTTTTGAAGCAAGGATATTCCCAGGAAATCCAAAACTCATTTTTTCAAAAGTGTAAACATCGTTACCACTTCGCTTTTCAGGTACAAAGTTTAATTCTATATCTTTATCTTTTCTTGGTTTTTCTACTTTTTCAATTTTCTCCAGTCGTTTTTCAAGTTCTTTCGCTCTCACGAACATTTTTTCACTGTCACGTGATCTTCCCCAAATACGATATTTATCAATTTGCTTTTCAATTTTATCTATCTTTTTCTGTTGTTTTTGGAAGGTCTTTTCTTCTAAATCTAATAATATTTGCCGTTGTTTATTGTATTGTGAATAATTCCCAGAAAAAATATTAACGGTAAAATTTCTGATCTCTGCAATTTTGGTTACAGTATTGTCCAGAAAATGACGGTCGTGGGAAATGATCAGGTAAGGTTTATCCAGGGAAGTTAAATATTTTTCCAACCAATAGATCATCTCAATATCCAGATGATTTGTCGGTTCATCAAGTAAAAGCAGATCAAAAGGCTGTAACAATATTGTTGCTAATTGTATACGTGTTTTTTCGCCGCCGCTAAAATCATTAATTTCTCTGTCCCAAACTTCAATTGGGAAATTCAAGCTTGTAAGCACAAGTTTCATCTCGGTATCAAAACTGTAACCGCCGGTTAATTCAAATTTCTGTTGAATTTGAGTATATTTATTCATATTTTCTTCTGAACTGTTTTTCGTCAGCAAAGCTTCCGCTTCTTTTAACTTTTCATTGAGTTTAATATGATCCGGTCGTGACTGTAAAACACAATTCCGTAAAGTTAATGAACCCCCAAGATCCGGTTCCTGAGTTAGATAAGAAATATTTGCTGACTTAGAAATATGAACAACTCCTTGATCGGGAAGAAGATTTTTAGTTAAAATGTTGAATAAAGTAGTTTTACCGCTTCCATTCCTGCCTACAAGGCCTATTTTGCTATTATCTTCAATAGAAAAACTTAACCCTCTGAAGAGCTCTTCTATTCCAAAACTATGCCATAAATTTGAAACTGAAATTATACTCATTTAAACCTCATAATCCAGAAATGGAATTTCAGTTAATATGTCAATTTTTCGTTAAGAAATTACTTGTCAGTAATTGAGCCTTTAAAATGATGTCCATCGTCGGGATGTAGCGCAGCTCGGTTAGCGCGTTCGTCTGGGGGGCGAAAGGTCGGAGGTTCAAATCCTCTCATCCCGACCAATTTTTGTTAACTGCATGAATAGGATTGAATATGGACATTGTAAAAATTTATAGAATTTTAGAAAAACTTTTCCTTAGCTATCCTGCTCCGGTTGTCGATCTGATAGAGGAGCAAACAAAAGACCCTTTTAAAATATTAGTAACAACAATGTTAAGTGCCAGGACAAAGGATCAAACAACTTCAGAAGTTGTTCAGAGATTATTTAAGATCATAGATACTTCGGAAGATCTAAAGAAATATTCTATATCTGAAATTGAGAAAATGATCTATCCGGTTGGTTTTTTCAGAAATAAAGCGAGATATTTAAAAGAACTTCCCGCAGTGCTTGAGAAAGAATTCAATAATATTATTCCTGAAGAGGTTGAGGCCCTTGTCCAATTACCCGGCGTTGGCAGAAAAACAGCTAACCTTGTTCGGGTAATTGCTTTCAAAAAACCAGCGGTCTGTGTAGATGTTCATGTTCACAGAATTACCAATAGAATTGGTTATGTGAAAACGAAAACTCCCTATGAAACTGAGATGGCTTTAAGAAGGAAGCTGCCGGAAAAGTATTGGATGATGTTCAATTCTTATCTAGTTGCTTTCGGACAAAATCACTGCACACCCCGCAATCCAAAATGCTCGTCCTGTCCAATCTATGATGAATGCAGACGGATTGGAGTTACAACAAAGTACTCCAAGGCATATTAAATTTTGATAAAAGATACAAACTCACTATTAATTATGACCAATTTCGCAAGCTACCAAGAAGGAGTACATTCAACTAACTTCTGAATCAGAACCAAAATAAATTACAAAATTTTTAAAATAGCCTAATATAAAGATACAAAGAGCGTTAGAACTTTCAAACAGATAGGAATTTATAAAAAAAAATATGAGAAAAAGAAAAAAATCTTGACTTTTAGAATGTCAGTGTGTCACTTGACCAATACAGTAAAACACTAGGAGATGTAATGAAATTTGAAGATGGTATTCCAATTTATTTACAGATAAAAACAGAAATAGAAAAAGCAATTATATTTGGAACTATAGAAGAAGAAGATGCCTTACCATCGATTCGGATCATGGCAAAACAATATAAACTTAATCCTCAGACAATATCCAATGCCGTGAGTGAACTTCTTAATGAAGGAATTCTTTTTAAGAAGCGGGGAATAGGTATGTTTGTGAAAAAAGGTGCGCAAAAAGTTCTGAAGGCTAAAACTTTTCAAGAATTCGTTAAGGTTGATCTGCAAAATATAGTTACAAAGAGCAGGTCATTAGGTTTATCAAGGGAAGAATTAACTGAACTGATCAAAGGAATTTATAAATATGGAGGCGAGAAGTGACAGGGAAATCAGCAATTAAAACCAAAAACTTAAATAAGTATTATGGTAAACTCAAAGCTCTGGATAATATCAATCTGGAAATACCTCAAGGCAGGATAATAGGTTTACTGGGTAAAAATGGAGCAGGTAAGTCAACTCTTATGCGATGCATCTTAGGTTTTTTAAAACACGAAGGGGAAATAGAGATCCTGGGGAAACAGATAAAAAGACACAAGGAGTCGACACATCAGGATATCGCGTTTATTCCGGATGTGAATAGTTTGGATGACAGACTGACAGTAAGACAAACAATTGATTATGTTTCAGCTTTAAACATTTCTTGGAATCATGAGAAAGCTCATACTCTGTTAGCTGCTAGTGATCTTGATCCTAAACAAAAAGTTGGCAATTTATCAAAAGGAATGAAGACGAAGCTCTACCTTCTGATAACGCTTTCATTAGATGTAAAAATCCTGTTATTAGACGAGCCGACTTTAGGATTGGATATAGTATTTAGGAAAGAATTTTTCAATATGATCCTGGGAGAATATTATGATGAAACTAAAACCATCATTATCTCGACTCACCAGGTGGAAGAAGTCGAACAAATTTTACAAGATATCATCTTTATCGATAAAGGTAAGATAATTCTGCAGGAAGAAATTGAAAAATTAAAAGCTAAATATTCAATTTATACAGTTCCAGCTGAAAAAAGAGCTAAGTTGGAAGAACATAAACCAAGAATCATTAACAAAACTCTGGGACAGACAAACGCAGTTTTAAAGAGTGATATTTCCATAGAATCAGCTCAGGTGGTCAGACCAACACTTTCAGATTTATTTTTGGAGATGGTAGGAGGATCAAGTGAATAAATTTACTGCTTTATTGAGAAAAGATATCCAAATTAGCAAAAATCAGCTCATGATCCCTTTATGGATAGTTGCCGGATTTTATTTAGTGATCCTTTTGATCTCGGCCATATCATATTTCACAGGGAGTTTTAATTTAAACTTAGGTAATATACAGGGCAGTCCTTCCTCCGATTTCCTCAATTACATCCTGAATATGGCGTTAATGGGATTGCCGGGTATGATTAGTCTTATTTTTATAATAATTCTAACTCAAAGTGCTTTGAATGAAAATATCAGAAATCACAGTGAACTTTTTCATCGTTCTCAACCTGTTTCCATATGGTATCAATCAGCCTCAAAATATCTTGTCGGAATCGCCGGGAACTGGGTCATATTATCACTGATTGCTTTGTTCAACTTTATAGTATTTGCATTTATCATAGCGTCAGTTGACAGATTCGTAATATCGATGGCTTTTTTAGGTACTATCCAATCATTAATCTCTTTTATGAAGATAGGGCTTATAGTAGGGAGTTTATCTTTTTTTGTCTCGGCAGTTTTCAAAGATAAAGCCTTTCTGCAGGGTTTAGCTATTATCGTAGGAATACAATTTCTCTTAATAATAATCAACGTAATAATGCAATGGCATCTTCCGCTTCCCTTAAGTTATCTGATCAAGCTTATCAACAATTCAACACCGGTTGGAATGAAAACAATATTAACCAATGAGAGTTTGAATATTTTCATAAAAGAAACCTGGATGAGAATTCTTTTTAATTGGAAAACCTTGATCCAGATCGCCGTTAGCGGACTCTTGTTTGTAGTGGCAACGATCATATACAAAAATAGAGAGATAAAATGATCTTAGGAGGGAAAATGAAAATATCTATTATTTTAATAATTATGTCTGCTGCTTTGGTACTTTCAGCTGTAACTCAGGATTTTGAGTTAAAAGATCACAGCATTATCCTTGAGTTTGATAACATTCACATCAAAGATATTGATTTCATAAATAGTAAGAAAATGGTAGTTGAACATTCAAAAAGAGATAATGTTACAATTTTCAAAGAGAACAATAAATTTATCTTTAAAAGTAATAATTCCGCTAAAATAGAAATCGGATTACCCAAAGGGATAACTTATGTGTTTATCAAAGATGGTGCTAAATTAGAATTTAATGAATCGAGGATATCTATAGCAGAAAGCAGTAATAAATTTGTAGAATATCGTGTTGGAAAGATCATTATTAATGATGATGGAGATAAAGTAGAAATTGGTGCTGACGGTATTAATGTAATCAATAATGAAGATTATGTTGAGATCAGTTCTCGCGGACTGATAGTTGAAACTGAAGGTGAATCTAAACATATCACCGGTTTCTGGGGTCAGCTTCTGGGTGGAACTGTGAATTTCATTACTAAATTATCAATCGGTTGGTTAGGAAATAATCCCGGAGTTGTTATCAAACATTTAGTTAATGATGATGGCAATGAGAATGGTTTTAATGTTAACATAACAAATGATGACAAATTCTCCAGGACTTTTCGTGATGCTTTTATACCAAAACCAGGAGCTGAAATCAATATTGATAATTATAACGGCAACGTAGAAGTAAAGAGTTGGGATAGTGATACTATTGACATAGTAGCAGTTCTGTCTAGCAGAAATTCTGAATCAGAACTTGATAATGTCAAAATAGAAATCCTGGATGACAAGGGCTATACTATCAAGACAAATCTTCTCAAGAATGATACCAGGATAACAGTAAACTACCTAATACAAATTCCATCTCAAGTTAGTGTCAGCAATGTGAAAACGTCCAACGGTAGAATTTTTGTTTCAGGATGTCACGGCGATATGCATTTAAACACATCTAACGGCAGGATCAGGATTACAAATTCTCAAGGAAGTTTTTCTGCAAACAGCAGCAACGGGAAAATAGAATTTTACGATTTAATGGGAAAAGCCGAAGCTAATACTTCAAATGGATCGATACGGATAAAGAATACACCGGGGATTAAACAAGCGGAAACTTCTAATGCTAAAATAACGCTCTCTCTATCTGAAAAATTAACGGATAATATCTTGCTTTCCACATCTAATGGTACTATCAATATTGGTGTAGATCCGTTATTAGAGTTTACTATCAATTGTGAAACTTCAAATGCTGGTATTGATGTAAAAGGAATTGATGTGATAGCTTCTCAGTCCTCCCCGGAACGGCTGTTCGGTAAAGTAAATTCTGGAGTTTATAAAATATCTGCTATTACGAGTAACGGCAGAATAATTATTTATAAGCTGGAAAAATAAATGAGATAGACAGATTATTATCGAATAAAAGAATTAGTTTATAAACGAATTAAAATATCAAAGGAGAAGACAATGAAAAAAGTATTAATTTTAGTAATTATTTCAATGTTTTATTATTCATTGTACGGAAGTGGCCCGATTGCCGCTACAGATAATTTTATGGCAATGAAAGTGAATCCGGCAGCCATGGGTTTCGGTAATGCCGGTGGAGTATCTTTTATCGGAAATTATGATAAAGAGGGTTTATTTGAAGATTATTATTCCTTAATAATAGCAGGCGATAATCTGGGTTATGTCTTGGATAGAGTAGGGGATAACAATTATCATCGCCTGGCAATTAGCAGTAGGAATTCAGTTGTGATCAACAACCTGTATCTTGGTTTAGCTTGGGACTGGAAGAACAAATTCATCAAACAAGGAGACATTTCTGAATCAATCCTATTCCGACCGGTTGATCATTTTTCATTTGGAGCAGTTGCGCATGGATTCTTTGATGCTAACACTACTTACGATTTTGGTTTTGCTGTGAGACCTGTATTCTTCAATAGCGATCTCACTGACAGGTTTACTTTAAGTGCAGATATAAATTATGACAGAAATGATTTCTCAAAACCTATTCTTGGAGTTCAAACAGAGTTATTTGACGGGATTAAACTTGGTGGGTCTTACAACTTGGAAGATGAAACTGTCGGTTTAAATTTTGGAATATCATTTGGTAACTTTGGAATAGGAACAAATATGCAGTTGAATGTTGAAAATGAATTTTCACAAGGTCAGTATTATTTAAGCACTTCTAATAAAGCATTCCGAACAGTTATTGGTAAAGAAAAGAATTATTTTCTGGATTATAAATTGAAAGGACAGATAGTCGAAAAAAATCCCGTGCAGAAGTTAGGACCTTTCAGTATAATTATGAGCAAAGACAAAACCCTTTCTGAGGTGATCAAAGAAATAAAAGAGTTGAAGAAAGATGAAAGTATTAGGGGATTGGTGTTAAAATCTGGTGATTTTTCAGCGAGTTTAGCTCAGAGAACAGAACTTAAAAAAGCTTTTCTTGATTTTAAATTATCTGGTAAGAAGATTATATTCTACTACGAAGGAATAAGTGGTGCCAATTATGCTTTTGCAGCTTCTATTGCCGATGAGATATACCTTAATCCTATTGGTTCTATAGATTTAAAAGGTATCTCTGTTAATATGCCGTATTTTAGAGATCTGTTGGATACTTTGGGAATTGATATTGTGAACCTGAAAAGTCATGATTACAAAACTGCCGGTAATTCTATCAGTGAAAGTCATATGACCTCTGCGGAAAGAGAAACCTATGAAGCACTTTTGGATGATCTTTATTCTGAAATTGTTACTATGATCCAAGAAGGAAGAGGAAGTAAGCTGAAAAAGCCAGTTCAGGTGTTGATCGATGAAGGACCATACTGGAATGCTGCCAGAGCTAAGGAGCTGGGTTTGGTGGATGATGTAATTTATGAAGATCAAATTAAGGATAAGATAAAAGCCAATTATCAATCTGAAAAAATCGTAGATAATTATGACAGAAACCAGGCTGTCACCAAATGGAGCAAAATCAAAAAGGATAAAATCGCTATTATTTATGCGATTGGAACGATACATTCAGGAGAAGGTATACCCGGGAAAGCAATCGGTTCAATTACTACAGCAAAAGCTATTAAACAAGCGCGAGAAGATAAAAGTATCAAGGGTATAATCATCCGTGTTGATAGTGGCGGCGGTTCAGCTCTTGCCTCAGATGTAATTGCCAGAGAAGTTGAATTATGTAAAACTGGTGAAAACAAAAAACCGATTATTATCTCAATGGGTGGAACTGCTGCAAGCGGCGGTTATTACATAGCTGCAAAAGCTGATAAAATATTAGCACAACCTTCTACGATTACAGGTTCAATTGGAGTTATCGGGATTTTTCCGGTTTTTGAAAGATTATATGAGAAGATTCATATTAATTGGGATACTGTTAAAAGAGGTAAACATGCAGATCTCGGTTCAACTCATCGGCAAATAACCGCGGAAGAAAAACAGATCGCTGAAAAATCAATTCAACACTTTTATGATAGATTTGTTTCTATAGTAGCGAATGGACGAAATTTACCCAAAACAAAGGTTCATGAAATTGCACAAGGCAGAGTTTGGACAGGTAAACAAGCTTTCCAAAGAGGACTTGTGGATGCGCTCGGAGGAATGGATCTGGCGTTGGTTGAGATGAAAAAATTAGCAAAACTGGAGAATGAGATTCAACTTATTGAATTTGAAGGTGATAAAACTGCAAACGAGCTAACTGTTAGTTTGAAAGCTGCATCTTTCGTACCTGAGGGCTTGAAGACTATCTGGGATACTGGAGCTAAAATGAAAAAATTAGGTGATGAAAATTACTTGATGATCTTACCAGTTGAATTGGAATTTAAATAAAACCTCCCTAAAAAGAAAGTCCTGCATTTAAAATGAGCAGGACTTTTTTTTTGTAAAGAATTTCAAAAATTGATAATCCAAATAACTACTTTATCTTTTTAATACAAATACTCGAAAAAATTCTACAAAAAAAAGTACTATATAATTCCCGCCAAATACCAAGGGTTTTGACCAGTGAAATCCATTTAGTTTGTAATGTGAAAGCGGAGTGAGAAATTCTACCGGAAATGACTTATGATCATGCGTTGGTATATCCATTAGAATATGGAGCGGAGCAGCTAGAAGAAACCAGGGGAACAAGTTTACATAAATAATTGAATAAACAATAATTGGGACTATTACAAGGCTCCATATTATCAAAGAATGTGTCCATTTATAAAGATTTAATACCCAGTGCTTATCTTCTTGTTCGTACCATTGCATCATTTCCTTTCTGGTCTTGAAATTTGGTTGAAATCTACCTTTTATTGCTTGAACAGTTAAACTGGCAGCAAATACTGTAACATCAGGGGCAATACCAAGAGCTACTTTGGCGACAGATGGCGGACCAGGAAGTAAAGCCAGAGACCACAAAGAATGTGCCATTATATCCATATTATTTCCTAGCGGGCTAGTGAGATTTTTTAATCAGTATAATCTTCAATAAAATTTTCCTTAAAGTAAAATTCAGATTTTTCAATCCACTGAAGAGGACTTCTGAGCATTTCTATGATATTACCCAGCACAAATCTGTGTTGATCTTCTACTTTAATTATAGCATCAAGCACTGTTCTATCTGTACCAGAAGCAAGAGTGGATCTATATTCATTGTAGAGGATAAGCTTTTTCCCAACTAAATCCAAAGCTCTTTTATATAAACTTAACTGATCTATTTCACAACTAAAAGTTTCTTTATCTTTTTGCAAATTTTGAAAAAATTCTATTGTTGCCTCATAAGATCTTGTTGTCTCCAAGTTCGTACATTCTCTTGAAGACATCTGTAGAAATTTTTCCAAATGCTGTTCATGATCAGCAGCAAGTATTGTAAGAAGCGTTTTTAATTGTTGATCGTAAGAACATTTTTCCGCCAGATCTATATAATATTTTTTTATTAATTCTTCCATTTCAACTGCGGCTTTAAGAAAATTCATTATTCCTCCTAGATTATTACAGTATAACCGGTAATAATGAATTGGCAAATATTAAGTGGCGTAGTTATTTCCGCAGAGCTGCTTTGGAAAATCTACTCTCATGTATTTCTACATCAAGTTGGATTTCATCGATAACAAATTCTGTACCTTCTCCCTGCTTGAGCACATCTTTAAAGATCATTCTTTTAGGATACCAGCGATTTCCAACTTTCATCACTTCTAGGATTTCAGTTGTTTTGAGAAGCTTCCCACTTTTACCGTATCGTTCTTCTTTCAGAGGGAGCATCTTTTCTTTATCTATCAATACCTTCCTGGTATGATAAGCTGTGGCGTCTGTGTTTGCAGTTAACTCTAAAACCCAGCAATTTCGTTCCTTATATACTACTTCATTAACTGTTTCGGCTGAATAGATCTTACTTATCTCATTTTCTTCCATCATATCTTCATAGGAAATATCAGATCCCATCATTGATTGCCGTAGCATATGTCCAGAAATTTGAATTGTACGATCAGCGGCAGGATTGTATATCCAGAGCTTATCATCGAGTTTCAGCATTTTTGTACCGGCATCTTTGGGAGGAGCTAAATATTCTGAAAACGATTTCGTGTTGCCTTCGGTCCAGGATTTTAACGTCATCGTCCTGCTGCCTCGTCTACTGTGAATGAGCATTTGAGAAGTTGATATCATGCTTTTTGCATACATATTTTCATCAATTTGTTTTAATATCATATTTCCATCGGGATATTTTGCAAAAACTGAATTACAAAACAAGAATAACATTATTGTTTGTAAGATTCTCATGTTTCCAACTCCTTGAATAATTGTGCTGTATTTCTTCGATAAATACCAATTCCGGCAAAACAAGCACCGATGATAGATGCAAAAACTCCGGGTATGAATCCTATTACATAGCATGAAGGCGTAATTTGTGCCCGCATTGTTGAATTCATTATAACCTCGGCATCTTTCATGAAAGAAGAAATATTAATTCCATAATGCTGAAGCATAAAGGCAAAAATCAAACCAATACCGGTTCCGATAATTGTAGCAGTAATGCCGATTATAATAGATTCTAGAATTAATGAACGATAGATATGACCCTTACTCTCACCAATTGCAAGCCGAACTCCAATTTCGCCGTAGCGTCTGATTCCATTCATTAAACCTGAATTCCATAAAACTAAAGACATAACAAATATGAAGATAAATATGAACATCCCCATTCGCTGATCTATTACATTGATCATGAATGCCATTTGCCCTTGATCTTTTAAAGGGATCATAATTTCAGAAAATTCTTCTGTCGGGTCACTATTTTGCTCATTGAATTCTGCTGATATCTGATATGTTGCAGCCTCGTTGTATTTTGGTATGAAGCCAAGGATTTCACTCGCAGAATCCTCCATATCAAGGAATTTCCGAACATCAGAGATATCTATGATCACTGCACCTTTATCTAGTATCTGTACTCCAAAGACAACTATGCCGCTAACAATGAAATTTTGCATTGTTATTGAACCGTACATTGTGCTGCCGAACATTGTAACTTCGTCATTGATTTGGATACCTAATTTTTCAGCAATATCTCGGCTGATAAGGATCTCGCCTAGTTTTGAAGGCATCTTGCCCTGCTTGATTGCTTGCTCCAAATTTAGAATATCCCGTTCAAAGTTACTATTGAGCAGATTGACCCCTAAGCCAGCTACTTTTCCTTGCTTTAGAGTTTCTTTGTTTTCATCAGGCACATCTAATATACCTCCAAAATAGATACGTGGCTGCCACTGGATTTGTGGATAATCCCTAGATAGAGTTTCAATTCTATGTCCAACATTCATCATAGCAAGATCATAAGGCTTTTGATCGATAAGTTCATTATAAGCTCTGGTAACAATTTTCACATGTCCAGTATCAAAGCGGGCATTATCCTCAATCAGCATATTGATATAACCATTTAACCAGCTGTAAAAAATAACAGTCAGCATAACTCCTGCCGCAATAATGAGGATTGGGAAGAAGCTTCTTGATCGATCTCTCACTAAACCTTTTGCCAAGAATTTTAACATATCATTCATCCTTCTTTGTCATCTTGCCACGAAGAGCATCTGTAGGTTTCAAATTAGCAATTTTCCTGGTTGGAAGATAACTAACAATAATTACTGTTATCAACACAAATATTATTGTACCAACTACTAACTTCCATCCATATATAGGATAGAGAGCATCGGTAACACCGCTTAACCCCCAATCTTTTGCATTTGCTCCAATTTGCATGCCAACTTTCTTGAAGTAACGCAGGAGTGGAATACCATAAACAGCACCAACTAAAATTGCTAAAATTGCGTGTAAAACACCTTCCAGAGTGAACAATTGAATTATTTTTACTCGTGTCATACCCATAGCCATCATTGTACCCATTTCTTTTCTGCGGCGGAAAATTGAAAGGATCTGAGTATCAAATATTGCCAATACAGCCAGAAACAGCATCAATACATACATCATTGAAGAACCAATTGTTTTAGCTTTGATCATATTATTGAGATCTTTCAGAAGAAAATCAAGATTTTTATATTCCCATCCTGTTATTTCCTGATGATAATTTTCATCTTTTACAGTTATGATAGTAGCTTGATCTAGATAGCCCAGCATCTCCTGCATAATTGGCAGAGAAATCCAGATCTGATTGTTCTCAACAGTTAGAACAGTAGTTGAAAAAATATGAGCTATTCTGATATCTCGGGCGTCATAAGCCCCGTTTTTATCCCGCCACCGCAAAACAATGTAATCGTCTATGCTAACACTTAATTTTTCAGCAAAACTGGAGCCTAAAATGCAATTGATCTCTTCATCCTGATTTTCCAGATATGTGGTTGGAAGCTCAACTAAGTTTTGTTCAGGAGCAATTCCTTTCAGCACGATATTCCTCATTCTTCCTTTCGGATAGATCGTTGCTGGAGAGATTAAAATAGCAAGAGCTTCCTCATTTGATATTAATTTTTTGAGTTCATCCGGGATTACAGCATGACCTTCTTCTAAAGTAAACGGATCATAGGGATCATAATCTTCCTGCCAGTATTGTCCTCCAGCTATATCCCATTTCTTCATTTCTCGGGATGCATCTTCTTGCCAACCAACAAAGAAGCCTTGTAAAGCAATAATGACAAAATAAGAAAGAGAAAGAATAAAGATGTTCAGCCAGGTTCTCAAACCCGCACCTAATATATTTTTCAGAGCAAGTTTAAATATCATGTTCATCCTCCATTGACTAATTCATCCTTTGCAACAGAACCATCCAGCAGGGTTATTTTGCGTTTAAGATATTTAATGACTTTAGCATCGTGTGTAGCAAAAATAAAAGTAGTCCCAGTTTCCTCATTAATTTTTTTCATTGTTTTTAAGATATTATGAGAATTATCAGCGTCTAAATTCGCTGTAGGTTCATCGGCAAGAACTAATTTCGGTTTCTTTACTATGGCTCTTGCAATAGCTACTCTCTGACACTCACCTCCGGAGATCTGGCTAGGCCTGGATTTTATTTTATCAAGCAAACCAACCCATTTTAGTGCCTCAGTAACAAGTTTAATTCTTTCATTTTTGTTAATTCTTAAAAGCAACAGTGGGAATTCAACATTTTCAAAAACAGTATAAACCGGAAGCAGATTGTATGTTTGGAAGATAAATCCTATATTCTCACTACGCATTCTAGCACTTTTGCTGCTGGATAGATCAGCAACTTCATATCCTAAAACTATCACTTCTCCTTCTGACTGGGAATCTAACGAACCGATGATATTCAATAATGTTGTTTTCCCCGAACCACTTGGTCCCACTATACCTGTGAATTCTCCTTCTGAAAAGTTGAGATCGATATCCTTTAACGCTACAAATTTATTAGTTCCCATGGGATATTCCTTTTTAACATGTTTGATCTCAATAAAATTTTCTTTCATTTCTGCTCCTTTAAAAATAACTCGTTATTTCAGAGTCTGTTAAAAATCACATTGTAACAACAACTGCAATGAATTATCCTTAGAAATTTTATTTTTATACATATTGTGTTTATGGAAATTCTTCACTTCCGGATTCAAGTATAAATTGATATAAAATGAGATATAATCATAAGTACGATGGTATGTGAAACTATAATAAATATCCATTGTATCTAAATTAGAAGTAAGTAGCGAACTTATCTCATCATAAATGCTGAGCGGATACGTAATCGACAAGGCAGCATAATCAGAATTTTCCTCAATCTCAAAGAAATCAGTTTTCATTTGTGAAAAGCTGCAATATTCTGTCAGGAAATAAATTCCATTACCAAAACTAAAAGTATAATCTGCACCTAATGTAATACTTCTTTTGTATTCTGTATCAGCCTCAGAAAAATGAGAAACCATAAGTTCAGCCCAAAATCCAATTTCAAAATCCCAACGTGCATCAAGGCCGAAACGATTTTCAAATCCGGCATCGATAATTTTTTTATGATTATACGAGAAAGCAGCCTCACAATAATCGAAAGGAAATTGTATCCTGCCGCCTAATTCGGGATTGTCCTTTTCCAGGAAGAAATCAGAAATTGATGTTTCACTTTCATCACCCCAAATTCCCCAAAACCACAAATTTGCATTATTTAGAAAGTAATATCTGGTAAGAATAGCTTTTCTTCCGTCCGTTGTTTGGGTAGGATCCTGCGGATCTATTCGATCAAACCATTGTAGAGAACGTAAGATAATTGCCGGACCGAAATTGATCTTTTGTAGTCCGATTCTGATTTCTGTTTGACGAGAAGCATATCTCAACCATCCTCGGTATAAATTACTGGTAAAATCACTCTCATCTGAATAGCTGTAATTAAGATTGTAAATAAATTCTGAATCTACTTTGCGGTTATTCTGTCGGAAGAGTAATAATGAAAGTTCAGGCTTATAATTTAACTCCGAGATAACGCTATTGTCAGTGAAAATTGTTGTGCCAGCTGTTACATGATGTACAAAATTCAAATTAATGCAGTTGCCCGGAATTACTGGCAGTAACAATATGATCAAAATTATTACTCTAAACATGAAGGTCATTTAATTTTTGTTTAACGTTATTAATAAAATTTTTATCAAATGCCTGGATAGAATCTTCAGGAGCACCCAGCATCCTCTCTACAGAAAGTTGGTAAAGAGCTAGGTATTCCGATAAATCCTCCAAACTATCGGGATCATCTTTATTTTGTAAAAGTAATTTAGCGTTATGCTCGGCCCGGCTAATTCCAAACAAAAGAATGATCCGTGTCATAACCATAGGAGTATCAATCTTAAATACTGCTTCATCAATACCCTGTTGAAAGATTCTGGTCATTAAGGGAATAGTTTTCTCTATTAATTTATTATTTAAATTGTGTCTGAGGAAAAGATTCTCTTTTTTAAATAATGCCTTAGTAATAGTGTAGATAATATCTAAATTCTGGGTTTTGTAATTGCTTGTAACAGTATATAGTTTATTTAATTTTTCTATCGCATTCAAATCAGTGTTATTTACAATAGGTTTGATTTTGCTTATTATATCACTTGTTAACAGGTCTGATATACAATCCAGCAATTCGATTTTAGAATTAAAATAATGATAAAAGGCTCCCTTAGAAATTCCCAACTCATCAATGATTATTTGTACTGAAGTGTTAGCATTACCATATTTGAAAAACAGATCTTGTGCTATCAAAAAAATCTCTTTACGTTTTTCTTGAGCTTTTTTTACAATTCGACCCATTGATTCATCCTTACCCATGCAGCTAGTGTGGATACAATTATAAAGCTATTTTCAACACTTGACTGACCGTAGTCTAATAACTGGAATCTTGTATTATGTCAAGAATTGTGTTTTATCATTAAATAGGTTGAAAGTCTAAGTTTTTGAGTTGAATTATTTCTTGTGTATATTGACTTATCGTTAATTAAGAAGCTGCAATGTCAACTGGTGAGTAGATCCATCCAGAGTTAATCTTCCTCTGATAACATCTTCTTCATCATAGCCTAATTCAGTACCCCAGCCCTCAATAATTAGATTGCCGTTGGGTCTTGTTTGGAGTCGAATCCGGCCGTTATCGGTAACTATAAAGTTTTCATTATCCGTCAAAGGATAACCAGACCAGACATAGAATTCATCGACAATGAAGTTACCATCACCTCCGCCCATATTGGAAGAAGTCCGAAAATAAGCTACTGCTAGAGTGGCTACTTGGTGCATATCCTGAATAATAGCTGATCTATTAGATCTTTGGGCTTGCAGTGTGAATAATCCCATTGCTCCAATTACTGATATTGATACAATAATTACACTTAACAGTATTAGTAATATTTGCTGCATTCCCATAATAATTCTCCACTAAATGCTGTAAAAGGGCATAGATATTCCGAAATTCGAATTTTCACTAAATTTATAGATACTGGCAGATGAATATCATCTGCCAGTTTAGTTAGTTTATGATCAGTAACAACTATTTAACAGGAAGATTAGTTTTATCTAAGGCGATTTTTTCTCTGATCTCAAGAGATGGCTGATCATTCGAAATTGTGCATCTTCCGTTAGTAACAGTAATTGTACAAACTTCCCACCATGCTGCTGGATCTGATCCATTAAAATCGTCTACAATAAAGTGATGAGGACCATAGTTAGCTTGTAAGGTACCATCGAAGAAAACTTGTACAGAAGCGTCAGCATAATTATCAGAATCAAGGGAATAGCAGTTTATTTGAATTTCATAAATACCCAGATTAGCTGTTTGTACAGCGAAAGTTTCCGGCCCGTAACCTTCAACATCATCAATATCAAGATAACCATCTGATATCATAGGATTTGAATAGTAACAATGTTCTCCGTCGGGATTCCAAGCATGCAGATCCAGATCAGACGTAGGAGTATTCCACCAAAGTACTACTTCTATTTCTGGGGCAGTGAAATCACCATGAACCGTAACAATATCGCTAACACCGGTGTCGCCATTTGGACCGTTGGCTCTCATTTGTAGTTCATTTGTTCCGGCAGCTATTGAAATCATCTCATCGAAATATCCATAATAATCAACAGAAATTTCGGAGTCAATCCCGTTTATAGACAAGATAGCTGTATCCCCTGTAAAAGGATCACCTGTATTCAATTCGATATAACCTTCAACATCAATTACATTATCAGTAAAGTGCTGTCCATCATAGGGATAATCGATAGTGAATTCTGGATATGGAGGAACAGGTGTATAGAGTGTTTCACTAATGGTGTATGGTATGTTTTCAACAATATTGATATAATTAACAATTTCATTATAACCGGGTAAATAAACTCTAACAAAATGGTATCCCGGTACTATATTAGTGAAGGTGACAGGAGTTGTATATCCGGTATATGCCCCATCAATATATACTGAAGCACCGGAAGGTGCAGTATACACATGAAGTGTTGTATTTAAGGATACTACAAGATCGGCCGATACGGTATAGGTGTCACCATCAGCAACGTTAAAGGTTTCAATATAATCTTGATATCCTTCCAAGACTAATCTAAGCTCATGATCACCTGGGTCAATCTCAAGTGTAGCCGGAGTAACTAATCTGGCAGGATCGCCATCTAAATAAATAGTTGCTCCACTAGGGACACTCTCAACCTCTAATGTAGCAGATTCGCTGGGGCTGGTTGATTCAAAGCACCCTGTAAAAAATGCTGCTATTAACAAAACTAAACTGAAATAAAATAATTTCTTCATCTTCCCTCCTAAATAATTTGAATGTATGTGACATTAAATATTAATCAAATTCAAAATGTCAAGTCTATCGTGAAATTTACTAGATAATTTATTCATAAATTAGGATATTGAAAACTGTACATAGGATTATTCCAAGTTGATCTCCGCCTGCCTTATTCTCCTTTGAAGGATTATTCCAAGGATAATTAAAATAATTCCAAAAATGCTTGAAATCAAGATCTTTTCTTTAATGATCAACCTTACAACTAGTAATGAGATGAAAGGTGTAAGATAGATCAAATTATTTACCTGAGCAGTAGTATTGGAATATTTCAGAGCTTTTATCCAAATCACAAAAGTCAATCCCATTTCAAATAATCCAATATAGATCGCACCAAGAATACCATAAAGTGGCGGAAAAGAGAATTGTTTCAATAATAAAACCAGAGTAAAAATACTTCCGAAACAAAAACTGAAAAAAAGGCTGAGTATTTCATCATATTTATTTTTTACATTTAATATAAAAAAGAGTGCCCAGATCAAAGAGCTTGTAAGAGCCAGAGCTACTCCGTATGGTTCATCAACATTAAAACTTAGTAATCTGCCTTTGGTTGAAATCATAATTACACCGAAAAAGCTAAGAAAAATGGCAAAAAAACTTTTAGGAGGAATTTTCTGTTTCAAAATTGGAATAGAAAGGATCACAATCATAATAGGCCAAACAAAATTTAAAGGCTGAGCAAGTTGAGCAGGCAATAAGCTATAAGCCTTAAAGAGAATAATATAATACAAAAATGGATTCATTAATCCCAATAGGGCTGCATATAAGATCTGATTTTTTGTAACTGTAAATATTTTTCGCTGTTTTTTTTGGAAATATAAAATTACGGATAGTGCTATAGAAGCGGTTAAAGAAGAATAAAATAGCATTTCAACTGTATTTAAGAAACGCAGTGTAATTTTAAAAGAGGTAGCAGCTGTTGACCAAAAAAGCACAGCGATAAAAGCATAAATATAGGCTTTATTTTGTTTACTCATTTTAAATTATCAATTTATAGATTAATTTCGATCAACGGAACTAGCATCTCATCTGCTGTTAGACCCGCATGATGAGCCAAAAACTCTTTTTTCCATTTACCATTTTGCCTGTAAATTGATTTCAGTGCCTGATCAGATATTGCAACTGCAATAAAATCACCAAGAAAATCATCTAACTTGGGATGGACTTTCCCAGTACCCAATAATTTTGATTTAATGAATTTTTCACGATCAAATAGTATAAAATTTTCTTTATATTTTTTGAATGCTTTTTCAAATTGAGCAAATTTATGCTTCTTAACGAAGAAACTAATAAATCGTGGCTCGGGAGAAGTAGGCATGATCAAGCTATCCATAAGCTGCTTATGTTCATTAACATAATAATATTTTTTTATGTCAGTCAGACCATGATCAGCAGTGATCAATATAGCTGTATCGCTGCCGGCAGCTTTTTGGCTAAGTTTAGATATGCCAGAATCAATTTCTCTTATAAAATCCAATACTTTGTCAGTATAAACGCCCGTTTGATGTTCAATTTTATCTGGTGATGAAGTATAGATAAAAATGAATTTTCGGGATGACTCTGTTAGTAATAAATTCTTAATTTTCCTGAATAACTCCTGATGATCCGGGTAAGGAATTATCTCCGCGGGCTTGGCATTTTTCATTGTATTCGTACTGGTACTCAATTCTTCATGAGTCATAAAATATTGCTGTACTTCAGGACTTTTTTCTGAAATTTTCTGAAAAATGTTCCTGGTTTTAAAAATTTCAGATAGATCATAATGTTCAGCATCCAGGAGTTCTCCGTTAATTGAATCTCGAATTGGCAGAAAATCAAGATACTTTGCGAACTCTTTAAAAAATAATGTCCAACCTATCACACCATGCTCCCAAGGAGTTTTTCCACTTATTAAACTTGTGATAGCAGCACTAGTTGTTGAAGGGCAAACCGAAGTAATAGATGAAACTAAATTTTTATTTAGAAATTTTAGATCTGTTGCATATCTTTTTAATAGGTTTAATCCAAATCCGTCTATTACAAACAGAACAACATTTTTTTTCTGTTTTAATTCTTCCAGATCGATCAGTGTCAAAGGTGAATGATCCGTTTTGACATTATAAGTTGCCAATACTGAGGATACCAAATTTACGATTGAATTTTTGTAATCGGGATAAACAATATACATATTATCTATATATATTTGTCCCAAGTCTGACACTTGTTACAAACATTATTTCACAAGATCTATCACCTGTATCAGTTCTGGTCTTACTAGTGTTCCAACTCACAGGCCTGGCTTTGAATTTTCCTGAGACGTTAACTAAATATCCGTCAAGAACGATTTCTTGATTCACTTTTGCAAAGAGTACAGCTTTCCTGATATTTTTATTCGCAGGAATAATATGGTGATTTGAAGAATGGGATGATATATAATCTGATCCTATGGTACAGGTACTATCGTAACGGTAGCGATACCAACGTAAAGTTTGTTTTGTCTTGATGTGATCGAGATTTTCACGTTGTGCAACTGCCCCCCAACCCAAGGCGAGATCGAGAGGAGATATTATTGCTGACCAGCCGGATACATATCTTTTTTTACTTAGAACAACAGCCGAAACCTTGTATTTAGCAACAGGTTCGATTTGGGCTTCCAAACCTCTTCTATTGATTTTGATCTTATCATTATCTAAAGTTTGATATTGTTCCGGATCAGGAAAAGTGTTGATCGAAGTAAAATCCTCGTCTGAAACGACAGGTTTTCGATAAAAATGATATCCAACAACAACTACCAATACGATCAGGATAACAATTAACAACCCTTTCACTTTTACTGCCTTTTTAGGAATAAAGAAACCTTTTTATACTTTTCTTGGGAGTTTTTTCGAATTCTTCCGGATAGATTTCAATTTTTGTAATGCGCATATATGAGGGAAAAGTATCATTCATTTCCTGCTTGTTTTTCTCCATGATCTCTTCCAAAGCACTTTCTGAAATGTTATTTTTGTCGATCAGTTCCATATCGGGATATACTAATGCAACTAATTGTCCATTTTTCTCTACTACAAGAGATTCCTGGACAAAAGATAAATTATTTAATTTAGCTTCCAGTTCTTCAGGATAAATGTTCTTTCCGGATGAACCGAGGATCATACTTTTACTTCGACCTTTGATATAAATAAAATTATCCTTATCAATCACACCAAGATCTCCTGTCCGTAACCAGCCATCTTTATCAAGTACTTTTTTAGTCGCTTCCGGATTTTTGTAGTATCCGTTCATAACATTATCTCCCCGCACCATTATTTCGCCAATATCATTATATTGATCAGCAGAGTCTATTTTCACTTTCATTGTATCCACTATTTGTCCGGTCGATTGTAATCTGTAGTTTTTCCAACCTGTATAACTAATCAAAGGACCACATTCCGACATCCCGTATCCAATTGTAAATCTAAAACCAATATCATGGAGAAATTGCTCTACTTCGGCATTTAAGGGTGCACCTCCGATCACGATTTCCCTGAAATCCGATCCGAAAACGGTTGTAAGTTTTGCATTTATTTTTTTATAAAGTAATTTTCTGGTCATTGGGATTTGAAGTAATAACTTTATAGTATTTTTATTCAGGATCGGTTTGATCTGTTTTTTATAGATTTTTTCTATAACAAGAGGAACAGAAAGAATTAGTCTGGGATGGACTTCCCCAAAAGCTTTTAAAATTACCTTTGGTGAGGGTGTTTTACCTAAAAAAGTTATATGACAACCACTGCAGAAAGGAAACAGAAATTCGAAAGCACAGCCAAATACATGAGCGATAGGTAAAAATGAAACGATTGTATCGCCTTTATCCAAGGGCATATGTACCTGGGCAAATTGAATGTTAGCTACAAGACTGTTGTGTGACAGCATAACACCTTTCGAGAAACCTGTGGTTCCTGAAGTATATACAATTACAGCTAATTTATCATTTTTGATAGTCTTCAGATGAAAATTTTGTTTGGTTAGTTCTGAATCAAAATTATCTAAATACGATTTCTCTAATGTTTTTATTATTTCTTTAACTGATTTTTTATCCGAATACAAGATAGAAAAATCCTTAATGGAGAGCACTCCCAAAAGATTAGTCATCACAGATTCATCCAAATCATCAAATATCTGATCAGAAGAAAATAATAATACTGAATCTGAGTGGTTTACTATATGATGGACATCATCAGGTTTAAAATCCGGAAGGATAGGGACAATAACAGCTCCAAAGCTGACTGTTGCCAGATAGGTTATTGCCCAGTTACTGGAATTTTTACCAATGATCGCAATTTTATTGCCAGCTTTAACATTGTAATTTCTGAATAACTCATGTAAGAACATTATCCTGTCCGCTACATGTGAATAGGTTATAGTATCTGACTCATAATCAGAAAATGCCTCCAATTCCCAGTTTTGGATTATACTTTTTTCAAATAAAGAAGTTAATGTCTCTTTCAGCATATTTTACCTCCTGCATAACTTTACACAATAATTAAAACTGATAAAAAACCTAGCAAGTTGTTTTTTAAAATTTAATTTGGATAAGGAGTGAAGCCTGCAGAAATATAGGGGAGTGTTAAAAAGGGGGAATTTATTTGAGTTTAACTTTTTAGGGCATAGATCAAAGCAGTTGTAAGTTTTAAAACATCCTCATTGGTTTTTTCTAATAACTGAGAGAGTTTTCTGGATATTTCAAGTAATATTTTAAAACCAATTTCTGGATTTGTCTTACAGACACTCAAAAAATCTTTGTGTACGATCGTAAATAATGTACAATCAGTTTTTGCAATACAAGTAGCTGTTCTTTTATGCAGCCCAAGAAGTCCGATCTCACCAAAAAAAGCATGATCACCAGAGCTCAAAGTGATAAAAGTCTTATCAATTTGCTGCTGTTCATCGATCAATGACATTTTTTTCGAAATATTTATCTTACCTTTATATAATATAAAAAGCTTGTCGCTTTCCTGATCCTCTTTGATCAAATGATCACCTTCTCTGTATTTCTCGGTTTTCAATTTAGCTGCGAAAATATTTAATTCAGTACCGGACAGCTCTTTAACGAGACTCACTTTTTTTAAAAATTGGATATCCATAATGTCTCCTATAACACAATAACTTTATCAGTATCCTGAATTATGTAATCATTGTCGGGTTTTAGCTTTACATGATTCCTCACATTTTCAGTTTGAAATTTCTTCCCTGATTCTTCAAACTGCCTTTTAATAAATTGATCAATTGATGATGTATCATCAGAAACTATCTCCTCAATTGAAACTTCCGGGTAAACAGAAATAATACCTAAGGCGATCAGGTTATGTTCATCTTTCAAATTATTGGAGAGTTCTTTATAAGATTTATTCACAAAACTGTATGGGATCTTCATCTCTTTGAAACCTTTACCCTCGGCAGCTTTAAGAACTTCCTGCAGGAAATCCGGGATTGATGGATTCATAGTAGAATTTGCCAGCAGGTTGCCACCTAGGTTATCATAGATCACAACATTAGAAATTCGCTCACGACGTATGTTAGGAAGGTATTTCTCATCATGAAGCTGGATACTGATCTTACCCTTTAATTTCATGTAAGCAATATTGTGAGAGGCAATTATTGTTCTTTCATCAGAAGGTGCAATATTAGGTTTACTTTCATCAAACAAAAGTATAATATGTTTTGCATCTTTGATATTCGCTTTCATCAGAATTTCTTGATTCGTAAAATCGCCGTTGATAAATTTCATTTGCAGGTCAGGATAATGATTCTGCAAAGAAGAAAAAACACCTTCCGACAATTCGTTTACTAATACAATATTTGGAATATCCTTAGGATCTAATTCGCTTAGATAATCAAGAATTTTTCTTGCACTATTATTCCATCCGCAAATCAATACATGATTTCTATCTGTTATTTTATTCAAACCTTTTCTCTCCTTGATTTTTTTATCAATAAAAGTACTTGCGATAAATGCTGTAAAAGTTGAGAAGATGATAAATCCTAGAAAAATAAAAACTATACCGATCATCCTGCCCCAGAAAGTGATGGGTACAAGATCTCCATAGCCCACTGTTGTGATTGTTACAAGTGCCCACCAAATAGCATCAAAAAAGACACTTATTGTGCTATCCGCATTATTGAATTCGACAGCTAAGACAGCTATTGCACCAGCTAGAATTACTATACAGATAAGAATTACATTTTTTAACAACTGTAAAATATGTCTGTTCTTATTTAATTCCCGATAAAACTTTCTTTTTAGTTTCACATTACCTCGAAAGTGTTGATTCAAATCAAATTCAGGTTATAATCTAGAGATCGCTATTTTTTTTGCAAGGATTTTTATTTGACAATTGTGATTAATGCTGCTTTTTGTTTATATAAAATAAAAAAGGATTATTAAATGAAAGTAATTATTGTGGAACGTGAACCACTCAAAGTTGTCGGATTGAAGATAAAAACTAATATTAACGCAAACGAAATTCCGCAATTATGGAATGAATTCATAGTCAGAACAGATGAATTGGAAAAAAATGCTGTTCCTGATTGTTCTTTGGGTATATGCATTTATAAACCCGATTTGAACGAGCAGAATGAAACCGAATTCAGTTACATGGCCTGTAAAGTGGTAAAGGAGGACAGTAAAATACCAAAGGGGATGGAATACCGCGAATTACCTCCTCAATTAGTTGCTGTTTTTACTCATATTGGCAGTTTGGATAATTTGAGTGAAACTTATGATTATATCTACGATAAATGGCTGCCCGAAAGCGATTATACTTTGATCGAAGCGGATGAGATTGAATGGTATGATGCTCGTTTTAAATATGGCGAAGAAGATTCTCAAATGGATATTCATATTCCTATCGCAAAAAAAACGCTGGATGATCTAACTGAAGATCTGATTTTTTGAAAACAAATTATAAAGCCAAGAATGGAGGGTTTATGATAATCATTGAAGTGAAAAAGAATAAATTCGTTAATATTGAAAATGTATTTAAAATGACGATACTGCGTAATGAAGATAATCATACAGTTTATTGGCGATTTTATAATAATGATGATACTTTCACATCGAGTCGAGAATTTATCGATGAACAGGAAGCACAATCATGGCTTTCCATGCAAATAGTAAGAGCGCAAGGCACTGGAGAGATCATCCTACTTTAAAAGGAAGATAGAAAAAGATTGACGAAGATGATAAGATCAGAAAATATCACTTTGCTGATTTAAAACAGTTAATAAATTTTGGAGGTTGGCATGATCAATACAATGAAAGGTAGAAACACAAAGGTTGCTATTACCTAGCGGGAAACCAATCCCCTGTAACTAAATTTTAAACCCTGAAAAGGTAAAATAAATAAGGTTGAACTTTTAACTGCATTTAGCGGGATTGGTCCGATAAAAGGGCAAATCCCATAATTTTAAATTAAAGAATAATAATCTTAGCTCGTGGGAAAACCCTGCGAGCTTTTTTTTAAGAAAAAAGAGAACTTAATAATTGGATAAGTATTAGATGAAAAGAGGTAATTGTGTTAGATAATAATAAAGCTATACTGATAGGAGTTTGTTTAAATAAAATTGAATTTAGTAAGAAGGAAAACTGTCTTAAAGAGCTGGCTAGACTAACTGATACTGCCGGCTTAGAAGTCGTAGGGCAATTTATACAGAATAGGCAGAGACCAGATGCAGCTTTTTATGCAGGTAAGGGATTTTTGGAAAAGGTGATCAATGAAACCGGATCTGAATTTCCCGGTGTGTTGATCTTTGATAACGAACTTTCTGCCAGTCAAAATAGAAATATCGAGAAAGAATTTGAGCTGGAAGCGATCGACCGAACAGAAGTGATTCTGAATATCTTCCACGAGCATGCAAGATCCAGAGAGGCTCAGTTACAGGTGAGATTAGCAGAATTGCAATATCAATTACCTCGATTGAAAAAATTATGGAGTCATTTAGACAGAGAAAAGGGAAGAGCTGCCGGGATGAGCGGAGCAGCACGAGGAATGGGTGAGAAGCAAATTGAAGTCGATAGAAGGATCATCAGACATGAAATATCCCAAGTTAAGAAAGAACTGGTTAAAGTTGATCGACAAAAAGAAATACAAAGAAACCAGAGAGATAAGATTAAAAAAGTATGTCTTATCGGTTACACCAATGCAGGAAAATCTACCCTGTTCAACCGACTTACAGATGCCGGTGTACTTGTGGAAGATAAACTATTTGCTACCTTGGAAACTACAACGCGGAAGTTGAAACTCTCAAAAGGAAGGGATCTTATATTATCGGATACTGTCGGATTTATTTCCGATCTACCGCATCATCTGATCGCATCATTCAGAGCAACGTTGCAGGATGTACGAGATGCAGACCTGCTTCTGCATATAATTGATATTTCGGATGATAATTTTGAGAATTATATTGAGGAAGTAAATAAGGTCTTGGTGCAAATTGATGCTGAAAAAATACCACAGTTCATGGTCTTAAACAAACTTGATAAAGTAGATCCCATTATATTGAAAGAAAGAGTTAATTCCAGGAAGAAGCCTATTCTAGTTTCTGCTAAAAGCGGGGAGAATATTGCCGGTTTACTAGACCTGATAGATGATAAACTGCACAATGCTAAAAAATATAAATTGCTTATTCCGCATACAGAACAAAAAACTGTGAATAATTTGCATAAACTGGCTGATATTGAAAATGTTGATTATCTGGAAAATGGTGTTAGCATAATCGCGGTTATCAATCGCGAGGATCTTTCGCATTTTGTGAAATATGTAGTGAGTTCAGAGAATATTTGAGTACACAGGTAGAAAGTGAATATTTGTAAAATAACTTGCACATGATTAATACTTTCTACTAGGAGATACTATGGAAAAAGGACACAAAAAGCTATACACACGTAAGAGGCCTTCACATCCTGATGATGCTCATACGTTCAGTAAACGCTGGTTCAAGAAAAAAAGCCGGAAAGCGGTCAGAAAATACTTGAGTAGAAAGTTAGAAGAAGAGAATATACTCTCTCAAAAGTGATACATAATCATTTTTTTGAAGAAGGAGCAGAATATGAAATACAGAAATTATGATCCAAAAAAAGATAGAGATAACGCATTTAGGATATTGAATGAATGTGGCTGGGTACACGATATAAAAAAAAATAAATATCTGAATGATTATTTACCGAAGGCGAATTCTATTGTTCTGGAATTGAATAACGAAGTTGAAGTTATTGTTAATAGTATTATTGGTTCTATGCGGTATCTGGACAGCAAATTAACGCTCTCAGCGGTCACAGGAGTTAATGCCAGTTTCCTAGCAAGAAAAAAAGGTTACGGCAGCAGACTTAATGCTACCAGATTAGCTCTTGATGCTCAAAATGGTGCTGATATCGGTGCATTGACCATATTTGATCAAGGATTTTATAATCAGATCGGTTTTGGAAATGGAGGATACGAGAACATAATTCATTTTACTCCGGCTAAGCTTGATATTCCCGTTAAACCGAAAACTCCTATCCGCTTCACTGATAAAGATTTCAAAAAAATTCATAAAAGTCGGGCGAGGAGATTGTCCTGTCATGGGGGTGTAACTTTACCTGAAATTACTACGTACTCTGAAATGGGTAAACCGGAAAAAAGTATCTGTCTTGGCTTTCAGGATGAGGAAGGTAATATCACTCATCATGTTTGTCTTTATGGCAAAGGTAAGGAAGCAGGGCCGTTATGGGTTAGCTGGATGGCTTATCAAAACTTAGAACAATTAATGGATCTACTGGCTTTATTAAAAAGTTTTGAAGAACAGATTTTAATGATCAGAATGTTTGAACCGCCATTTATAAACATGCAGGATTTTATCAATAAACCATTTTTAACTAAGAGGATGACACGAAAATCTGAATTTCAAAATTACATATCAACAGGTAGTTTTTGGCAGTTCAGAATATTAAATTTGGAAAGTTGTATCGAAAAAACGCATTTGAATTGTGATAACCTTAGTTTCAATTTGCAATTATCTGATCCGATCAGTAAGTATCTGGCGGGTAATGTAAAGTGGCATGGCCTTACTGGAGATTACAAAGTTACATTAGGCCAGAATTCAATTGCCAAAAAGGGAACACAAAAAGATCTTCCAACCTTAAAAGCCTCTGTTGGAGCCTTTACAAGGCTATGGTTCGGAATTCTACCGGCGTCTGCACTGGTCTATTCCGATGGGGTCGAAGCACCGGATGAGCTGCTTAAAAAACTTGATAATACTTTAAAACTGCCGGTAGCGCATATAGATTGGGGATTTTAAAGTATCGATAGTCTTTTGAAAATATTGTTAAAATAATCAGATAATATCAAGAAGGGTATAATGAGTATAATGATCTTGCAAACCAAAAGGATATTTGTCAGGAAAGCAACTCTGCATGATGTAGATTTTTATCTAACCTTGTGGAATAGTGATAAAGTAATGAAATTAGTCGGCTATCCAACAGGATTGGGAATTTCCAAAAATAAAGTCGAGAAAATTATTTCAGAACAGAACGAATCGGTGTTCGATAAAACTCTGGTTGTAATTGATAAAAACAGTGATACGAGAATAGGAGAATGCAAACTGGGATCACCCAATGCAGATAAAATATCTACGATAGACATCAAACTGCTTCCAGAATATTGGGGTAAGGGATATGGAAAAGAAATCGTGAGTGCTCTATATCAATATCTTTTTAGTAAAACTGACTGCATAATAATCAGCGTAACACCAAATCTTTTGAATATTGCCTCTCAAAGAATACACAAATCTTTAGGCGGGGAAGATGTTGGCCGCGGAACCTACCATTTTCCTGCAAACCAAAAAAGTCATACGGAAGATGTTAATTTTATTGAGTTCCATATTAAGAAAAATGATTGGTTGAACAAACAACTCTGCATAAAAAGAATCAAGGAACCGCTGGTGAAAAGTGATATCTGCACAAAGATCATCTTAAATTTACCAGCTTGGTTCGGCATAGCGGAATCTAATGAGGCTATGGATAAGGCTGTTCGAGAAACAGACTTTTACGCTGCCTTTTTTAACGAAATTCCGGTAGGATTTTACTCAGTTGTTTCTCACTTTCCTCAAACAAGCGAAATCTATGTTTGCGGTATATTAGAGAATTATCAGCGATTAGGAATTGGATCCGCCCTACAAAGGAAGATAGAAGAAGATCTAAGAAATAAAGATGTGAGTTATCTTACTGTAAAGACATTGAGCTCTGCACATCCCGATAAATCTTATAGCAAAACCAGGAAATTTTATCAGGATCAGGGTTTTCTGCCTGTGGAAGAATTTAAGGATATCTGGGGTAAAGAAAATCCTTGTTTAATGTTAATTAAAAATATCCAGGAATAAAACTTATGAAAAAGTATATTATTATTTTATTAATGTTTCAAATCTCTTATACAGTAACTGCTAAAGAGATTATTAATATTGCGTTTTCATCTGAAAAACCAAGAATTGATGGTATGATCACAGCAGGTGAATGGGATAATGCCTACATGCGATCTCAATTTTATCAAACCTCACCAGGTAATAACACTGAACCTTCCGAAGCTACAGAGATTTATATGATGTACGATAAGACAAATTTGTATCTGATGGCAAAATGCTATTTTAAAGATCAAAACAGGCTTAGAGATAATCATTGCAGCAGAGATGCAATTTATACTACAGATCGCTGCTATTTTTACTTTGATACATTCTATAGTAACGAAAAAGCCTACTACCTGGGATGTAATGCGAATGGAGAACAAGCTGACGGAATAGTTTTGAATGATATAGATACAACGATCGATATTTATTATGTTTCAAAAGCACAAAAAACAGATTATGGCTTTTTACTTGAGATCATGCTGCCCTTTGAGAGTATAAAATATAAATGCGGTAAAAATGTAAACTGGGGTTTTTTCTTCAAAAGGCATATTCCGGATGGACCGGAAGAAATTACAAGCTCTAAAGTAAATAGAGAAAATGGTAACTTTTATGATAATTATGCTATCTTGAATTTTGAAACACTAACTTCTGATCAAAATCTAAAACTTATTCCGGCATTAATTGCAGACCGGAGTATTTTCAAAGATGAGATTGAAGTGATCAACCAGGAAGATAATAACATACAGCCGGAACTCAATATCTTCTACGAACCTAATTCAAGTATGATGACACGTCTTACAATTAATCCTGATTTTAACATCATCGAAGCAGACGGACTTGAAATTGATGTAAATGATCGTTTTCCCCGTTATTATCAGGAAAAGCGACCTTTTTTTATAGAACAGACTAATCCGTTTAAAACCGATATCAACATATTTTATACCAGACAGATCGTAAATCCCATTACCGGTTTTAAAATGTCAGGCTCATTTGGCAGAACATCGGTTTTTGCACTGGCAGCCATTGATGAAGATGCTCCGGGAAGAAGATTCTTTTCAACTGGAGAATATGCTGAAAGGTTTGAAAATACCGGTTTTGGCTTTGCCAGTGTCGCCCGCAAATATGGCGGAAACGGATTACTCAGAGGTGCTGTAGCTTTGCGTCGCTTCGCTAACCTGGAAAATTTAGTTTTTAGTTGTGACGGGAATAAACGTTTCTCACAAAAAGTGAGGTCGGAATTTCAAGTTGCAGCCTCACTTAACGAATTGGAAAACACACCCGGGAATTTAGAAACGGAGAAAGGAATCGCAGCTGCTTTGGATATTGATTTTTACAACGGAAAATTTTCTATCAATAATGAAATTACAGCATTTTCAGAGGATTTTACTGCTGATCTGGGATTTATTGATGATACAGATCAAGTAAAGATCGAAAATAGGATAGAATACCAAATTCATGCTGATACAGATGAGGATATGATCAGATATATGGAGTTCGCTTCTGAGCAGAAAATTAAGTACACCTTCGATCTGCAGGATGTGAAATCACGAAATTGGAATTTAATGACCGGAGCTATCTTTAAAAATACATTTCAGTTTTGGGCAGGCCTTGAAATGAGCATGGATAATTTTTTCGGGAAAGATTATTATACGCATTTCCCTTGGTTAAATTTGGAATATGAAATTACTAAAAAGATAAGATTGATGACAACTTTTGTGGACGGTGTAAATATTTTTTACAATTATAATACTCAAAGTGGCGAATATGGTGATTTCTTTAAATCAGAGACTACCCTGTCACTTCGACCTAACAATCTTTTAGATCTTGAATTCGAACTTAAATATCACGAAACAGAAAACAAATATATAGCTCGTTCTTATGAAACTAAAGTTAAATTGCAGTTTCATAAAAATTTCTGGTTTCGTCTCATTGTTCAATATATCGATCATGATATGTTCGTACTCAATGAATATCCCAAAAAACTTAGTGTTTATCCTTTATTCGCTTATAAACCAAGTTCCAAAACAGCTATATATTTAGGTGCTGCCGATAATCAGGTTAAGGTTAAATCTATAGCTAGCCAGGAATATCTGCAGAATTCTACTGACACTACTTATTTTCTGAAAATCAGTTACTCTATTGATGTTTTATAAGAAGTGTGAACTTGGTTAATAAATAAATTAACAGGAGAAATTATGGTGGTAAATTCAACGATAGATGTTTTGATGAATCATCGTTCCATTAGAAAATACTCGGATGAAGTTCCCGGTGAGGAGATCATCGAGACGATAGTGAAAGCAGGTCAACAAGCTGCTTTTGCCGGACAATTAGGAAGTCTCATACTCTCCCGCGATCGGACCAAACATCCCTTTACGGCTCCGCTTTATTTCATTATCTGTGTAGACATAAACCGAATGAAAAAAGTAATGGAAAAGCGTAATTGGGAACTGGTTTCCAGCGATGCTGCTATGCTGTTGTTCGGAGTGCAGGATGCCTGCTATCTGGCACAGAATTTGGTGATAGCAGCCGAAAGTCTGGGATTGGGAACCTGCTACCTAGGTTTCGTTCCCTTCAATGCGGATAATATGATAAAAAAATATGACCTGCCCAGCAAAGTTTTACCGCTGGTTGGACTTACTGTTGGTTATCCGTCCGAAAATCCTCCTGTAAGACCTCGCTATCCTCTTTCCTTCGCCTGCTATGAAGGAAAATATCCGAAATTCAGCGATGCTCAAATCGAGACGGCAATGCAGATAATGGATGATGGTTACCTGAGACAGAATTACTATCAAGACGGTAAACTGATGATCAAGCTGGAAAACGATAGTGATGATCCTTATGACGCCGCTAACTACAGCTGGACGGAACATATCAGCCGAAAGTGGGGACAATGGCTAAAAGACCCTGAAGAATTTGGGAATATGATGAGAAAATACGGATTTGAAATTTGATACAACTATTCTGATAGATAGTACCTAAGCTAATGAATATTAGTCACCTTCTCCTCTTTTCAGGCGAAGTCCAAATTTATCTGATCCGGCGATCTGTAGTTCCACTTTTTTCTGCTTGACCAATAACCCGCGATCTCATTGATTAACTTGTATTTGATAAAATGAAAGCGGAAATTAAAGATAAAGCAAAAAGGAAGTTGTTGTATCGGGTGGCTTATGAAAGTAGATTTTTACACTCATGTTTCTACAAAGAATATTAGAAATATAATCTCCACCGTCGATTTTTAGAGTAGGTTACCAAAATGAGCAACATATACAAAAAATAAATATGGAAATCACACACTACCTCTACAACACTTTCGTAATTGAATCTGGCGATAAGAAAATCGCTATTGATCCAGGTGGATTATTCTTCTATTTTTTTAGATTTACAACTGTAATTCCAAAGTCTGAATGGAAAAGCATCACACATATTTTTGTAACCCATGGTGATCCAGATCATTACTGGCATATGGACAGGGTAGCAAAAGCTTCTAACGCTCCGGTTATTTGCAATACAACAATGGCAAGAGATATCGGTGGAAAAACATTAATGTTAGGTCCACGAGATAAAGGACTAACCTTTACAACACATATAGAAAAGCTTCATACGATTTCTGTGGATGAAACCATTCAGCTGGATGGAATGTCCATTACAGGAATCAAGGCAACTCATGGACCTATGATTATAAAAGTTGGTCCTTTCTCTAAAACATTAACACCGGGTCCTGATGAAAGAGTTGGTTGGGGTGCAATCGGTTTTAATATTCAGCTTGATGGAAAGAGTATTGTCAATCTTGGTGATACGCTCCTCCATGAAAAAGAGTGGCACAGGATTAAAAACCCTGATGTTTTAATGATCCCTATTGGTGGAAGAACTATTCCTAACACTATGGATGAAAAAGAGGCAATACAAGCGGTAAAAATAATGCAGCCAAAACTGGTAATTCCCTGCCACTATAACACTGTTGGACTGTTTTCTAAAAAATACAATCCCGCTGATGACAAAATGTTTAAAGAAGAAGTGGAAAAAATGGGTAGCGAGTGTGTAATTATTAGAAAAGCTGATTCAATAGAAATTTAGCTACTCATGCATGAATTAAATGCGCATAACAAGGCTAATTCAACCGACGCAAAAGGCTGCGCGGCTTATTCAAACCGTTATATCGCATCAAAAAATATTTTTATAACGGAGAATAAGGAATGATAGACTTTCAAAAAGGGAATAAATTGATTTTTTCTAATAAAGGAGGAGGATAATGGGGTTTTCTCAACTGTCGTTACCAAAAAGAACTATTTATAATGATATAACTAATATGATCATTACAACTTTTGATCTAATAGGGGAACAATATGAATAAAACAAACTATGGTTATAGTAAAAAATCCGGCGCTTCTTTTGATAATACTATAAAAAAAGTCAAAGAAGAATTACAAAAAGAGGGATTCGGAATACTTACTGAAATTGATGTAAAAGCAACATTTAAAAATAAGCTTAATGTGGATTTTGAAAACTATATTATTTTAGGTGCTTGTAATCCACCCAATGCCTATAAATCGTTACAAGCTGAAATTCAAATTGGCTTAATGCTGCCTTGTAACGTAATAGTCTATCAGAAAGATAATGCAGTTTTTGCGTCTGCTGTATTACCTACAGTAGCTATGGGAATGATAGAGAATGATTCATTAAAAGAAGTTGCTATGAACATAGAAAGCAAACTAAAGAAAGTTATTGATAAGCTCTAACTATGATACAAATATTTTGATCGATAGTACCTAAGCTAATGAATATTAGTCAACATCTCATCTTTTCAGGCGAATTCCAAATTTATCTGATCCAGCGATCTGTAGTTCCACTTTTTTCTGCTTGACCAATAACCAGTAATCTCCTTGATTAGCTTGTATTTGATAATCAGAAAGCGGAAATTAAAGATAAAGCTACAAGGAAATTGTTGTATAGGGCGGTTTATGAAATTAGATATTTACACTTATGTTTCTACAAAAATTATAGGACATTTTGTCTCGCCAGATGATACTCTTTTTTCAGATAAGGTAAATAAACGATTATTCATAAATTGAATTATAAGAAAAAATTTATATAATGAAAATAATTTTAACTATTTTATGGCGGTAAATATGGAACAAGCAAAACTAAAACAATTCATACTCAAAGTCTTAAAAGCTGATGAAAGACTTTGGAACGAAGATAAAACAGAGCTAAACCAAACTCTTCTTTTGGACTTAATAGAAAAGATTGATGAAAAAGTTATTGATTTACTTCTCCAAGAAAAAGACTTGAGAGAAAAGTTTTTTGTGAAAATCAAAGATGTTTTTGTTTTCAAAACAAACGATTTCCGCTTTTTCATGGAAGAAAATAAAGTAGATAATTCTTATACCGCTTATAAAAATAGAATTGGTTTGACTGATGGCAAAAAATTCTTGAAAGATACAAACGATGTTGTTTTGGATTTTCCGTATAAAGATTGTGTGCTAGAAGGTGGGCAAAGCACCGAAGAAGGCACCGATACTTTTTTTGAATACTCTGAAAAAGCTGAACAATACGAACAGAAACAAGGCAAGAGAAAAGAAATATTTTTCAATTCTGTTTTAGCTCACGATGAAATAGATAGACTTTTTGATGCAAAAGCACTTACAAACTGGAAAAGATTTACCAAAGACGGAGAGCAAGAAGTTAAAGAAATCAAAAGAGATGAAGACGGAACAATCAAAGAAAATTTGATAATCAAAGGAAATAATTTACTGGCTTTACACTCTCTCAAAAAGCAATTTACTGGCAAAATTAAGCTGATTTATATTGATCCGCCCTATAATACAAGAACTGATGCAAATACATTTGCATATAATAACACCTTCAATCATTCATCTTGGTTAACCTTCATGAGAAACAGGTTACTAATAACCAAAGATCTTTTAAGTGAAAATGGGATTATATTTATTGATATAGACCACTATGAATTATTTTATTTAGGTGTTATTGCAGATGAAATTTTTGGCTATGACAATAGACTTGGAGTTTTGGCTGTTGTACATAATCTGAAAGGAAGATATAACGAATTTTTTTCACCTGCTCATGAAAACAAGATAGTTTATGCGAAAAATCATTTAGTGGCAAAAATTAAAGATTATAGCCATGACAACTCTAAAGACTATCCTCTTGAAGATGAGATTAGTAAGTATAAGATTGTTGGATTGCAAAGAACAGGCGATGGTTCAAAAAGAGAAGACAGACCTAATTTATATTATCCAATTTATTTTAACAAAGAAACAAAAGAAATTTCCTTGACTAAAAAATCTGGATTAATAGAGATTTTGCCTATTGATAACAAAGGAGTTGAAAGAAGATGGAGATGGGGCAAAGACAAAGTAAAAAAAGATTGGAAGACTGAAATTATAGTTAAAGAAAATAATGGCTCTTATAAAATATATACGAAAATTCGCATAAAAGGAGAAAAGCCAAAGTCAATATGGATGAAGCCCGAATATTCTGGAACAACTGGGACAAATGACTTGAAATTTGCACTTGGCAATAAGGTTTTTAGTTATCCAAAATCTGTTGAATTAGTTAAAGATTCAATACAAATCAGTACGGATGAAAATGATATTGTTTTAGACTTTTTTGGAGGCTCAGGAACAACTGCACATGCTGTTTTGAGATTAAACAAAGAAGATGGTGGAAATAGAAAATTCATCATGATTGAACAGATGGATTATATAAATACTGTTACTTATCCGAGAGTGCAGAAAGTAATGGAAAAGGAGAATATTGATGATTCTTTCATTTACTTCGAACTTGCCAAATGGAACGAAACAGCCAAAGAAAAAATACTTGCTTGTGAAAGTTTAGAAGAGCTTATCAAGTTTTTTGATGAAATGAGTGACAGATATTTTTTAAACTATAATCTCAAAATTAAAGAATTTAGAGAAAAAGTCATCAAAGAAGAAGAATTTAAAAATCTCTCTTTAGAAGAACAAAAGAAAATGTTTATTGCAATGCTTGACAATAATCAAATGTATGTAAACAAAACAGAAATGGCAGATAAGAAGTTTGGCATTGATAAAGAAGACCAAACCCTAACTTCGCAATTTTATAATAGTGAGAAATAATTATGACAGATATTAAAAATCTTTATGAAACCATCGGTGAAAAGGCTTTTAGATTAAGGCTCCCTTTTCCTGAAATTCCTGCATTTATTTCAAACAATTTGAAATATAGCTTTTTTGATTGGCAAAAAAATGCTTTTGAAAACTTTCTTACTTATCAAGCAATCAAAGAAAGAGAAAATCCAAATGAACCTACTCACCTGATGTTTA
>JAIPIH010000003.1 GCA_021734835.1 Candidatus Cloacimonadota bacterium | reverse complement strand
GGTGATTTTATGCCTGCTCCCTATGATAATGTAATTGTGGAAGATGCACTTTCTCAAGATACAAAACTCATTTGCAGTGCTCAAGGTGATATCAGACCTCCTTCCTGGGATGATGAAGAAGACGATAAAGAAGAATCAAGTTAAATAAAAAAGGAGATGAAAGATGAAAAAGAATCTTAGTTTAATTGTTGCAGTAGTTTTAGTGGTTTCCGCGATCAATGTTTTTGCTGTGATCTCAAGCAGCAGTAACACTTCAATCAAAGCAGTTGCACAGAGTAATATCTGCACAGCTCAAGGTGATTTTATGCCCGCTCCCTATGATAATGTAATTGTGGAGGATGCACTTTCTCAAGATACAAAACTCATTTGCAGTGCTCAAGGTGATATCAGACCTCCTTCCTGGGATGATGAAGAAGACGATAAAGAAGAATCAAGTTAATCATTACAAAAGTTGATATATGGTAGATTTAGTAAATTTCTTACAGCAGTATGGAGCAGCGTTGTTACGTCCTTTGGTTTTAATTTTATGGCTTATTATTTACCATCAGACAAAGAAATCAAAATTAATTAGATATCATGTAAAACTATTCGTATTTTTTCTTGTGATTTTTATTGCTTGGAATATCGTAGCAATTATCTTTGCAAATAATAGAATTTATGCAAGATATGTTTATCTTTTTTTTTGGTCAACTGCCACGATTTATGAATTTTTCATAGTAATAAAAGCAATTTTCTTAACGCAAAATTTAGAGAAAAAATATAATCATGTTTTGATAATAATCCTCATTGCTTTATCAATACCTGTGCTACTTGCCGCCATCCTTTCTCTTTCAAAGAGGACTTATAATCCCATAAACACAACAGATTTTTACAACATTATTTTATTACTGTGTGGTACAGTATTAATTATCAGAAATATCTTATCTGGTTCATTTTTTATTGACAACATAGAATCATTTTTCATTTATACTGGTTTTGCTTTGTATTTTGGATTGCATATACTGGCAACAAATACGGTGTCTTTAAATTTTAGACATTATTGGTTTTTCGGTCAGTATGCAACCTTAATTGCATTAATATATTGGATGGGGAGTGTATTTTTTATATGGAAAATCAAATCCAAGCATTTGTATTAATTTCTTCAATCACGCTAGCTCTTTTTGTTTTAATTGGAGTATATTTAATCATCAGATTAAAATTAAATGATATTCTACTAAAGCGATCTGAGGAGAAATTGAAGAATTTCAATGAGACTCTCCAGTATATGGTTGCAGAAAAGACTGAAGAACTTCAGCGTTCAGGAAAGAAATTTCAAAGTCTTTATGAATTAAACAAAGAAATTTTGGAAAACTCCCCTGCCGGTATTATCAAGATCGACAAAAACCAAGAGATTGATTTTATGAACCAGGAGAGCAGTTTGTTAATATCGAAGGATGATGATAATTTGAAAGATCTGCATGGGCAAAGTATTCTGGTAATTCCTCAATTCAATAGAGCAGGCTGGGCTAGTTTGTTCAACCAGTTAAAGAAAGGCAGCGAGATAGAAGGTGAAGAATCTTTTGTGAAAAACAGTAAAAAAGCAATAATTAAGATAAGAGGCGTACCAGTTTTTGAAGATGATATTTATTCAGGAGCTGTTTTATTGCTTAATGACAATACAGAGAGTATTTTGGCTGAAGAAAAGCTAAGACGAAGTTTTAAAATGCTGCAAAAAGCAACGGAAGATATTGTTAGAGCTATGTCATACACATCTGAGATCCGAGATCCGTACACCGCAGGTCATCAGAAGAAGGTTTGTGAACTGGCTGAAGCCATAGCTAATGAAATGGCTATATCTGAAGAACAAATGCAGGGTGTTAAATTTGCTTCGATGATACACGATATTGGTAAAATTTCTATTCCTTCAGATATTTTATCGAAACCCGGTAAAATTGGTGCAACTGAATTTGAAGTTATCAAAGTTCACAGCCAAACCGGGTATGAGCTTCTGGACAGGATAAATTTTCCCTGGCCGATATCTGATATAGTACATCAGCACCATGAAAGATTAGACGGAACAGGCTACCCAGAAGGACTTCAAGAAAAGGATATTTTATTAGAAGCAAAAATAATCGCTGTTGCTGATACTGTAGAGGCAATGACTTCTCATCGACCCTACAGGCCAGCTCTTGGTATAGATCAAGCTCTAGAAGAAATAGTTAATAATAAGGGTACCCATTTCGATTCGAGGGTAGTGGATTCCTGTGTTAGAATTTTTAAAAATGGCTTCGCTTTTTCGGAATAACTTGAGGTTTATGTTTGATAAATAGATTTGTATTAACTTCGATAATAGTTTTTACGTTTTTTGCATTTTCTTCCGCTTTGGATGTTCCATATTCAGAACAACCTTTATATTCAGACAACAATATTATTGATAATTTTGTTTGCAGCGACCCGCCTGACGCTTCCAAGATCAATTTAGAAACAAAATGCTGGATATGGCACGACTATAAAAACTTATATTTTTCCTGGATTGTTGAAATTGACAATCAATTTATAATTGGTAAATACTCATCTTATGATGTTTCTGCTCAATCAGATAATTTATGTGTTCAGGTTATAACAGACCTCACTAATTATTATTCCTATGGATTTTTAGCCTACCCTCTTGAAAGTAAATCTGATTTTGTACGATCTACCGAACATGCACTTGATTATGACTGGAGCAGCACATACGAATATAGTTCCAATAATCAGGACTCAACCTGGAATGTAGTAATGAAAATTCCCTTCAAAGACCTTAGGTTTGAAGGGAAACCACCTTATAAATGGAAACTTATCTTATCCCGTTACACAAAATTCGATAATAAATTGTACACAAACACTTTTCTCACAACTCAATTGGGAAAGGATTATTTTAGAAATGCTTCGGACTTAACAATAAGCGGAAATATTAATGATCAAAAGGATTTTGTGGTCAGACCCTATACAGTTGTAAAGACGGACCTGATAGAGAAGGAAATAAATTATGATCTTGAAAATATTGGATTAGATTTGTCATTTAGACCAAATTCCTCATCAAAGATCAAATTAGCCTATAATCCTGATTTCTCGGATGTACCAATTGACGACGAAACAAATAACTTTAATTCTAAATATGTAACATATTACCCTGAAAACAGATATTTTTTTATTAAAGATCTTAACGCATTAGGTGTAAGTTCTAACACATTTTACTCTCGCCAGATCGTTCAACCTGAATTTGCAGTTAAATTTACAGGAAGAACAGATAAATTGACATATGGGATACTTTCTTCAAAGGCAAAAGAAGTTGCTGAGGGCAATATGATAAAGAATTCTAACGATATTTACAATATTGTCGCTTTTAAACCTTCCGGGGAGAATTTTAGCTGTCAATTCACTTTTTTAAATAGAATGAACGATAATTACCATAATGAGGTATTGCACATAAACCCCAACTGGGAATTCAGTAAAGATCAATACTTATGGTTTGATGCAAATCTATCTACAAAAAAAAATCAAGAAAACGAATTGTTAAATGGTTATTATGGCATGGTGGGATATGAATTTGGAATTACAGATTTTAATTTTTCAATCAGTATGAAACAAATGAGTAAAAACTATGCAGTGGATATGGGTAAGATATATGAAGATGATTTTTATGGCTGGAATATTAACTCAAAATTAATCAGAAAATTAAATAATGATCATTTAAGGTCTATTACTTCCAATCTTAACGCAAGTGAAGAGATAGACAATACTACTAGCGATCTTCTTGAAAGATATGCTCACTTTGATTTCAAATTAACTTCTAACTATCATTTGGATTTTGAGCTCGATTGTGTATATGTTAAAGAACTTTATATTGAGAAATATTTCAATAAATATCAAATTAGTTTACATACTTCCTGGAATAAGCCAAAGTTTGTCAGTTTATTTTTTGGTTATAATCATCTAAATAATATTATTTATATGCTTCAAGATGATTATAAAGGCAGCAGTATGCAATTTGGATTAAAAGGTATTATAAATAAATATATTTCATATACCATCACGGCAGATAATATGCGTTATTTTAATATTCCAAAAAATACAAATTTTGATGCGGATTATTGGTTTTCAAACTTTGATTTTTCTGTTAGTTTATCAAATAAGCTTGATCTTACAAGCGGGGCACGTTATAATAATTATGAAAAAACTATCGATGACATTAAATATTCACAACATATTGGTTTATTCTCTAATCTAAGATGGCAATTTAGAAAACAGAGTTTTGTCTATTTTGGATACAACTCATCCGAAAACAAAATTACTCAAGTTAACCAATATGAACACAAACAGTTCTACATAAAGATCTCTTATTCATTTTAAATGAAAATATTATTATGTTGGTTAATCTAATTTCTAGCTTAATAATTAATTGGATATAATCAAAAAAATCAGAGTTTGATCTTGATTTGCATTTCTCATTAATTCTTCTAAAATTACAGGTGAGAGATTAAAAAACAATTGACATTCATTTCTTAAATTAAAAAACCTACTTGCAAAATTAGATTTCCGGGAGAGTGATTAAATCATGAATAATAAAGCCGAAATCGATAATGCAATAAATAAGTTCGTTGGTAAAAAAGGTATATTGATCCCACTTTTACAAACTATTCAGAACATAGAAAGTTATCTATCGCTAGAGGTGATGAGATATGTCGCTGAGAAAACAGGAACAAAACTTGCACATATTTATGGTGTTGCTACATTCTATACAATGTTCAGATTAAAACCACAAGGGAAACATATCATTAGAGTGTGTCAGGGTACTGCCTGTCACGTCTCAGGGGCGAAAACCATTATGTCAGAAATTATGGATCAACTGAAACTATCGGCTGACCAAGATACTACAAATGATGGACTTTTTACCGTTATGCCAGTCGCTTGTCTGGGATGCTGCAGTCTGGCTCCGGTTATCATGGTAGACGACCAAACACATGGAAAGTTAACTCCTGATTCCATAAAAAATATTTTAAAGAAATACAAGTAGGGAGGATAATTTGAGTTTTACAATTAAAGTTGGGCTGGCAAGTTGTGGCTTAGCTGCTGGTGCCGGAGAAGTCTATGAAGCAACCCTAAAACATATTAAATCAAAAAAAATTGATGCTGATGTTAAGAAAACAGCTTGTATTGGCATGTGTTTCGTCGAACCATTGGTTGAAATAATTCAGGATGGTAAGAAATCAATAACCTATGGAAATGTTACACCTGAAAATATTGGTACTGTAATTGATTCCTACATGAAAGGCAAGCCGGTCCTTGAAAATATTATAATCTCCAATATTGAAAAGGGCAGTGAAAATGACACAATGAAAAAACAAGAGCGCATTGTCCTTCGGAACTGCGGCAATATAAATCCTACTTCAATTAATGATTATCTCGAGAATAAAGGATATCAAGCTCTTGAGAAGTCTGTTATTAAAATGAAACGAATAGATATTATTAATGAGATAAAAAAATCAGGACTCAGAGGCCGAGGTGGCGCTGGGTTTTCTACAGGTTTAAAATGGCAATTTGCTTATGATGCTAAAAGCATTAAAAAATACATAGTTTGCAACGCTGATGAAGGTGATCCGGGTGCTTTTATGGATAGAAGTGTTTTGGAAGGAGATCCGCATAGCGTAATTGAAGGGATGATAATCGGTGCCTATGCGATTGGTGCTGATGAAGGTTACATCTATTGCCGCGCAGAATATCCCTTAGCAATCAAACATCTTAATATCGCTATTGAACAAGCTAAGGAAAAAGGTTTTTTAGGTAACAACATTCTCGATTCAGGATTTAATTTCGAATTACATATAAAAGAAGGAGCCGGAGCATTTGTATGTGGAGAAGAGACTGCATTAATGGCATCGATAGAAGGAAAACGCGGCATGCCAACTATCAGACCTCCGTTCCCAGCTCAATCCGGACTTTGGGAAAAACCTACTAATATAAACAATGTTGAAACTTTTGCAAACGTTGCCTGGATCATTTTAAATGGTGGGGGAAAATACGCTAAACACGGAACAGAGAAAAGTCCCGGTACTAAAGTTTTTGCCCTAGCAGGAAAAATAAAAAACAGCGGTTTAATTGAAGTACCTATGGGGATGCCTCTCAAAGAAGTAATTTATGATGTTGGCGGTGGTATGAAAACAGGAAAACCATTTAAAGGTGTTCAATTAGGCGGACCTTCCGGTGGCTGCTTACCTGCTGAGCTGCTTGATACAGTTGTCGATTACGATTCGATCAATAAAACCGGTGCTATTATGGGTTCAGGCGGTATGGTCGTGATGGATACATCAAGTTGCATGGTAGATATTGCAAAATTCTTTTTAAATTTTACTCAAAATGAATCTTGTGGAAAATGCACTTTCTGCCGGATTGGAACCAAGCGTATGCTAGAAATATTGACAAGAATATCCGAAGGCAAAGGAAATCTGGAAGATCTTGATACCTTGGAAAATCTATCAAAAAATATTATTGCTGGCTCTTTATGCGGATTGGGACAAACAGCTCCTAATCCAGTGTTAACAACTTTGAAATATTTCAGGGACGAGTATATTGCTCATATTACTGACAAAAAATGCTCAGCTGGAGTTTGTTCAGCTCTGCTAAAATACGAAATTAATAAAGAGAAATGTATCGGGTGCACCCTTTGTGCTGTTAAATGCCCTGTAAAATGTATCTCTGGTGAACGAAAGAAAGCTCACGAAATAGATCAGGAAGCTTGTATTAAATGCGGCGCTTGCTATGATGCTTGTAAATTTGATGCAATTGATAAAAGGTAATCGATATGATAAAAATAAATATTAATGGAAAAGAAATAAAAGTTAAAGAAGGAAAAAAAATACTGGAAATTGCTAATGATAATGGTATTGAAATTCCAACCCTGTGCCATGATAAAGAGCTAGCACCTTTTGGCTCCTGCTGGGTTTGTGCCGTTAAAGTAAAAGACAGAAAAGGATTCGTCACAGCCTGTGGGACAGAAGCATTAGACGGGATGGAGATCGAAACTGAATCAGAGGAAGTAAAAAACGCTCGTAAGATGGCTTTAGAGCTCCTTCTATCAGATCATTATGCAGATTGTGAAGCACCATGTAAAGTTGCTTGTCCGGATAATGTTGATGTCCAAAGCTATCTATCTTTAATTGCAAATGGACAGCACCAAGAAGCAGTTAAAGTTATAAAAGAAACATTACCAATGCCTTTATCTATCGGTAGAGTGTGTCCTGCTTTCTGTGAAGAAGAATGTCGCAGAGCAATCGTTGACGAACCTGTTGCTATTCGACAGTTAAAGAGACATGCAGCTGACTTCGATATCCTGAATAAAAATTCATATTCCCCCAAAAAATTGCCGAACAACGGGAAAAATATTGCCATCATTGGTGCTGGACCTTCCGGACTTACTTGTGGTTATTATCTTTCAAATAAAGGCTATAATATAACAGTGTTTGAATCAGCTCCGAAAGCCGGAGGATGGTTGAGGTATGGTATTCCGGAATATAGATTGCCCAAAAAAATCCTCGATAAAGAAATAAAATTAATGTGTAAAAATGGTATGAAAATTAAATACAATACCAGATTAGGCAACGATGTTTCTTTATCATCACTTCATAAAAGCTATGACGCTGTATATTTAGCAATTGGTGCTCAAAAAGCTTTACCATTAAGAGTAAAAGGAAATGATTTGGAAGGCTGTTATCTTGGTGTAGATTTTTTAAGAGATCTTGCCTTAGGTAAGACGATTCCACTTGATAAAAAGGTTGCTGTAATTGGTGGAGGCAACACTGCGATTGATTGTGCGAGATCAGCTGTCAGATTAGGTTCAAATGTAACACTTGTTTATCGCCGAACCAGAAAGGAAATGGGCGCTGCCGCTTTTGAAGTTGATGCAGCCGAAGAAGAAGGAATAAAACTTCTTTTCTTAACAAATCCAGTGGAAAATATCGGTAAAAACGGGAAATTGAAGTCAATAAAATTAGAAAAGATGAAGCTTGGAAAACCGGACGAGAGTGGTAGGCGAAGACCTGAGCCTACAGGTAAATTTATCCAGGAAGATTTTGGTTCTGTCATTGCAGCTATTTCCCAAAAACCTAATGTGAAATTTGTTACAAAAAAAACGAACAGGATCAATGATAAAGATCTACCTTTAACAAGATGGGATACTATCGTAGCTGATGAAGAAACTCAATATACAGGTATCAGCAATATTTTCGCAGGTGGTGATTTTCGACGTGGTCCAGCTACAGCGATAGAAGCTATTGCTGATGGCAGGAAAGCAGCTGAATCAATTGATAAGTTCTTAAATGATAAACCTTTGAAAGATCCAAATCAATTGTTTGACTCAAAAAAAGAAAAGCAATTAAAGGAAATTTCACCCGAAGAATTTGAGCAATATGAGAAGATCCCTCGATTCCCAATGGCAGAATTAGAGCCTAAATCAAGAGCAAGCAACTTCCTGGAAGTAGAAACAGGTTTTGCAGAAGAAAATGCTCTTTCAGAAGCTGATCGCTGTCTTGAATGCGGATGTAGTGTTAATGAAACATGTGATCTCAGAAACTATGCAACAAAATATCAAATTAATATTGATCCCTTTATAGGAGAAAAGAATAAGCATCCAATTGATGATAGTCATCCGTTTATAAGGCGAGATCCAAATAAATGTATAAACTGCGGCCGTTGTGTCAGAATTTGTGCTGATGTTCAGGGTCCGGGTGTTTTAGGTTATATTTATCGTGGTTATACAACATACGTAGCTCCAGAATTTGGTGGAAGCCTTTCCAAAACAAACTGTGAGATTTGCGGTAAGTGTATTGAAGTATGTCCTGTCGGAGCATTATTACCGAAAAACACAAATAGTAAATTAAATCCACATCTTTGCGAGGTCACAGATCAGAATTGTGGTCTTTGCGGAACAGGTTGTAATATTTCAGTAAGCACTCAAGCAAACAAGGTAACAATAATCGAACCGGCTAAGGGTAAATCATTCAATGAGCGTGATCTCTGTTTTGACGGTAAATTTGGCTGGCAGATATTTGAAGATAAAGATAGAATTACTCAACCATTTGCCAGAGAAAATGATCAATGGCACGCCTTAGATAAGTCAGATCAAGCAGCTGAGATGATCGTAAAAAACTTACAATCCGCCAAAACAAAAATGATCTACATTTCCCCTACATCATCAATCGAAGAAACTTTATTAATGCAGCATATAGCAAAGAAAACTGGTTCAGAGATCTCTTCACTATCCATTTATCAGAGTTTTATTGATAAAATTGCTGATACAGATATCTATTCCTCTAACTATAAGGATATGGAAAATGCTGACTGTCTCGTTTTAATCGGCAAGCTAAGCAAAGTTAATAAAACTATTGCCCGCCGTCTGCAGAGAAAAGGTGCTAAGTTAGTAGTGATAACAAATGAGATATGTGATTTTAATGCATATGCTGATGAATTATATAATGATGAGCCGGTTGTAGAAATGTTGGAAAAAATATTACAGTATCATCTTGATCAAATTATTGATGATGAAGATTATCTTGAGGAGGAAGTACAAAAAATTACACCGATAAAACTTGATCTTCCTGAAAAAACAGTATTCTTATATAATCGAGATAATATTTCTGAGGAAACAATTTGGAACACCTGGGCAATTTCAGCCCTTGTATGCAATTTCAAAAAAGGTTCCGGTGTATTTCTAACTTCAAAATTCAATAATTTCCTCGGGATTCAGAAATTAGGAATTCTTCCGGGAGAATCTTTGAACTATAACTTTGTAATTTGTTACGGAGAACTTCCTTGTGAAGAGCAAAAGAAAAGGATAAAAAACAGTAACTTTATAGTTTCAATAAATACTCACATCGATGATGCTGACTCCTCACATCTGATCTTACCTAAAGCATCATATCTTGAATTAGATTCTACTGTCATCTCTGATAGCGGAGCAGTCTCTTCTTATAAGAATCCCAAAAATTCTAAATTACATGATCAATTGTTACAAATATTTTACCGAGCAGGCTTACTTACTGCTAGGAATGCTAAGCCAGCATATTGGAAGAAAAAAGCTAAAACTTTCCTGGCTGAGAAAACTCCCGTTAGAACCATGACAAATCAGGATCTTCTGGATTACCTTTATACTATTGAGGAAATGCACTTTGACAAACCTAAGCAAGCCAGCGTTCAAAAGAAAAGGATCACAAAATTAAAAAAAATGGCAAAGTAATAAAATAAATTGAAGAGAGAAGCTGAATATCCCATATTTAAAGCATCTTTAATAAATAAATAACTTGCAAAATATTATCCATATTCTAAATTTAGCAAAAATAGATAAAAGGATGGCTATGAGATATTTTCTTGTGCTTATTATTATCATCTGTTATTTTAGTGAAGCTTTACCAAATTCCAGAACAGATAGTTTGGAAATAAGTTTAGCAACAGCTGATCAACTTGATAAAGTTAATATTTTAAATCAATTATCACAAGAATATCAAGAAATATCCGCTCGTAAAAGTATCGCTTATGCCAGTTCGGCACTTCAATTGGCTCGAGATTCCGGAATTAGAAATGATATAGCTGAATCCCTGGCAAATTTAGGCTCAGCTTATTTTAGCATCAGCAACTATAAAAAAGCTTTAGAGTATCATACTAATTCACTTCAAGTTTTCCAAGATCTCACAGACCTGAAAGGAATGTTTAGTTTAAATAGTTATATTGGGAAGGATCATGAAAAACTTGGCAATTACGATAAAGCTCTTGATTTCTATCTGATATCATTAAAGATCAGTAATGACTTGGAGAATCAAGATGGCATCTTCTTAGGTTTACTCAATCTTGGTGATCTTTATAATACATTAAACAATTATGAAAAAGCAATAAATTATTATCAGCAAGCACTGGATCTTGCAGAATCATCCGGTAATAAAAAATCCATATCATCAGTCTTGATAAATATTGGATCCGCTTTAATTGAGCATGGAGATTATTCCAATTCGTTAAGTTATTTCCATCGGTCTTTGGAAATAGAGCAAGAACTGGGAAATATGAAACAAATTTCTGTTATCCTTAACAACTTGGGAAGAGTATATCTTCAATTACGTGAATATGAAAAGGCTCGAACTAATTTGGAAAGATCCATGACATTAATCCTGGAAACCGGTAACCAATATGGAATTGCTGAGACATTTATTAACATCGGGAAATTACAACTGGAAATGAAGAATATGAAAGAGGCTTTTGCCAGTATCAATCAAGGACTTCAATTTGCCACGAACATCAACGCTAAACAACTAATTATGAAGGGATACCTAGCTCTTTCCGAATATTATTCAGCTGTAAATAATAACGAAGAATCATTGCACTATTACAAGCTTCATACTCAAATTAAAGATAACATTTTTAGTGAATCGATCTCTAACAAACTAAACAATATGCAGGATCAATTGGAGATGGATGACAGAAAACTCAACCTGGTTAAACTGCAAAAAGATAAAGAAATTATCAAATTAGAATCAGAAAAGAAAAACTTACATCTGTTACTTTTGTTTATGGGGTTGGTCCTTGCTACCGGATTTATTATAGTTTTGTATAAAAAGTATAAAACTAATAACAACAATAACAAGGAACTACAAATTGAGATACTCAACAGGATGACATCTGAGAAAAGGTTAATAAAAAACTTACAGATAGAAAATGCAATTACAAAAATCTCCTTTATGTTTATTAATGTTTCAGATATTGATACTTGTATAAACGAAACTTTAGCGGAGATAGGATCATTTTGCCAAGCAAGCAGATCTTTCTTATTTTTGTTTAACAAAGACAAAACTATTATTGATAACACACATGAATGGTGCAATAATAATGTTCAGCCCCTTATCAGTAATTTACAGGGGATTTCCACAACTAAATTGTCCCAGCTATTTGATAAACTTGAAACTGATGAAATCATTAATATCCAAAATGTAGCTAAAATCACTTCTGAAATCTATTCCGGTGAGATAAAATTTCTCAACAATAATGCGAAATCAATACTGATCCTCCCTTTAAAACTTAAGGGCAATATTACCGGATTTATTGGTTTAGACAATGTTTCGAAAACAATTGAGTGGCGAGAAGAAGAGTTAAGAGTTTTAAAAATCTCAACAGAAATAATTGAAGCTTACTATGTGAAAAGAAGTCGGGTTAAACAACTCGAAACAGCATACTTTGGTCTGGAGAAAAAAGTTCATGATAGAACAAGAGAATTAGCTGAGATTAATCATGAATTACATTTAGAAGTTACAGAGAGAAAAAGAGTTGAATTGCAGCTAAACGATAGTTTTAAAAAATTGAAGAAAGCAATTGAGGAGACCATAAACGCGTTTATTTCAGCAGTCGAAATAAGAGATCCATATACAGCAGGACACCAGTTAAGAGTTGCTAAATTAAGTTACGAGATAGCAGGTGAAATGAATTTGACTAAAATGCAGCTTGATGCGATAAGGATAGCAGCAATACTGCATGATATTGGAAAGATATATATACCGAATGAAATACTTTCCAAACCTACATCTTTAACAGAAACGGAATTCAGTGTTATAAAAAATCATCCGCTGGCCGGTTATGATATTTTAAAAACAATTGATTTCCAAATGCCTATTGCAAAAATAGTTTATCAGCATCATGAAAAGCTAAATGGATCCGGCTACCCACAAGGTTTGATAGGCAACGAAATTATGCTGGAAGCCAGGATTGTTAATGTTGCTGATGTGATAGATGCTATGATCTCACAAAGACCTTACAGACCTTCTCAAGGTATCGATGAAGCTTTACATGAAATTGAATCTAATTCCGGAATTTTGTATGATCCGGAAGTTGTGGAAACCTGTATGGAATTATTCACAGAGAAAGGTTTTCAATTTGAAGAGATAAAGATCAGAACTGCACCTAGGCAGTAGATCTAATTAATAAATATTGATTTATTAAACTTGTTAATCAATCGAAGATCGGAGTTGTATGGAAAAAGTCGTTAACGCACTAATAGCAGCTATTGAAGTGTGGGATCCTTATACATCTGACCATCAAAAAAGGGTAGCTACTTTAGCTCTTGCAATTGCAAGGGAAATGGGATTTTCATACAGACAATTAGATGTGATTCGTATTTCTTCGATCTTACACGATATTGGTAAGATCAATTTACCATCAGAGATCTTATGTAAACCAGGTAAATTGGCAGACTGCGAGTATAACCTTATAAAAATTCATTGTGAAGCAGGTTATAAGATACTGAAAAAAATCAATTTCCCCGAAAATATTTCACAAATAGTTTATCAACATCATGAGACTTTGAATGGAAAAGGGTATCCACTAGGACTATGCGGAGATGAGATATGCCCGGAAGCCAGGATATTACGGGTCGCGGATTGTGTAGAGGCAATTTCTTCTAATAGACCTTATCGACCGGCTAACGGAATCGATGTAGCACTTAATGTAATAGAAAATGATGTTTATGGCAAATATGATAAACAAGTAATTGAGGTCTGTCTGGATCTATTCAGAAACAAAAACTTCCAATTTAAAGAAATACAGATGCGAGAAGTGGAAAGGGAAGCAAGTTGATCCGACTAAATGAGTTATAAGAGGACAAATTGGTACCGATATACTTAGATTATAACGCAACTACACCAATTGACCCGGAAGTAATTGAAGCTATGTTGCCATTTCTCGAGGAGAAGTTCGGCAATCCTTCCAGTATGCATTGGTATGGCATAAGTTCCAGAAAAGCATTGATAAAAGCGAGAGAACAAGTTGCTGATCTGATCAACTGTGATCCTAGTGAAATAATCTTTACAAGTGGTGGTACAGAATCCAACAATTATGCCCTAAAAGGTTTTGCTCTTGCAAACAGACACAAGGGTAATCATATCATCACCTCTTCAATTGAGCATCCCTCGGTCACTGAAGTTTGTAAGTATCTTCAAACAATAGGTTTTAAAGTAACATATCTCCCCGTTGACAACAAAGGATCTGTTTCCCTGAAAACTCTAAATGAGAGTATTAAACAAGATACAATCCTGATCTCTATTATGCACGCAAATAATGAAGTTGGCACTATACAACCGATAGAGGAATTAGCTAATATCGCTCAAGAGAAAGGAATATGTTTTCACACCGATACTGCTCAATCATTAGGAAAGATACCTGTTGATAACAAAAAACTCAAGGCAGATATGATTTCCATAGCCGGCCATAAGTTATACGCACCAAAAGGTGTAGGAGCTCTTTATGTAAAAGATGGTTTAAGTTTAGAAAAGTTGATCTTAGGGGCTAATCAGGAGCATGGTCATCGAGCAGGAACGGAAAATATTCTTGAAATTATCGGCTTAGGAAAAGCTTGTGAAATTGCAAAAAGAGACATGTCCAAGAATTATAATCATTTAAAAGCGATGAGCAGCAGACTGTGGGACGGTTTAGCGTCGGATATCCCAAATATCAAGCTGAATGGGCATCCTAAGAAACGCCTGCCCAACACTTTAAATGTGAGTTTCCCGGAGATTAATGAGTACTTTCAAATCAATTTGTTCCTCGAAATAGCAGCTTCAGCCGGTGCTGCTTGTCATTCCAGTAATTTTAAAATATCTCAAGTATTAAAAGCTATGAAAGTTCCTCCTGAACTAGCAAAGGGTACTATCCGTTTTTCCACTGGTAAAATGACAACTCCTGATGAGATTGATATGGCAATCTCAAAAGTTGTTGAAATTTATTACAAACAAAAGGTTTGTTGATTGGCTATGTTAAATATTGAAATAAAGGCAAGATGTGATGATCTTGATTTCATCCGTAAAATTCTTAAACAGAAAAAAGCTATATATAAAGGTTTAGACCACCAGATAGATACATATTTCAAGGTTAAAAATGGACGTATGAAAATGCGAGAAGGAAACATTGAATACAGTCTCGTTCATTACAATCGTGAAGACATCTCAGGTCCGAAACGTTCTGAAGTTTTGTATTACCATCCAAGAAAGACAGATCCAATCAAAGAACAGCTTGATAAAGCAGTGGGTACATTAGTTATTGTAGATAAAAAGCGAGATATTTATTTTATTGAAAACACAAAATTTCACCTTGATAAAGTTAAAGGTCTTGGCAGTTTCGTAGAAATTGAAGCTATTGATAGTAAGGGAAACATAGGCTCTGACAAACTCTATCAGCAATGTAATGAATATTTAAAATTATTTAAAATAAAAGCAAATAATCTGATCGATTTATCTTACAGTGATTTACTTCTGAAAAATAAGATCAGTATAAAACAGGGAGCTATCAAGCAAGCAGTAGAAATTTCCAGAAAAATTCCTGAGTTAGAAGATCCATATAGCGAGATTGAATATATGAAGAGACTGAAAGATACAGATAGTCTTATTTCTATTGCCTATTGGCAGGGAGAAGAAGCTGGTTTTTTAGTTGGATATTCTATAAATAACTCTTTTTATTCCTGGATGGGTGGTGTATTACCACAATTCCGAAGAAATCATATTGCAAAAGAATTGTTTCAAAGGCAACGAAATTGGGCGCAAAGAAAAGGTTTTGATGCAATTAATATCAAAACCCGAAATAAATATAAGGCGATGCTGTCGTTTTTACTTTCAGATGGCTTTATTATTCAGGATCTTGAAAAGAAAGAATTAGAAATGGAAAATAGGATCCATTTGAAAAAGATTTTATCTCATATTAATTGAGACATTATCCATGAAAAAAATTAAAATCTCTTTCTTAACTATACTGATCTTACTTACGGTTGATCTAGTAGCAGAACAGATGAAATATCAATTATCATTAAATACAGTAGTTTATTATGCGAAATACCCAAAATATAGATTAGAGCAACCTATTATGGGACTTCAAACTCAATGCTATTTTTTCAGTATCTTCGAAGGAGTTGGTATTGGAGGATCATCATTTCAAAAAGTATACAGCATAGATAATAGATTTAAACAACTTAAAACTTATAGCGGATATATTCATAATTTTACAAGTTTTACTAGCAGAAATTCCTATTTCATTTATGGATTTTATGGAGGTATCAAACGGACAGAAATAGAAATTGAAGACAGCAAGATTTCTTCTGAAATTCGCACCACAATTCACAGACCTTTGATAGGATTTCATTATGCCTCTGAGCAATGGGGTATGGATGTTTACTGGTCACAATCCGAGAATAGACGGCCAATTTTATCATATGAAATTAAACTCAGAAATTCAAATGGAATACTCATTAGGTTGGGTCGTATAAACCGAGGGCCAATCTCAGGAATTGATTCGGAAATTTATTTAATGTTTGGTTATGAATTATTTAATTAAACTATGAAAGATCTTTCTATCTCTGCACTAACAGCTAATTTCGGAGCTCTCCCAATAGTATTATTATCTATCTTGATCCTGATCCTGCCATTCTATTTTATTTGGGGCGCTCAAACAATAAATAAGGGAATTTTCTCCATTTATCATAATCTGTTGTATTTTATCATAGCCGTCGTTCTGGGTTCTTTTTTGCACGAACTACTTCACGCAATTGGTTTTATCATCTTTGGTAAGATCAGTGTTACCAAGATCAAGATCGGAATAAAGTGGAAATATATTGCCCCCTTTGCTCACTGCAAAATTGCTGTAAAAGCAAAAATTTACCTCATAGCCTTACTTTTACCAGCAATCGTTTTAGGTATTATCCCGGCTTTTATTGCACTGATCTTGGGTATAGGTTGGTTAATGATCTACGGAATTGTTTTTACTATCTTAGCTGGAGGTGATCTCTTGGTTTTATGGCTTATCCGAAAAGTAAATTCAAATCAAATGGTTCAGGATCATCCCACTAGATGCGGATGTTATGTTATTTAATTTCATCACTTAAACGATGAGAATTGAGAATTGCAATTAAAGAAACTGTTTCAAGATTTTCGAGTATAAATTTATGTTTTTTTGTTTGAAAATTGTGTTCTACAAATCTTTCAGTACAAACTTAATTTCTACCAGGTCAGAGTTCCCAGTTAGAAAGAAATTGTAACAGCTTATCAAAATTCCCTAGGTAATCTCGTGTAACATCAACTTGAAGATATGGTTCTTTTCTACTGGGCGTAGTATAATTGCACCAACCTTCAAAAGATTCGATGATATATCCAAAATAAATAAGTTCGCTAGCCGGCATTTGAATTATCAATCTTGTGCTCCCATCCAACAGAGTTTCACGATTTTCTAATGAAAAGTCCATAGTTCCTACCTAATTAAGAACTATCTCCAAAACTTCTTCTATCCTTTCAACTAGGATTATATTTAAGCCTTTTTTAATCTCGTCGTTGACTTCTGTTAATGATGGTTCGTTTTTTCTCGGTATGATAACATTTTTAATTTTTGCTCTTTTTGCAGCTATTAATTTTTCTGCTAATCCGCCTATTGGAAGCACTTTCCCTGAAAGTGTAATTTCTCCCGTCATGGCATAATTGTGTTTTACTTTTCTGCCCGATAAGATTGATATTATAGCAGTAACTAGTGTAACGCCTGCAGAGGGACCATCTTTTGGAATCGCACCCTCCGGGATATGAAGATGAAGATCGCATTTTTTATAAAAATCTTCATCAATTTGAAATTTTTTAGCATGGAGCCTGGCATAACTAAAAGCAGCTTGAGCCGATTCCTGCATAACATCGCCCAATTGCCCGGTAAGCTTAAGATTGCCTTTTCCTTTAACTTTGATAACTTCTATTTGAAGTGTTTCTCCCCCAAATTGTGTCCAGGCAAGTCCGGTTACCAAACCAACAGAATTTTTTCTGTTAACTTCGGAATATAAGTGCTTTGGAATACCCAGATATTCTTCCAGATCTTTATCTTTAACTGAAACAAGCCCCTTCAATTTACCTTCAACGTTTTTCTTAGCGATCTTTCTCAGGATTTTGGCGATCTGTCTCTCTAAACTACGTACCCCTGCTTCTCTAGTATATAATTTTATTATCTTTTCCAAAGTCTTTTTCGAGTATGTAATTTTAACTTTCCCTTTCAGATCATGTTCTTGGAGAACTTTTGGTACTAAATGTTTAGTAGCAATATGGATCTTTTCATAGGCTGTATAACCTGGGATTTCAATAACTTCCATCCTGTCCAGTAAAGGTTGAGGAATTGAATTTAGAGTATTTGCAGTTGTTATGAAGATTACCTGAGACAGATCATATTCAAAATCAAGGTAATGGTCTCGGAAAGAATCATTTTGTTCAGGATCTAATACTTCAAGTAAAGCTGATGCAGGATCACCTCTGAAATCACTGCTCATTTTATCAATTTCGTCCATCATAATCAGCGGATTTGTTGTTCCGGCTTTTTTCATGCTTTGAATGATAACTCCGGGCAAAGCACCGACATAGGTTCTTCTATGTCCTCTTATCTCAGCTTCATCACGAACACCGCCCAGCGATAACCGCACAAATTTTCTATCCATGGCACGTGCTATCGATTTACCCAAAGAGGTCTTCCCAACTCCTGGAGGACCTACAAAACAAAGGATTTGACCCTTGATCTTTTCTGCAAGTTTAACTACAGCAAGATATTCCAGAATCCTTTCTTTAACCTTTATCAATCCATAATGATCTTCATCCAGGATCTTTTGCGCAGTGATGAGATCAAGTTCTTTAATTTTAGGTTCTTCCCAGGGAAGATCCAACATCCAATTTAGATAAGTATGGGTAACAGAATATTCCGGAGAATAGGAATTCATGTGGGCAAACCGTTTTAATTCATTCTCAGCTTTCTTTTTTGCCTGCTCACTCAGATTTATTTTTCTTAATTTCTTTTTAAATTCAATTAATTCTATTTTATCTTCTTTGGTAATTCCCAACTCTTTGTGAATAGCTTTTAATTGCTCATTTAAGTAATACTCTCTTTGTAGCTTACTTAATTTGCTTTTCACAGTTCCATCGATTTTATCTTCCAGTTTCAATATTTGGATCTCTTCAATAACTATCCTGTATAATTTGGAGATTGATTCGAATAAGTCTGTAAGCTCAAAAAGTTGTTGCTTTTTGCTTATCTCTATTTGAGTATTCGAAAGTGCGTAGTAAAAGAATTCTTCCGGGCTCTCAGCTTCTGTTAAGGGGATCATGGCTTCTTCTGGAATAGATTTATTCAAGTCTACGTAACTTTTAAATGCCCTTCTAAAAGATCGCATGAGTGCTTCTACTTCCAGTTGACTTTCCTTAAGAAGTTTATCCTGACCGACATAATCAGCAGTTAAATATTTCTTTTTTCTGCGATATTTCTCAATTGAAATGCGTTTTTCTCCTTCAATAAGTAAACGGAAATTCCCATCAGGAAGTTTCATTACTTGAAGAACAGAAGATAAAGTACCAACCCGATAAAGATCTTTAGCTTTTGGATCCTCATCGGACATCGGATCACGTTTCTGGGCTACGCAAATAATTTTTCTATCACTTACTAAAGCTGTTTCAGCGGCATTGATAGAAAATGTCCTGCCAACTAAAAGCGGTGTAATTGTATTTGGTGCTATCAATAGATTTCTGAGTGGAATCACTGGCAGATTCCCTGAAATATTTTTTTCTAGCGATTTAACTGTTTTTGCCATTAATCCTCCAATGTTGTAGTAGAAAAAAAATTGGAGCTGATAAGGTCAATGATTTTAGTGATTATTAAGTGATTATTTTTCAATTTGATATCGCTCCTGAACTATCTGCGTGAAAATTCAAACGGATCAAAATTATACCCTAGAGAAAAGTAAAAATATTTTTGCTCATCATCATCAATTGCGGCTCCCAATCTAATTGAGCTGACCATAGTACGATAGCCAATTTTCATTCCGATTGCTTTATCAAGTGCGTCCTGTGGCAACCAGTAATCCACATTTCCAAGCTGCAACACATTGAATTGGAGGTCACAGAACATATTTTTTATAGGATTGATCCTTAAAGCAATCGTATTTACTTTAAAAATAGCTGCACTCTTTTCTCCCGGACTCAGTCCCATAAAACTGTCAATACCGCCGATGTAGAATGGATCATATTTCTCTTCACTACTATCAAAATGAGATCCGTATTCAAATTGATATTTCACGGAAAAACCTTTTTTGAATGGTAAAATTATTTTAAGTTTTGTATAAAACTTTTTATTTCCAACTCTACTATAGATATCTTTTCTGGCAGTGGACAGTTTAGCTAGTAGCTGACTACCCTGCATAGGAAATATATAATCATCTAGGTTTTCGTGATAGACCTTTACCCCAAGACCTGAGGAATAAAATTCTCTCTCCTCAAATTCTCCAATATTCTTATATAATCTGGATCTAAAAGTATACCCGTACAATTCTGCCACAATTGAGCTCATTGCGAAAAGTCCAACTCCGCTAGTTGCCCCGTATTCTACCGAAAATACACTATTAGTTTTAGTATGATCTTCTCCATAAGAATACAAAGTTTGCTCCTTAACGTATGGGAATATGCGATAATAAACTCCCCAATGCTTACCGAAATTCTTTACATAATCCAGATTTACTTCATTTTTTTTGCCCACGACTGTATTAAACAGTAACTTAGAATTATGCTGAAGATAATTATTCAATTCCAAAGTTAATCCAATCGCTACTTCTTCATGGGTGTTGGAAAAAAAAGCTAATCCAAGTCGTTTTCTTGATTTCTCTTTGACTTTCAAAATAAGTTGATATTGCTCTTCCGCCAAGTTTACGACAGGGTAAATATACCTAAACAATTGAGAATTATAAGCAGAATCAATGGCTCTTAGAATATCTCTTTTAGAATACATTTTATTTTTTTTAAGACCAACAAATTCTTTTATTTTTGCCGAACTAAGATATTCATTTCCTTCAACTGATATTTTATTAAAGGCGATTGTATGCGGTGTTGCTTTTAAAGTCTTGCTTTGTATACGCTTAGGAAGCTTGTTCAACTCATTAATATGCTGTCTTGCTGCTATTTCTCCTAACTGAATTATTTCTTTGATATTATTAAAATTATAATTATTCAGATCAGGAATTTTAGGCTTGATCAAAATATCACAAAGTTCTGTAGATTGTCTGACATTATCGTTCATACTAAAATTAATAGTTTGGTCAACAATTGTGATCAAATTATTCAATTTTTTTTCTGTCCTCAGATCTGAATTCAATTGAAAACCTACAACTAAATCCGCTCCCATATTTTTCACAATTTCACTAGGTAGATTAGCTCTGATACCTCCATCAATATAAAGTTCGTTCTCTATTTTCATAGGCTCAAAAATGGATGGTGCTGACATTGATGCTCGGATCACTTCGTGCAGATTTCCCTTATCAAAAACTTTCATTTCACCTGTAATTATATTAGTCGCAACGCAATTGAATTCAATTGGAAGTTTTTTAAAATCCGTTATACCTGCGGCAGGATATGTAAAATCGAATAATTTATTTATTAGTCTTGATCCGGAAAATAGAGCCTCGGGCAAACTCGGCTTGAATTTATTATTAAGATTAAAGTATATATTAGCATAGGGCATCCACCTCTTTTGACTTATGCTTTGATCTTTTCGGGATACCGATTCATCCAGCATTGCGTTAAAATTGTTTGCAAATATCATGTCCTCTATTTCATTAGCTGAATATCCCATTGCATATAATCCACCGACAACTGCTCCCATGCTTGTTCCGGAAATATAATCAACCTGAATATCCAGTTCATCAATAACTTTTAAAATTCCTACATGTGCTAATCCCCTCGCACCACCGCCACTAAGAGCTAATCCTACTTTAGCTTGCGAATGCAAAGGCAGTGCCAGAAAAATGAAAAAAGTGAATATTAATTTATTGAACTTCATAATTTAGTTAAAAAAAGACGAGGCTGGCCTCGTCTTTTTTCTGATAGATCATCATGAATAAAATTATTCAGAAACTTCCATAATCGAATTTTCGTCTTCAATAATTTCTTCATCTAGTTTAATATTAATTTCCTTTTTCTCTTTTTTACCGCTGTAAAGTCCCTCAATAATCGGAGAGTACGCTACTATCAAGCCGGCAAAAACAATACTAACCATACTCATCAATTTAATCAAGATATTAATTGAAGGACCGGATGTATCTTTGAATGGATCGCCAACCGTGTCGCCTACTACAGTCGCTTTATGATAATCTGAGCCTTTACCGCCATGAGCGCCGGATTCGACATATTTTTTAGCATTATCCCAAGCACCACCGGCATTATTCATCATAATAGCAAGTACAAATCCTGTTGTAAGACCGCCGGTTAAAACACCCATTACACCAGCAACACCAAGTATCAGGCCAACTACAATTGGTGTAAATATCCCAAGCATAGCAGGAGCTACCATCTCTTTCTGAGCACCTTTCGTTGATATTTCAACACATTTTGCATATTCCGGTTCAGCTTTCCCTTCTAGAATTCCTGGTATCTCTTTGAACTGACGGCGAACTTCTCCAACCATTGCCCCGGCTGCTCTACCAACTGCTTTCATGGTTAAGGCAGCAAACACGAAAGTAACCATTGCTCCCATAAATATTCCAATTAGGAATTTCGGGTTCATCAGATTTATATTATAGAAACTCATGAAATCCGCAATAGTTGCTTTAGCAGTTTCTACCGGAAATGATTCCCCATTAGCCATTACAATTAACATAACTTTTTGTCCAGCTAATATAAGCCCGGTACGTACTTCTTCCAAATATGCGGCCAAAAGTGCCATTGCGGTTAGAGCAGCAGATCCGATAGCAAAACCTTTACCAGTTGCTGCAGTAGTATTACCAACAGAATCGAGTGCATCAGTTCTTTTACGAACTTCTTTAGGTAAATTACTCATTTCAGCATTCCCACCGGCATTATCAGCAATTGGTCCAAAGGCATCCATAGCTAGTGTCACACCTAAAGTAGCCAACATTCCCACAGCACCGAAACCGATACCATAAAGCCCCATTTCCGGAGTAGTAAAACCATGACTTGCACTAAAAGCTGCTAAGATAGCAAGTCCGATCACTATCACCGGGGCTGCTGTAGATTTCATACCAACAGCTAGACCGTCAATTAACACTGTTGCGGGTCCAAATTCAGCTTGTTTTGCTATACCGCGAGTCGGGCTATAGGCATCAGATGTTGCCCTCTCGGTAAAATAACCAATCAAAACACCTGCTGCTAAACCTATAATACTAGCAAAGAATACTCCTAAGGCATATTCTGCAGGAAGCATAAACTTAGTTACAAAGAAAGCTACAACTGCAATGAGAATTGAGCTTCCATAAACTCCTTTATTCAGAGCGAACATCAGTTCTTTAGTTCCTGCATCTTCTTTAGTAGAAACCAGATAAATCCCAATAATAGATAGGAATGCTCCAACTCCAGCCAATACCATTGGCGCAGTTACAAATCTAATAGCCCATTCACTCTGATGTCCAAAAACTTGTGCCACTGCGGCCATGCCAAGCGCAGCTGTTGCGAGAATTGATCCAGCATAAGATTCATAAAGATCTGCGCCCATTCCTGCTACATCACCCACATTATCGCCAACATTATCAGCAATCGTTGCTGGATTACGTGGATCATCTTCCGGAATTCCTGCTTCAACTTTACCAACAAGATCTGCTCCGACATCTGCCGCTTTGGTATAAATTCCACCGCCTAAACGAGCAAATAGTGCTTGCGTGGAAGCTCCCATTCCGAAACTAAGCATTATTACAGTTATTGTGTGTAAATTCATAGTTTCTGGATGTGTCATACTCCACCATCTTAAGATAAAGAACCAGGCAGATATGTCTATAAGTGCTAGACCAACAACTGTAAGTCCCATAACTGCGCCACCGTTAAAGGCAACTTTCAATCCTTTATTCAAGCTTACAGAAGCGCCTTGAGCTGTTCTATTGGAAGCTAATGTAGCAGCATTCATACCGATAAAACCAGCCAAACCACTGAAAAATCCTCCCGTAAGAAATGCCCAGGGAATTAAAGGATGAAGTACATGCAGTACCCAAGCCATTATGTTGAATAAAATAAATGCAAAAATAAAGAATATTGTCACCCCTTTATATTGCTGTTTCAGATATGCAAAAGCACCTTCTCTAACATGCTTTGCAATTTTTTTCATAATCTGAGTTCCTTCATCTGCTCTCTTTACACTTTTAAATAAAATAAAAGCAAAGATCAAAGCAGTTACCGCACCAAGAGGAGCAACAAACCAGATTGATGGTACCATTAATAAACCTCCGTTTTTTTTATAAATTATTAATATTATTTATTAATTAATTTTAACTAAAAAAAATCATCAAGGATGAATGTCAAGTTTCTTATTCGCTAATAAAATAGAATTTATTTTGAACTGTTTTATAGTTTTTTTGATACGATTTTATTGACATTTAGCATCTATGTGAGCTTTTATCCAATTGTAAATTCTATTATAGAGGTTGATAATGAAAGATCCTATCCGTTCTTTAGAATTCAAAGAGAATAAATTATTTTTAATTGATCAGCGATTTTTACCTGGCAAATTTGAAACTTTTGTTTGTTCAAATTTCAGAGAAGCAGAATTTGCAATTGCCAAAATGGTTATTCGTGGAGCTCCAGCCATAGGAGTAACAGCAGCTTATGGTGTTGTTTTAGCAGCCCTAGAATTTATGGAATTCCCCAGACATAAATTTTTTTCAGAATTACAAAAGGCATGTTATATTCTAAGTAAATCACGACCGACGGCGGTTAACCTTACCTGGTCTATTACACGAATGCAGAGCTTGATAGATCAAGATTCCGAGCCAAAACAGATATTTGAAAGATTAAAATTTGAAGCTGATAAAATTTCAGCCGAAGATGTAATGACAAATAAACTGATCGGAAAAATCGGAAACTCGATTGTTCCTCAAAAATCTAATATTCTGACCCACTGTAATACAGGTTCACTCGCTACTGTAGAATATGGTACAGCTTTAGGTGTTGTGCGGTCTGCATTTGCCTCTGGGAAAGCAATTCATGTTTTTGTTGATGAAACCAGACCGCGCTTGCAAGGAGCCAAGCTCACAGCATGGGAATTGGCTCAGGAGGGGATACCGGCAACACTAATAGCAGATAATGCAGCTGCTTCTTTAATCAAGAATAACAGAATCGATCTGATATTAGTCGGAGCAGACAGAATAGCTACAAATGGTGATAGTGCAAATAAAATCGGAACATTCATGCTTTCAGAAATCGCTAAATCATATAATACCCCATTTTATATTGTAGCTCCTACTTCAACTTTTGATTTTAACCTCGGTAGTGGTAACTCGATCGAGATCGAGGAAAGAGATCCAACAGAGATCACACATATTAATGGAATGCAAATTGCTCCCAATGATTTCAATGTATATAATCCAGCTTTTGATATTACTCCCGCCAGTAACATTACAGCCATAATCACAGAGAAAGGAATAATTAAACCCCCTTTTATTAAAAATATTAAGTAGCATCGGTAGAGGAATTATGAAATTTGATAAAATCAAAAAAATTGTATCTGAAATGAGTATGAAAATAGCATCTGAAGGATATAATTTAGGAACTTGGGGCAACATATCAAGAAGATTTGATGAAAATATTTTTGCTATAACTCCTTCCGCAATTCCCTATAAAGAAATGTCTGAGGAGCATATTGTAATTGTTGATCTTAATTGTAATGTTATAGAAGGAAACAAAAAACCTTCAACTGAGATATTACTGCATTCTGAAATTTATAGATTGAAGAAAAAAGCTAACGCTGTCATACATACACATGGAGTTTTCAGTACGAGTTTTGCTATTGCCAGAAAGCCTATACCGGCAGTTTGTGAAGATTTGATCCAGGTTGTTGGCGGTTATGTGAATATAGCTGATTATCATCTCCCTGCTACTAAGGAACTAGCAGCAGCTGCAATAATTGCTCTGGCAGAAAGATCAGCGTGCTTATTAGCTAATCATGGATTAGTATCTGTGGCGGGTAATTTAGCGGAAGCTTTCAAAATAACACAAATAGTTGAGAAATCTGCACAGGCAATTATTCTTGCTCAAGCCTTGGGCGGAGCAGTTGAACTTTCCATTGCTGATATAAATAAAATGCGTAATTTTTATCTGGAAAAATATGGGAAATAGAATTTTGGAAACTAATTCTCAGTACTGAGCTGCCTTCAATCAATATCTTTTTTCTTTTTTGACTTTGTAATCAAATAGCCAATAAGCATTCCCAGAATCAATGTCAATGGTAACAAGATCACGCGTGCAATCTGGATCTTCCAGAAAAGTAATTGAATAGGAACAACCTCTAAATTTTGAAATAATATGATCAGGAAGACAAGCAAAATAAATAATATTAAAACTGTTTTGATTTTCATTGATCTACCTCCTCTGATAAGTTATCCTCTATCAGCTTTAAGGACCTCCAAAAAAGCTTCCTGCGGAACTTCCACGGAACCAATTTCTTTCATACGTTTTTTTCCTTCTTTTTGTTTTTCCAGTAACTTACGCTTTCTGGTAATATCACCGCCGTAACATTTGGCAGTCACGTTTTTCCTAAGTGCACTGATCGTACTTCTGGCAATGATCTTTGCTCCAATACTAGCTTGAAGAGCTACTTTATATTGTTGTTTCGGAATAACTTCCTTCAATTTTTCTGTAACACTTTTACCCCAATTGTAAGCTTTATCGGCATGACAAATGAATGACATCGCGTCAACTCGTTCACTATTGATCATCACGTCTACTTTCACAACATCAGCTTTGCGAAACTCTTTAAAAGAATAATCTAATGAAGCATATCCGCGGCTTAACGATTTAAGTCTGTCGTAAAAATCAAAGATTATTTCTAAAAGCGGCATTTCATAATGTATTGAGACTCTTTTTTCATCAATATACTGCATATCTTTTTGAATACCGCGGCGTTCCTGAACTAAGGTCATTATATTGCCAATCCAGTCACTGGGAACAATTATCTCTATATCCATGATCGGTTCTTCGATACTATCTATAAAGGAAGGATCAGGCATATCAATGGGGTTATAGATTATTTTTTGAGTTCCATTTTCTAAATTAATCAGAAATTTCACACTCGGAGTAGTTGTGATTATTGGTACATTGTATTCTCTCAATAATCTCTCTTTCACAATTTCCAGATGCAGCATCCCCAAAAAACCACAGCGAAAACCGAAACCTAACGCCAGAGAACTTTCCGGTTCGTAAGTGAGAGAAGCATCATTCAATTTCAATTTCCCTAGGGCATCTCTAAGATCTTCATGATCATCTTTATCGAGTGGGAATACACCGCTATATACCATTGGCTTCGGTTCTTCAAATCCCGGTAATGCTTCCTTACATCCATTCAGGGAAGTTGTTATCGTTTCCCCTACTCTAGCATCAGAGATATCCTTTATGTTAGCAATTATATAGCCAACTTCACCTGTTCCAAGCTCTTTAGTTGGAATTTTCTTCAGACCCAGGTAACCAATTTCTTCAATTGTATATTCCTTATTTGTAGAAAGTAATTTAATGCTTTCATTTCTTTTCAATTTACCATCAAAAATTCTTATTAAAATGATCACGCCCCGATATTTATCAAAATATGAGTCAAAGATCAGTGCTTTTGTCGGCTTTTCATAAGAGCCGGTTGGTGGCGGTATGTGCTCAATTAGCCCATCAATCAACTCTTCTACTCCCTCACCGGTTTTAGCACTTATTTTATAAATATTCTCGGCAGAGACGCCTATATTTTCGATAATGTCATGTTCAGTACCTTCAACATCTGATTTTGCCAGGTCGATCTTATTGATAACAGGAATAATCTCAAGTTCATTCTCCAGAGCTAAATACATATTACTCATAGTCTGAGCCTCTATACCCTGGGAAGCGTCGACAAGTAAGAGTGTTCCATCACAGGAAGCTAAACTTCTAGATACTTCATAGGAAAAGTCAACATGTCCGGGAGTATCAATCAAATTCAGAATGTAAGTTTTGCCGTCTTTCTTATGCTCCATACGAATTGCATGAGATTTTATAGTGATTCCACGTTCTTTTTCCAATTCCATATCATCAAGAACTAATGCATCATGAGAACCCATATCTACAATTTTAGCTATCTCCAACATCCTATCAGCCAAGGTAGATTTACCATGATCAATATGAGCAATGATACAAAAATTTCTAATAAGCTCCTGTTTGTTCGACACCTAATTACCTTCCTTAAATTGGACTAAAGATGATTACAAACCTAGACAAACTGCTAATGTGTCAATCATTTCTTATAATTAATAATTGAAATAAATTAAACTTGACGCCTGAAGTTAATTTTTTATCTTAATTTCATAATTTTAGAACAGAAAGGTAAAATAAATGATTGAAGTAATCCGGGATAAGTGTGTTGGATGTAAATTATGTTTAAAGGCTTGCGCCTATGATGCCATAGTAATAAGAGATAAAATAGCCGAAATAGACGTTGATAAATGTACTCTTTGCGGAGCTTGTGTTAGTGCCTGCTCATTTGACGCAATAATAATTCGTAAATTTGGACAGAAAAAAATCGATCGTAGCCAGTACAAAGGTATTTGGGTCTTTGCCGAGCAAAAGAATAATGAAATCGCTCCGGTAGTTTTTGAACTGCTTGGGAAGGGAAGTGATCTGGCGCAGCAACTTAATTGTGAATTAACTGCCGTTATTTTAGGATATAATCTCAAAGATCTACCTCAAGAACTAATTTCTTATGGCGCTGATAAAGTAATTTGTGTCGATGATAAAAAGTTAGAACATTTTCTTGATCTGCCATACACTGAAGTTATGTCGGATCTAGCTAAAAAATACAAACCGGAAATAATTCTTTCCGGCGCATCAGTGATGGGACGGTCTTTTATTCCAAGGGTTGCTATAGAACTTCAAACCGGTTTAACAGCCGATTGCACAGGTTTAGAAATTGAATCTGATACAAATAATCTGCAGCAAACCCGACCTGCATTTGGCGGTAATATATTAGCAACAATAGTTACTCCTAATCATCTTCCACAAATGGCGACTGTACGCCATAAAGTTATGGATCCATTAGAAAAAGATGACAGCCGAGAAGGAAAAATAATCTTAGAATCAATTGACCTTTCAGCTTTGAAAGATGACACAAAATTTTTGGAGTTTGTAAAAGATAAAACTCAAACTGTAAATCTTACTGAAGCAGATCTTGTAGTTTCCGGCGGTAGAGGACTGAAGAAAAAAGAGAATTTCAGAATAATTAAAGAATTTGCTAAAGCAATAAATGCAGCAGTCGGAGCCTCAAGAGCTTCCGTCGATGCTGATTGGATATCATATCCTCACCAAGTAGGGCAAACAGGTAAAACAATAAAGCCAAAAATCTATATTGCTGTAGGTATATCTGGCGCAATACAACATTTAGCTGGTATGCAATCATCTGATTATATAATAGCTATAAATAAAGACCCGGATGCACCTATTTTCAGGGTAGCAGATCTGGGATTAGTTGGAGATCTATTTGAAGTTGTCCCACAACTTACGAAAAAATTAAAATAAAATGAACTTATTAGTTGATTCTTGTGTTTGTAACTCCGAAAAAATACTGACCAATATAAACATCAGAATTAACAGTCCGGTATTAAAACAAGGCGGCAAACATTTTGATTGTAAAAATTCTATAGCTTATCCGCCCTTCATAAACAGCCATGATCATTTGATCAGCAATTGGTACCCAAAAGCAGGATTTGGCCATACTTACACAAATGTAAACGCTTGGGTTGAAGATATGAAAAAAACTGAATCTTTTCTGGAACGAAATAAAATCTGGATAAATGATGGTTCTTTTGATCTGACTGATCCAACTGCTTATCAAATAGTTTTGTTAGGAATATACAAGAATCTTTTTTCTGGATGCACAATCGTTCAAGATCACATCCCCAGGCAGAAACCAAAGTATTATCAAAATACTCCTATCGAAGTTTTGAAGGAATATACTCAATTGCATTCTTTATCATTAGGTAATTGGTGGGGAGGTGAAAATGCCCAAACAGAATATAAGAAATCTGGCGGGAAATTACCTTTTATTATTCATCTTGGTGAAGGAACAGATAAAACTGCAGCTGAATGTTTCCCAAAATTAAAAAAACTTGATCTTCTTAAACCAAACACGCTTTTGATACATGGAATAGCCTTAACCAGGGATCAAATCAAAGAATGTGCTCAAGCAGGAGCGTCTATTTGCTGGTGTCCAAATTCAAATTTTTATCTGATTGGTAAAACCCTTGATATTGATGCCTGTCTTGAATATAAAGTAAATGTTGTACTGGGAACGGATTCCACCATGTCCGGTTCAGTAAACCTTCTAGAAGAATTTCAATTTGCTCATGAAAAATTTCCTGACATACCCTTAAAACAAATATTTAATATGATAACGATCAATGCTGTGAAGGCGCTTAAATTAGCTCCTGATTGCGGCACTATCGAAAAGGAAACATCAAATCTACTTCTGATCAGGAAAAATAAAAAAGATCCATTTGAAAATCTACTTTCTACTAAAATGGAAGATATAGAACTCTTGATCCACAAAGGCAGCCCAATTTATGGTAACACTAATTTTTTAAAACAATTTGATGTTGATCATAACAATTATTTTTTCTTTAGAAATGATAAATTTGTTTTAGGTCATCCAGAGAAAATCGTTGCTTCTTTTAATAAACAGCTCGGATACAAGAAACCATTTCCATATTTACCTTTTAATATTAATTAAATAACTTCAAGGCATAGTATGAATTTATACAATGAAGTGTTAGTAGTTTCAGAAATTTTTTGCAGTATTCAGGGTGAATCATCCTACACAGGCTTACCTTGTATCTTTATTCGTTTATCTGGCTGTAATCTTAGATGCAATTATTGCGACACTAAATATAGTTATGAAAGTGGAGAAAAATTTTCCATTAACAATATCATTACTAAAATCAAGCAATACGATCCTGTAAAGTTGGTTGAAATTACCGGCGGTGAACCACTTTTGCAATCTGAAGTATACGAGCTGATGAGCCAATTAGACGCAAATGGGTATTTTGTTTTATTGGAAACAAACGGATCGCAGTCACTCAAAGATGTGCCGCATCATGTAGTGAAAATAATTGATGTGAAATGCCCCGACAGTGGAGAAGGTAAAAGTTTCCTGCTTAGTAATCTCAATTTCATTAATAAAGCAAAAGACGAGACAAAATTTGTGCTTTCTTCTTATTTTGATTATAATTGGGCAAAGAATTTTATTTTTTTGAATGGATTGAAAAACTACAAAATTCTTTTTTCAGCAGTTTCTGACAGGTTGGATCTTCAAGATTTGGCTAAATGGATCACAGAAGATAAACTTCCTGTTAGAATGCAGATACAATTGCACAAAATTATTTGGGATAAAGATAAAAAAGGAGTGTAGGGTTAAGTTCTCCAGTTATTTTTCTTTTTCTATAAATTCCCAATGCAAATGATTTCGAGTTTTAAAAGTATAGAATTTCATAAATTTTAACATTCTGGACAAATTGTAATCCGGTTCGACTAGAAAATAATCGTAATTATCAAATTCATTTCCAGCCACTGTTAAATCAATTACTAAAACAATATCATCAAACCTTTTAAGTGAGTCGAGAACTGCAGAACTATAAGGAAAATAATGAACTTCATTTGGTGTATATTTTCTTAATGAATCCCGTAAGTTTGAAAAATAAACCGAATTTGGATCAGAGGCAATTACAGCCAATGGAACTTTCGGATTAAAAGCCTCTACTAATCTTGCCGGTTGAGATTCTAATTTGTGATGTTCAGCAAAGTGAACTAACCCTTTTATCCCTGCAAATGTAAACCATATAGCCACAAGGATTGAAGCGTATTGTGCAATTATTTTCATTTTATTGACTTTTGATATTTGACCAATGAAAGCAAGCGGAATCAGAAAAACCGAAGTCCCGGCAAAAAAACCTAGAAATAGCAGCATGCCACTTATGGCACCTCCCAGATCAACCGCTTTTGATAGTGCTATAAGAAAAGATGGACAGAAATTTATACCAGTGAGAATACCAAGAATGAACCCATTTTTGGTAAATCTGGATAATTTAGGAACGTGACAATGTTTTACTTTCCGATTTGTTCTGATAGCAGAAAGAACCAGATAAGCTGATAGCAAAATGTAAGCAATCGAAGTAAATAACTCACGATTAACAGAAGCAATTTGTGCTCCTGTATAACCTGCAACTGCTCCGAAAGCTAGGTAGGCAATAAATCTACCAGCTGATATTTCTAAAACTGCCAAAATGCCTTTACCGAGATTCCTATCCTCTGATATCAAATACGGCAAATAGATTGGTGTACAGGTAACAAGACATGCAGTACCTGTCGTAAGTCCCAGGATTGTACCTTCAATAAGTGTTTTAATCATTTTTAGTCCTTTATTAAAAAATCACGGTAGAGCCAACTAACAATAAGTTTTGCCTTTGTAGATTGAAGAAATCTTGATATTCATCTTTTATCCATATCGATTGTAACGGATTAAGATAGAATTCCAATTTTATTGAATAGGATGTGAAATTATCCGGTGAGTATTGAACTTTTGCTGTTGAATAAATATTCTTAATTAGATATTGAGTTTGCTCCAGAAATCCGAAAGTACCTTCATTTTCCGCATTATATTTAACTCCCAAAAGAATAGAGGAATTTTTTTGATGAGTAAGGAAATAAGAATACATAATATGTAGTCTCAACATATTCGATACTCGATAAATTCGTGCTGTGTCTGTATCATAGCATGAACGGTTAATATAAGAAACAAACCCATTAAACCCATTTAGAAATCTTCTTGTATATCGTATTTTCATGCTTAAATTGTGATCTAGTTCATTATTCCTGAATTTAGAAAAATCATAATAATAATACACTTCTGACTTTAAAGAACTGAAGAGATCAGCAGTGTTGTGATATTGGAAACCACCGCCCAAGTTAATTTGATCGAAAAGATCTGTTGGATTTAAATCATTCTTGTATTGAGTTCTACTAAAAATTTTTAGATTTTCGAAAATTGACATCGAAAGCTTGAGATCAGAATATAAATCATAATCACTAGCCGAATAAGTTTCAAATTCGTCATCTTCTTCGTCCCTGATGTTATCAACTTCATAAACCAAATATTTATATTCAAGATCACGTAAATTTGTATAAATATCCAAATCAACCTTACCAAAATCATGATCAAACTGCATATAGGTATTAAAAACACTTTGCTGTTGTGTATCATTGCTCAAGCCGGGGAGATTCAAATAATTAGTCTGATTAGGATCATAATTACGATTACTGAATTTTAATATGAGATTTGTCTTGCTTCCGCGATAAAGCAGACCCAGATTTAAATTATTTGTAAGAAAGGAAGTACGTAGTTCATGGCTTTTTTCGGAATAAAAAATATCTACAGAAATATCAAAAGTGAGATTATTATTGATCTTTCCTGTTAATTCATGCTGATACAAAGTTCCTAATTTACCTTTAGTATTAATTTTATCAGCATCTTGAGATGCGCCAGTCATGATCTCTATTCCATCCCCGGAAATAATTGAAAAATATCTTAACGATAGTTGTGACCAGTTCGTTAATGCTAAAACAGGTGTAATCAAAATTACAACAATGAGCAAAATTCCAAAGCTTCTTTTCATAAAGATGTGCCTTTAAAATATTGCCTGTTGCGGGCAAATGGCGATGCACTTTCCACACTGATTACATTTTGTCTGATCAATTATTGCTTTTCCATCCTGACCAATATCAACCGCATCTCTGGGACAAATACTTAAACATGAGCCACAAGAATTGCAAGATGATTTATCAACATTATATTCCGGGTTATTTATTCGGTCACAACTTATGAAAAGTAAAAGAATTACTGCCGTTATAGTAAGTACGATTATTTTTTTCATTTGTTATTTCTGATCGCCTTATAAGTGCAACTTGTAATACATATTTCACAATCTATACACAAATTAGCATCAATAACTGCTTTCCCGTTTATTATTTCAATTGCATTTGTAGGACATACATTTATGCAATCTTCACATCCCACACAAGAATTCGATTCTACAAAAATATTACTAATAGTTATCGCAAAAAGAGAAAAGGTAGTAATGATGATTAATAACAAAAATTTTGTTTTCATAATTCCTCATAAAGATTAATATGCTATAACTGCTTTATAGATGAGATTATACGGACAGCTACAATCCCCGCAAGTCTGACAGAGATCTGCGTCTATATATTTATATCCCGGTCCCTGTAAGATCGCATTTTCATCGCAGTCATAAATACAGTTACTGCAATTATGACAGGCCCCTGTATTAATTTGATAAACGATTTTTCCCGCCGGAGAATTTGAAACCTGATTAGCATTATTATTTTCATCAAATGCTTTGATCGCAAAGTAATAAATAACCGCCGGATTAAGGACGTTAACAAAACAATATTGTGAGCTCCCTGCAGGCTGTGGAGATGGCGCGTCAGGAAAAATTGCAGCATTTTCCCAATTTGACTCATTGATCGGTGCATTAGAGTATCTAATTTCATAATGATCAGCTGTTCCTTGTGTACCATTATCGCCCGGAGATGTCCATGTTATCTTCATCGTATACAAGTTGGATGTATAACCCTCGTAAACTGCCAAATCTAAAATATCAGAAGGTGGAATTATATCTACAATAAGTTCTGAGTTAGGTATATTCGATAATTGTGCTTCATTACCAACTTCATCAAAAGTTTTTATGGCAAAATAATATTGAATTTGATGATCTAATCCAAAAACTGTATAGTTTTGTTCCGTACCTGCTGTTAATGGTATTGGAGGATCAACAAGTAAATCGGCATCTGACCAGTTAGCTTCAGTGATCAGAGTTTGTGAAATTCTAATCTCATAATTATAAGCTGTTCCCTCCATATCATCATCACCCGGAGAAGTCCAGCTAAGTTCCACAACCTCATCTGTAGGAACTGCCTGAAGATCGTTAACAGCTGAAGGTGGAATTTCATCCGGGACATTCGATGTTACAGCTTGCGCAACATTTGATAAAAGGGAGATATTTTCTGCATCATCAATTGCCTTTAGTGCTATAAAATATTCAGTTGTAGGATCAAGCTCAAGGATAAATAATTGCTCTTCATTACCGGCTTCCTGAGGTATCAGATTCTGCTGATAGGCTTCGATTAAATCCCAATTTGATTCAGTAATATTATTTGTGTGTACTTTGATAATGTAACTGCTGGCAGAACCGTAATTACCGTCATCTCCGGGAGCAGTCCATACTAACAGCAGCGAATTCATTGTAACCGAATTTACAAATACATCTTCAATTACTCCGGGAGCAATATCATCCAGCATTTCACCCAAAATATAAACTGAATCAGAGGAGGGCACAGAGGCGAGGTCATTCTCATCATAAACGGTAATACTGAAATTAATCGACACCGCTGATGGCAAATTCTCTAAATACCAATCCTCAAGAGTCCCTGAAGTTTGCGGAATTGGAGGGATAAAATCATTTTCGATCAACTCTTCATTCGAATTCGTAATCGCAAGTTCATATCTGTAAGCACTACCAACAAGCGAATCATCACCAGTTGCTGTAAATTTGATATTTAATTTCCCAATTGTATCGGAAACGGCAATAATATCATTAATCTCAGTAGGATGAATATTATCTGCGCTAATTGTAAAGGCATTCTCCGGACAGCCAAAAAGATTCACGCAGTCCATGCATCCCACACAAAGATCTGCATCAATGTATGCCGTTTGAGTTCGTTGGTCTATTTTTATTGCGTTTTCAGTACAACTAAATAAATCAAGGCATTCCAAGCAGCCTGAACAATCTGAATATTCTATACGCGGTTTATCATCGATGTTGGTAGAATAATCCAAAGAATCAGAACAACCAACGAAAATCAAACTTGCAAAAGAAATCAAAATGTACAGTTTCTTCAAAATATCTACAGTACCCTATTCTCTTATTTTAATCGCAGCAACGGGGCAGCCTTTATATCTTTTCCCATCACCAATAACACAAGTTCCATCACCATCGCATTTTTCAGGATCGATAACAGCAATACCTTTTACCATAGTAATGGCTCCTTGCGGACAAGCCGGAACACACAATCTACAGCCTATACATTTTTTTGGTATCACTTCATATTTTTTAATTTCCCAAAGAGGTTTGGCATTTTCATCTCTAAGATTGATTACATTTTCAGCTATTTTAAGTGAATAAACAACAAAAACATCATTATCCATTTTTCCACTTATCGATAATTCAATGTTTGAAGATAATTCAATCTCTTTTTTTTCAAAGAAATCTACAGGAGCAAGGGATAATTCTATTATCTTTTCTCCGGATTTGAAATACCAGTTATCAGCTATTTGTTTGAGATTTCCGGAATATTCATCTAATTCCAAATCTGAATTAAAATTTGAGAAAATATTAATTGCTAATAATATTAATAGAGTAATAATTATTATTTTTAATTTATTCATAACCTGCTCCATTTTTTTTGCTTATTATGCAATATCTAGTCCAATTTTTTCCTTTTTTGGGGTCGCTTTAGAATAATTCCCATATCATCTGGACATATATTTTGACATTTTAAACAAAATGTACAATTTACATCATCCACCCGTTTTGTTTGATGAATTTCTATCTGCATCGGGCAGTACATTGAGCAAAGACGACATTTGATACAGCTGTTTTCGTTGATCTGCAATTTTTTAGAAGGAATATCTAATATTCTACCAAAATATTGGAAGATATTCATTAAAGCAGCATAAGGACATAAATAACGACACCAGAAATGATTGATTAAAAATCCTATTCCAAAAATAACAAATAATGTAATTACTGAATAAAGCGTGATATTTTGAGGATGAGAAACAGCTAGAACAGGACAGAATTTCATATAGATATATTGAACTGTTTTGATCGAAGCTAATACCGTTATTCCAAGCAAAATATATTTTAATCCACTTAAAAGTTTATGTAAGTTAGTTGGTAAATTGTTCTGTTTATTTTTTTTCTTTCCGGGATTTAAATTGAATATCACTTCCTGAACAGTACCGAATGGGCAAACATAACTGCAAAATCTTCTTCCTACAAAAATACTGGTAATAGCTATGAACAACCCAATTACAGCTGCAATTGGGTAAAGTAACTTAGCAACAACTGGATTTAAGCTTAATACACCAAAGCAAACACTAGAAAATGGGCAGAATCCATGAGCACTGCATAAAATGCCATTAATCAGCAACACAACTATTATCAATGTAACAACCAAAAAAGAATATTGAATGATCTTTCTTAGTTCTTGATTATTATTTTTTTCCATTTGGTGTAAGAAAATTTCGGAGTATGATAAGTCAATTTATTATTTGATAACATACGCTGTAAGTTTTTCTATTATCGTTAAGTATCTATAATAGAAGTAATTTCTAGAATCTTACTGTGCTGTTAAATCGTTCATATTTATCAAAAAGTTCTCTATTAAAATTATAATGAGATAATTTTTCTTTAACAATGACAATTCTCTTTTCAATTTGTCCGGGAGTATAATGTTCATTACTTGATATAGTTGCTGATTGCTTTAATCTTTGCAGTAAATTCAGCAACTGTCTTCCATCATAACCCGCTCTTGAGGCATAGATGATTGCTAATTGGTCAGCTTCTTTTTCGTATTCCTGCAGCCTTCCATTTACAATAATTTCATAGATATCAAAGCAAAGTTCTTCCATTTCAGCCTCACTGCTTTGGTATTCTTTATCCGTCTCCAAACCTATTTCTTCCATCTCCCTATCCATTTCACTAAAAGCATTATCTGACATAATATGATGTTTACGTTTTTCCATTTCCAGCATACCGTGATGTCTTTCAACATGGGCAATTTCATGTGCCAGAACACAAGCTAATTCCGCTTCAGTGCGTACCATTTTCAACATTCCGAGCGTGATGAATATTATTCCACCGGGACAAGAATATCCATTTACTTCATCGACATCCAAGATAAAAATTTTAAAATTGATATCATAAGCATCTGTAGCTTCGACGATAATATTTCCAACTTGGTTTATATATTCAGTCAGCTTAGGATCATCGTAAATACCTAAATTTGCAAGATGAGAGGCAATTCCTATTCCCATACCCTCTTCCGGAAAAGAAAAATAATCTTTATTTTCTGGTGGAGGTAATTTAAAGTTCTGATAATTCTGCTTTAAATTAAAGCCTTTATATGTTGCATTTTCAAAATTTTTGTAGGAGATTGGGTCGAGATTAAAATTTAAATAAAGGGTTATAAAATCTTGTGAACCGGAGAATTTTTTTGTGAATTTTTGTGCAAATCCTTTCACACCTGCAGACATACCGTGCTGAGAAACATACAAATCAGTCTTTTGGACACCCATCTTAGAGAAAATATCTTCTGACGATTTTCTTGGAATCGTAACTTTTTGGGAAATGTATCCTTCCAGCTTCTCTTTTTGCATTTTAAGCCAGCCGCCATTTTCTTCCTTAATGACAAAAGAGTCACCTTTTTCTAATTCTGCAATTATTTGATAATAAGAGCCAGGTCCGTTTCTGACAATTGCTCTATCTCTTTGTATAGTAGCATATTCCGAAGCTCCAATAACAGCTGCAAATAATAATACTATAAGAACGAATCTTTGCTTCATTATTATCCTCCACTCAGTTCAATAAGGAAGTTTCCTTTTTTTACTTACAAATGAATTGTAGGAATAGAATGAGTCAATAAAATAATAATGTACAGACTACTACCCCTTAAATAATTTGACGATTCGTAATTTTATTGATAAAAGTGACAGAATTAGAAGATAAGGAAATAGTATGATGATTTTATTAGTATATAATCCCTTTGCAGGGCATGGTCGTGCCGGAAAAATATTAAAACAAGTTGAAGAAGAATTCACTAAATTAAAGGTGGATTTTGACCTCAAGTTAACCGATTACCCGGAACATGCAGTAACCCTTATCAAAAACGTCAACTTGAAGGAGTATGATGCCGTAGTTGCAGCAGGAGGAGATGGGACTTTATTTGAGGTAGTCAACGGTTATTACCAGAATAAAGGAAAGAAGAAACCACCCTTGGGAATTTTACCTGTAGGTACAGGAAATGCTGTAGCCAGAGATCTTGATCTTCATGTTTCGAAGTGGAAAAAGGCAGTGAAAATAATTGCTGATCAGAATATCAGAAAAATGGATGTAGGACAATTCACCTGCCACGGTCAATCATATTATTTTTTAAATATATTGGGATTAGGTTTCGTAGCAGATGTAACAAAAACAGCGAAAAAGTTAAAATTTTTAGGGAATATTTCTTACACTCTCGGTGTACTCTGGCACATGATTACTCTGCGTTCATTGAAATTGAAAATTGAATTAGACGGTAAGAAGTTAAAACGGGATAATATCTTTGTGGAAGTTTCTAATACAACTTACACCTCAAATTTTTATATGGCACCTAATGCAAAGATTGATGATGGACTTTTAAATATTACTCTTCTCGGGAAAATGAACCGACTTAGTTTACTCCGGGCTTTCCCAAAGGTTTTTACAGGAGAACATGTAAATTTGCCTCAGGTAGAAACTTTTACTGCAAGACACATTAAAATTACAACAGAGCCATTTAAAGTACTTACTCCTGATGGGGAACTTGTAGGGATCACGCCAGTTGAGATCGAGTGTCTTCACAAAGACATTGATATACTTTGGAAATGAAAAGCATACGTTCACTTTTTCTTTGGATGATAGGATTGACCTTTTTTGTAATATTCAGCATTGTAATAATACTTTTTTCTTTTTTATTTCCCTTAAAAACGATTGATCCATTTGTAAAATCTTTTTTGAAATTGTTATTTAAACTTTTATTTATTAAGGTTGAGGTAAAAGGAAATGTGGCTATAGACAGTTCTAAAACATATTTGCTGATGGCAAACCATGTTAGCATTTTTGATGTTCCTCTATTAAAAGCCTATATTCCACATTACTGTATAGGTGTTGAAGCACATCATCAATTTAAATGGCCGGTTTATGGATGGTTAATTTCCAGGCTTGGAACAATCCCCATTGAAAGAACCAGCATTTATTCTTCTATGCGCAGTATGGAAAAAGCAAAGGTTCTATTGCAGGCACATACTTCAATTGCAATCTTACCGGAAGGCGGAAGAACCTTGAACGGTAGTATTCAGCCTTTCAAAAAAATGCCTTTCCATCTGGCGAAACAGGCGGAAGTTGGTATTATCCCAATAGGATTATCCGGTTTATACAAATTGAAACCTAAAGGAAAATGGCATATAACTCCAACTACAATAACTATTTATTTTGGTGATCCTATCACAAGTGAGACAGTTAATAAACTTTCGATCGAAGAGCTTAAAGATCATGTTCGTGATCAGATAATTGATTTAATTATTGAACCTTAGAGGTATTATTTTACATCAAGTTTTATCACACCATCCCATTCTTTAGGCGGGTATTCTAGTAGATACAAACATCTTGTGAACATAACCTTAGAAGCGCTGTCATTATATGGATCTTCTGATAATTCTTGGAACACCTCTCCGGCTTGCTGCCAGTCTTTTTCCCGATATAGCTTCAGAGCTTTTTCATAATTGGAGATCCATTTGTATTTCTGTGGATTGTCAATTTCTTGTTTTTTATCAATTATCTCATAAATACGGGTTGGAATTGTTTTCCCTTTTACTTTGAGAGAGTCAAGTTCACGACAAATAAATTCTTCTTTAACTTGGTAGTAAGTATTTTCGCTGATAATTATATTAGTTTGGTAGATCTTATTCACACCTTCTAAACGAGCTGCTAAATTAACCGTATCTCCAATAGCTGTATAATCCATCCTCTTTTCACCACCTATATTTCCTGCTACAAGAGGTCCTGAATTTATTCCTATTCGAGTTTTCAAGTGAAGTTCTTCAACCGCAGAAAGATTGGTTTTATCCTTTAATTTTCTTTGAAGTTCTTTATGGGAATAAGCAGCTCTACAAGCCAGCAGAGCATGCTCACTCCTTTCGATCGGGGCTCCAAAAAGCGCCATGATCCCATCACCAGTGTATTTATCTAATAGCCCGTTAAATTGAAAAATGTAATCTATAATTTCTTTGAAATATTCATTTAGATCTTGTACAAGTTCCGAGGGAGTTTTGGTCTCAGATAATGTTGTAAAGTTGTAAATGTCTGTGTAAACTACCGTCGCTTCGATCTCTTTACCTCCCAAATACACTTTTTTTGGATCTTCTTCCAGCTGCTTGATAACATCATCGTGAAGATATCGCGTAAAAATTTTTCTTATCTCGCGCCTGGATTTCCCCTCCAAAAAATAACTATAGGTATTGATAAGTAAGTAAGCGATAATAATACCCAAAATTTGCTGAGTGAAATTGAATTGAATACGATAATATTTCCAAAAAGCAAAATTTAATAAAATTATACCAAGCAGAATTATCAGAATATAAAAGTTAGCTTTTTTCTGTAGGTAATTTGAAATTAAGTATAGTATCAGAAATATTGTTACAAATGTTATTAAGAAATTATTCCAGTTAGGTACTACAGTTATAAAATCACTATTGATATAGTTTGAAAGTGCGGTAGCCCAAATCTCCATACCGGGCATTATTTTTGAATATGAGTTTGATTTCAGATCGTAGAGACCGGCCGCGGTAGCACCAATGATCACATTTTTATCCTTAAATAGATCTGGCTGTAAAATGGGATCAGCATTATTCATTACCGCAGACGCAGAAGCGATCACAGCTTTGAATGGATAGGTTTTAAAAGCATCAACTCCATACCAATTCAATAAATAATTACCATCTTTATCAACTGGTATATTATCTGTTTTCAGAGAGTTATTTTGGTCAAGCCAGACACCATAAGCTATTTGTGAAAAGTAATTGTCATTTAGATTAAAATGTAGTCCCACTCGTCTGATCAAACCGTCATTATCAGGCTCTGTATTAATTATCCCGATCGATTTTGTACTTAGCAAAAATGGTTCTATTGGTGCTCTTATTCCGTTGTAAGCTGGAAGATCGGTGATTCTAGTTTGACGGGCAAAATTGTATACTTTAGAATTGATCTTGTTTGCATCATGCAGCATTTGCGAACCTAAATACACGTTACCATTTGCTCTTATAGCCTCTGCGAACATGTCATCTGTTTCTTCAGCAGTTGTTTCTTCTCTTTCTATATCTTTTTCATAAAATTGCATATCAAACAGAACTGATCGCACTTCTGCCCGGGTAAGAAAGTTCACGACATGACCATAAAAAGATCGAGGCCAGGGCCAGGAGATTCCGTTTTCACTGAAGAAATCCAAGCTGCTATCATCAATAGCAATTATCAAAATATTCGTATCTGCTTTAGCGACAGTTGGATCCAGAATAAATCGGTAATCCAATACTTTTTTTTCAATATCAACCAGGAATGGAAAAGAACTTATCAGGTTAATGATCAGAGTTAAAAAAAAAGCAATGATCAGAATGAAATACCATTTCTTATAGAGTTTTGAAAATTTAACTGAACGTGTTTTTTTTATCATTGATTTACAATTTTGATGATCTTTGGGACTATATTGTCGCGAATTTTTTCAGCAACATTTTCAAAAGCTTTCAAGCCTGCCTTCCACTCATTCAAATCCTGTCCGCTTATATTGTTGAAAGAATTCTTATAAATTTCTTCACCGGTGCTCATTTCCAATGCTGATACTGTTGCATCAACAAATGAAGAGTACATCCCATACAACTCCGATCCTGCTCTTGATTTTGCTTTTATTGAAATATAAATATCCGCTGAACTGAGATCATCTGTAAATGAAAAACCTTTTTCTGAAAAACTTTCTTTGATCTTCGGTTCAATATACAAAACAGAAAGCGGTTTACCTAAATTCATTTCCTCCGATTCAATGTATAAGAGAAGTCCAGATACGTTCAAGATTATCCTTGTAGATGGGATTGGAAAGGTTTTTAGTATATCCTGATAAACAAAAGAAGTACTGTCCTGACGGATAAGACTTGAAAGGTCTATTTCGGCAAGTATGATCTGCATTTTTTCAGATGAAGTTACCTTACTTATTTTTGTCGAAGCAACACCTTCCATATTAGTTTTGGCTTTTGCTATTATCTCACCCGAACCTCTTAAGAAACTGAAATCAATTGACAGATTAGAAATTGGAATTTTCTCAGATCCATTATAAGTTACTAAGATCTTCAATGGTTGTTGTACAACTTTGTTCCTTTTAGCTTCAATATTATTTTGAACAGGCTTTAGTTCAAGACCCGAAAGAACACTTTGAATCGAAAGGTAAATTTCATTGTTCAAAAATATCGATCTTCCCTGATACTCTATAGTAAGTGTTTCCCCAATGTATTTTTCGATAGGCTTAAGTGCCTGTAAGTAAAGTAATAGTGCTTTATCATACTCATTATTATGCTCAAATTGTTTGGCTTGTGTAAAAAGATCGAATGACAAACTAATAGATTTTTCAATTTTTTCCTCTCTGGCTAATTGATATTTAATTTTAGAAAGTCGATAATAAATCCAAAAATCCTTTTTATCCTGCCATTGCTCAACCAATTCATAACCCTCTAATTCTGCTTCAGTAGTAGATCGGATCTTCGATTTCAATTCTTCTTCCAACATTCCTGATTTTTCGATCATACTACTCACAACCTCTCCTGAGATATTTATTGTGATCTCAGAGGCTAAATTTTTTAAAGCGTTATGGGTTGCTTTTTCAATATGGTCATTATTGTCTTTTATTTTCACTGCATGACCTATACCTATATAGAATTGATTATCTATGGGTTTATTTTTAACCCAATCAGGAGTACTTTTTCCTGACAACATTACATATAAACACAACAGTGCAAAAACTAATTTAGTATTCTTCATATTTATAATCCCTTTATCAATAAATATGCTTTAATAGTGATCTGGTTTAGCTAAGCCATAACTTCACAAATAATTATTTTTCCGAGATGATCCTACTTTTGCTGTGCTAAATTAATTTAAAAGTAGAAAACTGTTGATAATGTAGCTGTAAATTTCGATAAAGTTCCACTCTCGTTTTCATCATAATCCGGCCAGTCTATCCATTCCTCTTTATAAGAAGAAATCTCTCCAGTAGCGTCGATAGCAATTTTTTCAAAGATCAAACCAGTTCCCACAGAAAATCCTGTCCCTGTCACCTGATCTGTGAAATCCCAATTGCCCGATGGACCCTTTCCATTTGAAATCAAAGTTGGAATTGTTTTAAAGCCTACTCTGAGTGGAATGACAGCAAAATCAGAGACAATCAGATATTCTGCACCAAGTCTCAATTGATTCAGATCTTTCTCACTTTCACTTAGATTAGCTTCATCACCCAATTCATATTCTATCTTACTTTTACCATAAGCTCTTATTTCATAATCAGCTGATATATTCAAATAATCCGTTAAACGAATTGAGGAACCGAAACCAATCATTATTGGCATCTTTACAGTGTTCTTATAACTAATATCAGGCTCATAGCTATAATCCGCATCAACTTCCACACCCAGATCAAACGGTGTTCTCATCATCATACCAAATTTTAATGGAATAGGATTGGGCAAATTGTAAAGATCAAGCATCAGTCCAAAAGCCATATTTAAACCGGAAAATTTAATAGTTCTTTCAACATCATCATCATAGATCGAATCATACGTTTCTTTGAAACTGCTTCCCATCCAAATATTTGTCGATAAACCGGCAGATAACACTGGAATTATTCTCACCGCAACACCGGCCATTAATGTATTTGCTCCTCCATCAGCGTTTTCATTCTCATCACTTTCCCAACCGCTATACCAGTCTAATTGCTTTTGATATGCCATGGCTACTACCAACCGACCATTCATCACCGGATATGCAACGCTAGCAAAATTTACTATGAAATGGCTCTGATTATCTACGTCAGTATCATAAATTGATGATTCGTATTTGTAGTTCTCTGCGATAAACCTTGTAACTAAAGAAACTTCCGGACGATATAATTGAGTTAATCCACCTGGATTCCAAGTGATTGCAGTTGCATCATCTGCAACACCAATAAAGGCATCACCCATTCCAGCTGCTCGAGCTCCAGCTCCTGATATATTCCAATCGATCGAGTTTAAATTCAAGTAAATAAACAAAACTACCAACATAAGATAATATTTTCTCATGTTCCCCTCCCCATTCTATTTCAATATTGCTAGATATTATTTAGTATGAGCATTTATTTTACTACAACTTTATCCTCTATTTCAATGTTGCTGATCTTTCCAAGCGGTTTAGCAATAGACATCTTTTCCTGAACCTGAACGACGATCAATTCTCCTAAAGGTGTTACATTTTTACCCAGAACTTCACCCGTTGTAGGATGATAATATTTTTTGCCTTCCTTATAAGCTACACATTTTGTGCCTTTTCGTACACCAACTTGACTGCCAATGCTCAAAATAACCTGCTCTTCCTCTACAGCCATTACTACACCTTCAACTAAGGGAAGATCATTGTAAATCCCGACTGCAACCTGTTCAACTAGTTTTTCGATATTTTCAATATTCGTATTACCGGTATCTGCTTCTTTTGCTACTATCAACTCACTTGTTTCTGTATCGATGCCTCGTGCGTTTACTTTGGCAAAGCCTATCTCCAGATTTATTCTGCCCATAATAATGACATCAGCTCCTGCTAATTTCCCAACTTTTACAGCTGTTTCCTCATCTACAAAACCGGTCATTCCCAGTTTCTGCTCTTGCATGATCTTATCTAAAGCACTGCGTTCAATTACCCTAAACCGTCGTAAATTAACAAGCTGAGTAATGAGCTTTTCTGTTACTGATTCTATTAAATTTTCTGCTGCATCATTACTCTCAAAATTGAGAACAGCAACCGATAATCTGGAACCGACCTGTGTAACTTTGGAGGGGTCATAAGTTAATGCTCCTATTGGAAGAAGTGTTACATTACTTGTTTGTTGTTTATGCTCTTCCAGTTTAGTTTGTTCTTCCAGCAGTTCTTTTTTCTTAATTGCTATAGCCAGTTCCAAAGCCAAAAGTTCTTCTTCATTTTTGCGTTTTCTTTCTTCAGCCAGCAATTCCTTATCATTAACTTTTTCCTGCTTTGCTGATTTTTCTTTTTCTAATCGGAGGTTTTCATCCTCTTCTTTTCTCTTTTTTTCAAGAGTTAATCGTTTTTCTTCTTCTTCAAGCTCCTTTTGCTTACGAGCTATTTCTGCTTCTTTTTGACGTTGTTCATCCAGTTTTTTTTGTCGTAATGCTAATTGCTGTTGTTCTTTCAACTTTGCATCTTTCAGAGCTAAGTCATCTGATAGATCGATTTTTTCACCTTTATAACTGAGTTTCTTAATGAATTCTTCAGCTCTTTTTGACTTTTTGTAAGCGTATGAAAGTTGCAATTCACCCATGGCATCATTAAATTCTTCTAAATAATAATAACAAACTCCTAGTTCACGATGGGGAAAATACTTGATGAATCTAGTGCCGTACGTCCTTTGCCTTTTTGCATCTTCAAACACGAGTGAGATTGCACTTTTCAATTCTTCAATTGCTCTTTCCCACTCCCCTTTTTCCATATACTCCAAGCCTTTATCGTAATAAGTATAAAATTTATCTATTGCTCGGATTGAAATTGGTAAAGAGAGTAAAGAAAATAGTATTAGAAAAAATAATGTTTTCCGCATTATACCTCCATACTGCTAAGAAGTTTCAATAAATCCAAAATAAGTAAACGATCAATAAAAAGTCAAATAAATTGTTATCCCGCTGACAATTGAAATTATTAAGCATCTTAATTTTAACTTAATTAAATAAATCATTAACAATTGAGATTGATTAGGGTAAATTATCAGTTATAAAAAAAATGTCGTTCGAATTCGAACGACAAAAGAAATATGGGGTGGATGATGGGATTTGAACCCACAACGCCCGGAACCACAATCCGGTGCTCTACCATTGAACTACACCCACCGCAAAATGGCACGCCAAAAGGGATTCGAACCCCTGACCTACGGATTAGAAATCCGTTGCTCTATCCAACTGAGCTATTGGCGCAATTATGATAATGGTAGCGGCGCAGGGACTTGAACCCCGGACACTCGGATTATGATTCCGATGCTCTAACCAACTGAGCTACGCCGCCACTACAATTTCAAATTTTAATGATCAAAAAAAATGGTAGCGAGGACAGGATTTGAACCTGTGACCTTCGGGTTATGAGCCCGACGAGCTACCAGACTGCTCCACCTCGCATCAATTGGGTGCAAATAATTTTATTTAGCATATGTATGTCAAGGAAAAGATAATCAGAAATCACTTGACGGAAATATGCTTTCATTTGCTATATTATTCAGGAGAATTAAGAAAATATGTTTAATGAATTAATAGTTAATTACGGCCCCTTTGAGAAGCGAGTTGCCTTACTTGAAGATAATAGATTAGTTGAGCTTTTCGCCGAGAAAAGTGAACATCAGATTTTAGTTGGTAATATCTATGTCGGCATTATCAAAAATGTGCTTCCCGGTATGGGAGCTGCATTTATAGATATAGGACTTTCCCGAACTGCTTTCCTGCATTTTAATGACATAGATCCGCAAGTATTGAACAAAACAAAAAAAAAGATAATCGCTCGCCATAGATCATCTGATATTAGCAAATTGCTTTCCACCGGACAGGAAATAGTAGTACAAGTTAAAAAAGAACCAATCCACAAAAAAGGTGCACGTGTAACTTGTAAACTATCAATACCGGGGAAATTTTTAGTATTCATGCCCGGAGAAAAAAAGATAGCCGTTTCAAGAAAAATTTCATCATCCAACGAAAGATCCAGAATAAAAAAAATCTTGAAGAAAGTGAAAAGTAAAAACGTTGGAATAATTGTAAGAACTGATACGGAGAATATCAATGAAGAAGATTTCCGACGTGAATATGTAGGTATTGAACGGACATGGAAACTTATAAATAAACAAGCGAAGAGTGCCAAACCTCCATCTTGTATTTATGATGAGAATGATCTTTCATATTCACTGGTGAGAGATATTTTTAATTCCTCTATAGATCGTATGATAGTTGATGATAAAAAAATGAAGAACAGAGTTACTTCTAAATTAAAAGGTATCGCTCCGGAACTAATTAATCGGATTGAATTATATCAGGAGGAGTCACCAATTTTCAATGCTTATGGTATTGAAAAAGAGATCGCTAACATCTTTAAGTCACGTGTGCCATTACCAAGCGGCGGCAACATAACAATCCAGCAAACGGAAGCACTCGTAGCAATAGATGTAAATACTGGCAGTTTTACCGGAAAAAATAACTATGAACAAACTATAACCAAGACAAATATGGAAGCTGCGGTCGAAGCGGCCGTGCAAATTCGATTACGGGATCTCAGTGGAATTATGGTAATTGATTTCATAGACATGAAAAATGAGAAAGATCGGGATGCAGTTTACTTAGAACTGAAAAAATCTCTTAAGAGAGATCGCGCTAAACATAAAGTATTCCCCTTCAGCTCACTCGGCTTAGTAGAAATCTCGCGCAAAAGAACAAGACCCAGTTTACTTCTTAGCTATTCTGAACAGTGTCCTCATTGTCATGGAACAGGCCGCCTTTTGTCTCGAGATTCAATTGCAGTGAGGATCTCCAGATGGCTGAAACGAGCCAGATATTTCATTAAAAAAGAAGATCTAACGATCAAAGTTCATAAAAATGTAAAAAAGTTCATTGATGAAAATCCTGACTTCTTTGCTGAGATAGAAAATAAACTAAAATTTGTTACTGATAGTAGGTTAGATTTTGATACTTTTAAAGTCATTTCGACCAAGACAAATAAAGAATTTACAAATCAGGAAGTTAGTTTATAATATTCTTGACAAGAAAACTGGTCAAAATTTCTTAGATATTCTTATAATGAATAGTAGTTTTTTAGGAGAATAAATGTACGCTATAGTAGATTTTAAAGGGACGCAGTTCAGTGTCGAAAAGGACAAGACTGTGAAAGTTCCTTATTTAAGTGAGATGGGAATTGGGAAAAACTTTGAAATTGATAAAGTATTGATTTTTAAGACAGATGAGGATACAATTATCGGAACCCCAACTATTAAAAATGCCAAAGTTGTTGCTGAAGTAACAAAGCATTTTAAAGATAAGAAAGTTATTATCTTCAAGAAAAAAAGAAGAAAAGGCTATGAGAAAAAACAAGGTCACAGACAAAAATATACTGAAATTAAAATTAAAGATATTATAAAATAAGGGGGTATCGTGGCACATAAGAAAGGTGTTGGAAGTAGTAAAAATGGAAGAGACAGTAACCCACAATATCTCGGAGTAAAAAAATATGGTGGTCAGAAAGTAAATGCTGGCAGTATTATCATTAGACAACGAGGAACTAGGGTACATAAAGGATCTAACGTCGGTATAGGTAATGACTACACAATTTTCAGCTTGATCGATGGTTTTGTTAAATATGAAACCAAGAAGGCAGGACGTAAATTCGTAAGCGTTTTACCGGAAAGAAGTTAAAGAATCCAAGTATTATAAAAGCAGCATTAGCTGCTTTTTTTTATATCAAAATTTATTGATTTAGAAAATATAAATTGGAGGGAAAATGGCAAGTAGATCAAGCCATCATTACTATACAAATCTAAAAGATTGTTCAAAAATCAGAGTCGTAGCTGAAACAATTATGCTCAATCCAAAAGTAAAAAAGGTTACAATTTCAGAAGCTTATAAAATGGCTTTATCCCAACCCGGTATTTCAGAAACTGACCGTGATATTTATCCTCCCTTTGCCAAAAAAATGGGGCTTCCAAAAGGTGCAAAAGTGCTAAATGATTGTCATGGTAAGATCATTGGCAGAACTGCAAAAGCACGTGTATTTTACAATCGAATAGGGGATGATGAAAAAAAGAAAGTAGAAGGCGATATAAGAGAAGCTGCCTATCAGCTTGAACAGAATGATTTAATCAAAGCCGAAGCTGTAATTGGTCTGGATGATGATTTGATGATAAAAGGTACTTTTGTAACTACCAGATCTGATGCAATGAATGTATTTAATTGGTTGGCAAATTTCACGCCATTTGAACTTTTAGAAAAAGAATATCAACACAGCAAACAACTTCCCATTCAGGATATCATTATTATCGCGTTTAATGATTGGACTTGCAATGATCCCTATTACTGTAATATCAATTCACCCCAGTTAGCTTTAGTAGACGAAAAACATAATGTAATTTTCAATTTAGGCATGCGTTACTTTGGTGAACGTAAAAAAGGAACTCTTACTTTAGCTTGGACTTCCGGTATGCGTCTTAGAATGGCTGCCTGCCATGGCGGGATTAAAGAGATCGATTTTACTGGTTGTGAAAATGAAGATGCCAAAAAGCTGGGTAAAAGATCTATAGCCTTTTATGGTCTTTCCGGTACCGGAAAATCATCTCACACGAATTCTGCAAATAACGCAGGCTCAATGCCGGTTGGATTTTCTAAAGTTGTTTTGCATGATGACGCCTTTCAAATTGATACCGACAATAATATCTGCCGTGTTTGGGAACCCTCTTTATTTGATAAAACTGACAGCAGAGAGATAGAGCATCCGGATTGGAAATATACTCTATCTTTGATGAATCATTCGTTAATGGATGTTAACGGAAAAATTCTCCCTATCGGACTGGATATTCGTCAAGCTAATGGAAGAGCACTTTTTGACAGGGATTTACTGGGTAAATGGGTGAACAGCTGCAGTTTTCCAAAAGCCCTTGCCTGGCTTATGAAAGATTCAGTATTGCCTCCTATTCTAAAGCTTAAAGACCATTATCTGGCTATTGCTATGGGGGCAGCGCTGGTTACTAAAAGGAACCGAGCTGAGAATGTAAAAGAAGAAGAACTTAATAAACTAGTATTTGAACCTTTTGCCAATCCGTTCCGCGTTTATGAACTTTGGAAGGATGTGGAAGCCTTTCATAAAGTCGTTGAGAATGGAGCTGAATGTTATTGTTTCAATTCAGCATCATTTTGGAAATCATCTGAGGAAGATCTGGAAGATATTAAGCTGAAAACATCACTCACTATACAAACAGCTATACTTACAGATCAGCTGAAATGGGAAAACTGGAAATTATTAGACGGAGCAATGATCCCAACAAAAGAATCGATAGAACGTATTCTCCCGGGATATTATAAAGCATACGATCCGCATTCAAGGCAGAACATTACAGCTTATAAACAACTCGTTGTAAGCAGGTTCAAACAGAGAAGAGATTTTCTCAAAAATTCTGATCTATCCACAAAACCGCAGCTTCTGCAGAAATTGATCAAATCCTTAGAAATAAATATCTGATAACTCTATCCTACTAAAATGTTTAACACCAGTTTAAAAAGCTGGTGTTTTTTTATTTTAAACAATTGAAACTGTCAAAAATATTGACAAAAAGCAATTTACATTAAGAATATCCGGCAGTTAACTTAGTAAGGAGGCGAAAATGAAGAACAATTACTGGTTATTATTGTTGATAATTTTCATCATCTCAATGTTAGGGTCGTGTTCTCAAAAAGATCCATTGGAGATAAAACAAGTATTAATGAATGATCCGGACGGGCATGCACCTGTGTTAACCAATGTTCAATCATTGGGTGACAGTATTCTGATCGAATGGTATGACAACCCCCCAAAGGATAGTGAATTTCGTATCTATAGGCAATTTGATCAAAATACATTTTTACAGATCGCAGCCATTGATTCAATTTATTTTGAGTATTTTGATACTTATGAATTTACGGATAGCACGAACGTAACTTATTATGTAGAAACGTATTATGAAGAGATGTCGCAAGAATCAAATCATTTGCACATCATTATCGAACCATGATTTCTAATAACTTTTTAACTTTATATTCTAATAATTTGGAGGATTTATTATGAAGAAGATATTTTTATTAATAATTATTTTTTGTTTTATCATGAGTTTACTGAACTCAGAACCAACAAGTTTTAGGAATCAAGCTTTGGGAAATGTAATCGATGATGATCTCGACTTGGTATATGATCCCATTGATTTGAAATTTGTTTCAGGCAGCAGACTTTATACAAACTTGAGTAATTTAGTTAGTTCTAACGAGGAATTCCTGGCAAATAACAGCAGCAATACTTTTCTAATAGGTTATTCTACAAAAAATCCGCTGGTAGAAAATTTATGGACTGCATTTTTTATCGAATTTCAAAAAACAAAAGTCGCAAATTCTATTGCGATTGATTCTGATTTGAATGGATTAAATGACTTATTCGGGAATGGATTTTTGAGTGATGAATTCACTGGTTATTATGATATTACCGGAGATGGAATTTATGATCTACTCCAGCAAATATCTCAGGACAGATCAAATTATGATAAAGTAAACCAATGGGAACTGGCTCTTAATAATACTTTTGATATGGAAAAATTTATCGTCGGTTTCAAAGCCCATTACAATTCAAATTCTACAAACTTGAACAACGATTATAACATGAATTATATAGAAAACAACATTGAAGATAACTTCGATTATTTACATATTAGTGAACTTGATGAGTATGAAAATAGTGTAGATAATTCCGACTTGGAGCTTATGGCATCAATAATGCTGCTGGATTTCAGAGGATCTGAACTACGTGGTGACTTAGAATTCAGGAATATTGATCATTCCAATAATATCTTAACTAATTACTATTCAGAAGAAGATGATTACGATATTGATATCACTATTTTGGAAGATTACAATATTACTGACAACATAAATAATAATTGCACAGAGAGAAAAGGAAATGAAATTGCTCTTGGAACTTCGATCAGAAGAACAATAGTGAAAGCAGAAGCAAGAAAAAATGAAGGTTATTGGAAAATTGGTGGTGAAATATCGGTTGGTTCCAGTGATTATACAGAATTGGATGAAACGATTGATTCTTATACAGAAAATTACTTTGATGGCCTGGATACACTCTTTACTGATTATCGTGAAATAGATACTGAAACAACTTCTACGGAGGATTCCGGATCACAAACAAATACTAATTTAGGATTTATGGCTAAACTGAATTACCCGTTTAGTGAAAAAGTGTATTTTGGGATTGGTGTACATTATCAGTATCAGAGTTTAAGCAGAAAAACTGACTTTACTGAAAATTTCGAAAATAGTTATGAATACGAAATTCTCGATGAAGAAACTACATTTGCTGATTATATTACAACTGAATCATATTCAATTGAATCTGACAGAACAATCGAGCAATACACTTCGATCTTTGTTGTTCCCGTAGGTTTGGAATATAAATTCACAACAAACCAAAAATGGGATATTCGTTTTGGCAGTATCTTCAGGTCAATCTGTCATACTATAAACGACGCCAGAGAAATAAAAACTGCTACTCCCACAACAACTGAGACAATTTATGGTGACGGTACTGTGGAAATTGAAATTGAAGACAACACTTATAATTCTACAAGTGAGCAAACACAAACTACAAGTAGTTTAACGGATTATTATTATGGTTTAGGATTTCGTCCCACGCAAAATCTACAGATTGATCTTCTGGGATTTTTAGGATCTTCATCGGGAGAAACTGATCTTTTCAGTGCAGATTTCTACAAACAACTTAGACTTTCATTCACGATCTTATTCTAAGAAGATTGCGAATATTATATAGAAAAAGCATCCTCGAGGATGCTTTTTTTTATGTAAATTTGGATTATTAATGTTAAATATCCTATCAAATCAAAAAAAATGATAAAATCCTTGTCATTGTATTTAAGTATATTAATTTAGCTTCATTAGTTAATTATTAAAAAGGAAGCAAATAAGATGGGATCCATAAATAAAATTATTACCGAAAGTTTGTTAAAAGAGAAAAAAGTCAGCGATGATAGGCACAGCGAGTCTAATACAATAAAATTTTTTCTGGGAATAATCGCCTTTGCAATTATAGTTATTTTTTTAAAAGAGTTGAAATCAATATTTATTCCCCTTACCTTTGCCTTATTTATGTCATTTATGTTTCAACCATTTATCAGATTTTTACAAAAAAGGAAAATACCATTGATGATCAACATCATTTTGATAGTTATTATTATTTTATTTTTATTCACAGCTTTGGGAACCGTAATCTACACAAGTGTATCATCTTTTGTCACAGATTTTCCTAAGTATGAAAAACAAATAACTTCAATGGTCAGTAGTTATATTACTAAATTTGAGATCCCAGCAGAACAGGTAAAATCTTATTTGCAAAACAAAGTAAACTGGTTACAGATGGCCGAACGATTATCATTATCCAAGATAGTTTCCGGTACAATGGGTAATTTTATAGACTTCTTTATCAAACTTCTCCTCACAGTTGCCTTCATGGTTTTTATTTTACTTGAAAGATCTCGAATGTTTAAAAGTGTGGAAAAAGTCGTCTCGGAAAATGGTGTACTTCATTTCGGTCGTTTTCTTAATGACATAGAAACTCAAATAAAGACCTATGTCATCAATAAAACACTTATTAGTTTAGCTACAGGACTTGTCAGTATGTTTTTTATAGCGATTTTCCGTATAGATTTCGTAGTGATGTCCGGTTTGCTAATATTTATATTAAATTATATCCCAAATATAGGTTCTATCGTAGCTTCAGCTTTTCCAATCTTAATCTGTTTTGTTCAGTATGGATTTAGCTGGCAGTTAATTGCTATCACGACTACTCTCATAGCAATACAGATGACTATAGGAAATTTTGTTGAACCCAAGGTTATGGGAACCGGGCTTAAATTATCTCCAATAATAGTTCTGATCTCCTTGATTTTCTGGTACTGGGTGTGGGGACCTGTAGGAATGATATTAGCAGTTCCAATCACCTCAGCGATCAATCTTGTTCTGAAAGAAATCCCTTCCATGAAAGTTGTTTCCGCCCTGATAAGCTCTGATTGATCTATGCCGATTGAAATCCAAGAGATCATCAAGGGCAGCCTAGCAGCAAATTCCAAATTACAAATCAACGATAAAATAGTATCTATCAACAATTTTGAAATTAATGATTTTCTTGATCTCCAATTTTATACTGCAGAAGAAGTTCTGAATATTCAATATTTTGACGGAAATAGCAAAAAACAAACTTTGGTCTTAGTTCAGAACTGGCAGGAACCAGTAGGGATCATACCAAAACAACACAAGTGCAGAAATTGTACTAACAATTGTATATTTTGTTTTGTAGATCAAATGCCAAATAATCTTCGTAACTCGCTCTACATCAAGGATGACGATTATCGTTTTTCCTTTGTTTTTGGTAATTTCATTACTCTTACCAACCTTTCCATGCCAGATTTTAAAAGAATTATTAAACAAAGGTTAAGTCCACTCTATATTTCTGTTCATACAACAAACCCAGTGCTTCATAAAAAAATGCTGCGTTATAGATTCGGATTTAATATAATAGAAAAATTAGAGCTTTTAAGAAAAAACGGTATTGAATTCCACACTCAAATTGTGCTGATCCCCGATTGGAATGATGGTGAAGAGCTTGAGAAAACTTTAGCTGATCTTACATCCAAAAAAATTGATTCCCTTTCAGTTGGAATTGTTCCAGTTGGTTTAACAAAATTTCGAACTTCTTTAATAGAATTATCGTCTGTAAATTTTGAGTTAGCAAATGAGACTCTTAAGATTTCAGCTAAATTCCCAAAAACATATTGTTCAGATGAAATATACATCCTGGCTGAAAAGGAAATACCTTCCCAAGATTTTTACGAAGGATTCCCCCAGTTAGAAAATGGGATCGGTATGATCCGATTATTGCTTGAGAATTGGAAAAAGAAAAAAAATGATTTTATGAGAGAAATTCAAATACATGAAGAAAACCTTGTAATGATCACAGGTAAATTAGCTTATAGAACAATTGCCGGTATTTCAGAAGAGATCAATCGATCGCTTATTAAAAAGACAAGACCAGTATTAGTGACGAACTACGCTTTCGGAGAAAATGTAACGGTTTCAGGACTTCTCACAGCTACTGATATTATTAACCAGATAAAGCTAAAACAAAATGAAATCCCGGTTTTTAGTAGCAATATGTTCAATGAAGAAGGGTTGACTTTAGATGGAATAAATAAAGATAAATTAAAACAGATCTGTAACGGGAAATTTTTAGAAGTGAATGAAGAATTTGAAAATTGGATGTTTTATGACTGATATTCACCAATACAATAATTATTCCTCTTGACAAATATAGAGTTAATTAATGAACTTATAGATATTTTTTTATAAGGATATTTTATATGAATAAAAAGCAAATTCTCGTAGTCGAAGATGAAACCGTTGTTGCCGAAGATATTAGAAAAATGTTAATAAATTACGGCTACGATGTACCGGAAGCTGTACCATCAGGTGATGCTGCTATCAAATCCATCAATAAAAATAAGCCAGACTTGATAATTTTAGATATCATGTTGAAGGATAAAATCAGCGGAATTGATGTAGCAAAGCAAATCTCCGGCATGGATATACCTGTTATTTATCTCACCGCATATTCTGATAAAGAGATAATAGAAAAAGCAAAAGAGACCAATCCCTTTGGATATCTCATCAAACCTTTTAGAGAAAGAGAACTTATTGCTACAATAAAAATGACTTTTTTCAAACACAAAATGGAACAGGAATTAAAAGAAAGTGAAATGAGATTTCGGACACTGGTTGAAACAACTAAAGAGGGTATTTGCATACTCGATCTTGATAATAATTTTACTTTCATTAACAAAGCGGGTGCTAAGATATTTGGTAGCGATATTAGTGATTTCGAAGGTGCAAACCTCGCTGATTATCTGAGTACAAGCAATTTAAAAAAAGTAATGAAGCAAAATGATGCAAGAAAGCAAAATAAATCAAGTCGGTACGAATTGGAAATTATACGCAAAAATGGGCGTAAGAGATATCTTTCAATTATTGGCAGTCCTAAATTCAAAGACGGAAAGCTCGCTGCAACATTTGGAATATTCTATGATATTACAGATAAAAAATTGGCTCAGCTTCAGCTTAAAAGGACGATGGATAGTTACACTAGAATTTTTGAGAATATTCAAGATATTTATTATGAGATTGAGTTTGACGGCACAATCCTTGAGATAAGCCCTTCCATAGAACATGACACAAGCTACACTCGAGAAGAACTTATTGGTAAATCATTATATAAACTTTTTTACAATGAAAACCAATACGATCTTTTTTTGACGAAGCTAACTAAAGAAAGTATGTTAAACGATTACGAGTTAATAATTAGAGATAAGGATCATTCACCTTTAACTTGCTCGCTGAATGCCAAACTTATCAAAGAAATTAACTCAGATAAAGTTAGAGTTATCGGTTCGATAAAAAATATTACAGAACAAAGGGAAAGTGAAGCTGCTTGTAATGAATATGAAAAAAAGTACCGAACTTTTTTCGAATCATCAATTGATGCTGTTTTCCTTTTAGATAAAAATCACAAATTTTCTGACTTCAATAATGCAACCTTAAAACTTTTTGGTTATAAGAAAAGAACAGATCTACTTAATTTGCATCCGGGTGATGTCTCTCCTAAAAATCAAAAAATTAATAAATCTTCTCTCAAACTAGCAGAAAAAAATATTGAGCAAACTATCAAAAAAGGATATATGAAATTTACTTGGACTCATAAAAAAGCTAATGGGAAGAACTTTCTAGCTGAGGTTTGGCTCAATAGTTTAAAGTTAGATGGAAAAACTTTGATCCAGGGCACTATCCGCGAAATCAAAAAGTAACGAAATACCGGAATATAATATAGAAAAATTTGATTATTATTAAAGAAGAAAAAACAGCATTTGGTAAAATATACTATCCCTTCTTACATTGCTAAGTTCTTGTAAGTTAGCTAATTGCGGACAATGAGTGCAAACCGCTTTCAGCTCAGAAGTCTATTAACAGGTCAAATCAAGTAATGAATTAACAAGAACTGACAGATCATAAACTTAAAATTTAGTGACAGATAAACCGGCTAAGATTTTTTTGATTCAGAAATCTGTTTTATTTGTGAATAGAAATCTAAGCAGTCAAATAAATGTGATTATTTATTAGATTTGTTAATTGAGTTTATGAAAAAGAAATATAGTGAACGGAGGTAAAATGAGAAGTATTAAGTCAGCTTTGATATCGATTGTAATACTATTTTCTATCTGGATTTTTTTAGCAGGTACTTCTACTCAAGAGATGATTTTTGGCGGATTATCAGTATTATTACTAACTTTGATTTTTCATAAAAAGTTAACGATCTTAGGTGATATCCGTCTTAATCCAAAGTCAATAACCTATTTTATATTATATGTCTTTGTATTTTTATGGGAACTGATAAAATCAAATTTGGATGTTGCAGCCAGAGTGATTTCTCCCAAATTGCGTATCAAACCGGGAATCGTAAAGGTGAAAACAAAATTAAAAAGCCCTTTGGGAAGAGCATTTTTGGCAAATTCAATTACCCTCACCCCTGGTACACTCACAGTTGAGATGAAAGACAATTATTTTTATATTCATTGGATCGATGTAACGAATGAAGATGTGGAAGGTGCGACTGAAGCTATCGTATCAAAATTTGAAAAGTATCTGGAGGTTATTTTTGGCTAATTTAATCTATAATATTTCAGCAATAATTGCTTTAGCAGCAATTGTAATTTCTTTTATAAGATTGATAAAAGGACCATCCGTTACCGATAGAATTGTAGCTATGGATGCAATGACGATTATCGCAATTTCTCTTATCGTCTTTTTGGCATATTTCTCCAACCGCATTATCTACTTGGATGTAGCTATTGTTTATGGGTTGATAAGTTTTATCGGGGTAATTGCTGTTTCTCGTTATTTGGAAAGGGGGTTTTGATGGAACTTATTGGTGCAGTTATAACATTGGTGGGAGCTATCTTCTTACTATTAGGCTCTGTGGGAGTTCTTAGAATGCCTGATGTTTTCAACCGAATGCAGGCTGGAACCAAAGCCACAACTCTTGGCACGATGCTATTTCTTTTAGGAATATCGCTTGGTCATCTAGAATGTGGATGTTTTGGGAAGATCTTCATTCTCATTATATTTGTACTGTTCACTAATCCGGTATCTTCAAATTCTTTGGCTAGAGCTGCTCATTTTGTAAAAATGAATTTAGCCGAAAGTACAGTCAAAGATGATCTGGAAACCGACAATGTAGAAGAAGCGGATGGAGGTAAAAGGTGACTTTAACAATAATAATCATTTTGGGTGTAATAATGATAGCAGCTGCTTTTGGGGCTATCTATTTCAATAAATTGCTGGCAGCCATTGTCAGCGCTGGCGTAATCAGCCTTCTGGCAAGTGTCATCTACTTGGTTCTTGGTTCACCAGATGTTGCTATGACCGAAGCTACGATCGGTTCCGGATTGACGACGATAATCTTTTTATTCGCCCTGAATAAAGTGAGAAAGGAGAATAAAAAATGATTAGGAAAATTTTTGTGATCTTCGCAATTGCAGGACTAATAATGATGCTCTTACCACTTGTCGTTAACTTTGAGTACAAAGATTCACTTAATGAACTTTCTTCGCAATATGTGCGAGGTTCGATAGATGATTTAAAATCGCAGAATGTGGTAACATCGGTAATTGTTAGCTATCGCGGTTTGGATACACTTGGTGAAGTTACTGTCTTATTTCTTGCAACTGCGGGAGTTGGTTTTTTACTCAAACATAAAAAAAATAAAAATAGTCTCCGTAAAGCATCTGAACTTCTGCAGACAAGTTCATCCTTTCTAGTAGCTTTGATCATTCTGTTTGGAATTTATATTTTTGTGCACGGACATCTTACTCCCGGAGGCGGATTTCAGGGCGGTGTAATAATTGCTTCTGCCTTTCTTCTGATGATTTTATCTGATATAAATCTCAAATTCAATCATCTTATTTTACATTTGGTCGAGTCTTTTTCAGGTGCATTTTATGTGGTTGTCGGGTTGATTGGCTTGCTGCTGGGAATCGGATTTCTCAATATTAACATTGTCCCATTGGGTAACTTTGGTCAGCTGTTTAGTGCCGGTGCAATCCCTATCGTTTATTCTCTGATCGGCCTGAAAGTCGGTGCGGAATTGACAGCTATTTTAAATACGATGGGAGGTGAACAATGATATTCTCATTGATTTTGGGTTTCATCCTGTTGATTTTGGGGATTTCTATGATGTTAACTCGCAATAATCTGATAAAAATCGTTATTGGTTTTTCCATAATGGATACAGGCATACACTTGATTATAGTTTCCATCGGATACATCCGCAATAGAACCGCTCCAATTATTGATGCGGCTGTCAATATCAAAGATGCTACTTCACAGGTGGTTGATCCAATTCCTTCAGCTTTAGTGCTTACTGCTATTGTTATTGGCTTAGCTGTTACTGCTGTGATGCTTAGTTTTATTGTGGAAATGTATAAAAAAACAAAATCACTATCTATAGATGATTATCAGGAGTTAAAATGGTAAATCCGATATATATAATTATACTTTCTCTTATTACCGGATTTTTATTATCAATATTTGATAAAATAGGTCGAAAGTTATCGATGACAATCTTTTATGGAGTACTTTCTTTCAATCTTTTTGTAATGGCAATTTGGTTTTATCGCCTCCTGGTTGTTGATGTTACTCCCTTGCTTATAAACACCGCAGGTTTTGTTGCCCCTATCTCCATAAATCTGCGAATGGGTTTGCAGGAAGCCTTTATTCTCTTATTCTCGAATTTTATTGCTTTATTTGCAGCTATTTACTTATTTAAGAAATTCAAAAAAGCTAAGATATCTTCGCTAGTATTGTATTTGATATTAAGTATGGGAGTCAATGGTTTGGTGATGACTCGCGATTTATTCAATATTTTTGTGTTTCTGGAAATAGTTTCAATATCAACATTCGCACTGATAACTTTGGAAAAAAATCTAAAATCTCTTTCAGCTGGTTTTAAATACATGCTTGCAGGCGGAGTGGTTTCTACCTTCTTTTTATTAGGAGTGATATTTGTATATTATTTTTCTGGAAATTTAAACTTGGATTTCATCAATACCGGAACTTTCAATAATCTGGGTATGATAGCAGTGTTTATGATGAGTTTGGGGATATTCATCGAGCTGAAACCTTTTCCTGCAAACGGCTGGGCTTTAGATGTTTATGAAGCTACCGATTCGGGAATTGTATCTGTGATTGCTGTAGTCAACTCAGCTGCAATTTTCTATGTATTTTACAAGATTATGCCGATGATTCCTAACAATCTCTTGCAGCTTCTTGGCTATGCTGGTCTGCTCACTTTTGTACTTTCCAGTTTGATGGGCTTAAAACAAGAAAATGCCAAAAGACTTTTGGGATATTCATCAATAGGGCAAATGGGCTTACTGATCTCTGCTGTAGTATTTACTACCAACGCACCTGAGTTTATCAGTATTCTGATCGTTGGAGGATTCTTGGTCAATCATCTCTTAGCAAAAGCCGGTCTGTTTTGGATAACCGGAATCGTCAAAAAAGAAAAGATAGCCGATTGGGGAGTTTTAAATCACAGTAAACCTCTACTCATACTTTTTGGTTTATTGTTATTTGCCTTAGCAAGTTTACCGCCATTTCCTGGATTTTGGGCTAAATGGGAATTTATTAGATGGCTGATCATGGAAAAAATGACAGTTGTGGCAGTATTAGTGTTAATCGGTTCTCTCTGCGAGATTGCTTTTCTTTTCCGCTGGTTCAACCTAGCTGTAAAAAAAGAAGATCTGCAGGAATCACAAATCGAAACATCTCACAGTATGAACTTACCGGTTGCGTTTTTAGCGGGGGTGTTAGCTGTAATTCCCGTGATAATAATGAAATATTTTTACCAAATTGATCTAATACATTTAGCACCAGTTATTGCCTTGATAGTAATCTTTATTATTGAGATTATTCCTTCGAAAATAAAAGGAATTTTATCTCTGATCACTCTCGGAACTTATGGTTACTATCTCTATCCTTTGCTAAGCGGTTTACAGCTATTTTTTGCAGTCATTTTTATTATCGGTGGTGGTATTATATTGATCTCTACTTTCAATAGAAAAGGCTTGAATCAGAATTTTTATGGGCTGCTTTTGATGATGATATTGTCTTTGGGAAATCTCTTGATCGCTAAAGGCTATTTAGAGTTTTTCTTAAATTGGGAATTTATGACGATTTCATCATACTTGCTTTTCTTAAGAGGTAAAAATGCTCGTAATTCTTCATTTGTTTATCTCATATTTTCCATTGCCGGAGCCTATTTACTGATGTTAGGATTTGCTTTTGCTCCTGCAGTAAGCAGCGATATGGTTTTGTTAAAATCTATAACTCAGATTCAGCTGCCGTTGGTTTCAATAATTTTAATGTCACTTGGATTTCTGATCAAATCTGGTTCATTAGGTGTCCATATCTGGGTCCCTGACGCCTATGCCGAAGCTGAAGATGATGTAACTGCTCTCATAGCGGGAATTTTGAGCAAAGTAGGTATTTTGGGATTCTTTGTTTTAGCTGTTTCAGCAATCAGTCATAAACCTGACATTGATATTTTTTATTGGATTGGCTGGATTGGGGTACTATCGACAATAATTGGCGCATTTTTGGCAGTATTCCAAGAAGATATGAAACGACTTTTAGCCTATTCAAGTATGAGTCAGATTGGTTATATTGTCGCTTCTGTAGCTATGCTGAGCCATCTTGGTTTGGTCACTGCACTGTATCTTTCCTTCAATCATCTCCTGTTCAAAGGACTGATATTTTTGGCAATTGCTGGAGTGATCTATCGTACAAAAACTCGCAATATGTATGAAATGGGTGGATTGATCAAAAAAATGCCGATTTCATATATCTCTGTCTTAATTGGAATTATTGCAGTTTCAGGCGTTCCGCCTTTATCGGGTTTTGGTTCAAAGTGGCTGCTGTATTCAGCATTTATCGAAAAGGGCTGGTATCTGCAATCAGGAGTACTTTTCTTTGCAAGTGCAGTTAGTTTTCTCTATCTTTACAGGCTTATTCATTCTGTGTTTTTAGGACAGTTGAAATATGAACATCAAAATGTGAAAGAAGCACCGATATGGTTTATTTTACCGCAATTAATTTTTATCATTGCCTTAATGACGATTTCCACTTTCCCAAATTTGATAATTCAGCCTTTAAATGCAATTGTCGGCAACTATATTGACTCATCAATAGTGATAGACGGCTACAAAGTGACTAGCTCGCTTGGATACTGGAATGGTAATCAAGTAATGATGGTTACAATGGGTGTTTTTATGGTTCCATTACTATTATTGCTCTTACTTATTGGCAAAACTCAAAAAGTGAAGCAATTCAATATTGTTTTTGCCGCGGAAAGACCTGAATCTCCTCAAACAACACATGTAGCCCACAATATGTATGCACACTATAAAAAGGTTCTTGGCGGTTGGGGAAAACCACGGATTTTGTCATTTTGGAATGGAGTAGCTGAATGGACTCATAGCCTAGGAAACCTCTTTCGTCAATTTTACACAGGCAACGGGCAAACATATATTCTGCATATAATTCTGTATATGGTTGTCTTATATATAATTTTGGGAGTGTAATAAATGGATATTTGGACGAAAATATTTTATGCTGTCATTTCGGTAGTTATAGCAACTATCTATGGCTTGGCTCTGGGCGGAGTTGTTAGAAAAATCTATGCAAGAGTTCATGGACGTTATGGACCTCCTGTCTGGCAGCCTTTTATTGATATTATTAAAACTCATGCAAAAAGAGTGGCAGTTTCGCACGGTATAATGTTTTATCTGGGACCGGTGTTTCGTTTCGCCGGTGGGTTAGGAACCTATCTATTCATTCCTGTCATCTTCGGTTCAGCTGTTTTTGCTAATTTTTCCATGGCAGGTGATTTGCTACTAGTGATGTATTTTATTTTCTTTGGTCAACTTGGAATGGCTCTCGGTGCCGGTGAAGGTGGTCATCCTTATTCACCTTTGGGAATTGCTCGCGGTCTATCACAGATGACTACTTTTGAAGTTCCGTTTGCATTGTCGGTAATTGCTCTGGCAATTCAGTATCATACCTTGAATATTACAGCAATTGTTGCCGCTCAGCAAGGCAGTATTCTGAATTGGACATTATTCACAAATCCTTTTGCTGTAGTTGCTGCTATGATATCAATGTTAGGTATGAATATGCATTCGCCTTTTAGCATAGTTTTAGCACCGCAGGAAATTCCAATTGGACCTCCGATTGAGATGAATAGCAGCTTTTTGGCAACTTTGCAGACCAATAGAGGATTGTTCGTAGCTGCTAAATTGATTTTATTTATGAATCTTTATTTTGGCGGAGCCACAAATCTCGTAGTGATGATTGTTAAAACATTTTTGATTTATATGTTTTCAGTTTTTGTGGGAGCGGCATTCCCACGATTCCGCCCAGAACAGGCAATGCGTTTCTTCTTGAAATGGCCTACCATTATCGGTATAATTTCAATAATTTTTGTAGCATATTTGTAGGGAGTAATTGTGGAAAAAAAAGATATCAATGAAGTTGAAAAACAAATGAATTTAGCTAATGATGGTCTTTCCGATAAGGAAAAGACATTATTCAGTGATGCCCGTCCCCAAGTTGTACCACCGGTTCACAAAATATTCGAGAATTTCCGAAACTGGGCTCGAGCACAGTCTCTCTGGATGCTTGCTTTTGGCACAGGTTGCGGTGCTATAGAGTTGCGACCTCTAATGACATCCAGGTATGATATGTCACGGTATGGAATTGCTCCCCGACCAAGTCCTAGACAATCTTCTGTATTTATCATAGGTGGATATGCTTCCTTGAAAACCATCAAGAGAATTGTGCGAAGCTATGAACAAATGCAAGGCCCAAAATTTGTGATTGCCTTAGGCAGCTGTACAATCAATGGTGGAATGTACTACGATAGTTACTACACTATAAATCGTATTGATCATTATATTCCTGTAGATATTTATGTAACAGGATGTATGCCGAGACCGGAATCTCTGTTAGCTGGATTCAACAAACTTAAAGAGAGAATTAGAGCAGGTAGAGCCGATGGGATGAATAAATATGCTGAAAATTTCGACTGGTATAAGAAAAATCAGAAGAGAATTATTAAAGATTGGAATATGCCTGATTATAATTGGTAGGAGTGGAAATGGAAGATTTTTTGAATAGATTAAAACAGAAAGTAGAGATCAGAGAGCAAATTAAACAAAGAGATGATCTTTATTTCATCACTATAAAAAAGGAACAAACAGAATTAGTTTTGCGATATATAAAAGATAATGAAAAATTTAAGCATTTATCTTTTATGCAAGCTGTTGATTATCTTGACGACAGTAAATTCATGCTGATCTATATGCTCTATAGTTTTTCAAGAAAAGTGAGTTTAGGTGTGAGCGTATTTATCGACAGAAAAGAAGCAATCATGACCTCCATGCATAATATTTGGCCTCATCTTTGGCAGTATCAACGTGAGATCAAAGAAATGTATGGTATAGATTTCCCTTCATCTCCAAGAGTTAACGAAGATTTCATTCTGGAAAGCTGGGACAATATGCCGCCTATGCGTCGTGATTTTGACACACTCAAATATTCTGAAGAGACCTATTATCAAAGACCGGGACGTAAGACGAATGATCCCAAAGAATATATGAGAAAAAAACTGTATAATGATTTTGTAAAGACTCCTAAATTAAGGGATGATAAATGAAAGAAATATCAAAAAGTAAATACAAAAATTATGTTGCAGACCGATCAAAATATCCTTTGCTGAAAGATGGGAAACCGGAATTTGATTTGAATTCGCATATGTTTACTAAAATTTGGCAAGGTCCGCAGCATCCTGGTGTAACTGGAAATATGTCTTTGGAATTAGTGATCAATGGTGATGAAGTTATCGATTGCAAAACACATGTGGGGTATTTGCACAGAGCTTTTGAAAAACTAATGGAAAGAAGAAAATTTATGCAGTGTTTCCCCATTGTATGTAGAATTTGCGTTCCTGAACCGGATACTAATGAATATTGTTTCTCTGCCGGAATCGAAGAATTAGCTGGGATTGATATTCCCGAAAAAGCAAAATGGATCCGTACTTTGAATCTAGAAATGTCTAGGGTTGCTAGTTTTTTGATGTGGATTGGCGGTCAAGCCGGTTCCCTCGGTATGGGAATTATCGGTCAATGGACTGTGACGATGCGAGACTTTTGGCTGGATTTATTTGAAGAAATGTCCGGTGGAAGAATTTATCATATGTATATGATCCCAGGTGGAGTTAGAAAGGATCTTCCAGAAGGATTTGAACTAAGAGTAAAAAAGGTGATTAAACAAACCAGGGAATTGCTTGTAGATATTGAAAAATCATTTCTTAATAATGCTATTACTAAATCTCGTCTGCAAGGATTAGGTTTCATTCCACCAGAAATGGTAGAGGAGTATGGAATTGTCGGACCAACTGCTCGTGCAAGTGGAAAACCATTTGATGTCCGGCAAAACAATCCTTACCTTGTCTATGATCAACTGGTTATGAAGATGATCACATCAGATGTTGGCGATGCTTATGCCCGTACTTTGGTACGGTTTGCTGAGACAATTCTAAGCATTGATCTGATCGAACAGATTATGCATAAAATGCCGAAAACCGGAAAAATCCAAGCAAAGATCCCTAATGTTTTGAATTGGAAAATTCCAGCTGGCCAAACATATATTAAAGCTGAATCAACTCGTGGTGAACATGGATTTTATATCATAACTGATGGTTCAAAATATCCACGCAGGATTTTTGTACGTGGAGCCAGTTATACTCATGCAATTTCGGTTCTGGAAAAACTTGCGGTAAATATCAGTATTTCCGATACTGCTGCCTTGATGGTATCATTGCATACTTGTCCACCGGAAATAGAGAGGTAATTATGAGTTTAAAAGACGTTTTATCCCCTTTCAAAGTATGGGAACGAGCGGCAAGAAAGCCGTGGACAGTGAAGAATCCGATTGATGAAAGAAAAGGTTCTGCCAATTATCGTGGATTTCATAAGAATGATCTGGAAAAATGCATTGGCTGCGGAACTTGTGAAGATATTTGCCAGAATTTGGCAATTGATCTTGTTCCTGTGGAAAATGTAGAAACCAATATGGGAGATAGTGGTTTACGTCCGATGATTGATTATGGACGTTGCTGCTGGTGTGCTCTTTGTGTGGATGTTTGCCCAACCGGTTCTCTCAATATGTCAAATGAATATAACTGGATAGAAGAAGAGGCAGAAGGATTTCGATTTATTCCCGGAGCGGACAAAAAAAGCTGGGATGATTCTGATAAAGGATATCATCAATCTGATGATATTCAGCTCATCGATCCTGCCAGGATCGTAATGGAAGAACTGGAAGCGGAAGAGCGAAAGTCAACTTTTGTCGAAATGGTGAAAGGCTATTCCAAAGAAAAAGCATTGCTGGAAGCTGAACGTTGTTTGGAGTGTGGAATTTGCGTTGCCAGATGTCCTGCTCACATGGATATACCGGAATATATCAAAGCTATCCGTGAAGATGATATTGAGCTTGCTGTGAAAATTTTATACGAAACAAATCCATTCTCTGCAAGTTGCGGGCGCATATGTACCCATAGTTGCGAAGAAGTTTGCGCTCTAGCACATAATGGTGAGCCAATTGCCATTCGCTGGCTCAAACGTTATATCATGGATCAGGTTACTCCTGACCAGATCAAGGAGATCATTACTAATAATATTCAGGTCAACAATAAAAAAATCGCAATTATTGGTGCCGGTCCCGGAGGACTTTCAGCTGCTTATTATCTCAGATTATTAGGTTATGAAATAAGTGTTTATGAAAGCAAAACAAAAGGTGGCGGAATGCTCCGTTATGGCATTCCTGAATATCGTTTGCCTTATGATCAGCTTGATAAAGATATTGATTATATCGCATCATTGGGAGTTCAAATTAATTACGGAAAAGAGATAGGCAAAGATTTGAGCTTTGATGAATTGTATGGAAATTTTGATGCGATCTATTTTTCTATAGGTTTGGAAAAACCTACAAGCTTGCGTTGCGTAGGAGAGGATCTTGATAGTGTTGTTGCCGGAGTGGATTTCCTTCGTGATATAACCGATGGGAAAAGACCTGATATTGGAAATGATGTAGTTGTGATCGGGGGTGGAAATGTTGCGATGGATGTGGCTAGAACGAGTATCCGGTTAGGAGCAAATGTCACAGTATTATATCGTAGAAGAATAGAAGATATGCCTGCCGATTTAGAAGAGATCACCGAAGCTCAAGAAGAAAACGTGATCTTTAATCCACAATCTTTACAGACCAAAATTGAAAAAGCGAAATCGGGAAGATTGCTTCTACAGTGGAATAATATGAAAATGGTAGAAGACCCTGAAGGTGATCGGCCAAAACCAATTCCAATTGAAGGTGATCTGGAAAGTAAAGAATTTGATACTATTTTTTCAGCGATAGGTCAAAAAGCTGATCTATCTTTTATCTCTGAAAAATATGAAGAAAAAATGAAATTCAAGTGGGGAAAAGCTGTTACCAATCAGTTTGGGCAAACAGACATACCTAAGGTTTTTGCAGGTGGTGATGTGAAAAATTGGACAGCAGATGCTGTGAGTGCAATTGCCGACGGACATAGCGCAGCCAAAGGTATTGACGAATTTTTACAAAAAAGATAATTAATATACTTGTTAAGAAACGGAAGCAGCATGATATGTGATACTTCCGTTTCTTTTGCTTAAAAGTTCGGACAGAATATTTATATATAGAGGATGCTTTTTCTACTGATTGTTTTTATTGAAAAAGGTTCTACATTTCCTAAGTCGAAGAAATTTTCTGATATCCTATTTAAATAGATAAGGCCTTTCAAAGGTGGAATTATACTGCTTATACTCTATTATTAAATTAAAGCTATCAGTAGGCTTGTAATTCAATTGAAAATTTGGTAAGATCGCAGATGAATTATCATCGTTGCCTTCAAACTCAATTCCGCCTTGGTATGTAGCTGAACCGAAATTTACAAAATTTAAATCTACCTTTAGACTTAATTTCGGGTTGAATTCATAAAGCATATGATTCGTATAAACTGATTCATAAGCACTTTGGCTATTTGAAGATATACTGCTGTGAAAAGAGATAGTGTGGTTAACTGTAAAATTATCCATGTTAATTATAGATGGCATAAGTAAATCAGGAGTGAAAGCGTTATTTACAATTTCGGCATTTAAGCTAAAAGAAAGTACAACAATTACAAATATTATTATCTTTTTCATGACTACCTCTTTATCTATTTAAAAAATACTTTACTTTATTGTCAAATTTCTTCTTAAAAAATTATCTATTCTTACAATTGAACAACTTTTAACTACTTCATAAGTAACATTTTTTTTACTCCGGCAACTTCATTATCCAGCTTTAATCGATAGATATAAGTTCCCGATGAAATATCATTACCGTTATTATCTTTACCATTCCAGATTACTTTTTGTTCCACATTTCTCTGCACATCTTTAATTATAAATGTTTTAAGATGTTGTCCTTTGATGTTAAATATTTCAATTTCCGCTTGGGAAACCGATGTATGCGGGACAAATGCGATGGTCGTAACAGGATTAAAAGGATTTGGGTAATTTTGCCTTAAGTTCACCTGTAAATTAATAACATTTTCAAAGCTGTGAGTATTTAGATCCTCAAGATCCATTTGATAGGCTGAACAACCATAAGTGCCGATCAATAAAGTCCTGGTTGGATTGTGGATCAGCATATCAATAATCGGTACATTTGGTAATCCCACCGATAAACTCTGCCATTCTTCTCCCCCATCTTCAGTTAGGAAAACTCCAGCATCAGAACCGAGGAATATTCTTCCGGGAAACTCCGGATCTAGGGCTAGGCAGTTGATAGGTAACTGAGGAAGATTTGCAGAAATATCTATCCAATTCTGTCCCAGATCGTTTGATTTGAAGACATGAGGATAAGGTTCATCCCAGCGAAAACCAGATAATGTTACATAAATAGTATTCAAGTCAAATGGATCACCAGCTACTCTTGTAACCCAGCGGTCTGGTAAGCCTGCACTTACATCGGTCCAGGTTTCACCATCATTATCTGAAACGTGCACATTCCCATCATCAGTGCCGGTTATTACTATACTTGGGAAATTTGGATTTATTGCTATCGTTGTTAATGTGTGATAAGCAGTCCCGGCATCTCCATCTGACATGTCTCCACTCATTGCCAACCAGTTATTCCCGCTGTTGTTTGTCTTCCAAACTCGGTAAGTTCCAAAATACAAAATGGATGGATCTATGGGATGCATTGCTAGAGGAGAAGACCAATTTTTACGATCTTCACTCATATCACCTGCAATATAATCGAACCAGAGACCACCATTTGTACTTCGATGTAGATTACCCCATTGGTATTCAGCAAAGATAATGTTGGAGTTTGTATGATCGACTTTTGTATAAAAACCATCTCCACCCAGGATTATTTCCCAATCATCAAGAGCTCCTGTCATTGTGCGGATTGTGCTGTTATCTTGAGTTCCTCCGTAGAGTCTTGACGGATTCAAATAATCCTTTTCAATTGCATAAAATTGTGTTAAGGGTATATTATCAAGTTTATCCCAGCTTTCACCATAATCATCACTTGTATATAATCCTCCGTCATTTCCTTCAACAATCCGCCCAGTTTGTTCGTCAATGATCATGGCATGATGATCCACATGTATTTCATTAGAATTTCCATAATCGGCAATTATCTGCCAACTGTCTCCCCCATTTTCCGTCCGGCATAAGGCAACACCCAAAGCAAATACTCTGTCCTCATTTGCTGGATCGACACGAATTTGTCCGAAATACCAGCCGAAACTTGAATTTATGTCATAGAGGTTGGTGTCATTTGTTTGTGTCCAATTTTCACCACCATCGCTGGTTTTAAATATACCGAGATAAGAATATCCACCCACCGACTCCTGATCGTAAAAAGCATATAAAATATCAGGATCAGTTTTGGCAATTGCTAATCCTATTCTTCCAACTCCATCATGCATTGGAAGTCCGTTTGTCAATTCTTCCCAGGAATCACCTCCATCAACAGATTTGTAGATACCGGAAGAGAACCCTCCTGAACGACGATATTCTCTGCCTCTCATTCTTTCCCACATGGAAGCATACAGAATTTCAGGTTCTGTTGGATGTTGGACAAGATCTATAGCTGCTGTTGAATCAGTAACAAATAGTTTTCTGTCCCAGGTAAGACCGCCATCATCGCTTCGGTAAATACCCCTTTCTTCATTAGGACCGAACAATGTTCCAGTAGCAGCAGCAAAAACTCTGTTTGAATTCGCATAGTCAACAATTATTCTGGCAATATAGGCTGAATTTTCTAAGCCAATATTTTCCCAGTTTTGACCCGCATTTACAGATTTGTAAATACCGTTTCCCACAAAACTTTGGCTCGAAGAGTTTGCCTCACCTGTTCCGGCATAAAGGACATTTTCATCATTTGGATCAATCGCTAGATCGCCAATAGAAATTACCGGTGCATCTTTGAAAACATTTTCCCAATTTTCACCTTCATTGATCGTTTTATAAATTCCCCCTGAAGCAGCACCAATGTACCATATCGAAGGATTAGATGAATTGATAGCCACATCGGTAATACGACCTCCAACATTAACAGGACCTGCCAGCACCCATGAATATTCTCTGTCGTAGGAAGAGCGTAACTGCAGACTTCGAGCTTGTTGAAGCGCTTCCAGATAGGCCTCTTGTTTTATCTTGTAGTAAGGGTAGGCACGCTGATAACCTAGCCATTCGTTCGGTAAAGCTTTTGGTTCTTTTTTTAGTTTACTTCCGAAGGGTCTTTCAATAAATTCAGGGTGGTGAATGATCTTATGTTGATTTCGATTTCCCTTGAAAAGTAAGGTTAGTCCGACCACTGTGAATATAATTAATATTACAAAATATTTAGATCTCATTATTCCTGCCCTGTGATTATATTTTTCTTATATCGCTTAGATTTTTCTTATCTGATGTCTTAATGATTGGCAAGAGTTTATTTAACTCGGAATACAATTCCTCCAAACTGCCGTTGTTCATTAGGTTGATATCAGATATTTTTTTTTTATCTTGATCCGACATTTGAGTTTTGATCCTTTTTTTTGCTTGTCTTATGGTAATATTGTCTCTTTTTATTATTCTTCTTAGCTTAATCTTTTCATCGGCAGAAACATTGATTGTCATATCGAACGCTTGTTCCAAATTATTTTCGAATAGCAAAGCTATCTCAAAAAGCAAAATTTTTTCCCTGCTTTTTTTGATCAATTCATCAATCTCTTCCAGGATCTTAGGATGGAGTAGTTTGTTTAGTTCTTTGCGTTTGATCTCAGAATTAAAAATCATCTTTCCCAGTTTTTTGCGATCTATTTCATTATCTTTTATTATTTCTTTACCAAATAGATCACTTATTTGTGATAAGATTTTATTGTCTCTTAACAGTTCATGTCCAAGCTTATCAGCGTAGATCACTTTTAAGTTATGTTTTTCAAACCAGCTTGAAACAACAGATTTTCCAGCAGCGATTCCTCCTGTGACAGCAATTAGGAAAGGTCTATCAGACTGTTTCATCCTTTATCCTTTGTGATAATTCATCAATTGAGAGTCCTGTCTGTAGTTTTCCATTCTTTGAGATTGATATTTTTCCGGTTTCTTCCGATACTATGATCGCAAAGGCATCAGAGTTTTCTGTTACGCCTACTCCGGCTAAATGTCGAGTTCCGTGTTTCTGAGCATATTCAACGCTTTCTGAAAGCGGCAAAACTACTTTAACAGCATATAATCTTTCATTTCGTACAATCACTGCACCATCGTGTAAAATTGTTTTATTATTAAAGATCGTTAAAAGTAATTTTACTGATATTTGTGCGTCGATTATTTCTCCGCTTTCGATAAGGTTATCCAGATTACGTTTGTTTTCAATAATGATCAAAGCTCCTATCTTTCGAAATGACATAATAGAAACCGCATTTAGAAGCGGGGAATAAAAAGATTTTTTAGCACTTTGAAAAAGCATCCTCATATCATGAGTTTGAGATAATCTCACAAAAAGCGTTCTGATCTCATGCTGAAAAAGCACAATAAAAATAATGATCCAATAATCTTTAAAAACTGATAATATAGAAGTGATCATGTTCAGCTTTAGTAGAGTTGCGGAAACATAGATAACAAATATAGCCAGTACTCCTATTAGCATTTGATAACCGCCACTTTTGGTAAGCAATAATAAAACTCTGTACAGAATAAAAGCGACAATGATGATATCAATAATATCAGTAACTTTCGGTATAAAAATATTCATCTTACATTCCTTATAGCTTGTCTGACTTTCAAAAATCTCTTATGCTCTTTAACATCATGTACCCGTACGATCTCAATATCGTTTTCAAAAGCAACAGCTGCTGTTGCCAAATCACCGGGAAGTCTTTCTGAAACTTGAGAATTAGAGATTTTCCCAAGAAAGCTTTTACGTGAAGCACCCAGCAGTAAAGGCTGATCCAGACATTTAAATTCTGCAATCTTTTTTATAATCATTAGATTATCCTGTAGCCTCTTTCCAAAACCAATACCAGGGTCAAGAATTATTCTCTCTTGCTCAATCCCATTACGTAAACAGAAGTTGATCCTATCTTCAAAGAATAACAATATCTCTTCAGTAACATCCTCGTAATAAGGTTTATTCTGCATATTATCAGGTTGTCCCTGCATATGCATGAGTATTACAGGAATATCAGCATTTTGCTTTAAAACGTCGATCATGTTTTCATCAAATCTGAGAGCACTGATATCATTTATAATCGCAGCGCCTGCCTTGATAGCTTCTAAAGCAACTTCTGCTTTTGTAGTATCAATAGAGATTGGAACTTTTAACCTTTCATGCAATTCCCGAATTACGGGGATAACTCTCTCCAGCTCCATATCTGTACTGACTTTCTTTGAACCAGGTCGAGTAGATTCGCCGCCAACATCGATGATATCTGCACCTTCTTTTATCATTTCCAAACCGCGAGCTACTGCTTTATCTTTCGCAAGATATTTGTTCCCGTCCGAAAAGCTGTCAGGAGTTACATTTAAAATGCCCATGATCTTTATTGTTTTGAATTCCAATAATTCGCCCCGGCAGGAGATACTTTTTGTTGTTTTTTGTTCAATTAGATTTAAGATATCGTTTTTTATTTCAGGTAAACCAAAGATAGCCTGGTTATCCAATTTCTTAGTTAATTTCTTCATCTTATCCAGGTTCCCTAATAATATCACATCACTGATATCCTGCTTCCCATTAACTATTCCGCGAGCTACCGCAGCATCTCCGCCAATTGACAACATCTCTTGTTTCAAAATATTTGCAGCTCCCAATTGTACAGCAGTTAGTTTAATTGCAGTGCTAAGTGCCTTTGGAGCCATAACTTCAATTCCTTGTGAAGAAACATTGATTTTTTTCAATTCATGTTTTGCTTCTTCGATGTCCGTGATTTTCAATATTCTATTCATAATACTCTTCCGATTATTTTAATTCATAAATAAAAGTTATCATCCCTTTTTGTACGATGTCCTGATTTAAGGCATTAAATTTCCATTTACTGAGAGCATTTAAACTATTTAATTCCATTTTTGGTTCGGCTTTTTGCACAATGATAATATTTGTTACAGATCCATCAGGCAATACATCGAATTTAATTTTTATCTTAATACTTTTTTGAACGTTTTCCGGATAAGTTGGAATAACCTTATGAACTATTTTCCGATTTGTAATTTCGCCTTCCAGAATGAATGAGGATTCACTGTTATTTTCACTTAACAATCTATTAGTGAGCGAAGTTAGATAGTCATCATTAACCAATTGTGTTGGTTCATTAACAGGAGTTAAATTTGCTGTATCAATAAATTCTTTATTAATCTCGTTATCCAACTTCATTTTAGATGCACCTATTTTGTTATTTATATCAAGTTGATTCAGGGCAATTTTCTCGTGAACAGGTACGTAAACGGATTCCTCAGACTCGGAAAAAGATTTTGGCATATTTACTTTTTTAGGTATAATGTTGCTCATACCTCCAATATTCTGTGTACTTGAAGCTTGTGATGATTGAGATAACTGAGAAATAAATTTCTCATTATTGGGTGATTCATTAAATCCAAACTCAATAAATTCAATTTTTCTGTAAGCACTTTCCGGTAGAATTAAAAACTTGATGTAAACAGCTGCTAAAATCAATATTAGGTGCATTAAAATTGATATTATTGCTCCAACATTTCTGTCTTTCATTTTATTTATTCAGCTTTCTTAATTTCAATTTGTGTTGCGATAAAAAATCTATTAGTCCCCGATAATTTTGCTATGTCTAAGAGTTTAACAACATTTTTCAATTCTACAGTTTCATCGGCTCTCACAACCACAACTTGTTCGGGATCTTCAATTAATTTTCTGTTAAGAACCTCTGGAAGTTCGTCCCAACTTACATTATCGTTATTAATGTATATTTCGTTATTCTTTGTTAGGGTAAGGCTGATGTTTTTATTAAATTCATTCTGTTGTGAATTTGAACCGGGTAGAGCAACTTTGATCCCGGAGTGTGTAATAAAGTTTGAGGAGATCAGGAGAAATATAAGCAGCAGGAAAATAACGTCAGTAAAAGATATCAGCCCAATAGTCGAAATCCTTTTTTTCCTGGTTTTAATAATCATTTTTAATGCCTCGGATATTATAGATGAACTCATTAATATTCTCTTCCAGTTCACGAGCTAGATCTTCAACTTTTCCTATCAGGTAATTGTAAAAAAGGATAGTGATGATACCAACTGTGAGACCACCGATGGTTGTGATTAACGCTTCCCAAATTCCATTTGCCAACAGGCTGATATCTACTCCGCCGCCGGTTTCTCCCAATCTCATAAAAACTTTTACCATACCGGTTACAGTTCCTAAAAAACCGATCAGGGGAGCAACTGCAGCAAAAGTTGCCAAAGTTCCCAGACCTTTCTCTAATTGATGGATCTCTTTATTAACTGCTACTTCAATCACTTCTTTTGTTTCCTCCATGGTTCTGCCCATCGCAGCCATAGCCTTAGCTATTATACTGGCTATGGGACTGCCGGTTCTTTCCTCACACATTCGTATAGCTATTTCTGACTTTTTATCGCCAATATAACCGTAAATCTCCTGAAGAAATTCTATCTCCGTTTTTTGCGCTTTTTTTATTTGTAACAGTTTGCTGATTATTATTGATAAAGCTGCCAATGATATGATAAATAAAATTATCATTAAAAATCCGCCTTTTGATGCTATAGAAAATAAGCTAGTTCTTATGGGAACTTCCGCTGCCAGAACCATTAAATTCATCATTCCTCCTCATACTATAAGTAAGTCGATGAGAAGCGATCTCTGAAAATTGTCAAATTATCTTTTTGGGAATTATACCGAGACTGAATTGTCAATCTTTTATTTGACATAGAGCAAGAGAATTCAATCATATCCAAAGTAAAAATAAAGGTAGAAAATATGAAAGCGAATAGTTTAGAAAAGTATTATGGCATTACTGCATTCGGAGAGAGTCATGGTAAGGCAATCGGTGTAGTTATAGAAGATGTAAAAGCAAATCAGGAATTCCCTTTGAAAGAAATCCAAAATGCCTTAAATGAACGTAAACCCGGATCCGGAAAGTTCACTTCTCCAAGAAAGGAAGATGACAGAGTCGAAGTCATATCAGGAGTATATAATGGCAAAACAACCGGTATGCCGATCTGTTTACTGGTTTACAACAAAGATGCCAGACAACAAGATTATAAGCATTTACAAAATCTGTTCCGTCCCGGTCACTCAGATTTTTCGTATTATAAAAAATTCAAGATTTTTGATCATAGGGGCGGCGGCAGATCATCAGGCAGAGAAACGATTTCCAGAGTTGCAGCCTCCGGTATGGTACAAAATATACTGAAAGGAATAAAAATTGATATTTATACAGTAAAAATAGGCAAATTTGAAACTATAAATTACAGCAATAGATACAAGAATGAATTGTATTGGCCGAATGAAGAAAGTTACAATGATCTAGTTACATATCTGGAGGAGATAAAGCGTTCGGGTGACTCGATCGGTGGAGTCGTGGAAGTTATGATAAAAGATCTCCCGGCAGGACTTGGTGATCCGGTATTTGAAAAACTTGATGCTAACCTTGCAAAAGCAATACTTTCGATAGGTGGTGTAAAAGGAATAGAATTTGGTAATGGTTTTGATTTCGCTGCCCTCAAAGGATCTCAAGGGAATGATCAGATCAGTAAAACTGGCTTTATTACAAATCATAACGGAGGTATCATTGGCGGCATCAGTACTGGAAATGATCTGGTTTTCCGCTTTGTAGTTAAACCAACTCCTTCCATTTCTATGAAACAAAATACGGTTACCAAGGAGAATGAAGAAATCAAATTCAAAACGAAAGGGCGACATGATACCTGCATAATTCCGAGGATAATTCCGGTAGCAAAAGCAATGATCCATCTTGTGATGTCTGATGCTATAAGCCATCAGAAACTGATCTCGGATGATAAAATTGATCTGGCTGATTATCGTGAAGCTATTGATAAAATTGATGAAGATATATTGATAGGACTCTACAGAAGAATGGAAATATCAAGTTTGATCGGGAAATTCAAACAACAAAATAAACTACCGATCGAAGATGAGAACCGTGAACAAGAACTTCTGAAAAAATTGAAATTGAAAGCTTCATCATTTAAAATCGATGAATCTTTTATTGAGGAAATCTGGGTTAAAATAATTTCAGAAAGTAAAATAAAACAATGATCATAATTTCAATACCGTATATTAATAATAATTTTGTGTTTCAACAAGCAAAGAAACAAGATGATTATTGGCAGGAATTCCGACTTGATTATTCACAAAAATTCAGAAATTTTCCTACAGAGCTCTTAAATGATCGTACAATTATTACTTTAAGAAATAAAAAAGAAGATGGAAACGATAGATTTAATCTTAAAGAAAAATTAGATTTTTACTTAAAACTCACTTCAGAAAAAGGTTGTTTTTGCGATATAGAAATAGATGAGGTCAGTAAGCATAATATTAGTACGATAGATAAATCTCATTTGATCATATCATATCACGATCATTCTGCCACACTGGATTATGATAAAATAAAAAAAATAATTATCAAGTCATGCTCTATCCAGGCAAAATATTTAAAAATCGCTTTACCAATATCAAAATATTCTGATTTTAATAGAATTTCACAATTGATAAATCTTGCAAATAAACCGGTGATCTTTGCTGGATTAGGAGATAATGGTAAGCTGGGCAGAATATTATACAAACACCTTGGAGCTGCTGGTACGTTCATAGGTATTCTGGGGCACTTTACTTCAAAACAGCAATTAACCAGTGATGAATCAGAATTATTCAGATTGGATTCAATTACTACTAATACTCAAATTCTAGGAATAATTGGAGGTGAACAAGTTAAGAAATCGATTGGGATAAATTACTATAATCAACTCTTTTCTGAAAAACATAAAAATGCAATTTACCTTCCGTTTGTTACAAACGATCTGGATGATTTTTTGAATTGGATAGAAAGTTCTAATCTGATTTTTTATGGTTTTTCTATCACTATGCCCTTCAAAGATAAGTTCTTGTCCAACGAAATTAAGCAAACTATAAATCTCTATCTTCCGGTTTCGAAAGAATTTTATAATTCTGACCTGACAGCTTTTAAAGCAGCAAAAAAAGAGCTAAATATAAAAAACAATGAATCAGTTCTAATTCTAGGCAGCGGAGCAACTGCGAAAACCGCTTTGATCGCTTTTGGAGCATCGAAAAATGTATTTGTTTCCAGCAGAAATGAATTGAACGGTACTAGATTAGCAAACAAAAATAAAGCTGAATTCATCAGCATAGAATCTTTAAACGATCGTAAGTTCAAGATCCTCATAAATTGTACTCCGCTAGGAAGTAAGAATGAAGATCTGTTAGAAATTATAAAAATTGGACTACCTGATAAAGTTATTGAGCTTACCTACAGACAAAAAAATACTTTACTAATAAATCATTGTATTGAAAATGATATTAAATATATTGATGGAAAAAGATTTTGGTTTCTACAAGCTATTTTTCAAGAGAAAAAAATTTTAGAAAGCATTGATAGTAAGGAGTAAAGAAATGAAGATCAATAATCTAATTTATATAGGGATCAGTTTGATTATGATATCCTGCTCTACAGTTAGTTATACAGAAAAATCAAAGCTGACCCTAAAAAATGCCAAGAAAAACAGAAGACAGTTAAAAGTGGCTGCTAAATATTTTCATGATAAAAAACAAACAGATAAATTAGATGCTTTGTTATTTTTGTATGATAACATGCAAAACCATTCCTTTGTAAACGTAGGTTTGTTTGATGAAAATGAAATTGAAGTGCAATGGAATTTTAAAGAATTTAAAGATTATGATGTAGCCAAGAATGCTCTAACTGCTTTAGAAGATGAATTTGGAGAATTACACTGGAAGCAGAAGAGTACTAAATTAGATCATCAGACTGTCAGTTCTGACTTCTTGATCGATAATATAGACTTAGCATTTAAAGCCTGGCAGGAAAAACCATGGTCAAAAGAATATAATTACGTTATCTTCAAAGAGTATATTCTGCCATATCGCTGCAGTAATGAGCCAATTGAGTCTTGGAGATCCTGGCGTGGATATTATCTGGATAAATTTAAAGATCTTCCTGCAAAGATGTTTGACCCTTCCGATGTCTTGGAAGCATCTACCTTGATAAATGACAATCTTAAAACCTGGTTTAAGTTCAATCCCAAGTACTATCTTCATCCTACAGATCAGGGTTTATTTGAAATGCTCATTAATAAGGAAGGCAGATGTGAAGATATGTCAAACTTAGCAATTTACGCCTTAAGAGCAAACGGGATAGCTGCGACCAGTGATTATACTCCACATTGGGCAAACACAGGTAATAACCATGCCTGGAATGTAATAATTTTACCAAATGGAAAAGCCGTTCCCTTTATGGGTGCAGAAGCAAATCCCGGCAAATATGTACTTACAGGCAAAGCAGCAAAAGTGTATCGAAAAGTATTTTCGGAACAAAAGGATAATCTTGCTTTCAAAATTAAGAAAAAAGAAAAAGTGCCGGCCTGGCTTTCTGGAAAATGCTATACTGACGTTACTACGGATTATGTAAATGTCTCTGATGTTGAGATCAACATTGAAACCGAAGTTCCTGACAGTACCAGATTTTTGTATTTAGCGGTATTTAATTCCGGAGAATGGCAGGCAATCCATTGGGCAGAATTGAATGACAAACAAGCAATATTTACAGATATGGGAGTTGATATTGCTTATCTTCCCATGTTCTACGTGAAGGGCAATTTAAAGCCTGCGGCAGATCCTTTTATATTAACTAAGGTCGGTAATAAAAAAAATCTTAATGGTGAAGATTCAAAAATCGATGTTGTTTTGCGATCTATCAAAAAAAGACAAATAGACCGCTCTCGTGATACCGAAAAAAATGCCTTTTTTGAACAGGGTAAAGAATACGAATTATTCTATTGGGATGATGGATGGATTTCCTTCGGGAAACAAACTTCCGGTGATCAACCGCTGACCTTTAAAAAATTACCAGCTAAAAAATTGTATTGGTTGGTCAGAGATGATCTCAAAGATGAAGCTAGAATATTCACTTATGAAAACAATAAACAAATTTGGTGGTGATCGGTAACTTATGGCATTTAATCCTGTAGAATTAATTATAAAAAAAAGATCAGGTAAGGAATTAACAAAAGACGAATTACAATATTTTGTCACCTCATATATAAAAAACGAGATCCCTGATTATCAAATGTCAGCATTATTAATGGCAATATTTTATCAAAAAATGAAAATAAAAGAGATCCAGACTTTAACAAAAGTATATATTGATTCAGGAAAAATCATCAAATTTCCCAAAGCTTATCATACAGTTGATAAACATTCAACCGGCGGAGTTGGAGATAAAATATCAATTATGCTTGCCCCGATCGTATCAGCATGCGGAGGTACGATTCCGATGATCTCAGGACGCGGCTTAGGTCATACTGGTGGTACATTAGATAAACTCGAATCTATTCCCGGATTTAGAACAAATTTTAGTGATAAAGAATTTACAAAAATAATTGAAAAAGTTGGATTCTCAATAATTAGCCAATCGGACGAACTTGTGCCGGCCGATCGTAGTATTTATGCTTTGAGAGATGTAACCGGAACTGTGGAAAGTCTGCCTTTAATAACCGCCAGCATCATGAGTAAGAAAATTGCAGAAGGTGCCCAAAATCTTGTTATTGATCTAAAAATTGGCTCAGGTGCATTTATTAAAGATATTCCAACTGGTAAAGAGTTAGCCGAAATGTTAATTAAAACAGGTAAAAAATTCGGTCAGCGGGTATCTGTATTATATTCTAATATGAATTCTCCTTTAGGATTTAATATCGGTAACGCCTTAGAAATAAAAGAATGTGTTGAGTACTTACAAGGAAAAGAGATCGAGGATATTGATATTTTAACAAAAGCTTTAGCCCGTGAGATGCTCCTTATTTCTAAAGTTACAAAAACAAAAGAAGAAGCTGCTGAAAAGATCGAAAAGGCAATTTCTTCCGGTAAAGCTCTTGATTGTCTAAGAAGTTTCATCAAAGTTCAAAAAGGTGATCCCGCAATTTGTGATGATACTTCTTTGCTGCCGCAAGCAAAATTCAAAATACCGGTTGTGGCAGACAGATCGGGCTGGGTTCAATCAATAAACTCACAAAAAATAGGTTACGCTTTGATAGAAATAGGAGCCGGCCGGAAAACACTTGATTCTAAATTGGACTATGCTTCCGGAGCTCAACTTTATAAGAAAGTTGGCGATAAAATAGACAAAGGTGAAGAGTTAGGTTATATTTTCTGTAATAAAAAAAATGATGGAAATAATATTATAAGCAAAATCCTCGATAGCTACGTTGTAGAAGATAAAATTACGAAAAAGGAAAGTTTGATTCTAGGTTCGCTGACCTAAAACTGAATTTTACTTAGCTTTGTTCCTCGGAATTTACGTAGTAGCATTACGATCTCAGATTCAATAATTTTATGCTATTTCAATCAACTTTTGATAGTCCAAAAACCTTGACACTCCAACCTTTGAAAATAATTTTGTTTTTCTATGTTTGATTAGTTCGTAATTTATTAAAATATAAGAAGTTAAAAAAACAAGAGGGATGTAAATATGGCAGTACCTAAAAGGAAAACTTCAAAATCACGCAGAGATAAAAGAAGGACTCATTATAAAGCAACTGCACCAACAACAGCTGTTTGTTCTAATTGTGGTGAAACATGTTTACCGCATAATGTTTGTGCAAAATGCGGACATTATAACGGGAAAAAGATATTTGAAGTAAAGAAATAGCATAAAGTTAGAAAATGCATATAGCTATTGATGCTTTTGGCAGTGATAATGCACCTTTCCCAGAAGTGGAAGGTGCAATTATTGCAATTAAAGAAGGACTTTGCGATAAAATTTATCTAGTTGGTAAGCAAGATCTAATTACTAAGGAACTGGATAAATTTTATTATCCGAAAAACAAAATTGAAGTTGTTCATGCTTCAGAAATTATCAGTATGAGTGATTCACCATCGAGAATGGTTAAAAAGAAAAAGGACTCTTCTTTAGTAAAAGCCATCCAATTACACAAAGATAATAAGGTAAGTGCCGTTGTCAGCGCTGGAAATACAGGAGCTGTGATGGCTGCTTCTCTCTTTGGGTTTGGCCGTATGAAAAATATTTTACGCCCGGCCATTGCTACAACATTCCCTACACAATCACATCCTGAGATTCTACTGGATGTAGGAGCAAATATTGAATGTGAACCGAAAAATCTAGTCCAATATGCCTACTTAGGAAGTTTGTATTTTAAATTTTTCTTTAATACTGAAAATCCAAGAGTTGCTTTACTGAATATTGGAGAAGAAGAATCAAAAGGAAATGATCTTGTTAAAAAAACATATGCTATCTTAAAAGAAAAAAAAGATTTAAATTTTGTTGGTAATATTGAAGGAAAGGATCTTTTAAAAGGAATTGTTGACGTTGTGGTGTGTGATGGTTTTGTAGGAAATGTTATGTTAAAAACTGTTGAAGGAGCTGCATATTCAATCATGTCTATTTTAAAAAGCCAAATTAAGAAAGATTGGATAGCTAAATTAGGTGCACTTTTATCATTTCCTGCTTATACATATCTCAAGAAAAAACTCGATCACTCGGAATATGGCGGTGCCCTACTTGTTGGTCTGAATGGTATTTCAGTTGTTTCACACGGACGATCAAATGCAAAAGGTATAAAGAATGCTGTTGGACTAGCAGCTCATCTTGCAAAATCTGGTTTTATCCAACATACACAGAAATATTTTGAGGAGCAGATTCATGTTGACTAAAGAATATCATGCTAAGATTTCCGGAACAGGTATGTATGTTCCAGATAAAATCCTTACAAATTATGATCTGGAAAAAATGGTCGATACTTCTGATGAGTGGATAAAAAGCCGTACTGGTATGTCTGAACGAAGAATTGCTTCAAAAGAACAAGCAGCATCGGATCTTTCCTATGAGGCTGCAGTAAAAGCAATTGAAGCGGCAAGGATCAAAACTAAGGAGATCGATATGATAATTGTTGCAACGATATCTCCCGACCATCCATTTCCATCCACTGCTTGCATATTACAAAAGAAACTTGGACTAAAAGGATTCCCAGCTTTTGATATTGCTGCCGGTTGCACTGGTTGGATTTACGCGGCTAATATTGCTAAACAATATATCGAGAATGGTATAGTTTCCAATGTTTTAGTGATTGGTGTTGAAATCCTGACAAAATTAGTTAATTGGTCTGACAGATCGACCTGCGTATTATTCGGGGACGGAGCCGGAGCCACTATAATATCCCGAGCTGATGAGAAAGATATTTCCAGATTTATCGATTCTGAAATCTCAGCAGACGGAACACATTACGATCTATTGATCCAGAATGCGGGCGGTTCTCGTATACCTGCTTCCAAAGAATCCGTAGAAGGCAATCTTCACACGATCTATATGGAAGGCAATAAAATATTTAAACACGCAGTGAAATCAATGTACCAAGCCTGCGAAGTAGTTCTAAAGAGAAATCATTTGGATGTTCATTCAATAGATTGGTTAATAACCCATCAAGCGAACATGCGTATAATCAACGCATTAGGCAAAAAATTGAATATCGATGAAAAAAAAGTAATTGTAAATATTGAGAAATATGCCAATACATCTGCCGCCACCATTCCAATCGCTTTAGATGAAGCTGTACGAAGTAAAAAAATACGTCACGGTGATTTAGTTCTAATGGCTTCATTTGGAGCAGGTTTAACTTCAGGAAGTTTATTATTAAGGATGTAAAGATAATATGAGTAAAACCGCATTCATTTTCCCCGGACAGGGTGCACAATACCTTGGGATGGCGATGGATCTTATACAAACCAATTCCGAATTCAAAGAAACACTAATAAACTTTGATCAAGAGAATGATACAGAACTTCTCAAAATAATGTCAACTGGACCAGAGGAAATACTTCAAGAAACAAAATTCACTCAACCGGCAATTTTATTCCATAGCATAATCGCAATGAAATATACTTTGGAAAGGATTGATCTAAAACCGGATTTTGTAGCAGGACATTCTTTAGGTGAATTTTCCGCTTTAGTTGCTAACGGAACTCTCACCCTGAGAGATGCATTGTATTTAGTACATAAACGCGGTGAATACATGATAAAGGCCAATCAGGGAAAACCTTTTGGTATGGCTGCTATTATCGGCTTAACTCCCGATAGGGTCAAAGATATTTGCAAAATAGCTTCAAAAACAGATATTGTGATTGCAGCTAATTATAATACTCCTGTACAAACAGTTATCTCAGGATCTAAAATCGGTGTTGATAAAGCTTGTGAAATAGCCAAAGAAGAAGGGGCTAAGAGAATAGTCCCACTTGTTGTAGGTGGACCTTTTCACTCACCATTAATTAAAAAAGCTGCTTTATGGTTAAAAAAAGAGATGGATCAAATTAACTTTAACCGACCTGCCATTCCTGTTATCTCTAATGTAGATGCCATACCTGTTACTGATCCTGAAATAATAAAACATAATCTGGCCAGACAGGTTACTTCCTCAGTGCTCTGGGTAAATTCAATGAATTATCTAATAAAAAATAACGTTACTAACTTTATTGAGTTTGGTCCCAAGAAAGTACTCGCAGGTATGATGAAGAAAATTGACAGAAATGTTAAAGTGATAAGCATTGATACGGTTGAAGATTTTGATGCGGTAAAAAATGAGTTGGAGAATATATGAATAAATTAAATGATAAGGTAGCCATAATAACTGGTTCTGCCAGAGGTATTGGATTCAGTATTGCGGAGAAGTTAGCAACAAACGGTGCGACTTCGGTTATAATAGATCTTGATCAGCAGGCGGTAGATTTAGCTGTTCAAAAAATTGATGATCAAGGATTTAGAGCAATTGGATTCGCTGCTAATGTTACTGATCAGGAACAGATCACATCTATTTTCAAAGAAATTTATGAAGAATTTGATGCAGTCGATATCCTCATTAATAATGCTGGAATAACCAAGGATGGACTGATCATGAAAATGAAGGAAGATGATTGGGATTCAGTTATCAATGTTAACCTGAAAGGCACTTTTATATGTACTCAAAAAATCTGCAGATTTATGATGAAAAAAAGATCAGGAGTAATTTTGAACATAGCATCAGTAATAGGATTAATGGGAAATGCAGGACAGGCTAATTATGCTGCTTCAAAGGGTGGAATAATAGCTTTTACAAAATCATCTGCCAAAGAATTCGCCTCCAGAAACATCCGGGTAAATGCTATCGCGCCAGGTTTTATTCAAACTGAAATGACTGAAAATTTATCTCAAGAAGTAGTTGACAATTATACAGCTGCAATTCCACTATCACGAATGGGGTCAGCTGACGATGTTGCAAATCTTTGTTTATTTCTAGTGTCTGATGATGCTAGTTATATAACTGGCCAGACCATCCAAGTGGATGGTGGCTTGATAATGTAGTAATATAAGGAGGAAATAATGGACATTAAGTCAAAAGTAACTGAAATCATTGTTGAGGAACTTGGAGTTGAAGAAAGTGAAGTAATTCTTGACGCCAGTTTCATTGAAGATCTAGGAGCTGATTCTCTAGATACTGTTGAGTTGATCATGAAGTTTGAAGAAGAATTTGACATTGATATTAATGATGAAGAAGCTGAGAAACTCACTACTGTTGGTAAAGCAATAGAATATCTTGAGAAAAAATTAAAATAAGCTTTCAATACGGTGGGGTTCTTTTTACAACCCCACCATCTTAATATCTGCTTTGAGGTTAATATGAAAAAAAGAAGAATCGTAATTACTGGAATGGGGATGATCAATGCTGTAGGTCACAATGTGGATGAAACATGGGATAATTTACTTGCCGGTAAATCTGGTATTGATCGCATTACAAATTTTGAAATAACTGATGAATATACGAGCCAAATTGCAGGTGAAATTAAGAATTATAATCCACACGATCATTTTGACAGAAAGAGACTTAAAAAGATAGATCATTATACTCAATATGCGCTTATTGCTACAAGAGAGGCAATTAAAGATGCAGCTCTAGAGGAAAATAATTTTGATCATAATAGAGCCGGAGTAATTGTATCTTCCGGTATTGGTGGAATGCTCACATTTGAAACTGAGGCTTATAAAATGGCAACTAAAGGACCAAAAAGGATCAGTCCGTTCTTTATTCCTAAGATGATTTCAAATATCGCTTCTGCTGAGATTGCAATAGAGTTTCAACTAAAGTCTCTTAATTTTAATATTTCTTCGGCCTGTGCTTCCGCTAATCATGCTATTGGAACGGCATTCAGATCTATTCAATATGGTGATGCAGACATCATGATCGCTGGTGGTGCTGAAGGTTCTGTTACACCTTTAGCAGTAGCTGGTTTTTGTTCAATGAAAGCTCTGTCTACCCGCAACGATGAACCACAAAAAGCCTGCCGGCCTTTTGAGAGAGATCGAGATGGCTTCATTATGGCTGAAGGTGCCGGAATTATAGTTTTAGAAGAATTGGAACACGCAATTAAACGTGGTGCAAAGATCTATGCGGAGCTGGTAGGTTATGGTGCATCCTGTGATGCTTATCATATCACTGCCCCTTCAGAGGACGGAGAAGGTGGCGCACTTGCTTTACATACTGCTATTCAAGATGCTGCAATAAAACCGGAGGATATTGATTATATAAATGCTCATGGTACTTCCACCCCATTAAATGATCCTACTGAAACTAAAGCAATCAAATCTGTTTTTGGTGATTACGCTTATAAGGTTAAGATCAACTCCACAAAATCTATGATGGGACATACATTAGGAGCAGCAGCAGGTATTGAAGCAATTGTTTGTTGTAAATCTATTCAAACTAGCCGCCTACATCCCACTGTCAACTATGAAAATCCTGATCCTGAATGTGATCTTGATTATATTCCTAATACTGCAATTAAAAAAAATGTCAATTATGCTTTGAGTAATTCACTTGGTTTCGGTGGTCATAACGGAGTTGTAATTTTTAAAAAATTTAACTAACTCTAATCGCTATTTCAAGCGATAATATTTAAATTTGAAAAATTTAATAAAATCACTAATCTCACAAATCACACATTCAGGTACTGAGCATTCAGAAATCGGCGAATTCCAAAATATTATCGGATATCATTTTAAAAATGTCAACTTATTATTAGCCGCTTTAACTCATACATCCCGGGAACAAGCCAAGGAATTAAGCTCAGCATTTGAGCGCATGGAATTCTTAGGAGATTCAATCTTAGGTTTAGTAGTTGCAGAAGAATTATTTCAAGATTATCCTGATTTTACTGAAGGAAAGCTATCCAAACTAAAATCAAAAATTGTATCCAGGAAAATGCTAGCACTTTGTGCAGCAAAAATACAGCTTAAAGAATATATCATTTTCAATATTGAATCAATTGGGAAAGGTGGTATGAATTCTATCCTTTCAAATACCATGGAATCGTTGATCTGTGCAATTTACCTTGACGGCAATATCACAAATGTTAGAATTTTTATAATAGAATTCATTATGAAAGAAGCTACTAATTATTTAGAAAAGGGTCATCTTGTCGATTATAAGAGTAAATTACAGGAATTTACTCAAGTTGATTTTCATTCTACTCCTGATTATTATATACTGAAATCTGAAGGTCCTGCACATGAAAAAGTATTTACAATACAAGTAAAGATTGATGATCAAATCTATGGCTTAGGTAAAGGTCCGAATAAGAAAGCAGCTCAACAAGATGCAGCAAAAAAAGCATGTAATAAGCTGGGACTGTAATAAGACAGGATCAGGATGAAGATCTTTCCACTTTTTTTACCTCATCTTGGCTGTAATTATAATTGCGTTTATTGTGATCAAAAAGCAATTACAAATGTCGAAAATCCACCCGTTGATCTTGTGTTAAAAGATGTAAAAAAATTTTGTGATTATAATATTTCAGATGAAAAAGAAATTGCCTTTTTTGGCGGTACATTCACTAATGTCAAAGATGAATTGCAACAAAAATATCTCAATACCGTAAATATATATCGAGGAAAATTCAATGGTATAAGAATATCCACCAGACCTGATTCAATTGATCAAGAGATCTTAGATAATTGCAGAACTAACAATATCCGAACAATAGAGCTGGGGATACAGAGTTTTGATGATGACGTATTGAAAGCTACCAAGAGAGGATACACTTCACAACAAGCTATTGATTCCTGCCTTCTGATCAAAAAATATGGTTTCCTCCTGGGAATTCAATTGATGCCGGGGCTACCAGGTTTCAATGGTAAATCCTTGGAAAGATCTATTCAGGAAACAATAAAACTTAATCCTGATTTTATCAGAATTTATCCAACGATCGTTTTGAAAAATACGATCTTAGAAAAATGGTATAGATCCGGTAAATATCGACCATCATCCTTAGCTGAATCAATAGCAATAGTTACTAAAATGATAGGCGCTTTTGAAAAGGAAAGGCTAAAGATCATAAAAGTAGGATTACATTCTGACATTAATAGATCTTCTGTAATTGCTGGACCTTATCATCAATCTTTTGGGGAGTTAGTTAGGGCAGAGATCTTGAAAAATGAAATACTAAAGAATTTTGAAAAAAAAACATTAGAAATTTCTCCTTTAGATATTTCATTATTTAAAGGATTTGATTCAAAAATGATGAAGGAAATTAAAACTAAAACTGATACAGCTCAATTAGGCATTAGAGTTAACAAGGCAATTGAGAAAGGAAACTATTATTTCACAAACAAAAAGCCCGAGTATATCTGGTAAGTATGATATTTTTATTATCAATAGTTTTTATTCTTTTGATTATTTTATTCTATAAAAATACAGTTCCGGTTATCGACAAACGTAAGAAATTGCTTTTGATAATTTTGCGATCAATCTCGATAATTATTTTATTAATATTACTTTTGAATCCAATTGTATATTTTGTTAAAAGTAAAATAAAAAAACCTACATTCATTATTCTCTCAGATAATTCCGAAAGTATGGAGCAAAAGGGACTTCATAATACAAAATCAGAAATTTTTGCTAAATTGATCAATACAGCAGAAAAAACATTAGCTTCAAACGGCTATCAGTTCAGCAAATTTCAATTTGCGGACGGCATTGATGGCAAACGTAATAAAACACTATTAAATGCTACATTTAAACAAGTTTTTGAAAGAGTGGAACCCACCTATGTAAAAGGGATTTTGTTATTTTCTGACGGCTGGTTTAATGATAAAAATCTGGATGTAATCGAAAATTCTAATATTCCGGTTTATACTTTTACCCCGCTATTCCCGATCAACAAAAGTGACTTAAGCATTTCTAACATCAGGCATAACAACACAGCTTACAAAAATGAATCAACTCCTGTTAAAGTCGACGTTTTATCTCATAATTATGCGGGTAAAGCAATTGTGAAATTTATAGCAAATGATATAATTGTAGAGGCAAAAACTGTTGATTTTTCCCGGATTAACTTCTTTAATTTAGATTTTAATATCTCGTTTGCTGAGGTAGGTTTTAAACAGTTCGAAATTAAAGTGATATCAGATTCTATAGAAATCAATATGGATAATAATCAAATTACTGGTGCCATCAATGTAAAAAATGATCGTTCAAAATGTTTGATGATCTCAGACATCCTTGATTGGGATATAAAATTCATCAGTGATGCTATCTTCGAGGATCAGCACTGGCAAAGTAAATTTTTATTGAAAAAAGATGAATTAATGGATGGAATATCTGAAGTATCTTTGGAAGCAGAGATAAATGATGTTAACACCCTTGTCTTGATCAATAATGATAATTTATCATTTTCTAGCATAGAGATAAATTTGATCAATAAATTTGTGGAAAACGGGGGTGGTATGCTGATGATAGGTAAACCTCTCGCCCAACTAGCAGATGTTTCTGCAATAATTGATCTTGGGATAGAGTTTGGTTTTCGATCAACAATTTCATTTACTGAAGAAAGTAAAAAATATAACACATTCCCAGCTTTTGGTGATCCGGTTATGAATAATATACCTCCAGTTACTGGCTATTTTGTAAGATCTAAAATTGATTCGGAGATATTATCAATTTTTAACAAGGAAAGAACCCCGGCGATTGTTTTCCATAATGTTGCTAGAGGAAAGGTTATTAACTTCGTTTTCCATGATCTATGGAAATGGAAATTATGGGAAAAAAGTAATGTTTACAACGAGTTTTTACTCAATATTTTATCTTGGTTAGGACAACCCGAAACCAAACGTTTTTACTCTACTCTGAACAAAAATTCACTTTTTCTCAATGAAAATGTTGAGATTGATCTCTATGCCTTTGACGAAAAACTAACACCAGTAACAAATTTAAATGCAAAAGTTTCAGTTACTGACGATCAAGGCAAATTAGTGTTTGATAGTTTCATGTTGTTTAAAGATAATAAATTTGTAGCAGAGATATCTGAGTTAATCCCGGGTCAATTCAAATACGTAATTACTGATAATCTTTCAGGGTCTCAATCAGAGGGTGAATTCATCATCATGGAAAATTCTCCTGAAGCAAGAGATTATGGGATAAATGTGGCATTACTGTCTTATATATCAAATGTAACAAATGGTAAGTTATTAAAAGATTTCTCTGAACTCAATCTACCACAGGCAAAACATAATGCCGTCAAACAAACTTTTGAATTTCCTATTTATTTGAAATGGTATATCATTACAATTTTCCTGATCACCTTTTGCTTAGAACTTTTCCTAAGAAAAAGATGGGGACTATTATAAGAAGACAATCCTGCCTATCTAGAATTTGATGCTCATGGCTGAATTAAGTCCGAAACCTTTTCCATATCGGAAAAATCCATGATAGAAAGTAATTCCTGTCTGCAATTCAAAATTATTAAAGATCAATCCGGTTCTGAAATCATAGAAAACATTTTTATCATATCCAATTACAGCCTGTATTGGCAACCATCTCCACTGATATCCTGCTCCAATAGAAGGACCATTTTTATGAGAATGATTGTTATTAATGTATTTAGCCATAACTTCAAAGTCATTAGTGATCGCATAGTCAAAGCCTAAACTTAAAGAAGGATTAAATTTAACAGAACGGGATTGGACACGCGTACTGTCATCTTCAGCAAATGTCTCATCGATCGCTTCATAATCTTCATCAAAAAATAACAGATCGTTTCTATAATATCTCTCATGCCACCCACCGGCTAAGTTCCTGTAATTAAGTTGCATAAACACATCATCGATCTGAGCGTGAAAGTTCCCATTAAATATCTTGGCCTTTAAGCCTAATCCGAACGAAGGTGACAATCTCCCGACGGAATGTTCATCAGTATATTTAAATTGTGCTTTATAATAATAATGCAAACTGTCCACCATAGATCCGAACTCTTGTAAACTTTCATCAATAACGGCATAATTCATGGAATAATCAAGATTGATGTTTACCCCTATAAAAAGTGTCATATCACGTAAATATTCTACAAATGAACTGGCCTTCTCTTCTGGAAATAAACCAGGTATCATACCTAAATAAACTCCCTTCGGATAAGCATAATTTAAGGTTCCTCTCCAGAACGAGAATACTTTACTTCTAATTCCTGTATGACTTATGTAAGGTCTATCAGTATCGTTTCCATAAATAACAAGATTAGAATACATTTGATCTAGAATTTCAACATCCCCATAAGTTTTTACACTAAATTCAAAATTCCAATTTTGATGACCAAAATTTAAGATATACAGATTGGTATTAAAGTCTAAAATTAAATCATTTGATGTTAAAATCTCTTTTTCATTATCTGTTAATTCATGCCCTTTTTCGAACATCATCAGGTCTTCTAATCTTAGTATTGAGTTGTTAATATTGATATTATAAGCAGAAAAAGGAATGTAGATCTTAGAATAATTTCTATTTGCATTGTTAGCTGGATTTCCCGGAAAAAAATCAAAGTTTCCAAATAATGTGATACTAATTGTCAAAAGTACCATTAATGTGAATAATTTCTTCATAAAAATCTTCCTATCTTTTTAATTTTTAATTAAATAGATCATCACTGACCTTTATATCAATAACAACTTCAGCTTGCACTTTCAGACCGGCATTCCAAGGATTTTCTCCATTGCTGTAAATATGAATCCTTGGTATAATAAATACGGAGTCACTAAGGAAATAATTCAGATCTGATTGACTTACATTTAGTTCAAACGAGTTAAAATAATCTCCCCCTGTTTCCTCTAAAAGTGGTACTCTGAACATTTCAACCATAGTGGTATCAGGATTTTCAAAATTAAATATTTGGTCATAGACATTAGTGCTATCATCTGAAACCAGAAGATCTAAACCTATTTCCATACCAGTTCTATTCCAATATTTGAAGACTATTTTCCCGGAATCGAAGGCATTATAAAGATTCTCACTAAAATCTTGAGTATTTTGAGTTTCTACTTTGACATCACCATTCTCAAGCGGAATTATCCAAATACCATCCTCTTCAAAAGTTTCTATCTGAAGGTCTGCCACTATCTTAAAATCTATGGTAAGTGAATCTTCAAAAGAGAGATACGGTATCACTGTTCCATTACCGATAAATGGCTCTAAAGAATAATCAAATCCATCCGGTAAAATTCGCATCATACTGTTGATATTGTACTCATCCGAAGAAAATACAATTTCACTTATACCTTCTTCAACCTCTAAAAATATGGGATCACCATCATTGTGTTCTAAAAGAACTTCATTTGAGCCGCGTTTAGCAACTAGTTCAAAAGATGTTAATACAGGTATAAGTGATTCAATTGTAAAAATTATTGAACTGTTACCTGTGAACATAAAACTATCCTCTTCTACAATTTCCGGGTGTAATAGATCGATGTCCTTGTAGCCTGCGATCGTATCCAGAGATTGTGATGGGATTTGTGCATTGATAACATATTCGGCTTGAATCTCGGTAATTTGTACGTCCAGCTGCCCGCTCGCAGTCGTGTCGATTATAGCAGATTCGTTATCTGTTATATCACCTTCACCTAACAACTTGATCGTAATATCATTACTGATTATACTGTCCGCCAGACTGATGACACCAGTTGCAGAACCGCCCTCGGGAGCTATATTTTCAAATATCTCTTCCTCTAATAACAGTTCACCAGCAGAATTAAGTACCTGAACCGTTAAAGGTAAGCCTTCCGGTGCATTCCCTAACCAAAAAACAGTATTATTCGTAATTGTTATATTGAGATTTCCACTGGCAAATTTGATTTGCTCAAACTCGGTAAATGGATCAAAATCTTTTGTAATCTCAAAGGGTATTGTTAAATTGGGATAACCTGGTAATACGTTAACAGGCTGCCCCTCAAATTGGGTAACTTCAGGCGGAGCAAATTCTCCAAGTGAATATGTTTTGCTATAAATACTTGTATCCTCGATATCAAGATTTCCCAGATATCGTGTTTCGGAAACTTCCTCGAAAAATTGCAAAGTATCGCCATTAGCTTGAAATGATCCAACTTCCTGGGCAATTACTTCGGCATCAAATGTATCGTTTAAAATAACCAAACTTACAGGAACCGTCCAGATTGGTAAACCAAAATCATTTGGCATAGAACAGCCGGTTATCAGCAATATCAATATGATCATGATCAGCATTATTATTTTTTTCATATTTCCTCCAAAATTTTACGAATCATGGCAGAACAATTTTTTTTACATTACTAATATAATTATTAATATAACTACTTTACGTCCAGAAAAAAATATTTTATTTTATCTTTTAATATCTGCTTGACATCAAATGTAGTTAATCTTTCGTATATTTAGTTACTAAATGGCAATAAAAGGAGGAAGCTATGAAAAAAATTTTACTTTTATCAATTATATTTTGTGCAGTTCTCTTAAATGCAGAATGGACTGTTGTACAAACCTTTTCCATACCGGAAGGTGCATCCGGTCTAGCTTTTGATGGTACTTATCTATATTGCGGGATCTATGGTGCAAACGGGGATGAGGTTTATCGAATAGATCCGGAAGACGGCTCGTATCTACTGCAATTTTCCAATGCTGCAATCGGAGACAGCTTCGGTATGACCTGGGACGGATCTAACTTATGGATAACTGATCATGTAACCAGCCCATCTGTACCAGCTAGCGCTATTGAACTAGATATTAATTCAGGAGCAATTTTATCTGAGTTTGATCTTCCTGCTCATTACATGTCTGGTATTGCCCATGATAATGGAGATTTTTGGGTTGCTGCCTATTACGATCCTGATGGTGAAATCTATAAAGTAGATAATACCGGAAATATTCTACAGCAATTTACTGCTCCTGATCAGCAACCATGGGATCTGTGTCTAGAAAATGATAATTTATGGATGGCTGATTATTGGGGTGATACACTTTATTGCCTCGATCCGGTAACTGGGACGTTAATTGATTCTTATGCATCTGAAGGTGTTGACCCTGCCGGCATTGTTTATGATGGTCAATATCTCTGGTACTGCGATAACGGTGCCGGCGGCTTTGATTATCTTTATAAAGTTGATCTTGGCGGGACAGGAGCACCAGTCATTCAATTAGGATGGGAAGATTATGATTTTGGAAATACAACAATTGGATCACCGACCTCTGTAGAACTTCCAGTTTCAAATACAGGTATAGCGGATCTAAGCATAAGTGAACTCAACTTCTCAATAACTGATTTTTACTCAGATGAAACATTACCATTTACTGTTCTGCCCGGTGAAACAGAAAACCTGACAATTTTCTTCGAACCATCATCCTGGGGAGCTTATGAAAGCATGTTAGAGATCATATCCAATGATCCGGTTCATCCTAGTGAAGAGATAACTTTAAGTGGTTATGGTTTAAATGATGGTCCGCACATTGTACTTTCTCAAACTTCTATTAATTATGGATTAGTTAGAGTTAATGCAGTTACAGGTAACTACATTCAGGTAACTAATCAAGGTGACGAGGTTTTGGAAATCAGTGAAATTGAATTTGAAGAAGCACAGTTTTTTATTAGCGATAATATAGAATTGCCTCTGTTTATTGATCCTGCAGAAAATTATGATCTGCGGATCTGGTTCCAGCCAGAAGAAGCAATTATTTATAATTCCACTTCCATTATCCATAGTAACGATGCAATAACACCAATGGTAACTCTTGACTTAACCGGTACCGGAGACGGATCAGCATATCCTATCGGCCAGGAACTTTGGCAATTTCAGATCGATACAGGATACGATAATTCACCCAAAGCAATGGCGCCTATATCGGATATTAATGGTGATGGGATAGATGATATCATCATTTGTTCAGAAGACAACTATGTTAGATGCTTCAATGGAAATTCTTCCGGTATTGCGGATATAATTTGGGAATTTGAAATCACTTCAGGCAATATATATTCACAAAACGGTTTAACAATAACTGATGATATGGATGAAGATGAATACAAAGATATTGTTGTCGGTACTACTGGCGGAGATCGATCTATCTATACAATTTCCGGTAGATCCGGCGAGATAATATGGACTTATAATACTTCTGTTTACGGCAGTGGAGGTTGGGTTTATCAAGTTGATTCTTCTTATGATTTTAATAGTGATGAAATTCTAGATGTACTGGCAGCTACTGGAAACGATGGTACAGGAACCGGTCCTCAAAGGGTATTCTGTTTAGATGGAATATCGGGAGCTGTTATCTGGGATTTCTATGTATCCGGACCAAAATTCAGCTGTATCGGAATTTCTGATATTACTAATGACGGCATTCCTGATGCAATCGGAGGCGGTTCTAACTCAGGTGAAACAGAAGGAAAGGTTTGGGGCATTGATGGTTCTGATGGTTCTCAATTGTGGGAATTTACAACCGGAGGCAGTTCTGTTTGGGCATTAGCAGAAGTTGATGATTTTTCGGGAAATGCTATAAACGATGTTGTTGCCGGAGATTTTGGCGGCAATTATTATGGTATTGATTCCTATAACGGCGTCGTTGAATGGAATGGAGCGATCGGACTTGGATTAATTATCAGATTTGAAAAATTGAGTGATGTTAACGGAGATGATCATCCTGACATAGCGATCGCCAGAAGTTCCCAGGACAATGCAATTGTCATAGATGGCTATAACGGAAACAATATTTGGCTTCAACCTGTTGCAGATCAACCCTGGGTTGTTGATAAAATAGGTGATATTACAGGTGACGGTATCAATGACGTAGTTTGGGGGACATTGTTTGGCAGTAATTTTGGTTATTTCCTAGACGGCTCTAGCGGTGAAATCCTTTCTCAAACACCAGCTCCCTCAGCAGTTGACGCAATTTCCGGAATCCCAGATATTGCTAACGACGGTTCTTGGGAAATGGTATTGGGAGCCAGAGACGGGACTGTAAAATGTATTTCCGGTGGTGAAGTAGCTTCTTCTTCGCCCAACAACACTATAGATGTTCCAGAGCTTACAGCAGAATTACTTGGTAATTTTCCCAATCCTTTTAATCCTGAAACTTCAATTAATTTCATTGTCAAAAAAGAAAGCAGGGTTACTTTGAAAATTTATAACATCAAGGGGCAGTTGATAAAAACACTGATTGATCAAAACTTATCACCATCAAATTACAACGTTATATGGGATGGTAAGAATGATAACAATAAAACTGTCTCTTCTGGAATTTACTTTTATAATTTAAAAGCAGATAATTATATATCATCTAAAAAGAGCATTTTGTTAAAGTAAAGACTAGCAGTTAGACAGTCAGAAAGTACAGGGGTGGAACCTTCCACCTCTTTTTTTATTGACATTATCACTATATTTTTTTGAATACAATATAGCTATAAAATAAGAGTATTAAGGAAGTTCAAATGAACCGTAATGATATGGTAGACTGGTTATTTGAAAATGGTGATGCAGTCATTCGCTACCGCACAGCCACAGAAATGGTCGATGATAAAACTGATTACAATATATCTTCTCTCAGAACGCAGTTAATGAAAACCTCAAAAGCTCATTACTGGATGAAGTGTCTGAAAGATAAACGCAGACTGAATTATATACATGGAAGTTATGACTACTGCTTTGAAAATGCTATGGGCAAGTTAATTTTTATGGGGATCAAGGCAGGATTCAATAAATTAGAGGATTCCTCAAAATCATACGTAAAATGGCTGAAAGAAAGTTTGGAAAGTATTTCAGATGAACCTATCGCTAATCCGATCGATTATTTTTACGAAAATTTAATCGCATCTTTTCTTTCTGCTTCAGGTTTTAAAGATGTGGAACCGGTTGCCAGCTTTATGCGCGAACGTATCCAAAGGATCTACGATTTTACAAAGGACAATAATTTTTCCATTTTTGCGGATAAAGCAAACTATAAAGGAATCTCATCTGCTTTTAAAAAACATCCATTCATCGATCCGGAACTATATCTCGATGGGAAATTTTCCTTACCATGGATTCATGATCTCTTCGCTTTCTCAGCATTCTACGAGGAATTCCCCAAAGAGATCGATCATATCATCTCTTATATCTTAAATAAAAAATATCAGGATTTTCCCGAAGGCTACGGAATTGTTATGGCAGGCGTAAAACGTTATACTGTATTAGGTTGGAACGTTTGGCTTCCTGGATATAAAAGCTTCGAAATGAGCGATTTTGAAAAACAGAATTTGATCACAAGAATGATCCTGATGAGTCCTTTTAAAGTTGCACGGCAGAGTAATTGGTACAAAAATTGTCTTTCCCATTTAGAACAATTTAAACGCAAAGATGGTACTTATCTTTTTCCAAAAGAATATTTAAAAGAACAAAATAATTCTTATTTCATTAATGGATCACATATGGGACTGGGAGAAAACAGGAGAACCAAAGACGGACTCGCCCTTGAATCTACTTTCTGGATGATGAAACTAAAAGACTTTTGATTTACAGTATCATCTGTAAATATTTAAATTATAATAACTCCCGGATTCTGGGAGTTTTTTATTGGAGTAGATAATGAAAATTGTAGATTTGAATGAAAAATATTACCCTACTTTCGCTTGCTGCTTTGAAGAATGGTCGGAAGAAATGACAACGGCTGCAATTTATAAACGTGAGTGGTATGATTTCATGAAATTGCGTGGAATGCATGCCAAGCTAGCTATAGATGATGACGGAGCGGTGAGCGGTTTGATCCAGTATCTACCAGCTGAATATTCCTTTATTGAAGGTGAAGGAATTTATATTATCGCATGCATCTGGGTTTTTGGATATAAAGATAAAGGTATCGGTTTCCGGCAACAGAAGAGTTTTGGAAAAGCACTTTTAAATGCTGCTGAAGATGATATGAAAAAACTAGGTGCAAAAGGAATTGCTGCCTGGGGACTTTCCGAACCGTTCTGGATGCCGTCTGCATTTTACAAAAAATATGGCTACAAAACAGTTGATAAAATTGCAATTCAGGAACTGATCTGGAAACCTCTTACAGATGATGTAAAACCGCCAAAATGGCGTCATGCGAAGAAGAAACCGAAAAAAGTTCCTGGTAAAGTAACTATTACAGCTTTTTTGAATGGCTGGTGCACAGCTTATCTGGTTGGATTCAATAATTTCCGGAAAGCTGCTGCCGAATTTGGTGACGAAGTAGAATTCATAATAATCAAAACTTTGAAACCGGAAATCATCAAAGAATGGGGAATTACCGACGCTATTTACATAGATGATGAAGAAATAAATTTGGGACCACCACCGAGTTATGAAGTTACGGTGAAGATGATACGGGAGAGGGTGGAAAGGTTGAAACATAAAAAAATAAAAAAACAATGACTATGATACCGTTTGTGGTATCAAATGTTTTATAATTATGTGATTTTTTTATCTAAGAGTTGGATACGTAAAGGTTGTTATTAAAAATTTATAGAAACGCCATTTTCTGTGTCTCTTTAAAACTTATCTTCTTTCTTCTCTACTTTCCACCCTGTTAGTAGGAATATTTTAGATGGATTTTTACCTAAACTTAAATCCATCCCTTTCCACATCGAACTTGATCTTCTTATTTGGTAATATGTTGCCTTCCAGCAGTTCGATAGCCAATCGGTTTTCAATTTCTTTTTGAATTACGCGTTTCAGCGGTCGTGCGCCAAACTGCGGATCGAAACCGAGTTCGGTGAGTTTATCCAGAGCTGCTTCGGTAAATTCTAATTCAATGTATTTATCTTTCAATCGTTTATTCAGAATGTTCAACTGTAATTCAACAATACGGCGGATCTGCTCTTTATCCAACCTATGAAAGACGATAATATCGTCCAGACGGTTGAGAAATTCCGGGCGGAAATACTGCTGCAGAGCTTCCTTCAAACTAACTTTAATCTCCTCTTCAGATTTATCACCCATTTCATAAATGAACTGAGAAGCGACGTTAGAAGTCATAATGATAACGGTATTTTTAAAATCGACAGTACGTCCTTTCCCATCGGTCAAACGTCCGTCATCCAAAATCTGCAGCAGGATGTTGAAGACATCATGATGAGCTTTTTCTATCTCATCCAAAAGAATGATGGAATACGGTTTACGACGAACAGCTTCCGTTAGGTAACCACCTTCTTCATAGCCAACATAGCCGGGAGGAGCTCCGATCAATCTGGCAACGGAATGTTTTTCCATAAATTCACTCATATCAATGCGGATGATCGCCTTATCAGAATCAAACATAAATTCTGCCAGAGTTTTTGCCAGTTCTGTTTTACCCACACCGGTCGGACCCATGAACAGAAAAGAACCGATAGGCTTATCAGCATCGGAAAGTCCGCTGCGGGAGCGGCGAATTGCATTGGAAAGTGCAACAATTCCTTCCATCTGGCCTACAACACGGTTGGAAAGTACATCTTCCATTTTCACCAATTTTGCCAGTTCGCTCTGCATTAGTTTAGCCACCGGAATTCCGGTCCATTTTGCCACTACTTCTGCGATCATTTCTTCATCTACAACTTCTTTGAGCAATTGTTCATCTTTAGGAATTGATTGCACTTTTGCTTTCAATTCATCAAATTGTTTTTGTTTTTCTACAAGATCGCCGTATTTAAGTCGGGAAACTTTATCCAGCTCGCCTTCTCGTTCGGCAATTTCAGCTTCTGCCTTTATCTGATCTATCTTTTCGGATTGTTCACTGATCTGTTTAAGGAGATCTTTTTCAAATTCCCAACGCACTCTCAAGCTGGATTGCTGCTCTTTCAAATTTGCCATCTCTTCCGAAATCAGATCCTTTCTTTCTTTGGATGCTTTATCCTTTTCACGGTTCAGGGAAAGTTTTTCGATTTCCAGCTGACGTAATTTTCGCTCAACTATTTCCAGATCCTGTGGCATAGAATCGATTTCCATCCTTAAGCTTGAACAGGCTTCATCCATCAGATCGATTGCTTTATCCGGCAGGAACCGATCCGAAATGTAACGATGTGAGAGGACAGCAGCTGACACTAGAGCGATATCGGTGATCTGCACTCCGTGATGAACTTCGTATTTTTCTTTAATTCCCCGCAAAATAGAGATTGTATCATCCACACTTGGCTCATCGATGAGGACAGGCTGGAAACGTCTTTCTAAAGCCGCATCTTTCTCGATATACTTACGATATTCATCCAGAGTAGTTGCACCGATACAGTGCAGTGTCCCTCGCGCCAGAGCCGGTTTAAGCATATTGGAAGCATCAACTGCTCCTTCTGCTGCTCCTGCTCCTACAACTGTGTGGATCTCATCAATGAAGAGGATGATTTTACCTTCGGCCTTTTCCACTTCTTTCAAAACTGCTTTCAAACGCTCCTCAAATTCTCCTCTAAATTTTGCTCCTGCCAAAAGTGAGCCCATGTCCAATTCTACGATATCCTTGTGTTTTAGATTTTCCGGTACGTCCAGATCTACAACTCGACGTGCAAGTCCTTCAGCAATAGCGGTCTTTCCCACTCCCGGTTCACCAATAAGAACGGGATTATTCTTGCGTCTTCTTGATAATGTTTGAATAGTTCTTCTGATCTCATCATCCCGTCCTATCACAGGATCAAGTTTTCCTAAACGGGCTAATTTTGTCAGATTACGGGCATATTTTTCTAAAGCCTGATATTTAGCCTCCGGATTTTGATCACTTACTTTCTGATTTCCTCGGATCTCTTTTAGAACTTTCAGGATCTTGTCCTTTGTAATATCATATTTATTTAATGAAACGGGCAGTTTGCCTTTTTCCAATAAAGCCAGCAGCAGATGTTCCACACTCACATACTCATCCTGCAAGTTACCAGCTTCTTTTTCAGCCTGGTTGAAGACATCGTTCAATTCTTTTGACAGTGTGGTTTGATATACACTATCAATTTTAGATTGATTTTGCAGGTAAGCCGTAAGATCATTTTCTATCGCTGAAATTTCAATATCCAACTTTTTTAAGAGTGATCGGGTGAAACCTTCTTCCTGCTTAATCAAAGCCAGAAGAAAGTGGGAAGGGCTGATATCCTGATGACCTAATTCTTCTGCTGCCAGACGTGCTTTTTCCAGCGCTTCCTGCGATTTTAAAGTTAATCTATTAATATTCATTATTTACTACCTCCAGCAATAATCTTTTGTAAATTTTGTTACGTTCACATTGTTACAAATCTTTTACCTAAATTTGAGACCCAAAAATTAGATAGCCTAAAAGCCGGTTTCCTCAGGATTAACTTATTCTTTCTCTAAAAACTATCCCGCACTACTACCTCATTTATAGGTTTAAGGGTGCGCTTTTGTTTTCCGATATTAGGATAGCCAATTGGCAGCAAACTAACGATTTTGTAACCTTCCGGTAGAGCTATCAAATCAGCTAATTTATCATGATAAAAAGCACCTATCCAACAGGAACCCAAACCCAGTTCTACAGCCTGCAAAACAATGTGTTCACCAGCAATAGCAGCATCAATTGTATAAGCTTTCTGACCACATGTCATTGTGTAATCAGTATTATCAGCACAAATTGCAATTGTAACTGGTGCATCTGAGACAAACTTTTGACCTTTACAGATATTAGTGAGTTGTTCCCTTTTTTGCGGATCACTGATCACAACGAATTTACAAGGCTGTACATTCCGCGCAGATGGCGCTAACCGAGCAGCATCCAGTATCTCGTTCAATTTTTCTAATTCCACCGGTTTATGTTGGAATTTCCTTACACTATAACGATTCTTAATAGCATTTAACAGCATTAGTCCTCCGCTTAATTATCATATTATCAACACTTAACAATCTATCTAAATACTTACTAATATTTCACTTTTCCCAATTCACAAAACAAAATCTAATCAGATCTGTACCAATGTCAATAAGAAAATTAGCACTCCCCTGGTTTGTCTGCTATTTTTTTCTTGCACGATTTGATTTTTTGCTTACTTTATAACTGAAATTCGAAAAGAGGAGGTAGAAAAATGAAAGTATTACCTTATAACACTAAGAGAAACTTTTATCCTATGATGTCGCTTTTTGACAAATTTGTGGATGATTTCTTCAAGGGTGATGAAACTCAGAATAATCAACGCACGATGGCTATAGATATTCTGGAAGAAGACAACAAATACCAAATTGAAGCCAATCTTCCTGGATTCAAGAAAAAAGATGTGAAGATTTCTGTGAATAACAATGAACTTCTCATTGAAGCCCAAAAGGAAGAGAAAAAGGAAGAAAAAAAAGGTTCTTATTGCCGCTGTGAACGTTATCAAGGGAGTTATCGCAGAGTTCTCAGCTTATCCGATCAGGTGGATAGGGACAAAATTTCGGCAAAATTTGAAGATGGCGTTTTAATTCTGGATATTCCAAAGAAAGATCCTCTTCCCTCCAAAGAAGTTCACATTGGATAAAAGTCATATTACTGAAAAGCTGTGGAATTCCGCAGCTTTTTCAGTTTTTTTGTAACGAAATCATTTTAATCTGTTAATATATAAAAAGGAGTTCAAAATGAAGAAGATAATTTTCATCTTGATGATCACATTGCTCACATTGAATGTATTTGCTAATAGACCATTAGAACAGAATGGTAAAAGTCCATTTGTACAAGTTGTGAAGAACATACGAGAATCTGTTGTAAATGTAACGGTAGAATATGATGTACAATACGGAGGTTTGAGTTCACAACTTCCTTTTAATGATGAATTTTTTAAATTCTTTTTTCCCGACCCTTACAGAAATCGCGAACCCCAAACCAGAAAATCAGTTTCCATGGGAAGCGGATTCATCTTCAGAAAAGATAACAAAGATGTTTACATTTTAACAAATAATCATGTAGTAGAACATAGTAAAGAAGGTGAGATCACAGTTACGCTGGCTGATAAGGCGAAATATACTGCAGATGTGGTAGGTCTTGATTCTGAAACGGATCTGGCTGTTATCAAGATCGTATTGGATAAGGATATGGGAGTAGTGATCGGCCAATTAGGAAATTCCGATGAAATTGAAATTGCAGATTGGGTAATAGCGATCGGGAATCCTTTTGGACAATTAGGATTAGAAAGGACGGTTACAGTTGGGGTTATATCCGCAACAGGTAGAGCAAATTTAAGATTTGGTAAGGAATCGCCCATTTATCAGGATTATATTCAAACAGATGCTGCTATTAATCCAGGCAATAGCGGTGGACCACTGGTAAATCTCGGTGGAAAAGTTATTGGTGTTAATGCAGCCATCACCAGTACCAGCGGAGGTAATGTTGGTATTGGTTTTGCTATTCCTGCTAATATTGCCAAAAAAGTTTCGAATGACTTGATTAATTATGGAAAAGTCCGAAGAGCGTATATGGGTATATTGCCTCAGGATATTACAGCTGAAATCCAGAAGAGTTTCGATCTCGATGAGGTCAAAGGTGTTTTGGTTGCCAAAGTAGAAGAGAACACTCCGGCCGAAAAAGCAGGTCTGAAAAGAGGTGATGTAATTATACAATTTGATGGTAAAGAAATCCCCAATATGGCAAAATTCCGTTTGATAGTTGCAAATAGTGAGATAGAAAAAAATATCCCGCTTGCTATTGTTCGTGACAAGAAAAAGCAATATCTTATCATGAAGCTGATTGAAAAGCCTGAGAATTCTACTGAATTAAAAAATGCAGAAACAGAAAATAAGAGGGAAAATATAGGCCTTGAGGTTGAAGATATAGATGGTGAGTTTTCCCAAAGATATAATATTAATGAGAAATCTGGTGTGATCATTACAAGAGTTTATCCGAATTCTCCAGCCTCAGATACAGGTATACAACCGGGAGACATAATCCTGGAAATTGATCGTAAAGTAATAAAATCTGTGAAAGATTATAAGAAATACATGGATAACAACAACAATGAAACATTGCTTTTATATGTTAAAAAACGTTCTGGGGGCTATCTGTATATACCAGTGAAAATGGCCGGTTAACTGGAAACCTTTTTATTATGGTTTCCGGCAATTGACGGAGATCAGTCTAAAGTCTGACACGTTTGAACCCCCGTCCGGCAGCCGCCGGATAACAGCCACAAGTTGAAGAAAGGTTCTCATAAATTCTCTACCTTGATGAGACTTCAGCTCTTTTTCTTGTCTCATTGCTTTTGTTTTATTTTCAAAATCTTCAGAATATATCAATTTCCAAGGTCTGAAATTTACAGTATATCCTTTTTTTGCTAATTCATTTTTTTGCTAATTCATTATGTGATAACAATCTCTGCTTTAGATTTGATGTATATCCAATGTATAATTTATCAAACTTGGCTGAATAAATCGCATAAACTGTGAACATGGCTTCTCCATAATCTAAAGGAAAACATAAAAAGGCTTCCAAACTGGAAACCTTTTTATTATGGCTCCTGAAGAGGGATTTGAACCCCCGACCTAGTGGTTAACAGCCACCCGCTCTACCGCTGAGCTATTCAGGATCAACTTCAATTACGAATGACTTTTTAAATCCACCCTTTTTTGTGTCAACATTATTTTCATCGAAATTAATCGAAAACTAATACATTTTTTTACTGAAAACAACCAAAATGATAAGTCAATTTAATATTGACATTTTTAATTACTGAGATGTAGTTGGTATTAGTTTTATTTTTCTAATAATTATATTATTAATAAACATATCTTAATTGAGATCTAAAAGGATGAAACATGCTTAAATTGAAGATTTTAATGCTTGAGGATAACCAACTTGATGCTGAGATGATAAAAGCAGAATTGAAAGACCAGAAATTTGATTGTGTTTGCAAGGTAGTAGCCTCAAAAAGGGATTTTATTAAATCGATAACTGAATTCAAGCCCGATCTAATTCTGTCTGATTATAATTTGCCGCAATTTACCGGCTTTGAAGCTTTAGAAATAGCTAAAGAAACAATACCTTTAACTCCATTTATTATTGTTACGGGAGCTTTATCAGAAGAGACAGCAGCAGATTCCATCATAAAAGGAGTATGGGATTACGTTGTTAAAGATAGATTAGTCCGCTTGGGGAGTGCAATTAATCATTCTTTGAGATTACAAAAAGAGAAATTACTTATAGTAAAAGCTGAAAAAGCTCTCAAAGAAAATGCTCAGAAACTAAATTTGATCATTGATCAGTCCCCAATCGGAGTATCTACAACCAATATGGAGGGCAAATTTCTTTCTGCAAACAAAGCATTTTGTAAAATGTTGGGCTATTCTGAGAAAGAAATAACACAGAAGAAGTTCCATGATATTACACATCCCGATGATATTGATAAAAATATAAATTATAATAAAGACTTAATAAGCCAAAAGATCCCTTCTTTTGATATGTTGAAACGTTTTATAAAAAAAAATGGTGAAGTGATATATGTATCATTACGTTCACAACTGGTAGTTGATGAGGATGGAAAACCATTATTTGAAATTGGTATAACTGAAGATATTACAAACCGGCTTAAAGCCAGAACCGATCTGATCCGTTCTGAAAAGAGATTAAATGTAATTTTTCGTAATGCACTAGATGTTATATTAGTTGTTGATGAAAAAAGCGGTGAAATACTTGATGCCAATAAAGCCCTTTTTAATGTCCTTGCTTACAAAAAGGCTTCAATACTAGGACAAAATCTAATTTTGCTTTTTCCAAATGATAGTAACGAAGAAAAAAACCTAACATTAAAAAAGTTAACAACAAAAAATGATGTAATTGAACTACATGATATAAAGCGTAAAGATGGATCCCTCTGCCCTATGGATATTTCAACTACAAAAATACCTTGGGGAGAAAAGAAAGCTCTCTTAGTTAACTTGCGTGATGTAACTAAAAGAAGAAAAGCTGAAATCAAAATTCAGCAAAACCTCAAAGAAAAAGAAATCATGCTAATGGAGATCCATCATCGTGTAAAAAATAATTTACAGATCATATCAAGTATGTTGAAAATGCAATCTGCCTATATCAAAGACAAAGATTCTCTTCATTATTTTAAAGACAGTCAGAGCCGGGTGAAAACGATGTCACTCATCCACGAAAGCTTGTATCAATCAGAAGATCTTACCCATGTTAATCTTGATGAATACATTAGCAAATTAATAAGGCAATTACAAATCTCGTTTGGGAGTAAGAAAAAGGATATTAAGATCACAACTAAGATTGCTAATATTCATTGGAACATAAACAAAACTATTCCCCTGGGTCTATTGATAAACGAGATAGTCACAAATGCCTACAAATTTGCCTTTGAGGATAAAACCTGTGGTGAGATCAAAATTTTATTAAATTGTCAGGATGATTGTTGTGTTCTCAACATTACCGATAATGGAATTTCGATGCCAGAAGAAATTGATATCAAAGACAGTAGTTCTCTGGGACTTAATCTGATCCAAGCTTTGGTATCACAGCTTCACGGCACCATGGAGTTTAGCCGTAATAAAGGTACAAGTTATCGAATTGAATTTAAGTTATGAAATTTATTAAAATATTAACTATTTAAAAATAATTCATTCCAAAACCCACTTGACAAAATCATCATTTATTAATCTTTTGCTCCTTCAAGATCATTATTAATGGAGGAGTTTTAGGAATGATTAGTTTAAAAAATCTAACCAAAGATTATGGTTCTCTCAGAGCAGTTGACCACATTAACTTTGAGATCAACGATGGCGAAATTCTCGGATTTCTTGGACCGAACGGAGCTGGGAAGACAACAACATTAAAGATGATAACTTGTTTTTTACCAATAACATCCGGTGAGATAGAAGTTGAAAATATGAACATTAAGAATAACCAGCTTGAAATAAAAAAACTTATTGGTTACTTACCTGAAAATAATCCACTCTATGTTGATATGACTGTTTACGACTATTTAAAGTTCATTGCAGATATCAGGATTATACCAAATTTCAAATCCCGCATAAAAGAAGTAGTGGAGCGATGTGGATTAAATGGAGTTGTACATAAACCGATCAACACGCTATCCAAGGGATACAAACAAAGGGTTGGAATTGCCCAGGCAATTCTGCATAATCCTAAAATATTAATTTTAGATGAGCCCACAAGCGGATTAGATCCAAATCAAATTGTTGAAATCCGTGAGTTGATCAAAGAATTAGGAAAAGAAAAAACTCTTTTAATTTCCAGTCACATTTTACAGGAAGTTCAAGCTGTATGTAACCGTATTGTCATTATTAATAAAGGCAAAATTGTAGCAGATGGCTCAACCGAAGAACTGCAATCAAATTTTCAGAATAAAACTAAGCTTATACTGGGACTAATGGCTCCTGAAGCTGAGATACAAGAAATACCCAAGACAATTGATGAAATTAATATTTTGTCGATTTCAAAGCAGGATGAAAATAGTTTTATAGTAGAATTAGAATTTGAATCTGCAACTGACAAAAGAGCCGAAATATTTAATTTTGTAAAATCTCAAAACTGGACTTTGCTTGAAATGTATCGGGAAAATATCAGCCTTGAGGCTGTTTTCCGAAATCTTACTATCGAAGGAGGAGAAAAATGAATTTAACACTAACTTTAACAAAAAAAGAAATCAGAAGCTACTTTAATGCACCTGCTGCATACATAGTTCTGGTTATTTTCCTTTTACTCAGCGGCTGGTTTTTTGCTAGCCCTTTATTCATAAATAATCAGGCCAATTTACGTTCTTTGTTCGGCATTATACCACTCTTATATTTATTTTTTATTCCTGCCATAACGATGGGACTTATCTCGCGGGAAAAGAATTCCGGAACCATTGAACTTTTGGCAACTTTACCAATAAAAGACGAGCAGATAATAATGGGAAAATTCTGGGCTTCGCTCCTCTTAATCGGCATCGGACTTTTATTTACATTGATCCATCTCATTACAATAGTAATATTAGGTACTAACGTAGATTATGGATCTTTATTTTGTGGATATCTCGGACTTTTATTGTTAGGAGCCGTTTACAGTTCAATTGGAATTTTTGCTTCCAGTATCAGCAGTAATCAAATTGTCTCGCTTATCATAAGCTTCTTTATAATATTATTTTTCTTTGTTATAAAGTACTTCCTTATCTTCGTTCCGGATTTTCTGGTTGGATTATTCCAGTATATAAGTATCGATTATCACCTTTCTAACATCACTCGAGGAGTTATTGATACGCGGAACATAATATATTTTATCAGTTTGACATTATTGTTTCTAAAATTAGCTCAAACAGCTTTAGAAAATCGAAACTGGAAATAGGAGGATACAATGAAAAAAAGAACTACCATCGACTTATTAATTCTGATCACAATACTTGTTTTTGTTAATCTTGTTTCCATTAACATCTTCAAAAGATTTGATCTTTCCCGAGGACACATATATTCCCTTTCCAAAGCCAGTAAAAACGCAGTGAAACTGTTAGATAAAAGACTTGTAATCAAAGCCTATTTTTCTAAAAACCTTCCGGGTGAATATGCTGATTCCCGTCGCTTTGTTCAGGATATTTTATCGGAATATCAAGCTTATTCTCATGGAAATTTAAAGTTTGAATTTCATGATCCTGCGGATGAACAAAAGTTAAAGGAAGAAGCACAGAAAAATGGGATAATGCCAGTATCTATGCGTGTTATCGAGAACGACAAGCTGGAGATCAGAGAAGTATATATGGGCTTAGTATTCTATTATCAGGATAAAATCGAATCTATTCCAATGATCAAGAATACACAAGGTTTGGAATATGATATCACAGGGAAAGTGAAAAAAATCACTTCTACAGGTCTAAAAAAACTGGCTATATTTGATCCGAATAAAAATCAACAAACCAACGTCTCAACTCCTCAAGATAAGTTAGCAACTATCCGACAATTTCTTTCTGAAAGTTATGAAGTATCTTCATTAGATCTAAAAAAGCCTGTTGAAGATAACATAGATGTTTTGATTGTAGCCGGTATTGAAGATTCACTGGAAATGTCACAGCTTGTTAATCTTGATCAGTATTTAATGCAGGGCGGTAATATCCTTTTCTTTCAGGATAGGATCAAAACAAACATTCAACAAATGACAGCAACACCTATAAATTCCAACATATTCCGCCTGCTCGCAACCTACGGAATAACTTTGAAAACTAACTTAGTACTGGATGTTCAATGTGGTCAGGTTAATGTTCAGCAGCAGCGTGGAATGTTCAGAGTACAAACTCCTGTAAAATATCCGTTCTTCCCAATCATTAATAATGTTAACAAAGATAATATCATAGTTAAAAATCTGGATAATATTCAGTTAGTCTATGCTTCGGAGATCGATTTGGGAAACCTGAGTAATGAGATCAAATTTGAACCTTTGCTCTATACTTCGCAAGCCAGCGGTGAATCCTCAATGCCGCAATTGGATATTTCTTATCTTCCCTTCATGAACACTGACTTAAGAAAATTGTTAATAGACGATCCAAAGATTGTTGCCGGAATTTATAAAGGCACTTTCATCAGCAATTTTATTGATCATAAAAAAAATGAAAACGCTGTTGGGTCAACCTCCTCAGGAAAGATCCTGCTAGTTGCTGATTCTGATTTTATTATGGAAGGAACAGGTGCGAGCGTACAGGGGAACCGAGATTTTGTACTGAATGCGGTGGATTACATGGCATCTGAAGAAACTTTGATCAATATAAGATCACGTGAAACACAATTTAAGCCACTAAAAGAGATCAAACCTGAATCCAAAAAATTTGTCAGATGGTTTAACATTCTATTTCCTTCTATCTTGTTAATTTTAGTAGGAATTCTTCATTATAGAAAGGAGTTAAAAAGGAGAAAACATTTAGGAGAGCTTTATGAATAAAAGACAGAAAATATCGCTGGGAATTTTATTTATTCTGATCGTTTTATTCCTGGTTACAAAGATGAGAAATAATGTAGAAAAGCGAGTTATTTTCTTTAAAGCTGATTCGACAGATGTAGCTGCTATAGAGATATCTAATATAAAAGATACGATTAGAATAACAAAAACACTTAATGCTTGGAGATTTGCAGCACCAAAGGAATTTCCTGTTAGTGAGCGGCAGATAAAATCTTTTTTCGAAAAAGCATTACCTGCAAAAGCATCCCTCTTACCGATCTCGGAAAGCGAAGAGTCTTTTGATACATATCATGTTTCAAATAGTTTAGGTAGCTGGTTAAAGCTCTACGATAAAGACGATCAAATACTTGATGTGGTGATTTTAGGGAAAAGTTCATTTCCTAATACAACTCCGGTTCGAAGACCCAATGAGAACAAAGTTTACCAGTTGGAGGAAAACCTTAGTTATCTGATTACTCCTAAAGAAGAGCTCTGGCGAGAGAAAACAATTTTGCAGATCGAGGAAAACAATATAAAAAAAATTTCAGTGATTTACACTAATAACGCTTATGAATTAACTTCCACAGATTCAGTATGGCTTTACACAGATTCCAAAAGCAGCTTGAATGTCGATCAATATAATGAGGTTCTGAGTTCAATGCTGTCAGCTTTGTCTAAAATAACCGTATCAAACTTCATTAATGATAACTATTTGGAATACGAGCAGAAATTATTATCACCTGATTTGGAAATTGGTATTGAATTATATAATGGGTCAAGTTCACATATGAGAATTGCCCTCGATAAAAACTCGAAATATGTCCTTCAACTGAATGGAAATACAAAATATTTATATTCAATATATAAAAATTGGATTGATAAATTTACCAAGGAAGCAATGGATTTCAAATAGTTGAAACTTACTCGTCTTGTTGAGATAAAAGGCTTGTACTCCAGAGATACAAGCCTTTTTGTTAATCGCATTCCACCAATAATTAACTAATTACCTACCCTGAAAAGCAAATTCAAATAGTTGATGTTCTTTAAACTATTTGACATTATCAAATAAAATAAAGAAACTTGAATTTTCTAAAAAAAATATTTAGAAATATTGAAATCGGGGTTTTATGGAGATAATAAATTTTGGAGCTTGTATTAATCAGGGTACGTATAAATTACACTCCAAATTTACTAATGTCCAAAATTTTGCCCGTGATAATGAGTTAATATCTCTGGTAACTGAAAAAGTAGGCAGAGGTCCCAATAATATTGTTTTAGATAAAATACCTGAAACTGAGAATGATTCTCTATCGGTAAGTGATTGCCATCTTTATCTTGGAGGACTTATCTTTGCCATTCAGCCGATTAAAACAGAAATCGAAGATATTTTTATTTATGATCCTAAGCTGCTAGTAAAACAAATAGAAATTTTGTTAAATGAATTTTCAAAACATCCGCCTGGGATTGATCTTAGTTTTTTATTATTTCCTGAGCATGAAAATAATTTTAGATCTGCATTTGAAATACAATTTGTGCAGCAAGTTAAGTTGGTTACCAGTAAGTTTAATATAGATAATTTACCCGCCATCGGTCACAAGATGAAGGGATTAGGTTTTGGGCTTACTCCCAGTGGTGATGATTTTAATTGTGGAATTCTCTACGCTCTCAATTACATAAATAAAGGAAAATATTTTAAAATTACTGATTTGATAGATAAGTGCTATCAGAATTCTTTAGGTAATAATCTGATCTCAAATAATTTCTTAAAATATGCTCACTCAAATAGATTTTACGAAAACTTCTTTAATTTATTAAAGGCAATGAAGGAAAACAATATTACTTCAATCTCATCTTATACAAAACAGGTGACTAATTCAGGCCATACATCAGGCTCTGATATGTTAACAGGATTTATTTTTACTTTAAAAGGAGTTTTAAATGAAAAAAAGTTTGGTTAGAAAAGGTGAATATTTCGATTCGGTTAGTTTAATGATAGTCGGTAAAGATATTGCCAAAATGGAGTATGTGAAGGATGCAACAGTTGTCATGGCAACTCAGGAAAATAAATCAATCTTGAAAACCGCCGGACTATATCTACCGAAATTTGCTCAATATGATGATACAGATCTTCTGATAGTTATTGAATCTGACCATGAGAAAAAATTTAAAGAGATATTTGAACGTGTTAATGAAATGCTGATCGAGATAAGAAATAAAAAAGACGAGTCAGGTTCTTTCTCACCTAAAAGTCTGGAAAGTGCAGTCAAAATTAATCCTGAATCTAATTTAGCTCTGATATCACTGGCAGGCAGATATGCGGGCCATGAAGCGATGAAGGCTTTACAACTAGGATTGAACGTCATGCTTTTTTCTGATAATGTTTCACTCTCTACAGAAATTGAACTAAAAACATACGCTCTTGATCATGATCTGCTTATGATGGGACCGGATTGTGGAACAGCAATTATCAATCATGTCCCTTTAGCATTTTCAAATGCTGTAAATCAAGGAAATATAGGAATTGTTGCGGCCTCAGGAACAGGATTACAGGAAATCAGCTCAATCATTTCAGAAGAAGGTTTCGGTATTTCACAGGCTATCGGTACTGGAGGACGCGACATCAAAGCCGAAGTTGGAGGTATGATGTTCCTCGCAGCTTTGGATGCATTGGAGAACGATGATCAAACAGAGGTTATAGTTCTGGTTTCAAAACCACCTCATCTTTCAGTTCTTAAAAAGATCAATTCAAAACTAAAAGGTATATCAAAACCGGTCATCAGTATATTTTTAGGAGCTGATAAAAGTATTATGAAAGAAAACGGTGCTATTGCTGCTCAAACTTTGGAAGAAGCTGCCTTGCTTGCGTGTGCTGTTGCAGGCGGATTTGATACGGCTCAGATAGAAAAATTCCTTTCTGAGAGAAAAAAGGACTATATTGAAATCGTTAACAACCACTTAAATAAAATTACTCCCGGCAGGAAATATATTCGCGGTTTATTTAGTGGTGGTACACTGTGTGATGAAGCGCAAATGATCTTAAAACAAAGCATCAAGAATATTTACAGCAACCGGGCTTCCGATAAAACTTATTCTTTAAAAGATTCCTGGAATAGTAAAGAGCACACTTTAGTTGATCTGGGTGAAGATGAATTTACAGTTGGCCGTTTACATCCAATGATGGATTTTGATCTGAGAAACAAAAGACTATTGCAAGAAGCTGATGACAAGGAAACAGCAATCATTCTTTTTGATCTTGTTCTGGGATATGGCGCAAATTCTGAACCCTTAAATGAAATTCTACCGATATTAAAAAAAATAAATCGGGAAAAATCAGGAATAATACTTATTTGTTCTGTTACCGGAACAAAAAATGACCCGCAAAACAGAGAGGGTATCATTACTGAATTAGAAAATAATAATGTGATTGTAATGCCTTCTAATGCAGCTGCTGCTGACATTACAAAATTGATCATTCAGAATATTAATATATAGTGGAGGAGCTATGAAGTTTAAAAAATTGTTTGGGAAAAAAGTAGAAGTCGTCAACATTGGTCTGGAAACTTTTAAAGATGATCTGGAAAAACAAGGTCAAAAAGTTACTAATATAGAATGGACTCCTCCCGCCAACCTTTCCGAACCGACTCTGAACACATTGCAGAAAAACAAAGAAGTTATTGAGACTGCTAATAAAAAAGCTTTAGAAATAATTTTAAATGGTAAACCATTTTTAGTCGGACTTGATATTGCTCGAAATGTAATTCCGGGTATGAAGGATGATCTGCTGCTTCATTCCGGTCCGCCCTTGACATGGAACAGGATGAGTGGTCCAATGAAAGGAGCAATGATAGGTGCTATGATCTACGAAGGAATGGCAAAAGATTTCAAGGATGCGGAAAAATTAGGTGAATCGGGTAAAATTAAGTTTTCTCCCTGTCATGAACATAACACTGTTGGTCCAATGGCTGGTGTTGTTTCAGCCTCTATGCCTGTATTCGTACTAAAAAACCAAGAATATGGCAACTTTGCTTATTGCACACTAAATGAAGGCTTAGGAAAAGTTTTACGTTATGGAGCTTATGATCCTGAAACGATAACAAAACTTAAGTGGATGGAAGAAATTTTGTATCCTGCTTTAAAGAATGCAGTTCAACTTCTTGGTAAAATTGATCTGAAAAATATGATTGCTCAAGCTCTTCACATGGGAGATGAAGTACATAATAGAAATCGAGCCGGCACGTCCCTATTTTATAGGACAATTGCACCTGCAATTGTGAAAACTTGCAAAGATCCAGAGATAACAGCCAAAGTCCTGGATTTTATCAATGGCAATGATCATTTCTTTTTAAATCTTTCCATGCCGGCAGCAAAAGTAACTTTGGATGCTGCCCGCAATATTGCCGGGAGCAGTATTGTAATTGCTATGACCAGGAATGGAACTGATTTTGGTCTGCAGCTTGCCGGAACTAGTGACTCATGGTTCGTGGGGAAAGCCCTTGTTCCGGACGCACTCTATTTTCCCGGATTCAGCAAAGAAGATGCCAACCCTGATATCGGAGATAGCTCAATCACTGAAACTGTCGGATTAGGAGGTTTTGCCATAGCCGCTTCTCCCGCGATCGTTCAATTTGTTGGTGGTACTGCTAATGACGCTGTCAACTACACACTGACCATGTATGAGATCACTTTTGGAGAAAATAACGTTTATCAAATTCCATATCTGAATTTCCGCGGTACCCCAACAGGAATAGATGTTACCAAAGTTGTTGAAAAAGGAATACTGCCATTTATCGATACTGGAGTTGCTCACAAAGATCCGGGAATAGGACAAGTTGGAGCCGGAGTATTAAGTGCACCTATGGAACCATTTATAAAAGCGGCAGAAGGTTTAGCAAAAATTTTTTTAAAAAATAAAGAAAGGAGTTTATTATGAAACAAGAAGAATTTTTGAATTTTATGGACAAAGTAAAAGTTTATGATCTTACACAGAGATTAAGTATACACACACCACCATGGCCGAGCTATATGCCCATGCAAATCCAATATTTCAAACGACTTGCCGGTGCTCATATGGGACAGGGAGCTAATGGCCAGATAATTAAAACCAGTAATCATGTCGGCACACATATAGATGGACAAATTCATTTTTTTGGCAGTGGGAAAACGATCGGTGAAGTGCCGATACATGACTGGATTGGACAAGGTGTTGTTGTGGACATTTCTGATGAAGTATCCGATTATTCACTTTACACACCGGAAATGCTCATGAAAAAAGTTGAGATCAAAAAGGGTGATATCCTTATTATCAATACCGGATATCATAGATACAGCTGGGATCAACCAGAATCAGATGAAGTTCGCTATTTTGTAAAACATCCCGGACCAAGTCCTGATTTTCATAAATGGGCTTTGAAAATGGAGATCAAATGGATCGGAGTTGACTGTGGAAGTGCTGACCATCCAATGAATACAATTATTCGCGATTGGCATCCGAAACCCTTTAAAGCGGCAGAAGAGAAATTACTAAAAGATTATGGAAAAAAATGGGACGAGATGTTCCCATTGGAAGAATATTATCAGGTAATGCATTTGAACTTATTCCCAAAAGGCTTAGTGCATGCTGAAAACCTGGGTGGAGAGATAAACAAAGTGAATAACAAACGTATTTGGATTGGATTATTCCCTCTACGCGGAATTGAATTGGAATCATCTATGTGTCGTGTCATAGCCATGGAAGTATAATTAGACTTTATGTTTCTGTTAGGATGCGAGTTAATAATTGAGGAGATATTATGGGTATAATAAATGACTTTGAATATAAAAAACCGAAAAATATTAAAGAAGCTCTTCAGCTGCTGGCTGAGAAAAGAGGAAAATCAAAAATATTAGCTGGCGGTACCGACTTGATTGTTTATCTGAAGGAAGAATTGCTAAAAACCGAGTTGGTGATTGATTTGAAAGGAATTGAAGAGCTGAACAATATCAAGGTAGAGAAGGATAAAGTAATTATAGGAGCAGGCGTTACATTTACTGAGTTAATTGAATCTCAGGAAATTCAAAAGAAGTTGCCTATCTTGTGGGAAGCTTGTAAAAAAGTGGCTTCAGTCGGTATTAGAAATCGAGCAACTCTCGCCGGGAACATATGTTCTGCTGTACCCAGTATTGACTCTGCTCCAGCTTTGCTTGTTTATGATGCAGAGATAGTAGTTCAAAATGCCACAGAGAAAAAAAATGTGTCTATTCACAACTGGTTTACAGGTCCAAAGAAAACAATTTTAGCTTCCGATGAAATTGTCATCAGTATCAATATCCCTCTTTCCAAGCATACCGGTGGTTATGAAAAATTAGGTCGGTATCAAGGAGAAGATCTGGCTCAAGCTGGGATCGGTATTTTGGTGGATAGTGTAAAAAATTATCGTTTTGCCTCCTGCGCAGTAGGTCCAGTTCCAAAAAGACTGTATAAATTGGAAGAATACCTTCAGGGTAAAGAGATCAATGAAGAGATCTTAGCTAAAGCCGGTGATATTATATCAGATGAGATTTCCCCAATCTCAGATATCCGCTCTTCAGCTGAATATAGGACTCATATGATGAAGGTTATGTTCAATAGAGGATTTAAAAAAGCTCTGACATCAATGAAAGGTGGTAGATTATGAAACAGATAACTTTTAAACTAAATAACGAAATACGGTCAATCTATGTAGAGCCAGAAGAGATATTACTTGATGTTTTACGAGAAAAATTGGGTGTAAAAAGTCCGAAATGCGGTTGTGATAGAGGTGATTGTGGTGCTTGTGCTGTTCTTCTTGATGGCAGAAGTGTGCGTAGTTGCCTGGTTTTAGCAATCGAAGTTGACGGACACGAGATTGTTACGGTTGAAGGGATCTCCCAAGCCGGACTCACTAAAGTACAGCAATCAATGCTGGATAATAATGCCTTTCAATGTGGATTTTGTGCACCGGGAATTGTCGTAACTACCACAGAGTTATTGGAACATAATCCGCGACCTACTATGGAAGAGATCAAAGAAGCACTTTCCGGAAACCTTTGCCGCTGTTCAGGGTATTTACCTATCTTAGAATCGGTACAGCATGTAGTTGAGGAGGCTGACAATGAATAAGTTGAGACATGTTGGAAAACCTTATGTCAGAATTGATGGCAAAGAAAAGATATCAGGAGCAACTAGATACACTGAAGATATTGAATTTGGTCCGAATCTGCATTATGTTGCAATCGTGGAAAGTAGTGAAGCTCATGCCAAAATTCTCAAGTTAGATGTTTCTGAAGCTAAGAAATATCCGGGTGTTGTTGGGGTATTCACAGCTCAAGATTTTCCTTATAAATTTGGTCTTTATATGAAAGACAGATTTATTTTTGCCATGGATACAGTAAAATATGTAGGTCAGCAGATTGCGGCTGTTGTTGCAAGAGATGTAAAGACAGCAAAAAGAGCAGCAAAGCTTATCAAGGTGGAATATGAACCGCTTACAGCTATTTTTGATCAAATGGAATCAATAAAAGAAACTGTACCGCGAATTCATCCAAAGCTGGGTGAATATGAACATGTTCCCTGGTTTTTCCCCCAAGCTAACACTAACATTGCACATTGGCGAAAAACCCGTCGTGGAGATGTTGTTAAAGGCTTTGATGAAGCTGATTTTGTGCTGGAAGATACTTATACAGTTCCTCGCTATGCACATTGTCCTTTAGAAACTCATGCTGCAGTTGGACTTTGCGACCTTTCAGACAGGTTGACCATTTGGGCTTCTTCCCAGTCACCGCATACGCAGAGAAATCTATTTGCTGAATCACTTGCTCCTCTCGGGTTTTCTCATAAAGATATCAGGGTAATTGCTCCACCAATTGGTGGTGGATTTGGCGGAAAGGCCGGAGTATCAATGGAAATTCTGGCTGCTGCTATTGCCACTAAAGTAAAGGGTAACCCGGTAAAGATCATTTGGTCGCGAGAACAGGAATTTTATAACACCTCTCAACGTCTTGGAGTTAAAGCAAAAATTAAGATTGGTGTAAAAAATGATGGCACTTTCACAGCAATAGATCATAAATTATATTGGGATACAGGAGCATCAGCTGAATATGGAGCAAATGTAGTTAACGCGGTTGGATTGTCTGCTATCGGTCCATATCGTTTTCAAAATATTTCAATTGATTCAGTTTGTCTTTATACCAACTTGCCACCTTGCGGTGCTTACCGTGGATTTGGATATTCTGAGTTTATGTTTGGTCTGGAATCGCATATTACAAGAATTGCAGATCATTTAAAGATCGATCCGGTTGAGATTAGAAAGAAAAATGCAATTAAAGAAAATGATATTTTAGCTTATGGCGTGAAAATGAATCCCAATGGCTTAATTAAGTGCATCGATGAAGTTGCTAAAGAAATTGAATGGAATAAAAAAGTAACTTCTAATGATCCTAATAAAGAAGTTGGCAAGGGCTTTTCGCTAATTTGGAAAGCTCCCGCAATGCCGCCTAATGCTTCTTCTGCTGCATTTTTGAAATTTAGTGAAGACGGAAGTGTTAACATTCTTGTCTCCGGTATGGATATGGGACAAGGATATCTAACTGTAATGGCTCAAATAGCTGCCGAGATATTAGCTGTACCTATCACAAAGATCCGTACAGAAACACCCGACACAGACAGAAATCCGTATGAATGGCAAACCGTTGCTTCGCATGTAACATGGTCATGCGGAAATGCTGTTAGAAAAGCAGCTATCGATGCCAGGGAACAGATATTTGATGTTGTTGCCAGAACTTTGTATTTGCCTAAAGACATGCTCTTTCTAGAAGATGAAAGTGTTAAATGTAGAACTAAACCTGATTTTAAATTACCTTTAAAAGATTTTGTCATCAACGGAATTCAGGCAGAAGATTTTTCATTTAAGGGCGGTCCGATCATGGGTCACGGTATTTTCATGCCGGAATTTGCATCAGCTAATAGTGATCCTGAAACTAGCCAGGGTGGTCATCCTAATGTTCATTACACTGTCGGAGCAGCAGCTATTACAATGTCGATCGATAAAGAAAGCGGTGAAATGCATGTACTAAAAGCAGTTGAAGCGATCGATGTCGGAAAAGCTATTAATCCGTCATTAGTAAAAGGACAGATCACTGGCGGCTTACTCCAAGGGCTGGCAACCGTGCTTTACGAAGATATGCGCTTTAATGATAAAGGTAAAATGCTGAATCCGAACTTTACAGATTACAAGATCCCAACTTCCAAAGATGTGCCGGATGAAATAGTTCCAATAATTGTTGAAGTTCCGCAACCTGATGGTCCATTCGGAGCTAGGGGTGTTGGAGAACACACAATGATCCCGGCTGCTCCAATGATAGCTAATGCTGTAAAGGATGCACTTGGCGTAAGAATCAAATCTATGCCGATAACCAAAGAAAAAGTTGCTTTAGCAAATTTAAAAAAAGGAGAATTAAATGCCAAAACCTTTTGAAGGGATCAAAATTCTCGATCTTACAAGAGCGCTTGCCGGTCCATTTTGTACACTCATTTTGAGTGATCTGGGAGCAGAAGTAGTCAAATTAGAAATACCAGGTTTTGGCGATGATGCAAGACAATATGGTCCTTTTGTTAATAAACAGGGGCTTTATTTTCTAAGTTTGAATCGAGCAAAAAAAAGTATCACCCTCAATTTGAAATCAGAAGAAGGTAAAACAATAATGAAAGATCTGCTCAAGGATTTTGATGTTCTGATAGAGAATTATCGACCGGGAACAATGGAAAAGTTAGGTTTAGGTTACGATGTTTTGAAAAAAATCAAACCTCAACTCATTTATGCTGCTGCTTCAGGATTTGGACATACTGGACCGGATTCCAAGAAACCAGCTTATGACCTACTCGCACAAGCCAGAGGCGGGATTATGAGCATCACCGGTTGGCCGGATACTCCTCCCACTCGGGTTGGAATGTCAACAGGTGATATTACTGCTGGTATGTTCACTGCTATCGGAATAAGTGCTGCTCTATATCATCTGAAAAATACCGGTGAAGGCCAAAAAATTGATGTTGCTATGCTGGATAGTCAAGTTGCGATATTAGAAAATGCCTTAACCCGCTATCAAGTTGAAGGTAAATCTCCTGAACCGCTGGGTAACAGACACCCAACTGTAAGTCCATTCCAAGCATTTATGGCAAAAGATGATTATTTTGTACTTCCAATTGGGAATGACAGTCTCTGGCAGAAATTTTGTAAAGCAGTTGGAAAAGACGACTGGATAAATGATACAAAATTTGCTACCAATGCCGAGAGAAATGAAAATCTTGAGATACTGATACCCTTACTGGAAGAATTGTTTATTACCAAGAATGCTGCAGAATGGATTAAACAGATAGAAAATTACGGTGTTCCATGCGGACCAATAAATGATATTGAAAAAGTAATGAACGATAAACAGATTCATGCCAGAAATATGATCGTGGAGGTGAATGATGACAAGGCCGGTAAAATTAAAATAGCCGGTAATCCGATCAAAATGTCTTCTATCCCTGATGAAACAACGCGTGGTGCGGTTCCAAAGCTAAGTGAGCATACATCAGAAGTTCTCTCCAAGTATCTGGGATTCGATGAAAAAAAAATTAAACAATTGAAAAAAGAAGGTGTGATTTAAATGAAGTTCGTTTCTGATTGTTCTCTATCAGATACAATCAATCGTTTAAAAAATAAAACGATCACACCAGAAAATTTAATTGAAGATCTATGTGAAAAATTAGAAACTTGGGATACTAAGATCAAGTCATTTTTACCAGAGAAAAATAGGCGCTGGCGATTACATAAAGATCTTGGACAACTTTATAATAGATTTCCCGATACTGAGAAAAGACCGGTGTTATTTGGAGTTCCTATTGGTGTAAAAGATATTTTCAATATTAACGGCTTTGAAACAAAAGCCGGATCAGAATTACCGTCAAAGGAATTTTCCGGAGAAGAGGCAGAGGTTGTTACCGAACTAAAAAAATCCGGTGCACTTATCTTGGGCAAAACGGTAACGACAGAATTTGCATATTTTCATCCTAGCGCTACCTGCAATCCAAATAACTTTGACCGCACACCCGGTGGGTCCAGTAGTGGTTCTGCAGCAGCAGTTGCAGCAGGATTTTGCCCGCTCGCATTAGGAACCCAAACTGTTGGCTCAATTACAAGACCTGCTTCTTTTTGTGGTACATTTGGGTTCAAACCAAGTTTCGGCAGAATTTCAACCAAAGGCGTAATTCCCTTTTCTCCCTCAGCAGATCATATAGGTTTTTTTTCTCAGGATTTACAAGGTGCTGAAGTTGTTGCTTCCATACTTTGTAATGAGTGGTATGGACAAATTAAGGAAATTACCTCAAAACAAGTTTTTGGAGTTCCCGAAGGAAAGTATTTAAAACAAACTTCACTCGAAATGCTAAATGCTTTTAATAAAGTAATTAATAATTTGAAAAATGCCGGTCTGCGAATAAAGTATATACCGGCTTTAGAAAATATTGATGAAATTACAGCGCAGCATAACATAATGATAGCCGCTGAATTTGCTAAATCACATCAAAACTTGTATGGTAAATATAAAAATTTGTATCATCCTGCCTCATCTGAGTTGTATGATAAAGGACTCAAGATCTCTGAACTGCAAATACAACAGGCAATTCAAGGCAGAACTATTGAACGAAGTAAAATGGAGAACCTTTTGGCGGAAAATGAAATAGATATTCTGATCACACCTTCTACATTATCTACCGCGCCGCTTGGCCTGCACAACACAGGTGATCCCGCTATGAATCTTCCCTGGACATATCTTGGTCTTCCCACTTTATCAATTCCTTTTGGATTTATCGATGACCTGCCTTTCGGCCTCCAATTTATTGGAAGATATTATCAGGATGAATCTCTTTTTAATTTGGATAAGAAATTAGTATGTACAAAAAATAGATTTTAGAGTGAAGTAAATTGCAAAAGAAAGAAATAATTTATTAGCTGAAGAAATTTTCTCTTGCCAATGAATGATATTCATTTTCTTTTTGCAGAATTAATATATTAATTTATTAATTAGGGTCTAATGAAAGTTCATTAGTTGAGTGTTAAAAAAAATGAAAGGAGAATTTATGAAAGATCTCAATGGTAACAATTTAGTTCTTGGTTTTCAGCACATGTTCGTTATGTTCGGTGCTACTGTTCTTGTTCCTTTGATCACAGGGCTGGATGTGGGAGTTACACTTTTCGCAGCTGGTATTGGTACTTTAATATTTCATGTCCTGACAAAATTTCAAGTACCCGTATTTTTGGGTTCATCTTTTGCTTTTATCCCTGGTATTATCGCAGTTGCCACAGCTAAAGGCGGCTCATTACCGGAAGCATTAGGTGGAATCGTTATCGCTGGTTTATTGTATGTAGTTGTTGCAATCATTTTTAGGTTTATAGATGCTAGAATTTTACATAAGATATTACCACCTTTCGTTACCGGACCTATTATCATTCTTATCGGTTTGATCTTAGCTCCAGTTGCAATTAGTAATGCCAATGGGACATATGCAGCAGGCATTGTAGAAAAAATCGGTGTAAATGGTTGTTGGGGTGTTGCACTATTTACATTTGCAGTAGCAATTTTTGTAAAAGTTTTCTTTGAAAAAAGAAGACGAAAACTTTTATCAATGCTTCCCGTTCTTATAGCACTGATCTCTGGATATATTTTAGCAGTTATTATCGGCATCGTTGATTTCTCAAGCGTATACGCTGCAGCTTGGTTCGGAATACCAAACTTCTCTTTACCTGTTTTTTCTGCCCGCTCAATGTCAATAATTGTACCTATTGCTATAGTAACAATTGTTGAGCACTTTGGTGATATCTTAGCAATTGGAAATGTTGTAGGTAAAGATTTTATTAAAAAACCTGGAATCCACAGAACTTTGATGGGTGATGGTATTGCTACATCTATCTCAGCATTGATTGGTGGACCGGCAAATACAACTTATAGTGAAAATACAGGTGCTGTTGCACTTACAGGTAATTTCAATCCGGTTATCATGAGAATTGCTGCTCTTTTCGCTATCATTTTATCATTTGTTCCTAAATTTACTGCTGTTATCGGAACTATTCCAAGTCCGGTTATCGGTGGTATTTCTGTACTTCTTTTTGGTATGATCTCATCAATTGGTATTAAAAATATGGTCGATCATCAAGTGGATTTCTCAGATGCTAAAATCCTCATGATAAGTGCAGCTATGCTTGTTTTAGGGTTGGGTGGAGCTAAATTCGCCTTTGGAAACTTCCAGTTAGAAGGTCTGGGTCTTGCTGCAATAGTAGGTGTGATCTTGAATCTTATACTAAATTTCAAACATATAATTTCAAAGTTAAAGGACTAACTGAAAGTCAGTATATTAAAAAAAAGCCATTCAATTGAATGGCTTTTTTTATTGGTGGGCCCAAGAGGAGTCGAACCTCTGACCGTCCGGTTATGAGCCGGAAGCTCTACCAAGCTGAGCTATAGGCCCTAGTGATCAAATTTAAGACTGTAAAAACAAATTCAGGCAATTTTATGTCAAGAATTTCCTATATTCAAATCATTTTACATTAAAATTCTCGATAAATTTTTCTAATATGTGGCTCCGAGTCGGATGACGCAGCTTACGAAGAGCTTTATCTTCAATTTGTCGAATTCTTTCACGTGTTACACTAAAAATATTCCCAACTTCTTCCAGAGTTCGGTGATATCCATCATCAATGCCAAATCTAAGTCTGATAACTCTTTCTTCACGCGAGGTAAGTGTTTGCAAGACATCATCAACTTGTTTTTTTAGTAGCGTTCTTTCAGCCATTCTTTCAGGTGAAATTGTCGACTTATCTTCAATGAAGTCACCAAGTAAACTGTCTTCATCTTCGTGTCCGATTGGATTATCAAGAGAGACCGGTTCCTTAGTTATAGCCAGAATACTTTTAATTTTTTCAACCGGTAAATCCAATTCAGTTGCAATTTCTTCCGGGTAAGGTTCCCGACCGAATTTTTGTAATAATTTTCTGCTGGCTCTTTTTACTTTATTGATAGATTCGATCATATGAACAGGAATTCGAATTGTTCTGGCTTGATCAGCTATAGCCCGTGTAATTGCCTGTCTGATCCACCAAGTTGCATAAGTACTAAATTTAAATCCTTTGCGGTAATCATATTTTTCCACTGCCCGCATAAGGCCGGTGTTTCCTTCCTGAATAAGATCTAAGAAATCCAGACCACGATTATTATATCTTTTGGCAATGCTAACCACCAACCGCACATTTGCTTCGATCATATCATTCTTTGATCTTTCTTTCATTTTTTCACCACGTTCGATCTCTTCAAGAAGATTAACCATTTCATCAGCTGTCATACGTGTTTCAAGTTCAACACGCCGGATCTTTCTTCTGGCATTCTTGATCTTGCGTAGTGTTTCAACAAATACATCCGGCTCTATATTTGTCTCTTCAAAAACTAATTTATAATCCTCTTCAGATTTATTTGCCTTTCGGCCATAAGTACAAATCTCATCTAAAGAATACTTTCTGATTTTAGATAAATGAGTAATACTTTTTTGACTGCCTTTAATTCTATCAACCAGACTTCGTATCCTATAAACCATTCTCTTGAGAAGCTTTTCATTATATTTCAAATTCCCAAAGATTTCAATCAGTTGTAATCTTTGTTTATCAATTTGTTCCTGATCAAGTAAATTGTTGTCTTCATCTATATCACTGCTGTCGATCATTTCCCCGATTTTTTCAAAAATAGCTTTTGATTCTGCAATAACCTGCTCGAATTCATTCACAAGATTTGCTTCCTGAGACTTATCCATCCAGGTGCCGTATTCAATTTTGAATATCTGGTCTATTTTAACTCTTTTTTCCCTGTAACGATGTAAGAAATTTTCCATTTCCCGCAAGGTACTACCGCTTTTAAAAATATTTTTATTAATATGGAGCTGCCCGCTTTCAATTTTTTTGGCTATTCTTACTTCCCCTTCTCTATCAAGTAAAGGAACACGTCCCATCTCACCTAAGTACATCCTAACAGGATCATCGTAATATTTACGGTTTCGAAACTTCTTTGTTGCCCGAGTCTTTTTTAATGATATTTTTTTCTTGGTAACGCGCTTCTGAGTCTCATCGATCAGTTCGATACCTTCTTCCACTAAGTCTGTAATAATTTGTTCGATCTTATCCAGAAAGATCGGGTTATTAGGTAATACAAGATTGATCTGTTTGAAAGTCAGCAAATTATTATTTTTTCTACCAGTCTGTATTAGTTTTTTAATACACTCATTATAACTAAGCATTTAAACTCCTTAGTACAAAGTTTTTCTAACAACTTTATTATTTATTTTTAATATTTTTTTCTTCAATTCAGCTTTTTTAGTGAACAATTCAATATTAGTTGGATCTTTTAGGATTTTTTCGTTGATCATTTTAAGCTCAGCATGATATTTACGCGTCTTTAGAGCTTGCAGAGCCTCATCAATAGTGTGTTTCTGCACTTCCATCATAGAAATTTCACTGAGTGTATTTCTTAAATCTTCATCATCTACTTTACTTAACAAGGCAGATAAATTACTCATTTTTTCTATGTTCTCCGCTAATACCTGATAGATTTTTCTATTCTTTTCAGTTAAAAAGTAACTCGAATCTATCTCTTGCGCAACTTTTTTGTAAAATGATTTATTATTCAGAATCATAGCAATTACATCTCTTTCTTCGGTATATTGTTCATTAGATTCGGTTTTGATATCCTGGGAAGTATCATTTCTAACAGGTCTTTTTTCTCTAATTCTGGATTTAACTGCATGCTCAGACAAATCAAAAGCATCTGAAATGTCCTGTATTAAAAGTTCTTTGGCAACTTCATCTTCAATTTCGTTCAAGATATCAAACAAGACAGCTAATTTCCCCTTTTTATCAATTCCAATTACATTATCTTCGTACAAAAATTGTGCTAAAGGCTTTGCTTCATCGATCAATTTTTGTAGATCATCAGCGGAATTTTTTTTCAGATAACTATCCGGATCATCTTCTCCTGGTAAGGCAATTATTTTTGCGTTATGACCATTACTGAGGATTTTACCAGCTGCCCGCACAGCTGCTTTTCTCCCGGAAATATCCCCATCATAAAGCATATACAGATTTTCCGTGAATCTACTTAATATACTTATCTGAGCAGCAGTTAATGAAGTTCCCAATGAAGCAACACTATTGGTAAATCCATTTTCGAAAAGTCTGAGGAAATCTGTATAACCTTCACAAATAAGAGCAATATCCTTTTTAGAAATAGAATATTTTGTTTCGAAAAGTCCGTAAAGCTCATTACCTTTTGTATAAATATCTGTCGTTGGAGAATTTACATATTTACCGCCAGTTTGTTCCTCATAAAGTTTTCTTCCACCAAATGCAACCACTCTTCCAGATGATGAATGGATTGGAAACAAGATCCTTTCGCGAAAAAGATCATTATTGTTGGATGTGAATAAACCGGTGCTGGAAAGTATTTTTTCATTTATATTATTACGCTGCAGATGATTACGTAACCCACCAAAAGAATTTAAAGCAAAACCTAATTTGAATTTCTTTAAGGTTTCATCGTTGATATTTCTTTCAGCAAGATATTCCAATGCTGTTGGGCTATGTTCTACTAAATTCGTGTGATAATATCCTGTTGCGATCTCATAGATCTTATAGATCAAATCCCGTTTAGAATTCTTTGCTTTCCCCCGCATTAATTGTTTAATGGCAATTCCGGCACGTTCAGCAAGTTTCTGTAAGGCTTCAGGAAATGATATTTTTTCATACTCTTGAACAAAGGTAATTACATTTCCACCTTTACCGCAGCCAAAACATTTATAGATCTGCTTTTTGGGACTGACAATAAAGGATGCTGTTTTCTCATCATGAAAAGGACACCTGGTTTTGAAATTACTACCGGTTTTTTTGAGAGGAATGTATGAATTAATAACATCTACGATATCGTTCTTCTCAATAATTTCATCAATTAGATGTTGTTCCATTCAATTACTCTATTCCTTTATTTTCACTACTGTCACGCCACTTCCACCGGCTTCAGGAGAAGGTGAGAAAAACTCTTCTATAAGTTTATTTGAATGAAGATGATTTCTTACTTTTGCTCTTAAAGCTCCTGTTCCTTTACCGTGTACAATTCGAATCATAGGAAGTCCGCTCACGATAGCATTGTCAATAAAAGTTTCTATTTTCGGCAGCGCTTCTTCGAAACTGTGACCCAGGATATTCAATTCTAACTTTGCATCACCTTTTGGCAGTGTGATCTTCTTTTTCAAATCTGATTTTTTCAGCTTTGATTCATTAACCTGATAAAGTTTGGAAATTGAAGTAGTTAAAACTATACCATCAAGATCAACTTTCGCTTTTTTCCCTGATATTTCAGTAATTTCACCTATCATTTCCATATCTTTCAACCAAACTGTCATTCCGACTTTAGCTTGTTTGATCAATTTATGTGTATTTTGCAGTAACCCATCCTCTATTGTGCTAAATTTGTGATTCAGCTTTGTTACTTTATCAAAGGAAACCTCTAATTTTTTCTTCCTTTCCTCCTTATTGCTTTTTTTAATATCATTTATCTCGTTATTAATTTCTTTCTGCATGGAAGTTAGAAAATCACGTGCATCTCGAATGGATTTTTTTTTAACATCCTTTTTTTCTTTCTCCATCATTTCTATTTTATCGTGATATTCAGAGATTTTTTTATTTAGCAGAGCAGTTTTGAGCTCAAATTCATAGAGTTGTCTGGAAAGAGATTTTTTTTCCTCAGACATCTTCTTAATTAAGTCTGTAAGTTCGATATTTTGCTTACCGGTTAATTTTTTTGCTCGCTCAATAAGTTCTTTTTGTAAACCAAGCTTTAAGGCAACTTCGATGGCAAAGCTATTGCCTGGTAGACCCAGTTTAAATTGATAGGTAGGAATATGTTTATCCGGATCAAACTGCATAGCAGCATTGATACATTTATCATGCTTTTCTGCGAACACTTTCAGGGAAGTATAATGTGTACTTATAACGCCCACTACATTGGCTTCTGCCAGGTATTCTAAAATCGCCTGCGCTAAGGCAGAACCTTGTTCAGGATCTGTAGCAGCTCCTATCTCATCAATCAGAACGAGATTTTTAGAATCTACATTGTCTGTCATCTCACGAATATTTTTTATATGAGAAGAAAAAGTACTGAGAGCATTTTCCAAAGATTGACTATCGCCAATATCCGCAAAAACAGAATCGAATGAACCGATAACAGAGTTTTGATCAGCAGGGATCGGTAAACCTGATCTTGCCATCAAAGTCAGTAAACCTACAGTCTTCAGCGTGACAGTTTTCCCTCCGGTATTGGGACCGGAGATTAGTAAGAGATTATAATCATAACCAAGCTCCATGTCAAACGGGATAACATCATCAATTTTGTTCAATGCGATGATCAAAAGCGGATGTCTGGCATTGCTTAATTTAATTTGTTGTTTATCAGTAAGGATCGGTTTTTCAGCCTTCAATCTTATTGCAAAACGAGCTGCAGCAAAAAAATAATCTAATTCCTGTAAATATTTTGTAACGCTTATAAGTTCATTTTTGTGGGAAGTGATCAATTGAGTAAATTCTTTGAAGATTCGGAAGATTTCCTGCTTTTCTTCGCTGTTAACTAACTCAAGATCATTGTTCAGCCCAACTATCTCTTCGGGTTCCATAAAAATTGAGGCTTTACTTGCTGAACGACCGTGCACAATTCCAGAAACAAAAGTGGCTGAAGCTTCTTTAATTGGAATCACATAGCGTCCGTCACGCTGAGTGATAATATTGTCATACAGGAAATTATTAGCCGAAAGAGTTTCCACCTTTTTTGATAGTTTGTTGGTAAGATTTTTCCTTACTTGTTTTTTTTTCTTTCTGATCGATGTAAGTTTGGATGAGGCACTGTCTTTAATCTCTCCGTCGCTCTCGAAGATCTGTTGAAATCTAGATTCAATTTCAGCAAGCAAGAAAATCTTGTTAACAAATCGGAAGTATTCTCTAAGATCCTTCTGTTCTTTAGAGTCATTTTTAATCAGATTCGCGATTGATACATTATAATATATTTTTTGAAATTCTTCAAAATTGAAAGTTTGATGCTTATTTGTTTTGATCAGCTCTTCTAGCTCTGAAATATTTTCAAAATTATAAGAAATACCCTTTTTCAGAAGTAGTTGCAGTTCTAAAATCAAATTCTGATCATATTCAATTTCAGCAACATCCTGTTTTGGTTCAAGAGATAAAGCTCTTCTCTTGCCTAAGGAAGAATGACATTCCAAAGCTAAAATATCTTTAACTTTGTTGTATTCAAGTTGTGTAAGTGAATTCATCAATTATTTCATTTTCTCCCTGATCTTTTGATCAAGTCCTTCTGTTTTTTTATGAATTTCCTCACCTATAGTTTTTGCTCTTTTCTTTAACTCAGGATATTTAGCTTCAATTATATCTGTAGCACTTCTGATGTTAGAAGCAATTACAGATGATGAAGTAAATTCTGTGATCTGTTTTTCGTAGGGAAGCAGATTCAATAGTAAGATCATTATTGCAATTACAAGTACTCCATTAAAAACTCCAAACACCGCTCCCAATAATCTATCAAGCCATTTCAAATGCAGAAGTTCCAAAATCATTTGAAGAACCTTAACGGTAATTCTTGCAATGAGATAGATCACAATTGAAATTAATATATAAGAAAGAATAGCTGCCACAAGATCACTACACTCTAATCTGAAGATCAATTCATTCTTAACAACATGTCCCAGTTTAGCAATAATTAAAATAATTACAACTAAGCTTAATAAACTTACAATACTATTAACGAATCCTTTTCTTAATCCGTTAAATAAGAGTACAATTAGAACTACTGCGAGAATTATATCTAATACATTCATATCCCCTCCTTTATTAATTTATTCAATTTTCAGATAAAAAAGGGGAGATAAATCTCCCCACATATTATTATGAACTTTATTTGATACAAATCAGTTTTGCAATTCCTTTCTTACTAAAGAGCTTAATGTTTTCCCATCGACGTTATTGCCCAGTTTTTCTTTGAGATATTTCATTACTGAGCCCATCTCGCTCATCGATTCAGCTTTCAGAAAAGCAATAGCTTTCTTGACTTCTTTTTCTAATACAGCTTCAGGTAATTCTTCTGGTAAATATCTTTTGATAATTTTAATCTCTTGTAATTCAATCTCCGAGAGTTCCGGTCTATTACCCTGCAGATAGAGTTCCGATGCCTGTTCCCGCTGTTTAACCTGTCCTTTCAAAACAGAGATCAATTCATCTTCAGAGAGTTCTCTCTTTTTATCAAGCTTTTCATATTGAACTGCAGATTTCAAGGCACGAAGGACTTTTAAAGTATCTTTATCCTTCTCCTGCATAGCTTTTTTTAGATCTTGATTAATTTGTACGAGCATACTACCTCTAAGAAAAACGCTTTTGTTTTCTTAAACGCTTCATAGCTTTTCTAACTTGATCATTTTTCTCTTTTTTACGAATTACACTCGGCTTTTCATAGTACTTATTTTTCTTAACGTCAGATAAAAGTCCGGCTCTCTCGCAAGACTTTTTAAATCTTCTGAGCAGTACTTGAAAAGACTCACCACTTTTAGCAATTACTTTCGGCAAAGAAATCACCCCCTCTTTTATTAAGTAAAGTTCAAAATTCAAAACATCACTTATCCTGTCAAGTCTAAATGTACTCAAATTAGTATTTTATAAAATTCAATTAATTTTAGCTGTAAATATAATCTCAAACAACTTTTTTATTTTAGTAAATTAATATTTTACAAAAAAAAACTTGAATAAATATCAATGATTTAAGTTATTGCACAGTTAATAATCAGATGAAAAATATTTGGAGGAAATAATAATGTTAGAAGGACTTAGAAAGCACTCATCTTGGATTGTCATAATAATAGCTGCAGTATTTATACTTTCGATGGCTATTGGCGGAGTAAGTAGCATCTTTATTAAAAAACCTTTCGTTGGTAGTATCGCCGGTAAAAAAATATACCCGAATAAATTTAGTGAGTATTTACAGAATGCTTATGCAGGTTATGCCCAACAAAATCCCGATAAGGAAATTGATGAGCAAATTGCTAAACAACTAAATGACCAAACCTGGGATCAGCTTATACAGCAAATTCTTTTTGATAAAGAAATTAAAAAACGTCGAATTAAAGTAACAGATGATGATATTATTGAAAAATTAAAGAATCCTGATGAAGATATTACCACAATTCCTCAATTTCAAACAGAAGGAAAATTTGATTATTCCATATACGAAACAACACTTATGGAAAATCCTGACTTTGCCAGCTGGCTGGAAGGCAGGATCAGAGGTTCTTTACCATATCAAAAACTCTATGATAATGTGAAATCGGAGGTTACGGTAACGTTGGATAAGGTTGAAGAGCAATATATTGAAGATAATGATCTAGCTGATGCTGATATTATTTTCTTTAATCCCAATAAGATCACAGATATTAAAATTTCGGAAGAAGAGATTCAGAGTTACTATGAGGAAAATAAAGAAGAATATAAAAAGGACCCGGCTAGAAAACTTAAATATGTGATAATACCGCTTGAACCGAGTGAAGCTGATAAAAAAATCGTGAAAGCAAAAGTTGATTCAGTTTACAACTTAGCAATAAGCGGTGAAGATTTTGCTGAACTCGCTAAAGAATATTCTGATGGACCATCTGCTCCTCAAGGCGGAGATCTTGGTTTTTTTGGAAGAGGAAGAATGGTTCCTGATTTTGAGAACGCTGCTTTTAGTTTGAAAAAAGGAGAGATCAGCAAACCTGTGCAAACTAGATTTGGCTGGCATATTATCCAATTAACTGACCGCAGAAAAAACGAAGGTCAAGAAGAGATTCAAGCACGACACATATTATTCCAGGAATCTGCTTCTGCTGCAACAAAAGATAATTTGGAAATTATTGCTAACGACTTAAATGAATTAGCACTTAAAAAAGGTTTAGATCAAGCGACTGAAGAGCTAAATTATGAACTACAAGAGACAAAAGAATTCTATCAATCTTCTAATTATATCAGTGGTATTGGCAGAAATGATGAGTTGATCAAATTCGCTTTTAATAGTAAGATTGGAAAGATCAATCCTCCAATTTTGAAAGATGACGGCAGTTATATTTTAGCGGAAGTCTCATTTAAAGTAGGTGAACATTATCAGAAACTTAAAGATGTGTTAAAATCAGTGGAGAATAAAGCTAAAACTAAAAAGAAAGCCGAATTAGCATATTTACAAGCTCTCGAATTCTATCAAAAATATGATCAATCTAATTATATGTCTATGGCAAAGAAAGAAAATATCGATATAGTTGAAGCTTTGAACCTAAAAGTTAATAATACAATCAAAGGTATTGGAAGAGATCAAGTTCTGAATGATGCAATTTTAGCAAAAAATTCCGGAGAATATACTGAATTGATCAGAGGGGATAGAGGAGCATATATTACCTTAGTAAAATCCAGAACTAAACCAAATATGGAAAAGTTTGAGAAGAACAAAGACAAACTTATGGCAGAAGCTCAGTCCAAAGCTGAAGAAGATCATTTAAATGATTGGTTTATCAAATTGAAGGAAGATGCGGTGATAATTGATAATCGAAAGGATTTCTACAATTAACTTGTAAGACCACAAATAAAAAAAGCGGATTTTTTTATCCGCTTTTTTTATTTGTTTAAATTAAAGCTGTGAGGTAATAATTCATTAATATCTGATTCCAACTCATCTTTTTCTGATATTATGCTTATCTTCATATCTGAAGAAAATTCTGAGATTACTTGACGACAGGCTCCGCATGGATAAAAAAGATTTTTTGTATCTGAATAAATAACCATTTCTACAAATTCCGTTTCACCTTCTGAAACAGCTTTAAAAATCGCTGTTCTCTCTGCGCAATTCGTCAAGCCATAGGAAGAATTTTCAATATTGCAACCTGTGTAAATTTTATCCGATTTGGTTAATACAGCTGCTCCTAATTTATATCCGGAATAGGGTACATACGCTTTTTGAGCTGCTTGCTTGGCTGCTTGTTTGAGTTTATTATTCATAATGTTCTCCTTTTACCTTGCACAACATGGGTTATAGTCCTTGCTTTGTAAAGTGTTTTTTTGGATATTCATCGCATTGGAAAAAATATTTTGACAGTAATACTCTCAAGATAAAGATTTCTTAGATAAACAGGAGTAAGGATGAAGAAAACAATTAGACCAAGAATCAAAATTTGCTGTATTAGCAGTATTCAGGAAGCAGAAGCAGCAATAACAATGGGTGCTTCAGCTTTGGGTCTCGTTTCGGAAATGCCCAGCGGACCAGGTGTCATATCGAATGAAAAGATCCGAGAGATTGCTGAAATGATCCCACCGCCAATTGCCAGCTTTCTATTAACTTCCAAACAAGATGTGGAAAGCATAATCATGCAACACAATTTTTGTAGATCGAATACCATCCAGATCTGTGACGATCTTGTTTCCGGAACGCATCGTGAACTTAAACAAGCACTTCCAGGAATTTCAATTGTTCAGGTTATACACGTAATTGATACGGAGAGCCTTAAAAAAGCCCTGAGAATACAAAACGATGTAGATGCTATTTTATTGGATTCAGGTGATCAATCTAAAATGATAAAAGAATTAGGAGGGACCGGCAGAACTCATAATTGGGAGATAAGTAATAAAATAAGAGAATCATTAGATATTCCGATATTCCTGGCTGGCGGAATAAATCCAGATAATATTTCTGAAGCTATTGAGCTTGTTCATCCTTTTGGAATTGACCTTTGCAGTGGCGTAAGAACTGATGGCAAGCTTGATATACAGAAATTAGAAAAGTTATTTAGCAATATGAAAGGAGTTGTTTAATGAAATACATTGGAGCTCATGTAAGTACCTCCGGAGGTGTTGAAAATGCACCACTGAATGCTAAAGAAATCGGAGCAACCGCATTTGCTCTGTTTACAAAGAATCAAAGACAATGGTTTTCTAAACCATTAACAGAAGATAACATAAGCAAATTCAAAGATAATTGTGAAACTGGTGGCTACTCTCCAGATCATATCTTACCTCATGATAGTTATCTTATAAATCTCGGCAACCCGGATGCTGAAAAGTTACTGAAATCTAAAAAAGCATTTCTGGATGAATTACAACGATGTGAGCAGTTAGGGCTAAAATATCTGAATTTCCATCCCGGATCACACTTGGGGCAGAACTCAGAAGATGAATGTCTGGAAACTATAGCAGATTCTATCAATTGGGCACTTTCACAAACTGAATTTGCAACAGCAGTTATTGAGAACACAGCCGGTCAGGGAAACAATGTAGGTTACAAATTCGAACATTTAGCCAAGATAATTGGAAATGTAAAAGATAAATCTAGGATCGGTGTCTGTATCGATACTTGTCATGCGTACACATCCGGTTATGATATTAGAACAGAAGAAACATTTCTAAATACTTTTCAACAATTCGAGAAACTGGTTGGTTTCCAATACTTAAAAGGAATGCATATAAATGACAGCAAAAAAGAGCTGGCAACCAGAGTTGATAGACACGACAGCTTAGGAGAAGGATTTATTGGACTAGATGCTTTCAAATTTATTATGAATGATGACAGGTTTGATGGTATTCCCCTAATTTTAGAAACACCTAATTCTGAGATCTGGGCTGATGAGATTAAACTTTTGTATAGTCTAGCTTTGTAATCTCAATAAGAAAAAAAATATTTTGAATTAAATAATTTTCATTCCTTTTTTTTCTTTTTACTCTTTACAGATGATCTTCACCTTTTTGGGAAAAAGCATAAAAATCAATTGAGCCGGGATAAATCCAATGATAAGTGACATATAAAATGGAAATTCAGTATAAGCATCTAATATGTGATATATAGAAAACATAATTACAACAGCAATTCCAACATAAACTCTTGAGATTGAGTGCCATTTAAATCTAGTTTTACAATTAGGGCATGTATAAGGTGTTTGAATAATACTGAAATAATTCCATAAAAATGAAACTTTCAGCTTACATACAGGACATCGTGCATGCTTAAAAATCAATTTGAACCTCCTTGTTTTTTGCTGATATCAAATTGTATGAATTATTAACATACATAGAATTTCCAAAGCTAATGATAACATTATATTCCCACCTGCAAGTATATCAATAATTGCACATACGATTGTATTTGCTATAGATAGACCATTGTCGATCTCACCAATAAATGCAGCATTTTTCCATAATTCAACAGCCATTGCTGTTGTCATATGTTCATCATTTAGTGCAGCAATCTTACCATTTGATTTTATTAATGTCAATTCATCTACAAGATCATAAGCAATCTGAGGAATTACATCTGAACCTGCAATGTAATCCCCTGTTAATGTCTTACCATTAATATCAATTTCTATGTTATAATTATTACCTGAATCCAACTTACATCTTGCATTACAATTTAAATCATTATCTGCTTCATATTTAATTTCAATGTTTACTTCATCATTATCAAGCCATTCTGTAATAGTTAGTTCAGATATAGAATCTTTATTTATTTCAACCTTACCAATTTTTGTTATCTCATTATAAGAAAATTCTACCGATATATCTACTCCAGATTCATTTTCGCCCTTAAATTTGTATATTTTACCTTTTGAATTATATATTAACTCAATTTGCTTAGAATTCCCATAATTTGTATCAGGATTATATAAAAGGTATTCTGGAAATTTAGGTGCTCCAATAAATACATGCCATGGCATGTATCTCTTAATGTAATCAAGAAATATGTAATTTGCTTTTAAAGTCTTTATCATAATTTCCTCCATGATAAGAAAAATTTAATTCTCAATTCATTCATTTCTTGGGAAATTGTTGATAATTTTAGAAGAGATTTTTTACACAAACTTATTCTTACAGATAATAAAGAGCATATCACACCGTCTACAATAACAAATTGAAGGAAGAGAGTTCAATAATATTTTGACATCCATTTGATGCTTATTATTAATGTCATCGGGAAGAGTGCTGTGGAGATTTTGTAGCATTGGAGTGACCCATACGATATCGAAACACTCTCTTCTTTTTTTTATGTTAAATCCCATTTAGATATATATTTAAGTTCATTTATCCTTGTTAAGTACAATTCCAGAAAAAATAAAATGAAATGCTTGTCAAATATTTTGTTTTTGTTATTCTATTGCTCTAACTAATTTATGTGTAATGATTTTCGTCACAATGAAAAATCGCTACTTAAAAAGTTTTATTATCTTTCTTTTAGGGAGTAATGTGTAAGATTCGTCAGGATGACGCTGTTTATTTATTCAAATATCGCTTCTACAAATTCATTAACATCAAAATTGCGTAGGTCGTTGTAAGTCTCACCTACTCCGATAAGTTTTACAGGAATATCAAGCTGATGCTTGATACCGATCACGATCCCACCTTTAGCCGTTCCATCCAATTTGGTTAAAACTAAACCTGTAAGATCGGTAGCTTTATTGAATAATTCAGCTTGTGTGACGGCATTTTGTCCAGTAGTTGCATCTACGACCAGTAATGTTTCATGAGGTGCATCTGGAACTATCTTTTTTATTGTTCTTTTAATTTTTGAAAGCTCATTCATCAAATTTATTTTTGTGTGTTGCCTGCCAGCTGTATCGATGAGTACTACATCAAATTTTTTATTAACAGCTTTCATCATTCCATCATACACAACAGATGAAGGATCACTTCCTTCCTGCTGTTTCATAATATCTGCTCCGGTTCTATCTGCCCAGATAGCCAGCTGGTCTATTGCTGCGGCACGGAAGGTATCTGCCGCTATCATTAATACACTTTTCCCAGCATTTGTAAATCGCTTTGCTAATTTTGCGATAGTTGTAGTTTTTCCAACTCCATTCACGCCAGTAAATAAAACTACAAAAGGTCTAGAATCTAAGTTTTTAAAATGATCAGTTCCATCAGCATAATCTTTTAAGAGAAGTTTGCGAATTATCTCTTCCAAATAAGCTTGAATATTAGCAGCTGAAGCTATCTTATTAAGTCTGATCTCTTCTTTCAAGCTTTCAATGATGTCAAAACTTGCTTTCACACCTACATCTGCCTGAAGCAGAATTTCTTCCAGATCATCTATCAGTTCAGCATCGACCTTACCACGCAAATTAACAAGCTCTGCTAACTTTCCCAACAAACCATTCTTTGTTTTTGCAAGTTTCAACTTCAAACTTTCAGGTTGTGAACTAACTGTGATTTTATTGTTTTTCTTCCTGATTATTAATATAATACTAATAACTGCAAATACAATGAACAACGCTACTGCTGAATAGATAATGATATTAGAATCCATTAATTACTCCGGTTTTATTCATCAGGATAATAAAAAAAGCAGACACGAATATGTCTGCTGGTTTTATCTATTACCTAATTATTTTATATCTTTTTGTTTTGCTTTTTCAAGATTAAAATAAGCTGAAATTCTTGCTTTCCTTCTGGAAGCAGTCCTTTTATGGATTACATGATTCTTAGCAGCTTTATCTAATTTTGAATACACTTTTTGCAGTAGTTTTTCTTTCTCATCGATGGGAAGATCACTTTTCATTTTTTTGGATAATGAATTGATCGTCATTTTAACATAATGATTACGTGCTGAACGTTTCTTCTCTTGTCTCAGTCTTTTTTCGCAAGACACATGATTTGGCATTTATTCCTCCACCTTTATAATTTTCGAAGTCAGAAAAAGTTAGCAGTATTTTCTGTCAAAATATTTATTTTATTTTTCCTGATTACTACTATTGCATCTGATCATATTTCATTTTGAAGTCATGGATTCCTTTAAACACGGAATCAATAAGTTTGTTCTGATAATTTTTATTAAGTAATTTTTTCTCTTCATCTTCGTTAGAAAGAAACCCGAATTCAATAAGCACTGCAGGCATAAAAGCACCTCTTAAGACATAGAAATTCGCTTGCTTAACACCACGATCATATGCTTCAGTATCGGTAATCAGAGAAGACTGAAGATTTACACCTAAATTGTAACTCTCTTCCAAATGTTCACTTTGTGCCATATCTGCTAAGATAAAAGCAAGATCGTCATATTTTTTAACTGCTTCTTCGCCGCCTTCATATTCGAAAACAACTTGATTTTCCATAGCTTCAACTGCTCTAGCCTCATCAGTTTTTGCTGTAGAAAGATAATATACTTCAACCCCATCGATCTGAGAATTACGATGAGCATTGCAATGCAGTGAGATAAAGAGATCTGCTGCTTTCTCATTGGCTAGCTTTGTCCTCTGCTGAAGCGAGACAAATTCGTCTTTATCCCGGGAAAGCAGGACAAGTACATCTAATTTTTGTTCTAATTTTTTCTTTAATTTTAAGGCAAGTTCTAAAGTGATATCTTTCTCAAAATACTTTTTGGAATATCCGACAGCGCCAGGGTCCTTCCCTCCGTGCCCTGGATCAAGCACAATTCTTCGGATAGAGTTATCGATAGGAGCAGAAGCAAAAAGTTTATTATTTTCGTACGAAACCTGATCTGGGAATATTATAGGTAATATGCTTTGCAAAAACGAAACTGGCAGAAAATATTTTTCTTCTTGCTGGATGAGGTCATAGGTCATGTTATAATATTTTAAACCATGCTGCAAATAAGAAGAATCCAGCAGAAAAATTAACTGCTCACCATAAATATTTATATTCAACCTTTGATCCATGATATCGCTTGAGATTTTTGCCTTAAACGCTTTATTTAGTTCGTAAGCATTAAAATATTCAGTATCAAAAAAATTTATTGTATGAATAGATTCTTGAGCAAGTGATGTGTTATAAATTACTGTGATGTCTGCAAAAACCTTACTAAAAACTACTAAGAAAATACAAATAAACAGATTTCTCAACTTTCCTCCAAAATTAACCTCTTGGGGTGAGTCTACTAAAATAACTAATAATATTGTCAAAATGTCTTTTATATTTAAATTCAATTTTACACATTCTCAAATAATTAAAGTAACTTAAAATAGACGCTAGCCAAAACATGCTGAATGAAATAATGAATACTGCTCTGATCCCAAAGTAGGTTAGTATTAAATAACCTAAAAAGGGTACGATTAAAGCACGTAAACCCGTGAGTGTAACATGAACACTCTGGTACATAGACACATCGTCATTCCCGGCAAAGAAGATAGAGCTGATATTCCAGGAAATGATAATTGCAGACATACCAATCCCAAAAATAAGATAAGAGAAATAAACGATGTAATTAACAAAATCGGCTTCTACAAAATAACTTGCCGCAAATAAAATTAGCGGATATAAACCCAGGGTGAAAAAAGCAATAAATGTGAAAAAGGAAGGATTCTTTTTATCGTGAATTTTACCTGCTAACGGAGCTAAAAGTAAGATGCCGATTTGAGAAATTATACCTTTAGCCATAAATGTCTGAGAATAATCCATCCTCAAAACTTCTACCAAAAATTTGGGGATTGCCGGCAATATGATCATAAATCCAATTCCATAAATAAAGAAATTTCGTTGGAAAATTGCATAATCTTTGTTTTTTTTTAGAATATCAATTGTTCGCAGAATTGGTGAAAATAAAAATTGTTTTATGATAATTTTCCGTTTATCATATTTTTTATTTTCAATTTTGATCATTGACATCAGCAAGGCACTTAAGCAGCCCATAATACCAACTACTGAGAAAATATAGCGGAACCACTCTTCATTAATATCCATTAAGTACCCGGCAAAGTAACTGAAAACAATTGCTATTAATGTAACCAGACTCGCTGTGTAACCAAAAAGACTACCTCTGTTTTTGGTAGAAATATTGTATTGAAAGATTGAGTTTTGGGCAGGACTAAGAAGTGAATTGAATGAAAAAACAAAGACCATAATGATCAAAAAAGGATAAAAGCTGTGAATCCATAACATTAATATAAGAACTAATCGGCCGACAAATGCTGTTAAAACAAAAAACCTTGAGATGCTTTTGGAATGTTCTAGTGCTTTCCCCCACCAGATGGAAAAAAGATTTGAAAGCGGCCATAACATTACTAAAATCGTGATTTGCCAGTCTAAAGCTAATAAGGCTTTCTTGGCAACGACATCTTGAATATTAAAAGTACCGATCACAAAACCGTTAAAGAAGGATGCCAGCATTAAAAGCCAGAAAGTTTTCTTCTCGATGTAGCCTAATTTCATCGTTTCCCCTATCCAAATATTTTATTGCAAAATCTTTTTCTCAGCTTTTTTTGTCCACTATAATCATAAATCATCAGGATATGAGATGACTAAAACAGCTATGATAAAATATCACTGAAGGGATTTTGTTCATAAAGATACCGTTTGACATATAAACTATCGATCCTTTTTTGACACAAAAATAAAAAAGGAGACTACATGGAAAACAAAGTATTAGCAACAGTAGAAGGAGTAGAGATCACTCAAGACCAAGTAGAAAATTTTATTAAACGATTAGATCCTCAGCAGGCAATGCAGTATCAGAGTGAAGAAGGTAAAAAACAAATTTTACAAGAACTTATCAATCAATCACTATTTCTTGCAGATGCAAAGACAAATGAACTTGAAAAATCTGATGAATTTAAAAATGAATTAGCCAAGATGAAAGATATGATCCTGACACAATTGAATGTAAATAAACTGATGCAATCTATCAGGTTTGAACAATCAGATATCCAAGATCACTTCAAATCGAATCTAAAAAAATTTTCAACTCCCGAAAAAGCAGATACAAGCCACATCTTAGTAGATACTGAGGATGAATGCCTCGATATCCAAAAAAAGATCGCCGAGGGCGAACTCACTTTTGAAGAGGCAGCTAAAGCTCATTCTAAATGCCCTTCAAAAGAGAAAGGCGGAAATCTGGGATTATACCCAAAAGGGCAAATGGTACCTGAATTTGAAGCCGTAGCCTTCAATATGGGAAAAGGTGAAATATCTGAACCTGTAAAGACCCAATTTGGTTATCATATAATTAAATTAAATGAGAAGCAGAAAGCAGCAGAAGCAAAATTTGATGATGTCAAAGAAACTGTGACAAAAGACCTCATCTCCCTTAAACAGCGAGAAGAATACACAAAAAAAATTACGGATATGCGTGATAAATACACAATTAAAATGTTATAATTCCTATTATTAAATTAACCTCCGGCAGATTTACTTATGCTCTTCCGGAGGTTTTTTTGTGCTATTAGTTCTATCTATTTTCATATAAGTTATTAAACTTTTTTTTTATACACCTTTCATTATCGTGGAAGCTTAAAATTTACTAATTCTGTTCACGATCAAAAAATCTGTTTTATGATTTTCAATTTCTAAAGTTAAAAATTTCTTGCTATTAATAGAAATATATAAAATTTGACTTATGAAAAAATATATTGATAGGTAATATTTTAAAATAAAGGGAGAGAATATGGGACTTAAAACATTTCCTGGTGGAATTCATCCTCACGATTCTAAAGTATTTTCCAAAGATAAAAAGATTGAAGAGATGCCTCTACCTAATAAAATCGTTATCCCTCTTTCGCAGCATATTGGTGCCCCTGCCAAACCGATCGTTAAAACTGGGGATGCGGTATTGGCAGGTCAAAAAATCGCTTCAGCCGGAGGCTTTGTTTCCATTCCGATGCACTCCTCGATTTCTGGTAAAGTAACAAAAATAGACAACTTCCCACATCCTACCGGAGCATTAGTTCAGGGTATAGAGATAACAAATGATGGAGAGGATAAGTGGATAGAACTTTCTGATAATGAAAACTATATGGAGCTTTCGGAAACTGAGATTAAAGATCGGATCTCCTCAGCCGGAATTTGCGGTATGGGCGGTGCAGGTTTCCCGACTCATGTTAAATTATCACCGCCGGAAGGTAAGATAATTGATACTGTAATTCTAAATGGTGTAGAATGCGAACCATATCTAACTGCAGATTACAGACTAATGTTAGAAAAAGCTGACGACATCATCAAAGGGCTCAAAATTCTTATGAAAATATTGAATGCCGCTAATGGGATCATCGGAATAGAAGCCAATAAACCGGACGTGATCAAGAATTTCAAAGTTTTACTGAAAAAAGAGAAAAAAATTAAAGTTATTGGTCTGCAACTTAAATATCCACAAGGAGCTGAAAAACAACTTATCTATGCTGCTACAAAGCGAAGTGTGCCAAACAAAGGTGGACTTCCAATGGATGTAAATGTGGTAGTTCAGAATGTTGGAACTGCTGTTGCTGTATTTGAAGCAGTACGATATTCAAAACCGTTGGTTGATCGAGTTATAACAGTATCCGGGAAAATTGTTAAAAAACCAAAAAATATTAAAGCCCGTATCGGCACACTCTTTTCTGATCTCTTACAATTTTGTGATGGAACATCGGAAGAAATAGGAAAAGTTATCTCAGGTGGGCCAATGATGGGATTTGCCATTCCTACTCTTGAAACCCCAATGACAAAAGGGAGTTCCGGACTTCTCATATTTAATAAAAAGGAAGCACATAAGGAAGTTGAATCGGTTTGCTTACGCTGCGGCCGCTGCGTTGATATTTGTCCTATGAATCTTGTACCAAGTCTCATAGCACATCATGTTCGTAATGATGACTGGGATTCTGCTGAGAAATTTGGAGTTATGGATTGTATTAAATGCGGCAGCTGTTCTTACGTCTGTCCATCGCATATAAAGTTAATCCAATGGATCGATATTGGCAAAATAAAAGTTAGCGAGAAAAATAAATAAATTATTGGGGTTAAAAGTCAGAATATTTTTTTGTAGAGTTTTGATCCTAAATTGATGGAGGATTTATGAACGATGTTTATGCTGTTTCCGCAGCACCACATGTCAAACAAGACATCTCGGTCAGTTCTGTCATGTGGCAAGTAGTTATTGCGCTTACTCCTGCGCTTTTAGTAAGTATTTACTTTTTTGGATTTCAAACTCTTTTACTAACCCTTTATGCTGTAGTTGCTGCAGTTCTAACAGAAGCATTGATTCAAAAATTTAGAAAAGTTCCTGTTACTATTAGTGATGGAAGTGCCGTTGTTACAGGTATTCTTCTCGCCTTTAATCTTAATTCTGCTTCCCCTTGGTGGTTACCGGTGATCGGAAGCGTTTTTGCCATAGCTATAGGAAAACAGATATTTGGCGGATTAGGCTATAATATTTTCAATCCGGCTCTTTTGGGAAGAGCATTTCTTGTTGCATCATGGCCCACGCTTACCACAGCTGGATGGAAATTTACCGTTCCAATGAGTAATTTATTCCAAAGTTCAATCAATGGACTTAGAAATTTACCATCAAACATTCCTGAAGCAATCACTTCAGCAACTCCTTTAGGAGTCGTTAAAACTCTTCGTGACACTACTATGATAAGTAATAATATGGCAAATACTGTGATGGATAATTTAACCGGAATGAATACTCTTCAGGACCTTTTTTGGGGAAATATTGGCGGTTGTATCGGTGAAATTTCAGCTGCAGCTTTACTTATTGGAGCAGCTTTCCTTGCCTGGAAACACATTATAGAGTGGAGAATCCCGGTCAGCTATATCGGAACAGTTTTTGTGCTAACTTACATATTTGGTGGGATCAACGGGCTTTTCTCTGCCTCGATCATGCTGCCATTTTTTCATATTCTATCCGGCGGGTTAATTTTAGGAGCTTTCTTTATGGCAACAGATATGGTAACTTCGCCTGTGACCAAAAAAGGCAGATTGATCTTCGGATTAGGTTGTGGTATATTGACAGTTGTAATCAGATTAGTGGGAGGATACCCGGAAGGAGTATCCTATTCAATACTGTTAATGAATATTTCAGTTCCACTTATTGATAAATTCACTGTTCCCAGAACTTTCGGGGAGAAAAAGAAATGAAATATTATTTAAAACTCGGATTTGTTTTATTAATTATAACTTCTGTTGCTAGTGGAATTTTAGCTTATATTAATACGAAAACTCAGCCAATAATTGACGAAAATCAACGTATGGAACAGGAAAAAGCCAGAAGAGAAGTTTTGCCTTTGGCAGTCACTTTTAAAGAAGTATCAGGAGAGCTAACATATTTTATTGGACATGATAAAGATGAGAAAGTGATTGGTTATACTTTTATCGCTTCTCTCTTTGGATATAGCAGTGAAGTAAAAACAATGGTCGGTGTCAATACAGGCTTTGACATTGAAAATATCAAGATCATTTCTCAGGCAGAAACACCGGGATTGGGAGCAAATTGTGAAAAGCTCGACTTTCAAAAGCAGTTCAGTGGAAAACAGAGAAGCGATATGATCGTTGATAAAGACGGTGGAACAATTATCAGCCTAACCGGAGCAACAATAACATCAAGAACGATAACCAACTCGATAAAAACAGCGTTGCATAAAATTAAGCTCGAAACAGAGGCAGAAGGGGCGGTAAAATAATGACAGTGATAAAAGAATTTACTAAAGGTTTTATAAAAGAAAATCCCGTATTTGTAATGGCATTAGGACTCTGCCCTACTCTAGCGGTAACAACTTCTGTGATAAATGCTATTGGAATGGGATTAGCAGCAACATTTGTTCTAGTATTTTCTAATACGATCATTTCAATGATCAAAAATTTTATTCCTGAAAAGATTCGAATTCCGGCATTTATTGTTGTTATTGCTTCTTTTGTTACGATTGTAGATATGGTGATGCATGCTTATCTCCCCGCAATCCATAAGAGTTTAGGCTTGTTCATACCGCTGATAGTTGTGAATTGCATCATTCTGGGAAGAGCGGAGGCTTTTGCCAGCAAGAATAATGTTTTTAGGTCAATATTAGACGGTTTTGGAATGGGACTTGGATTTACACTTGCCTTGATCATAATTGGCGGGATTAGAGAGATTTTAGGTACTGGCCAATTTCTCGGTTTTCAAATTTTCCCTGAAACTTTCCAACCAATGCTTGTAGCAATATTAGCACCTGGTGCTTTTATTGTAATGGGATTGCTAATGGGATTAATGAATTTAAATAAGAAACGATAGGAGAGAGAAAATGGAGTTTATTGGAAAAATACTGTTCATGGCTGTGATGGCTATCTTTGTTCAGAATTTTGTATTGATGAGATTCCTGGGATTATGTCCTTACATAGGTGTATCCAAAAAACTTGATTCTGCTTTAGGAATGGGAATGGCTGTGATCTTCGTTATGACAATGGCGTCTACTTTTACTTGGCTCATCCAGACTTATCTTTTGATACCTTTGCATATTGAATTTCTTCAAACTATCGCCTTTATCCTTACTATTGCTTCCTTAGTACAATTGGTTGAAATGGTCATACAAAAAACTGCTCCGGCTCTATATAAATCCTTAGGAGTTTTTCTTCCGTTGATCACAACAAATTGTGCTGTACTTGGAGTAGCTATTTTAAATATACAATCTGAATTCAGTTTCATTTATGCAATCTTGAATGGATTATTTGCAGGGATAGGATTTACTTTAGTGTTGATCCTGATGGCAGGAATAAGGGAAAGACTTGAACGAGCAGGACTTCCGCTATCCATGAGAGGGATGCCCATTGCTATGATAGTTGCCGGTAGTATGGCCTTAGCTTTTCTAGGTTTTTCAGGGCTTAAATTTTAGGAGGATTAATGTCGGTTTTGTTATATGCTATTATCACATTGGGTAGTCTGGGACTTGTTTATGGATTGGGTTTGGCTTTTGCTTCGAAAAAATTCCATGTGGAAGTTGATCCAAAGATAGACAAAATAAGTGAGATTTTACCTAATGTGAATTGCGGAGCTTGTGGCTATCCCGGTTGTTCCGCCTATGCGGAAGCTATAGTTGGTAAAGGTGCTGATATTAACTTATGCGCACCCGGAGGAGATGAGGTGGTAGAAAGTATCAGCAAGATAATGGGAATTGAAGCAACTTCTGCTGATAAGAAATCTGCAATTATCTACTGTCAAAGTGGTGGTTCTCATAATACAAAATTAAGATACAATTACCAGGGTATCAGTACATGTAAGGCAGCTGTTTTAGTTTCCGGAGGACCAAACGCCTGTAATTATGGTTGTGTTTTTCAGTATGATTGTGTTAATGCTTGCATGTTCGATGCAATGCACATAGACAGAAATGGTATGATCAATGTAGATAAGGGAAAATGTACAGCTTGTGGTGCCTGTGTTACGGCATGTCCAAGAAATCTCATTGAACTTGTTTCAACCATAAAGCGGGTGCATATTCTATGTTCATCTCACGATAAAGGAGGCATTGCCCGCAAAGCCTGTGGTAATGAAACAGCATGTATCGCTTGCGGACTATGTGTAAAAAAATGTCCGAAAGAGGCTATCACTATTGATGATAACCTGGCAATCATAGATTATGAAAAGTGTATTAATTGTGGTATATGTGCTGATGTGTGTCCAACTTCCGCCATTTATGATCCGCTAAAAAAAGTTCGTGCTGAAAAGAAAGCAGATGCTAAATTAAAAGCTGAAACTGTTAAGAAAAAATTGGAAAAGCAAAAGGAAAATAATTTTGAAGATGATAAAAAATGATAGAATTTTGGAATAACTACAAGGAAAAATATTTCAGGAAAAAAGGACAAAAATTACTGGCAAAGGGTAACTTTGAGAAGGCGTATCTGATATTTCAAAAAGCCTTGATAATCAACACTTCTGTTGAAAATAGATTCAATCTCGGAATTACATTATTATCTCTGAATAAATATTCTCAGGCAGAAAAAATACTGAAAGAAATATACGATATCTACCCTGAAAATGAGCTTAATTTGCTTGGATTATCAGAATGTGTAATTATGCAGAAAAAATGGGATGAAGCAATTGAGTTTTATCAGAAAACTACTGAATTATTTCCCCGAAACAAAGCTTATCAAAAATATTTACTGATCGCAAAAGATGCAGTAGCAAGAGAAAAATATGTAAAAGCACAAGAACTTTTTAAACAAGCAACAAAAGCACTAAAACAAAAAAATGATAAACAGGCTCTGAACATTTTACTGCAAGCATCAGAGTATTTCCCTGAAGATCCAACCATACTTAATAATATTGCCTCTTTATTCATCATGCTAAAAGATTATCAAAAAGCATATAATTATGCAAAAAAAGCTGTTTCCATTAAACCTAGTGACTCGCGTTATCAAAATAATTTAAAAATAGCCAAAAGAAAGCTGAAGAAACAAATTTAACTTTATTGATGATAAAAAATCTAATGTTGACAAAACACAAAGATTTTCAAGAATTTGAAACATCGGATTTGTTGTACAGGGAGTACCAATGAAAAGAATAGTGATATTTTTATTTTTAATTATCTTTACTGGGTTAAATGCTTCTTACCTCATTGATTTATATCACAAAGATTATGGCGTTATTGATCGCACAGTACTGGTATTCGATACGAAACCTGATTATGAAATTCTTAAGCACGAATCGGATATTCAGATCAATATAAATAATTGCCGGAAGGACGCTTCCTTAAAAAGCATAAATCTAACAAACAGTAAGGTATTAACAGGCATCAATTATCTTGTTTCGAAAGATAAAGTAATGGTAATGCTGGATATTAATACAACGCAGTTGTTAATTTCAGGTGAGATCTACAAAGTAGATGGGATGGAATTAAAGAGTGATTTATTTAAACTTGTATTGGATATTTTTATTGCTACTAATCCCCAATCCCTCTCAGATTTAACAAGTTATTCAAATTTTTATACTGCTATTGGAAATAAAGAACTTGCAGATCAATATAATCAAAAAATCGCAATCCTGAATGAGAAGCTGAAAGACCAAGTCCCAATTGATGAAGTAGCAAATGTACAAACCCCTAAAAAAAAAATATCTTCAGATCTATTAAAGAAGACTAAAATTTTCTTGAAAGAATTCAGTTCAAAGTTTGATTATAAGCTGGTAGGAATTCTGTTTGCCGGTATCATTCTCCTAGTTGTGGTGATCATCCTTATTGTGAAGTTTTCTAAGAAGGGAAACGATATCGATAAGAACAGCGATAGCTTAAGATCAACCAGCGGATTTGCTGAAATGGACTATTTGGAAAAAATCGTCAAATCACTCGCCGATCAGGATTGGGATTTTGAAGAGATTGCGAAGGAAGTTGAATTGCCAGTTGATGAAGTTCAAAGGATAATCGCTCCTGATATAGTTCAGGAAGTTGAACGCTTATAAAAAGCAAATTACAATAAAAAAAAACCATCCACTAGGATGGTTTTTTTTTATTCAGATACTATTTTATTAGTAACATTCGTTTAGTACTAATTACTTTATCTCCTGTTTTCAGGTTGTAAAAATAAATACCACTAGAAACCGGCTGACCGGTTTTATCAGTACCATCCCATTGAATCAAATGATCTCCTCTTTCCATAATGCTGTTAATCAGAGTTTTTATCTTTTGCCCTTTGATGTTAAAGATCTCTAATTCAACTTTTTGAAGATCTTTAATTGTAAATGAAATTGTGGTTGTGGGATTGAACGGATTTGGATAATTCTGGTTAAGGTGATCATTAAGCCCACTAACTTCTTCATCAGCTTCTACTATAGCTTCTAAGTAAAAATCTTGAATGACGCTATTATTTTCTATTACGATATTATTTATCTGCTGTCCGATGTATCCATCTTTCCAGCAATTTGTCGAATAATTTCCATTAGGAAGTTCTACAAAATAATAACCATTCGCATCAGTTTGAACCTGATTCCAATAGTCTGGTGAATTAACATCTATAGTTGCATATGGAACAGGAATAACAGAATCTAGTTCATAGGCATAACCTGCTAAAGAACCTTCAAAGATAACCGGATCCAGTTCTATATTATATTGAACAACATCATTGTTGATTACCAGATTTTCAGCATTGAAAGAGTAATAATTTTGGTGCCAGGTGGAAATAGAAAAGCTGCCATTAGGAAGATCAATATGGTACCAACCATCATCATTTGTCATAGTTTCTGCATAATAATCAGGAGTATAAACACTGACACGCGCATCTATAACTGGATCGAAGGTCCCGGTTTCATAAATATTACCTTCTACAGCCCCGTTAAACTCAATAGGTACCAATTGAAAATCTAATTGAATCATATCATCAGCAATAACGACATTTTCAATTGTCTGTTGATAATAAAATTCACTGTTAACTTCAACCTGATAAGTTCCGTTTGGTAAGAACAACTGATATGATCCATCCTCATTAACCCCGCATCCAAACCAGGAGACGTCATTATAGGCAGAGATCCAGCTATTTTCTACGGGCTCCATGGAATTTGCATCTAAGACTTCACCTTCTATTCCTCCTGAAGATGAATATATGTGAAAATTAATGTTGGTTGATCCTGAAAGTACATTGGAGTAATTCTCTTCCACGTAAACTCCGGGGATATCCCAAAGATCGATATTTAGATTATAGCCGCCATAAGCATCGGCAGCACTGGAAACAAATAAGGAATAAGTACCATCCAATTGACTACTTGTTTCAGACATTCCTATCTGATAGTTATTGGCAGATACATTATAACCTGCGGATGGTATATCTTCGAAATAAACAGTACCTGAAATAGTTGAATCAGTCGTATAGAGCATGATATCAACTGTTTCCGTAGCACCCTCTTCAACATAAACATATACGGTTTCCCGATCCATATAATCCGGATAAAGTTCTTCCATTGATAATTCAATAGACCATTCACCTTCAATAACATTAAATTCGTAGTAACCAGTTTCGTCCGTTGTTGTAATAATCCCAAATAGATCGTCCTGGTGTGCTTCAACTCTAAGATCAGTAACGGGATCATCATTATCATCAGTTATATGTCCGTTAATATGGGACGTACCCTCGATAAATTCAAAATCATATCCTGTTAAATGATCATTAATTAAAACATTGTCATATGAATTAATAGGCAACAGACCACCCAGAACATTTAATGGATCAAATGCCATTAACATGTAGTTGTCAATATCTTCGACAAAGTTTTGATAATGACCTGTGGCATCAGTTGTGGTCATCCAACTACCATTTTCATTTCCTGCAATAATAATAATGTTAGGAACAGCTGGTAATACTGAACCTGAGACCGAATAATCAGAAACAATTGAATCGATCCAAAGAAAAGCACTATCCGATCCACCATTATCTTCTGCATAGTAATACAAACCCAGATTCGAAACATTGTTCGGGCCATCTTCCTCGCCGGAAACACTCATTTCATAAACTCCTACAGCAGGATTTTCATCGTATGGACCGTTATCCGTGATCGTTCTGTCTTCACCGGGAATAGTTATATCAATGTCGAATTCCAATATCCCATTCCCATTCATGTCCACCCAAAGTGATGTTTCTGCTTGAGTAAAGCCGGTAGTGAAATTAACAGTAATAATAAAATCTTCCCCTTGTGTGATTGTGAATTGATCCTCACCGTTAACCAATACTTCCATTGCGGTTAAACCGGCTGAACTGATAACAATAAACAAAAAATACATAGCTAATTTTTTCATCATTACCTCCAAGATAATTATGAGTTCAAATCCAGCCTTTCAGACATATATTTGTGAAGCTGAAATTTCATCTACTCATTACTTAGCTAAATTCTCAATGAGCCTACTCTATTAATTGCTCTTTAGTCATGTTGCCCTAAATTAATATAAAAAGTCAAGTTAAATTTGATTCTTAAAATTCAACGCGATTATTCATTAAATCAGATTCCAATATAATTAAATGATAACCGTATAAAACAGCACTCACACTGATTTTTTATCTGATCACTTATTAATTTGAAACCTGTTTAAACGGAAAAATTATTGTTTAATTGGATGATATATTGGAAAACCTAATATTTAAATAGATTGAAAATTAATTGACGCAATTAAAGTTATAAGAATATTAGATATTGATACTAATTAATTGGGGGATGAACCATGTATAGAGTTAAGTTAGGATTTATAAGTCTTTTGTTAATTACTACTACATTTGTCTGGAGTCAATCAGTAGCTCACTGGTATACTTCGATGGGTGATTTTGAGGTAACTTTACGTGAAGATCTGGTTCCAATAACGGTTGGTAATTTTGTAAATCTTACCAGAGCTAATTTTTATGATGATCTAATATTTCACAGGGTGATCAGTGATTTTATGATCCAGGATGGCTGACCACTAGGTAATGGGTACGGGGGTCCCGGCTACACAATACCAGATGAGTTTCATCCGGACATAAATTATGATGAGCCATATGTGATCGGTATGGCAAATACAGGACAGCCAAATACTGGTGGATCACAATATTTTATAACAGTTGAACCTACTCCCTGGTTGAATGGAGGATATTCAGCTTTTGGGCATGTAACTCTCGGTTCTGAGATTGTAGAAGCCATCAGTGAGGTTCCAACAGATGCCAATGATAAACCAATTGTCGATGTGGAGATCGATAGCATCAGGATAATGACACCTGACCTGGTGGATTATATTCCTCAAGAAGACACATTGTACGTTATTGCAGGCGAGCAGATGGCTTTTGGTTTGGTCTGTAATGATGAGGAGGTGACTTATTCATGGTTCGTTGATTCTGAACTTCAGGGATCAACCAGTTTTGTATTTAACCTGGTTCTGACTACAAATGGCTGGCACGAAGTTACAGGAGTAGTTTCCAATGAGAACTATGATCTTCCAAAGGCATGGTGGGTCTTTGTTACCGGCGGTACTGATGCTGATGATGAAATCATTGTGAATAGATCTATACTTTACCAAAATGAGCCAAATCCATTTAATCCTGAAACAAAGATCAGATTTCATTTGCAAGAACCTGAGTTTATAACATTAAAAATTTATAATTTAAAAGGACAACTTGTTAAAACACTGGCGGATAAGTATTTTGAAGGCGGAGAACATAGTATAATCTGGCAGGGAAAGAATGATCAAGGCAAAGATCCAGGTTCAGGTATTTATATCTATCATTTAAAATCAAAGCAAACATCTGAAATGCGAAAAGCAATCTTACTGAAATAGGACAGAAAATGAAAATAGCAATAATTGGATTCGGAGCAGCTGCTATCGGATTCATAGAAAAGATAAAAGACAGTGAACATGAAATACATGTATTTGAGAAGAGCAAAGATATCTATTCTTCTAGTATTTCGGGCATAAGAGCTGATGGAAAACTATTTGTTTCAAAAGAAATGGGTGGTGATATTGAGGTGGATATCGAACTGCAGGAAAAGCTTGTAGAATACTATATCAGTAAAACTTCCGATCGTAAATTCGAAAGAGGAAGTTCATTTACTAATCATGAATTTTACAATAAATTTTATGCTAAGGGTTTTCAACCGATTCTTTCTGAATTTTTTCACTTAGGTACAGATCAGTTAAAACAGATCTTATACACAATTTACAAGGACTTTAAAACTTATAAGAATATACATTTTCACTTTAATGCTGATATCGAAGGTGTAACAATGCTAACGGGGAAAGTACTGCTCAATAATAAAAAAGCTTTTGATAAAGTTGTGATTGCTGTCGGCAGAAGTGGTCATAAGCTGATCCAAACAATTATTAACGAATTCCCAGAGGCTGTTACAGATAACACAAAAGTTGATATGGGAGTTCGTTTTGAGCTTCCTAACCATATCGTGGAAGAGTTAAATGAAGAAATGTATGAATTTAAAGTTAAGTATAAAAGCAAAACAGGATATATGGTAAGAACTTTCTGTAACAATCCCAGTGGATTTGTAGTTACAGAAAATTATGGTGATTTCGCTACTGTTAATGGGCATTCTAAACTTAAAACGAAATCAACAAATACCAATTTTGCTATTTTAACAACTGTCAAGCTAACCCATCCCTTTGATGATCCGATCGGGTATGGTTCTCATATTGCTAAATTATCCAATTTACTGGCAGGAAAAAGGAAAGTAATTTTACAAACATACAAAAACTTTAAATCATCTAAACGTACTAAAAATCTTTATAGGGTAGAACCTACGCTGGAAAGGGAAAGTTACATTCTGGGAGATATAAACCTGGCTTTCCCTAGGCGGATCGCTGAGAGTATTATTGATTTTGTAGAAAATCTTAACTCTGTTATCCCAGGCGTTGCGAATGATGATAATCTGCTTTATGCACCTGAAATTAAATTCTATTCTAACAAACTTAGTAATGATAAATTTGAAGATCTTAAATTCATCGGGGATTGTTCCGGTGGTACTAGATCAATAATTTATGCAACTGCACACGGCTGGTTAATGGCAGAAGATATAATTAAAAACGTGTTATAAGTTTAATTGACGGGAATTGAACAAAGAATGTGAGAAATTACTGAAATTATTAAAGACAGAAACTTTGCAAGTAAAGATGAGCTCAAAATAAGCTCACAGCAAAATTTAACTTTGCTGTGAGCCGATAATGAATTCTGAATAAATTGAGGGAAGTATGACCAATCTTACCCATGTTGTAAAAAGAAGTGGAGCAGTTGTAAAATTTAAAAAGGAGAGAATTTCCAATGCGATCTTCAGAGCAGCGGTAGCTGTGGGAGGACGAGATAAAAAAGCAGCTGATAAATTAGCAGATGAGGTTGTTGAGAGATTATCAAAAGAGTATTCAGAGAAAAATTATCCACATATCGAAAATATACAGGATATCGTTGAAAAAGTTTTAATTAAAAATGGACACTCACAAGTAGCTAAAGCCTACATTTTATACAGAAACAGCAATATCGAACGCAGAAAGAAGAAAATTCAGAAAGCCTCAGTCCCCTCTACCAGCATTCCCTGGCCTAAGATATGGAAGATCCTGGATTGGTCGATTAGGCACGACCTACATAATATTGAATCAATTAATAAAAGAGTAGAAAAGGGCGAATTTCCTCACATTGTTCACGAATCAGAAAATGCCTATGCTGATGAAGTCGGGATGGCTGCAGAACTAATTTCCAACCGAATTGATAAACTGAAGATGGTTTTGATAACAGGTCCTTCTTCCTCAGGTAAAACAACAACTACGATCAAGCTTGAACAGCATCTTAATAAAGCAGGATTTCAGTTTAAAATGTTTGCAGTAGATAATTATTTTTATGATCTGGCCATGCATCCAAAAGATGAATTCGGTGATTATGATTTTGAAACTCCCCAAGCTTTAGATCTCCAACTCATTAATGATCACATTATGAGATTGTGCCATGGTGAAGAAGTTAGCATTCCTTATTATGATTTTAAAACCGGTTTGCGACACCCCAACAGTACGAAAATGATACTAAAGAACAATGAGATCCTGCTTATCGATAGCTTGCACGGACTTTATCCCGAAATGACAAAGTCCATTCAAGATGAAGCAAAATTCAAAATTTATTTAGAACCTTTATTCCAAATTACTGATAACTCCGGAAAATATCTTCGCTGGACTGATTTCCGTCTGATAAGGAGAATGCTGCGTGATTCAATTCAGCGTGCTTATAATCCCACCCAAACTTTAGAACATTGGCATTATGTTAGAGCTAGTGAAGTCCGCCATATAATTCCTTATCTGCACACTGCCGATTATATTATTAATAGTGCTATGCCTTATGAATTACCGATTTATAAAGCCAGACTTGGTGAGGATTTTATAAAATGGCAGAAAGTTTATCAACATAATAAACTAAAAGAAGATGCAGCCATACGTGCTGAAAGAATTAATAGCTTCATGCAGCAAATTAAGGGATACAATGATGAATCAGCTATACCTAAAGATTCAGTTATCCGTGAATTTATTGCAGGAAGTATTCACAACTATTAATTTTGTTTGACAGTCAAAAAAAATTTTAAATTGATCACTAAAATTTAAACAAAGGAGATCTCATGAAAAAAAATGTATTTTTTATATTGTTTATAATAATATCTCTGCACCAAACTGCATCTACTTACGAAGTGAGGAAAGATAGCTCAGGTAGAGATCTTTATGCTTCAGATAGGATCAAAACAAAATTGAATATCGAATCTTCAAGGATAATTAATACCTTACTTGGGAATAACGAACGCATTGATCAAACTGGATTAGAAACCCTTGATGCCCTGAATAATGAGTTTGGAGTTGTAAAAATAATTCTTGCTCACAGACCAATAAATGATAAAGTTTGGGAACAACAAACGGGTTTTGATCGTTGGTACTTGATATTTGTACCTGAAGGAACAGATATTGAATATGCTGTAAGACAATATAAAAATAATGAATATGTAGAGACTGCAATACCTGAATATTTAGCCTATTTGACAGAAACACCTAATGATCCTTATTTTGATGATTGCTGGGGACATGACAATACAGTTTCAAATGGACCTGGTAGCGGTCACATAGTTGGATTTGATTCTCACATAGAAGAAGCTTGGGATGATGAACAAGGTTTTGGAGATCCCAATGTGATCATAGCGATCTTAGATACTGGAACTGATTACGATCATGAAGATTTGGATGATAACTGTATTCAGGGATATGATTATGGTGATAATGATAGCAATCCAATGGATGACAGTTCAGATGAAGGGCATGGAACTTGTTGTGGTGGTGTAGCAGCAGGAGAAATTAATAACAGTATTGGAATTGCTGGAGTTGCTGGAGGTTGTAGTATCATGCCATTGAAAATCGCAGATAGCTCTGGTACAATGTCTTTTACATCCATCGACAATGCAATCACTCATTGTGGAGATAATAATGTAGACATAGGCAGCATGAGTTTTGGAGCTGATATATCTCAAGGAGATCCCCCTTCAACCGATACTGCGGTCAGTTACGCTTATAGTCATGGTGTAACTTTATTGGCTGCTACTGCTAATAATGATTACTCTCATATCCATTACCCAGCAAATCATGAATACGTAATTGCTGTTGGTGCTGCTTCACCCTGTGGAGAGAGAAAAAGGGCTTCCTCATGCGATGGTGAAAATTGGTGGGGTTCTAATTATGGAGTAAATATACAAGATGCTCCTGACGCCGTTGATATTGTTGCACCAACAATTTTACCAGCGACCGATGTTACTGGAAGCAGTGGTTATTCTACCGGTCAATATATTACTAATTTTAATGGAACTTCTTGCGCTACGCCATATGCCGCTGGTGTTGCTGCTTTGATAAAATCAAAAAATCCATTACTCACTCCTGCTCAAGTGAGAACGGCTTTGACATCGACTGCAACAGATATTATTGATGAAGGACCCGCAGGTTGGGACCGATATACAGGTTATGGAATGGTCAATGCCGATGCGGCAGTAGGTTCTGTAACAGGTTCCGGATTCCCATCATGCAACATTACCAATCCAGCTAATGGAGGAGTGATCGTGACTGGTGATATCATAACTATCACTGTAGATGCTTCCGACTTGTCTCGTTCTGTTTCAAATGTGAAAATTTATATCGATGATGTTCTCGAAACAACTGATTATTCTGCTCCATACGAATTTGTTTGGAATACTATCAGTGAGACGATTGATTATCACGAGCTAAAGGCAACTGCCGTGGATAATGACCTCAATGAAACTGACGATGTGATAACAGTAAGAATTGCACATCCGACAGTTAATATATTTGAAGATGATTTTGATTCAGGTGGTATAACTTGGGATTCAGATAACGGTACGGATTTATGGTATAATGTTGATCCAACAAGTCCATCTGATGATCATACAGGAGGTGGTAATTGTTTCCTTACAAACGGGAACACAGATTATGTAGCAACGGCAACCTATATTCTTACATCTCCCGCTATCGACCTTTCTCAAACTAATAACAACACATTATCGTTCTGGATGTGGCTGAAAGCCGAATCTGACTACGACGGCGGTTTTATAGAACTCTATGATGGTACAAACTGGATAGCCGATGTCAACTCATTACTATCACAGAATTATGATGGGGATTTAAGCACTAGCTATTCAAATCCTTACGGAGGTTCTTTAGCATGGAGTTATGATAGAAGTTCTTGGACATTAGTAACTGTTGACCTTTCCACTTATTCCAACCAGGATTTCAAATTTAGATATAAATTTGGTTCTGATAGTACAATATTTGAACAGGGTTGGGCAATTGATGATGTTGTTGTTTTTGGTGAAATTACAGCAATTCCAGGACAAGGTTCAGGGAATAATCTTGGAGATCCTACCCTACCAGTAAATGTTAACGTTGCACCCATAAACATCGCAGGGAGCATTGTAAATCCTGATGTTATAATCGATCCGGCTGGTGATGTGGGCATTACTGTTAATATTGTTGTAACTGACCAGGTTCAAAGTTCTACTTCAGTACCTAATCCTGATGCAGTTGTAATTTCTTATGCTGTGGATATCGTAGGTCCAATAGATGGAGTTGATCTAGATTTTGATCTAGAATTCAGTGGATTATCTACCAATTTAACCCAAATAGATTGGCTCAACGGCACCACTTGGGAAATCCCTGGTAATTTAGACTGGAGTACGTCGGATCATGTAACATTCACAATTGCTCTAAATGGTAGAGATGGCTCAACCGAGATCATCTTAGGCGAAGATAATCCCCTACCTGTCACATTATCCTCTTTTTCAGCCATTTACGAAAATGAGTCTCCTACAGTTAATTGGATAACTCAATCGGAAACCAATAATGCGGGTTGGAATATTTACCGTAGTCTCAGCAGCAATTTTGGCCAAGCTTACGAGTTGAATATCAGCCTGATCCCTGGTCAGGGAACGACTTCGGAAACATCTTATTATACTTACATAGACGAATATGAATATACTAATGGTTTTACGTATTGGTACTGGTTGGAAAGTGTAAGCACTAACGGTGAATCAGAAAGTTTCGGTCCTATTACATTAACCATCCCGCTCGATGAAGATAATACACCGGAGATTCCTTTGATTTCAGAATTATATCAGAATTTCCCTAATCCTTTTAATCCCAGCACAAATATAGCCCTGGATATCAAAGAAGATGAAATTGGTATTGTATCTATCTATAACATTAAAGGACAGTTGATAGTTTCCAAAGAATTTGAAGCTGGATCTCATAATTTTACTTGGAATGCTGCCGAGCAAAGTTCCGGAATATACCTATATAAGTTGCAGACACAAAATTATATTAAAATTAGGAAAATGCTGCTGCTGAAGTAGCTAGAAAAAAGAAATCTTAACAGTAGTCTAAAAAATAAAATATTGCAATTTAAGAATTTGTTTCTTCAAATTGCAATATTTTATTATGTAGAAGCTAAGAATAATAAAAAGTATTTACAAATAGTCATAAACAGAACTTCCTAGAGAGTTGTGTTATAAATTTTCTTTTGCCAATATTCTCCCTGCTTTTTCCAGATCTTCAGGAGTGTCTATCCCGATCCCTTTATATTCCGTCGTTACCATTTTTAATTTATAACCATTCTCCAGGAGTCTGAGTTGTTCAAGTTTTTCTATTTTTTCTAAATTACTTTCCGGTAATTCTACAAACTCTAAAAGTGTTTTTCTCAAGAATGCATAAACTCCAATATGCTTAAAATATTTCTGATTTGGAGAGCGGGTAAATGGAATGACTGAGCGAGAGAAATAGAGGGCATTATTAAATCTGTCACAAACTACTTTCACAATGTTCGGATCGGTATAATCCTTATGAATCTCATGCATTAAGGAAGCTGCTTTAACAGTTTTATCAGCAAAAATTTCGATTAATTTTCTTAAAGGATTCTCAGAAATAAATGGTTCATCTCCCTGTATATTAACTATAATGTCAGCATCTTGGCAACAAACTACTTTTCGGCAAACCTCGGCAACTCTTTCTGATCCGCTTTTATGCTGCTTGCTGGTCAATGTGACTTTACCCTGGAATCGATCAACAGCTTCAAATATCCTTTGATCATCAGTTCCCACAACTACTTCTGCAAATAATCCACTTTTTAAGGTCTGTTCATAAACATGTTGAATTATATATTTATTACCAAGCTTCACCAAAGGTTTACCAGGAAAGCGAGTAGAATCAAATCTAGCCGGGATAATTGCAATTACCTTCATAATTTTCCTCTTATTTTTTTATTTCCATTTCATGATAAACTTTAAATATTCTCAAGTTATCCTTAAGTTCAGTTATTATATAACTTTTGTTCAACCGCATGCGAGAAAGCAACTTGGAAGTTTCTAAAACAATTCTCTTTTCAGTATTCTCATCTGTATTGATTATAGCGGATTGCACCTGTTTCTCCAGATATTTTGCTATCTCATATCTTGCTTCTTCAGCTGCTGTTTTCCAAGCGCTTATAAGTGATGAAGAGCTAGCGGTTTTATGAAAATTAATTGTGTCAGCAAAAATTTCCAATTTATCATCCTCAAAATTCTCTGGTAACTGCTGGATCTCAAGTTTTGCTTTTAACCTAGGTTTTTTATTATTCTCTGTGGAAAATAACCCAAAAAAATAGCCTAAAGTTTCTAATGAGTCAACTAAAGTCAGAGCATTACAAATTTCTTCTGTTCGTTCCGGAGATGAACTTACGTTTAATTTGAATTGACTTTTTCCTGATTTTAAGATATTATCACTTGTAGTACTCGCGTAGTTATCAATTGTATAAGAGGAATTATTTCTGCTTTCTATTACTGCTGCCATTTGTTTCGCTGCTTCTTTCATTTCATTTTTGTTACTACTTTTCAGGGAAATCCCGACAACAAATTTTTCCGGTGTCTTATAGATCCAGCCGGGTAAAGCTGGAACTTCATATTTATCCGTGAATTTCTGTCTATAGATCTCTTGATTCTTAGAACAGCCAGTTATTATCAGCATTATAATAAGTATCCAGCTTGAGTTTTTCATTTTTTACCCTTCTTCTTTTTATTTTTTTTCAAATGTACTAGAAGCGATGTAACGTCAACATGATTAACACCAGGAATTCTGGATGCTTGTCCTAAGGACGTAGGTTTTATTATTTTTAATTTTTCCCTGGCTTCATACGCGATCGATTCAATATTCATATAGTCAATGCCATCGGGGAGTAAAGTATGTTCCATTTTTTCAAATTTTTCTATTTCTTCCATCTGTCTTCTGATATATCCTTCATATTTAATATTAAGTGAAATCCTGTTTTGGATATCCGCAGTTACATCGGACGGAATTCTATAACCAAATTTTTTAAGCTCGGGAAAGGATATTTCAGGACGTTTCAGAAGCTTAGCGAATTTCAAAGGTTCCTTCAGTTTCGGATGTTTATCAGAGGCCTTAGTTGTTAAATATTTCATTTCTCTGCGGTAAATTTTTTTCATTGCTTGGAATTTTTGCCATCTGATATCGCTTACTAATCCTAATTTATACCCAATAGGCATCAACCTTTCATCAGCATTATCCTGTCTTAAATATAATCTGTATTCAGCTCTTGATGTAAAAAGTCGATATGGTTCATTTGTTCCTTTGGTAACAAGATCATCCATTAGAACTCCCATGTACGATTGAGATCTGTCAAAGATGAGAGGATCTTTACGATCTAAGGCAAGCACAGCATTAATTCCGGCAGTTAAACCCTGAGCTCCCGCCTCTTCATAACCGGATGTACCATTTATTTGTCCAGCCAGATACAATCCCCTTACAACTTTAGTTTCCATAGTTGCTTTTATCTCATCAGGGATAACATAATCATATTCAATAGCATATCCAAAACGGATTATTGCGGCTTTTTCCAGTCCTGTAATGGAGTGAACCATCTGACGTTGGACTTCCGGAGGTAGACTGTTTGAAGTTCCATTTAAATATGCCTCGTGGGTGTTTACACCTTCCGGTTCAATAAAAATATGATGCCTGTCCTTATCTGAGAACTTAACTACTTTGTCTTCTATTGATGGACAATAACGAGGGCCTATCCCTTTGATAAAACCTCCATATAATGAAGATCTATCTAAATTAGAATTAATGATCTTGTGAGTTTGAGAATTTGTAAACGTAAGATAACAACTAACATCGTTTCTGAGTTTAATATCTCGGTAATAAGAAAATCCTTGAGGATCATTATCCCCGGGCTGCTCCTCAACTAAATTATAATTTATAGTTCTTAAATCGATCCTTGGAGGTGTACCTGTCTTAAATCTGGCTAATTTCAAGCCAAGTTTTTGCATTGAATCAGACAATTTATCTGAGGCAGGTTCTCCTGCTCTACCAGCAGGGATACTGACACCTCCAATATGAACAATCCCTTTCAGAAAAGTTCCGTTTGCCAGGATAACTTTGGGAGCATGATACTCTTCTTCTAAATTTGTACGTACTCCTTTCACAGTTTTGCCTTTACTATCCAGAATTATCTCATCTATCATTGATTCGATGATATCAATATTGTTTTGTTCCTCTAAAGTTTGATGCATAACGAGCGAATACTGGACCCGATCATTTTGAGATCTTGGTGCCCACACAGCAGGTCCTTTCTTACGATTCAACATCCTGAACTGGATTCCTGTAAGATCTGCTGCTCTTGCTAACTCTCCGCCCAGAGCGTCTATTTCTCTGGCTAAATGTCCTTTCGCCGGTCCACCAATGGAAGGATTGCAGCTCATGCGTCCGATAGTTTCAATTTTGATAACGAACATTAAAGTGCGCGCACCCATTCTGGCTGCAGCAAGGGCAGCTTCTATTCCTGCATGCCCGGCACCGACGACTATTACATCATATTTATTCATAATTTCCTAACTTGTTCACTTTAAATATTTCGCTTTTCCATAGTTTCCAATTGCCAATAATTAGCTTTAGTGTCAAGATAGTTCAGGTTAAACAGTTTTTTTGATTTGACAAAGTTACCCTGATTAAAAGTTTAGAAAATCAAGATATATCGTATTATTAATTAGATTTGGGAGATTTGTAATGGCAAAACAAAAGAGGACAGCGATTACTCCACGCCGAGAAGAAGATTATCCAACTTGGTATCAGGAAGTTGTTAAAGCGGCCGAGATGGCTGAGAATAGTGAAGTTCGTGGCTGCATGGTAATAAAACCTTGGGGCTACACAATTTGGGAAGGTATTCAAAAAAATCTGGATGTAATGTTCAAAGAATCAGGACACGAAAATGCATATTTCCCTTTATTTATCCCCAAAAGTTTTTTTGAAAAAGAAGCAAAACATGTTGAAGGATTTGCCAAGGAATGTGCAGTTGTTACGCATACCAGACTGGAAGATGATGGTAAGGGCGGCTTGAAACCTGCTGGAAAATTAACTGAAGAACTTATTGTACGTCCCACGAGTGAAACAATAATTGGTGCCTCTTTTAGTAAATGGATAAATTCATATCGGGATTTACCTTTACTGATAAATCAGTGGGCAAATGTAGTGAGATGGGAAATGCGAACAAGATTATTTCTGCGCACAACTGAATTTTTATGGCAGGAAGGTCATACAGCACATGCCACCAAAGAAGAGGCAGTGAAAGAAACAGCAAAAATGCTTCGGATCTATACAGATTTCACTAAACGATATCTGGCAATTCCTACTGTTAGTGGAGAGAAAACCGAATCCGAAAAATTTCCCGGTGCTGTTTCTACTTATACTTTTGAAGCTATGATGCAGGATAAAAAAGCTCTTCAAGCAGGAACTTCCCACTTTTTAGGCCTCAATTTTGCCAAAGCATCAAATATCAAATTCCAATCAAAAGATGGGAAAGAAGAATATGCTTGGACAACATCCTGGGGCGTTACTACTCGTTTGATAGGCGCTCTTGTTATGACTCATAGTGATGATGACGGTTTAGTACTTCCACCAATGATCTCACCCTTGCATCTTGTGATAATCCCTATTTACAGAGATAAAGAAGAAGAAAACAAAGTAGCTGCCTTTATTGAAAAATTTATCTTCGAGCTTGATACTTTGAGATATGATGAACAGAAGATCAGATATAAAGTAGATAATCGTGATATGCGGGGCGGGGAAAAACTTTGGGAATGGATCAAGAAGGGAGTTCCAATCAGACTCGAAATCGGACCTCGTGATATTGAGAATAATTCTGTTTTCATGGGTAGAAGAGATAAGCAGCCTAAGGATAAAACAGGGATTAAAGTTACACAATTTGTTAATCAACTACCCTCTATTCTCGATGATATTCAGCAGAACATTTACAATAAAGCTATGAAGTTCCTTAATAGTAATTCCATCAATATTGATGATAAGGATGAATTTTATCAGTTTTTCACACCCAAAAATATAAATAATCCCGAGATACATGGCGGTTTCGCTTTGAGTCATTGGTGTGGAGATCCGCAATGTGAAAAAAATATTAAAGATGACCTTAAGGTTACTATCCGCTGTATCCCAGACAATGGTAATCAAGAAGAAGGAAAGTGTGTTTATTGTGGTAAAACCAGTAAAAAAAGGGTAATTTTTGCCAAGGCGTATTAATGAAATTTTATATTAATTCCGGAGACGAGATTGAACTTTTCAAACTCATAAAAGCTGCAGGTTTATGTGATTATTACAGTGATATCAGGCGTTTCATCAAAGATGGTTTGGTAAAGGTCAACGGTGAAGTGAATAAGCTTAAGCATACAATGATAAAGATTGGTGATATTGTGGAATATCAGGAACATAAAATTAACATCATCGAAAGCAAGCCCAAAGCAGAGCAAAGAGCTGAGAGAATTATACCAGTAAGTGAACCAAAACCGACGGTGCAAAGAGTTCATCATGGAAAATTGAAATCATGGCGACCCAAACCAATTGAGCTGGAAAATGAAATTGACAATGAAATCCAGACTGTTTACCAAAAATTGCATGAAAAATTACTTTTAAATAAATTTTCATTATCACTTGCTGAATCATGCACAGGTGGCATGGTTCAGGAAATAATTACGGCACATTCCGGTGCTTCAGATTATTTTTTAGGAGGTATAGTTAGCTATTCTGATCAAGCTAAACTAAATGTATTGAAGATCAAACCGGAGATTATCAGTAAATTTGGTGCGGTATCCAAAGAAACAGCCGAAGAAATGGTCAAAAATACTAAAATGATTTTCAATACAGATCTTGCCGCTTCCATTACCGGAATTGCAGGACCAGGAGGAGGAACCACAGATAAGCCAGTGGGAACTGTTCATATTGCTGTTTTGATAAAGAGCAAACTGATCACTAGAAAATTATCACTATCTGGGAACAGACAAAATATCAGAAAAAAATCAGTTTTAGTATTATTCAAGCTACTTTTAGAAAACATATAATTCTTGCCAAAAAACAAGAATTTCGTATTATTAGTTTATACATAATGGAGATAAGGAATGCGTAAAATTGTTCTGTTAGTTATTTTGATCATGATCACTAATGTAGTTTTTGCTGATGAGTTTGAAATTATCAGCGAGAATGAAGATGAAATCGTAATAAAATTTATTCTCCCTGAATTTAAAAGTGAAACTGTGATCCAGAAAAATGAAGTATTCAACAGAATAATTTGTGAAACTGCTTCCTACCCGGCAGAGAGCGGCCATCCCATGTTGCCATTTTTTACCGGAATTGTCGGACTGCCAATCGAGGGAGATGTATCTCTGCAAATTTTAAATAAAAAACAAAAAACTCTTCAAAATTACAATATTTATCCCACCGAAAAAATGGTCCCCGATGATACTACCGTTGATTATCAATTCCACAAAGACAGAAATATTTACACTTCAGCCGCATTGTATCCCGCTGCCATAATAGAAAAAGGAGCTCCTGCTTATATTGGAGATAGATACTTCCTCGGTTTTAACATCCACCCTTTTCAATTCAAAGCAAAAAGTAAAGAATTGATCCTGACAGAGGAAATAATTTTAAAAGTTAGTATTATTGGTGATAAGAACAGAACTTTCATCCAAAGTGATAATTATATTGATAAGTTATCCGGAGATTTTTTCCTCAATAATGAATCTTCTTATAACTGGCGTAAAGCGAAAGAGAAGTCCGCTCCAGTTCCATTAAGAAATACTGATGAAGTTAGTGAACTGCAAATTGTTGTTAATGAAGAAGGAATCTATAAGATCAGTTATGAGTATCTAACGGAGACCTTATCAGCCATGAATTATCCTCTAGAATTCAATTTGGCTTTTGAATGGGATGAAATTGATCCACGTAATTTACAGCTTACTAATATGGGAGATCCCGTACCGATCCATTTTTCAGGTGCTGCTGATGGATCTTTCGATCCGGGGGATTATTTTGAGTTTTACGGTGATATTCACTATGGCGAAAATAGTTATTATGATGATTATACATCCGAAAATTTTTACTTTTTAACTTTATTAGATCATCCAGGCAGCAGAATGGCTGTTGAAAATGGCGGACTAGATCAGATCAATTCCGGTGAGATCGTGATTCCCACTTCATATCAACAAACAGTTCACTTTGAGAAACAAAATACCAAAGATCATCTTGGTGCGCAATACTTATGGAACGATGAAAATTTCTATAGGGAAGATATCTGGTTTTGGGATAGGATCAATGCTCCCTCATTGAAATTATTTCCTTTTGAGCTACTGTATCCTGATCAGAGTCCCACAAAAAGATTTTCTGCGAAAGTTTGCCTATTCAGCCTCACATTCAATGCAGATAATTATCATCAGATCAATCACTCTGCAATTGTGAATATTAATACTTCCCAGATCGCCAGACATGAGTGGAATGGACAAACTGAAAAAATATTTGATAATACTAACTCTCCACTGCCCAACAGTTATTTATTCCACGGCCAGAATAATATGTATATAAATTTACCCGGAATCCCCGGTATTGATAATCAGCAGGTTTTACTCGATTATTTTGAAATTACTTACTGGCGCGAATATAAGACCGACACAAATGAGATCAAGTTTACAGAACCGCAAAATAAACCGTTGGGTCTTTTCCAATTTGAACTTAATAATTTCTCAAGTGACCAGGTCTCAATATATAAAATAGGGACTAGTTTTATAGAAAATATCAATATTTCCTCTTTTTTGGGTAATAATTCTGCTCCGTTTAAAATATCGTTCCAGGACAATTTGATTAACCATAATACAGAATACTATGCTGTCACGGAAGATAAGAAAAAACTACCTTATAAAATTTTACCTAATATCCCATCCAATCTCAGATCACAAACTAATTTTGCTAAGTATCTTGTGATAACAGATACAAAATTCATTGAAAATGAGGCATTGATCCAATTTAAACAAACCTGGGAAGCAGAAGGTAAGATCGTTAAAATAGTTGATCTTCAAAATATTTTTGATGAATTTAATTATGGTATTCGCTCTGCTAAAGCGATAAAAGATTTTATCCGATATGCTTATAACAACTGGAGCAGTACCGGTGTTACACATGTTCTCTTCCTCGGTGACGGGATCACTGACGAGAGAGATAATAGCCCAAGCAGGGAATTTAACATTATCCCGATCCGCAATGTCTGGGTAGAACTTTGGGGTGCTATAGCCAGTGATAATTGGCTCGCTTGTATCGTGGGCGATGATCTTGTACCGGATGTTGCACTTGGCAGAATAAGTATTTGGAATAATTCACAAATAGCTGATGTGGTAGATAAAACCGTACAATATATTCAACAACCAAATTATGAAGATCTCTGGCACAGTAGAGTTACTTTAGCAGCAGGCGGCAATCCGTCTGAAGGAGCGCTTTTTGCAAATCAATCGGAGACTATCAGATCAACCTGGATTCCGGATGATTTCAATGTGAAACGTGTTTATTGTAATACGCAGGGTTTACCCTACACTTATTCCGGCAACACAACAGATCTGATAAGCAATATAAATGACGGAACGATCTATTTACAATTTATGGGGCATGGTGGTGGTCACATCTGGGCAGATTACAATCTTCTAAATATAGCTGATATTTCTACTTTTAACAATGAAAATTACCCTTTAGTCGCCAGTCTTTCGTGTTATGGTTCAGCTTTTAATACACCTCAGAGCTCCTGCATCGGTGAAGAATTGATATTACGGCCAAATCGCGGAGCTATTGGACATATAGGATTTACAGGTTATGGATATTTATATGCCGATGTAGCTTTTAGTCGACACCTGACTGAGGCTATCTTTGATAAACATGTTCCAACCGTTGGCGATATTGTAAATTTTACAAAAGCAAAATTCTTTGCTTCTTACAATTACTCAGGTGCGGGAGTTTCTTTAACTCATGGTTGCGCACTTTTAGGTGATCCAATGATCGAGCTGAAATTACCCTATGATACAAAACAAGTTGATCTGAATAAATATAATCTGGTCGAAGGTGATACTCTACTGATAACTTCTTATGTCGGATCACAGATAAGTAACGGGAAATTTGTTGTCTTTGATGAAGACGATTCTCAACTTCCTCTAAATCAGTATTATCCTTTTGAATTGCCTGTGATCAATGACACTCTTTCAGTAACAGATTTCATTGTTCCGGAAAATATTAATTCTATCTATAAACGGTATGTGAAACTCTTTGCTTATGGTGAGGAAGGAGAGATAACAGGAATTACAAATTTTACTGTTGGACAATCTGCCATGGTAAATCTTGAAGTTATTCCTGATCCCCCGCAAAATGGTGATCAGATAAACATACGGGCTGACTTTTTTGATGAGGACGGTATTGATGAAGTATTTTTTGTATTAGAGAGTGATCTCTTAAACAGAGAGATGGTCAACATATTCGATAATAGGTATGAATTGGAAACGCTACTTCCTGCTTATTCAGCCGGTGATTATATTTATTTTCATTTCAAAATTTTTGATTCTCTGGGTGATTCCACAATAACAAATTCAGACTTTATTACTGTTGCCGGACCTGATCTGGTCATTGAGCATTTTGAAATGACAGAATTTGAGAATGCACCGGCAGGAAAAGTCCTTATACGAAATTCGGGGTCAACAGTTGCCGGCACTTGTGAATTAAGACTTTATGATATCACAGAAGCTCCTGTTCTACTGACTACAATTCAAATTGATTCCCTGGAAATTTTAGAGAACAGGTGGGAATATATTCCACTCCCTCTTTTAGCCGGAGAAATTCAATTTAAAGCGATTGTGAATGAGAATGAAGAATCGTATGCAGAAATGAACTATTCCAATAATTCTATAACTTCTAGCACCTATTCCATTAATATGTTTGAGGTGACAAATTCCGCACTATCTGTTACAAGTCTTGATAATAATTTAGTTTGTCAATTCCCCGGTGATTTTCTTACAGAACCAGCAATATTTTATATCAACGCTGTTCAAACTGATGATCCCTTGAACCAGCCGGATATATCCACTATTTTACCTGCCAATCAAACAGATTCTTTCTGTTATGAGATCAACACCTTAAATCAGTCTTGCCTGGCAGATTCCAATGGACATTTTCAAAATAACCGCACTATTAATCTTACATTCAATTATAGTCCAACAGATTCATTAACTCAGGTTGCAGAAACAGAAAACAATTTCAATATTTATAGATGGGAAAGTGAGTTCAGGAAATGGATCCGTTATGGAGGATTAATCGATTCTGTTGCTAATACCGTTACTTATGATATTAATAGAACCGGCACTTATACAATTCTCCAAAATTTTGATGACCAACCACCTCAAATTGAAGCTAATATTGAAGGTCAGGAGTATACACAATCCTTGAGTTCGGATCCTGGACAGGATTTTACACATGGCGGATATATTTCGCGGAATGGTATAATCTCTTTTATTTTGATGGATTCCAACGGAATCGACGTTTTTGAAAATAGTCTAGCGCTTTATATTTCAGATGGGACTGAAGTGATAGAAGTAACCGAGAATGAATATGCTTTAACGATCACTCCCGGAAACTTGAATCAAATCCCACTTAAATATCAATTGAATAATCTTTCCAAAGGCACTTATTATATTTCCTTGGATTGTAATGATGTAAATGGTAATGGGCAGAGTCTGGAGATCGAATTTATAGTAAATGACCATTTTGATATTCTAAATTTTGCAAATTATCCAAATCCTGTAAAAACTGTAACTTACTACCCGGTAAATTCCGGCAGAACACGTTTTACCTACGTACTTACGGATGATGCAGATAAAGTGAATATAAAAGTTTATACTGTTAGCGGAAGGCTGATCAAGACATTCAAAGACCTGCCTGCTTCAGTTGGATATCATGAATATCCCAGAACTACTTTGGGCTGGGACTGTAGAGATGACGAAGGTTATTTTTTAGCGAACGGAGTTTATTTTTATCGAATAACAGCTACAAAAAATAATAAAAAAATTGAGAAGACCCAAAAAATGGCAATATTAAAATAGGTAACATTAATGAAGTTAAAAATAGCAATTATTATTTTATTGTTCATGATCACATTTAATCTTTCCGCAGGAAGATATGCAGGTGAGTTTATGGTTATTGGGTCTGGTGTTAGATCATCCGGTATGGGAAAAGCCTTCACAGCACTTGCTAATGACGGCTCTGCAATCTATTGGAACGCTTCCGGAATTGCTCAACTTAGATCTACAGAAATTGGTTTAATGCGAGCATTTCTTTATAGTGGATTAGCTTCTTACGATAATTTCAGTGTATGTCAACCTTTACCAAATGAAGTTACTATAGGTTTTAATTGGACCAGACTATCTATTGATGATATTCCTGTATTCCTAGAAGAACATCTCGTAGGAAATCCTAGCTTCCGATCTTCTTATTTTGAATATAATTTAACAGGTATTCCGGATGGAAAGATCACCAGTACTGACGATCTTTTGCAATTTGCTTTTGCTAAGCATATACATTATGATCTGGATTTAGGCTGGCTTTTCTTCGATGTACCTTTTGATCTTTATTTTGGTGGTAATATCAAATATATTAAGCGGAAAATTGACGAAAGTATAGGTAATGGAACAGGCTTCGATTTTTCCTTACTAGCCAGAACAAGCCTTTCTGTAATTTTAGAAAGAGATTGGATGGGAGATATCGCCCTTGGGATTAATTTTCAAGATATTGGTGGAACTGATATAACTTGGGCTGTAGTTGATGATGATTCTGATCATAAAGACGAAGTTATTATGAATAGTAAATTAGGTGTTGCAATTACTCAACCGATACCAAGAATTTACTCCTCAATTGTATTGTCGCACGATATCGATTATATATACAATAAAATTCATCACACTGGCTTTGAATTTCAATACAAAGATTTTTTAGAGTTAAGATTAGGATATTATGACACTAATTTTACAACCGGGATTACTATAATTTATAAAAATTTCTCTTTAGATTATGCTTTTCTTACAAATAATCTCGCCAGCACAAATAGAGTTGGTTTAAGAGTTAAGTTTTAATGGAGCCGAAATGAGATATTTATTAATTTTGAGTATCGGATTGTTGTTGTTTGGATGCACAGGTGAAGAAAGCCTCGGAGTCGATACTCAGAATCCGAGAAAGCCTGATCTAATCCCGCATTTAGGCGATACCGGCGATTATTCACCAGGCACGAATGACACACTGAATTATTATAACACTATCGACCTCGACTTTGAAAATAATGGAATGGATGCCGTTATGGAAGGCGACTGGCTAAAGATTCAATGGCACCGCTTAGAAGATTCCGATATCGATTACCTACAAGTCTATAGATTTAGTGCTCAGGATTATTACCTCGATTCCTTAAATTTCGTTCAAATTATTGATACAGTAGATTATAACGATCAAATATCTTACATTGATCAAGCCGCATTTATTGATAAAAATTACTTTTATTTTATTAAAGTATTTGATTTTGCCGGGAATTCAACCGTTTCTGATACAACCAGTTATAAATTAATTGATAAGCCCTATCTGATAGCTCCATCTGACAATTATAGCTCTGTAAATGTCAACTCTCTGGTGTTCGAATGGCAGCAATCCGGCTCTGACGCCATTCAGCACAGATTATTGGTTTTTAATGAAAACCGGGAACTGATATGGCAAAATACACCTTTAGATTTGGAAGATTTTATCGTTCCTTATAATGGACCACCCGTTGAACCCGGTACAGTTCTCATTTGGCGGGTAGATTCTTTTGGAATATCATTTACAACGCCATTACCAATTGAAGGTAATTATTATACAATAAAATCGGGTGCTGAATCAGTAGAAAGGTATATCTTCATTGAATAGTAATTTAGCTTGACTCAAAAATAGAATTATAATTATTGAAAATCCCTAAGGAGAATAGATGAAAAGACATATTTTACTTATTTTGTTAATCATGCTTTGTTCAGGATTATGGGCTCAAACTGAAAGCAGCTTTGGTTCCAGTTTTAATCCCGGTTCTGTTTATCAATATTCAGGTTCATTAACAGGTACTGAACAACTAAAGATAAGAACTTACATTTGGGGTCAGGTTAGGAATCCAGGACTATATATAGTTCCGGATGACACAGACTTGTTAACTTTGATCTCCTCAGCCGGTGGTCCCACTGAAAATGCCAAACTTTCAAAGATCAAGATCATTCGATCAACAGCAAAAGGTGAAAAAGTTGTCATAGTTGATCTAAAAGAATATCTTGAGACAGGAGATGCAGATTTGATTCCGATTTTACAACCTGGAGATACTATCATAATTTCCGGGTCGACCTACTATGCCTTTACAAAAGCTGTTAATTGGCTATCACAAATTGCTGTCATACTCAGTGTCTATGTTGCAATTTCAAATATAAGCAAATAATTGAGGATATATGAAACTTGATGAATATAAACAACTTAAAGTCAATGAAGATTTTAATGATCAGGAAATTAAATTAACTGATTATTTTAATATGATAATCCGTTATAAATGGATTGTTATGTCAATTTTTTTAGCAGTATTTGTAGTATCCTTTATTTATACTGCAAAAGCTCCGAGAATTTACAAAGCAACAACAAAAGTATTATTAGAAGAGAAAATGGGTAGTGATCTCTTTTTTACACAAATGGGTAATAAAGCATCTTCTATTAATAATACAATTCAAATATTGCAAAGTTTCCCAGTTATGAAAATAACGAATCAGATCTTATCGCGACAGGAAGGTTATAAAGAATTTCCAATTGCCAATAGCGAGGAGATCCCTGAATTATATTTAAAGAACAGACTCGGTATTGATACAGAACGAGAAACTGATATTTTAATAATAAATTTTGAATCAACAAATCCTTTAGAGGCCAAGGAAGTTGCTAATGCTGCTGCCAGCGCTTTAATGCAGCAGGATACGGATTATGCAAGAAGAGAATTCAGAAATGCACGAGAATTCCTGGCCAATCAATTGGATGAACATGATCGTAGATTACGTTCTGCAGAAGAAGAGCTTAGAACTTATAAAATTGAACATGGTGTTTCTATGCTGTCAGAAGAAACTCAAAAACTTATAGAACAGGCTTCCGATCTTACAGCTTTACTTTCAGAAGCTCAAACAGAATTAGAAGTAGCGGACAATCATTTGAAATTCCTCAAATCAGAATTGATAGATCAGGATAATTTTTTAGGAGATGTGAATTCTGTTATTTCATCACCATTAATTGAGCAGTTAAAAAAGGAAACCGTTGCTTTACAAACACAATATGTCAATTTCCTGACTAAATCTGAATACTCACCTGATCATCCCGAACTTATTGCTCTAAAAAAATCCATTGAAAGTGCGAAAACTAAGCTGAATGATGAAATACAAAGAACTTTATTGGTCAAATCAGGTTCTGCTGATCCCTTAGTATTTCGTTCAAGTTTAATTGAAAAAATCTCTACAGCCCAAATCGATCAAAATATTAAATCCTCTAAAGTAACTGCTTTAACAAAAGCAGTAGAAAAATATAATGAAAGAATGGCTCTATTACCAGATACTGAAGTTCAGCTTGCCAGATTGGAACGAAACTATCGCATCAATGAAAAAACTTACACTATGCTGATAGAAAAATATCAGGAAGCTCAGATCGCTGAAAAATCCAAGATCGGTAAGATCAGAATTGTAGAAGATGCAAGAATTCCCTCTAACCCCATCAAACCTAATAAAAGGATGAATATGATCATAGCAATTGTTCTTGGTTTGGGTCTTGGTATTGGAGCAGCGCTTCTTATACATTCTTTAGATTCAAAGATCAGAACATTTGATGATGTTCGTAAATATGTGTCTCTTCCGGTATTAGGTACAATACCACAAATCCAGGCAGATGATATTGAGTTAGATGAATTGGAAAGTAAAATAGAATTAAGTGAAGGAAGTGAAAAGAAAAATCATGAAATTTTATATCAACAAATGCTGTCAAAATTAATCACTCAATATTCTCCAAAATCTTCAACCTCTGAAGCGTTCAGGATTTTAAGAACTAATATAGTAGCCAGGGCGAAATCGACCGGTTGCACTACGATTCTGATCACTAGCTCCGGTCCAAAAGAAGGGAAATCCACAATTCAAACAAATATTGCCGCAGCTATAGCTCAAATGGACGCCAAAGTGATTCTGGTTGACCTTGATCTTAGACGTCCCATGGTTCATACGATCATGGGGACCGGAAAAGAAAATGGTATGAGTGATTATTTGATGGATAAATCAGTTAATATAGAAAAAGTTATTAAAAAGACCAGCATTAATAATCTGGATGTTATAACAAGTGGTTTGATCCCGCCTAATCCTTCTGAGCTCTTAGCTTCAAAGAGAATGGATGAAGCAATTAACTTGTTAAAAGATAACTATGATTACATTTTGTTTGATTCTCCTCCTGTGATTGCTGTTACCGATTCAATGGTGATATCGAATAAAGTTGATCAGTTGATTCTTGCTGTTCGAGTAGATCAAGCGGATAAAAACGTGATCAAAAGGACTAAGGAACTCTTGGAAAATATTAATATTGAAGTTACCGGAGTTGTTATTAACGGTATTCAACCACATAGATATTATAATACATACGAATATAATTATTACTATTATTACTATTATGGGAAAAGTGAAGAAACCAAATCTAAGAAGTCTCTCTTCGGCAAAAATAAATCTTTTTCTTGATGTCCTAGGGAAACGCAGGGATGGATTTCATCAAATCAGAACAATTTTTACGGAAATTGACCTTACTGATATATTAAATTTTGCTTTGACAAAAAAAGGCAGTGTTAAAATTTTGCCAGATAAAGACTTTGTAGATGAAAAGGAAAATATTATTTACAAAGTCGCGATCTTTATACAAGAAAAATATAATGTGAAATATGGTGTGGAAATTGAATTACAGAAAAACATCCCGATTTCAGCCGGACTTGGTGGTGGTAGCAGCAATGCAGCTAGTACAATAAAAGCTCTTTCATATTTATGGGAGCTTGATCTTTCTCTTTCCGAAATGCATAATATCGCTGGAAATTTTGGAAGCGATATTAATTTTTTCCTTGAAGGCGGTAGTGCTTTTGGTGAAAACCGCGGAGAGGAGATAACGCAACTCAAGCATTTTAAGATAGAAAATATTTTTTTAGTGAATCCCGGTTTAAAGATTTCCAGTAAAGAAGCCTATGAATCAGTAATTATAGAAGATCATAAGAATGCAAACTGGAAAAAACTTTTATCAGATTTTAACACAAAATGGTGCTTCAACAAACTTCAGGATGGAGTTTGTAAGAATTATCCCGAGCTCACGAAGATAATTAATTATCTGAATGAAAACGGGGCTGAGAAAGCAATCCTCTCTGGGAGTGGAGCTACAGTTATTGGTTTCTGTTCCGATAAGACGATTGCAGAAAAATTTTCAACTTATTATTCTAATATGGGCTATTGGAATTACATTACAAAAACAAAAGGAGTACAAAATGAACATTACAGATGTTAAAGTTTTTCTTAGAGAAAGTAATCAATTGAAAGCGTTTGTCAATATGGTAATTGATGATTCATTTATTATCAGGAACATTAAAGTTATCGAAGGTGATAATGGCCTTTTTGTAGCAATGCCAAGTCGCAGAGTCAGCTCTGGAGAATATCGCGATATCGCTCATCCGATCAATACGGAAACAAGAAATATGATCGAGCAAATTATCATAGATAAATACAAAGAAGTCCTTCAGGAAGCACTAACATCTGCCACTGAAAAGCCTGAGAAACCAAAAGAAGAACCTAAAAAAGAAAAAGAAGATACAAAAGAAGAATAGTTCTTGATGTTTTCTAGATTAAAAATATTCACTGGAAATTCAAACATCCAACTGGCAAATGAAGTTTCAAAATATGCTGGTATTCCCTTAGGTGAAGCAGAAGTGTTCAAATTCTCCAATGATAATACATTTGTTAAGATAAACGAAAATGTTCGAGGTGCCGACACTTATATAATCCAGCCCACTTGCTATCCTGTTAATGACAATTTAATGGAACTTTTCATCATGATCGATGCACTTAAACGAGCATCAGCTGCAAGGATCAATTGCATCATACCGTTGTTCGGATATGCAAGGTCAGATAAAAAGGACCAACCCGGAGTGGCCATTTCAGCTAAATTAGTTGCTGATCTTCTAACAAAAGCCGGTGCAAATAGAATAGTGGCAATGGATCTTCATTCTGATCAAATACAAGGTTTCTTTGAAATCCCTGTTGATCATCTCTATTCAACGCCGATATTTGTTCGATATTTTAAAGCAAATCTTGATCTAACTAATACTGTTGTAGTATCTCCTGATACAGGGGGGACAGCAAGAGCCAGGTCATTAGCAACTCGATTGGACTGTTCCTTGGCAATTGGCGATAAGAGAAGGATTGGGAATAATGATAAAGCTGAGATATTGAACATAATAGGTGATGTTGAAGGCAAGACAGCAATTTTATTTGATGATATAATTGATACTGGTGGTAGCTTATGTAAAATGTCGAAAGCACTAATGAGCCATGGCGCAAAGGAAGTTTATGCTGCTTGTGCTCATGGAATTCTCTCCGGAAATGCTATCCAAAACATTGAAGAATCACCGATCGTTAAGTTATTCATTACTAATTCTGTTCCACTGACCAAAGAAAAAGCAAAAGGCAAAAAGATTGTGCAGCTTTCAATCGCAGAATTACTTGCCAATGCGATTAAAAAAATTCACATTGAGGAATCTTTAAGTATCTTATTTAGATAAACATATAATCCACAGAGTGGGATTTCAACGGAGGAAAGAATGAACATAGCAGTTAATGCACAAAAAAGAGATATCGGCAAAAGATCTGATCTTAATAAATTAAGAATTGATGGTCAGGTCCCTGCAATTATCTATGGAAACGGGCAAAAAGGAATAAAAATATCTATTAATGCTCGTGATTTTACCAAGAGTTATAAAAAATCTATCGGAGAAATAGCTTTTTTTGATATAACTGTAGGTGATCACACTTATAAAACTTTTTTAAAAGAAAAACAAGTACATCCATTAACAAGAAAGATTCAACACTTAGACTTTTTAGAGTTACATAAAGGTAAGGAAATTACAATTTTAGTTCCAATCAATTATGTAGGTGAAGCACCCGGCACAAAAGAAGGCGGAGTACTTGAGATCATTCACAGAACTTTGCAGATAACCTGCTTTCCCAAAGATATTCCGGAAGAAATTAAAGTTGATGTTTCCTCCTTGAATATAGGGGATGCGATCCACTTTGGAGATATTAGCCTCTCTAAAGAAATTGAAACTGAATTGACAGCTGAGACAACTCTAGTTGCGGTCAGTCTTCCAACGATCATGGAAGAGCCTGAAGAAGAAGAAGAAGGAGTTGAAGGACTTGAAGGCGAAGAAATATCTGAAGAAGAAACTGATGAAGAAAAAAGCGAAAGTGAGGATTCAGAAAAAGATTCTGCCTAATGAGATTAGTAGTTGGACTTGGAAATCCCGGGAAAAAATATCAGAACAATAGACATAATGTTGGTTCGTCCTTCTTGGATTTCTATATAAAAAAACTAGGGTATAGATTTAAAAGAAAAATTAAATTTGATTATTTTACTCTGGATAATGTGATATTTATAAAGCCAAAGACATATATGAACAGAAGCGGAGATGCGGTTTCATCAATTCTCACAAAGTATAAAATTGCTGAAATTCTTGTTCTTAGTGATGATATATACTTACCGCTTGGAGAGGTACGGATTCGCAAAAAAGGCAGTCCCGGAGGTCATAATGGACTTCGCTCTATCTCCGAATCTTTAGGTTCAAATGATTTTAGTAGATTACGTATTGGTGTAGGTGCTCCGGAAGCAGAAGCCCTTTCTCAATACGTACTTGATAATTTTTCAAAAAAAGAAGAAAAAATTTTAAAGTTTGTTTTTGATCTTTTAAATGATTTACTGGAAAGCTATCATCATGGCGATCTAGACCAGATGATAAATGAGTACAGTGTATTAAAAAAATCCTATTCTAAGAAAATATTAGATTCTTAGGATCGATAGATAGATAATTGATCTATTAATAAGGCCAAAGGAGGAAAAATGCTGAGTATGTATGAAAGCATGGTCGTAGTCACACCCACTCTTAGCGAAGACAATGCTAAAAAGGAAAATGATCTGATTAAGAAATTCATCACGGATAACGGCGGTGAAATACTAAAAACAGATGAATGGGGAAAAAAACGTTTAGCTTATCAGATCAGTAATTTTAATGAAGGATTCTATTTCATTAATTACTTTAAACTAGATCCTGAACAAGTATCTAAACTTGATCGCTTTTACAAATTACACGAATATATCATTCGTAATAACATCCTAGTTAAATAAGGAGATTTTTATGGCCAAAGAACTCAGGTTCCCAAACATAAATACGATAGTTATAAGCGGAAGATTAACCAGAGATGTTGAATTGAGATATTTACAAAATGGTACTCCAATTGCTAAACTTTCCATTGCCTTCAACAGAAATTATCAGAAGAATGGTGAATGGCATCAAGAAACCAGCTTTATTGATGTTGTTGTATGGAGTAAGCGTGGTGAACAATGTGCTGAATATTTACACAAAGGCAGTCCTGTGATTATTGAAGGATATCTAAGGACACATTCCTACGTTGATAAAAACGACCAAAATCGTAAAGTTACTGAGGTTATTGCCGGGAAAGTATCATTTTTAGAAAAGGATGGCTATAATACCAATGACGATTATTCAAAATCTGACAACACAGACAATAGTAAGGATAAACCTGATGCTGAGGTGACAGATGACGATGTGCCATTTTAAAGTTACTAAGGAGAAAAATAATGGAAGAAAATAAAAAAGATAAAACGACTGAAGAAAAAACTGAGAGTAGTAAAAAGACCTCTAGTTATTCTAGAGAAAGAAGCACCCGAAAAAGAACTTATAAACCAAGAAATAAATTCTATTTCAAGAAAAAGGTTTGTTTCTTCTGCAAGAATAAAGATGCCGTAATTGATTATAAAGATGTATCTCTCTTAAAGCGATTTGTCTCAGAAAGCGGAAAAATAACTCCAAGACGTTTTACCGGAGCATGTACAAAACATCAAAGAAAAATTGCCGTTGAGATAAAAAAAGCTCGTCATATGAGTTTGATACCTTATACGGATAAACATAAGCATTAAAAAGTGATTTTAATTGCATTATTGTCTATCGTAATTGCGACATTTTCCCCTTTTTGGGGTTTGATCTTTATAATAACGTTTAGTGATAAATACAAGAATAAAAAAAACTTGTTCTATTATGTTTATATTGGGTTTGCAATTGCATTATTTATTTTCAGAGTAATCGACGTGATCTCGGTCATTGACCTGATCATCGGTGTTGGGTTAACCTCAGCGCTATTTTTGTGGAGTTTACAACGTACTTTGAATTTTATTAATGCACTAATTTCAGTATTTTTTTTGAATGTGATCTATGCCTCAATGCGTGTTGTAATTTTTGGGAAACAGTATGCTGAGATCATTGCACAAGTGATGGAAAAATATAATGAATTCTTAACGCAAACTTTTCAGAATAACAGCGAGAAAATTGACCTAACCTTAAAATTCACTGAGACTTTTCAGGAATTCTTCACTAAGTATTATGCAGGGATATGGGTGTTTACAATTGTCTTAGCGGCTTATATTGGAACATTACTTCTTGCTAAAAAAGGTAACTTAGGCTGGGAACACAGGAAAATCAGAATGCCATATTACTTAATATATTCAATGATTTTCGCTTTAGTCGGATTTTTATGGTCCAATTCTCGCGTTGCAGGTATTAATGCTATCATAATGATAACACCATTGTTGTTGATCCAAGGTCTTTCAATTATAGATTTTTATTGGGGAGATTTTTTTAAAAGATCAAAATTTTTACTTTTTTTATTGATCTTTTCAATGGTTGTAAATTATTTTATATTGATTTTAGTTGGTCTTATCGGACTTACTGACATCTGGTTTAATTTTAGGAAAATAGATATGGAGGATATAAATGAAAGTAATCTTAACTAGAGATATAAAGGCTCTTGGAGAAGCAGGCAGCCTTGTAAAGGTAAAACCGGGATATGCACGGAACTACCTGTTACCAAATAGCTATGCTGTTCCAGCAAATCAAAAAAATCTTTTAAAAGTAGAAGAGATAAAGCAAAATGCTGACAAAGAAAAGCTGGAATTACACGGTAAATATAAAGATGTTATCAACAAGATTGAAGGTGTAGAACTTACATTTGTAAGAAGAGCAGATGAAAATAATCACCTTTTTGGTTCTGTTTCTGAAAATGATATTGTAGATAAACTTGCTGAAAAAGAAATCGAGATTCACAAAGCAGACGTTGTTATGGACAAACATTTGAAAGAAATTGGTTCTTTTGATGTTGAGATAAGCTTTACTTCTGAGTTGAAAACTACAGTTAATGTAAATATTGAAGTTGAATAATTTTTTTACCAGAGGGAGGTAAATTTGAAAAAAATAGTTAACATTCTTGGCTGGGTGATATTGTTGCTTGCTTTTGGAGCTTTAGGACTTTCTACAGATGATCCTACATTTGGATTTTTCTTCTATCTAGCATTTTTTTCAGTCATCTTTGCTTTAGTATATATTTATATCAAAAAACATCACAGAAAAATAGATGTTGATGCAAAAAAGGTCACATTAATTCATAAGATCTCAGGAGTCATTCTCTTATCAGTAGGTCTTTTTAGTCCCCTAATCGCTATGAAAAAGATAGGACTTCCTTTTGGGCCAAACCTTGTGATATTTATAGCTACTATTATATTGATCGGTTTAGGAGTTTTTTCTGTTAATTTGATCAATAAAACAAAAATCACTAAAGTCCTGGGATATCTATTACTTATTACATTAGCTGCAGTTCCGGCTATCTTTGCTGTAACATTTCTTTCAGATTATTTCCCAAATGCATACAATGCTTTAGGAACTTCCTACTGGGCTATTGTTTCAGTATCAATTTTTGCCTGGTGGGGATTTACTCTCTTTTTCAAGAGGGATTGATCTCTTTGCAACAGTAACCGTTAAATGAGCACTTTTAAAACCGGGAAGGCAGTAAAAGATGTTGTCTACTCCATTGCCGGGAAAGATAATCGTGATCTCATTACTGTAGCTTTTGGATGGAAGAATATTGTGGGAAACTTACTTGCTGAACGCGCTAAAATAACTAAATTAGAAAATGGCGTGCTCTTTGTGGCTGTTACTAATAATGTTTGGCTGCAAGAACTTGTTCTCAGACGTTCACAGTTCCTGGAAGATATTGAACGAATCCTGCATGTAAAGCTGTCTAATATGGTATTTTATTTAAGCCGAAGTAAAAATTGAATTAGGAATAATATGGTAAAAATAGCACCTTCTATCTTATCAGCTGATTTTGTTAGATTGGAAAATGAGATAAACAAAGTACAAAAAGCCGGTGCAGATATTTTGCATCTTGATGTTATGGATGGACATTTTGTCCCAAATCTTACATTTGGATTACCGATCATCAAGAGCATCAAGGATCATGCTTCTATTCCAATTGATGTTCATTTAATGGTTACTAATCCAGAAAATTTTCTGAAAGAATTATGTGAGTGGAAAATCGACTATGTTTCTTTTCATCAGGAAGTTAACTCGAAAGAACCTAAACACATAAAGCTTCTTAAAGAGAATGGAGTAAAAGCCGGTCTTGCAATAAATCCCGCAACACCGGTAGAATCGATCTTCCCACTTATTTCCCTCTTGGATTTTGTGTTAATTATGAGTGTTAATCCCGGATTTGGCGGGCAAAGTTTTATGCCAATAGTATATGAAAAGATCAAAACTTTGAAGATCTTTGCCGCTAAGATTAATCCCAGCCTGGAGATAGAAGTCGATGGTGGTATAAATGATAAAACTGCACCTAAACTAATAAGCATAGGAGCAGATATATTAGTTGCAGGTTCTTATATTTTTGCTGATGATGATTACAAAACTAAAATTCAGTTACTAAGGAATTCTAAATCATGTTCAACAATTTAACCGAACGCTTTGATGATATTTTCCGAAAGCTGAAAGGCCGGGGAAAATTAAGTGAACAGAACATTAAAGATTCGATGCGCGAGGTTCGTAGAGCTCTTTTAGAAGCGGATGTTAACTTCCGTATTGTGAAAGAGTTTATTGATAATGTCAGCGCGAAGGCTATAGGTACTGAAGTTTTAAAAAGCCTAACCCCGGGTCATCAAGTTATTGATATTGTTCATAAACAACTTATAGAGTTGATGGGAAGTACAAATTTAAAGATCAAATTGCACGATAATAAACTTAATAAGATAATGATGGTTGGTTTACAAGGATCTGGTAAGACTACAACCTGCGCAAAGTTAGCTAGCAAATTGCGTAAACAATCCCTTAATCCGGCTTTAGTCGCTTGCGATGTTTATCGACCGGCTGCGATCCAACAGCTACAAGTGTTAGGAAAACAATTATCAATTCCTGTTTTAGCTGATGAAAAACAAAAGAACGTTTTGAGAATAGCCAAAATGGCTTTGAAGGGATCAGTTAATTCCGACACAAATCTTATGATATTTGATACTGCCGGCAGATTACACGTTGATGAAAAAATGATGAAAGAATTATTAGATTTAAAAAAACTGATCAAACCGGATTACATTTTTTTTGTAGCTGATGCAATGACCGGGCAGGATGCAGTAAATGTTGCCAAAGAATTTAACGATTTGTTAGAGTTTGATGGTGTTATCTTAACTAAGATGGATAGTGATGCCAGAGGCGGAGCAGCTCTCTCCATTAAAGCAGTAACAGATAAATCAGTTGTTTATGTCGGTACTGGTGAAAAGATATCAGATCTTGAAGAATTCCATCCTGACAGAATGGCGAATAGGATACTGGGCATGGGTGATGTCCTTAGCTTTATTGAAAAAGCTGAGGCTAACATAGATATGAAAGAAGCAGAAAAAGTTGCAAAAAAACTACAGAAAAATCAATTTACTTTTTCTGATTTTCTTTCTCAACTGCAGCAGATTCAGAAAATGGGTCCGATGGATCAGCTTCTTGGTATGATACCTGGTATGGATGGAAAAGCCATGAAAGGTATGAAAGTTGATGAAAAAGATATTAAGCATGTTGAAGCAATTATTTACTCCATGACTCAAGAGGAAAGAGATAAACCAGCAGGAATAAATGGTAGTCGCCGACAAAGAATAGCAAAAGGCAGCGGCACTTCGATCCAAGAAGTGAATAAATTACTGAAACAATTTGAACAGATGAAAAAAATGATGAAGCAGTATAGTAATCCAAAGTTTATGAAAAAAGGGATGCTCCCTTTTTAAACCCCGGAGTGTGAGAAGATGAAGGATTATCGAGCATAATTTACATATAACTTTATGCTTTTCAACAAGTTAATACAACAAGACAGGTAAAGAGAAAATGCTTGACGATAAATGTTAAAAAAAAATTAATCCTTTTTAGTATATTTGATAAAGTTGAATTAAAAAATAAGGAGTCGAAATGGTTAAGCTAAGGCTTAAAAGAATGGGTAAAATAGATACACCTTTTTATAGAATTGTTGTCTTAGATTCTCGTAAAAAGAGGGATGGCGCTTATATTGAAGCTCTTGGATATTATGATCCAAAAACTGATCCGCTTACTTTGAAAGTGGATTCAGATAAAGCTATCCTTTGGTTACTAAAGGGAGCGCAGCCTTCTGAGACAGTAAGATCTTTGTTTAAAAAAGCTGGGATACTGGAAAAGATGCACAAGATTAAACTGGAAAAATTAGCGGAAAAATCAGAAACTACTAAAACAAAGAAACCTAAAAAAGCTGCACCGAAAAAAACAAAAAGTGCTGCTCCTAAACCCGCAAAAAAGAAAGTCGCAGAAAAGACCACAGCTACAACAGAGAAGAAAGATCCAGCACAGGAAAAACCCACTAAAGAGAAATAATTATGAAAGAACTTATTGAGTTCGTTGTAAAAGCTTTAGTTGATGATCCTGGAGCTATCGAAGTGGAAGAGATCAATAATGATAAAACGATCACCTTCAAGCTTCGGGCAGCAAAAAATGACATTGGAAAGGTTATTGGAAAACGCGGTCGTACAGCAAGTGCAATACGTACAATCATAACGGCTGTATCTGCGAGACAAGGGAAAAAAGCTGTTGTAGAAATCGTAGAATAGATGCAAATATCTGACCTTGTTGCAATCGGTAAGCTTGGAAAGGTTATTGATGTAGATTGCTTTCTCCAATTTAAACCTGGTAATAATTTTGCAGGCAGATTACCAGAAAATTTTTTTTTGATCTTTAGAGATAATAGTGTGAGATATGTGACTTTAGAAGAAGTAAAAGGTGATTCTTGGATCAGGATCGATGATCCGGTTATTGCTAAACTGGCGGTTGAAGATGGAAATGTAAAAGTAATGCTATCCAAAAGTGAACTGCTTGCATTTTCTGATGAAAATGTTAGAAAGAAACATATTGGGAAAGTATTGATCGAAAACTCAGAAGTAATTGGAAAAGTTATCGATATGTTCAATAACTCAGTCTATGATATTGCGATCTGTAATACTGTTGAGGGTAATGAAATCATGATCCCTATGGTTGATGAGTATGTTTCTAAGATAAATGAAACCTGCATTCATGTTCATAATATTAAAGAACTAAAAGAATTATGAAAATAGATGTTCTCACTTTGTTTCCTCGTATGTTCAATAATTTTTTGGAAGAGAGCATGGTTGGTTTAGCAATCAAGCAAAACGCTCTTACGGTTAATTTAATCGACATCCGCAATTATGCTTACGATAAACACAGTAAAGTAGATGATTATCCTTATGGTGGAGGCGCTGGTATGATAATGAAACCGGAACCTTTGTACAAAGCTATTATGAGTGTTAAAGGAGATAGAGATATTCCCGTTATCTATTTTACACCGCAAGGTAAACTGCTGGATCAGTCAACTGTGAATAAATACAGTCAGTTTGATGAAATGATATTATTATGTGGTCATTATAAAGAAATCGATCAACGGATCCGAGATACTCTTATCACAGATGAATTATCAATTGGGGATTATGTCCTTTCCGGTGGTGAATTACCGGCTATGATAATGATAGACGCGGTATCTAGATTGCAGGACAATGTTCTAGGCGATATCGGCTCTGCTTTATCCGATTCACATCAGGACGGTTTATTAGGTTGTCCTCATTATACACGTCCAGCGGAATTCAAGGGTGCCAAGGTACCTTCGGTCTTATTGTCAGGTGATCATAAAAAGATCGACCGATGGCGTGAGAAAAAAGCTCTGGAAATTACCAGGAAGAACCGACCGGATATGCTGGAGGAATGATGTCTGTAAATGTTTACCTCGGACTTCTGCATTATCCAGTCTATAATAAACATGGCGATATCGTTACAACCTCGATCACAAATCTGGATATACATGATATAGCCAGAAGTTGTAAAACCTATGCTATAAAGAAATTTTTTATAATTACCCCATTAGAATCGCAGAAGCTTCTTTTAAACAGAATTTTAAAATTTTGGAAAAGTGATATAGCAAAAAAATACAACAACGATAGAGTTGTTGCTTTATCATTAATTGAGTATGCAGCAGATATTGAATCTGCTGTGAAAAAGATAAGTTTACAGGAAGACGAATGTCTTATCGTATCAACAACAGCAGTTAGTTTACTAAATCAGATCAGTCTTAATGATCTGAAAGGAAAAAACAAATCTGTTCTGCTCCTATTTGGTACTGGAAATGGATTAACAAAAGATATCCATAGGCAAGCAGATCATGTTTTGAAACCTATTGAAGGAAAGGGAGATTATAATCACCTTTCTGTTCGAAGTGCAGTTGCAGTTGTGTTAGACAGACTATCTTCCGAAAAATAAAGGAGGAAAAATGGACGTTTTAAATGAAGTTGGAAAAGAACAATTAAGATCTGACCTTCCCGAATTTAGAGTTGGTGATACAATCAAAGTTCACTATAAGATCAAGGAAGGCGCAAAAGTAAGAATACAGGTATTTCAGGGAATCGTTATCCAAAGAAGAGGATCACTAATTTCCAAGTCATTCACTGTAAGAAAAATAAGTAACGGAGTCGGTGTTGAAAGGATATTCCCCCTTAATTCACCAAATATCGACAAAATCGACATTGTCAGATTTGGTCATGTACGCAGATCAAAACTCTTCTACCTCAGAGAGGCAAAGGGTAAGGCTGCTCGTGTAAAAGAAAAACGAAGATATTAATTCTAAAAAAATTGTAGGGAGTTCGCTTGGAACTCCCTTTTTTTATTCGCACCAATAATATTACTGGTTTTTCAGTCTTCGCTGCATATCTCTCATCATATCTTTCTTTTTGATATCTTCTCTTTTATCATACTGCCTTTTCCCTTTTGCTAAGGCAATTTTAACCTTTGCCAAACTTTTTTCGTTAATATAAATTTCGACAGGGATAAGAGTCATTCCTCTTTCATCAATCTGAATGCGGATCTTTTTTATTTCACGTTTGTTTAATAAGAGCTTTCGTCTCCTATCAGGATCAGGAGCAGTTCCGCTATCAAATTTATAGGGGCTGATATGAAGGTTATACAACCAGATCCCATCTTTATCAATACTGGCATAACTATCATTAAAACTCACTTTTCCTATTCTGATCGATTTTATCTCAGAACCTTTCAGAATTATTCCTGCTTCCCAATCCTGAACAAAAAAGTAACTTCGTTTAGCTTTTTTATTTCGAAATATTATCATATCTTCTTCCTAGGTAAAGAATCAGTTTTCAGCTGAGCCTGTCAATTTGTAAATTTACAGGGGAAAAATTTATTTTTTCAATGATTTCCAGCACAGAAAGGCATTGACAAAAATATTATTATTGCATTATGGACAAAGTTTTAGATTAAAAAATAATCAAGAGGTGAAATGAATATAATTTATGTCTGCTTAAGTGTGATAACTCTTTCATTTCTTGCTGTTTACAGTCTAACTCCTTACATAATAAAATTAGCCCGTAAAATAAACTTTCTTGATAATCCCAACGCTCGTAAAGTTCATCAAATAGCAACTCCACTACTAGGAGGTGTTGCAGTTTTTATAGGTTTTTTTATTCTGACATTATATATTGTCTTCATGAATCTTCACTCTCTAAATTTTCAAATATTAGGTTATCTCTTAGGTGCATTCATTATAATTATTGTTGGAATACTCGATGATAAATACGGTATGAAGCCATGGTTGAAATTGATTGGACAAGCTCTATCCTGTTTTGTGTTTTTATATTCAAATGGCTTATTAGAGCTTTTCGGACCATTTTATTTTACTGTCCCGATTTTATTTTTATGGATGGTTGGGCTGATGAATGCTTTGAATTTTCTGGATAATATGGATGGGATAATTACCGGCATGTCCGGAATAATAGCTCTGGGATTTTATGCTTTCAGTTTTATTAGTAAAACTCATTCTGTTGAAGTGCAAGCTAATCTTATGATGCTCCTATCGTTAATTTTTGCAGGTTCAGTTTTTGGCTTTCTTCCTTATAATTTTAATCCTGCTAAAATATTTCTGGGAGATGCTGGGAGTATGTTTATCGGTTACTTTCTGTCCACAATGGGGATTTTAGCAGGGAGATTAGCTGTAACCAGGATGAATAATCCATTATATTACCTTCTTCCTGTGCTGCTATTAAGTTATGCTATTTTTGATATCTCTCTGGTTAGTTTTATTCGCAAACGCGATGGGAGAAAAATAAGTCAGGGTGGTAAAGATCACTCTACACATCGCATACATAATGCCATGCATTCGCCAAAGCTTACAGCGATCTTTGTTTATCTGATAAATACTATTATAGTATTAATAACAATTTTAGTTTTTAAATTAGAATCTGAGAGACTGCTGATCATCTTCACTACACTATTTGCCGTAATTTTTATTTTTTTCGGAAGGAAACTGGATGAGATTCCGGTTATAATTCCGGAAAACCAATTAAAAAGTCAATAATTTACCTTTGAGCTATTGACAGGAAATTTAGACAATAAAAACTAGCTTTTTTAATGGAACGGACTGATAATTTATGAAAAGTAAGATATTGTTAAGTATGATTTTATTAATTGGTGCAACTAATGCAAATTCTTTAGTTAGTACCAAATTGAATATTGCGCATCAGCTCTACATGAAGAGTAATTATGTAATGGCAATAAAGCTGTATGATGAATTCTTAACTACTTCTCAGAATGGAGCTTTATCAACACAAGCAGAACTGGAGAGATCGGACTGTTACTACCAGCTGGGATTTAAAGCTGTTGAAAAGGAGAATTGGCTTTTAGCAGCACGCCTATTTTTCTTATCAAATTCTGAAATTGCCGATTCCAAACTAGATGATTGTTATTTCCATCTTGCGCAAATGGATCTCGAAGACAATAAACCAAATTCTACCCTGAACTATTTTAATAAAATAACAAGTTACCTAAAGGATTCCGAGCATATACCCGAGGTTCTCTATCACAGAATACAAATTTATACTGACATGGGTAATAATTTAGCAGCTTTTAATGATTATGATTTTCTTTGGCAGAATTACCCGGATAACGATTTTACAAATGCGATCCAGCCTTTCATTGATGAACTAATGCCGTTATTTATCAATGAAGCTTTAGTCATTAAAGATTCATTAAAATATGATCAAGCACTCGACCTGCTTAAGAAGTTAGGTAAATATCCTTCTAAATATCAAAATAAAATATTTATTGATATCAGTGACCTTTACATGATCAAAGCAAATATTTCATATTCTAACAATAACTATGTCCAAACTCAAGAATTTTTAGATCTGGCGTATGAGTTTGATCAATCAAAATATAATTTGATCGATGCTAAAACCAAAGAGTTCTGTAATCAAATTTTTCAGCATGCTACTGAATTAGCTGATTCATTCCAATTTGACGAATCGATCGCAACCTATAAAAAGTGCTTTATATTAATGCCTGATTACCCAAAATGCAATGAGATGATCGCTAAAACTGTATTGATGAAACAGAATTATCAATTAGCCTTGGAAAATGAAAAGCAGGCTAATCGATTTGAAGCAGAAGAAAATTATGAAGCCGCTTTTGCTTCTTATAAAAAATCGCATAATGCATTTGCAACCGACAGAGTAAATAATAAATTATATATCATTGGTAACATAATTCAAGCAGAAAAAGATCCGAAAGCATTTGCTGAATCTATTATAAAAGAATTCAAGAGTGGAATGATAATTTCTAAAGTTAGAGACATTGAAGCTTCTCTGGTTGCACAATATGGAGATCAGGTTGAAACTTCTGGTTGGAAAGTATATTATGCGATTGGAAAATTTAAATATGAAGTTAGATACGATCTGCTCTCACCGGGTAAAAATTACTATTTCGCTTGGCGAGTTGATTTAAAAACTCGGGAAGTGACTTCCCTTAATAAAACCTCAGATGAAATTATAAAAGGATAATAGAATGTATAAATGTTTTGTTCTTATATTGCTGATCATTTCAGGTGCTTTATCTGCGGAGGATTTCAATATCGAAGAATTCTCCAAACCAGATAAATATGGCTGGAATAGCTTGGAAGAGCGATTCACTGCAAGACAAGATATTAACAAAAGACAAGAATTACTGCAAATTTATAAAATGAATAAACAGAGTATCACAGTAAATATTATCAAATCTGCGGTTGCTCCCGGCTGGGGTCATTATTCCACCAAGGATTACACAAAAGGACATATATTTATTTCCTCAGAGATCATCCTTCTTTGTACCAGTTACTATTTTTACAACCGCTCTATGGATGAATACGATAAGTATAAAAATTCACATTACATAGCAGACATCGAACAGTCATTCATCGATGCCAATAATAATTATAAATATTCGCAGCTGTTTTTAAGTTTAGGAACAATTGTATGGCTTTACACTATATACGACTCTATAAATTCAACAGAAGAATATAACCAAAATTTATGGGATAGCCTTTCTAAAAGAGTTTATTCAAAGAAATTGATTATAACACCTATCGGGATAACCTGGAAGTTCTAATGAAATATTTATTAATTATCTTAATAACACTTTTAACTTTATCCTGTTCTCTAGATCGCACAAATCCTTTAGACCCTGAAGTAAGTAATATTCACGCCCCACTCAAGGTTTACGGCATCACAGTAACTGTGACAGCAAATAACACTACTCAAATTTCATGGTCAGCAATGATCAACATTGACGGATATTATATTTACAAATCTCAAAGTTACAATGGTTATTACAAAATGATCAAAGATGAATCTGATATTACGGCAGATCTATATGAAGACACGGATGTAGATATTCCGGGAAGTTTCTATTGGTATAAAATGTCAGCTTATGTTATTGTTAATGGCGAAAAACTAGAAGGATATAGATCAGAACCCAAAACTTGGAATTAGTATGGATTTTTTGAATGATCTTAACCCTCAGCAACGTAAGGTTGTAACAACCACAGAAGGCCCCGTTTTAGTATTAGCTGGAGCAGGAAGCGGAAAAACTCGCTCCATTATTTACCGAACCGCTTATTTATTAAATACAGCACGTGTTAATCCAAACAATATATTGATTGTAACTTTCACTAATAAAGCTGCTCAGGAACTGAAAAAGAGATTACATAGATCATTTCATATTGCTACTTACTCATTATGGGTTGGGACTTTTCATTCTATTTGCATGCGGATCTTACGAGAAGAATATGAACATTTACCGTTCACGAAAGACTTTTCAATATTCGATGACTTGGATCAAAAAGCTACTTTTAAAATGATCTATAAAAAATTAGAGATCGATTCTAAGAACTTCCCCCTCAGAAAGATCACAACTATCATCAGTAATCAGAAAAATTCTTTGGTCAGTCCACAAGATTTCTTCAAATTTAATGAGGAAAATTTTTTTACTAAAACAACCTACAAAATTTACCTGGAATATCAAAAATTCTTATTGAAAAATAACGCTTTAGACTTCGATGATTTGCTGATGTATACTGCAATTATGTTTCATGATAACAACTCCATCAGAAAGAAATATGCTGATAGATTTAAGTATGTGATGATAGATGAATATCAGGATACCAATTATGCACAATTCAAATTAATCAATCTCATTGCCATGGATCATCAAAATTTATGCGTTGTTGGTGATGATGATCAAGCTATTTACAGCTGGCGTGGTGCTAATATAAGTAATATTCTTAATTTCGAAAAAGATTATAAGAATGTCTATACTGTGAAAATGGAACAAAATTACCGTTCCCCGAAATCTATCCTATCGGCAGCAAACTGCCTGATAAAAAATAATTCTGAAAGATATGCAAAAGAATTATGGACAGATATCAGATCAGCTGAAAGACCGAAGCTGCTCAAATTAGATGACGAACATCAGGAAGCAAAATTTGCAGCAGAAATGATTGCCCAGCTGCATTCCAGGGGAACTAGTTTGAACAATTGTTTAATACTATATCGAACCAATGCTCAATCCAGGGTTTTTGAAAATGCTTTTTACCAAGCTAAACTAACTTATCAGATCGTTGGAGGAGTTAATTTTTATCAACGTAAAGAGATCAAGGACATCGTTGCATACTTACGTTTTCTGATCAATCCGAATGATGAGGTCAGTTTTTCACGCATAATAAATTTCCCGCCTCGGAAGATCGGAAAAGTAACCTTGAAGAAAATTGAAAATTATACGCATAAAAACCAACTAACTTTATTTGATGCTTTACAGCATGATATTCCTAGTTTGAATAAAAAAACTTCTCAAAGGGTAAAAGATTTTGGAAAACTGTTATTTAAGTGGCAGCGATCAGCTTATAAAGTAGAGATCACATCACTGATCAAAGAAATAATTGATGATCTTGAACTTATCTCGTTATATGATTCCAGTAACGATCCAAAAGATATTGCCCGATCTGAAAATTTAAAAGAATTTGTTACTGCCTCCAAAGAATTCACCGATAATTTTGAACAAGAAACTGATACACCAATGATCACCAGTTTCCTCCAGAGTATTTCTCTGCAAACTGATATGGATAATCTAGATGAAGAGATCGAATCGGTGAAACTTATGACTATGCATAACGCTAAAGGCTTGGAATTTGATCATGTTTTTATTGCAGGTCTAGAAGACGGGCTTCTTCCCCATTCTCGTTCTTTTGATAATGAGCATCAATTAGAAGAAGAGCGGAGACTCCTCTATGTTGCTATCACAAGAGCCAGAAAAACTGTTCATCTTACTTACACACGTATGCGTCCTGTTTTCGGATCCAAATCTTTGTCTATACCCAGCAGATTTTTAATGGAGATAGATGATGATCTAATTGATACTGAAAATAATCGTTATTATGATTTAATGGCACCTCGTCCTCAAAAGAAAAAGAAAAACAGAAGTGTGGTTACAGAAAATCAGAAATTTTTTAGAATTGGACAAATTGTCAGCCATAGTAAATTTGGTAATGGTGTTATATTAAATGTTGACGGTAAAGGTAAAGCTGCTAAATTATCAGTGTCTTTTTCCGGTGGACAACTAAAAAAGATCATTGGTACTTACGTAACGAGGGGGAACGAATGAAAGCAACAAAGTTATTGTTAATAATGATTATTCTATTCCTGTCATTAGAGTTGTCGGCTACTAAATATGCCGGCGAAATATTTCAGCTGGGTGCCGGAGTTAGAAACTATGCGCTTGGTAATTGTGGTTTAACTGATGTTAATTCAACCAGTACTGCCTTTTGGAATCCAGCTTTGTTAAATCTGGTTACTGAAAACAGGTTTGAACTGATGCATGCTGAAGAATATACAGGACTTTTGACTTATGACACAGCCTCAGCCATCTGGGGCAAAACCAATAAACTATCTATCGTTCTTTGCCGAATCGGGATAGATAATATTCCTTTAACCGAATTAGAAAATCCGGATGAACCAATCTCCGGAGAAAATCGTCCTTATAAATATAGTTCTGTGAACAACTCAGATATTATTGTCTATTTTGGATTAGCCAGGAAATTTGGAGAGGTTAACATTGGCATTACGCCTAAATTTGCTTATAGAAATCTGGCGAAAGAAAATGGTCAAGGCTTTGGAGCTGATATTTCTTCATTTTTCCGCTTAAATGCAAATTCTATACTGGCTATCAAGCTTAGAGATTTTTTCACAACTCATATCCTATGGGGCAATGGAACTCATGAAATCGTAAATCCATCTTTAGATGCTGAAATTAATTATCGGTTCACTTTGCCTGGACTGAAAAAGAGATCTATTGCATATTTGCGAACTGAGATTTTTTCAGAGGACAGGGATGAATCGGCTTCTCTCGCGCTGGGTCCTTTTAGCTTAGACTATCATGCCGGATATGAGATCACTCTCCATTCTGCTGTTGATATTTTCTTTGGCTATGACATTACAAACGTAACGACCGGTTTAAGCCTTCATATTCAAAATTGGGATATAAACTATTCATTTGAATATGATAACGTTTTAGAAAACTCTCATCGCATTTCTGTTGGCTTGAAATTGTAATATGAAAAAAATAGCGATCTTAGGAATAACAGGTTCTATTGGCATCTCAGCACTTGAAGTTGTAAGGCAGCATAGGGATGATTTAGAAATCGTTCTGGCAACTTCGCATGATAATTACCAAAAGTTATTTGAATACGCAATTGAATTCAATATAACTGAACTGGTAATTACTAATCCTGACCGACAAAAGCAGATCACAGATCGTCCTGAACATTCAAATCTTCAATTTGGCGATGAACAATTACAATACAAGATCGAATCTGTTGATTGCGATATAGTGTTGAATGCTATCTCCGGCTCAGCCGGACTCCGATCTTCAATTACTACGATTTCCACCGGGAAGGACCTTGCTTTGGCCAACAAAGAATCTTTGGTTATGGCAGGAAAGAAGATCATGCAGATGCTTAAGATTTCTAAATCCCGGATATTGCCCGTAGACAGTGAACACAGCGCAATTTTACAAGCACTGGGGAATTCAACACCGGAAGAAGTAAGATCTATTATAATAACTGCATCCGGAGGTCCGTTCAGAGATCTTCCCCTCAAAGAATTCAATAAGATAACCGTTGAAGATACGCTTGATCATCCTACTTGGGATATGGGAGCAAAAATAAGCATAGATTCAGCCACCATGTTGAATAAGGGACTGGAAGTTATTGAAGCACATTGGTTGTTTAATAAATCCTATCAAGATATCAAAGCGGTAATACATCCTCAATCCATAATCCATTCTTTCATTGAATTTGTTGATGGCTCGATATTAGCACAATTGAGTTTCCCCACTATGCAAATTCCCATTTTATATGCACTGACCTATCCTAAACATATTATCTCCTCCCTACCTAAAACAAATATCCTTGATCTGCCGAATCTTAATTTTAAGCCTCTTTCTACTAAGAGGTATCCACTATTCCAGATTGCTCTGCAGGCAGCAGAACAAGGCGGAATTTTAACTACTGTCGTAAATGCTGCTAACGAAGCAGCAATTGATCTGTTCTTAACTAAAAAGATCATGTTCACTGATATTGCAAAAATAGTTGAAAAACAGGTAAATAAGTTCGATAATATTAGTGATCCTGATATTGACGAGATCATTGAGATAAATAATAAAGTCTATATTCAAACGAAGCAAAACTACAAAAAACTGATCTAAAACAAGTTCTCTCTTTCTAAAGTTGCTTAATTCTAAATTGCCTTACTGAAGTTAAATATTTGGAATAATTTATATTTGGGGTTAGAATGAAGAAAACTCAAGCCTTGATAGTTCCTGCCTTACTATGGGGTTTTGGAATAATTCTAGCAAAATTAACCTCAATTCCGCTTATCATTGTTATCTTAGTAATCTCATTTTGTTTCTTACTTTCTTTCTTTAAATTAACACGTTTATTGGGTCTATCCTTGATTGTGGTTTTTCTTGCCGTCTTCAGATATGAAATTCCTTCAATGTATCCATTAAATCACATCAAATCTGTACTTGAAAAACAAGCAAACATCAAACAACCCATCATAGGAATGATTGTATCAGAAGTGAGACCAAAAGACGAAGGTTATAGCTTTTTACTCGAATTGAGGCAGGTAAAAGATAAAGAAATCCGGGGGAGAATTAAATTTTTCTCATTTACTAAAGAACTTGAGTATGGTGATGTTATCTCAACAGTTGCTACAATAAATCACATTAACGGTCCTACAAATCCTGGTTCAATTGATTATCAAAGAATTTTTGAGTTAAAAAAAATATACGGTTCCGGCTGGTCTTTGACTCCAGTAAAAATAATTGGGCAGGAAGGCAGTATATTCCAAAAAATAGTTAATGATATCAGACAATTACTTCGTAAAAGGATAGAAGAACGATTTGGAGAATATTCCGGTTTTATCAAAGCTATTATCATTGCTGAGCGTGATGATATAGAAGACAGACGTAATATTATGAATAGAGCTGGATTGAGCCACCTTTTGGCTGTAAGCGGTTTACATGTAGGCTTGATAACTTTGATTTTGAGTTTAGTACTTAATGCTGTTATTCACAAAAGAAATATTAATCGAATCATTATTATGATTTTTTTAATTGCTTACGCCGGGATCTGTTTATGGGCGCCTTCCGTGACAAGAGCTGCATTAATGATCAACCTATACTTGTTGGCAAAGATCATACAGCAAAAACCGGATGCAAATAACATCCTTTTTTCCAGCCTTTTAATAATACTCATCGTCAATCCTGATCAACTGTTTTCTGTCGGATTACAAATGTCCTATTTAGCTGTTTTCGTATTATTGAATATTTTGCCAAAAGTAAAATTTATTAAACTGAAGAAGAAAGACCTCAAACTAATGAGTATTTGGAAAAAGCTTGTAAATGGATGTTTGTTACTTGTTTTCACTTCATTTATTTTAAATCTTTTTTTTGCTCCTCTCACTGCTTTTCATTTTCATCAATTTGGGTTTAACGGTATCGCAGGGAATCTATTAGGAATTCCATTATTAACTCTGATCTTATCTCTGAGCTTGATCATTTTATCTGTTCCAAATCTATTGCTGGTTGTTTTTCAAGCCAGTTTTAAAGTCGTCATGATAATATTTGATACGTGGTCACAATTAATAGCGGCTCTGCCTCTGCATTTCGATTGTATATTTCTCAATATTCCTATGTTTATCTTAAGTTATTGTAGTATAATTTCTATATATTACATTTTTAAAAGTAATCGGAAAATGCGAAAGGTCTTTATAATCGCAACTGCGATCTTTATCAGCACTTTTTTTTTCCTTGGAAGAAAGGGCACTGATAAACTCATAATAACTTTTTTTGATTGTGGATTAGGCGATATGGCTCTTATCCAGACACCTGAAAATAACAGTATCTTGATTGATACCGGACCTCCCGAAAAAGAGTTGGGTACATTTAAGTCTTCTGCCTTACCCTATTTTCAACAAAATGCAATAAGTTCTATTGATTATGTAGTTTTAACTCACGCCCATAATGATCATTATGGCGGTATGTTCACTCTTTTACAAAATATAAATGTAGAAAGACTCGTTGTTACAGATGAATTTCAAAACAGAAATATTTGGAGCAGGCTTTCCCAAAGAACTGAAAAATGTTCTCTGCTTACTATTTCTGATACTTTATCTTTAAAAATTGATCAAATTAAATTGAAAATAATTCATCCTGATCTCAAGTTTCAGGATAGTAATATTAACAATCTTTCTATTGTTAGTCGCTTAGATTATAAAGATATTTCAGTATTATTTTCCGGAGACTTGGAATTGGAAGGAGAAGTTCATCTTTTATCATATTACGATAAATTTTTGAATTGTGATATCCTGAAAGTGGGACATCATGGCAGCAAAACCGCCAGTTCTACGGATTTTATCCGAGCGGTTGATCCGCAATATGCCGTCATCTCAACTTCCAAAAAAAATAGATTTAATTTCCCGCATAAAATTACTTTAAAGAATTTCAAATTCCTCGGGAATAATCTTATGATCACCGGATATGATGGAGCTTGTCAGATCTTCTCCGATGGTAACTCTATACAAATAAACACTTTCCTATCTCAAAAATGTCTTGTCGATAATGGTATATAATGATCCATGTCCATCTGGATTAGTTAATATTTAGATTCAGTTAACTACAAAAAAACCCCGGAAAACCGGGGTATTTTTTTTTAACAGAGAAGTTGCCCCTCCCACAAAGGTCGGGGCGAAATTCTCTTACTTCATAAGGATCATTTTCTTAGTGCTGTTGTAATTTTTAGCTTTCATCTTGTAGAAATAAACACCACTAGAAGTGGACTTACCACTATTATCTTTACCATCCCATACATACTCATAGTATGCATTATCGAGTTCAGTATTTACAAGAGTTTTGACTAACTGACCTCTAAGATTGTAAATATTTATTGTTACATGACCAGCTTCTTTAAGTGAGAAGCTGATTGTTGTTTCAGGATTGAATGGATTTGGATAATTACCTGTAAGTTCTGTAACTGTAGGCTTCAGGATATCATCTCCAGTCACATGCTCAACAATTTCATTCGGACTGAATGCTGATTCCCAACCACCATCATAAACAGTTGTTAGATTATAAGTATATGTTCCGGTTGGAACGTTAACATCTATGAACATAACACCCGTAACATTTTCTGCATGAAGTTCACCGTTACGGTAAATGTTATAACTGTCAACGCCTCTTGCCGGAGGTCCCCAGGTAATTATTATATTTGGTGGTTGTGATTGTGCATCAACATTAGAAGGAGGATTCAGTACGATCTCAGCTGAAACAGGATCTGTTTCAACTGATTCTCCTTCTGGAGCTGTATATACAGCTGTTATAGTGAATGAGTAAGTACCAGCATCTAATGATCCAACAGTATATGTAAGTGTTGCTGGATCCATTACTTCATCAATTTCCACACCATCCTGATAGATCTTATATCCACTCAAAGAACGTGTTTCACGTAAATTAGTAGTTTGGATACATGAGAATGGATTACTTTGATTTAATACTCTGCTCACTGGTTTTGCAAGCGGCTTTTGAGGATTACTCAGAACCACTGGCTCACCGTCTGCAGATTCTATATAAGCTGCCAGATTCCAATTATAGTCTAATCCGAATCCTGATAATGGATCCCAAGTTACACCACCGTCCTGGCTGATCAAATCACCATATCCTGCAATTGCCGGTCCAGCATCACAACCAGCTGGATAAGCACCTGCAGCATGTGTTACTTCATAACCAATCCATAACTCCTGAGAAGCATCTATTGTAGCAGGAGAGCTGAACACTACTTCTGTGAATTCAGCTGCATTATAGGTAGTTACAACTTCTGATGTCAGCATCGTACCAGCATTAGCTCCTTCCCATACATATGCAATGTATTCTGTAACCACTTCGTTCGGGAAGAACTCAAGCTTAGTGATTTGTGCTCCATCATATTCGGTAAGATCTGCCGGATCCCACTTAGCAGCAACTAAGAAAGTACCGCCGGCAGTAAGACCTATAGCATCAAAGTTCTCACCTGAATCCCAACGCAGCCATTCTGCAGCTCCACTTGGTGCTTCCCAAGTAAGTACAACATCGTTATAATCCGATACATCAGCTGCCGGATTTGTGGGAGGATCAAATGAAGTATCAGGATTATAAGTGAATTCTACTTCTACAACTTCTGATTCATCAGGATCATAAAGAGCTGAAATACCAGCTAAATATGTTTGATCTTCATCAAGACCTTCATAAGTATATTCGCCTACATCTGCTCCTACTGTTGTTACTTCTGAGGAATCAAGATATAGTTTGAAGCCTGTTAGGTCAGCAGGAACTTCACCAACCATAACATCATCTACATAGAACATTGGAACATCAGTAGTTCCTGTATTAGCACCACCAAAGATGTTAACTCCACCTAATTGGTTTACTTGCGGATTACCAAATGTTCCAAGAGACCATTGCCAGGAGATCATTTCTACACCATCATGATAGTATGTTGCAAGGTCATTATCAAGATCAACTATAACCTTACAAGACATCCATTCATCATGATTGAATGTAAAGTTAAGCGCTCCAGCTTCGCCAGCATCTCCGATCACAGTTCCATCAGTTTGGAAATAGATCTGGAAACCCCAGTATTGTCCCGGAGTACTTGTTTGCTGAAGATTATAGTATCCGCAATAACCTGTTGGAACGTACATCATCAGATCAACTGCTACTTTACCTTCTGTATAGTCGTCCATGATCAGAATAAGGTCATTACCTTCTTCCACTAAGATTGAGTTAGACGGGCTGTATGATTGAGCATCTGAAACATGAGCATCTTCAGCGCTACCCGGGCTGCCTGTCCAAGTTGTCCAATCTTCACCAACTTCAGCGATGAAGTCACCTGGAGTATAACTATCGAAATTATCCTCAATTACTGTGACTGTTGGAGGTAACCAGGTAATAGTTCCTGTTTCATCATCGACCATAACATTAGTTGGTGGATCGAATGTAGTTCCGCCGGTTCCAGGATGTTGTCCGAGATACATAAATGTGTCTTCCTCATAAACTTCCCACTCTGAATCCGCTACGCTTGTTCCGGCTGAAGCAATCCAATCTGTATTACCGGTTGTTATTTCAGCTTTTCTCACCAGAGTATGGTTTTGAGTAGCAGCAGTAACGCCGGCAACATCCCAGCCACTGCCCGGATCTTCATCAGGATTACCGATTACATCGATCAGTGTCCATGTTGCTCCGCCGTCGTCTGTATATTCCAGACCACGTGCATCATCACCATTGTGATGAACAACACTAGGATAGCCCAGGACTTCATCAGCATCACCTATATCGAATAAACCAGGATCAGTTGCATCATTTAAAATAACCCAGACATCACCATCTGCCAAAGTCGCACCAGCTGGGAAGATATGTTGGTATTCCCAACCGCCACCATTAACGGACTGATTAATTCTATAGTTATCAAGCTCGATCACATCACCAGTATTGTTGTAGATCTCAATTGCTTTATTGTTACTGCTTCCTTCAATATATTCAGAGAAGAATACATCAGGAGCTTCAGTGGTTCCACTTTCAAAGTAGAATCTGATATTAGCAAATTCTGTTGATGAATTATCATATAACGGTGGAGTTTCACCATCTGCATAACCTAGCAGTACACGTGTAACACCGCCATCAGTTCTCATATGTCGATAATATGGAGATTCATAATAACCATTATCTCCCCATAATATATCAACTATCAAGTTGTCAGTTCCATTATAATCATAATCTGTAATATCAATTGGATCATTCCAACCTACATCTACAGCAGGAACATAATTTGCATTTGACCATACAACTGTTGCACCTGTCATATCATAGAAATCACCTTCTGTTAATTCAGCATCAGCTGTAGGAAGAATACTAATAACAACATTTGATAACCAGTTATCCGGAGCTGCTGCTATTCGTTCAAGTTCCCAGGAAAGCTCTGTTAATGTTGTAGCTTCGCCAAGTTCAGAAGCCAAATAAAGAGTTTGGGTATGGCAATTTTCCCAATAGTTGGCAAAATCACCATAATAAACCGGATAAGCTCCATAAGTTTGACCATCACCGATTTCGATATAGTTAGTTGTTTGCTCTACATAAGTAAAAGTATAATCGATTGGAACAGATTCACCTTCGTCATAATCAGCTGTCACTTCTGCTAAGTATTCAGTACCATCTACTAAGCCAGTGTATTGGTAGAAGAGATCTGTTGTTGATCCAGCAAGAGCACCATCAAGATATACATTGTAAGCTATAAAATCACGAGTTGTATTTGTATTAAAGTTTCTATTTCCTGTTAGTTTTGGTCCTTTTGCAAGGATAAGAGGATCAATAGATTCTACCGGAGTATTCCTAACATTCCTTACAGCATCATACTCATAAGTGTGAACAGTAGTTTTTCCAGCTTCTGTTACAGCGGCTGATCCGTAGAGACCAAAACTGAGATTATAATCATTTTGGCCTGGCCAGTTAACGGAACCTGCAACCCAAGTTGTGAATCCGGAGCTAAATCCATCCAGAGGGTTCTGCCAATGGAATTCATAACCGATTGTTGGAGCTGCTTGTCGTGTCCAATACCATTGTCCACCAGTTGCAAAGTCTTGACGGCCTTGTACGCTTAACCAATAAGTACCTTCCGTAAGAACAGTTGGATCAATAGTACAATCAAGGTTTCCATCTACATCCGGGTTTGCTGGAACATCAAGATATTCAAACAAGAGTGTTCCTGGCATTCCGGCATTATCATCAAAGAAACGGATGTTAGCAAGATCACAAGGACCGGCTGCACTGTAAGATCCTAAAATTACAACTTCTTCAATTGTCCATTCTTCACCAGCTGGGATCATAAATTCATCAGCACCTTCCGCATCATACTGATCGTATGCAGCTTCAAAGTCCTGTGAACTTATACCACCCTCAGTACTCACAAATTCAAGTTGTTCGTATAGCGCATCTGGTGTTCCAGAAGCTGGTTCTTCCCAAGTTGCATAGCCATCTTCTGTAACCATTAGATTTGTAGGAGGCTCAGGAACAAAAGAGCTGGTAAATGCAACATCCAACAGACCTGTACCTGAAGAACTACTATATCCGCCAACTTGAATGTAGTAATCATCGCCAGCTGTTACAGGAATATCGATCAGTTCTGATTGTAAGCCGCATGAATCGTCATTTGTAGCGATCTCAGAAACAGGATCACAATCTCCGTAAAGTGCTAGTTTAGTGTCAAAGCCACTATCACATAATCCTACATAAAGAGCACCGTCTGAAGGAGCGGTATAAACATAAAACAAGTCTTGGCTTGTTATGTATGTACCAAATCCACTGGCAGTAGCAATAGTAGTATCAAATGGTAGATCTGTAACTTCACCAACAACTATAGCATCATCGCATGTGTCACCTGCTACGTATTGTGCTACATCAATTTCATAGTTTCCGCTGAGTCCACCATAACCATCAACAACAATGTAGTAAGTGTTGCCACTAGTAAAGCTTAAGCCAGATAATTCTGAAACATAATCTTGGCCTAAGGCACTAGTACATTCATCGTCGTTACAAGCAAACGGAGTGCCAGGAGTTACGGTATTTTCGTAGACATAAAGTTTCGTGTCATAATCAGTATCACCGCAAAGTGAGATTACAACGTCTACATCTGAAGCCGGTGTAAAAGCATACACAACATCCGGTGCTGTACTGCCTGTATATGGACATTCTTCATCGTAATCATCCACATATCCTGCTGTTGTGCCAATATCGTTGTAAGGCAACGACGCGATCACAGTCGCACTTCCCACAGTATCCCCGCCCTGTCTTGTGGGTGCAGGATAGTTGGCCGGGTCGTACTGAATTGGCGCGCTTTTTGCCGCGAAAGCAAAGCTAACTGTGAACAACAAAGCCAATAAAAAAATTATTCCCTTTTTCATAAATTCTCCTAATAAAATTTGTTAACGGTTAAAAAACCAGGTTTTTGAAATTGAAGGTTATAATGCGAATACCAGAAAAACGATATTAACGTTTCAAATTTAACTACGATATTAACGATCTTTTTTCCATCAAATATTTTAGTTCTCAAACAATTAATAAGAACATCAACATTTTTTAACTTTTCCATAACGCCATTAGTTGTTTTTTTAACTGAATCTGTCAAATAATTTTCTTATAAATATCTAAAAATATTAAGAATTTCCTCACAACTCACAGCAACTTGAAACAGCATTAGATATCGCTATTTACATTTATTTCTTGAACTTACTATGTATAGAGATTTTAAGCTGATTTATTGATTTATCACTGTATCTACTTCAAATTCAGAAGATTATAAATTTATGAGATTTTAAGTTGATTTATTGATTTAACTCTGATCTTTGAGCTGTTTAAAATAGAAATTGAATTTAAGGAATTTTCAATTCACACTGATTTCAAAGCCCATTTAGAAAAATCAAAGATCAGGATAATTAATAAAAATGATCATAATATTTTTTTGTCAGGCTAACATCCTGCTTAAACTTATTTTTTGGGAAAGATGAATTCCAAACCTTGAGCTTTCCAGCCGTCAAATCCATCTTGCATATGATATATATTCTCATATCCTAATTCTGCCATAATTTCGATCGATCTTAAACTTCTGAAACCGGATCTGCAATAAACCAGATATATTTTATTCTTATCCAAGAGGCTGATTATTTTTCTAAAATCAGGAGCTTTAAAATCAATGTTAACAGCTTCATTAATGCAGCCGGCTTCATATTCCGGCTTAGTTCTTACGTCCAGGATAACAAAATTAACATTTCCTTGTTGGTTTGCAATAATTGACTCAGCCTCTAAGATGGAAACATCAATAACACTACTCTGTTGTAGATCAGATTGAACAACTTTTCCTGTAATTGTGCAATTAATCACGCTTGATTGTGGATCATTAGAAATGATGGTCAGTTTTGATATGATGTTATTCCTTTCTATAGTGGGAAAGAGACTGATCTTGAAAGCACCTGTTTTCCCCGGTGCAATAGCTAATTTTTTCGGAGTGATAGAGTACATACTATTTGACGATGTTATCCTATGAATTAGAAGATCCCTCTTTCCAAGATTTTCAACTGTAATCACTCTGGTAGTAATTTCATTTGGTTCAACTTTTCCCAGGTCGATCAAGTCAGCAGTTTTAATCACAGGTGGATTAGCTGCGTCTTTTTCTGATAAGGACTCAAAATCTTCAACTATATTATATGTAACCGATATATTACCAATAGTTTTTGTTTTGTTTTGAATGATCTCAAAACTACATGGAAGAATGTACTTTCCAAATTCAGAATCAGTTGTATTCAGGATAAGCTTGATCTCCCCTGCTTGTCCGACAGTCAGTTTTTCCGGTTCTACATTTATGATAATTTTTTCAGGTATATTTAGCGGTTGAATATAAATTGTATCATCTCCGCTGTTAAAAATACTTATAGTTTCCGATAAGATCGTATTTAAAAATATATCTTTAAGTGGCAGGAAATTAGTTGAGGCATCCAAGGGACCGATCTTAGATCTCATTTTGCCTGGTGTTGGGATAACATAACCTTCGAGTGACAATAAATAATATTTATCTCGGATAGTTGTATAAACTTCGATATATTTTTTAAATCCGCCTAATCTGTTATTGGAATCAAACAGAACAGAAATAACATCTGATTGTCTCGGTTTAATTTCGTCAGCTGACCAGCTGGGAGCAGTACATCCTCAGCCGGCTTTGACATCGAGCACGCGGAATAGCTCATCACCAGTATTTGTGAATTTGAAATTAAATTTATGCGGACCACCGGCCTCTTTGATCTTACCAAAATCATAGTGCATGGTCTCAAACTCTATTATTGGTTTTGAGATCAAGATCACCGTAATTAGTAAAATCACTGTTATTATTAATATTTTTTTCATTTAGCTCCTCCAAATAATTTAAAACTTCGCGCTAAATATCCTGATCACAAAATTACGGTCTCCCCATACTCAGATATAGTATAATATAAATTTGGTTGCAATGTACAACGTCCGGTCTGCATATTTATTTATCAGGATATATCCATTCCAATCCCTGAGCTTTCCAGCCGTCAAATCCCTCCTGCATATGATATATATTCTCAAATCCTAATTCTGCCATAATTTCGATCGATCTTAAACTTCTGAAACCGGATTTGCAATAAACCAGATATATTTTATTCTTATCCAAGAGGCTGATTATTTTTCTAAAATCAGGAGCTTTATAATCAATGTTTACAGCTTCACTTAGGCAGCCTGCTGTATATTCAGGCTTAGTTCTTACGTCCAGGATAACGAAATCATCATTGTCAGCAAAACTTTTAATAATTTTACTGGCTTTAAACACTTTTACATCGATTACAAAATCGAGATCATAATTATCTTCTGAAGCTATTACGTCAGCTACGATGGTAAAACTTTCTCTGCTGCGTTCGGGATCGTTTGAGATCACTGTAACCGTTGACTTTAGTTTCTTATCACCTTTTTCCGGTTTAATATTAATAGTAAATGAACTGCTTTTACCAGACTGAATAGCGAATTCAGATGGCTCTACGGAAAATCTATCGTCGGTGGTCTGTATGTTGCGAATTTTAAGATCTCTTGTCCCTTTATTCGTAATATAAACAATTTTTTTTGATACTTTTTGATAAGGCAGATCTTTCAGGAAGATGGTATTGTTATCAATTGATATAACAGGAGCATTAACCAATTCCTGAGCAGTTAATAAAGAAAAATCCTCTATAATATTTGCAAAAAATTTTATCTGCCCGGTTGTAGTAATTTCCGGAGCTTCAATATTGATTTTAATGAATGAATTTATTTTCCCATATTCACTTTTATGTGAATCAAAGATCATGTTCAGTTCCCCGTATTCAGATGGTTTCAGTACATCGGGACTGATCTCAACATAAATGCCTTCCGGAAGTTCTACAGCTGAGATATTCAAGGTATCTTCGGTAATATTGTGAATAATGATTTTTTTGGAAAGTTTTTCACCTTTTTTATGATCGCCGAAATTAACGATATCGTTATCTGCTGTAATTGATCCTATCTTTTTTCTAAGTTTACCTGGTGTACTAATAATATGTCCTTTTACAGCTAAGACCATGACATTATCATCAATGCTTGTAATCACCTTAATGGTTTTATTGATCTTTCCAGGTCTATTATTAGCATCAAACTCAACTGAAATACTTCCTTTTTGCCCAGGTATAATCTCACCAGTTGACCAACTGGGTACCGTACATCCTCAGCCGGCAGTTACTTTTATCAGTTTAAACGGTTCATCGCCGGTATTAGTAAAAATGAATTCAGTATTATAAGGTCCGCCTTCTTCTTTAATTCTCCCAAAATCATGCTCTAAATTATCAAATTTGATCATTGGTTGAGATAGCAAAAGGCTATAGATCAGTAATAAAGGTAAAATCACCAGCAACTTTTTCATATCCACCTCTTTATTAAATTTCTATTACTCTTGAAAAGTACTTTCTAATGTCAAGAATATTTATTGTCTGCTGTTTAGTTATAATAAAAAACATGACAAATATTTTTTTGATAATTTATTTGTTATCCAAAGTGTTAGGCAAACTCATTCTAAAGGAGAGTATAGTGAAATCACACAAACAGAAAAAATCTTATTCACCATTAATAAACCTAATATTATACGCACTTCTATTAATTACAACACCATTTCTATTGCTGCAAAATTATCTGCAAGCATTTATCGGCAAACTTTCGTTATTAAACTTTCAGTTTATCAATATATCTATCCCTTATATTGTCATCATTGCTTTAACAATAGCTATCATTCTTATCATCCAAAATTTCAAATATGTTAATCTGTTTCGAATTACAGCACTAATAGTTATAGCTGCTTTAATGGTATTGGGACAGAAAATGTCTGATTTTTACTTCAACCACAGTTACTATGAATTACAACATAATTGGCATTACTTTGCCTATGGTATTTTTTCTTTTATTGCCTATAAATATTTTAAATCGAAAAAGAGATCCGATCCAGCTATTATATTATTTGTTTTCCTAACTGCAATATCCATCTCGACTTTCGACGAATTCATTCAAATTCATATTTCCAACAGGATTTTTGATCTTGGCGACATTGGGAAAGATACTTGGGGAACAATAATAGGATTAGTTTTTATTTATTTCGTTATTGAGCAGGGGAAAATAATAAATCAGGATTGGAAGATCAGAGAGCAGAAGTTAAAAAGTTATTTTCAAAATCCTAGAGCTCTCCTGGTATTCGAGATGATATTCACTTTTATCTTACTTTCCATTTCTTCACAATTAACTAATACAAAATTTATATGGCATACTGTAGCTATTTCTTCACTAATTTTCATTATAGTATTTCTCATTATACATTTTTCTCAAAAGAAGATGATAAAATTAATTTTTATCGGAGTTCTTATTATCTACATTTTAGGACAGGGAGTTTTTTTTCTAAAGTATCGGGATAAGGGTATTACCCATTACAATAAGGGATTAACGATCTACAAAGGTATTCCCATACTTTTCTTTGATATCATGATCTTTGAGAATGGTACTTTTAGATTAGTCGACAAAAAACATGATTTCAATGCAAGAGATATAAATACAATCTGCCATTTCTCAGAGAATATTTTAATTATCGGAAGCGGACATGACGGTTTGGGTGGAAATGGATTTCCTGAAAAACATAAACCACAATTTATTTTCAACTCTGTTAAATTAAAACCGTTACAGGTGATCATTCTCAAAACACCTGAAGCATGTAAAAAATTTAATCAATTAAAACAGGAAGGGTACAATGTCATCTTCATCATCCATAACACATGCTAAAAAGCAAAATTCAGATCCTGAAAATAGATTTATTCGTTATAGTTTGATGTTAATTTGGGTATTATTGATCTTATTTGGCTGTATTTCTTTGATACAGCCGACATGGTTGACCGTTGTATCAGCGGAGGGCAAAAGATCAGAAGCTTCAGACACAAAAACTGCAGGTGATATATTCTTAAAAAAGGGGAATTACAAAGCTGCTATAAGGCAATATAAAAAAGCTATTCATATTTATCCGGAATATTATGATGCCATTGGTAATCTGGGGATAACTTATATGCAGTTAAATCGTTATGATGATGCTGTCAAAATATTTAATCATCTTATAAAAAAAGATATTAAAAATATGCATAATAATTATTACAATCTCGCTAATATTTATAAAAACAAAGGTGAGTATGATTTAGCTGTAGAAAATTATATCAGATCTGCCGAAACAAATCCCTACCCTATTTATTCCTATCAATATTTAGGTGAAATCTATCTGAATCTGCAAAAATGGGATTTAGCAATTGCCGCTTTTAATTCAGCTTTGGAAAACAAATTGACTCTTGAGAATTCTTATTACGGTATGTTAAAAAGTGTGAAGAATTCATCTCAAAGTAAACATGAGATCCATAATGCAGTAATTACTTTTCTATCAAAACCTATTTCTCCTTGTAAATATGATAGAGAAATCTTTGTTACAACTTTAAAAAAAGATAAGGAAATTGCTAAGACTTATAACTTGATAGGATATTCTTATTTGAGAAAAAAGGAACCTTCTAGAGCAAAAACAAATTTTGAACTTGCTCTGAAAATCTGGCCTGATTTTAAAGATGCAATGCAAAATCTGGATCAGGTTAGATCTTTAACCAATTAAAAAAAAATACCCCGACAGTAAATCGGGGTATTTTCTGTTTATAGTTAACTATTTCATCAGGATCATTTTCTTAGTTGCTGTGTAGTTACCTGATTTCATCTTGTAGAAATATACACCGCTGGATACTGACTTGTTAGAATTGTCTGTACCATTCCAGATCACTGTATAATCACCTGTTTCTCTTACG